>NZ_JBVJHV010000007.1:0-412647 GCF_055586645.1 Nocardia sp. NPDC049935 | reverse complement strand
TTGGCGATCACCCGATGAGTTCGAGGCGAGCTACCATCACCCGGTTCCGGCCGGAACCTGATAACCCCGCCCTCCAACAATGCGGGGGAACCTCAAGGGCGCCTACGGCGTCACTCGGTGATGGCTAGCGCCACCCTTGACCGCGGAGTCTCTACGCGAGAAAGGCAGGCCCTATGGGGCAGGCGGGGAAGCCAGCCCCACCAAGGCGCAGACCATCAGCCAGCAGGGCCAAAGGTTAAGCGGCGGACCGGGCGGGGATGCGGCAATGAAGGGTTGAAATGCGCGTGCTGGCCAGCGAAACGATCTAGGCTCTGGTGATGCCGCCAGTTAAATGGGATGAAGTCGCACGCGATGTCTACGAAGACATTGTCTCGGTCCTTCTCAGCACGCTAAATCCGGACGCGCAGCGAATTGATGGCGCAGGAGGAGACGACGGGCGCGACGTTCAGATTATCACAGAGACCGAACTCCATATTTTCGAATGTAAATCATTTACTGGACGCCTGGGGGCGGAGAAAGGCCGGCGAAACCAGGTTGAACGCAGTCTGAAGACCGCCATGCTCCACCAGCCCGATTCGTGGACTTTGATCGTTCCAATCAACCGAACTCCAGCCGAGGAGAAATGGTTTAGCAAGCTGCCTGAAAAGTTTGGGATCACTTGCCCGATCAAATGGCTGGACAAAGACTGGCTCGACAAGCAAATGATTGAGAATGAACGGATCCGTAGGTATTTCATCGACGGCGTAAATGATGAAGTTGTGCAATTGTTGCGTGAGCTAAATCAGGAAGAGGCCAGTTTTGGGAGTGACATAAATGCTGCACTTGCGCGGGTTCAAAATATTGCTCGCCGATTGAACGATATTGACCCCTATTATCGGATAGATATTGCCGTAACTGGAAATCAAACCGCAGTGACGTACGTGCCTCGCTGGAAGGGTGCCGATCAGGAGAGGCCTATCTCGCTGTCGGTAAGTTTTGAATTTCCAGACACGGAAATGGGCAGGATTGAAGCCGCGAAATTCTCCGAGGCTGTGAGGCGAGGAGACGCTATCGCTGTTAGCGATTCCTATGTGCGAATAAATTCTGCTACCGGACCGATAGGCATAACCCAGCTAACTGGCACCTCGGCAAATGTTCAGATCGGTTCTACTAGAAAGTCGATACCAGGCGGGCTCCCGGGGCGGTTGGTTGTTACAAGCCCTGAAGGGAGACGCTTGGCGAACCTTCCGGTGAGGTTTCACGAACGCAAAGTTGGAACTTCAGTAGCAACAATATATGCAGCCGATAAAACCAATTCGGTCAGCGTGAATGTCGAATTGGACCCTAGTCGATCCCGAGGCGATCTTGTGACGGCTCAAATAAATATCTCCTACAATCCTCGGGATGATGCGTACCCTTCCGAACTGCTTCCAGTGCTCCAGTTCGGTCACCATATGTGCAGTCCGAATATGGTGCAGTTGGAGCTGGGTGATGCTGGAGCCGTCGGCGATACTGCCCCGCTTGATAATCCCACGCCCGTGCCAGCCGCTTTTATAAGACAAGTGGAACGTTTGGCCCGTATACAAGCATCATCTAATACTCCGTTTCCGGCGCCTATCGCTTTCACTCGCGAGCAGGTTCATGGGATCGATCTCGCGACAAAACTATTGGACGGGGGGAGTCTAACTGTCGCAGGAGGTGTCCTGTTCAACGCCAAAGTGGAAAGATTGGAGGACGACACCGAAAATATTGAGATTATGGATGAATCTTTGCTCGATTCACAGCTTCAGGTAATGCTATCCGTATACGAGCCTATCGCTGTTTGTGGCGAGCAGGTGTACCTCGGGCAAGGTACCTACTTTTGCGCGAATGTTTCGGTGGCGAATGCGGAGGAAGCTCGCGGTGTCCTACGCGGCGAGCTTGAAGCGGATGGCTTTCATCTTGTGTTGGCGCCAGCGGACGATGTCCCTGTGAAGTATCGTCTCCTTGCGTCTTCTGACCCAGATGAGCTCAACGTTACGGGTGCCGTCGTATTTGACCTGGCGCAGAGCGATTAATTCGATTGATCTGTTCCGCTTGACCGACACCGCGTTCACTCCGCCGTCGGTCAAATTTCCGATATGGCCGCGAGGTCCTCGTTATGCGGTTCGGGCCTCACCATGTTGATCGCGTAGTGCACGTCGGCGAATTTTGCCAGTCTGCGTTTTAGGGAGATCGGCGACGATTTTGACTGCCCTGGGCCTTTTATAGGGCGCGAGTCGATCTCGGGTGAATACGATCAGGTCGTCGGCCTGAACGGTCTGTCCGTCTTTCAGGGAAACGTAGGCGACAACTGACTCGCCACGATATTCGTCAGGAATTCCTACTACTGCTGCTTCGAGCACGGCCGGATGTTCGTAGAGGACATCCTCGACCTCGCGCGGCCACACCTTGTATCCGGAGACGTTGATCTGGTCTTTGATCCTATCGACCAGGTAAACCCAGCCTTGTTTGTCGACAATCGCGCTGTCGCCGGTTCGGAGGTGACCTCCTGGCAGGGCGGCTTCGGATTCTTCTGGTTTGCGCCAGTATCCGCGGATGACCTGCGGGCCGGTGACGACGAGTTCGCCTTGGCTGCCAGGAGGGTGGGGCTGGCCGTCGGGGCCGACTACCTCGACGTTCACTCCCAGCAGCGGTAGTCCGATGGACAGAGTGCCGCTGTCCGGGTCGACCGGAGCGCTCGTTCCCGGCGGGACTGCGGTGACTGCTGAGGAGGTTTCGGTCATGCCGTAGGCGTTGTGGATGTAGTGGCCGAACCGCTCCTGGAAGCGGGTGACCGTGCTCGGTGGAACCGGCGCACCCCCGCTGTACAGCGTTTTGATGGTGGAGAAGTGTTCGGCGGTGGCGTATTCGGAGTTCATCATCGCGTTGAAGGCGGTGATGGAGCCGATAGTGTAGGTGACACCGTGTTCGCGGAGGGCGTCGACGGCTACGTCGGTGGTGAAGCGGCTGGTGAAGACCAGGGAGGTGGGTTCGGTGAGGGCGAGGGCGCCGATGACAACCGCTCCGGTGATGTGGAACAGCGGGGCCAGGGCGAAGACGACGTCGCCGGGGGTGATGCCGGCGAGTTCGGCGAAGCTGGTGGTTACCGCGCGGACGTTGGCGTGCGAGTTCATCGCGCCCTTGGGCGGGCCGGTGGTGCCGGAGGTGTAGGCGAGGAAAGCGAGGTCGTCGCCGTGTACCTGGACCGGTGGGGGTTTCCGGCCGGCGTACTCATGGGCCAAGGCGAGCAGGTCGGTGTGAATCGCGGGTGCGCCGGCAGGATGGTCTGCCGATGGCTCAGCGGCAGCGGCGGTTTCGGGTTTGAAAACGCGGGGATCGTTGCGGGACTGAAGGTCCGACTCCGCGGTGCCGATCACCCATTCGACTGTGGTGCCCTCGACGTCCTCCCGGACCTGCCGCACATCGCGGTCGGTGGTGATGATCCCGACCGGTTCGGCATCACTGACCAGTTCCCGGAGTTCCCGCCCCCGATACATCGGGTTGAGCAGCAGGGCGATCGCGCCGAGTTTCCACAGGGCGAGCTGGACGATCGCGTATTGCGGGATGTTCTGAAGGTGGATGCCCACCCGTTCACCGTGGCCCACACCCCGCTCGGCGAAAGCGGCCGCGAGTGCGTTGGCGAGGTCGTCGGTCCGGCGGACGGTGAGTGTGGTGTCGAAGTACACGAGGGCCGGGGCGTCGGGTTCGTGCCGGACCCGGTCGTTCCATGCCTCCGTGAGTGTGGCGAAGCGTTCGTGGCCGTCCTGCCGGGACACCCCGCCCGCCGCACCCTCATCTGATGCGGCGGACGGGGTTGTCCCGGTGTTACCGGTGGTCATGCAGGGAGTTCCTTCCGTCCGGTTTCGCGGATGGTGGCGACGGTGAGGAGGCCGATGGCGCAGACGCCCATTACCCAGTAGGCGGGTGACATCGCGTTGCCGGTCGATTCGACGAGCTGGGCGGCGACGTAGGGGGCGGTGCCGCCGGCGGCGATGGTGCCCATATTGAAGCCGAGGGAGACGCCGGTGTAGCGGACGGTGCGGGGGAAGAGTTCGGTGAACAGCGGGAAGGCGGGGACCTGGACTACGCCGTTGAGCACCATGTACAGGAAGTAGACAATGCCGATGACGAGGATGCTGCTGGTTGCGCCCATGATCATGAAGGCGGGGAGGGCGATCACGACGTAGGCGAGGTAGCCGGCGATGAGGACGGGTTTGCGGCCCCACCTGTCGGTGGCCATACCGCTGAGGGGGAAGGTGGCGCAGGCCAGGGCGATGGCTACGGCGGAGGTCCAGTAGACGGAGTCTTTGGAGAAGCCGAGGTCGTTGATCAGGTAGACGCTGAAGTAGGTGAGGCCGATGTAGCCGGAGCCGTTCATGGCGATGGCGATGCCGACGACGCGGGCTACGGACCACGGGTTCTTGGTGACGGTGTCGAGCAGCGGGCTCTTGGTGACCTGCTGCTTTTCGGCCATCTCCTCGAATTCGGGGGTGTCCTCGAGCTTCATGCGGACGCGCAGGCACACGTAGGCGAGGGGTAGGGCGAGCAGGAACGGGATGCGCCAGCCCCACGATTCCATCTGCTCATCGTTGGTGGCCAGGGCGACCACGCCGACGACGGCGGCGGCTACGGCGAAGCCGAGGGTGGAGCCGACGGGGGTGAAGGAGCCGAAGAAGCCGCGCTTCTTCGGTGGGGCCGATTCGGCGATATAGGTGGCCGCGCCGCCTACTTCGCCGCCGGCCGAGAAGCCCTGGGCGAGGCGGACCAGCACCAAGAGGATGGGGGCGAGGACGCCGACGGCGGAATGGGTGGGGAGCAGGCCGAGGATGCCGCAGGCGATGCCCATACTGACGACGGTGATGACGAGGGAGTGGCGGCGGCCGCGGCGGTCGCCGAGGCGGCCGAAGAAGATGCCGCCGAGGGGGCGGGCCACATAGGCGACGCCGAAGACGGCGAGGGTCGACAGGATCGACACGCCGGAATTGTCGGAGGGGAAGAAGAGGGGGGCGATGGTGACGGCGAGGAAGCCGTATACCGCGAAGTCGTAGTACTCGATGAGGGTGCCGACGCCGCCGGCTATGGCGGCGCGGCGGGCCACGGAGTTCGACTTCTTCGCTGCTGGCACGGGCAGCGGTCCGGAGGGGTGGAGGTCACTGGACCCGACGCGAGGTTCTGTGTTCGTCATTGAATCTGTCTTTCGCGTGCGTGCTCGGCGAGCAGGAGTTCATACGAGCCACCGGCCTCGATGACCTGGATGGTCCGCGGGCTCGGTGGGGTTCCGACCAGGTCGGTTCCCTCGGGCAGGCGCAGGGTGGCGGTACGCCAGTCGAGGGCCACGGCGTCGTCGACCCGGACTGCGGTCGAGATGCCGGGGATCGTGATCAACGGCATGCCGTTGAAGGTCTCGCCGCGCCAGAAGCCGGGCGAGAAGGATTCCGCGACGATGGCCGCGATACCCGCGTTGCGCAGGGCCACCATCGGTGGATAGTGCGGATGACCGTAGCCGAAGTTACGGCCGCCGACGATGATATCGCCGGGGCGGACGCGGTCGGTGAAGGTGGGGTCGTAGGCCTGCATACACACCGAACGCAGGTGGTCGGGGTCGTAGGACTTGATGTTGGAGACGCCGACCACGAGGTCGATATCGAAATCGTCGCCGAAGATCCAGGCGACCTTGCCTTCGATGAGGTCCGGGGGTGGGGGGTAGGCGCTCACTGGTTCGACTCCTGGATCGTGCCGGTGAGGGCGCTGGCGGCGACGGTGTATGGGGAGCCCATGTAGATATTGGCGTCGGGGCTGCCCATACGGCCGGAGATGTTCAGGACGCCGGTGGAGATGCAGTTCTCGCCGGGTTGCAGGGGTTTCTGGTAGCCGAAGCAGAAATCGCAGCTCGATATATTGATATGCGCACCTGCCGCGCGGAGGACGTCGAGGATTCCTTCCTGCTCGGCCTGCTCGTACACCTTCTGCGAGGTGGGGACGACATTGAGTTCGACTCCGGGGGCGACCTGGCGACCGTCGAGGACCAGGGCGGCGGCGCGCAGGTCTTCGATGCGGCCGCTGGCGCAGGAGCCGATGAAGGCTTTCGTAATGGGGGTACCGGCGAGTTCCTGGGCGGTTTTGGTGTTGACGGCGCGGGCCGAGCCAGGGAGGACGACCCGGGGTGTCAGGGTCGACAGGTCGATGGTGTGGCGGGCGGCGTAGGTGGCGTCGGGGTCGGGGTAGACGGGGTCGAAGCTGCGGCGGGCGACCTTGTTCGCGTAGGCCAGCGACATCTCGTCGGGTTCGAAGACGGCGGATACGGCGCCGGTGAACATGGCCATTCCGCACAGGCCCTGGCGGTGGTCGATGGCCATCGAGCGGGCGCCGGGGCCGCCGAACTCCATCACCTGATGGGCGCAGCCGTCGGCGCCGACCATATCGATGATGGTGTGCACGAGGTCGCGGCTGTCGACGCCGGGCGGGAACTCGCCGACCAGGTCGAAACGGGTGGTGGCGGGGATATCGACGAAGACGCGGCCGGTGACCCAGGCTTCGATGAGGTCGCGCCGTATTCCCCAGCCGAGGGCGCCGAACGCGCCGATACCGCTGATATGGCCGTCGAAGTGGACGAGGAATTCGCCGGGGATGGCGAGGCCGAGTTCGGCGGTGAGCTGGTGGCCGATACCGCGGCCCTCGTGCAACTCGATGCCGAAGAAGTCGCACCAGTCGCGGGTGACCTGGTGGACCTCGGTTTCCTTCTCGTTGCGCTTGGTGAGCATGTGGTCGATGAAGACGATGTAGCGGCTGGGGTCTTCGAGTTCGGTGATGCCGAAGTCGTCGCGCATCTGGCGGAACATGACGTCGGTGTAGCCGGGGAAGTCGTAGGCGATCATGCGCGCGGGGGCGACGGCGTGGTTCTCGCCGGCGCGGACCGTGTCCTGATCCGAGGCGCGGCCCAGGATCTTCTCCGTCATCGTGTAGCCCACGGGGGTCACTGCTCCTTCGCGGGTAGGTACTTGTTCTGCATGGCCTCGACCTCGGGGAAACCGATCAGGTCCACGAACTCGTGGTGCTGGAGGGCGTCGGCGCTCACCTGGGCGGGTGGTTCGCCCGCGGCCAGGCGTTTCAGGGTCGCGCGGGCGGCTCCGGCGGCCGCCATCAGCACCTGGGTGGGCAGCAGGGCCAGCCGGACGCCGATCTGTTCGAGGATCTCGGGGGTGAAATCGCGTTCGGTCCAGGTCGAGGCGGTGAGGGTGGCCATCAGCGGGACGCCGACCTCTTCGTGGCAGCGCTGCCATTCCTCGACGGTCTGGAAGGTCTTGGTGACCGGCATGATCATGTCGGCGCCGGCCTCGACGTAGGCCCGGGCGCGGCGGATGGCGCCGTCGCCGCGGGCGTCGGTGCGGGCGATGAGGAGCACGTCGTCGGGGATGGAGTCGCGGACGGCGCGGATCTTGCCGGTGGCTTCCTCGACGGTGATCAGGTCCACGGGATCGCCCACGCAGATGGGGCAGGACTTGGGAGAAACCTGGTCTTCCATGAACATTCCGCCGACGCCCGCGTCCACGAATTTGGTGGCGGTGCGGGCGGCGTTGACGGCATTTCCATAGCCGGTGTCTATATCGGCGACCAAGGGGAGCTTCGAGGATTCGCGGATGGTGCGGACCGCCTGGAGGTTCTCGGTCTGGGTGTAGAGCTCGGCGTCGGGGAGGCCCAAGGCTGCCGAGACGGCGAAGCCCGAGGCGCACAGGGCGCTGAAACCGGCCTGTTCGGCGAGGCGGGCGGTCAGGCCGTCCCATACGCCGGGGGCGTAGACGAGTCCGTTCGACGTGAGGTCTTTCAAGGTCGGGCTGCGCACCTGTCCACTCTCCGTTTCGCAATGCGGAATATGTTTCAAAATTCGTTACGGGGACGGTAGGGTGGTGGGGGTCACAAAGTCAACCCCGATCGGTCGATGAGTTCGTAAGGTGGCGGAATCGATCGCGCGAACCGTGGAAGTGAGTGAGTATCCGTGGCTGTGCCCACCTCGCCGAAGGCGAGCACGTCTCCCGAATCGGAGGCGTCGGCAGGTCGTGACGTGGTGGGAGCCGTGCTCAAGGCGTGCACGCTGCTGGGCCATTTCAGTGCCGACCGGCCCGTCTGGACGTTGAACGACCTCACCACCGCGAGCGGGATGAACAAGACCACGGTCTTCCGCCTGATGGCGACGCTGATCCAGGCGGGGTGGGTGGATCGCACCGAAGAGGGCGCCTACCGGGTGGCGATGCCGGTGTTCGAGATCGGGTCGGCGGCGTTGTCGAAACTCGATATCCGTTCCGCGGCGAAACCGTTCATGTCCGAGCTGGCGACGGCGTTCGGGAACACGGCCTACCTGATGGTGCCCGCCGAACAGGGGGCGGTCTGCATCGATCTGCTCGAGGGGCGTAATTCGCTGGTTGTGGCGGGGATCAATATCGGGTCGGTGATGCCGTATCACGCGGCGGCGGGTCCGGTGGTGATGCTCGCGCATTCGAAAGCGTTGCAGGACAGGTGGATAACCGCGGACCTGCCGGGGATCACCGAGCACACCATCACCGATGTGGACCGGCTGCGTGAACACCTCGGCGAGATCCGGACGGCCGGTTATTCGTTGAGCAACTCCGACTATCTGGCCGGGGTGGCGGCGGTGGCGGCACCGATATTCGGGCGCGACGGGTCTGTTGTCGCGTCCATCAGCGTGGGCGGCCGGGCCGAAGAGTTCGCCGGGGAGGCGCTCGCCGCGAAGATCGGCCGCGTGTGTGATGCCGGGGCGCGGGTCACCCGAATTGTGCAGGCGCTGCCGCGGGGTTGATGGCCGTTCGGGTGGCGGCCGCGTTCGGGGCGGGTCCGGGCTCAGGCGAGCATGAGCAGGAAACCGAACAGGGCGCCGAAAACGATGATGCCGGAGCAGCACAGCTGCACCGTGAGACGTATCCGTTTGCGGCGTACGGTATCGACGATGCTCCACCCGACACCGAACGCGGTGCCACCCCAGGTGACCGGCCAGGCCAACCAGATCGGCGGTATATCGCAGGAGGGCTCTCCCGCGCTGCAGCCGGGTATGCCGAGCGGGTAGAGCATCGAGACGAACAGGGCGAGGATCGCGACAATCCAGACCAGGAGGAACGCGAGGACAGCGGCGGGGGAGTTACGGACGGTGCTGCGCGGAGGGGGAGGTTCGGGCATGTATCCAGGGTGGCGGCCCGGCCACGCGACCGAATCCGTAGTACTACTCGACCGTCTGAGTAATCGCCGCCGACCGCACGCCCGCCTGCCGGAGCAGCACAAGCGCCTCCTCCGAGGAAGAACCGGCAGGTGTGGTGCACAGGATCAGCGACTGTTCCGGCGAGCCGCCGATCGACAGAGTCTGCTGGTTCACCGTCAGGGTCCCGACGACCGGATGGCGCAGTTCGTAGGACGCGCCGTCGCAGGGTTTCACCCGGTGGTCCCGCCACAGCGTGACGAATTCGGGGCTTTTCATCGTCAGCTCGCCGATCAGTTCCGCGAGCTGCGGATCGTCGGGGAACTTGCCGACGGCCACCCGCAGGTTGCCGACGACCGTGCGGACCTTGCGTTTCCAGTCGGTGTAGAGGTCCCTGCAGTGCGGGTCCAGGAACAGCATGCGGGCGATATTCGGCCGCCGGGCCGGTTCGCCGGGGCTGTGGAAATCCAGATGGCCCGCCAGCAGCGCGTGTCCGAGAGGATTCCACGCCAGGACATCGGTGCGGCGGCCGAGGACCATCGCGGGGATGCCATCGACCGCGCGGAGCAGCTCCCAGGTCTCCGGGGCGACCTTCTCCGGCCTCGCGCGGCGGGGCCGGGGTGCGCGGCGGGCGGCGTCGGCGAGGCGGTCGAGATGTGCGCGTTCGTGTTCGTCGAGGAGCAGGGCGCGGGCGATCGCGTCGAGTACCTCCGCCGACGCCGCCCGGGACTGGCCCTGTTCGAGCCGCGCGTAGTAGGAGACGCTCACCCCGGCCAGCTGGGCGAGCTCCTCGCGCCGCAGCCCGGCCACCCGCCGGCGGGGGCCGAGGTCGGGCAGGCCGACGTCATCGGGGCGCAGCCGCGCCCTTCTGGCCTGCAGGAAATCGCCGAGTGGGCCGGGTCCGTCCATCACCCCAGTATGCGGACGGTGCGCGGGCCCGGCCACACCCTGCCAGGGGTAGGACGAAGGGGCGGTGGCTCGCGGTGGCGGGGCCGTCCAGGCTCGTGTCATCACCGACCCGAGGACGGACCATATGGACCAGATCACCCTGGGCGACGTCACCGTCACCCGCATCCACGAGTACTACGGCTCGGTCGAGATGACGCCGGACCAGTTCTTCCCCGAGAGCCCCGAGGGCTCGTGGGACGAGCACCGGCACTGGCTCGCGCCGGATTTCTGGGACCCCGAGACCGGTGAGTGCCGGTCGGCGATCCAGTCGTGGCTGCTGCGCAGCGGCGGCCGCACGATTCTCGTCGACACCGGGGTCGGCAACCACAAGGAGCGGCCCTATGCCCCGGTGTGGAGCCGGCGCGTCACGGGTTATCTCGATAATCTCGCGGCCGCCGGGGTGCGGCCGGAGGAGGTCGACCTCGTGGTCAACACCCATCTGCATATCGACCACGTCGGCTGGAACACCCGGCTGGACGGCCGGACCTGGGTGCCGACCTTCCCGAACGCCACCTACCTGATGACCCAGCGGGACTTCGAATTCTGGGACCCGGCCGGCGCGAGCGAGCCGGTGCTCGGCCGCGGTAACCAGAACGTCTTCGAGGACAGCGTCGCGCCGGTCCACGCGGCGGGCCTGACGCATCTGTGGGAGGGCGGCTACCGGATCGACGAGAACCTGCGGCTCGACCTGGCGCCCGGGCACACTCCCGGCTCCTCGGTGCTCACGCTGGAGTCACGCGGCGACCGGGCGTTGTTCGTCGGCGATCTCGTGCACACCGCGCTGCAGATCGTGGAGCCCGAGACCAACTCCTGCTTCTGCGAGAACCCGGCCGAATCGCGGGCCACCCGCCACACATTGCTCGGTACGGCCGCCGAGACCAACGCACTCGTGTTCCCCGCGCATTTCGGTGGCCGGGGCGCGCTGCAGGTGCAGCGCGACGGATCGAAATTCGCGGTCCGGGAGTGGGCGGGTTTCTCCCGCCTCTCGTGACCGGCCCACCCAGGAGAGTGATCATGTCCCAGCATTCGTACCCGGTTGTCGGCACTCCCGCCGGCGCGGTTCGCGGAATCCGCGACGAAGCCGGTGAACTCTATCGAGGCATCCCGTATGCGGCGGCCCCGGTCGGCGCCGGTCGTTTCGCGCGCCCGGCACCGCATCCTGGCTGGTCCGGCGTTCGTGACGCGACCCGTCCGGCCCCGACGGCGCCCCAGCCGTCCCGCGACTTCGGCCGTCTCGATATGACCCCCTACTTCGGGCCCGGCTGGGTGCCGGGGGCGGAGTACCTGACCGTCGATATCCGCACTCCCGCCGCCGACGCGGGCCGGCGGCCCGTGATGGTCTTCGTGCACGGCGGCGGTTTCGTCACCGGTTCGCCCCGCGCCGCGCTCTACGACGGCCGGGCCTTCGCCCGCGACGGCGTCGTTCTCGTGACCGTCGGCTACCGGCTGGGCATCCCCGGGTTCCTCGACCTGGGCGACGCGCCCGCCAATCGAGGATTGCTCGACCTGATCGCCGCGCTCGGCTGGGTACGCGACACCGTCGCGGCGTTCGGCGGCGATCCGGAGGCGGTCACCGTCTTCGGGCAATCCGCGGGCGCCACGCTCATCGCGGCCCTGCTCGCGACACCGGAGGCGAAGGGACTGTTCCGGCGCGCCATCATCCAGAGCGGCAGCGGGACGGGCGCTTTCACCCCGGAGCAGGCGCACCGGGTCAGCGTGGCCGCCGCGGCGGCGCTGGGGGTCGGGCCGACCGTGGCGGAATTCGCCGATATCCCGGACCAGCGGTTCCTGGAGATCCTGCCCGCGCTGTCCGGAATCGACCTGCGCACCGACGACGCGACGGACCCGCTGGCCGGGCTCAGTGCCTTCGCCCCCGTGCTGTCCGTCCAGCCCGCCGACGATCTCACCGCCGGGCCCGCTGCCGAGATCGACCTGCTCATCGGCACGAACACCCAGGAAGGGAATTTGTATCTGGTGCCGCAGGGTCATCTGGAAACCTCCACCGACGCGGATGTGTGGGTACTCGCCGAGAAAGCCCACGCGGACCCGGCCGCCGCCATCGCGGTAGTCCGCACCGGGCATCCGGCCGCCACGCCCGGGGAGTTGCGTTCCGCGATCCTGGGAGAAGCATTGTTCGGGGCGGGGACAAAACGGCTGTTGGAGGCGCACGCGCGTATCTCGGGCTGCCGCACCTACGCCTACTCGTTCGGCTACCGGTCGACGGCCCTCGGCGGGGAACTGGGCGCGACCCACACCGTCGAGCTCCCGTTCGTCTTCGATATCGCCGACGAACCGTGGCTGCACGGCGAGACCGGACTGCTCGGCCCGGATCCGGCCCCGGTGGGGTCGGCCGCTCGCGTGCACGGGGCCTGGGTCGCGTTCGCCCGCGACGGCTCACCCGGCTGGGCGGCGTACGACATTCGGCGGCCGCTCGTGGAAATGTTGCGAGCGTGACGGGTCGGTGTCCGCGATGCGGTGCGAACGCGTGTCGGGGGCGCCACCGGGTCGATCGGTGTCGGGTTACCCCGCCCGGATAGTGGTGTTACACGACAAGGTCGGGATTCATCGTCACCACCAGTCGCTGCACCCGGCGGCCGTAGACGATCTTCCGGTTCTCCGCGCACAGCGCGTTCATGATCTCCACGCCGGCCTGGGTGTCGACATCGTGGGTGATCAGGGCGTCGACGGCCACCGGCTCGGCGGCCAGCTCACGGGCGGCCTCGAGCAGGGCCGGGGTGGCGACCCCGCGGTTTCCGGTGAACTGGATCGACCCGGCGGGGCCCGTGAAGTGCACCCGCGCCGGCGGCCAGGGCCCACCGGTATTCGCCGCGCGCACCCCCGCCAGATCCACGCCCGGAACGTGGCGGCAGGACGAACCCGGCGCCACCCCACCGATCGGATGGACCGCGGCCGCCCGGTCTCCCAGTCGCCGGATCGCCTCCTCGACCGCGCCGACCGTGCCGCCGCGATGGGTCGCGACGAGAACGGCCACCCGCGACCCGCAGTCCTGCTGCCACGGCTCGTCCGAGCGCCGGTTCGTCACCTGCGGCAGAAAGGCGTCCGTCCACGCGGCGCCGTTCGCGGACCGGTGCACGACGAGTACGGTCACCGGTCCGAGGAGTTTCGGCGCCAGATAGGCGGCGAGGTTTCCGATCAGGCCGTCGCCGATGACGACGAGTGTGTCCGGTTCGGTGGTCGCCATCGCCGACAACGCGTATCGCACCACGGCCCAGGGTTCGATCAGGGTGGCGCGAGTCGACGAGATGCCGTCGCCGATCCGAGCGACCAGACCGGCGGCGACCGGCGAAGCGCCGAGGAGAACTCGCTGCTGGAAGAGGCCGGGAACATTGTGGCCGAGCAGGAACGAGGGATCCCGGGGATGGGTGGGATTGACGACGACCCGATCCCCCGGCGCGAAATCGCCGGCCGCCGGCCCGACGGCGACCACCCGTGCCGCGCCCTCGTGACCGACGATGGGTGACGGATCGTCCCGGTCCCCGCGCACGATCTGGATATCGGTACCGCAGAGGGAGACCTTCTCCGGCGCGAGCAGGAGTTCGCCGACGCCCGGCACCGGCGTCGGACGCGACCGCAGGGCCGACCGCGTGGCCTCCCGGACGATCGCGAGATGGGACGCTGCCGCGTCCCGGTGTTCCGCGGGGGCGGGTGGGGTATCAGACAACGCATCGGTCATGCCGATGTCCTTTCCTTACGGTCAGGCGTCCGTCGGTGATGGCCGCGACTCCGGTGAGGGGGTCGATATCGCCGGCGCGGCAGATGTGCAGCCGCAGATCGGAGGGCCCGGCGTCGGCATAGGAGCGGACCTCGTCGATCTGGGAGCGCAGCGCGTCCTGGTACACCGTGCCCAGGCCTTCCGGGACTCCGCCGCCGATGACCACCGCATCGAGCGTCGGGTCGACGGTGCGCAGGGTGCGGACCAATTCCGCGATCGGCTCGACGATGATCCGCAGGACCGTGCGAGCGGCCGTATTCCCCGCGCGCACCAGCCCGCCGAGGCTGTCGGTGACCCGCTCGGGTTCGTCGATGCCCAGGGCGGCCGCCACGCGTGGCAGGGCCGGGCCGGAAGCGATCGCGGCGATATGGCCGCTGCCGCCGCACAGGCACGGCAGGCAACGGACGGCATGCGGTGCGCTTGACGCGGCGCGGAGATGACCTACCTCGCCCTGCAGTCCGTAGCGGTCGACGACGATTCCGGCCGTGGTGAGATCGGCGATACGCAAAGCGATTCCGCTGCTGATCGTCAGATACGCGAAGTGGCGGTCGGCCGGTCGGCCGTAGCGGGCGACCGCGTCGGCCAGAGCCGCGGTGACATCGTTGACGAGATGCCAGCCGACGTCCGGTCGCGCACTCTCCAGCAGGGTGCGCAGCGGTATCGGCTCCGGCGGCCGTTCACCCCACAGTGGGCCCGATCCGTAGGCCAGGCCCCGCTCTTCGTCCAGTGCGGCACCGCAGGAGAAATCCACCGTCGCGCCGGCGGGAACACGTTCGTCGAGAGTCGATATCAGCAGTTCGAGCAATTCGTCCACCGAGGCCGCCGGGTGGTGGATCCGGCTGGGGGCGGGGATACGTTCGGTATGTCCGCCGATCCGGATGCGCAACCACGTTCCGCCCAGGTCGACGGCCATCCGCCTGGTCACTGCGTGATCCGCAGGGCGATACCGGAACCCACCGCGCCGGCCTCGACCGCGCGGAGATCGGCGATGCGGAGATCGGCCGGGCCGGGCGCGTCACCGAGCGCGACGCACCGAGCGCCGGCGGCGTGGCCCGCGACGAGACCGGCCGTCGAGTCCTCGAATACGACACAGCGACGAGGGGCGACGCCGAGCGCCGCGGCCGCGCGCAGGAAACCCGCCGGTGCCGGTTTGCCCTCGATATCGTCATCGGCCGTCACGGTGACGACGGGCACCGGAAGACCGGCCGCGAGGAGTCGCTGTCGCATCATCTCCGCCGAGGCCGCGGTGACGACCGCGCAGCGTTCGAGCGGCAGGGAGCGCAGCAGTGGCACCGCACCCGGGATCGGGGTCACCGGCGCCACCGCGGCCCGTTCCGTGCGGCGAATCCACGCCACCTCGTCACGGACCTGCTCATCGGGGCAGTCGAGCAGGGCGCGCACGATACCGTCGGCGGTTCGTCCCGGCAGGACATCCCGCACGGTGGCCGGGTCGAGATCGTGACGCTCGGCGAAGCGCAGCCAGGTCTCCAGGATCGAGGCATGCGAATCGACGAGCGTGCCGTCCATATCGAAAAGGATGGCGTCGGTATCGAGGTGAACCCGCGGACGGGCGGCAGCGGGGCTCTCGGTGGTCATATGGGCTGCACCGCCTGTGCGAACGTGGTTCCGGCGAGTTCGACGAGTGCGAGATCGTCCGCGAGGGGCCGGCGCAGGCGCTGGTCGCCGGGATCGGTGTCCAGGACGACGGTGTCGGCGCCCAGGGCCTCGAGGAATCGGAGATCGCCGGCGATCTGGTCGAGACTGCCGTACCCGAGCGGGCGGCCCGCGGCGGCGATCGCTGTCGGAGTGGGCAGGAAGAACACCCGGGGCACGAACGCCTTGCCGGTATCGAGGGCGGCCACTCCCGCTTCGCACAGTTCCCGGGACGGGTGCAGGGGATGCCACGCGGTGCCGTATCGGTTGGTCCGCTCGATGGCGGGCCTGCCGTTTCCGCCGATCCAGACGGGTGGGTGGGGGGCCTGCTGGGGCCGCGGCGCGGTGTGCACCCGGTGCATGCCGTGCTGCCCGGCCGCGGTGAGAGTGTCGGAGGTCCAATAGTCGAGCAGGGTGGCGAGGGTGGTGTCGGTGAGCCGCCCGCGCCGGTGGAACGGGACGCCCAGGACATCGAATGCCTGTGCCGCCCAGCCGACTCCGATACCGACGACGAGACGGCCGCCGCTCAACCGGTCGATCGTGGCCGTCGTATGCGCCAGGTGGATCGGATGGCGATGGGTGCCGATCAGGACGCCCGCCCCGAGCCGGATGGTCCGGGTCTGTCCGGCCAGCCAGGCCAGCGTCGAGAGACATTCGTAGAACGGGGCGGGTGAG
The DNA here is from genome assembly GCF_055586645.1 of Nocardia sp. NPDC049935. Classification (NCBI taxonomy): domain Bacteria; kingdom Bacillati; phylum Actinomycetota; class Actinomycetes; order Mycobacteriales; family Nocardiaceae; genus Nocardia; species Nocardia sp. NPDC049935. Next base: position 396,436 of record NZ_JBVJHV010000007.1, on the reverse strand, counting down.
CGGCGATGGGCGTCGTCGGTCAGCGCGACGTGATCGGAGAGCAGGACCACGTCGAATCCCGAACTCTCCGCGGTGCGTGCCCACCGCGCGATGCCGTCGTGGTCGATCTGGGGGCCGAAGTTGGGCAGGTTCACGCCGAGTTTCACGATATGGTCCTTCCGGTATCGATCAACAGGGAGGCGACGTCGTGCCGGTCGCCGGTGCGGAACGAGAGCTGGTGCCCGCCGAATTCGGTGGGGCGGCGGGCCGGAGCGTTCTCGGTGACGTGGTGCTCGAACAGTTCGATATTGAGCCCGTCCACCACGACCATCGCCATCAGTGACGTGCCCTCCACGTCGACGCCGAACTGGCGTCGCATGAACGGCCGGTCGGCCGCGATCTCGGTGCGGACCGCCACCGCCGCGCCGTGGGTGTCCACGAGATACCGCAGTGTCGCCTCGAGATCCCGGACGCTGTAGCCGGTATGGTCCACGCCCGCGTACCCCGGGAGCACAGCGCCGTCGACTCGATGGCGGGTGTGGTCGAGGCGTGCCGAGGTGCTCGCGGTGTAGGGCGGGCGCTCGGGCCACTGCTGGAGTTCGAACAGGGTGCCCCACGGGGAGCGGTAGTAGACCCACCGGTTTCCGGCGATGGGCCCCTCCGGGATCTCGATGATATCGCCGAGGATCGTGGTATCCGGTTGCCGGGCGAGATAGTCGGCGGCGGCGTCGATATCGGTGACCCGCCAGCACAGATGATGGGTTCCGAGGTCGACCACATGGGGCGCGGTGCTGTGGCCCGCCGGATCGGCGTCCCGGAGTTCGACGTGGATCGCCGGATCGGCCGTGATGAGGGTGGCCGGGTTCGGATGGGCGGTGTCCGGGCGCACCGAACCTTCGCCGACGATGGCGGCGAGATGCTCCGCCGCGCGGACCCGGTCGGGTACCCGGATACCGATGCGGTGCCGGCCGGGCGAGGACACCGCGGTGGTGGGAGTGTTCACGGGATCACCAGCAGCTTTCCCCGGGTACCGCCGGCCGCGAGATCGGTGTGTGCCCGGCCGACGTCGGCGAGTGCGTAGGACCGGGCCACCGGAACGCGGACGCTGCCCGCGTCGATCCTGCGCGCCAGATCGGCGAGCATCGAACCGTTCTCGTCGACGTAGCTCTTGCCGGGGGTGATACCGCGCTGGGGTTCGGGCTGTTGATTGTCATCGATGGAGACGAACCGGCCGCCGTCGCGGACCGCCGCGATCGAGGCGGCCAGCCCGGCGGTGTCGACCACCGCGTCCCACACACGATCCGGGAGGGCCGAGGCCGTGGTGACGGCTTCGGCCCCGAGCTCCGTCAGCTCGGCGCGGTCGCTTTCACGGGCGACGGCTCCGACGCGATGGCCTGCCGCGACGAGCAGTTGGACCGCGATACGGCCGACCGCACCCGCGGCACCCGTGACCAGGACCTTCGTGGGTTCCCCTAGATCGAGCCTGTACAGCGTCTGGATGGCGGTGAGACCGGCCAGCGGAACCGCGGCGGCGTCGCGCAGCGGCAGCGAAGCCGGGGCGGGCGCGAACAGCGACGCCGGCGCGACCACCGTCTCCGCGTATGTCCCGTATCCGCGCGCGGGCTGGGCGACCATGCCGATGACCCGGTCTCCGGGCACGAAGTCCGTGACGTTCGCGCCGGTCGCCGCCACGGTCCCGGCGACGTCCCAGCCCAGGATCGCCGGGAATACGAGATCCAGGCGGAGAAAACCGGATCGGGTCTTCAGATCGACCGGGTTGACCGCCGCGGCGGCGACGGTGACGGCGATATCGTCCGGACCCGGTTCGGGTTCCGGCATATCCTCGACGACGAACAGTTCGGGTCCACCGACTCGCGGTATCGTTGCGGCCTTCACTGAGCTCCTCCTGCGGGTTGTGGCTCTCGGACAGTTGCGCTGCGGGCGTTCTCCTCGGCGGCGGTCAGCACCAGCCCGCCGTCGACCGTGAGCGTGGTGCCGGTCGTATAGCTGGACTCGGGCCCGGCGAGAAACGCCACCGCGGCGGCGATCTCGTCGGCGTGGGCGGGCCGGCCCAGCGGGATCGCCGGGCGGTCGATCGAATGCGCCGCGTCGTCGTGGGCGACACCGTTCATCGGTGTCGCCGTCTCGCCGGGAGCGACGGCGTTCACGCGGATTCCGTACTGCGCGAACTCCAGAGCCATCACCTTCGTCGCCATGGCCAGGGCCGCCTTCGCGGCGCAGTACAGGGTGCCGCCGGTGATCGGCGTCGACTCGTGCACCGAGGTGACGTTGACGATGGTTCCGGACTTCCCGGTATCGATCAGCCGGCGCGCGAAGGCCGAGGACAGCGCGATCGGGGCGAGCGCGTCGATCGCCAGCACCTCCTCCGCGTGCGCGACGCTCAGACGGTGGGCGGCGGTCCGATCGTTGACGCCCGCGTTGTTCACCAGGCAGCCGATCTCACCGACGGTTGCCGGTGCCGCGTCGAGAGCGTCCGCGAGGGTCGCTGTCGCCGCTGCCGGGTCGCGGAGATCGAGGGCGAGCGGGACCGCCCGGACACCGAATCGCCGCTCCAGCATGGAGGTCAGGCGTTCGGCCCGGTCCCGGCCGGTGCGGTAGCCGGCGAGAACGTGCCGGCCCCGGCGCGCCATGGCCACGGCCACGGCATGGCCGATTCCGCTGCTCGCCCCCGTGATCAGGACCGCTCCCTGCGCGGGAACCATCGTTTCAGGCAACGGAGATCACCACCTTCGGCCGGCTGCGCGGCGCCTGGAGCGCGGCGAACGCGGCGCCGATATCCGCCAGCGGTACGACCGCTTCGACCAGCTGCTCGAGCCGCGCGCGTAGTGATTCGTACAACCGCGCGGCGCGCCCGTAGTGGTCGACACCGTGCCGGACGCCGATCACGCGGATACCGGACAGCGCGATGGCACCCGGATCGACGGTCTCCGGGCCGGGGCCGACCCCCACCAGCAGGCAGGTGCCGCCGGGACGCAACTGCGAGATCGCCTGGGACAGGGCGCCGTGCGCGCCGGATGCCTCCACCACCAGGTCGTATCCGCTGTCGCGCCCGGCGGGTACCGAATCGAGCAGCTGCCGGTAGAGACCGGTCTCGAGGTGGGTCGCACCGCCGGGATCCACCACATCCACGGTTACGGCGGCCTGTTGCAGGAGGATGACGGCGAGGCTGCCGATGGTTCCGGCGCCCAGAACGAGCACCCGATCGCCGGGGCGGACCGGGGCCGCGGTGAGCGCCTCCAGGACGGTGACCATCGGCTCGATCAGCGCATGCGCCGGTTCGGCCGGTCCGCGCCCCAGCGAGGTGACCACCCGGCCCGGCATCGGCAGGAACTCGGCCACCGCGCCGGGATGGCCGTACAGGCCGACCTCGGTCAATCGCCGGCAGAGATTGCGGTTGCCCGCCGCGCACCGATCGCACCGCCCACAGAAGATCATCGTGCTACCGGTGACGATTTCCCCCAGCTCCAGGCCGTGCACGCGCGCACCGATCGCGTCGATCACTCCGACCCATTCGTGCCCGAAGGAGTGCGGATGGGTCGCGCGCCCGTCCGCGAGATACGGGGAGGTGCCGTGGAACAGCTCGAGATCGGTACCGCAGAGCCCGGCATAGGAGATCCGGATCAGCACATCGTCGCCGGATATCCGCGGATCCGGCAGGTCGACCACTTCGGCGACGTCCGGACCCTTGATCACCGCCGCGCGCATCATCCGGCCTCCGCTGGAGCCGCGGCCGGCCGGGCCGGTCGGCGCGAGACGGCGAGCAGGATCAGCGCCCCGGCCGCCAGCGCGGCCCCCACGGCCGGTAGCGCACCGAGGCCCGCCCCGGCGCCGAGCGCGATCGAACCGATCCACGCCCCGGCCGCGTTCGCGAGCTGGAACCCGGCGATATTCACCGTCGCCGCCAGATGGGGGGCTTCGGCGGCCGCGCCGATCAGTTTGGACGCGAGCGGGGGAATGATGGAGAACCCGGCCGCCCCGAGAACGAACATCCAGACCGTCACGAACCACCGGGAATCCCCGGCCACCACCAGGACCGCGAGGGTCAGCGCCAGCGCCGTCAACGCGACCACCAGCGTGCGGTCCAGGGACTTGTCGGCGAAATGGCCGCCGAGCTGGTTACCGACGACCGAACCGAGTCCGAACACGAACAGCACGATCGTCACCTGACCGGCGGGCACCCCGCCGATATCGGTGAGATAGGGCGCGATATAGGTGAACACCACGAACAGCGCCGCCTGGCTCAGCGCGGTGAGCCCTATCGCCCACAGCACCGCGGGTTTGCCGAACACCCGGATCTCGGTGACGACGCTTCCGGCCGGATGGTCGGGCGCCCGGCGGGTGGCGGCGACGAGTGCCACGGTGACGATCGCCTGGAACATCGCGACGATCACGAACGACCACTGCCAGCCGACCTGATGCCCGATGAGCGTGCCGAGCGGCACGCCGAGCACGGTGGCGAGGTTGAGACCCAGCGTGACCCGCGCGATCACCCGGCCCTGGAACTCGGGCTCCACCAGTGAGGTGGCCAGCACCAGGCACAGCGCGAAGAACGTCGCGTGCGGCAGGGCGGTGACGATCCGCGCGACGACCAGGGTGGCGAAATTCGGCGCCAGCGCGGTCGCGATATTGCCGGCGACGAACAGCGTCATCGAGCCGATGATCAGCGGAGTGCGCCGCATCCCCGCGGTGGCGACCGTCATCAGCGGACCGCCGATCATCACGGTGATCGCGTACACCGTGACCAGCAGGCCCGCGGTGCCCTCGGTCATTCCGGCGTCACCGGCGATCTCCGGGAGCACACCGGCTACCAGATACTCCACGGTGCCGACACCGAATACGGCCAGCAACATGAGCACGATCGCCCTGTTGACCGGTATGGACGCGGCGGTACCCGCCGTCTGTGTCGAGGTCCGAGTGGACATGTGCAGCCTTTCCCTCTTCGGCCGGAGTGTGGGGTCGGGTGGTGATCAGGGGATCGCGCCGGTTGCCTCGACGACGGCGCAACCCCAGGTGAACCCGACTCCGATCCCGGTGAGCACGAAGCGATCGCCCGGCCTGATCTCCCCGGATGAGGCGAGCAGATCCAGGCCGAGCAACGGATCGGCCGCACCGGTGTGCCCGATATCGCGGCCGAGCTCGACCAGGGTCTGGTCGGGCCGTATCTTCAACGGCTCGAAACACTGTTTGCGCAGCAGCACATCGCCGAAGTTCGGCACGATCCAGGTGTGGATATCGTCGTGATGGGTGCGGGCGTCGTCGAGCGCGGTCTCGGCGCAGCGCGCCAGCGCCGCGCCGTTGCGGGTCCAGAATTCGTCGATCGGCCGGGTCTCGGTGAATCCGGCGACCCGGGCGCGCAGGTCGATCGGCGACCGCTGGGAATAGGCCGGCATATCGAGGGTTTCGTGACCGCGATGCATCCGTTCGAGAGCCGTATCGCTGACGACCGAGGTCGACAGGACCCGGAACGGACCGGTACCGGGTCCGACGACGGCGGCCGCGGCGCCGTCGCCGTAGGCGAGCCCGCTGTCGGAGGACCAGCGGTCGAACAGTGGCAGTCGCCAGGCGTCGGCGGCGGTCACCAATCCGTGGGCCTTGCCGCCGAACCACCGGCCGACCATCTCGATGCCGACGATCGCACCGGCGCAGGCGGTGCGGATCTCGACCGGCAGGCAGTCGTCGATACCCAGCTCGTTCTGCAGATAGGCTCCGCAGTTCCAGGCCTCGAGCCCGTTGTGCAGGACTACCGCGTGGACCAGCAGATCGATATCGGCCGCGGCCACCCCGCTGTCTCCTATCGCGCACTGCGCGGCACGGACCGCCATCTCGGGGGCGGTCTCGCCGCGACCGGGTGAGGAGACCGCGACCGCGCGCTGCCCGGTCTTCTGCCGATCGATCTCGTCGAGGCGTCCGGAGGCCACCGCGTCGTGCGCTCGTTCTCGCTCGTCGGGCAGATACGACCCGATTCCGTTGAGGTACAGCGATTCCCACCTCATCGCAGGCTCCCGATCGGCGTGGGGCCGGCCTCTTGCCGGCGTTCGTCGAGGATGCCCAGTGCCCGGGCGATTTCCGCCGCCGTGACGTCGTTGGCGAATCGGTGCCGGCCGATGCCGTACGGGAGGGGGAGTCGTTGCTGACCGTCGCGATGCCGGACGGTATCGGCGAGCGCTTCGTCGAGCAGTCCCGGTGTGGCGAGAACATCGGTCCACACCGGCAATCCGAGCCGCTGCATGACCGCGAGGATGCGATCGAGGTCCGGGCCCGATACATCTCCGCGCAGATGCCCGATCACCGACGTCAATGCCATATCGATACCCACGGCCTCGCCGTGCAGCAGTTCCGGGAGTGCCTGCATCTCGAGTGTGGGTGAGAACGTGTGCCCGTAGTCGACACAGCGTTCCAGGCAGGTTTCCCACAGATTCGGCTGCAACTCCTCCAGCATGAGGTGGATCGCCTCGGCCATCACCTGGTGGGCCGCGGCGTCGAGTTCGGGTGTCGTGCCCTGGAACCGGTCGGCGATCAGCGCACCGCCGTGCCGGTCGAGCAGGTCGAACAGTTCCGTGGAGCGGATCAACGCCATCTTGAGTATCTCCGCCATCCCGTTGGACAGGTGCCTTTCGGGGACCGTCGCCAGGAAGGCCCGGTCGAGGAAGGTCGCGATCGCGGGCGCGTAGGTGCCGAGCCGGTTCTTGCCGCGCCCGTAGTTGACCCCGGTCTTGACGCCGATTCCGGCGTCGACCAGACCGATGAGGGTGGTCGGGATCCGGATATACGGAGTACCGCGCCGGTACAGGCTGGCCGCGAGGCCGACGACGTCGAGGAGCACGCCGCCGCCGATGGCGATCACCGGTTCCCGCCGGCGGTCGATGCCGAAACCGTTCATGGCATCGACGACGCGCTCGACGGAATGCCACTCCTTCACCGATTCGTCCGCCCGGATCGGCACGATCGAGCCGCGCACGCCCTGGCGGGCGAACCATTGCCGGATCCGGTCTCCGTGCAGCCGCTCGACATTGGCGTCGATGACGACCAGTCGGCGCTCTCCCGGCCTTATCGAGGCCTCACCGCAGCCCTCGAGTAGTTGGGTGTTGTCCGGATGGAACAGGTCACGTGCGGCGATGACGTGATACCTGACCTGCTTGACCGATTCGACGGTCCACTCGGAATTCAACGACTCGATATGGGTCAGGCCCAGTCGCAATCGAATGCCGCTTCGCATAGTGCCCCCATGTATTCACGTTTCGGTCGGCGGTCGATGCGATGCGCCTCGTCACGCACGGCATATCGCGGCCGCTCGGTAACAGTGCGGCACCATGCCCGCCTCGTCGCAGTCGACGATCCGCACACGATGACAGTAGCCCATTCGTGTAGCGATCGCTATGCGAGTAGAGTGGGGCGCGACACACTGGTCGCGCGGCTCGCAGAGGAGATTCATGGTCGGCGTCCCCGGACAAGGGCGGAAGTTCGATATCGATCGCGCCCTCGATATCGCCATGGAGCAGTTCTGGCGGTACGGCTACGAGGGCACCTCGGTATCCGGCCTCACCAAGGCCATCGGAATCGCTCCGCCGAGCCTCTACACCGCGTTCGGCGATAAGCAGCAGCTCTTCGATTCCGTGATCGAGCACTATCTCGCCGGTCCCGGCGGGTGGATGCGGCGTGCGTTCGCCGAGGAACCGTCGCCCGAGCGGCTGGTCGTCCGGTTGTTGCGGGAGGCGGCGGTCCACTATGCCGACCCGGCCCATCCCGGCGGGTGCCTGATCATCACCGCCGCGGCCTGCGTCACCGACGGCAACGATCCGGTCGCCCGGCGGCTCCGGGAGCACCGGAACCGGAATATCGCCGAACTGGCACAGCGCCTCGGCACCGGCACGGGCCCCGGGAATCCGCTGTACGACCTCGGGCCCGAAGCGGTCGCGGAATACATCGGGGTGACCATCCAGGGCATGTCCTCGCGGGCGCGCGACGGCGCGACCGTCGCGCAGCTGAACGCCGCCGCCGATATCGCGCTCGCGGGTCTGGGTCTCGATCGATCCGCCCGGCGATGACACGCGCACGGAACTTCGGCCCGCCGATCGCGTGAGTACCGGATCGATGCCGTGGTGGGTCGGTATCAGGCCTGCTCGAGAATGAGATCCGCGGCGCGCCGGGCCAGGGCCGAGATCGGCCCGTTCAGGTTGCCGGAGATCATGACCGGCAGCACCGAGGCGTCCACGACGCGCAGGCCGGAGACACCGCGGACACGGAGACGGGAATCGACCACCTCGTCGCCCGGGCCCATCGCGGCGGTGCCGCAGGCGTGATATCCGCAGTTACCGCCGACCAGCCCGGCCTCGATGATCTCCTCGGCGGATTGCACCCGCGGTCCGGGCGCGGTTTCGTGTGCGATGCGGCCGGCGAGTGGGTCGGTGGCGAAGAGCCGGCGGATGACGCGGAAGACCTCGGTGGAGGTGGCGCGGTCGTGTTCGGTGGAGAGGTAACCGGGGTCGATATCCAGGGGTGCGTCGGGATCCGGGGAGGTGATGCGGACGCTGCCCTCGCTGTCCGGGCGCAGCATATAGGCGATGCACAGGATGCCCGGTTCGCGCTCGATCCGGAGGGCCTGCCCGGGTTCGGGCGGCAGCATGGAATAGGGCGCGATCTGCAGTTGGGCGTCGGGGCGGTCCAGGTCCGGGCGGGTTTTGAAGAATCCGACGATATCGAACGCAGGCGCCGCGAGCGGGCCGCCGCCGGTCTCGAGGTATTCGGTCATCGCCTGCCCCCGGCCTTCCTCGGAGCCGAGTACGCGGTTGTATCCGATGTCCTCGGTGAGGCGGAACTGCAGGGTGAGTACGCGGTGTTCGCGCATCCGCGCCCCGACTCCGGGGCTGTCGACGACGAGGTCGACTCCGGCGGCGGCCAGGATCGCACGGTCGCCGATCCCGGAGAGTTGCAGGATCTTCGGCGTGGCCAGGGCACCGGCGGACAGGATCACCTCGCGGGCGGCGCGGTATTCGACGATCTCGCCGTCGCGCCTGCCCTGGATGCCGGCGGCGCGGCCGTCGTCGAGCAGGATCCGGTCGACGGTGGTGTGCAGGGCGAGGGTCAGGTTGGGCCGGTCGAGCGCCGGGCGGAGGAAGGCGTCCGCGGCACTGCACCGGCGGCCGTCGCGGATCGTGGCCATCGTGTAGCCGATACGCTCTTCGTCGGCCTCGTTGAGATCTCGCGCGCGCCGCCAGCCGAGGGCGGCGCCGGCGGTGATCACGTCCTCGAGTAGCGGGTCGCCGCTTTCGGCGGTGGAGAGGAGCAGCGGGCCGCCCGCGCCGCGCGACTCGGTGGCGCCCAGCGGATTGTCCTCGACGGCCCGGAAAGCGGGGAGCATATCGTCCCAGCCCCAGCCGGGGTTTCCGAGCGCGGCCAGGGCGTCGTAATCGGCCCGGTGACCACGGTTGTACACCATACCGTTGACCGAACTGGAACCGCCGAGGGTTCTGCCCCGTACCCAGTATTCGACCTGCCGCGCCGGTCCGAACGGACGGGTCGGATAGTGCCACGCCGTGGTGGGGTCCCCCAGGAGTTCGCCGAAACCCCGGGGCACGGAGATGAGCGGATCGGTGTCCTGATCGCCGGCTTCGACCAGCAGGACGGTGGTATCCGGTGCGGCCGAAAGACGTTCGGCGAGTACGCAACCCGCCGTTCCGGCGCCGACGATGATGTAGTCGAAATCTGTCACGGAAACTCCCCCGGGTTCGATCGTTGCGGCCCGGCCATGGTCGACAGTCTAGTGCGGCGGGGCCTCCCGTTGTGGATACCGGTAGGCCGATGGTCGGGTCCGGGTGCTACGCGAGATCGGCGCGGGGGTGGCACCATCCGCGCGCATGTCTTGCGGTGTGTCCTGTAAAGCTATGTAAGACAACAGGATTCGAACTCTCTATCGTCAGCAAACTCCGGCGTGTCGCGTCTGGCGAATCCGCGGGCCGCCGCTGTAGTGATTCCAGGCGGGTGTGCACCCGTGGGCGTACGACGATGGAGGATCATATCGGTTCTCTCCCTTCATATTTAACTGTTGTTCATCTGGTGTTGGTGACCGTGCGGATGATGCGGTGAAAGCCGCGCACTGGTGGGCCAGGTGATGGGAAACGCTGTCGATCAGCAAATTCGAATGACGCGGGGTCTGGTCGCGATGCTAACAGCCGGCATCATCGGTTGTACACCGTTGAGCACCAAATCGGCTACTACACAAGGAAATAAGTACGAGCCTCTGGCGGGTCGGCGATGTCCGGGCTACCATCGCTGGTGCCACATTCAATAGCCGGGGGATAGCTATTCGGCCCCCCAACTTCGTGCCCGACCTCGCCCGCTGGCGTCGTGGTCGGTACACATCCATCCCGCATCCGAACGTACGCAATCGCTTCTGCACGCACACATACCGCGAAACGGGAAGAAATCATGACCGAACTGGCCGAACCCATGTCCGGATCCACCGAAGCCGCGCCGCTGAGCCTCGGCACCGAAGCCGCGCGAAATCTGGCGACCACCACCAAATCCGTCCCGCAGATGCAGGGCATCACCTCGCGCTGGCTGCTGAAATTGCTGCCCTGGGTGCAGGCCGACGGTGGTGTGTACCGGGTGAACAGGCGGGTGACCTACACCCTCGGAGACGGTCTCATCACCTGCTTCACCACCGCCGGCCGGACGGAGGTCCTGGCGGCCGACCTGCGCGAACTCCGGCATCTGCGGGACTACCCCGACGATTCGGTGCTGCAGGGTTTGGCGGACCGCTTCGTCGAACGGCAGTTCCAGCCGGGAGAGGTCATCGCCGAAGCCGGCCGGCCCGCCCAGGAGCTGGTCGTTCTCGTACACGGCAAGGCCGAGAAGATCGGCACGGGCCGGTACGGCGAAACGGCGACCCTCGAGATCATGACCGGGGGCCGGTTCTTCGGCGAACGCATCCTCGGCACGGATCCTCGGCCGTGGGATTTCACGGTGCGGGCCGCCACCGCGTGCACCGTCCTGGTGCTGACCGACCGCGCATTGGCCGAGGTGGGCGATCAGGTCGATTCGCTGCGTGCGCACGTCCGGGAGGTCGAGCGGTCGGAGACGCTGCTGGCCGGGCGCTCCAATACCGACGGCGAGGCGTCCATCGACGTGGTCTCGGCGCATAGTGGCGAGCCCGTCCTGCCGGGCACCTTCGTCGACTACGAACTGGCGCCGCGTGAATACGAGCTGAGCGTCGCGCAGACGGTGCTGCGGGTGCACAGCCGGGTGGCCGATCTCTACAACAAGCCGATGGACCAGATCGAGCAGCAACTGCGGCTCACCATCGAGGCCCTGCGCGAGCGGCAGGAGGACGAGATGATCAACAATCGCGAATTCGGGTTGTTGCACAATGCCGCGCCGCGACAGCGGCTCAGCACCCGGTCCGGCCCGCCGTCACCCGACGATATGGACGATCTGCTCGCGCTGGTGTGGAAGGAACCGGCCTTCTTCCTGGCCCATCCGAAGGCCATCGCCGCGTTCGGCGCCGAATGCAGCCGCCGCGGCATCTACCCGGCCGGCACCGATCTGAACGGCCATCGGGTGCCGTCCTGGCGGGGGGTGCCGATCCTGCCGTGCAACAAGATCGGGGTCACCGCCGAACGCACCACCTCGATCGTGCTGATGCGCACCGGTGAGGCCACGCAGGGCGTGATCGGGCTGCGGCAGACGGGGATTCCCGACGAATACGAACCGGGCCTGAACGTCCGCTTCATGGGCGTCGACGACAAGGCGATCATCTCCTACCTGGTCAGCGCCTACTATTCGGCGGCGGTCCTGGTGCCGGACGCGCTCGGCCTGCTCGACGACGTCCAGCTCGGCGCCGGAAGCTGACATCGTGCAACCCTTCGAGTTGCCCGACTTCTATCTGGCGCATCCGGCGCGGCTGAACCCCCACGTGGAAGCTGCCCGCGCTCACACCAAACAGTGGGCCTACGAGATGGGCATGCTCGGCGATTCCGTCGGCGGCGAGGTGGTCTGGGAAGAAGCGAGTTTCGACGGGATGGACTACGCCGGTCTGTGCGCCTACACCCATCCGGAGGCGCCGGCGGCGGTGCTCGACACCGTGACCGACTGGTACACCTGGGTGTTCTACTTCGACGACCACTTCCTCGAGGCCTTCAAACGCACCGGCGATCTGGACGGCGCGCGGGAATACCTCGACCGGCTGGCCGGATTCATGCCCTCCGAGGACGCGGCCATGCCCGAACCCACCAACCCGGACGAACGCGGCCTGGCCGATCTGTGGACGCGAACCGTTCCGTCCATGTCGGCCGGCTGGCGGGAGCGGTTCGCGCAGAGCACCCGGAACCTGCTGCTCGACTGTGTATGGGAACTCCGCAATATCAACACGGCCCGGGTGCCCAACCCGATCGACTACATCGAGATGCGGCGCAAGGTCGGTGGCGCGCCGTGGTCGGCGGATCTGGTGGAGTACGCGCGCGGTACCGAGGTACCCGGGGAGCTGGTGGGAAGCCGGCCCCTGCGCGTGCTGAAGGATACGTTCGCCGACGCGGTGCATCTGCGCAACGACATCTTCTCGTATCAACGGGAGACCGAACAGGAAGGGGAGGTCAACAACGGGGTCCTGGTGGTGGAACGTTTCTTCGAATGCCCACCCCAGCAGGCCGCCGAGATCGTCAACGACCAGCTGACCTCCCGTATGCACCAGTTCGAGAACACCGTGGCGACCGAGCTCCCCGTGCTCTTCGAGGAGTACGGACTGGATCCCGGCGCGCGGGCGGCGGCCCTGTCGTACGCGCAGGGGCTGCAGGACTGGCAGTCCGGCGGACACGAATGGCATATGCGCTCCAACCGCTATATGAACGGTTCGGCCGGGCCGCGAACACTGTCTCTCGGTCCCGGCGGGGTGGGCACCGCCCTGTCCCGGCCCGGATTCTGGAAGGGGCTGGCCGGGCCGGGCGGCGCGCGGAGTCTTGTGCGGCCGCCGCTGCGGTGTACCGGGCCGCTACCGCTGCCCGATTTCGATGTGCCGTTCGACCTCAGCCTGTGCCCCCATCTACCCACCGCACGGGTGGAGAGCGTCGACTGGGCGGAGCGGGTGGGGTTCCACGATCCGCTGCCCGAACTGGGCGGCCGGCGGCTGTGGACGCGCGCCGATACGACCGGGTTCGATTTCGCGCTGTGCTCGGCGGGCCTCGATCCCGATGCGACCGCGGAGACGCTGACACTGTCGGCGGAATGGCTCACCTGGGGGACCTGGGGCGACGACTATTTCCCGGTCGTGTTCCACCCCGCGGGCACCGTGGGGGCGATGGCGGCCGCGAAAGCCTGCGCCGCGCGGCTGTCGCGGTTCATGCCGCTCGATCCGGCGGTGTCCGCCGAACCCGGCAACACGCTGGAGCGGGCGCTGGCCGATCTGTGGCCGCGCACCGTCGCATCGATGGCACCGGAGGCCCGCCGGGCCTTCCGGGCCGCGGTGGAGTCGATGGTCGACAGCTGGCTGTGGGAGCTGGCCAACCATATCCAGCACCGGGTCCCGGATCCGGTCGACTATCTCGAGATGCGCCGCCGCACCTTCGGCTCGGATCTGACCCTCACCCTCGCCAGGATCGCTCACGGCGGCGTCGTGCCCGACGCGGTATTCGAGACCAGCACTATGCGCGCACTCGACAACGCCGCCCAGGACTACGGCTGCCTGATCAACGATCTGTTCTCGTATCAGAAGGAAATCGAGTACGAAGGGGAGCTGCACAACGCGGTTCTGGTCGTGGAGACCTTCTTCGGATGCGGGCGGGACCGGGCGGCCGCCGTGGTGGACGATCTCATGCGGGCCCGGATGCGGCAGTTCCAGCGGCTCGTCGACGAGGAGATACCTCCGCTGTGCGACCACCTCCGGCTCGATTCGGCCGCGCGGGCGGCACTGGACGGCTACATCGGGGAACTGCGGGATTGGATCGCCGGAATCCTGCACTGGCATCGGGGCACGAGTCGCTACCGGCCGGAGAATCTGCGCTACCCGGCCGGGCACCCGCCCACCGGAACCCACTCTGCCGGGACCCGCGGCGCCGGCCCGGGGGAGGCATCCCCGCCGGTTCGCCGCACCCGGGCCCCGGGGCCCAGCGGAATCGGGACCTCGGCGGCGCGAATCCCCGCCCGCGCCGGGGTCGCCGGACCACCGGCGGCTCGCGGTACCGATACGGGAAGGACCCTTCCGTGACCACTCCCGAACATCTCGTGGAGCCCGCTACCGCCCTCGGTACCGCGGCGGCCCGCACCCTGTCCACCACCACCAAATCCATTCCGCAGATGCAGGGGATCACCCCCCGGTGGCTGCTGCGCATGCTGCCGTGGACGGAGGTGGACGGCGGTACCTATCGGGTGAACCGCCGGCGCACCTACACCGTCGGCGACGGCTACCTCACCTGCACCCTCGCCGGTGCGGAATACCGGCTGATACCGGCGGAGCTGAGGGAGTTCGGCAGCCTTCGCGAACTCGCCGACGACGCGGCCCTGGACGAACTGGCCGGCGGGTTCCGGCAGCGCGAATACCGGGCCGGCGACACGATATGCGTAGCCGGCGGCGACAACGACGCCGTTCACGTGGTCGCGTCGGGCCGTATCGTCCTGACCGTCCCGGGCGAATACGGCCGGGAGGTCCGTCACGAGGTGATCGACGACGGCGGCCATATCGGCGGCGGTATGTTCCTCGGCGGGCAGTCCGGCTGGGAGTTCACCGCGACGACCGAAACCGCCTGTACGGTACTGACATTGACGCGGGAACGGTTCCGGTCGATCCGTGACGGCAACTCTCGTCTGGCCGCCCACCTCGCCGCGGTGCGAGCCGGGATTAGCCGCGCGAACGCCGATAAGTTCGGTCAGGCCGCGATAGATCTCACCGCGGGCCTGAACGGCGAACCGGTGATATCGGGGACCTACGTCGACTACGACCCGCGGCCGCGCGAATACGAACTCAGCGTCGCCCAGCTGCGGCTGCGGGTGCACACCCGCGTCACCGACCTCTACAGCGAACCGATGGATCAGCTGGACCAGCAGCTGCGGCTCTCGGTCGAAGCTCTGCGGGAACGCCAGGAACGCGATCTGCTGACCCATCACGACTACGGTCTGCTGAACAATATCGACCCGGCGCAGCGGCTGGCCTCGGAGACCGGCCGGCCCACCCCGCAGGATCTCGACCGGCTGCTGGCCCGCCGCCGCAAGACCGCGTTCTTCCTCGCGCACCCCCGCGTGATCGCGCAATTCGGCCGCGAATGCACCGCCCGGGGCGTCTATCCAGACCATGCGGACATCGACGGCCGGACGGTGCAGGCGTGGCGCGGTGTCCCGATCCTGCCCTCGGACAAGATCCCGGTCGCCCCGGACCGGACCGGCACCATCCTGGCCATGCGTATCGGCGCGAGCGACGACGGCGTCATCGCCCTGCGCCGGTCGGGTGTGCCCGACGAGTACCGGGACGGGATCTCCGTGCGGTTCGCCGGTATCGACGACCGGGCCGTGGCGACCTATCTCGTCAGTGCCAACCATGCCGCGGCGATCTTGGTCCCCGATGCGCTCGGCGCTCTCACCGGAGTGCGGACCAGCCCCTGAAACCCATCCCTGCGAACCGATCAGGACACCGCTCATGACACGGGAAATCGCTCAGGATCAGCACACTCCGACACCCCCGCGCTCGGGCGCCGAGGTACTCGCGCACAGCCGCGAGGCCTGCGCCTCGGCCCTGTACGCGTCCGTGGACGGCATGCCCGCCGAAGTCCGTCGTATCGCGGGCTACCACTTCGGCTGGTGGGACCGGCACGGACGACCCGAACGACACGACGGCGGAAAGGCGCTGCGGCCCGCGCTCGTCCTGTCGGCCGCCCGGCTGACCGGCGGCGATATCACCGACGCCGTACGCGCCGCGGTCGCGGTCGAACTGGTGCACAACTTCTCCCTGCTGCACGACGACGTGATGGACCGCGACGTCACCCGGCGACACCGGCCCACCGCCTGGACGGTATTCGGTATCGGGCCCGCGATCCTCACCGGCGACGCCCTGGTCACCGAGGCATTCGCGTTGATCGCCGCGTCCGCGCGCGCGGGTACGCCGGCGGCCTCCGAACTGCTGAGCCGCGCGGTGCTGCACCTGGTCGAGGGACAGTGCGCCGACCTGAGCTTCGAACAACGCCGGGATGTGGAAACCGCCGAATGCCTGGCCATGACCGACCGCAAGACCGGGGCCCTGTTCGGTTGCGCGGCAGCGCTCGGCGGCTTGTCCGGCAGCGCGGGACCGGGTGATATCGCACGCCTGCAAGAGTTCGGCCGCCTACTCGGCCGGGCCTTCCAGCACACCGACGACCTCCTCGGTATCTGGGGAGATCCGCGGACCACCGGTAAACCGGTGTACTCGGATCTCCGCAGCCGTAAGAAATCCCTGCCGGTGGTGTTCGCCCTGTGTTCCGGCACGCCCGAAGCGGCGGCGCTCGCCGAGCTGTATCACCGCGAAAAACCGCTCGACAGTCTGGAACTGATCACCGCGGCGCAACTCGTCGAGGCCGCGGGCGGTCGGGCATGGAGCCGGCGCGAGGCCCGGCAGCTCGCCGAACAGGCCACCGCGACGCTCGCCGCTGTCGGCGGTGACGCGGGGGCGTACTCGGATCTGGCTCTGCTCGCGGCGCTCGCCGCCGACCGGGACAGCTGAGGAGCGGCCGGATGATCGATTCGGAAACCGCCCCGCCCGCGGGCCGCGAAGCGCTGCCGGTCGAGCTCGTCGACGTATCGGGCCGGGCGATCGGCGCCTGCCCGGTGGCTCGCGCGCACCGCGCGCCGGGGCTGCTGCA
This sequence comes from Nocardia sp. NPDC049935, assembly GCF_055586645.1. Taxonomy (NCBI): domain Bacteria; kingdom Bacillati; phylum Actinomycetota; class Actinomycetes; order Mycobacteriales; family Nocardiaceae; genus Nocardia; species Nocardia sp. NPDC049935. The sequence goes on along the minus strand of NZ_JBVJHV010000007.1, from coordinate 379,625 downwards.
CCGGGCGTTCTCGGTGCTGCTGTTCGACCGATCGGGACGGGTGCTGATCCAGCAGCGAGCCGCGGTGAAAACCCGCTTTCCGCTGCGATGGGCGAACACCTGTTGCGGACATCCGGCCCCGGGGCGGCCGGTGACCGAGGCCGCGGGCGTCCGATTACACGAGGAACTCGGGCTCGCCGCCGAGCTCGCCGAGGTCGCGACGTTCACCTATCGGGCCGGCGATCCGCGGACCGGCCGGGTGGAGTACGAGTTCGACCATGTCGTCATCGGCACCCACGGCGGCGCCGAGCCCCGGCCGGACCCGGAGGAGGTGGCGGCCTTCGCCTGGATCGAGCCCGCGCACCTGGTCCGGGACCTGTCCGGCCATCCCGAACGGTACGCACCCTGGCTGGCCCGGGTCCTGGACCTCGCCGTCCCCGCACACCTCTCCGGAGCGTAACGCCACCGGACCGATGACCGGTCCGCTGCGCAGGCGCCTGGACGAATCCGGGACCGTGCTCCGGTGCGGGGCGGTGCCGACCTCGGCGTGTGCTGCCGACGGCAGACCTCGTTGTCCCACATGCGAATCAACTCTTGACCCGCCCGGTGAGGGTGCGGAAAACTACCCGCAATAACCGGAGTATTCAGTCCGGTTTGTTTCGGCTTAGCGCCGGGAACTCGAAGAGGCGTTGTCCATGTACGAGCACAGCCGTCATGTTGTGCGGGGGATGCCGATGCCGTGCGGCTCCGCGCCGGTGCGCGGGCGGCCGAGTTCCATTCCGAGGTCATCGAACGTCGCACTTCCGCCACACCCGCACGCACCGGTTCCGGTGCATCTGTGCGGTCCCGCGGCGAGGTACGTCCGATCTCGGGATCTCCCGGCCACGAGAGGAATTCGTGATGAAGACCGGAAAACACCCCGATCACCAGCCCGCACCCCTACGGGCGGGCCGGCTGGCGGCGGTACCGCTTCGCAACCCGAACTCGCTGGCGGCGGAACTGGTCCGGCATTTCAGGCACAATGTCGCGAAATGCCGGACCCTGCCCGAGGATGCCCTGAGCGGCGATATCACCGCGGTGACCGCCAACTGCCTGCGGATCGCCGCCACCATATTGGACGGAAGTGATACCCCCACCGAATGCGAGGTCGCGCAACTGGAGGCCGCCGCGGCCCGATGGGCGCGGGAGGGTATCCCGGTGGATGTCATCCTGCACGCCGTGCACGAGGGGACGAAACTGGCGCATTCACTGGTCACGGGGCAGTCGGGTCTGACCTCGGCCACCGATACCGCCGGGATAGGCGCTCGCACGGTCGATCTGCTCGATCTGATGACGACCACGGTGACCATGGCCTATCTGCGTGAGTTCCGTGCGGTGGCGGGTCAGCACCACAACGCGGTACACACCCTCACCGCCGCGGTGCTCAGTGGGCAGGCCACCGTGGGGATGGCCCGCGAATGCGGTCTCACCGTCGCGGATTCCTACCACGTACTGGCTCTGTCGATCCCGCAGCCGGCGGGAGTCGACGCCGAGGCCGACAGCACGGTCGTCGCCCGCCGGGTGCTACGCCGCGTGCAGTCCGAGCTGGCCATCCACGGCGGCGCCGAGGTGCTGTCGTTGCTGAGTATCCACGGCGGAACCGTGCTGATCCCCGCCGCCGACCGGCCCGCCGACCGGCTGCCCGGCGTTCTGGAAACGCTGTCGGAGGTGGCCGGCGTCCCGCTCACGGCGGTCCATCTGGAGGTCGCCCTCGACGCGATTCCGGAGATGTCACGCACCCTCCACGATATGCTCGATATCGCGATCCGCCTGCACCAGGCCCTGTCCGCCCGGACCGGGACCCGGCTCTACCGGTTCGAGGATCTCGCGGCCGAATACCAGCTCACCCGGCCGGGAGCCGTCCGCGAGACATTGGCCGGGAAGCTCGATGTCCTCACCGAATACCCCGATCTCCTGGAGACACTGCGCGTCTACCTGCTCCACGACCAGAGCCGTCAGCGCGCCGCCCGGCGGCTGCATATCCACCCCAACACCGTCGACCACCGCCTGAAGCGGATCGCCCAGTGCACCGGGCTCGATACGACCCGCGCCGAGGGGTTGTGGGCCCTGCGGGCGGCGTTGATCGCGCGCACCTATCCGCCGCGGCAGCCCGCCGTCACCGCGGGCCGCGACCCGTCGACCCTGCCGGAGGTCGCGGTCCGGCCGGTGCGCTGACCTCGCGGCTACGTCATGGCCGGGGTCGTCCGGCCGGGTAGACCGGGAGGTGGCGGTGGCCGTTGGAGATGAAGCTCGCCACCGAGGCCAGTTCCGCCGGCGGCACCGCGAGCTCCATATCCGGGAACCGCTCGAAAACGGCGGGGAGGGCCACCGCCGCCTCCAACCTGGCCAGCGGTGCGCCCAGACAGTGGTGGGCGCCGTACCCGAAGGCGAGGTGATCCTTGACCGTCCGGGTGGGGTCGAACTCACCGGCGGTGACGCCGTGGACCTTCGGATCCCGGTTCGCGCCGGCGTAACCGGCGAGAATCGGTTCGCCCCGGGCGATCTCGACACCGCCGATACTCAGATCCGCGACGGCGAATCGCAGCGGGACATGCGCCAGCGGCGCTTCGAAACGCAGGACCTCCTCGATCAGGTCCGGCCAGTGCACCCGGCCCGCGGCCAGATCCGCCCGGTGCCGCGGTTCGACGAGCAGCTGGTACACGGCCTGGTCGAGCAGATTGACCGTGGTCTCGTGACCCGCGCCGATCACCAGCATCAGGGTATCGGCGAGTTCCTGTTCGCTGAGCGGAGTTCCGGGATCGTCGCAGGCCGCGACCAACAGGCTCGTCATATCGTCGCCCGGATGCGCACGCCGGTGGGCGATGAGCCGGTACGTCACGCCGTACAGATCGGCGTAGTTGGCCTGGGATTCCTCCGGTGTGAGGGAGGTGTCGAAGACGCCGTCCACACATTTCCGCAGGTGCGCGCGCAGATCCTCGGGGACGCCCATCAGCTCGCAGATGACCCGGATCGGCAGTGGGTAGGCGAAATGTTCGCGCAGGTCCACGGCCGTGCCGGGCGGGGTGGCGGCGAGGGTGTCGAGCAGCTCCGCGGTGATCTCGGCGATCCGGGGTTCCAGGGCGGTCGTGCGGCGATGGGTGAACGCGGGGGCGACGATGCGGCGCAGCCGCCGGTGGTCGTCGCCGTAGGCGGTGAACATGTTCCGCACCGCGACCCAGGGGGTCAGCGGCCAGTCCGCGGCGATCTCGCCGTCGCGGAAGGCGGGCCAGTGCTGCGCGGCGTTCTTGGACACGTCGGGCCCGGCGAGCAGTTCCTTCAGCAGCGCCGCGTCGGTGACCGACCAGGCCCGCACGCCACCGGGCAACTCCACCGCCGTTACCGGTCCACGGTCCCGGAGCCGGGCGCTTTCGCCCTGGATATCCGACCCGGCGGGGTCGAGGACCACGGGGGTGATGTGCTCGTTCATCGAGAACTCCTCACGCGACTATCGAATGCCGCCGATCGGTGGACTCGGCGGGAAGGCGACCGGTAGCGAGACCAGCGCCCGGTAGAACGGGTCGGGCCGCCACTGGAGTTCTGATCGCGGAACGGCCAGCCGCAGTTCCGGCAGCGCGTCGAGGAGCTGATCGAGGGCGTCCTGCACGATCAGCACCGCCGGCGACCGGGCCGGGCAGGCGTGCGGCCCGAGCCCGAACGCCAGATGGGAGCGGTTGTCCAGGATCTCGCCGCGGCGGATGGCCGGATCGTTGTTGCAGGCGGCCATGCTGATGACCACCGGCTGATGGGCCGGCAGCCAGGTGCGGTCGACCAGGATCGGCTGGCGCGGATAGCTGATACAGAAGTTCGCCATCGGCGGATCGTTGAACAGCACATCGTCGAGCGCGTCCCGTGTCGACAGGCTGCCGTCGAGCACGGTCGCGGCGAAGCGGTCGTCGGTCAGCATCAGCAGCAGGGTGTTCACGATCAGGTCCTGCGGCGGTTCGAGCCCGGCCCCGTACAGCAGGACCAGCTGCTGCATCATCTCCTCGTCGTCCAGGCCCGCCTCGTGCCGCACCAGCCAACTGGTGACGTCGTCGCCCGGTGTGGACCTCTTGAGGTGCACGAGTTCCAGCAGCGCGCCCGCCAGCATCTCGTTCCCGGCGGCGGCATCGTCCATCCCGAAGATCAGCGCCATCCCCTCCGACGCCCGCTGCCCGATCTCCGGCGGCACACCCAGCATGGCGCTGAGCGAGGCGAAGACGAGCGGTTGGGCGTACTGGGTGAGCACATCGCAGTGGCCGGTCTCGCAGAAGGCGTTGATCAGCGGGACCGCGATCTCCTCGACCGTGGCGTGTAACCGGTGCAGATCGACCTTGCCCAGCGCCGACGCGACGGCGGACCGATACCGCGCGTGGTCCGGGCCGGCGCTGCGGATCGGATTGGGCCGGTATTCCAGCATCGGCAGCACCGGGCAGTCGGCGGGGACGCTGCGCTGCCAGGTGCGGGGGTCGGCGGGGAAATGCTCCGGATCGTTGAGGATCCGCAGTGCGGCGTGATAGCCGATGACCAGGGTGGCGGGTACCCCGGGCGCCAGCTCCACGGGCGCGAGCGAACCGTACCGCCCGCGCATCTCGGCATAATGCGCCTGCGGATCGGCCGCGAAGTCGGGCGAGTAGAGAGCGGTACGCGGGCCGGCGAAATCGCCGGGCATCACAGTCGACAGAGTTTGCCTGTCCATCTTCTAGGTTCCCCCGGTTCCAGATGGTTGTGTCGGCGGTGGTCGGGACGACCGTTGGCTGATCTGGTGACTCCGTTCTCGGACTATAGTGCGACTTAGTGGGTCTCGCAGTGCCACAGTTGCATTCGGCGTTCTTCGGTGCCAGGTCTGCGCAGCAGGGACCCTCGGTGCGAGGTGGGGACCGTCTGGGCGATTTCGTAGATCACTTGCGCCGGATGCGGCCCAGGATCCGGCGGAGAGGCGTCACCTGCCCTCCGGCGGTTCGCCGCGGCGGCATCGCCGGGCGGCGGCGGAGAGTTCGACCGCGAGGGCGGGGGAGGCCGCATGCGCGGCGGCCAGGGTGAGGAGATCGACGGCGACCGAACGGATCTGCGGGTCGGCGAGTCCGGCGCGGGCGGCGTCCTGCCAGGCATCGTCCAGCGGCCCGGCCAGCGAGGTGGCGGTGAGCAGGGTGGCGGGGGTGGACACTAGGGCGTGGACGGTATGCAGAGGCGTGGACCACGAATCCCCGGGCTGGGCGTCGAGGTAACGGATCTCCAGATGCCCGGCCGCGCGTACCGGCGGGAACAGGGTCGTGAGGTGATAGTCGAGGTCGTCGCGGGTAGGACGGCGGCCGATCTCGTCGTCGAGGGCGCCGGTGATCCAGTCGGTGAAGGTGGCACCGGGTGGTGCGGTCCAGTCCATCGGCCCGGCGGCCGGGACCGTCTGTCCCGACGGACGGACACAGAGCAACGGGACGTCGAGTGCCCAGTGGGCATAGGCGGTGAGGGGGTCGGGGCTCGCCGGACGCGGTAGGCGGGTGCGCGCCGGATCCAGACGCAGCCATGCCCGCATGCGCTGCGACGCCCAGCGCCCCGCCGGGACCCCCTGTGCGACCGGTGAACAGGCGAAGGCGGCGAGTAGCGCGGGACCGATCGCATACAGCGTCCGCCAGCGGGCCGCGACTTCCGACCGGTCGGAGCCGGCGTCGATACTGATCTGGGTGGCGGCGGTATTGCACATCATGACCGCGCCGAACGGTCCGATTCCCGCGAACGCCCGTTCCATCGCGCGGTACCGGGGTGCGGGCAGGATGCGCTCGGGAAGGCGTTCGGTATCGGCGGCGCGGGACAGCAGGCGCAGGCCGCGGCGGGCGAGCAGCCCGGCGAGGATCTCGGTATCGGCGCGCAACAGGTCGCACAGACGGCCGGGGTCGTCGCACGCGACGCTCGACAATTCGACCTGACCACCCGGTTCGACGGTGACCCGGCTGCCACCCGGCAGTGGAAACTCGGGTGATCCGGGATCGACCGAGCGGGGTGCGTGCGGACCGAGCGCGCGGGCCAGGTCGCCCGGATGTGGCCGGGCGCCTCGTGTCGTACCGGTCCGGCCCCGGACGGTGAGCCATTCGAGTTCCGCGCCGATGAGCGCGGGCGGACGTAGGGCGAAACAGCTGTTCTCGATGTACGCCGCCGCGGCGGCCCGCGACCGCCACACCTCTGTGGCCGGCGGCCGGGGCGAATTCCGGTGCGTGAGCAGGGCACCCATTACTACCTCCCCTTCTCGGATACCGGTGCAGTGGCAGGCCGGCGGTCACGCGTTACATCCGCTGTAACGAAGCGCCGGGTCGGCGGCACTGGGTCAGCGATGCGTTGTCCGCCGTGGCGGCGCGTGCCCGACCCTCACAGATTGGAAGATCCTCATGGTCACCACCCTGCTCCGGCGTCGTCTCGTCTGGGTGCCCGCTCTCGTTCTGGTCGTCGTCCTCGCGGGCGGTCTCTATGCCTTCCAGCCCTGGCGCCTGTTCACCGATGTCCGTGTGGACGAGGCGCCGGTGATCGCCACGGAGGGAGTGCCGGTGCGCACGGTCGCCACGGGCTCGTTCATTTCCCAGGAGCATTCGACCTCGGGCGCGGTGACGATCCAGTCGTCGCCCGACGGCACTGTCACACTGCGGATCACGGATCTGGACACCTCCGACGGGCCCGCCCTGCGGGTGTGGCTCAGTGACCAGCCGGTGGAGCCGGGGCTGGGACGGAACCTGGACGACGGCGCCTACGTCGATCTCGGCGCGCTGAAGGGCAACGAGGGCAACCAGAACTACGAAGTCCCGGCGGGGACCGATCTGGACGCGCTGCGAACGGTCACCATCTGGTGCGAACGGTTCGCGGTCTCCTTCGGCGCCGCCGCGCTCACCCCGGCCTGAGAGGTATGCGGCGGAACCGCCGGGCGAGCAGATGAGGGGGCGCCCGCCCGGCGGCTCCCTCGTTCGGTTCCGCCCGACCCGGTTCGCGTTACGCGCCGGTCGGTGAGTTCACCCGGCGAGGCGGAACCGCAGACCGGCGACCCCGACGCTTTCGCGGCATATGGTCCGTGGCGTCCCACCCGACAGAATCAGTGAGGAGTCGAATCCAGTGCTGGCCGCAAGGTTGTATCCAGGGGCAGAGGCAGATCAGCGGTTCCGTATCGAGGAGGTGCCGGTTCCGGTGCCGGGGCCCGGGGAAATGCTGATCGAGGTGGGTGCGGCGGGTGTGTGCCTGTCCGATGTGCACCTGATCGAGGGCATATTGAAGCCGCTGTACCTGCGGGACGAGGCCGTTGTTCTCGGCCACGAGGTCGCCGGGACCGTGACACGGCTCGGTCCCGGTGTCACCGGCCCGGAGGTCGGTGCCCGGGTGCTGTTGCAGGCCGGTGAGATCCGGGACGGCGTGACCTACACCCGGGGTGTCGACTACGACGGCGGCTGGGCCGAGTACACCCTCGCCTCCGTCGATACTGTGGTGCCGATTCCGGACGAACTGTCCTTCGAGGAGGCCTGCTTCATCCCCGACGCCGTATCGACGCCGTGGGCGGCGATCACCGCGACCGGGCAGATCCGCCCCGCCGAGGCGGTGGGCCTGTGGGGCATAGGCGGATTGGGCGCGCACGGAGTCCAGTTGCTGCGGCTGGCGGGCGCCGCGCCCATCATCGCGGTCGACCCGCTGCCCGCGGCGCGCGAGCGGGCGCTGGAGTTCGGCGCCGATATCGCCCTGGACGCTGCCGACCCGGACCTGCGGACGAAGGTGTTCGAGGCGACCGGTGGCATGGGACTCGCGGCCGCGTTCGATTTCGCGGGCGTACCTCCGGTGCGGGAGCAGGCGGTGCGCTGCCTGGCGCCCGCGGGGCGGCTGGTGCTCGTCGGACTGACCGATAAGCCGATCACGATCACCGACGGGACCGCGTTCAGCTACTTCCAGCAGCAGTTGCGCGGACATTACGGTTCGGCCTCCGAGCACGTACTCGAACTGGTGAAGTTGCGGCGCCTGCATCGGATCGACTTCACCCGATCGGTCAGCGGGGTGCTACCGCTGGCCGATGCCGCCGCGGCGGTGCACGCGCTGGAAACCAAAGAAGGTGACCCGATCCGGCTCGTCCTGAGGCCATGAGGGCCGGATGACCCCTGGACGGGACACGTCCCGGCCGCAGAAATCAGCAACGGCCGGGACGCCGCCGAATCGGGCGCGGTGGGTCCGTAACGATCGGAACCCGCACTGCCACTGAGTATCATGAGATCCACGTCCGATCCGGCGGCGGGCCCGCCGGCATGAACCGCGAACGTATCCACTTCGAGGGCGCCACCGGCAACAGGCTGGCGGGGGTGCTCGAACTACCGGCCGCGGCGCCGAAGGCGGTCGCGCTGTTCGCGCACTGTTTCACCTGCGGGCGGAATTCCGCGGCTGCCGTGGGTATCGCGCGCGAACTCGTCGAACATCGGATCGCGGTCCTGCGATTCGATTTCACCGGAATCGGCGCCTCCGACGGCGATTTCGCCGACACCACGTTCGGAACGAATATCGGCGACCTCGTCCGCGCCGCCGACCATCTGCGCGCCACCCTGGCACCGCCGTCCATTCTCATCGGGCATTCCCTCGGTGGTGCGGCCGCCCTGGCCTGCGCGGAGTCCATTCCGGAAGTCCGGGCCGTCGCCACTCTCGGCGTGCCCGCCGAACCCGGCCATGTCGAGCATCTGTTCGCCGGCCATGCGCCGGAGATCGAAGCGGCCGGCGAATCGACGGTCCGGTTGGGTGGTCGCGATATCTGGATACGCCGGGAATTCGTGCACGACCTGCGCGGTCAGAACCAGCGTGCGCGGATCGCGCGGTTACGCCGCGCGCTGCTGATCATGCATTCCCCACAGGACAGTGTGGTGAGCGTGGACAACGCCCGCCGCATCTACGACGCCGCGGTACACCCCAAATCGTTCGTCTGCCTCGACGGCGCCGACCACCTGCTCACCGACCGCGGTGACGCCGCTTACGCGGCGCGCCTGCTCGCGATCTGGGCCGATCGCTACCTCGGCACCGAGTAATAGGACTCGAAATCTCTCGAAAGGAAAAGCTATGACACAGACGGTTCCCACGGATATCACCTTCGCGCCCGAATTCGGGGTCACGGCGGGCGTCTTCGTGAGTCTGGACGACCTGGATCCCACCGGTGCGATGCACAACGCCCGGTATCCGCTGATATTCGAGCGGGCGGTGATCGAACACTGGGTGGGGCGTGGGTGGAGCCTCGACCCGGCCCGGTCCACGATCCCCGATGTGCTGCAGGTGGTGCGCGAACTGTCGCTCACCTACGAGACCCCCGTCTTCGGGATGGGCGCGATAGTGCTGCATATCTGGGTCGAGGAGATCCGGCGGACCAGCTTCATCTACGGGTTCGAGTTCCGGTCCGCCGACGGCGCGCTGCGGCACGCCGTGGGTCGCCGGGTGCAGGTCCGGCTGGACCCCGAAACCCTGCGGCCCTGCCCGATCAGCGCGGAGGGGCGCGCCGAACTCGAACGAATCGCCGCACCGGCCCTCCCCGGGAAGGCGTGACCGATCCGCCGGATGTTCCCGGGTTCGGAACGGGCCGCCGGGCGATCAGGCCCAGGAATCGGTGAGAGTGGGCGCGGCGGCCACGAGGCCGGCGGCCAGCGCGAGATCGCCGGCGGCCCGGTAGGCGACCGTCGCCGGATCGCGGCGCCCGCCCGCGAGTAGGCAGAAGTCGACGATATCCATATCGATGCTGGTCACCGGGTCGTGGCGGCCGTCGGACGCGAGTGGGACGGTCCACCGGCCGCCGCCGGGGCCGGAGAGGGTGATCTCGGCGGTGCCGGCGGCCCGGACGCCGCCGCGGGCCCGGACCGCGTCCGGCAACATACGGATGCCCAGGTCCGCCAGGTCGGCCAGGATTTCGGGTGTGGGGACGGGTGCCCGGATACCGAGGGTCCGGGCGATATCGGTGGTGCGTATCCAGGTTTCCAGGGCCCGTGCGCGTACCGCGTCGGGGAGCGGCAGTTCGGTGCGCAGCGGGATCATCGTCGCCGGGGGAGTGCGGGTGAGGGCCGTGCAGATCCGGGCCGCCTGAGCGAGCCACCGGGCCCGCACCTGATCCGGGGTGCCGGGGTGCCGGGGACGGCCGGCCGTTTCGCCGCCGGTGGCGGTGACATCGAGATAACCCGCCAGCACCCCGTCCACCGCGGCGAGACGCGCGACCGTCTCGCGGATCGACCGATCGGGCGCACCCGCCCCACCCCGCGCGGTAACCGGCCGCAGCCAATCGGTGGCCGACAGGCCGCGCAGTACCGCGTCGAGCACCAGTACCTGCGCCGCGTACGGGCAATAGCGCGCCGCGGCCCGCACGGTGTCGGTCCAGCGGCGGGCCGCCGATTCCCGGAATGCCGTGAGCAACTCGCGACGGGTCCCGGCGGCCGGCCCGGTGGGCCGCTCGGCGGCCGCCTCGCCGACGAGGGACACGGTCGCGCGCATCTGCTCCAGATAGGTTTCACACGCCCCGCAGTCGGCCAGATGTTCGATGAACCGCACCTCGACCGCTTCGTCCAGCGCTCCGTCGAGGAATGCCGTGACGAGTTCTGCCGATTCGTCGCAATCCATTGCCTGTAGCCTTCGGGGTCGGTTGCCACCTGCGGATATCCCGTGCAGCTTAACCGGATGCGTACGGCGGCCGTAACGAATCCCGTACCCGGCGCCACTGTGTGCCGTGGAGAACAGTTCTGTCCTGACGCAATGCCGGCCGGTGGCGAAATCCGACTCCGGACGACGGCGTACGGCTCGACCGCGCGTGCTGGTGGTCGACGACGACCCGGCGACTCGCGCGGTGGTCCGGACATATCTGGAACGGGACGAATTCACGGTGCGCGAGGAGCGTGACGGCGAGACCGCGCTCGTGGCACTGAGCGGGGCTGCTTCCGCTGCGGGCGAGGACTGCATCGACCTGGCCGTTCTCGATATCTGCCTGCCGGGCCGCAGCGGTCTGGAGATCTGCCGGGAGATCCGGGCCGGATCACACCGGCCGGACCTGCCGATCATCCTGCTCTCCTCGCTCGGCGCGCGGGACGGTCACCGGGAACACGGCCTGGAGGCGGGCGCGGACGACTGTGTCGCGAAACCGTTCAGTCCGCGGGAACTGGCGCTTCGGGTCGGCGCGGTGCTGCGCCGGTGCGGTGTGCCGCGGGCGCCGATCGAACCGGAATTACGCGACGGCGGGATTCAGGTGTGGCCCGAATCCCAGGTGGTGCTCGTCGCCGGCGCCCGGGTGGAGTTGACCCGCCGGGAATGCCAGCTGCTGATCTTCCTGCTCCGGCATCCGGGCACGGTGTTCACCCGGCAGGAACTGCTGTCCCGGGTGTGGGGGTGGGAATACGGCGACCTGTCGACGGTGACGGTGCATGTGAAGCGGTTGCGCGCCAAACTCGGTCACCACCAGCGTATTTCCACCGTGTGGGGGTCCGGGTACGCGTGGGGGCGGATCGAGCCTTCCGGTCCGGTGACGCGTGGACCGGGACGACGGCGAACGCATCCGGACACCGGGCGTTGGTGAGTTCCGGGAGCCGCTTCGCGGGGGCTCGGTGCCGACGTCTCGCGGGGCTCAGTGCCGCCAATCGCGGAACGCGGCGAGGAGTTTTCCGCGGGCCGCGTCGGAGATGCTGTCGGCCGGGAGTTCGCCCACGGTCGAGATCGTGCGGCGGAACTGGTCCAGGTAGGTGTCACAGCCGTCGCACAGTGCGAGATGTTCGACGAAGCGCTGTTCGACGGCCTCGTCGAGCGCCCCGTCCAGGAACGCGGTGACCAGTTCCACGAATTCGTCGCAGTTCACGGGCGCACCGACCGCCGAACGTCCAGATAGTCCTCGAGCGCCGACCGCACGACCGCTCGGGCCCGGTGCAGGATCACGCGCTGGTTGCCGGGCGAGATATCGAGCATCTCGCACACCTCCTCGGAGCTGTATCCTTCCACATCGCGCAGCGTGATCACGATACGACCGCGATCGGGCAGGGTCGCGACCGCGGCGGCGACGGCGGCCAGGAGTTCGGCGCGTTCGGCGGCGTTTTCCGGCTCCGACCAGCGCCGCGGTTGTTCGCCCGGCAGCCAGTGGCCGGGGTACGGATCGCCGGCCGGGCGGAACCGCTCGGGTTCGACCGTGGGGCCTTCGTCGTCGGAGGTGAGGCTGCCGAACGGGATGGTCCGGCTCTCCTTGACGCCGCGCTTCTTCGCGGTGTTCACCAGGATCCGGTACACCCAGGTCTTGAGCGCGGACCGGCCCTCGAAATCGTCGATACCGCGGATCACGGCCAGCCAGGTCTCCTGGACGACCTCTTCGGCGGAGGCGTTCGACGAGACGAAGGAGCGGGCCAGCCGCAGCATCGAACCGGACCAGGCGTCCAGCACCAGGTGGAAGGACTGTTCGTCACCGGCGCGGAGCCGAGCGGCCAGGACATCGTCGGGCGGCAGCGTGCCCTCGGAACTCACGGGGGTCTCCTCGATCGGAAAACGACTCCCGGGCACTCTAGCCCCACCGGCGGGGAGCCGCCCGGTGTCATCCGTGCGAGCGGACGGCACCGGGCGTCGTGGCCTACCGGTATTCGGGATTCTCGAAATCGAATCGGGCGCCGGCATCCCATTCCGAGCGCTGATTGCCGTGCGCCGGGATACCGCCGTTGTCCTTCAGTAACCGCGCCAGATGGATGAGGTTCCAGGTCATGAAGGTGGTGTTGCGATTGGTGAAATCGTTGTCCGGGCCGCCGGATCCGGGATCCAGATAGGACGGTCCCGGGCCGGCTTCACCGATCCATCCGGCATCGGCCTGCGGCGCGATAGTGTACCCGAGGTGCTGCAGGCTGTAGAGCAGGTTCATGGCGCAGTGTTTGACGCCGTCCTCGTTTCCGGTGAGCAGGCAGCCGCCGACCCGGCCGTAGTAGGCGTACTGGCCGCGATCGTTGAGGATTCCGGAGCTGCCGTAGAGTCGCTCGACGACCTTCTTCATCACGGAACTGTTGTCGCCCAGCCAGATCGGACCGGCCAGCACGAGAATATCGGCGGCCATCACCCGCTCCTGAAGGGCGGGCCAGGCATCCGAGGGCCACCCGTGCTCGGTCATATCCGGGTAGACGCCGGGCGCGATATCGTGATCCACCGCGCGGATCTCGGATACCTCGATCCCGTTCTTGCGCATGATGTTCGCGCTGACGTCGATGAGGCCCTGGGTGTGGCTGGTCTCCGGGGAACGTTTCAGGGTGGCGTTGATGAACAGCGCGCGCAGGTCGTGGAAATCGGTCATGGTCGTGTCCTCGGGTCGGAGATGCCGGGTGGGACAGGGGTGGGGCGCGGAGCGCGGGAGCGGAAGTGGCGCCGGGCGATATCGGCGGCGACGACCGCCCAGACCACCCCCAGCGCGACGAGCAGGCCGGTGGGGTAGTCGCGGTCGAGGACGGTCGGATTGCCCGCGATCGCCCCGGACCGGCGCAGGACCGGGATCGAGATCACCAGCAGGGTGGCGGTGCACAGGCCGCCCCAGACGACCGAGGTCCACCAGTTCGCCGGTAACCACGCGCGGACGGCCACCGCGACGGCCGCGCACAGCGGCGCGATGATCGCGTCGTGTACCAGGATGCCGCCGGCGAACCAGGTGGCGATCGACATCAGATCGCGCGAACTCTGCGCGAGAACGAGATCGATGCCGTACCAGGCGAGCCAGATCCCGCCGAGCGTCAGCAGTATGCGTACGGCGGTCATGCGCGGACCTCGATTCGGGACAGCCATTTGGTCTGCAGGACACCGGGCCGGTTCGGGGCGATCAAACGGCAGGGATAGCCGTGGTCGAGGGACAGTTCCTCGCCGTTGAGGCGTAACGCGACCAGGGTCTGGTCGTCGACGACATGTGTATCGGGTAGCAGGGTGCGGCTGTAGAGCCCGCCTCGTTCGAGCGATTGGATCGTGGCGTCACCGCCGGGGTAGCCGCCGGCCGCGTCCAGGAGATCACGGAGGCGGATCCCGGACCACGTCGCCGACGCGCTCCAGCCCTCGACACACGCGATCGGCAGGATGGCGGTGGTCTGTGGAAGTGCCTCCAGTTCGGCCCGGGAGAAGGCGCGTTCGGTGGTTCCGGTGGCCACGGTGAGGCGGTAGCCCGGTTCCCGGGCGCGTTCGGCGACGCCCGCCGCGGTGGCCGTCCGGTTCACCGGAAGACCCTGCGGCCCTTCGCCGGTACGAGGTGACAGCACCGAGAGCCGGCGGAGCCACGGAACGGATTGACCGGCCACGGCGAGCCCGGCCAGGGCGGTGGCGGCGACCGTGGCGCCCAGGATCCCGCGCCGGGATATCCGGGAGCCGGCCGCGGCGCCGGTGCCGGGTGTCCCGGTTTCCGCGTCGGGAGGAGGCGGTCCGGATGCGGGTTCGGTGGCGCCTGGTTCCGGGCGGCTCAGCGCGGTCCGCACCACCGGGAGTTTGACGGCCAGATGGACGGCCAGCGCGCCGGTCGCGACGAAGGCCATGGCGTAATGGGTGGTGGTGAAGAAGAACTTCCACGGATAGAACTGCGCGGTATTGAACAGCCCGGTGACCAGCAGGAAGATCATCGACCCGACCAGCAGCGCGATCGACCCGCGCTCCAGCAGCCGGAGCGGATTGCCGATCAGCGGCCGGGCGAACAGCCGCGGGAATACCGACCACAGTTTGACCAGCAACAGCGGGATCGCCATCACGCCCGAGATCACATGCGCGCCCTGGGTGACGCGGTAGAGCCACGGCGGGTTGGCCGGCCAGTGGAACCAGACCGGTGGATGCTGGACCCAGTGGCTGATGAGTCCGGTCGCGAAACAGACGGCGACCGCGATGCCGAGTGCGATACCGACCCGCGCGGCCACGGCGGCGGAACGGTCCGCCGAGATCCTGCGGGTGAGGGCGGCGGGTAGGAGCAGGCCCTCGTCGGGTTCGGGATCGTGCCGGGTGGCTGCCGGACTCATACGCTTTCCTCCGTCGGAACCGCTCGCGGCCGCCGCGGCGCCGCCGGAGCACCCGCGTATTCGATAGCGGGAGATTTGCCCTGGATTTCGGTCACGGGACCGACGTTACGGTCGGCGGTGGCCGGAAATCACGCGAAAAGCGGTGAACAAAGTGTGACGGCGGGCCCGGAACGGTCCGCGGGCGGCCGGCGCTCCGGTCGCGCGGACGTCATTGTTTCGTCACCGAATTCTCCTGTCCACCAGCCGATCGGATCGGTGATGATCGAGGCGATCGGCGGTGTTCCGAAGGCGGGGGCGGGTTGTCACGCGGTTGCCGTTCGTGGCCACCCGGGGCCGGGAATCCGATCGGGCCCGGCGCCGGTGATATCCGGTAGCCGGTTCGTGACCCGCGGTGGTCGCACCGCGTTCTGACGAGGGAGAGTGAGATGGAACCGACAGTGGCGGCGACGCCGTGGCGGGTGCTGCTGGGCGTTGCGGCCGCCGTGCCGTCGGGCGCGGCGGTGGGACTGCTCGCGACCACGGCGGGTGGGGGCGACGGGCCGTCGTGGGGTGCGTGGGTGGTGCACGTCCTGGTTTTCGGGGCGGTGTTCGGCCTGCTGGTCTCGGGCCGGAGGCAGACCGCCGCGTCGGCCTTCGCGGTGGGCCTGCTGTTCGGTCTGGCGGATTGGGTGGTGTGGCGTCTGACCCTGAGGGTGCTCGCGGCCGGGCACGTTCCGGAATGGTCGCTGCCGGAGGCGGTCGCGGGCTATGACGAGCTGGTGCGGGTGGTGCTGCTGGGCGCTGTCACCGGACCGCTGTTGTACGGGCTGACCGCGCTGTGGGGTCGGTGGGCCACCGTCGGTCCGCGCCCGCGCCCGCCGCATATCGTGGTGGTCGGCGGCGGGTTCGGCGGTGTCGGCGCGGGACGCCGGCTGGACACGCTGGTCGGACGGGGTCTGCGCGCCGAGGTCACGGTGATCAGCGAATCGAATTTCCTGCTGTTCACGCCGCTGCTGGTGGAGGTCGCCTCGAGCACCCTCGAGTCCCGGCATATCACCGCGCCGGTGCGCGCGGCGCTGCGCAATATCTCGTTCCTGCACGGCCGGGTGGAATCGGTGGACCCCAACCGGCGGGAACTGATCGTGACCGCCGGCAGCGGGGGCAGGCAGCGGGTGCCCTACGACGAACTGATCGTGGCGGTGGGCGCCGTGCCGCGGTTCTTCGATCTGCCGGGTGTCGCGCAGCATGCGTTCGCGATGAAATCCATCGACGACGCCAACCGGTTGCGCGATCAGGTGCTCGCCGCGCTGGAGCGGGCGGATCTGGAAACCGATCCGGTCGAGCAGATCCGGTTGCTGACATTCGTGGTGGCCGGTGGGGGATTCGCGGGCACCGAACTGGTCGCGGAATTGTCCGATCTGGTCTACGGCGTGCTGCACCACTATCCGCGCCTGCACGACGCGACGCCCCGGTTCGTGCTCGTGCACTCCGGTGACCGGTTACTCCCCGAACTGCCCGCGGACCTGGGCGACTACGCCCGGCGCACGCTCGGTGCCCGGGGGATCGAATTCCGGCTCGGCACACGGGTCGTGGAGGCCGGACCCGGTTTCGTACGGTTCTCCGGCGACGAATGCGTCGAGACACGCACCTTCGTGTGGACCGCCGGCAATCGCCCGGCCGCCCTCGTCGAGCGAATCGGATCGGCCGGTACCGGCGGTCCGCTCGAGGTGGACGAAAATCTGCGGGCCCGCGGGATGAACGGGGTCTGGGCGATCGGGGACTGCGCGCGTATCCCGGTTCCGGACCGGCCCGGAACCTACTATCCGCCGACCGCGCAACACGCCGTCCGCGAGGGGAAGGCCGTGGCGGACAATATCGCCGCGGTGATCACCGGAAGGCGGCCGAAGCCCTTCCGGTACGGCGGCCTGGGCGTTCTGGTGTCACTGGGGCACCGGCGGGCGGCGGGCCGGGTGTTCGGCCGCACCGTATCCGGGCAGTTCGGGTGGTTGCTGTGGCGCGCGGTGTATCTGGGCAAACTGCCCGGCGCCGAGAAGCGGCTCCGGGTCGCCGTCGACTGGCTGCTGGATCTGGTGTTCTCCCGCGATATCGCGCTCACCTCGACCGCACTCGTATCCACTACGGCATCGGACAGGGATCGACATGTATGACCTACCCTCGGCAACGCTCGTACCCGAGGCCGGCGAGCCGGATTCCCCGGCGGACCGGCCGATCCTCACCTCCGCGCAGGGCGCCCGGGCCGGTGCACTGGCCGGCCTGGCCGGCGGGGTCGCGTTCGGCGCGGTGATGGCGCTGATCGGGTTCCTTCCGACCGTGGCCGCGCTGGTACGCGCCGACAGTCCGGTGGTGGGGACCGCGGTGCATATGGTCATCGCGGTGATCCTGGGAGCCGGGTTCGGGGTCCCGGCCGCCCGTCAGGCCGCCGACGGCGGCGACCTGCTGTTCTGGGGGTCGATCTACGGTGTGGCCTGGTGGTTCGCAGGCCCGCTGACACTGTTGCCCGCGCTGTCCGGGAATCCGGTGCGCTGGACCGTCACCGACGCCCGGGAGTTGTTTCCCAGCCTCGTCGGTCATCTGCTGTACGGCGTGGTGACGGCGGCCGTTTTCGCCTGGGTGACCCGGCGGCACCGGGAGCGCCGCGAGGCGGAAACCGATATCCGGGCCGCCGCCGTCGCGGCGTCGGCCGCGGTGGTGTGCGGGCTGCTGCTGTCGCTGGTGCTGCGGCCCATGCAAGGCGGGGGTTACACGCTGGTGATCGCCGGATCGTTTCTCGGCGCGGGGTACGGCCTGCTGTTCGGGACGCGGCGGGAGGGAATCGGCCCGGCGTCGATCCGCGGCACGGTGTACGGACTGCTGTGGTGGCTGGTCGCCGGTCTGACGCTGCCCTCGCTGCTCGCCGGTGACGGTCTCGACTGGACCGCGACCGCGGCCCGGGACGCCGTTCCGGCGCTACCGGGGTATCTGCTGATCGGGGCCGGGACGGCCGCGGTGTTCGTCCTGGTCGACGGGGTGCTGCGGGCAGCGCGCTCCGGCGACGTCCGGGACCGGTACACCGACCGTCTCATCGCCGGGCGGGCGGTATCGGTACTGCACGGGATCGGGGCCGGTCTGGTGGGCGGTGCGGTGTTCACCGCCGTGATGGCCGCGATCGGTTTCCTGCCGACGGTGGCGGCACTGGCGGGTTCGGAATCGGTGGGTGTCGGGCTGATCCTGCACCTGCTGATCTCGATGACCCTCGGCACCGGATACGCGATCGTGTTCCGCGGCCGCAGTTTCGACGCCGCCGCCGGAATCGGCTGGGGTGTGTCCTATGGCCTGCTGTGGTGGGTGCTCGGCAACCTGCTCCTGCTGCCGTTGCTGCTCGGCGACGTACCGCAGTGGTCGGCCGAGATGCTGGCCGCGGCCTTTCCCTCGCTGATCGGTCACCTGCTGTACGGCGGAGCATTGGGGCTGGTGTATCAGCGGTTGGAAGCGTGGGTCGCGCCGTCGTCGCCCGGCCGCAGCCGGGCGGTCTCGGCACGCACGCGGGCCCGCGACGACCAGATCCGCACGGCGGCACCGGCGCTGTGGAGTCTCACGGTGTTCATCGCGGCTCTGGTTCCGGTGCTGGTCTACTGACCCGGATCCACCGCGCCGATCCACCGCGCCGCAGCGTAGTGCGGTCTCGGCGCGGCGAGAGGCGGAGCGGCACTGTGCTGCCGTCCCGCCTCCCGGTGTGTACGACCTTCGGTGTGGCGGTCCCACCGCGGGGATTCCGGGGTTTCGCCGCCACTCGTCGATTCAGGAGGTCGCGCTGTCCTTTCGCATGGTCGCCGCCGTGATGCCCGCTCCGGCCAGGGCGATCGCCCCGGCGCCCAGGAAGGCGGCGGAGAAACCGTTGGTCAGTTCCGGTAGATCACCCGCCCGGTCCGCGCCGAACGCGGCGGCCACCGCGGTCATCGCGGCCAGGCCGATGGCCGATCCGACCTGATAGGCGACATTGACGATGCCCGAGGCCAGCCCGCCTTCCTCGGGCGGCGCCGCGGAGATGGCGGTGCCGAGGGAGGGGATGAACGCCAGGGACATACCGCCGGCGGCCACCAGGGAGGCGGGCAGCACGTCGATCCAGAAATTTCCGGTCGGACGGATGAGCGACATGAGCGCCAAACCGGCCGCCAGGACGAGCAATCCGGTGACGATCATCGGCTTGGCGCCGAACCGCTGCATCGCCCTGGGAGCGATCACGATCATGCCGAGCATGATCAGGGTGGTCATCGGCAGCAGGGCGGCCCCGGACGGGAAGGCGCTGTAGCCGAGGACCTGCTGCAGGTACAGGTTCAGGAAGAACCACATCGGGACCCAGGCGGCGCCGAGCAGCAGTTGCGCGATATCGGCGGCGGCGAGGTTCGGGGCGCGCAGGATTCCCAACCGCATCAGCGGTTCCCGGCGCCGCGACTGGATGACCACGAATCCGGCCAGCAGGGCGGCCGAGACGGCCAGGACACCCCAGGTCTGCCCGGACGCCCAGCCGGCCTCGGGGGCCCGGACCACCGCGTAGACGGCGGCGGCCAGTCCCGCGGTGACCGTGATCGCGCCGAGCAGATCCACCGAACCCGGGCGGGCGGGTGCGGCGGGCATCAGGGCCGGGACCGCGATCAGGGCCAGCAGGGCGATCGGCACGTTGATGTAGAACACCCAAGGCCAGCTGATGTATTCGGTGATGACGCCACCGAGGAATACCCCGGCGGTACCGCCCGCCGGGGCGGCCGCGCCGTAGACCGCGAGGGCTTTGGTCAGTTCCCGCGGTGCGGAGCCGAACAGCATCATCAGCAGGGTCAGTGCCGAGGGGGCGATGAGTGCCGCGCCGCCACCCTGGATCGCGCGTCCGGCCAGTTCGACCGCGATATCGCCGGCGGCGCCCGCGACGACCGAGCCCACCAGCAGCACGATCCAGCCCGCCGCGAACACCTTGCGCGCGCCTAGTAGATCCGACAGCCGCCCGCCCAGCAGGAGCAGACCACCGAAGGCGATGACGTAGGCGTTGAAGACCCAGGACAGGTTCTCCTGGGAGAAACCAAGTTCGGCCTGCATCTCGGGGAGTGCGATGCCGATGATCGAGGTGTCCATGATGACCATGAACTGCGCGGCGGCGATCACCGCGAGCGCCCACCACCGTTTCGAGGTGGTGGGTGATGTCTGTGTACTCATGACGACTTCCGTTCTTCCGGGCCGGAGTACCGGCGGAAGACAGATATACCCCTAGGGGGTATGAATGTCCAGTGTTGCTATATACCCATAGGGGGTATATGTTCATTCGCGTAACCGCCGGTCAGGAGAACAGGGAGAGCACAATGAACGCCTCGATACACGCCACTCACACCGAACATCACGGCCACGGCGGTCACGGTGCGGGGGCGCACGCCGTCGCACCGGTCGCCCACGCCGGGCAGCACGCCCATCACGACACGGCCGCCCACGGGGGTCACGGTGCGTCGTTACCGGGCGGGTTGCAGATCACCCAGGACGGCTACACGCTGGATCTGCTGAACCCCGTGGTGGAGCCGGGGGAGATCGACTTCCGGTTCCGGATTCTCGGTCCCGATGGGGAGCCGGTCACCGACTACACCCCGATCCACGACCGCGAACTCCATCTGATCGTCGTCCGGCGCGAGCTGACCGGCTTCTGGCATGTCCATCCCCGGCGCGCGGACGACGGCACCTGGTCGGTGCGGTTGAACCTGCCGGACGCCGGCGCCTACCGGGTGTTCACCGATATCGCGCCCCGCGCCCTGGGCCGCACCCTCACCCTCGGCGCCGACCTCGCGGTCCCCGGCCCCTACGCCCCGCTGCCGGTACCGGCGCCGGGACGCACCGTCGTGACCGGCGGATACGAGGTGGAATTGCGCGGTGACCTGGTGGCGGGAGCCGGTGACCTGCTGACTCTGACCGTGCGCCGGGACGGCGCGGCCGTCACCGATCTCGAGCCCTATCTCGCCGCCTACGGACACCTGGTGGTGATCCGCGCCGGGGATCTGGCCTATATCCACGTCCACCCCACCGGGGAGCCCGGAGACGGCGTGACCGCACCCGGTCCCGAGATCGCCTTCCACACCGCGGTACCCGGACCCGGGATCTACCGGCTGTTCCTCGATTTCCGGCACGAGGGCGTGGTGCACACCGCGGCCTTCACCCTACGGGCCGAGGCGCCGCGGCACTGAAAACGACGAACACCGCGCCCGGCCGTCGCATCGACGGCCGGGCGCGGTGCTGTCGCGGGTCAGGTGCTCGCGGTCCGGACCTCGCCCGTGACGTCCGTGCCCGCGGCGCCGGGGCACTCGGGGTCCGGATCCGGATGGCGGTCTAGGCGGGCGAGGGCAGCGGTGGTGGCGATGCCGACGACGACCAGCCCGGCCCATACCGCCCATTCGGCTCCCGCGTCCCGGGCCGCACCGAAAACCGCTCCGGTGGCGAGGTTCCCGGCCAGGATTCCGATACCGACGATCGTGTTGTAGAAGCCGTAATGCGTGGCGACCAGCCGCCCTTCGGCGAGAGTGACCACGGTATCCATCTCGAAGGGGAACACGGTGGCGGTGCCGACCGCCAGCACCGCGGCGCACAGCAGCAACGCCGCCACGGCCCCGCCGGTGCCCAGCGCCTCCGGCCCCGGGATCAGCGCCATCGGCAGGAACGCCGCGGTCAGCACGGCCATACCGATCACCAGGGCGCGGCCGCGGCCGAAACGGGCCCGGAACCACGCGGTGATCCGCATCTGACCCGCGATCGCGATCACCCCGGAGACCACGAATATCCCGGAGATCAACAGCTGCGCGTGGTCCGGAGCGAGGATCTCGGCCTGCAGCGGAAGCGCCAGATACACCTGGAACGACAGCACATACGAGCCGGTCATCGCGACCGCGAACGCCACGAAGCGCCGGTTGGCGAGCAGCGCGCGCCACTGCTT
The DNA here is from genome assembly GCF_055586645.1 of Nocardia sp. NPDC049935. NCBI lineage: Bacteria > Bacillati > Actinomycetota > Actinomycetes > Mycobacteriales > Nocardiaceae > Nocardia > Nocardia sp. NPDC049935. The sequence goes on along the minus strand of NZ_JBVJHV010000007.1, from coordinate 357,731 downwards.
CAGAACCGGGCCCCGCTCGTCCCCGGTGTGCTCACGCCGCGCCGGCAGCGCGAACAGCTGGGCCACCGTCAGCACGGCGAACACGGCCGCGGCCACCGCCGCGGTGGTGCGGAAATCCAGCAGCATCAACGCCATCCCCACGAGCGGGCCGGCCAGGATGCCCGCCTGGTAGAAGATGTTGAACAGCGCGAACGCCGGTACCCGGCGCGGTCCCGCCTCGGCGGCGAGATACGCGCGGACGGCCGGGTTGAACAGGGCGCCGGCGAATCCGGTGGCCGCCGACGCGATCAGCAACGCGGGAAGGTTCGTCGCGAACACCAGGAGCGCGAAACCGGCGGTCCGGAAGAGACATCCGGCGACGATGAGTGGTTTGTAGCCGAACCGGTCGGCCAGCGTGCCGCCCACCAGGAACATGCCCTGCTGGGAGAAATTGCGCACGCCCAGCACCAGGCCCACCGCCCACGCGGCCAGCCCGAGCGGTCCGGCCAGATAGCCGGCCAGATACGGCATCAGCATGTAGAAACCGAGATTGATGCCGAACTGATTGATCATCAGCAGGCGGGCCGGCGTGTCGAAACCGCGGAATTCGGCCGCGACGCCCATCAGCGCTCCTCCTCGGTGCCGGCGACCGCTGCGGCGCGGGGATCGCCCACGTCACGGCACCGTGTCCACGATCGCACCGGACCCTCCGCCGGTGACGAGACGGTCGCCGGACCCGCCGGCGGTTCGGTACGCAGCAGATCGTGCGCGCGGCAGTAATCGTCGTTGTAGACGGTGTCGAAATAGCGTTGCGGTCCGTCGGGGAACACCGCCGCGATGCGGGTGCCCGGCTCCCGGGTCCGGGCCGCCCAGCCCGCGACCAGGGCGACCGCGCCCACGCTCCAGCCGCCGCTGATGTGATAGGTCCGGGCCAGGGCGCGGGCCGACCAGACCGCTTCGTCGGGGGCGATCCAATGGATTTCGTCGAAGGCGTCGTAGTCGACATTGGCGGGATGGATACTCGAACCCAGCCCGCGCATCAGCCGCGGGCCGGCCGGTAGGCCGAAGATCGTGGAGTCCACGGTATCGACGCCGATCAGCTCCATCGCCGGATGGAACCGCCGCAGCACCCGCGCGACCCCGGCCGAATGCCCGCCGGTGCCCACCGCGCACACCAGCACGTCCACCCCGCCGAGCTGTTCGATCAGCTCCAGCGCCAGCGGTTCGTATCCCGCGATGTTGTCGGGGTTGGAGTACTGATCCGGGCACCATGCCGCCGGCTCGGCGGACAGCAGCTCCGCCACCCGGTCGCGACGGGCCTGCTGCCAGCCGCCGGCCGGATGGGGTTCGGTGACGATATCCACGGTGGCCCCGTAGGCGGCGAGCATCCGGGCCACGATCGGTTCCAGACCCGGATCGGTGACCAGGGTGACCGGATGCCCGTGGGCGACCCCGGCCAGCGCCAGCCCCAACCCGAGCGTTCCGCTGGTCGACTCCACGATCCGGGCTCCCGGTGCGAGTTCACCGCGACGGCGGGCGCATTCGACCATGTGCAGGGCGGGCCGGTCCTTCATCCCGCCGGGATTGAATCCCTCCAGCTTTGCCCAGAATCCCCGCGGCGCCGGGGCCAGCGGGCCGGAAACCCGCAGCACCGGTGTATTGCCGACCAGCGAATCCGGAGAGAGGGCGGCGCCGGGCGCCGCGATGGTGCGGGCGCCGGCCTCGGCCCATTCGGGCAGCACGATATTGTCCATCGACCTGTGGTCGCTTTCTGGTATCGGGCACACGTGTGCCCTCGACGGTGAACGGTGACGGACACCGGCCGCCCACCCGTGGTGGCGCGGCCTGGCGCTGACCGATCAGCGTCGGGCGATACAGAACAGGGTCAGGATCTGCTGCCCGCCGAGCGCGGGCCGGGAAGCGGGCGGGCCGCGGGGGCGGCGGCCCGCGGCGAGGGCGACCGAGATCGCGGCCAGGGCGGCGGATACCAGGGTGCCCAGCCAGAGGAAATCGAAGAGATCACTCGCCCGGGGCGGAAGGACCACCTGGGGAACGCAGTGCACCGCGTGCGTGGGGCAGTGGGAATCGAAGGCGTCCGACGCGTGTGTGTGCCCGGCGCCGGGAGCGGTGGTCGCGGTGCTCACCGCGTGATCCGGATGCGCGTGGGCGGCCGGGGTCAGCGGATCGCAGTGCAGCAGCGAGACCGCGGTCAGCAGTACCACCAGAACAGCGCGCAGAACGGGCCGCGACCGGTACCGGCGGCGAACGGGAACGGGCCGTGCGGCCCGGGCCTGCGTCGCGGTGGCGGTCACCGATGTCCTTTCCTGCGCCGGCTGCCGGCGGCCCGCGTTGCCGCGGCACCACCGCCGTGGTGGTCTCGACCCAATCTAGCGCAACACCGGGGTGTGCCCGCCGAGGCGAGCGGAGCGCCGTCGCGCGGGCTTCCGGCCTCCGAGAACGGCCGCTACCGATGCGCCGGTCCTACCTATGCGCCGACGATCACCTCACCGGACCGCACGGGTCCGGCGAGACAAGGGTGGTGCTGTGGAGAGTATTCAGATTCTGGGAGCGGGTGAATGCGGGCTTCCGCTGGCGCACCGGCTGTCGGCGGCGGGCCTGCCGGTCACACTCGTCGCCGCGCGTGACGCCGCGCGGATTCTGAACGGGACGGTGACCAGCACCCAGGTGAAGTTCCCGCGCACGCTCGACCTCGAGGCCGGCGCGGGACTGGGGCATTGGCGTTCCCGGGCGCCCGAGATACGCGGCATCCGGCTGGCCATGGTGATGGAGGGGCAGCGAGTGCTGGAATGGACCGGTCGATTCGGCCGGCCCGCGCAGAGCGTCGACCAGCGCACCGTTTTCGCGCGGTGGCTCACCGACTTCGCGGCCGCCGGCGGGGACCTGGAGATCGCCGATCCCTCGCCGGCCGAACTCGAGCAGCGGGTCGCCCGTGCCGACCTGACCGTCGTCACCCGGGCGTCCGCGGCGACGGCCGCCTGGTTCCCCGTCGATACGGAGTGGCCGGTGGCCGCGGGGCCCGCCCGGCAGCTGGCGGTCTTCTACCTGGACGGTGTCCCGGACGATCCGGACGATCTCGGCACGTATGTGTCACTGCCCGGGCTGGGTGAGATCGTCTCCTACCCGGGGCTCACCGGTGCGCCCGGGCAGGAACGGCGCTGCGAAATGCTGTTGATCGAAGCGGTACCGGGCGGCCCGCTCGACGTGTTCACCGCGCACGAGTCCGCGGCCGAGCGGATCACCCGGGCGCTGCGCCTGCTCGGGTCGATCCTGCCCGCCGACCTCGCCGAACGTTATCGCACGGCCGAACCCACCGACGGCGGTGCGAGCGCGATCGGTGCCGTGACCCCGGTCGTGCGGCATCCGGTGGGGATCACCCCGTCCGGACTGCCGGTTCTCGGCGGTGGCGATGTGGTGTGCCGGATGGACCCCGGCGGCGCCCAGGGCGCGAACAACGCCGCCCAGTGCGCGGCGGCCTATGCCGCCGCGATACTGGCCCGCCCGGAGGGCCCGTTCGACCGGCCGTGGATGGAAGCGGCCGCGACGCCCTGGCTCACCGGGACCGCTCATCCCGCCGCGCGCTGGACGGCGGCCGTGCTCGCCCCGCCGCCAGAACTGCAGCAGCTCATGCTGGCCGCCCAGAGCGACCCCGTGCTGGCGGACGCGTTCGCCGATACCTTCGCCCGGCCCGCCGATATGTCTCGGTTCACGGCCGGTGCGCACACCGGCCCGCGGGTGCCCTGACCGGTATCCGGTGGGTCGCGCTCAACCGCCGGCGGCCGTGTCCTGACTCGAGGGGTTCAGGGCAGCGCCTGCGGTGGGGCCGGCGGGAAGGTCACCGGGAGTTCGGCCAGGGCGCGGTGGAAAGGGCCGGGGCGCCAGGTGAGTTCGCCGGCCGGTACGGCGGGCCGCAGATCCGGTAGGGCGTCCAGCAACTGGTCGACCGCGCCCTGGGCGATCAGATAGGCCGCCGATCGGGCCGGGCAGGCGTGGGGTCCCGCGCCCCACGCCAGATGGGAACGGTTGCCGGTGTGATCGCCGGTGCCGAGGGCGGGGTCGTTGTTGCAGCCGGCCAGACTGATCACCACGGGCTGGTGCGCGGGTAGCCAGACCTCGTCGATCAGGATCGGCTGCCGCGGGTAGGTGACGCTGAAATTCGCCATCGGCGGATCCTCGAACAGGACCTCGTCCAAGGCGTCCCGGGTGGACAGCGCGCCGCCGAGGAGATTGCCGCCGAACCGTTCGTCGGTGAGGATCAGCAGCAGGGCGTTGACGATCAGATTCTGCAGCGGCTCGATTCCGGCGCCGTAGAGCACGACGATCTGATGGATCAGTTCCGATTCGTCCAGGTCCGCGGGGTGGCTCAGGATGCGCGAGGTGATATCGGCTCCCGGATCGCCGCGCTTGAGCTCGACGAGTTCGAGCACGGCCGCGCTGAGCATCCGGTTCCCCTCTTCGGCGTCGATGCCGTCGAAGACCGCCTGGGTCGCTTCCGCGACCTTGCCGCCGATCTCCGGTGGGCACCCCAGCATCGCGTTGATCGACTGGAATGCCAGGGGAAAGGCGTACTGGGTGACGAGGTCGGCCGCGCCGCCCGCGCAGAACGCGTTGATCAGCGGGACGGCGATCCGCTCGACGACAGCGTGCAGTGCGTGCAGATCGACCGCGTCGATCCCGGCCGTGTTGACGGCGCGGTAACGGGCGTGCTCCGCGCCCGCGCTGCGGATCGCGCTCGGCCGCCACTCCAGGACGGGCAGCACCGGGCAATCGGCCGGGATATCGCGTTGCCAGGCCCGCGGGTCCGCGGGGAAACGCTCGGGGTCGTTGAGAATCCGCAGCGCCGCGCGATATCCGAGCACCAGCGTCGCGGGGACTCCCGGCGCCAGTTCGATCGGAACCAGGGAGCCGTACCTGTCGCGCATCTGCCGGTAGGCGCCGTGCGGATCGGCGGCGAACTCCGGGGAGTACAGCGGAACACGAGGCGCGTCGGTATCGGCGGGTGAGATGCGGCTGCCGGTTACGGGCGTGGGTACGAGCACAGTGGACGACTCCAGCGAGGGGCGATGATCATCGGCGGCCGCGGGCAACGACGGCCGCGCGGGACCAAGAATCACCCGATAGGTAGAGATCCGGCATCGGTAGAGCCGTGCCACCGGTATGTCCGGCGGCCGGCCCGATCGGCCACGCCCGGTCCCGTCAGCGCGGACGCGGGTTCGGCCGGCCACGCGGCGGCTTGCGGGCGGCTTCCTCGCTCACCTGGGCCCGGCGGTCGGGAGGTACGAGCGAACGGATTCCGGCTCGGGAACCGATCATGAGTTTCTGCAGTACGGCGGCCATTTGCGCGTCCACGGTCTTGTAGGAGCTGCCGCGCCGGGCCGCGATGGCCGTATTCGTCCACCCGGCCGCGGCGAGTACGGCCACCTCCTGTTCGGCGGTGGACAGCTGCTCCCACGGCGACGGCCGGCCGCGCCGCACCGGATGTTCGACCGGCAGTCGTTCCATCGACAGGTTCCCCAGTGCCAGCTGCGCCACCTCCCCGAGTTCCGGTCGCAGTAGCGTGCCCTCGCGCAATGCCTCGTCGAACAGCTTGTCGCCCAGTGCTTTTCGGGCGATGTCCGCGGCGTACTCGGTTTCGGCGGCGAAGGGGCCCAGGTTGGCGATATCCACGCCGATCCCTTCCCTGAGTGTGGTTCCCCCGCCGAGCAGGCATGCGATATCGCGTGCCCGGTCCCGGACGGCGGCGGCGCGCGGGTCGGGCGCGGCGCCGACCAGGCGGGCCAGGGCCCAGGCCCGGATGTGCACGGCCCAGACCGCGCCCCACCGGTCGCGCATCGCGAGCTGATCGGCCAGCGTCGTCCGCGCCACGGCCAGTGCCTCGTCCGGGTCGCCGTGTTTGCTCGACGCGATCGCCCAGGCCAGCCTCGCCCAGGACACCGCCCACCCGGCGCCGGAGCGCTCCGCGTTGCCCAGGTGGCGGCGGCAGGTGTCCAGGGCCTGTCCGGAGGTGCCGAAGAACGCGGCAGCCAGTGCCTCGAACAGTTCGCTCATCGCGGCACCGCCGTCGTCGCCCTCGGCGGCGAACCGCACCCGGGCCCGGGCCAGGACCGCGATCGCGCGGATATCGCAGCGGATCAGCATCAGCTCGGTCCCGCGGGCGAATTCGACGGCGGCGGGCAGGCCGAAGTCGCGATCGGGTTCCGCCCGCCACCGCGTCCCGGACTCGGCGGCGGGCAGGCAGCGTGCGACGCATTCGTCGAGCATGTGTTCGGCGTCGCGGTGCATTCCCTGGCACATACTGATCCAGGCGATCAGCGACATCGAAACGATCTGCAACGGAACCGGTTCGGGGTCGAGGTCCCGGCTGGCCGCGAGTGCGCGCTCGGCCCACCGGCGCGGTTCTCGGAGCGAGCCGGTGAAGAAGGGTATGCGCAGGGCGATGAGCCCGGCGGCGATCTCCAGGCCGACGGCCGCCTCGCCCGGAGTGGCGATACTGCCCTCCATCGCGCACAGCAGGTTGTCCCAGGCCGCCCGGGCCCAATCGAGCAGCGCCCGCTCGTCGGGCCCGAACCAACCGGCGCGGGCCGCGACCACCTTGTCGCGGTAGTAGCGGCGATGCCGGCGCGCGAACCGGTCGGCTTCCGCACCGCGTTGCGCCAGCCGGTGCCGGGCGAAGACGCGGATGGTCTCGGCCAGTGAATAGCGCACTGTCGTCGTCGCGAGGTGGATCGATACGAGAGACTGATCCACCAGCCGTTCCAGCAGGCCTTCGATCTCCTCGCGCGTCAATCCGTCGCCGGGGGCGGTGTCGTCGTCGGCGCAGATCGCCACCACGGCTTCCAATTCGGCGCCGACGTCCTGCCCCGCGTCGGCGCCGTCGTGGTCGGCGTCGTACCCGGCCGCGAACACCGACAGGCGATCGAACAGCACCCGTTCCTTGTCCCGGCAGAGGTCGTAGGACCAGGCGATGACATCGCGGATCCCCTGGTGCCGGGCCTCCGCGCCGACCCGGGGGCCGTGTTGCCACTGCAACCGGCGGTCGCCGGCCGCGCCGCTGAGGTCGCGCAGGATCATCGGCAGCGGCTGGCGCGAGAGGCGCGCGGCCGCCAGCCGGATGTAGAGCGGGTGGTTGTGCACATGCCGGCAGATCGCGGCGGCGGTATCGGTCTCGTCGTCGGTGAGCGTATGCCCGACGAGGTCCGCGCGAGCGCGGAACATGGTCAGCGCCTGTGCTCCGGACAGCGCGGGCACCGGTACCAGTTTCTCGTCGACCCATCCGATCGCTTCCCGGCTGGTGGCCAGCACGGTGAGCCCGGGGGCCGCGTCGAGCAGATCGGCGATCACCGCGCCCGCACCGGCGAGCACGTGTTCGCAGTTGTCCATGACCAGGATCGTCTGCACATCCCGACCGGCCGCGTCGCGCCGGCGCACCGCGGCGACCACCGCGTCCCAGGCCGGTCGTCCGGAGAAATCGGCCTCGATCACCGAGACCGCGATATGTTCCTCCACCGCCGCCGCGTCGGCGTCCCGGGGGAGCAGCGCCAGCCGCACCCAGTGGACCGGGACCCGCCGGGCGCGCTGGAACCGCTGGACGGCCTCGATCGCCAACCGGGTCTTCCCGATACCGCCCGCACCGATCAGGGTCACCAGCCGGGCCTCGCCCAGCAGGGCCATTCCGATTCTCTGCAGTTCCCGGTCGCGACCCACGAAATCGCTGGTATCCGCGGGAGGCAATCCCCGGACAGAAGTTCGTTCTGCCGACACACCCGGTAGCGTAATGGTCCGGTGCGCGCGGGGATCGATCCCGGCCGAACCCGGTTCAGCCACGGCCCGCGGCGTACTCGGGCGCCGCCACCCGGCGTCCGAGGCGCCGGGCGAGCACGACCAGCAGCGCGACCTCCGCCGCGATGGTCAGCGAGCCGGTGACCACGGCGGTGGGGGAGGCCGCCATCATGAACGCGGTATGGCCGACGAGGATTCCGCCGATCAACCAGATCAGCTGCCGGTCACCCCATTCCGGCGCCGCCCGCCAGCGCAGCACCCGGCACGCGGCGGCGAACGCCACCACGGGGGCGATGAGCAGCGGGATCCACAGTGGGAAACCGGGGCCGTACAGGTTGTCGGGGCGCAGCCCCGGCGGGAGCAGCAGCCCCAGGAACACCACGGTCGCCACCGCCGCGGCGACGCCGACCATCCACGCGCGCGGGACCGTGGCCGCGGGTCGCGGCATCAGGAAGGGGTGGCCGGGCAGGTAGCGCAACGCCACGGTCGCCAGGACGGCGATGGCGAGCAGGAAGGCGACCGTCCACCCCCACGGGGTGCGGTAGCCGGGATCCTCGGTGCCGGAGACGACGAGCCGCAGGCCGAGTACGCCGGCCACCGCGAGCACGGCGGTGCCCGCCAGCCCGCGCGTGCGCAGATACGGCCGGCCGCGATGGTGCGGGAACAGCAGATCGGTGAGCACGATCGGGATGAGCACACTGAACACCACGTGCACCCCGATCTGGGATACCCAGTAGGTCCAGTTCACGCCGAGCGCCCGCCACCCCCAATCGGCGGCGCCGTACATATCGGGGCTGGTCAGGGCCTGCAGGCCGAGTCCGTCCTCGGCCAGCTGGTAGGCCAGGCCGAGCAGTAACAGGCTCGGCCATCCGGCACCCGTGCGGACGGCCGCCTCCCGGACCACCAGCACTCCGGCCCCGTACATCACCATCAGCAGGGGCAGCAGCAGCCAGGTGAACGGGACCGCGACCGCGGTGAAGGTCAGTTCCGCGCACAGCGTGGTCAGCAGGACCAGCGTCCATGCGGCTCGTAGCCGTCCGGGGCGATTCGCCGCGCTGTTGTCGGTCATGGTGCTCCCTCCGGTTCTCCGGGCGATGCCGTGCGGTGGTGGTGGACTCAGTGGCCGCGGGCGTCGGCCAGCCCCTGGATATCGATCTTGTTCATGGCGTGGACGGCGGTGAGAATTCGTTGCGCCGCCTCCGGTTCCGCGTCGGCGAGCAGTTCACCCATCGCTTTCGGGATTACCTGCCAGGTGATTCCGAAACGGTCGGTCAGGGAACCGCCGGGTCCCTCCTCGCCGCCGTCGGTGAGCCCGGCCCACAGGGTGTCCACCTCCTCCTGTGTTTCGCAGTCGGCGTACAGCGAGATGGCCGCGGTGAAGGCGAAGCGGGGTTCGCCGTTGTAGGCGACGAAGCGCTGGCCCGACAGTTCGAAGGAGACTGTGGTGACCGCTCCGTCCGGAGCGTGCTCGACGGTGTGGATCGCGGAGCCGGGGAACAACTCCGTGTAGAACGCGGCGGCTTCTTCGGCTCGGCCGTCGAACCACAGGAAAGTACTCACGGGCATATCGGTTCTCCTCAGGTGAATCAGGCGGTGGTGCCGAGCCGGTCATCGAGTCGCACGGTGGTGGACAGTTTGTCCATACCGCGACCGACCAGGCGTTTCGGCAGATAGGGCAACAGCCGGATCGAGCCGTTGCGGATCCAGAGCTGGGCCCGGGTGTCGGGCATGAGGCCGCCGTCGCCGGCGCTGCGCGCGAATTCCTGTGCACGGTCGGCGAATTCGCGCATCCGGCGCTCATAGGCCGGGTAGGCGATCCGGTGGTCGCCTTCGGCGGTGGCGAGTTCCTCGGCCAGGAGATAGGCGCCGACCAGTGCCAGGCTGGTGCCGATACCCGACATCGGCGAGGCGCAGTAACCGGCGTCGCCGAGCAGCGCTGTCCGGCCGCGCGACCAGACCGGGACCTCGATCTGGTGCACGCGGTCGAAGTAGAAATCGGGGGTGTTCCAGATCTCCGGGAGGATCCGCGGGACCTCCCAGCCGTCGCCGTCGAAGGCACGCAGCACGATTCGCTTCTGCTCGTCGAGGTCCTCGCGGTCGTAGGACAGCGGCGCCGAGCGCAGGAAGAAGCCGGCGACCGCGGTGCCGGGCTCCTTGCGGGGCCGCAGAGCGGCGGTCCGGCCGGGCCGGCCGTTGCCCGCGGGCATGGTGTACATCAACTGCCAGCCGTCGAGCTCCACCGTCGTCGGGACGGTGAACAGGCAGATATAGGAGCCCAGGTCGCGGATATAGCGCTCGTCGGCGCCGAAGACCAGCCGGCGCACGGTGGAGCGGACACCGTCCGCGCCGATCAGCAGATCGAAACGCCGGGCCGGCGTGTGCGCGAACTCCACCCGCACACCCGCGTCGTCCTGTGTGACCGCGGTGACCGAATCACCGAAGAGGTACTCGACGTCGTCACGGGTCCGCTCGTAGAGGATCTTGGCGAGATCGGTGCGCAGCAGCGCCATTTCGGCGACCGGGCCACCCGAATCCCCGAACACCTCGGTGCTCATGGTGGCGACCCGTCCGCCGGTCTCGTCGATGAACGCCATGCCGCGGGCGCCGGTGTGGGCTCGCAGGACCTCGTCGACGATGCCCATCCGCTGGGCGACCTGCCGGGCGGTGCCCCGGATATCGACCGCGTGACCACCGCTGCGCGGTTCGGGGGCGCGTTCCACAACGGTCGGATGGAAGCCGTATCGGCGTAACCAGTACGCCAGGGTCGGTCCGGCGATTCCGGCGCCGGAGATCAGGACGTTCCGGCCGTTCATAGGGGTCTCCTGGGTGTCGTCGAATCGGGGCGGCGCGGGTGCGGGCGGCGGGCGTGCCCGGATCCGCGCCGCAGTGTTGCGTACGCTGTATCGGTACAGGCTCGAAGGTAGCCAAATGTCTTGCCGAAAGCCATGTCAGAAGCGAATTGGTGTACTAGTCCACTCGGCCGGTGATCTAGTACACTCGACCGGAAACCCACCGCTGAAGTGGAGGAATCATGCCGAGGACCCCGCGTCCGGAAGCCCCCTATCTCGTCATCGCGGGAGATCTCCGCGACCGGATCCGCGACGGCCGGCTGAAACCCGGTGACCGGGTGCCCTCCATCCGGCAGATCGCCGCGCGCTGGGAGGTCGCGATCGCGACCGCGACACGGGTGATGGCCACCCTGCGCGACGAAGGGCTGGTCGAATCGCGGGTGGGGGCCGGCACGGTGGTGAGCGCGCCCGCCGGTCGCCGGCGGGCCCCCGCGGCGGACCGGCCGCGGGCGTGGCCCGCGCCCGAATTCGTGGATCGGGATTCGCAGCGAAAGCGGGTGTTGCGCAGTGCTGTGGCGATCGCCGACAGCGAAGGACTCGAGGCGGTGTCGATGCGCCGGCTGGCGGCCGACCTCGGCGCCGGACCGATGTCGCTGTACCGGTACGTGGCGAACAAGGAGGAACTGCTCACACAGATGGCCGATGAGGTGTTCGGCGAGCTCGATCTGCCCGCGCCGGGCGGCCGGGAATGGCGGGCGGATCTGGAGCTGGCCGCGTACCGGCAGTGGCGGCTGTGCCGGCGGCATCTGTGGCTGCCCCGGGTCATCTCGTTCACCCGGCCGCTGCTCGCGCCCAATATGATGGCCCAGACCGAATGGATGCTGGCCGCCCTGGACGGCCTCGGCCTGCCCCTGACGGTCCGGATGCACGAGGCGCTCACCCTGCACGCGCTGGTCGTCACCCTGGCGATGACCATGGCCGAGGAAACCGAGGCCGAACAGGACACCGGTATCACGCGGGCCGGCTGGGAGGCCGCCCAGCGTTCCAGGACGCGCGATCTGTTGCACAGCGGTGAGTTCCCGCTACTGGCCGCCCTGTCCGACGAGGCGCCGACGGATCTGGAAGCACTGTTCGAGTACGGCCTGGCCCGCCACCTCGACGGGTTCGAGGTCTTCGTGGCGGGCCGGTCGCGCCACGGTATCGCGGAGAAATGAGATCGGGCCGCTACACCATGGCGGCCGGGGCGACCGAGATCAGCCCACCGTCGACCAGCAGATCCTGGCCGTTGATATAGGACGCCTCCGCCGATCCGAGGAATGCCACCGCGGCCGCCACCTCCGCCGGCGACCCGATCCGGCCCGCGGCCACCGTCGTGCCCATCGCGGCGGCGATCTCGCCGGAGGCTTCGGCCCGGAAGGCCGGAGTGTCGATATAGCCGGGACTCACGGAGTTGACCCGGATGCGCCGGTCGACGAGATCGGCCGCGAGGGTCCGCGCCAGGCTCTGCACGGCGGCCTTGGTCGCGGTGTAGAGGGCGGCGGCGGGCGCGCCCCGGTGCGGGGCGAACGAGGCGGTAAGGACGATCGCGGCGCCGGGCCGCAGGAGCGGCAGCGATTTCTGGACGGTGAAGAAGGCGGCCTTGAGATTGCTGTCGACGACCCGGTAGAACTCGGCTTCGGTCACCGCCGCGACAGGCCCGAACGCGCCGATACCGGCATTGGCGAACACCAGGTCCAGTCCGCCGAACCGTTCCCCGATGGTGGCGGTCAGCGTGTCGAGGTCCGCGAGATCGGTGGCGTCGCCGGCTATTCCGGTCGCGCGGTCGCCCAGATCGGCCACCGCGCGATCCAGCCGCGCCTGGTCGCGCCCGGTGACGACCACCTCGGCGCCCTCGGCGAGGAGCCGGCGCGCGGTCGCCAGACCCATTCCGCTGGAGCCTCCGGTCACGAGCGCGATCCGGCCGTCGTATCGAGAAACAGGGGGTGTCATGGTTTCAGCGTGCGCGCGTCCGGCGGCGGCGAACAGTGCGTGTTCATGGTGGGTGTGGCACCACCACGATGCGGGCCTCGGGCCGGTGCGGCGAGCCGCAACCGCCGCAGCCGATCGGCGGTGGGTGTCCCGGGGCGGGGGTTGTACAGCACCAGCTGCCATTCGGCGCGGTCGGCGACGGTCAGTGTGGTCACGTCGAAGAACAGGGCGCCGGCTTCGGGGTGGCGCAGGGCGTTCACCGCCTGGGCCGGGACTCCGACATCCTGGCGTGCCCAGAGATCGGTGAACTCCGGACTCGAGGCGGTCAGCCGGTCGGTGACCCGGGCGAGTTCGGGGTCGCCGGGGCAGAGCGCGGCGCTCGCCCGGTAGGCGGCGACCACCGCGGGCGCGTTCGCCGTCCACAGCTCGTCCATCGCGCGGTAGCGGGGGTTGGTGAAATAGGTGATCAGGCAGTTGTCGTCGCCGTCGCCGTAGCCGAACACCGTCGCCGCGATGTCGTTGAACGCCCGCACATTCCAGTAGCGGTCACGCAGGACGGCCGGACCCGCCCAGGCGGCGACCAGCTGCCGCATCTCGGGCGGGACCGCCGCCCCCGGCGCGCAGTGCGCCGGGGGCGGGTTCAGCCCGGCCAGCAGGTAGAGGTGGGCCCGTTCCGGTTCGGTCAGCATCAGCACCCGGGCCACGGCATCCAGCACATCATCGGACACCGTGATCTCGCGTCCCTGCTCCAGCCAGGTGTACCAGGACACCCCCACACCGGCGAGGACGGCGACCTCCTCCCGTCGCAGCCCGGGCGTGCGCCGCCGGCCCGACGCCGGGATACCGACGTCCTCGGGGCGCAGCCGCGCCCGCCGGGCGCGCAGGAAATCACGGAGCAGTTCGCGGCGCGGGGTGGTTTCGCTGGTCACAGCGACGACAACACCGGGCCGCGGGGGGAATTCCCGTCAGGTGCCCGAGCCGGTGGGTACGGGTTCGCGCCCGGTGAGGATCAGCAGCAGCTCGGTCATCGGCGCGCGCACCGGAGTCCCGGCCCCGGCCGACCATCGGGCATCTGTCGCGATCAGCCGGTGGCCGGCGAGATCGCGCCGCGCGTGGAACGGCCAGCCCATCTCCCAGATCCGTTCGGCCGACCATTCGGCGGCCCGCGCCGGGATCTCCCGCCGGAGACCGAGGGGTATCGCGATGTCCTGGCCGTGGACCACCAGGTCCATGAGACGGTCGGTCGCCGTCGTCCCGACCGGTTTGTGCCGCACGGGGATCAGCGCCCGCAATTCGGCGAGCAGCGCGTCCGGTGTGCGGCTGTCGGCGTAGCGGATGGCGGTCTCGAAGTTCATCCGCGCGATGCTCCCGCGCGCCAGGGCCAGTTGCCACAGCAGCCAGCCGAGCCGGGCCCGGGAGGTCAGCAGGATATGGGCGACGATATCGCGGACCCGCCAGCCCGCGCACAGCGTCGGATGGTCCCAGTGCGCGGCCGGCAGTCCGGCCAGCAGATCGGCCAGGGTGCGGCGTTCGTCGGTCACGGCCGCCCAGACGAGTTCTTCGGTGTTGTCGCTGCTCATCGCGGTACCTCCAGTGCTCGGATCGTCTCCGGTACCGTAGGAACTCCACTCGGGTGGAGGTTCCAGTAACTGTGACGCACCTCATATATCCGCGGAACGCGGTGAGTATCGGCGAAGCGTCCGTGCGCACCGGCGTTCCGGTCCGCACGATCCGTTTCTACTGCGACGAAGGACTGCTCACCGCGTTCCGGACCGGCGGCGGGCATCGGGTTTTCACCTCGGAGGACCTCGACCGGCTGCGCACGATCCGGCGGTTGCGCGCGGTCGGCCTGGGGCTGACCGTGATCGCCGGGGTTCTGGCCGGCGATCGGCCGGCCGGCGCGGCGTTCGCCGCGGAACGGGCCGCGGTGGCCGCGGAACTGGGTGAGCTGTCCTGGCGGCACGCGGTGCTGGGCGCGCTCGAGCAGGCGGACGGTCAGGATCAGGCGCTGACGAGTCTGGCCGCGGTGGCCGACCGGGCGGCGGTCCGCACGACGCTGATCGATTTCTGGCGCACGCTCCTGTCCGCCATGCCGGCCGCGCTCTTCGACGATTTCGCCGCGATGGATATCCCGCCGATCCCGGCCACGCCGCGGCCCCGGCAGGTGCTGGCGTTCGCCGAGTTGGTCGGACTGGTCCGGGCGCCGGTGCTGCGGCAGGTGGCCGCCCGGCAGCTCTGGCGGCGCGACGAGGAGTCGATCCGGGACAAACGCGCGCTGCTCTCCGATCTCGCCGCCGCCTACGCTCCGGCCGCGGACCGGGTGCTCGCCGGTGACGAGCCGGCGGCCGGACCGGAACTGGACCTGTTCGTCGCCGCGCACGCCCGGGCGCGCGGCCGCCGCGACACCCCCGCGTTCCGGCGCGGTCTGTCGGCGGGCCCGCCGGCCGGGCATCCCGCCGCGTCGCGCTACTGGGCGCTCACAGCGGAGGCGATCGGCAGCCGTTGCACCACCGGCGCGGTCCAGGACTGGCTGGACGCGGCGCTGCGCCGTCCGGCGGGGCCCGAACCGGTTCGGAGCCGCTGAGCAGGGGCGGTTTCGGGTTCGGGTCCGCCCGAGTACGCTCCGACGGGTGGGCGGGAGCAAACGAATCCGGTGGTGTATCGCGGCGGCGCTGTGCGCGGTGGCGGTACTGCCGGGGTGCGGGAACACGGTGTCGGGCAGCGCGATCGCCGCGGAGGGTGACGGCCCGGCGGCCTCGGGCTCGCCGGAGATGACTGCGATCGCCGGGCGCTGGGTCGGGACGTATACCTGTGTTCAGGGTGATACCGGGCTGACCCTCACCATCGAACCGGCGGGCCGGGCCCAGTTCCGGTTCTATCCGGTGCGGTCGAATATGTCCGTGGAAACCGGCACCTTCGAGATGCGGGTGTCCTTTCAGGCCGGGCTGCCGCGGTTCGAGCAGGTCGCCTGGCTGGAACAGGCCGAGGGGTATTCGATGGTGGATCTGGCCGCGACCCGCCTCGACGGCCACACCATGAGTGGCACGGTGCTCGCACCGGGCTGCTCGGCCTTCAGCGTGAGCCGGGAACAGACGTAGTATCCCGGCGGTGCCCGCCGGTGGGCGTCAGCGGCGCCGGGTGCCGCCGCACGGAGCGGCCTTGGCGGTTTTGGCGCGATCGACCTCGTCGTCGGTCAGCGCGCGAACGGGCAGATCACGGCGCTCGACGCCGTCGGCGCGGATACCGTTCAGGGCGATCGCCATATAGCGGCGCCAGACATCGGGGTTGATCGGTTTGGCGAACTCGGCCAGGCCGTCGACCATATGGATCATCGCGAAGAGGTCCGAGGCCTCGATATCGGGTTGCAGGACCCCCGCCTCCCGGGCCCGCGCCACGATCGCGGCGATGGCCGGTTTGATCCGGTCGCGGATGCCGTGGAAACGCTCGGTGTCCAGGTCCAGTTCGAGGATCACCTCACCGAATCCGCGGTTGACGGCCAGATGCCGGCAGGCGTATTCGACGAATTCGACCAGCGCGAGCCAGGGGTCGGGATTGGACCGGGCGGCCTCGGCGGCGTCGGCGAAATCGCCGAGGCTCTGCTGGAAGACCTCGGTGATGAGTTCGTTCTTGTTGGCGAACCGGCGGTAGACCGTGCCGACGCCGACACCCGCGCGTTCGGCGACATCGTCGAGCGTGATCTCGAGTCCTCGATCGGCGAACAATTCCTGGGCGGCCTCGACGATGCGCTGCTGATTGCGTGCGGCGTCGGCGCGCAGCCGCCGCGGTGCGCGCAGGGTCGTGGCGTGTTTCACAGCCACATTCTAGCAACGGCGGGATTATGTGGAGGTCGATCCTCCGTTATTGTGATAGCGTTCATCGAAGCGGAGATGCTTCCTCCGGTTATCTGATCTTTCCTCCACTGACCACCTTCTTTCAAGGGGCGAGATGACTACCATGATCGAGCGCGGGCCTTCCGCGCAGGACACACCGACGGGCAGGCGTGGTTCGCACGCGCTGCGCTGGTGGGTGCTCGCCGTCCTCGGCGTCGCCCAGCTCATGGTCGTGCTCGACGCGACCGTCGTGAATATCGCGCTGCCCCAGGCGCAGCGTGACCTCGGGTTCGACGATGCGAGCCGGCAGTGGGTGATCACCGGATACGCCCTGGCCTTCGGCAGCCTGCTGCTGCTCGGCGGCCGTCTCAGCGACCTGTTCGGCCGGCGCAACACATTCATCATCGGCCTGATCGGCTTCTCGGTGGCCTCGGCCGTCGGCGGCGCGGCCACCAATTTCGAGATGCTGGTCGGGGCACGTGTCGGCCAGGGCATCTTCGGCGCGCTACTCGCGCCCGCGGCCCTGTCCCTGCTCACGGTGACCTTCACCGAACCCAAGGAACGGGCCAAGGCCTTCGGTATCTTCGGCGCGGTCGCCGGTACCGGCGGCGCGATCGGCCTGCTGCTCGGCGGCGCGCTCACGGAGTGGGCGTCGTGGCGCTGGGTGATGTTCGTGAACCTGGTCTTCGCGGCCGTGGCCCTGGTCGGCGCGGTGCTGCTGCTGGCCCGGCACGCCGGGGGCGCCCGCCCGAAACTCGATATCCCGGGCACGGCGGTGGTCACCGCCGCGCTGTTCGCCGTCGTGTACGGATTCTCCCACGCCGAAAGCCACGGCTGGGGCGATTCGGCCACCCTCGCCTTCCTGATCGGCGGCGCCGCGCTGCTGGCGCTGTTCGTCTGGCTCGAGACCCGGGTGGCGCATCCGCTGCTGCCGCTGCGCATCGTGCTCGACCGCACCCGCGGCGGGGCCTACCTGGCGGTATTCGTGATGGGGATCGGGATGTTCGCGATCTTCCTGTTCCTGACCTACTACATGCAGCTGACGCTGGGCTACTCGCCGATCATGACCGGTGTGGCGTTCCTGCCGATGGTGGCGGCGATGGTCGCCTCCTCCACCACCACGCCTTCGCTGCTGCTGCCCAAACTCGGCCCCAAGGTCGTGGTGAGCGGTGGATTCGTGATCGCCGCGGTCGGCATGGCCTGGCTCACCCGGATCGGTCTCGACACCGGGTACGCCACGCATATCCTGCCCGGACTGATCCTGCTGGGCCTGGGTCTGGGCGGCGCGATGTCGACCGCCTTCCAGAGCGCCACCGCCGGCGTGCGTCACGACGACGCCGGGGTCGCCTCGGCGATGATCAACACCAGTCAGCAGGTCGGCGGGTCGATCGGCACCGCGCTGCTGAGCACCATCGCGGCGTCGGCCGCCGGTGACTACCTGGCCGCCCGGACTCCGGATCGGCTGACCGTCGCGCAATCGGCCATCGAGAGCTACACCACCAGCTTCGCCTGGGCCGCGGGCATTTTCGCCTTCGGCGCGGTGGTGCTCGGATTCCTGCTGCCGAATGCGCTCCCGGCTCCGGCCGAGGGGGAACCGGTACTCGCGCACTGACTCCGCTGTCGTTCCGAACCGCCCGTCGCCGCAACCGCGGCGGCGGGCGGTTCGCCTGCGCGCGGGGAAATCGACCTGCTCGGCTCGTTTACCGTTCACCGAATTGCACGATTGTGCCGATACTGTCGGGTCCGTCGAGGCAACCGCGAAACCTCAGGGGTTGCGATGGGCCACCAGGCTTCCCGCAGGACCGTACTCACCGCATTCGCCGCCGCCGCGGCCGCCGCCACTCCGGCCGGTGGATTCGCGCTACTCGCGCCGGCCACCTTCCCGATGGTGGCCCGCGATCTGGAAGTGATCACCGTCAGCGATCAGTCGGTGGCGGTGACCTGGACGACCGCCGCACCCGACGCCATCGGGCGCTGGCGTCCGGTGGCCTCGGATACCGAATTCGCCCTCGGCCCGGCGGATTCACCGAAACCGCTGCCGGTCGTGCACTACGACAACACCCCCACTCCCTTCCACTATGTGGAGATCACCGGACTCGAACCCGGCCGCCGCTATCGGCTGGAGGCGCGATCGCGCGGTGTGCGGGCCGTTTCCGGATCGCCGCTGAGCTGGTGGAACGAGGAACCGGCGCACGAGTTCCGCACCCTGATACCGCCGCCGGGGCGGTTGCTGCGCACCCTCGCCCTGGCCAACGATGTGCATTTCGGCGAGGAGGTCAGCGGGCAGATCGTGCCCGGATTACCGACCGGCGTGCGCCGGGAACCCGGGATGCCGGCCTACCCGGCGGTGATGCTGGACGCTCTGCTGCAGGATGTGCGCGCACCCGATCGCGCGGCCGAACATCTGATACTCGCGGGCGATCTCACCAACGACGGCACGCCGGGCGAATCCCGCACCCTGCGCCGGCGTCTGGACAGCTGGGGTGAGTTCGGCCGGGATCTGCTGGTGTGCCGGGGAAATCACGACCGGCCACGGGTGGGCGCCGACTGGGAGTCCGGGGCGCGGCTGGCGGGGACCGGGCACCACGACTGCTGGGGGCCGCAGTTCCTGCCGCGCCAGCGACTGGCCGACTACGACCTGGGCGGGTTGCGGGTGATCGGCCTGGACACCACCCACCTCGACCACGCCGGTGGGCATATCGACACCGAGCAGTTGTCCCGCCTGCGCGGCCTGCTCCGGGACGAACCGGACCGTCCCACACTGGTTTTCGGCCATCATCCGGTGACCCGCGAATCCGGCCGCGGCAATATGGGCGGGCCCGGGTTCGTCCTCGACCGTGACAACGCCACCACACTGCACCGGCTCTACGAACGGGCGCCGGGGGTGTTCCTGCATCACAGCGGCCACACCCACCGCAATCGCCGGACCCGCCCGGATACCGCGCTCGCGGTGGAGTTCCTGGAGGTCGCCGCGATCAAGGAATATCCCGCCGGTTACGCGCTGCTGCGCCTGTACGAGGGCGGGTACATGGTGACGTTCCAGACCACCCGCCGCGCCGCCGCCCGGCGGTGGAGCGCGCGCACGCGCACCCAGCTGTTCGGGTTGCAGTCCCGCTACAGCCTCGGTTCGATCGCCGACCGCAACCACGTCGTGCGCCGGGATCTGTCCGGGATCCAGCGGGTACCCCACCACCGCACGCAGGGCCGGCCGCCGCACCGGCGCCGATATCCCGAACCGCGAACCGTCGCCCCGCGCTGAACCGGGCCGATCACGACCCCCGGACCGGCTCCGGCAGCGCGTAGCCCCGCTCCGCCAGCAGATTCCGCAGCAGATCGGGCCGGTTGGTGATGAGTCCGTCGACCCCGAGGTCGAGCAGTGCGGCCATGGTGGCGGGGTCGTCGACCGTCCACGGCACCACCCGCATCCCGTGCCGGTGCGCGGCGTCGACCAGCGCGCGGGTCGTGAAGGGCCGGTAGCCGGGGTCGCCGGCGACGCCGTCCTGCGGATCGCCGTGTACCGGTGACACCGTCGCGACGCCCAGCGAGGCCGCCGCCGCCACATACTTCTCCGGCAGCGTTCCCGGGAAGTCGTCGATATCCACACCGCCCAGCCACGGCGACCGGCCGGGCCGGTCCGCTTCGAGGAACTGCGCGCCGTTGGTGAGGGCGGCCAGCGGCAGTTCGGGGGCGAGCGCGCGGACCGAGGCGAGCGCCGCCCAGTCGAAACTCTGGATCGTGACCCGATCGGTCAGCCGGGCCCGCCGCACCTCGTCGACCACGATGCGCGCGAAATCCTCGCGTGGCGCGGTCTCCCGCGGGGCCGCGGCCTCCACCTTGGTCTCGATATCGAAGCGCACCGAATCGGCGCGGTAGGTCCGCACGAGATCGAAGACCTCCGACAGCAGCGGCATCCGGGCTCCGGGCACGATCCGCTGTTCCGGGTGGCCGGCCAGTTGCCGGGATCCGCAGTCGATCGTGCGGACCTGGGCGAGGGTGAGATCGCGGAGGAACGTCCTGCCCGGTACATAGGGAAATTCGGGATCGCCCGGGAACGCCGGGGCGGTATCGGCGCATTTGGCCGGATTCGGATCGCGATCGTGGGTGACCACCGGATAGCCGTCCGCGGTGATCTGCACATCCAGTTCGAGCGTGCTCACCCCGAGTTCGAGCGCGTTCGCGAAGGCGGCGAGGGTGTTCTCCGAAACCAGGCCCAGCCCGCCCCGGTGTGCCTGCAGATCGAACTCCCGCGGGCCGATCGCGGCGTGGTCGCCCGCCGTGGCGCAACCGGTGACGAGGACCAGCGATATCAGCGCGACAACCCACCGCATACCCGCATCGTGCCCCGCGCCCGCCGCCGCGTCGAGCCCCTCGGGGCCCCTGTACCAACTGGTTACGACCTGGTCGGATGGGGTTCACCGGCACGCAACGGTCCCGGCGCCGCCCGGGCGGCGCCGGTTCATCCTCGGTTACCCGGCCCCGCTACCGTGGCGGAGAGGGCGGGAGAAGGAGCCGGCGGTATGGAGTTCCGACATCTGATCTCGTTCCTCGCCCTCGCCGAGGAGTTGCATTTCGGCCGCGCCGCGCAACGCCTGCATCTCACTCAGCCCAGTCTTTCCGCCCAGTTGCAGAAACTGGAGAAAGCGCTGGGTGTGCAATTGGTGGCACGGAATTCCCACGAGGTCCGGCTGACCCCGGCCGGTCGCGAATTCGAGCATCAGGCCAGGCAGGTCGTCGCCGCGCTGGACCGGGCGGCCCGGGCGGCCAAGGCGACCGCCGAGGGCCGGGCCGGGTCGCTGGCCATCGGCTACAACCTGCCCGCCAGCCGTCATGTGCTGCCGAACGCGCTCGCCCGGCTCACCGACCGGCATCCCGCCATCGAGGTCTCGCTCTGGGAGAAACGCACCGGCCCGCAGCTGGCGGCCCTGGCCGCGGGCTCGCTGGATCTCGCTCTGGTGTACGGACACCCCGGTACCGCGGAGTTCCGGTACCGGCGGCTGCTGCACCGGGTGCCGATGGTCGCGGTGGTCGGGCGCCGGCATCGCTGGGCGCACCGGTCGCGGGTGTCGTTCGCGGAACTGGCGGATCAGGACTGTGTGCTGTTCGCCCGGGAGCAGTGCCCGGCCATGTACGACTCGCTGCTGCGGGCCGCGTCCGACGCGAAGATCACCCTGTCGATCGCCCACAGCGCCGACGATCCGGGCGCCACCGCGCATATGGTGTCGGTGCGACCGCTGGTGGGGTTCGCGTCGCTGCCGCGCGCGGTGTCGATGGGGATGGGCGCCGAGGGCACCGGCACCGTCGCGGTGAAACTCGCCGACCCCGTGCCGACGCTGGACCTGTACGCGGTGTGGCGGACCGATGAGACCAATCCCGCCGTGGACCTCTTCCTGGAATGCGTGGATACCCCGGAACCGGAGCGTGACGAGGCGCACCCGGCCGCCGTCAGGTGAGTCCGGAGCGGACGAACGCGTTCACGATATGGCGCTGTAGCAGCAGATACAGAATCAGGACCGGAAGGCAGGCCAGGCCCGCGACCGCCATGATCGGCCCCCACTGATCGCCCTCGGTGCCCATGAAACTCCGCAGCCCCAGTTGCACCACGCTGTTGGACCCGCGCAGGACGACCGCCGGCCAGAAGTACTCGTTCCACGCGTTGATGAACAGCAGAATCCCGAGCGCGGCCAGCGCGGGACGCAGATTCGGGACCACCACCGTCCACAGGATCGACCACGACGAGCGCCCGTCGATCTTCGCGGCGGCCAGCAGTTCCCGGGGGAAGCCGGCCATATGCTGGCGCAGCAGCAGTACGGCGAGCGCCGAACACAGGGTGGGGACGACGACGCCGATCAGTGAATCGATCAGGCCCAGGCGGGCCAGCAGGACATAGTTCGGCAGCATGGTCACCTGGAACGGCACCAGCCAGGCGCCCGCGAAGGCCAGGTACAGCGTGCGCCGGAACGGGAAGGTGTACACGGCGAAGGCGTAGGCGGCCAGCAGCGCGATCAGCAGCTGGCCCACCGCCGACAGCGCGGCCACGCAGAACGTATTGCCGATCAGCCGGGCGATATCGAGTTCCCGGGCGGCATCCCGATAGTTGGCGACCGAGAGCGGCCACGGGATGGGCGTCAGGGCGGTCACGTCCTCGGGCCGCCGCAGGGAGGTCGCGAACAACCAGTAGATCGGGAAGAAGCACAATCCCGCGGTGAACGCGAGGAGCAGGTGGCTCGCCGCGCTGCGGAGGCGGTCGATCGTCGCGCCGCGGGAGCGGTCAATCGTCATGGAAGCTCACCTTTTCCGAGAACCACAGCAACAGCGCCGCGATCACCGCGAAACCGGCGAACAGCAGCACCCCGGCGGCGGCGCCGAGCCCGGCGTCGAAACTGTGGAACGCGTAGTCCCACAGCAGGTAGTAGATATTCGTGGTGGCCTGTGCCGGACCGCCCTGGGTCATCGAGTCGATCAGCGGGAAGGTCAGGGCGGGGCCGAGCAGGACCGTGAGCAGCAGCAGGAACGCCAGGGTGGGGGAGAGCAGCGGCAGGGTGATCCGGCGGGTGATCTGTCCGGCGCTCGCACCGTCGACCCGGGCCGCCTCCTCGTAGTCGCCGTTGATCCCGGCCAGGCCCGCCCACACCACGACCACGGCGAATCCCAGCAGCTGCCAACCGGTGACGAGGACGATCACCCCGGGCGCGGTGTCCGCGTCGTAGACCCAGTTGCGGTCCGAGCCCAGGATCCGGCCCGCGAAACCGCTGCCGGGATGCAGCAGCCAGCGCCAGACCGCCGCGGCCGCGACCGGGGCGACCAGGAAGGGCGCGAAGACCAGGGCGTGGTACACGGTGCGCGCCCGGCGCCCGACCCGGCGGCCGGCCAGCGCGATGAGCACCGGCAGCAGCAGTGTGAACGGCAGCAGTCCGAGGACGAGGATTCCGGTGCGGGCGAGGGAATCCCAGAATTCGGCGAGTCCGAGCAGCCGCCGGTAGTTGTCCGCGCCGACCCCCTGCGCCGGCGCGGTCGGCAGCAGATTCCACGAATAGGTCGACAGTTCCACCGCCCGTACCAGCGGCCGGTACACCCACACCACGAGCAGTGCCAGGGCGGGAGCCAGATACAGGTAGGGGGCCGCGCGGCGGAGGATACGGCCGCCCCGGACGGCCGGCGCGCTCTTCCCGGGTCCCGGTGATCCGCTTCCGGACGGATCGGCCGCGGGTGATTCGATCACGAGCATCGGGTCAGCCCTCCCCGGAGTGCAGTGCCGCCAGCTGGTCCAGCGCGTCCTGTTCGGCCCGGTCGTAGACCGCGGTGGCGGGGGTCACCTCCACCGCCGTGGCCACCGGATCCGGCCCGAGCAGATCGATGCGGGTGAATCCGAAGCCGGTGCGGCCGCGGTGCCGCCCGGCGGGGGCGAAGGGGTCCATCCGGTAGGACAGCGCGGGACCCACCCATACCGGCACTCCGGCGAGCGCACCCGCGCCGGTGTAGTGGTTGTGGCCGCAGACGATCAGTCGCACATCCGTTCCGGCGATCACCGCGGCGAGCCGTTCCGGCCGGTGGAGCCGCAGGGCCTGGGTGGTCGCGATCGGCGACGGGATCGGCGGATGATGCAGGACCAGCACTGTGCCGTGGCGTGCGGGTTCGCGGAGTACGGCGGCCACCCATGCCAGCTGGTCGTCCTCGAGCCTGCCGTCGTGGCGGCCGGGGGTCGTGCTGTCCAGCGTGACCACACGCAGTCCGGCGATATCGTGCACATCGTCGAGCGGCCGGCCGAGTTCGGCGGTGAACGCCCGGCGCTCGTCGTGGTTGCCCATCACGTAGATCGTCCGCGCGCGCAGTTCTTCGGCCACCGGTTCGACCGTGTCACGCAGCCGCCGGTAGGCCTCCCGCGAGCCGGTATCGGTGAGATCGCCGGAGAGCACCAGCGCGTCGATCGGCTGCCCGAACGCGCGCAACCGCTCGAGCGCGTGGACCAGGTTGGCATGGGTGTCCACCGTGCCGTGCATCAGCTCGCCCGCGGGCCGGATATGGGTATCGGTGAACTGGACGACGGTGACCGTACTCATGACGCGGGCAGCAGGTCGGTGAGCCGGTCCCGGGCCTCGGTGAGGGTGGCCTGCGGCGGCGCCCCCTGGAAGACCACCGCTTCGACCGCCGCCATCATGCCGTCCCGGATCTGCAGATAGTTGTCGCCGGGCATCGAGATCCACGGTTCCATGGCGGCGAGCTGCGTGACGTTCGGCGTGAGCAGCGGGTTGCGCCGCGACCATTCCCGCAGGCCGGCCGGATCGTCGATCAGGCCGGTGCGCAGCGGCAGGTAGCCGATGGCCTGCGAGATCCGGGTGTAGGCGTGTTCGCTGGTGAGGAATTTGATCAGCTCCCAGGAGGCGCGTTGTTTCGCCGGGTCGTCCGACAGGATGTAGAGGGAGGCGCCGGAATTCGTCGGTACCGTGGGGCGGCCGGCGAAGGCGGGCATCGGCGCCGACCGGAGATCCCAGCTGTTCGCGGCGCCCTTGACGAAATTGCCCTGGATGGAGCTGGTTTCCAGGATCATCCCGATCTCACCGCGCGCGAAGGCCTCGTATCCCTGCTTCTGGTTGAACCGGGGCATCGCCCCCGATTCGACCAGTCGCTGCCCCATGGCGGCCACTTCGACGGCGGGCGCGTCGGCGAAGGTGAGACTGGCACGGTCGTCGGCGATCACCCGGCCGCCGTTGGACCGCACCAGCGACTGGAAGCACCAGTCCTTGGCGGATTCGGTGAGGCAGTCGATATAGACACCGCCGCGCCCGGTGCGCCCGGCGATCGCGGCGGCGGCGTCGTGCACTTCCCGCCAGGTGGCCGGCGGCCTGTCCGGGTTCAGTCCGGCGGCGGTGAACAGGGAGGCGTTGTAGTAGAGGACCGGGGTGGAGAACACGAACGGCACACCGTAGGTGTGGCCGTCCCAATCGGCCAGCGTGCGGGCCCGGGGCGCGTAACCGTGCCGCTCGCCGTCGAAATTCGCCCGTACCGCGTCGCCGCCGAACAGCAGGTCCAGCGGCCGCGCGCCGAGGCGGTTCACGGTGAAGTCCAGATCGCTGAAGCCGAGCTGCGCGACGTCGGGGGCGGTGCCGGCCACCATCTGGCTCTGGACGCTGGACACCGTATCGGTGGCCGGATTCGGGCTGTTGCCCTGCGGTTTCTGCGCGGTCACCGCGATATTCGGGTATTTCCGGCGGAAGTCCGCGATCAGGGAATCGAAGGTATCGGTCCAGGGTCCGGCGAGGCCGTAGTTGTAGGACTCGAACACGATGGACACCTGCTGACCGGGTGCGAGTTCCGGGACCGGCGCCGCATCCGGGCCGGCACCGGGGGTGCTGCCCGGCGCGCCGCAGGCGCTCAGGGCGAGGACGGCGGCGAACACCGGACCCAGCACGGCCACGATGCGTTTCACGGTGAATCTCCTCATCGGATGGTTCCTGAGACGCCGGCCTCGTGGCCGGCGGGTGTGTGGTTCCGGGGACGCCAGGTCAGGCGCAGACCGGAATCGGCGTGGAAGAGATGGATATCGGCCGGTGCGATGCGCAGTCCGATCGGTTCACCGGCGGTGACGCCCGCGGGCCGGCGTACCCGGGCGCACAGGGTGTGCGCGCCGGTGGCGCAGTGGATCAGCACCTCACCGCCCAGGTTCTCCACCCGGGTCACCACGCCGCGCAGGCAATCGCCGTTCGGGTCGAGGTGGAGTTGTTCGGGCCGCAATCCGACGACGACCGGGGTCGCGGCGTCGAATTCGGCGGCCGGGAAGGGCAGCGCCATATCGAGTCCGTCGCCGACCGCGCGGACGACGCCGTCGCGCACGGTGACCGTCGCGGGCAGCAGATTCATCGGCGGCGCCCCGAGAAATCCGGCGACGAAGGCAGAGCGCGGGTGGTCGTAGAGTTCGGCCGGGGTGCCGACCTGCTGTATCCGGCCCCGGTCCAGTACCGCGATCCGATCGGCCATCGTCATGGCCTCGACCTGGTCGTGGGTGACGTACAGGAACGTCGTCGCCAGCCTCCGGTGCAGCGCGACGAGCTCGGCGCGGGTGCTGCCCCGCAGGGTGGCGTCAAGGTTGGACAGCGGTTCGTCCATGAGGAACGCGCCCGGTTCGCGGACCATGGCCCGGGCCAGCGCGACCCGCTGCCGCTGCCCGCCCGACAGTGCCGCGGGTCGCCGGCGCAGCAGATCGGACAGATCCAGCGCCGCCGCCACCTCGGCCACCCGCGCGGCGACCTGCGCCCGGGGCATCCGCCGCGACCGCAGCGGGAATCCGATATTGCCGGCCACCGTCAGATGCGGGTACAGCGCGTAACTCTGGAAAACCATGGCGAGGTTCCGCTGTTGCGGGCCGGTACCGGTGATATCGGTATCGTCCAGCAGGATCCGGCCCGCGGTCGGCTCCTCGAGCCCGGCCACCAATCGCAGTAGCGTGGACTTGCCGCAGCCGCTGGGCCCGAGCAAGACCATGAACTCGCCGTCGGCGATATCGAGACTCACCTCGCGGACGGCATCCTCGGGCCCGAATCTCTTGGACACCCCGTCGATCCGCAGTCGCGCCATCGCGGTCACGCCACCGGTTCGGGGGTGGCCGGGCAGCCGCGCGCGGCCGGTTCCGTTCCGCGGATGTGTGCGGGATCGGGTTCGGTCGGTCGGCCGGGTGTACTCCCCACGCTGGTCATGGGGTCAGTGTGGGCGCCGGCCGCCGGGAACCGTCGCGGCGATAGTCACCGCCGATCGCGCGAGTGGGGAACCCGCTCGGGCTGGATTATCGGAACATCGCCGGATAGCCGCGGCGCACCGCCGCCACGCCGGCCCCGGTCATCCCGGGGCCGGCCGTCGCGATCCGGGAGGTCAGCCGGCGGGGCGGGTCGCCCGGCGGGGCCGTCGCGACCCGCGCGCGGAGTCCGTGTGGTGGGCGCCGCCGGCCGCGTTCCGCGCATTCGCCGATTGCTGGTTGCCGGTGCTCTGCTGCCGCCTGCCGGCGGACGCGGCCTGCCGGGTCGTATGCCCGGATGTGCCCACTCGTTTCGAGGTGCCGTCGGAGCCGTTGCCGCGGCGGGCGCCGGAACCGCGCGCTCCGGCGTGCTCCACCGTGCCGGTGTGTTCGCGCGTGCTGCTCGCCGCGCCGCCCCGGCCGCGCCGCCCGCCGCGCGGGGAGGTGCGCTCGGCGGACCCGCCGGTGGTGCCGTCGTCACGCCCGCGCGCGGCCGATCCACGTCCGCGACCACCCCGGGGGCGACCCCGCCCGCCGCCGGCGGTCCGGGCGCCGTCGCGTTCGGCGGTGGCCGGCCGGTCCGGGACCACCGCCGGTCCCGCGGCCACACCGCCGGTCAGTGCGGTGACCGCCGCCGAGGTGGCGGTCACCGGTTGCGGAGCGACGTCGATACCGGCCTTGCGCAGCAGCGCCGCCACATCCTTGCGCTGCTCCGGCAACACCAGCGTCACCACCGTGCCCTCGGTGCCCGCGCGGGCGGTGCGACCGGAACGGTGCAGGTAGGCCTTGTGTTCGGCGGGCGGGTCCACGTGCACGACCAGTTCGAGATCGTCGACGTGGATACCGCGGGCGGCGATATCGGTCGCCACCATGACCTTCGCGGTGCCCGCGGCGAACGCCGCGAGGTTACGGTCGCGGGCGGGCTGGGAGAGATTGCCGTGCAGGTCCACGGCCGCGATTCCGGCCTTGGTGAGTTCCCCGGCGAGCCGCCGGGCGTGATGTTTGGTGCGCATGAAGAGGATGCGCCTGCCCTCGCCGGCCGCCAGCGCCCGCACGAGTTCCTTCTTGGCCGCGGATCCGTCGACCTCGAAGACGTGGTGCTCCATCTTCGGGGGCGGCGCGGCCTCGTCGTCCACCGAATGCGAGACCGGATCGCTCATGAAGCGGTTGACCAGTTTGGAGACCCCGTTGTCCAGGGTGGCCGAGAACAGCAACCGCTGGCCGCCGGCCGGGGTGGCCGCCAGAATCCGGGTCACACCGGGCAGGAAGCCGAGATCGGCCATATGGTCGGCCTCGTCCAGCACCGTGACCCGAACCGCGTCCAGGGTCAGCGCCCGCTGTTTCATCAGGTCTTCGAGCCGGCCGGGGCACGCGACGACGATATCCACGCCGTGGGCCAGCGCCCGGATCTGCCGGTTCACCGGGACCCCGCCGAATACGGTGGTCACGCGGAGGCCGCCGATCTCGGCCAGCGGACCGACGGTGGCCGCGATCTGCGTGGCGAGTTCCCGGGTGGGCGCGAGGATCAGGCCGGTCGGCCGTTTCGGCACCCGGGTGGTCCCGGTGAGCCGCGCCACCAGCGGGATACCGAACGCGAGGGTTTTGCCGCTGCCGGTTTTCCCGCGACCCAGGACATCGCGCCCGGTCAGCGAATCGGGCAGGGTGGCGGCCTGGATGGGGAACGGGTCGGTGATGCCACCGGAGGCCAGCGCGGCGGCGATCTCGGCGGGTACGCCGAGATCGGGGAACGAGCGCGCGGCAGCAGTGTGGGCAGGCATGGAGATATGGGGGCCTTTCGGCATCGGAGGTGATACCGCGACGTCCGTTCGGACCGTTCGTCCGCGCCTACACGAGGGGGCGGTGTCGCGGGTCCCGACGCGAAAGGCTGGAATCCGCGACGGATAGTACGTGGGTGCGCATCGGGCGCGGGTACTACGGACACCCTACCGTACCGATCGGCCCGTTCCGATCATGGCGATCGTCACCCCCCGCGGGGCCCGGCGGTCACGACACCGGTCACCGGAAGCGGATCGAAATCCGGTTCGCCGGCCGTCCGTCCGGTCCGGACCGATGAAAGCCGAAAACATGCCGTCCATTTCATTGCCGAGGCGTTGCCCGCCGGTGTACTTGCGAACATCGGCTCCCCGGCGGAACAATCGAGTGAAGCGCTCCAATTCCATAGCCCTACCCGGCGTGGTATATCTCTGCTGCGGCGCCCGACCGGGTTCCGTCGAGTTTCGTCGAAGAAGAGTGTGCGCGTGTCCAATCCAACCGAACCCACTCGCGGGCCGATCCCGCGCCCCCATTCGCTGACGACGGGCGCCGAGCCCGGTCCGTCCGGCGGCGGAGCCGAGCGCGGAGTGCTGATCGTCTCGGGTGTGGGCATCGGGTTGGCGATCGTCGGGCTCGTCGTCTCCCTGATCGCCGGGACGGGCACCGGTGACGCGGATTCCGATACCGCACAAGCGATTACGACCACCACCTCCAGTGCGGCGCCGGTCCCGCCGCCCGCACCGCCGGTCCCCGCGGTCCCGCAGCAGTACCTGGCCGATATGACGCCCACCAGTGGTCCGGCGTATATGGGATCGATGCCGCTGGCCGGCGTCTCCTACCCGCATTCGATTTATCAACAGTTCAGCGGCTGCGATACCGAGGTCTCCCACACCTACAACCTGAACCGTGAGTGGTCCCGTTTCTCGTCGACCGTCGGCATCGCCGACGGCGGCAATTCGCAATCGGTGCTGCAGTTCGAAGTGATCGCCGACAACAAATCGATCTATAACTCCGGAAATGTCCGTGCGGGTGAAGCGCCGAAGATCGACATCCCGGTGACGGGTGTGCAGAATCTCACCATCAGTTTCCTGTTCGTCGGCGGCAATTTGGAGAGTTGCAGCCAGGCCGGAAACGGTATGTGGGGAGACGCGGGTCTCAGTAAGTGACGTCGCCGGCGGGCTCCGGCGAGCGGTGTAGCGCCGCCGCCAGTTCCCGCTTCCGCGCGGCGGCGAGATACCGGTAGTTGCTGCCGGAAATCGCGCATTCCAGCGCCCACAGCATCCGGATATCGAGTTGTTCGCCGCCGGCCGCGCGCATCCGCCGATACGTCTCCACCGCGCCGACCCGCCGCAACTCCTCGAAGCTGTCGATTTCCGCCTTCGTGAGCCAGGCCGCGGCGTGCCGGCCGATCTGCTACCGGTAGTTTCGCCACTCCAGGATTTTCAGGTGGGCCCGGCCGCGCACGAGATCGGCTTCCTCCCAGATCGCCGGGTCGAGTACTTCGGGATCGGTGGGGACGTCCGCGTGCCGTAACACCGACTCCCGGGCCCGGATGGCGGTGCTCACCAGGTGATGGAACCGCCGGAAGATCTGGATCTCCCCGCTGGTCCACCGGCCGGGTGAGTCCAGGTACGTGTAGTCGGTGCCGTACGCCCCGGTGTCGAGCCGGGCGGCGTCCATCGCCCATTCGCGGCATTCCGCCGGGGAAGCGGGTTTCACCAGGACGGCGCCTGCCACCCGCTCGGTATACCCGCGCCGCGGTTCCCAGTGCGGAGGGTTCGGCGCCCCGGCCAGGCCGCTCGTCCGCCAGCGCACCGTGCCCTCCGGCGTGTTCCGTAACGGCAGCGTACGCAGGAGATCGCGGGTGGCCCGGGTGGTGAGCCGGGTGCACCACCCCGGGACCAGCACGATCGGGTAGGCGGGGGCGGCCTCGAACGGTGTGGGATCGATGAACGGCCGGTCGATCACCAGTACGGTGCCGGGCCGGGCCTGATAGGCCAGGCCCCAGAACAGGGTGGCGAGCAGGCGGGCACCGTGATCGTCGGAGAGTACATGCCAGGTGTGGTGGAAATAGTTCGTGCTGAACCGGGCGGTGGTTCCCGGGCGCAACGAGATGACGGTGTGACGACGTCCGTCCAACCGCAGCGACCGGCGATGCAGCTTCAGCCCGTCACCCGCCGCGCGGGCGGTCCGGGGGCGCTGCCTGAGTGTGCTCATCGCTTTCCATGAAGCCGGACGCGCGTGGGTGATCTCAACCGGTTTTCCCGGCGCGGCCGATGCGTGTCGCGGGTGTGTCCCTGCCTGCCCGGACGTAACCATCATGTTTCCGTCTTTTCCCGATCTCTTCCGCAGTTCTGTCCCCTGTGTTAGAACTCATGTCAGTTGTCATACAAATTGGAGGAACTGTGGAGGCAGCCCTTCTGATCACCGGTGTCGATGTGGTCGACGAAACCGGTGTCCGGACCGCTGACGTCGCCGTGGAGGGCGGCCGTATCGCCGCGGTCGGCCCGCGGCTGCCGATCGAATCGGCCGGCGAGCGAATCGACGGCACCGGCCGGTTGCTGTTCCCGGGCTTCGTGGACCTGCACGCGCATTCCGCGCTGCGCCCGTTCGACGATCCGCTGCTCACGGCCAAGGTCGCGCAGGGGTTCACCACCGAACTGATCTGCCCGGACGGGCTGGGTCCCGCCCCGGTCACCGACGCGACCCGGGCGAGCCGGCGGCGCTATCTGCGGGGGCTGGAGCCCAGCGCGGCCGCACCCTGGAACTGGCGCGGGATGGGGGAGTATCTGGCGGCGCTGGCGGGTGCCCGGCCGGCCGCGAACATGGTCGCCTGTGTTCCGCACAGCGCGGTCCGGGAAGTGGTGATGGGCAACGCCGACCGCCGGCCCGATGCCCGGGAGATGGCGGCCATGCGCGATCTCATCGAGGAATCGCTGGCCGCGGGCTGCCGGGCGGTGTCGTTCGGCATGATCTACGCGCCCGGCCTCTACGCCGATACCGAGGAGCTGATCGGTATCGCGGAATGCGCGGCGAAGTTCGATGTCCCGCTGGTGCCGCATGTGCGCAACGAGGCGGCCGGGGTCATCGATTCGATCGGGGAATTCGTCCGGGTCGCCGAACTCACCGGAGCGGCGCTGCATATCTCGCATGTGAAGCTGGTGGGTGTCCCGGAGTTGCTGGCCGATCTCATCGACCTGCTGACCTCGGCGCAGGACCGGATCCGGCTCACCTTCGACCAGTATCCCTACGGCGCCGGCAGCACCCTGCTCAGCGCTCTGCTGCCCCCGTACGCCTTCGACGGCGGTCCCACCGCCACCCTCGAACGCCTCCGCGACCCCGCCGAACGCGAGCGGATGGGTCGCGATATGCATCGTGGTCTCCCGGGCTGGGAGAACCTGTTCGACGCCTGCGGGGCCGACAATATCGTCATCACCCAGGCCGGCGGCGCGCGTGCCGGTGAGATGAGCAAAACCGTCGCGCAGATCGCGGGGGAGACCGGCGCGGATCCGGCGTTCGCGGTGCTGGACCTGCTCTCCGATACCGAACTCGACGCCGCCATGATCGACCACTACTCGGCCGAATCGGTGGTCGAGGAGATCTTCGTCCGTTCCGGCGCGATGGTCGGTTCCGACGGGGTGTTCAACCCGCATCCGCATCCGCGGCTGTACGGGACGGCGCCGAAGGTGCTCGGCCGGTTCGCGTTGCGCGAAAACCTGATCACGCTGCCGGACGCGGTGGCCCGCCTGTCGGCCGGGCCGGCGCGACTGCTCGGTCTCGGCGACCGGGGCGCGGTCGCCGACGGGTTGCGCGCGGATCTCGTGCTGATCGATCCGGAACGGTATGTGGACACCGCCACCTACGCCGACCCGCACCGCACCCCCGACGGGGTGGACCTGGTGACGGTCGGCGGGACGCCGGTGTGGCGGAGTGGCGCGCACACCGGGGCCCGGCCGGGTGTCGTGACCGGTGCGGCCGGAGGTGAGCGCTGAGATGCGCGATTCCGATATCGTCCGCGAATCGCCCGGGCCCGCAGCGCCGTGCCTCGCGGACCTCGATCCGGATGCCGTGCGGGATTTCCTGCTGCGCCTGCTCGCCGCCCGCAGTCCGGCCACAGCCGAACAACCCGCGGCCGAGGTGCTGCTGGAAGAGCTGACCGCGCTCGGCTTCGGCGTCATCGTCGACGACTGGGGCAATGTGATCGGGACCCGGCGGTTCGGTGAGGGGCCGACGGTGCTGGTGGACTGCCACCTGGACACCGTGGATGTCACCGATCCGGGGGCGTGGTCCCACGATCCGTGGGGCGAAGTGGCCGACGGCGTGGTCTACGGGCGCGGCGCGGTGGATATGAAGGGCGCGCTGGCCGCCTGCGTCCACGGCGCGGCCATGCTCACCGGCAACCGGGGGACCGTGGTCGTCTCGGGAACCGTCTGCGAGGAACTGGTCGAGGGACCCGCGCTGAGCCGGGTACTCGACCGGGTCCGCCCCGATGTGGTGGTGATCGGGGAACCTTCGGCGAACCGGTTGATGCTGGGGCAGCGCGGCCGGGCGGAGGTCCGGGTCGAGGTGCTCGGCCGCTCGGGCCATTCGGCCTACCCCGAGGCGGGGGTGAATGCCGCCGAGGCCATGGCCGATGTGATGACCGCGCTGCGTGGGCTCGAGTTCCCCGCCCATCCGGAGCTCGGACCGGCGATGATGGCCCTGACCAACCTGAAATCCGAGCCGTATCCGAACGTCTCGGTGCTGCCGGACCGCTGCACCGCGACCTACGACCGCCGCACGGTGACCGGGGAAACGGCCCACGACGTGCTGGCACCGGTGCGCGCGGTCGCCGAGCGCGCGGCCGGCGCGTCGGGCGCCCGCGTTCGCGTCGGCCTCGCGCACAGCGAATTCACCACCTGGACCGGTACCGCCGTCCGCACCGAATCCTTCGCACCGGCCTGGTCCGTGCCCGCGGACCGGTGGCCCGCGGCGGACGTCCTGCGCGCCTTCACCGCGGCCGGCCTGGACCCGGATCCGGGCTACTACCGGTTCTGCACCAACGGTTCGGCCTCCGCGGGCCGGCACGGGATACCCACCCTCGGGTTCGGACCGGGCGATCCCGGCCGCGCCCACACCACCGACGAGTGCCTGCCACTCGACGACCTGTACCGGGGCGCATACGGCTTCGCCGTCCTGCTACAGGCACTGCTCACCGCTGAAGAGTCTGCGTCCGAGCAGATCTGAAATATCGAAGGATCGACAATGAACGCGACCGTTATCACCATCATGGTGGTCTATCTGGCCGTCATGATCGGGATCGGGCTGTACGCACGGACCCGCATCAAGGACAGCACCGACTATCACCTCGCCGGTCGCCGGCTGGGCGTCATGATGATGGCCGGAACCCTGGCCGCCACCGAGATCGGCGGCGGCAGTTCGGTCGGCGTGGCCAGTAAGGCCTACGGCGAGTGGGGTCTGTCGGCGGGCTGGTACGTGGTGGCCGCCGGAATCGGCATTCTGCTGGTGTCCTTCGTGGCGCCCGCGATGCGCCGGACCATGGCCGTCACGGTGCCCGAGGTCATCGGGCGGCGTTACGGCCCGGCCGCGCAGACGATGTCGGCGGTACTCGGCAGTGTCGCGCTGGTGGCGCTGACCGCCGTGCAGATCACCGCCACGGCCACCATCGTGTCCACCCTGGGAGGTGTGAGTCTGGTCTGGTCGATCCTGTTCACCGGGATCGCGGTCATCTTCTACACCTGGATCGGCGGGATGTGGAGCGTCACCCTCACCGATTTCGTGCAGTTCTTCCTGATCGTCGGCGGTTTCGCGATCGCGGTCCCGTTCGCGCTGCACAACGCGGGCGGCTGGGAGTCGGTGGTGGACAACCTGCCGGAGGGGCAGCTCGGCTTCACCAAGATCGGCTGGCCGACCATCATCGGCCTGGTGGTGCTGTACTTCATGACCTTCTCCACCGGACAGGAGGCCGTGCAGCGCTACTATTCCGCGAAATCCCCGCGCACCGCGGTACTGGGCTCGCTGCTGTGCGGTTCGCTGATGTCGATCTACGCGTTCATCCCCGCCGTGCTCGGCCTGATCGCGCTGGCGGTGTATCCCGATATCGATCCCAACAACGCGCTGGCCACGGTGTCGGTGGGTTTGCTGCCGTCGCTGATCGCGGGTCTGCTGCTGAGCGCGGTCGTCTCGGCGACCCTGTCCAGCGCCAGCGGGAACATGCTCGGTTCGTCCACCATCTTCATCAAGGATCTGCTGCCCAAACTGGGCAGGAAGGTCTCCGAGGACAACGAACTCCGCTACAGCCGCATCGCCGTACTGGTGGTCGGGGTGCTGGCCACCCTGATCTCGCTGTGGAGCCAGGAGATCATCCCGCTGCTGGTGTTCGCCTTCACCATGCGGTCGGCCGGACCCTTCTCGGCCTTCCTTTTCGCGCTGGTACTGAAGAAGACCAGCCGGCTGGCCGGTCCGGTGTCCATCGTGGTGGGCACGGTATGCGGATTCGTGTGGGAACTGCAGGACGAACCGTTCCAGATCGCGTCCATCATCTTCGGCAGTGTCTGCGGCCTGGCGGCGTTCCTGCTGATCCATGTGGTCGACGCGAAACGGGGGCGGCTGGTCGGTGACGCGTACGGTCCCGATGCCGAGGACGAGCAACCGGTTCCGGCGGCCGGTTCCGGCGCGGCACGCTGAAACCGCCCGGGCCCCGCCACTCGGTGACGGGGCCCTGGCTTCGGTGACGGCGTCGTGTTCAGCTCTCGCGGCGGCGGCGCAGCTGGAACCGGAAGGCCTCCGGCGACAACCACGCCTCGCTGCGATTCACCACACCCCCCACCGAATCGCGGGTGAGCTCACTGAGCTGCAGCAGCGGACTGCCCTCCTCGCAGCCGAGCCGCTCGCGGAGCTCGCCGGTCGCGACCACCGGTGTCAGGGTGCAGTCGGAATATTCGGCCAATCCTTCGGCGAGCAGCAGGTCCAGGATCGAACCGTCGAACCGGCGGCGGATCACCTCGGCCGGCAGCACCGATTCCGGTACGTAGTCGACGATCAGGGCGACCTTGCGGTCCCCGACCGATTTCGTCCGGGTCACCACCGTTACCGGGCCGGGTTCGAACACCTCGGTGAGCGGGTCGTCGTCGCGGTCGATATGGGCGAATTCGAGGTCCCCGGTGCGGAACTCCCGGCCCGACTGCGCGGCGAAGGTATCGAAGGAGGACAGCCGGTCGATACCCGAGCTGATCGATTCGGGCAGCGGCAGCACGATCGAGCCGGACCCGCGCACGATGCGGATGTAGCCCTGGTCCTTGAGGCTCTGCAGGGCGGCGCGGATGGTCACCCGGGAGGCGCCGAACAGCCGCGACAGCTCGCTCTCCGAGGGCAACCGCTCACCGGCGCCGAGGCGCCGGGACAGGATGAACTCGTTGAGGATCGCGTCGCGGATCTCCGCGTGCAGCTGACGCCGCGACCGGATCCGGGAGATGTCGTCGCCGATACCCGCGGAATCGCCGGGGGCGCTGCTGACCATCACGGAACCCTTTCGCAAGCGGTGGACGGAATTACGCGCCGAAACGCTCCGGCAGCTTATCAGGGCGATTTGACTTAAGTCACTTGACAGTTGTCATACAAATTTCTAGGCTGAGGCCGTTATCCGCAGGCCCGGGAGGAATGCCATGTCAGAACCGCGACTCGTACGGAATCCGTTGGTGGCCAAGGCGGCCGTGGGTTCGCTCGTCGACGAGAGCCGCAGCTTCCACCGGTCCATGCCGGACTACCGGCCCAGCCCGATCACGGCTCTACCGGCGGCCGCCGCGCGCCTCGGCGTGGGATCGGTGCACGCCAAGGATGAATCCCGGCGCATGGGGATGCCGTCGTTCAAGATCCTCGGCGCCTCCTGGGCCACCTACCGGAGCCTGCTCGCCCACCTCGGCCGTCCGGCCGGCAGCGGCATGGGGCTCGCGGAGCTGCGCGCCGAACTGGCCGCCGGACCGGCGCTGCGGCTGGTCTCGGCCACCGACGGCAACCACGGGCGGGCCGTGGCCCGGATGGCGTCGCTGCTCGGTCTCGCCGCCCATATCCTCGTGCCCGAAGATATGGTGCGCGAGCGTATCGATGCCATCGCCGCGGAGGGCGCCGAGGTCGAAATCGTGCCCGGCGGTTACGACGACGCCATTCGCCGCAGCGCCGAACTCGCCGATACCCACTCGCTCGTCGTCTCCGATACCTCGTGGGAGGGCTATACCGAACCGCCGTCCTGGGTGATCGACGGATACTCCACGATGATCGGCGAAATCCTCGACGAGATCGACGCCGGAAACCTGCCCCGGCCCACGGTCGTGGCCGCCCAGATCGGTGTCGGCGCCTTCGCGGCGGCGGTCGCGCGCGGTTTCGCCGGGCGTTCCGGCACCCGGTTGATCGGGGTCGAGCCCACCGACGCCGACTGTATGACCGCGAGTGTGGAAGCGGGCGGTATCACCACCATTCCCGGACCGCAGCGGTCGAATATGGCCGGGCTCAACTGCGGGACACCGTCGGTGATCGCCTGGCCGGACGTGTCCTCGGGTTACGACGCCTTCGTCACGGTCCCCGATTCCGCCGCCGAGGAGGCGATGCGGCTGATGTTCGGCGACGGACTGGTATCCGGGGAGAGCGGCGCGGCCGGGCTGGCCGGTCTGCTGACCCACGCCGGGGCGCTGGAACTCGGGCCGGACGACCACCTGCTGGTGATCTCCACCGAGGGCGCCACGGATATCGCGAACTTCAACCGGGTCACCGGCGCCGGTCTCACCGCGCAGTAGGAGGCAAATCAGATGACCACCCACGATTCCTCGCTCCGCGTCGATTCCGCGCGGCTGTGGCGCTCGCTGGACGATCTGGGTTCGGTAGGAGCGTATTTCGACGAGGACGCGGAATTGACCGGGGTGCGCCGGCTGGCGCTGACCGATGCCGATATCGCGGGCCGCGACCTGGTCACCGGCTGGATGCGCGAGGCCGGCCTCACCGTGACCACCGACCGGATCGGCAATATCTATGCCCGGCGCGACGGTTCGGACAACACCCTCCCGCCCGTGATGGTCGGCTCGCATATCGATTCCGTCGCGACCGCGGGCCGGTTCGACGGTTGTCTCGGTGTGCTGGGCGGGCTCGAGGTGGTCCGCACCCTGAACGATCACGGCATCACCACCACCCACCCCGTCGAGGTCGCGATCTTCACCGAAGAGGAGGGCGCCCGGTTCGGCACCGATATGCTCGGCAGCGCCGTGGCCGCGGGCCGGATCGGCCTGGACGACGCGCGAGCCCGTACCGATTCCGACGGTGTGACCGTGGGCGCCGAACTCGACCGGCACGGCCTGCCCGGTGCGGTCGCTGTTCCCATGCGGGCGCCCCACGCCTATCTCGAATGCCATATCGAGCAGGGGCCGATCCTGTCCGCCGGTGACACCCGCATCGGCGTGGTCCAGGGCGTGCAGGCCATCACCTGGCTGGAACTGCAGATCACCGGCCGCGCCGCGCATGCCGGCGCCACACCGCAGCGGCTGCGCCGCAATGCCGGCCTGGCCGCCGCGCTGATCACCGTGCGGCTCGACGAGATGGTGGAGTCGGGGGAGTACGGGCAACTGCTGGCCACGGTCGGGCGGCAGGTCAACTACCCCAACCTGATCAATATCGTTCCCGAGAAGTCGCTGCTCACCGTGGATCTGCGCAATCCCGACGGCGCAGCCATGCGGCGCGCGGAAGCCGATCTGGCCGCCTGCCTCGCCGAGGTCGAACGGGCCACCGGGGTCACGATCACCTCCCGGGTCACCGCCAAGACTCCTCCGGTGGCGTTTCCCGGGGCCATGCGTGATCTGGTCGAGAAGCATGCATTCAACCTCGGAATGAGCTGTGAGCGGCTGACTTCCGGCGCCGGGCACGATGCCGGGGAGATCGCCGCGCTGTGCCCGGCGGGGATGATCTTCGTACCCGGACTGTACGACGGCATCAGTCACAATCCGCGTGAATACTCGACGCCCGAGGCCTGCGCGGACGGCATCGACGTCCTCCTGCATGCCGTACTCGAACTGGCGATCGCTACCGCCGGGTGATCCCGGCCCCGGCCGATACCCGCCCGCTGTTCAGGTAGCGGGCGATCCGCCGCGTCACGGCCGTCCGCGACATCGCGGACGGCCGTTTCTCGTGCCGGGGCGACCCGGCTTCGTCGGGCGGGGTTCGGGCGTCGCATCCACTCTCACCTCCTGCGAAACCCGCTATTGACACCTCATAGTGCGGTCGGTCACACTGGCGAGGAAAGTTGACATGACTGTCACGTCATGAGATGCCCGCGAGGAGGCAACGGTGCCCGAACTACCCGATATGCGCACCCTGGGTCAGAAGGTCAGCAACTGGGGCCGGTGGGGGACCGAGGACGAACGGGGAACCACGAACCTCATCACGGCCGACCGGGTGGTGGCCGCCGCCGGGCTCATCCGCACCGGTGAGACCTTCAAACTGGGCATCCCGCTCGACGGTGACGGCCCGCAGCCCGGCGGCAACCGGATCAACCCCATCCGGCTGATGTCGGAAACGGGTCAGGAACAGGTGCTGCCCGGTGGTTTCAAATGGGCCGACGACTACGTCTTCATGCCGCTGCAGACCGGCTCGCAGTACGACTCACTGGCGCATGTGCACTACGACGAGCAGCTCTACAACGGCCACCCCGGCGCGGGCGTGACGGTCAAGGGCGCCGATAAATGCGGTATCCACACCCAGTCCGGTGGTATCGCCGGGCGCGGAGTCCTGCTGGATGTGGCGCGGGCCCGCGGGGTCGACTGGCTGGAGGCGGGTACCGCGATCGGGCCGGACGAACTCGACGAGATCGCCGCCGCCCAGGGCGTGACGGTCGGCGCGGGCGATATCCTGCTCATCCGCACCGGATGGCGTAGGAAGTTCCTCGCCGAGGGTGACCCCGCGGGTTTCATGGCCGGAGAACCCGGGCTGAGCCTGGCGTGCGCGACCTGGTTGCGGGAGCGGGACGTGGCGGTCGTCGGTTCCGACAACTGGGGTGTCGAGGTGATGCCCGGGGAACATCCGGGAACCGCGTTCGAACTGCATATGGTGCTCATCCGCGATATGGGGATGACGCTCGCGGAAATGCTCGATTTCGAGGAACTGGCGCAGGCCTGCGCCGCCGACGGGCGCTGGGACTTCTTCTACGCCGGTCCGCCGCTGCATTTCACGCGCGGCGTGGGTTCGCCGATCAATCCGCTGGCGATCCGGTGAACCCCCGGTTCACGGTCGCGGTGTTCGTTCGAGGAGTTCGCGGATGCTGATCGGGGATATCGTCGAATACGGCGCGCGCAAACACCCGGACCGGATCGCGCTGCGATTCGAGGACGAAGTGATCGGGTACGCGCAACTGCGCGACCGCGGCCGCCGCCTGGCCAACGCGCTGCTGGAGGTCGCCGAACCGGGCGACCGGGTGGCGATTCTGGCCGGGAACTGCACCGAGTACTTCGACTGCTACTACGGCGTCCCGATGGCCGGTATGGCGCTGACGATCCTGAACTTCCGGCTGCACCCGGAGCAGATCGTCGCGCTGATCGAACACTCCGGTGCGCGGGTGCTGGTCGTGGCGCAGGAGTACGCCGCGGTGATCGCGGATATCCGCGACCGGATTCCCACGGTGACCACGGTGGTGACGCTCGGTTCGGCGCCGGGAACCGTCGGGTGGGACGAATTCACCGCCGCGGCGCCGGCCACCGCCCCGGCCGTGCGCCCGGAGCCCGACGATATGGCGTGGCTCGTCTACACCAGCGGCACCACCGGAACACCGAAGGGTGTGATGCTCTCGCACCGCAACCTGCTCACCGGGATCACCTCCTCGGCGCTGCAGTGGGAGCTGCCCGAGGACACGGTGTTCCTGTTCTGTTTCCCGCTGTGCCATGTGGGCGGTTACGTCACCCTGCTCAACCATCTGGTCGGCGCCACGGTCGGTTTCCTGCGCGCCTACGACAACGCGACCTTCCTGCGCCTGGTGGACGAATGGCAGGTGACACAGTCGGGACTGGCTCCGACGATGATCAACTTCCTGCTCCAGGACCCCGAACTGGACCGCCATTCGCTCGACACCCTGCGGGCGGTGGGCTACGGGTCGTCGGCGATTCCCGCCGCGGTGCTGCGCGAAGGGCTGAAACGGTTCGGCTGCGACTTCTACCAGGGCATGGGGATGACCGAACTCGCCGGCAATGTGCTGCATCTGGATTCGGCCGCGCACCGGCGGGCCGCCGATGGCGAGACCGGGCTGCTCGCCTCGGCGGGTAAACCGATGCGGCTCAGCGATATCCGGGTGGTCGACGACGATTTCACCGATGTGGCCGTCGGCGAGATCGGGGAGATGGTGGTGCGCGGCGATCAGGTCACCGTGGGCTACTGGAACGATCCGGAGGCGACCGCCGCCGCGTTCCACGACGGCTGGTTCCGGACCGGCGATCTGGTCCGCCAGGACGCCGAGGGATTCGTCTACATCGTCGACCGGAAGAAGGATCTCATCATCAGCGGTGGGGAGAACATCGCCTCCTTCACCGTCGAACAGGCCCTCTACCGGCACCCCGGTGTCGCCGAGGCGGCCGCCATCGGGGTCGCCGATCCGACCTGGGGCGAGGTGGTGTGCGCGGTCGTGGTGCCCCGGGAGGAGTCGGTGCTCACCGCCGCCGACATCGTCGCCACCTGCCGCGAACATCTCGGTGGTTTCCAGGTGCCCCGGCGGGTCGAATTCGTCGACGCGCTACCGAAGAACGTGACGGGCAAGATTCTCAAGCGCGAACTCCGCGATCGTTTCGCCTGAGGGGCGACACACGGGGCCCGCTCGACTTCCTCGGGCGGGCCCCGTTGTGCTGGAGGGCGAACCCCGGCACACCTCCCCCGGGGCGTCCC
Organism: Nocardia sp. NPDC049935; assembly: GCF_055586645.1. Lineage (NCBI taxonomy): Bacteria > Bacillati > Actinomycetota > Actinomycetes > Mycobacteriales > Nocardiaceae > Nocardia > Nocardia sp. NPDC049935. The sequence continues at coordinate 315,969 of NZ_JBVJHV010000007.1, read as the reverse complement.
CGTGGGTCATCCGGCAGCGGGCCGCACCGGTGCGCTACCGGATCCGGATTCCCGGCCGCTCAATTCGGCGTCGAGAGTTTCCTGTGCCACCCGCATGGTCTCGGCATAGACCGGATCCTGCAACCGTCGCCACATCTCGTCCTCGGTGACGTCCTCGACATGGGTCATGACCCACCAGATATTCCCGAACGGATCCTCGATACGTCCGCCCCGGTTCCCGAAAGCGTCGTCGGCGGCGGGAGTGACGATCCGGCTCCCCGCCGCCGTGGCCCTCGCGATGGCCGCGTCGGCGTCATCGACGAAGAGCCGCAGCAGGCTCGGCAGGGCCGGCCAATCGTCGTGCCGATCGAAGGCCAGGACGACGGTATCGCCGATGCGGATCTCGCCGTGTCCGATCTTCCCGTCTTCGGTCGCCACCCGGCCGAGCTCCTCGCCGCCGAAGACCTGGGCGGCGAAGTCGAGAAAAGCGCCGGTGTCGTCGGTGACGACCCAGGGGGCGACAGTGGTGTAGCCCTGCGGTGCGGTGGGTGCAGAATCCGTCATTCGCTGCCTTCCGATCGATCGATACGAATGACGATAGCGGCGATTCCGGTCAGTTTCCGGCCGGAATTCTCGGCTCGGGTGAACCGTGGCGCCGGAGCCTTTCGGGTCTCGAGCAGGTCGGCCGGCGATCTCAGACGAGGTGACGGGGGTTGGCCACCCGGAGGCGAGCCACCACGGCCGCGGAGACCGCGCGGCGGACCGCGGGATCGGTCGCGGACCGCTCGCCGGCGCGTAGTGCCGCCGCGAGACCGGCTTCGTCGGCACACCCCGTGGCCGCGAGCAACTCCCGCACCAGATCGGTGTCACCGGGACCGGAGCGGATCTCGCGGGCCGCGGTGCCGAGGAGATTGGCACAGATCCGGGCGAGATAGCGCTGTCGATCCTGTTCCGGCGTGAGTGCGCCCGCGATATCGCCGGTCAGCGTTTCCGCGACCAGTTCGAGGATCTCGGTGAGATGCGGGCGGTCGTGCACGGTGGCGTGCCGCGGCGGATGCGCCGGGGCCGGAACCGGGTCGTCCAGCAGTTCCAGTTCCAGCACGGTGAGCAGGTCGTATTCGGATTCGCAGACCCGCCGCCCGATCGCGGCGAGTTCCAGCGACCGTTCCGCGCCGCCGAGATGGCGTTGTGCCTGGAACCGGCTCAGTACCAGCCATTTCAGGGTGCCGAAAACTTCCCACCAGTGCAGTTCGGCGGGTTCGGGCCGGATCCCGGTGGCCCGCGCGTAGCCGTCGAGCAGCTGTTCACGGGTGCCGAGCCCACCGACGGGCGCCGCCGCGCCGAACCGCCAGGCCCGGACACACAGCCAGCCCAGATCCTCGATCGGATTGCCGATATGGGCGAGTTCCCAATCGAGTACGGCCTGTACACCGCCGGGGCCCATCAGGAAATTGCCGACCCGGTAGTCCCCGTGGACGAGGGCTCGCGGGCGCGGGCGCGGCGGATTCTCGCGCAGCCACCGCAGACCCATTTCGACCGCCGGACGCGGGTCGTCGAGATCCAGGTAGATCCGCTCGATCGCCATCAGCGGATCGTCGTCGCCGAGCATGCCCAGGGTGTCGAGCGGGGTGCCGTGGATGCGGCCGAGGACGGCACCGAGTTCTCCGGCGCCGTGGGCGCGTAACGACTCGAATTCCGGATCCCGGTGCAGTTTCCGGGGGATGGACTCCCCGCCGACCCGGCTCATGAGCAGATAGGGCGCGTCGATACCGGGGGCGGAGTCACCGGCGGCCAGCACCGCGGGCACCGGGACGCCCGCGCCGGCGGCGGCCCGCAGACAGGCCGCCTCGGCACGCATCCGCGCCGGATCGCCGTGCCCGGGCGGGTCGCGGCGCAGTACCGCGCGCAACCGCTCACCCGATCCGTCGTACGCGTCGACCGCGTACACCTCGCGGCTCGCGCCGCCGGTGAAGCGGCCGATCTCGATATCGGCGAAGGTCGTGCCGGTGACCTCGGTGAGCAGCGCGCGGACGCCGTCGGCCGGATCCGCCGTCACCGCCACGGCGCCGCCTCCGGTGAGCGGAGCAGCCGGCGGGCGGCCGACATCCGGTGGACCTCGTCGGGCCCGTCGTAGATCCGGGCGTAGCGGGCCTGCCGGTACATCCGCTCCAGCGGAGTATCGGCGGTGAGGCCCAGCGCGCCGTGTACCTGGATGGCCCGGTCGATCACGTTGTGCAGCATCCGCGCACCCCAGAATTTCACCAGCCCGACGTGCACCCGGTAATCCGCGCCGGAATCCATGACGCGGGCGGCGTCGAGGGTCATCAGGCGGGCCGCGTGGATCTCGGCGGCCGATTCGGCGATATAGCGGTGGATCTCGCCCTTGTCCGCCAGCAGAGAACCGTGCGCGTACCGGGTGTTCGCCCGCTCGCACATCAGCTCGAACGCGCGCTGGGCCTGGCCGAGCCAGCGCATCCCGTGGAAGATCCGGCCGGCCCCGAGCCGGTCCTGTGCCACCGCGAATCCTTTGCCGCGCGTACCGAGCAGGTTCGCCGCGGGCACGCGGACCCCGGTGAGCCGCACCTCGTAGTGGTCGCTGGGGTCGTGCCCCATCGTGGGGATGGACCGGACGATCTCGAACCCGGGAGTGCCGGTGGGCACGATGATCGCGCTGATCGCCGAATGCCGCGGGGTGGAATCCGGTTCGGTGCGGGCGAACACCGTGCAGTAGGCGGCCTGGCGGGCTCCGGTGGTGAACCATTTGTGCCCGTCGATGAGCCAGTGGTCGTCCACCAGCTCGGCGCGGGTCGCGATGAGCGTGGGATCGGACCCGGCGACCTCGGGTTCGGTCAGGCCGACCGAGGGCAGGATCTCACCTGCGACCATCGGCGGGATCCAGCGCCGCCGCTGTTCCTCGGTGCCGTGCCGGTGCAGCATCAGGGTATCCTGCATGGATACCGATCCCACTGCCAGCTGGCCGAATTCGGAACGGCCGATGACCTCGTTGAGGTAGACGAAATCCAGGAACGGCACCCCGCCCCCGCCCACCTCGGCCGGATGCCCCAGCGCCCACAGCCCGAGTTCCTTCGCGCGGTCCCGCAGACCGGACAGCGCCGCCCCGGCGGCCTCGTCCGCACCCGCCAGGACCGGTTCCCGGGGTATCACCTCGTCGTCGATGAAGGCGCGCATCCGCGCCACGGTGTCCGCGATATCGCCCTGCGGGCGCTGTACCGGGGTCATCACCGCTCCCGTGCCGGAGCGGAGATCTCACGCAGCGGCCGGGTCGCGGCCGAGTCGACGTACTCGTCGATACGGACGATCCGGCCGTCGGCCACCCGTACGAACAGGCTCGCCGGGACCTCGAGATCGCCGTGGCCGGGTAGATGACCGCGCAGCACATGCTGCTGCGCGAACCCGTCGGGCAGCGGATAGCGCCGGATATCCTCGTAGCGCATATTCTCCAGCGTCCGCGACAGCCAGCGCAGCACCCGCAGATTCTCCGGGACGGTCTCCTCGGCGTTCTTGTCGTTGTGCCAGATTCGCGCGTCCGGTGCGTACAGCTCGGTCAGGGTGGCCGTATCTCCGGCGCCGACAGCGGCGAAGAAACGGTCGGCCAATTCGTTCATCAGGGAGTTCTCTTCCACGACGGTGGGGATGGGACAGGGGGCGATCAGGAGCCGGCGCCCGGAACCAAGCGACCTCCGGCGGCGAGCAGGTTGCTGCCGGTGGCGGGTTTGCCGAGCAGATCGGAGACGAGCCGGGCGGCGACGAGTACGCGGTCGATATCGATTCCGGTCGGGATACCGCCGTCCTCGAACAGGTAGACCAGTTCCTCGGTCGCGATATTGCCGCTCGCGCCCGGCGCGAACGGGCATCCGCCGAGTCCGCCGGCGGCGGCGTCGAACTGCCGCACGCCGTGCTCGTAGGCGGTCCAGGCGTTGGCCAGACCTTGGCCGCGGGTGTTGTGCAGATGGATGCCCACCGCGATACCGGGTGCGGCATCCCGGACCCGGGTGAGTACATCGGCCACCCGGACCGGTGAGGCGGTGCCGACCGTATCCGCGATCGCCAGGCCGTCCGCGCCCGCAGCCACGGCGCGACGCGCGATATCGGCGACCCGGTCCGGTGGGGTCGGGCCGTCGAACGGACAGTCGAACGCGATCGCGATGATCACCTCGAGATGTCCACCCGCGGCGTGGACGGATTCGGCGATGGGGGCGAGCAGCGCCACCGACGCCTCGCTGCCGCGCCCGACGTTGGCGTGGCTGTGGCCGTCGGAGGCCGAGACGACGAATTCGAGCCGGGTGACACCGGCCGCCAATGCCCGCCGCACCCCGCCCGGCCCCGCGACCAGCGCGGAGAACTCGACCCCGGGCCAGCGGTGCAGGTGCGCGGCAACCTGTTCGGCGTCGGCGAGCGCCGGGATCGCGCGCGGTGAGACGAACGAGGTCGCCTCGATCCGGCGGACTCCCGTCGCCACCAGGGCGTCGATGAACTCCAGTTTCGCCGTGGTGGGCAACGGCGCCTCGATCTGCAGACCGTCGCGCGGGCCCACCTCGCGGATATTCACCGCCGTCATGCGATGGTGCCCTCGGCGCGCAGCCGTGCCAGCCGGTCGCTGTCGTATCCGAGCAGTGCGGTCAGCACCTCGTCGGTGTGGGCGCCGGGACGCCCCGCGCCACCCCAGCGGACCCCGCCCGCGGTGTCACTGAGCCGGGGCACGACGCCGACCCCCTTGGCCGGGACCGGATCCGCCTCGCCGGCCGCCGGATCCGGGTGGTCGACGAAGATACCGCGCGCGAGGAACTGCGGATCGGTCATCACCTCGGCGACGGTGTTCACCGGCCCCGCCACCACATCGTGGGCGCTGAGCAGTTCGATCAGCTCGGCCGCGGTGAAATCGGCGGCCCAGGCGCCGATCAGCTCGTCGAGTTCGTCCTGGCGTTCGCCGCGGGCGCTGTGGTTCGCGTAGCGGGGGTCGGTGGCCAGTTCCGGCCGGCCCATGGCGGTGACCAGCCGCCGGAACACGGTGTCCTGATTCGCGGCGATGATCACCCACAACCCGTCCTCGGCACGGTAGAGGTTCGACGGGGCCACCCGGTCGAGCCGGGTGCCGGAGGGCTGCCGGATATGGCCGGTCTTGTGATAGTCGGGAATCGTCGACTCCTGGATGGCCAGCGCCGCCTCGGTGAGCGCGGCGTCGACGATCTGGCCCCGCCCGGACCGTTCCCGCGCCAGCAGCGCGGCCAGGACGCCCTGGAAGGCGAACAGCCCCGCGAGACTGTCGCCGAGCGAGAGCGCGATCCGCGGCGGCGCCTGCCCGGGGAATCCGTTCAGATGGCGCAGACCGCTGATACCTTCGGCGACCGAGGCGTATCCCGGCCGGGCGGCGTAGGGCCCGGTCTGCCCGTAACCCGAGACGCGTGCGAGCACGAGCCGCGGATTCCGCTCGCGGAGAACGTCGTAGCCGATTCCCCACCGCTCCAGCGTGCCCGGCCGGAAACTCTCCACCACGACATCGGCGTCGCGGGCGAGTTCGAGGAAGACCTCCCGGCCGGCGTCAGTGCGCAGATCCAGGCTCACACACCGCTTGTTGCGCGCGTGCACGGTCCAGAAGTACTGATGCCCACCCTCGGCCTGACCCCATTCACGCAGCGGATCGGGGCGGTCCGGCGCCTCGATCTTGATGACATCGGCGCCCATATCCCCGAGGAGCCGGCCGCAGTACGGTCCGGCGATCAGGGTGCCGAGTTCGAGAACCCGGTAGCCGTCCAGCGCTCCGGGGGCGACGGGCGCGGTCATGACTCGTCCCGCGCGGGGGCGACGCTGGAACCGGCCTCGTCGGGATCGAGACCCAGTGCGCCCAGCGACATCCGGTCCAGGGTTTCCAGCAGTGCGGCCTCGTCGGCGTCCTCGCCCTGGATCAGCCACAGGTAGAGGGTGTGCTCGATCATGGCCGACATGGCGCGCGCGGCCAGTTCGGGATCGAGCGCGGTATGGACCAGGCCCTCCTCCTGCCAGCGGGCGATGGCCCGTGCGGTGCGTTCGATGAGCAGGCCGCGGTGTTCGTGGCGCAGCCGGCGGAAGTCCTCGTTGAAGGTCGCCACCTGTTCGACGATCGCCATCAACTTCGCGTTGCGCCGGTAGGCCGCGTAGTAGGACCGGTTGGCGGCGATGAGCCGCCCGGCGGGGGAGAGGTTCGCCGTGGCCGGCTCCCGGCGGTGCATATCCTCGAACAGCCGGGTACTCAGTTCGCCGAAGACATCGTCCTTCGATTCGAAGTACCGGTAGAAGGTGCCGTAGGAGACGCCCGCCTCCTGGGCGATCTGCTCGACCCGGGTATCGGGGAAGCCGACCGTTTCGAATACCCGCTGCGCGGCGTCGAGCAGCGCGTCACGCGTCTTGCGGCCGCGGGGGGTGAGTGTTTCGACGGCCGCGGGCGGACTGTTGACAGATGACTTCGCCACGGATCAGACTATTCCCGAACATGACATGACTGTCAAGTCACTTCACGGGCCCGGAGCGGTGCGATCACCGCCCCGCGAACGGCCCGGTCGTACCCCAGCGGAAGGGATTCGCGATGAACGCCTCCAACCCGAAATACGAACTACGCGGGATCAACCATCTCGCGCTGGTGTGCTCCGATATGCGCCGGACCATCGACTTCTACTCCGGCGTGCTCGGTATGCCGCTGATCAAGACTATCGAGCTGCCCGGTGATCTGGGCCAGCATTTCTTCTTCGACTGCGGCAACGGCAACACCATCGCCTTCTTCTGGCTCGCCGACGCACCCGAGGCCAGTCCCGGGCTCGCCGCGCCCAAAGGCCTTCCGGACGAGGGCGAACTCGTCAGCGGGGTGGGGTCGATGAACCATGTGGCCTTCGCCGTGCCGCCGGAGAAGTTCGACGAGTACTACGACCGCGTGCGGGCCGAGGGAATCAAGGTCAGCCGGGTGCTCAACCACGACGACAGCCCCGCCGGCGTCTCCCGTGACGTCCACCCGGGCACGTTCGTGCGGTCGTTCTATTTCCAGGACCCCGACGGTGTCCTGCTCGAATTCGCCTGCTGGACCCGGATTTTCACCGAGGCCGACGTCTCCCACGAGCCCAGGACCGCCGCCGACCGGCGGATCCTCACCGGTCTCTGACCCTCCGAACCCCGCGGCGGCGCCCGCCGCGCCGCCCCAGCCGAGAAGGAACCCCACCATGCCGCGTTTACGTGAAGTGCCCCGGTCCGAGGTCACCGACGAGAAGATCCTCTTCTACTACGACCGGCTCTTCGGGCCCGATAAGGACCCCGCCGTCGATCACGGCACCATTCACGCCACACCGGGCGATTGGTGGACCGTTTTCGCGCAGTCACCCGAGGTCTTCCGGCACGCGGTCCGCGGGTTCGGGGTCTACCGCAACGCCACCCTGGACCCGCTGCTGCGCGAACTCGGCCAGTGCCGGGCCGGGTACGCGCGCGGCAGTCAGTTCGTGTTCTCCCAGCACTGCAAGCAGATGCGTTCGCTGGGCGCCCCCGAGGAGAAGATCGCGGCGATCCCGCACTGGCAGCTCAGCGATTGCTTCTCCGAACTCGAGCGCGCCGTCCTGGCCTACACCGACGGACTGGTCTACGACGGCGGCCGGGTACCCGACGCGGTTTTCGACGTACTGCGCGCCCACCTCGGCGACCGCGAAATCATGGAACTCACCTACATCACCACGCTCTACGATATGCACGCGACGATATGCCGGGCGCTGCGACTGGAATTCGACGATCGGCCCGAACCGATCGAGGAAGTCCGTATTCCGGAGGGAATGGAGGTGGCGGATCTGTCCGCCGATCTCTCCGGCGAATAGAGGTTCGCCGACACGCTGGAATATGGCTCTGTCCAGCACATTCGCTCTGTTACTGTTCGCCGCATGAAATTCACCTCGAGCAGGCTTTTTTCGTATGCGGTGGGTGTGGTTTCCGTGGTCGCGGTATCTCTCGCGACCGCACCGGCGGGAAATGCCGAAGTGGTATCGCTTCCGCCGCACGAGAAAACATTCCAGTCCGCCGACGGGCCGGTATTCGTCGTCGGTCATCGCGACGAACTGGTGAACAAAGTTCCTCCGCTGAACCTGGCGGGAACGGTGCGCGAGGTGTTTCTGTCCGGTGTCGCCTACAGCGCGGTGGATTCGGGCGAGGGCGGTGAACTCCACGTCGGCTATCACGTCGGCTGCTGGGCCGAGTTCACCGGCGCCAATGCCGGCACGGGGACCACTCAGGAATCCCTCGGTCTCGATGTGTCGGTGCTGCCCGGGCAGGTCGTCGATGTCCCGCTGGTCGAGAAGACGATCGTTCCGGGCGTACCGGGCCGGGTCTCCTATCACGACGTACATCTGGTGATCAACGGATGCATCGGGCCCGCGGTGGTCCGGCAGTACGCCGAGATCCAGATGAAATCGGATGCCGTGGACGAGCGGGGCGTCGTCTACGGCGATCCGCTGTGGATCTGAACGCCCGCATCCGCGGGTAGCGGGGGTCAGGTGGCCGGGCAGGTGTTCACGACCGGTGCCGCCGGATCGAGGAAATAGCGGTCCGCGGCGTCGGTGGTGCACCGGCTGCGGGGGTATATCCCGTGACCCCACCCCTCGTAGGTGAGCAGCATCGCCCGGGGCGTCGACGCGGCCACACCGGTGGCCCACTCGTGCGGAGTGGCCGGGTCGTGGCGGGAATTGAGGATCAGCACGGGCGGGCCGCCGATATCGCGCGGCTCGTGCGGCGGATTCGCGAGTTCGGCGGGCCACGCCGAGCACAGGCCGCTCGCCGCCCAGGCGAAATGGGCGCGCAACGTCGGAGCGTTCCTGATCTGGTCGCGCCACCGGGCCCGCCATTCGGCGTCGTCGCGCACCGCGAACTCCCAGTCGGTGCACGCCGCGACGGTCGCGAATTCGACCGGACGGCCCGACCGCGACGGCCGGGTGGGCGTCACCGCCGGGCCGGGCGGCGCGGCGAGAAGAGTCCGCAGTTCGCCGGCCAGCTCCGGCCATTGCGGACCGGCGAGTCGAGCCGTGACCCGCTGACTCAGGTCCAGCGGCCCCAGCGGCCGGTCCGGCGCGGCCGGATCCCGCAGCCGGCCCTCGGTGGCCGCCGCGAACAGGCCGCCGTACGCGGCGGCGATATCCACACCGTGCAGCTCGCACAGTCGATCGCGGTCGCACCACCGGATGAACTCGGTGAAGGCGTCCTCGCCCGCCCGTGCCGAACTGGCCAGGAACTGCGTTCCGTCCAGGCTGTGTTCGTCCACGCTGTCCAGCACCGCGGCCCGCAACCGGTCCGGGAACAACTCCCGGTACGCCTGCGCGGCCATGGTCCCGTAGGACCGGCTGTACACACTGATCCGGTCGGCTCCCAGCGCCGCGCGCACCGCGTCGATATCGCGTGCCACGCTCAGCGCGTCGATATGGTCGAGCAGCGGGCCGGTGTGTTCCCGGCAGCTGTCCCGTAGATCCCGCGAGTAGGCACGGACCTCGTCGAGGTTGCCGCCGGCGTCCGGAACCAGGCCCGGGCGGCCCTCGACCAGCCCGGAATCGCACCGGACCGGATGGCTGCGTCTCACGCCCCGCGGATCCAGGCTCACGATGTCGAACCGCGCGCGCAGCCGTGGGGAGAACTTGTCACCGCGCAGGATCTCGTCGACCCCGGAATTGCCGGGACCGCCCGGCAGCGAGACGAGCGTGCCCACCCGGTGCGCTTCGTCGTCGGCGCGGTCGCGGATCAGCGCGAGATCGAGGGACGCGCCCTCCGGGTCGGACCAGTCGATCGGCACCGTGACGGTGGCGCAATCGTAAGCGGGGTCTTCCGCGCAGGGCCGCCAGTCCGGAGCCGAGCGCGGCGGTGGAGTGCACGCGGCGAGCGTCCCGGCGAGTACGGCAGCGGTGGTGGCGACGACGCAACGGCGAAACAGGCGCATGGCGCCGATTCTCGGAAGTCCGGGCCCGGCCGCGCATCGACCCGTGGTGGTGGTCGCGGCTCGTACCCGGGTACCGGGTATCCGGCGCGCGTCCCTTCCGCGTGGGTCTCGGGTGATCCCGTGGGCGGCCGGTCACCGGCGGATGCGGGCTGTGCCGGTGGCGCCGGTGACCGGCCGGCCCGTCAGCGCGGGGTGTAGGTCATGCAGCGGGCCGAATGGTCGGCGTCGCCCGGGCCCACCCGGATCTCGCCGGCCGTGCATTCCAGGTCCGCGTTGTGCGCGCAGTCGGCGCGCTGGCACGCCCCGACCATGCTGGTGACGGTGTCCAGCCCGCCGCGCACCGCGAGCGGGATGAACGTCGCGCAGTCCGCGCTGCCGTTCTGGCCGGATACGTTGATCGCGTAGGCGTGGCAGCCGTCGTGGTTGTAGGAACAGCTGTTCACTGTGCATTCGCTGACGTGCGGCATTTCCATCGTGGTCATGTGCTTCGTCCTCCGGGGCTGTGGGGAGTCCTGCTCATGCCGCTACCACGATAGACGGGTGTGACGGTGCCCGGAACCCCGTGATGTGCGGTGTTTCGGCCGGAGTTCGGGAGTCGATATCCATTGTTTGCCGGATATTGTCCGAACTCGATCCGGGTGCGGTCGCACCGATTAAGTGAACGATATTTAGTAAAGGGTGTTCACAAATGATGTGTGGTGTGGTTCACTCCTGTTACTGCGTATCCAGAGGAGGAACCGTGACCGCACCGTCCCTGTCCCACGATTTCGATTTCACCGATCCGGACCTCCTCGGCGTCCGGTTGCCGATCGAGGAGTGGGCCGAACTGCGCCGCACCGCGCCGGTGTGGTGGGTCGACCAGCCCGACGGTGTCAGCGGCTTCGACGACGGCGGCTACTGGGTGGTCAGCAAGCTCGACCACATCAAGGAGATCTCCAAGAACTCCGAGGTCTACTCCACCCACGAGAACACCGCGGTGATCCGCTTCAACGGCGAGATCACCCGCGAGGAGATCGAGATCCAGCGCGCCATGCTGGTCAACACCGACCCGCCGGAGCACGACAAACTCCGCCGCATCATCTCCCGCGGCTTCACCCCGCGCGCCATCCAGAGCCTGCGCGACGCTCTGCGCGAGCGCGCCGAGCGGATCGTGCACGACGCCAAGAAGACCGGCGGCGGCGATTTCGTCGAACAGGTCGCCTGCGAACTGCCGCTGCAGGCCATCGCCGAACTCCTCGGTGTGCCGCAGGAGGATCGCGGCAAACTCTTCGAGTGGTCGAACCAGATGATGGGCTACGACGACCCCGAGTACGCCGATAGCTACAAGATGGCCAACGCGCAGGTCATGGGCTACGCCTGGAACCTCGCCGAAGAGCGTCGCGGCTGCCCCGCCGACGACATCATCAGCCAGCTCCTGAGCGCCGATATCGACGGCGAGGCCCTGAGCTCGGAAGAATTCGCCTGGTTCGTCATCCTGCTCGCCGTCGCCGGTAACGAGACCACCCGCAACGCCACCACCCACGGGATGAAGGCCTTCGTCGACAACCCCGAACAGTGGGAGCTGTACCGCGCCGAACGCCCCCGCACCGCCCCCGACGAGATCGTCCGCTGGGCCACCCCGGTGATCGCCTTCCAGCGAACCACCCTGCAGGACACCGAACTCGGCGGTCAGGAGATCAAGAAGGGCCAGCGCGTCGGCCTGTTCTACGCCTCCGCCAACTTCGACGAGGACCACTTCACCAACCCCTTCGAGTTCGACTGCACCCGCAACCCGAACCCGCACGTCGGTTTCGGCGGCACCGGCACCCACTACTGCGTCGGCGCGAACCTCGCCCGCCTGCAACTGGACCTGATCTTCAACGCCATCGCCGACGCGATGCCGAACCTGCGTCAGGTCGCCGAACCCGTTCGGCTACGGTCGGGTTGGCTCAACGGAATCAAGAACTGGCAGGTCGCCTACGAATGACACCCCCCGCGCGGCGGGGCCGGATGCCCGCGGTCAGTGACGCGGACATCCGGCGCGTGGCCGCGGAACTCCTGGTCGCCGACGGCGCGGAGGCATTGACCCTCCGCGCCATCGCGCGTGCGCTGGGTATCACCGCACCCGCCCTCTACCGCTACTACCCGTCCCGGGAAGACCTGCTCGCCGCGCTGCGCCGCGATATCTGCGTCCGGCTGGCCGAAGACCTCGCCGCGCAGGTCGCCGAACTGCCCGATGACGGTGTGGTGCGATTGTTCGCCATCTGCCGCGCGTTCCGGCGCTGGGCGCTGGTGCACCGCAACGAGTTCACGCTGGTGTTCGCGTCGCCGGCGGAGGACGGGGAGGGAACGGTCCGTCGCTTCGACGAATCGTTCGGCCTGGTGTTCCTGGAGGCGGCCGGAAAACTGCTCGCGGCCTACGATCTGGCCACTCCGCCGGTCGAGTCGATCCCGGAAGCGTTGCGTACCGACCTGCTGGCGTTCCAGGGGGAACTGCTGGGATTGCTGGCGGGGTCGGATCAGAAGTTCCCTGCCGAGAAGTTCGATCTCGGGGTGGCGTATCTGATGATGACGGTGTGGGTGCGGCTGTACGGTCACGTGACGCTCGAGGTCTTCGGGAACTACCCGATGCCGGTCAGCGACCCGGACGTCCTGTTCGACGCGGTCCTCACCGACCTCGCGGCGGGCATGGGTCTCACCACCTGACCAGGTGATTCGATCCGGCTCATAGGCGGCCAGGGGGTTTGCCGGACGGTGTTCTCCGCCGGTGGGTCCTGATAATCTCGCAGGATGGTTGATTCAGGGGGGAATCCGAATCCTGCCGGCGATGTCACGGTGGTGCCGGAAGAGGTTCGGGCAGTAGGACAGTTCGTCGCCGATATCGCCCGGAATCTGCGATCCGGCCTGGATTCGGCGAGCACCGAAGTCGATGCCCTGCTCGCCGACGGATGGCGGGGTGACGCCTCCGACGAATTCAGTGGTGGGTGGATCGAACTCCGCGACGGCGGCATCAAGATCCTACAGGCGCTCGACGGAATGGCCGCCGAATTGGGAGTCCAGGCCGGCACCTACGAGACCACCGACGACGGTATCGCCCAGCAGTTCCCGAGCCTGAACCTGTGAACCCGGAATTCACGGTCGATCTCGAACGGCTCGACCAGCTGATCACCCGTCTGTCGAACCTGGCCGGGTACCTGACCGAACAACTCGACCTCATCGACGACAAGGTCGCCGGCCTCGACGGAGCCTGGGAAACCGTCGCCGCCGACGCCTACCGCGACGCGCACCGTCTGTGGTCCACCGGCGCCCGCGAATTCGCCACCGGCCTGGCCGATATCAGCGACGCCGCGCGCACCTCACATACCCGCTACACCAACGCCGCCGCCGTCAACAAGAAGATGCTGCAGGGCGGGTGAATCATGGCGTGGGTCATCGACTCGGGCATGTACTACGCCGCCGCCGATAGATGCCACCTGCTGGCGGGCGACATCACTCTGGCGCTCGGTCCGCTGCTCAGCACACTCGTGCACGAGTCCGGCGGCATGGCAGGTGACCACGAATCATCCTTGCAGTGGACCACCGACTACAACCGACACGCCACCGATATCGTCACCCTCGCCGCCACCCTGGCCAACGCCCTCCAACGCTTCGGCGACGTTCTCGCTGCGAACGGCTACAACTGGTGGCACTCCAACCGCGCCAGAGCAAGTGGACCGGAACCGGACCGGCCCACCGCCTCGGAACCACTCTACGACTCGGGGATGGCACTTCCGACCAGCGCCAAAAATGACAATGGCCCGGGTCTCGACGAAGGCGCGGTCGTCGGGCTGCTCACACAGGTCGGAAGAATTCCCAACGGAGACGTCACCAAGCTCGGCAAAGCCAAGGACGCGTGGGAAGCCTTCGCGAAGCACGCCACCATTACGGGCGCGGCCGATCGGATCAAAGGGATCAACGCCGCCTTCACCGGCAGTACCGACCCGAATATCACCGAGATCGAGTCCAAGCTCACCACCTTGACCCGGGCCGCCGAAATGCTGGCCCAAGCCTCCGCAGCGCTGGTCACACCGGTCGGCGAACACCGCGACGCGCTCCAGGAAATGCGCGACAAAATCGAGGCCGACGTCGCCGCTGCTACCAAGGAGATGGCCGCCGCCGTCCTCATTACTGTCGGCATCGTCGCCGTCGCCGCCGTCTTCAGCGCCGGTCTCGCCGCCCCGGCGGCCGCGGGTGGCGGGGCCGTAGCCACCGTCGAGATCGTCACCGCCACCGCGAACGTCATCAAGAACACCGTCACCATCAGCCGTCTACTGGCCATCTTCGGCTCTGTCGTCGTCGCAGGCACGGCGTCCGGCGCTTTCACCGCCATCCCCGACATCACCACCAACGGCATCAACGCCGCCATTGCCTCCATCGCCGCAATGGCTGTCCACATAGCCGACGACGGCGACGACAGCGCTGTGAATGACTCGTCCCAGGAAACGACGGCTGCCTTTCCTCCACAGGAAGCAGTCGATAAGGTCCCGGATGAGTGGGGCCCCGGGCAACCCAACAGGAAGAAGGAAGGAGAGCGGTGGCTCGATCCGGAGAATCCTCAGGGCAATGGCGTGCGGATAGACAAGGGTGATCCTTCGAGTCCGAATCCGTCGCAGCGCGTCGATCATGTCGTCGTCCGCACGGACGGAAAGGTTCTGGGTCCAGACGGGCAACCGATTCCCCCGGGTGAGCCGATCAAAGACCATCCGGAAGCTCATATTCCCCTCAGTGAATGGCTCAAGTGGAGGAGCTGGAATCAGCCATGAGTGTGCGTTATCCGGAAATGCGGGTCCAGGTACTCAGTGCGGTTGGCGCGTTGGCGGATCGTGAGTACCAGCAGCGCGTTTGGATCGATCGGATCTATCCGCACGATAAGTACTATGATGATCTCGATCTCAACATAAATATTCTCTACGATGATGCAGCTGTGCTTCCTGATCCCGAAACGGCACTGGGTACGATTCTAGTGGATTCTGTAGAGGTGGATGCTCTTCGATTGCTTGCCGAACAGTTGGATCCGATAATCGATGAACTGGGCGACATGTCTGATTCTCGATATCTTGCGCACCCTCAATGGCCCGGTGTGGTCTCTGCTGCCCGGTCCGCTCTCGAGGTGATGAGATCCGCGAGAGGCTCGTGATGGATTACCGGCACTATGCAGATCATGATGCCCTGAGGTGTATTTTCCTGGAGGACAGCTATGTACTGGATATCGGTGAGGGTTCGGGGTGTCTATGGTTCATGCTCGAGGCGGTTGCAACTCCGGAAAACCCCAGGTACTCCCCACCGAGACGTGGTGAACAGTACTGCTATATCGACAGTGTTCTGATCTTCGAAGGTATTACCAGGTCGAAATGGGAAAGAAGGTCGTTCCGGAAATATGCAGACGCCTCTGGATGCGAAGACTACGGCAATATAGATTCCCTCGTAGCTCTCGATTGGGGCTACCGAGTTGAAGGGGATTGGGGATCCGTGCGCATCTGGAGCAGCGAACCTCCCGATCTGCGCCCCCTTCGATTCATGACCTGAGTGTCCGATGCGGCTGATTCTGCTTGTGTGGTCACCAAGCCGATGGAGCGTGTGACGAGTCGTTGCGCTCGACAATCGGGTCGAGGATGTCCCGCTCAGGGCATTCGGGCGGAGGCACCGAGGCCGATCTCGAGGACCGAACCGGTGACGTATCGGCCGGAATCGCCGACTAGGTGATCGACGGCGTCGGCGATCGCCTCGGGCGGGCACCACGGGATGCGCATGGGGCTCATGCGGGCGTAGCGGTCGACGACCTGGTCGCGGGTGGGATCGTCGAGGTCGGGGGCGAACAGTGAGTACATGGCCGGGTTGTGGAGCATGGGGGTGTCGACGTTCGTGGGGCATACCACGTTCGCGGTGATGCCTGTTTCCGCGTATTCGAGGGCAACGGATTTGACGAGGCCGATCACACCCCATTTCGACGCCGAATAGTGGGCGAGGTTGGGGGTTCCCTGCCGCCCGCTCATGGAGGAGATGGCGACGATCCGGCCCGCGCCGGCGGCGGTCATATGGGGGAGTGCGGCTCGGACGCAGTGGAAGGTTCCGGTCAGATTCGTGGCGAGCATATCGGCCCACATCGCGTCGGATATATCGGCGGCCGGGGCGAATCCGACGATGCCCGCGCAGGTGACGAGAATATCCGGCCCGCCCGACTTCGCGGCGATCTCCTCGATGAGTGCGGTGACGGCGCCGGAATCCCGGACGTCGAGGACGGCCGACCGGCAGGTGCCGCCGTCGTCGCCGATCAACCGTGCCGTCTCGGCGAGGTCGTCGCCGGTGGCCAGCGGATAGGGGGCGGTGTCGCCGGGGGAGCACAGGTCCGTGATCCAGACGGTGGCGCCGCGGCGGGCCAGTGCCCGGGCGATCGCGCGACCCTGTCCGCGGGCGGCTCCGGTGACGAGGGCGGTGCGTCCGTCGAGATCCCGGTCAGTCATCGGCATAACTCCTCTCGGCTTCCTGCTTGACCTGTGCTTTCGCTATCTTTCCGCCGGGAGCGAGGGGCATCTCGCCGACCACCAGCAGTCGTTCCGGTAGGTATTCCCGGGTGATTCCCCGGTCGCGTAGCCAGGTGTTCAGCTCATCGAGCGTCAGGGCGGCGGCGTCCGGAGACAGTGTGACCACAGCGCACAGGCGTTCGCCGAAGATCGGATCCGGAATCCCGACCGCGGCCACCATTTCCACCGCCGGATGTTCGCGGACGAAATCCTCCACCTCGAGTGCGGAGATATTCTTGCCGCCGCGAATGATCAGATCCGCGAGGCGGCCGACCACGCGCAGCCGGTCGGATTCGTCCACTTCGACGATATCCCCGAGCAACACCCAGCCGTCCTCGGTGAACAGTTCGGCGTTCGCGGCGGCGTCGTTCCAGTAGCCGGGGGAGACCAGCGGTCCGCGTACCGCGGGTTGCCCGCGCCGGATGCCCGGTCCGGGGTTCGTGCCGTCGTCGAGGATCCGGACATTCATCTCCTCGATGAGGTGCCCGCCGGTGCCCAAGCGGGTTTCGTCGTCGTCGGCGATGGTGGTGGCACTGGCCGCGCCGGTCTCGTTGGAGCCGTAGAACTGGAGGACCAGTGCCCCGGTGGCCTGTTCGAAACGTTCGGCCTCCGCGTAGGGGACGGCCTCACCACCGGTGAACATGACCCGCAGCGTCGCGGCGCGGGACAGTTCCCCGCCCGGTGTCTGCAACATCATGCGGAACTGGGTGCTCACACACATGAGAATCGTCGCGTGGTGCTCGGCCATCAGGTCGATCGCGGCGACCGGATCGAACCGGTTCATCACCAGCGCCGGCCGGCCGAGGAGTGCGGGCAGGAAATGCGAGGTCCACAGTCCGAACCCGAAGGGCGCGGGCACGAACGCGGCGACGACCTCCCCGGGCCGCATACCGGCATTGCGGCAGGCGATCGCCGCGAAGGCGTTCCAGCGGCGCTGGGTCTGCATCACCAGTTTCGGGCGGCCGGTGGTGCCGGAGGTGCTGTTGAGCAGGCAGACATCGTCCACGGAGAATTCCGCCGCGGGGCGGGGAACGGCCGGGGGCCGGCCGTCGGCGCGGCGGGTAGTGATCTCCGTGCCGTCGATCAGGACGAGATCGGCCGGTGTCGCGTTTCTGGCCGCCAGGTCCCGCATGAGGTCCGAAACCGGCCGGCCGCGGTTATCGCTGGTGGTGACGAGCACGGTGGACCCGGACGCCGACATCAGATGCGCCACCTCCGCGACGCCGGAGCGTGCCCCGACGGCGACCGCGAGTATCCCGGCCCGATAGAGGCCGACCAGCGCGGCGTGGAATTCGGCGGTATCGGGCAGATACACCGTGGCAGCGGGGATATCACCGAGCGCGCGAAGTGATTCGCAGACCTGGTCGGCGAGCGCGTCGTACTCGGCCCAGGTGGTGACACCGTCCGGGCTGATGTAGGCGGGTTCGCCGCCCGAGGTCCGGGCCCGGTGCCGGACCAGCTCGCTCACCGAGTAGCCGGTGAAGGTCTCCGGAGCGGAGGTGAATTCGGCGAGAGGCGCGGTGTCCATCACAGAGCTTCCTCCAGGACACCCATGGCGGCCCGGTACGCGGTGGCGAGATCACCGGAGTTCGTCTCCGGACCGGATAGGGCGCCGCGGATCATCACGTAGCCACGGTCCACGATCCGCTCGACCCGATGCAGGGCGGGTTCCGCCACGATCACCGTGATCCCGGAATCCGCCAGCTCGCGGACCCGGTCGAGTAGTTCGCCGGCGATCTTCGGTGACAGACCGGTGGTCATCTCGTCGAGCAGCAGCGCCTTGGGCGGGACGAGCAGGGCGCGGGCGAGCAACAGCATCTGCTGTTCGCCGCCGGAGAGTACGCCCGCGAGTTGCTTCGAGCGGGTGCGCAGAATCGGGAACCGGTCGAACGCGCTGTCCAGCACGGTGTTACGAACACCGAGCACCCGTGCGCCGATCTCCAGGTTCTCGCGCACCGTGAGCCGCGGGAACAACTGCCGTCCCTGCGGGACGAACGCGACCCCCGCGCGCAGCCGGTGCCGGGCCGCGGTGCCGCCCAGGTCGTTGTCGCCGAGCGTGACGGCGCCGCGTGCGGGTGTGCTCCCGAACAGCGCCGAGAGCAGGCTCGACTTCCCGGCTCCGTTCGGCCCCACCACCGCCGTGACAGCGCCGGAGGGCGCGTCGAGTGATACGTCCTGGACCGCGACGGCGTTTCCGTAGCGGACGGTCAGTCCCCGGGCGGTGATCATCGAGCCTCCTCGGTGGGCGCAGTCCCGAAATACACGGACCGCATCTGCTGGCTGCGCATACAGTCCCGCGGGGTGCCGGTGAACGCGACGGCGCCGTCGGCGAGCAGGACGACGGAGTCCGCGAGTTCGGCGATCAGATCGATATTGTGATCGATCAGGACCACCGAGCGCCCGGCGTCGCGGACCCGGCGGACCGCACGGGAGATCGCGGCGATGCCGTCGGTATCGGAACCCGCGAACGGTTCGTCCAGCAGGAGTACCCGGGGTTCGGCGGCCATGGCGCGCGCGATCTCGACGAGTCGCTGGGATCCGAGTCCCAGGCTGCCGGTGGGGACCCGCTCGGTGGTGACCCCGTATTCGTCGGCCAGCGCCGCCGCGCGTGCCAGCGCCGAACGGGGTGTGCCGGCGACCCCGCGAACCAGGGCACGAAGCGAGGCGGCGTAGGACCCGATCGATCGGCCGACGACACCGGGCACGATGTTCTCGACCGGAGTGAGTTCCATGGCCAGCTGCGGATGCTGGAACGTCCGGGCCAGCCCCGCGCGTGCCCGTGCCGCGGGCCCGGAACGCAGGGCGCGGCCGTCCACTTCCACGGTGCCGGCGCTCGGGGTCTGGGTGCCGACGATGCAGTCGACCAGCGTGGTCTTCCCCGCGCCGTTGGGTCCGATCAGTCCGAGGACCCGGCCGGCGGGCAGCGCGAAACCGACGTCGTCGACGGCCGTCACCCCGCCGTAGTGTTTGGTCAGCCCGGTTACCGACAGCAGGACCGGAGACGCTGTAGCCATCGTTGTCACTTCCTGTCCAGTACGCGGGACGGCAGGAGCCGCGGCAGGATCCGGCCCGCCCAGCCGATAACCCCGCCGGGCGCGAGCAGCAGGATCACCAGCACCACCACCGCCAGCAGTAACTCACCCGAGCCCTGATATCCGGGCATGTTCAGCGTGACGACCACGACGATCAACGCGCCGAGCGGAGCACCCCAGGCCGAACCACGGCCCCCGATGATCGGCATGAAGATGGCGAGGAACACCAGGTCCAGCCCGAACGTCTCCGGGGTCACCGCCTGCACGGACGCGGTGAACAGCGCGCCCCCGGTCGCGGCGATCGCCGCGCCGACGGCCAGCGCCACCACCGTCAGATGGGTGGGGGAGATGCCCGTGGACTGCACCGCGGGCGCGTTCTCCCGCGCGGCGGCCAGGGCGATCCCCCAGGCCGACCGGCGCAACCGGTCGATGAGAACCGCGACCGCGCAGACGAAGACGATCGCGGCGACCACCTGCGCGTAGCGCGGCGGATCCCAGCCGAACAGGGAGGGGACCGGGATTCCGGAGATACCCGAGGCTCCGCCGGTGATCGTGGTCGTGTCACCGAGCCAGTGCTCGAAGGCGATGGCGAACAGCAGGGTCACCGCGGCGAGATAGAAACCCGACAGCTTCCGGGTCGCGACCGCCAGAACGAGGGCGACCACGGCGGCGATCAGCATCCCGGCCAGCCAGCCCCACCACGGTGAGACTCCCTGTTTCACCGAGAGGTAGGCCACCGCGTAGGCGCCGATCGCGGCGTACGCGCTGTAGGCCATGGACAGCGTCCCGGCCACCACGAACGGCAGGTACATCCCGAGCGCCACCAGCGCATAGGTGGCGGCCAGGAAAACCAGGTCCTGCCGGTACAGGCTCGGCCCCATCCAGAGCAGTACGACGGCGAGGACGGCGAGGCTGATGCCCAGTTCGCCGAACGCGGTCCGCGCGGCGGGTTTGACGGCGACGCTCATCACACGCGCACCTTTCGCTGGAACAGGCCTTCGGGACGGAAGGCGAAGAACACCAGGGCGATCAGGAAGATCGCGATCGAACTTCCGGTCGCGCCGAAATAGAAGCTGCCGAACACCTGCACCCACCCGAGTACCAGCCCGCCGATCAACGGCGCCCACGGTTTGCCGGTACCGCCGACCACCAGCGCCAGGAACCCGGTGAGCGTCCAGGACAAACCGCTGGTGAACTGGGCGCCGGATTTGGCGGCGAACACGATTCCGGCGATCGCGGCCACGGCCCCGGAGATACCGAACGCCCACAACCGGACCCGATTGACATCGACGCCGATCATCCGCGCTGCCTCGTGGTTGTCGCCGACCGCACGCAGTAGCTGTCCGGTGGCGGTGCCACGCAACCACCAGACCGTGGCGAGCAGGACGATCAGGGTCGTCACGATAATCGTCGCCGTCGTGCCCTGCACCGATACCGGACCCACCTGGAAATCCGGCACCGGGAACAGATTGGCCACCGCCACCGGGGTCCGGCCGAACACCGTGCCCGCGAGCTGCTGGATGGCGAAGAGTGTCGCGGTGACGGCGACCAGTGCGGGCAGTTCGGCCCCGCCGCCGCGTCGCTGGACGGGCCGCACCACCACGACCTCGGTGAGCAGTGAGATACCCACGGCAACCGCGATTCCGAGTACCGCACCCACCGGGATCGGCACGCCCCACCGAGCGGCCGCGTATCCGGTGAGCATCGCGGCGGCCATCGCGTACGGGCCGGCCGCGAAGTTGAAGAACGACGCGCCCACCACGACCAGGTAGATCGATAGTGCGACGAGGGCGAAGAAGCAGCCGATCTCGGCTGCGGCGAGCCACAACTGGAGGTCGCTCATCGTCGGGCTCCCTGCGGAGTGCACTCCGGCTGGTACCGCTCCCACGGCCCGGCCGGGACGTTGTCCGCGCCGAACTCGACGAGCACCAGCCCACAGGCCGAATCGGGGGCGATGTGGTCATCGGGGGAGAAGGACAGGGTCAGCGGGGTCTGGCCGAAGCTCGCCGGAACATCGCGAACCCGTTGCATCGCGTCGTTGAGGCGGTGCGGGTCGGTATGGGTTCCCGCGAGTTCGATCGCACGGGCCAGCAGCATCACCGAGTCATAGGCCTGTGCGTCGTAGGCCGTCAGAGAGTAGTCGGGCCCTTTGACGGTGCGCAGCCAGGATTCCAGCTCGGCGGTCCGGGGATTGTCGTCGCTGAGGCTGCCCATGTAGACGAGACCGTCGAGGGAGCCGGGTGCGGCGAGTTTCCACGATTCGGGCTGGTTACCGATCGAGGCCAGCGAGAACCGCTGGAGTTTCGGGGCCAGCCGGTGAATCGTGTTCTGGGCCAGTAACTCGAAATGCCCACCGACGCTGGCGACCAGCACCACATCCGGATCGCTGTCCAGCAGCCGGCTGGTCGCGGCGGTGAGGTCGGCGGTGTCGACGGCAGCCTTCTGCGTACTCACGACATCGATGCACTCGGTGAGCTTCGGGGACAGTGTCGCGAGGATGCCCGCGATCGCCGGACTGGAATCGGCGATGATGCCGAGCCGCTTCTTGCCCTGCGCCGCGAACGCCCCGCAGTAGACCTCCGCGTACTGGGCCAGCGGATTCGGCACCATATAGGCGAACTCGTTGCCCGGCGCCCCCGCGACCGCGTCGGTCAGCGAGGTCGGCGCGATGGTCACGATCTCCGTCGACTGTGACACCTGCTTGGCCTGCAGTGCCGAGCCGCTGCCGGTGGCGAGAATGATCGCGGACGCGCCCTGATCGACGAGTTTGCGGATGATCGAGGGCGTATTCGTCGGACTGCTCTCGTCGTTCTCCACCACCAGGCGGACCTCTTTGCCGCCGATTCCGCCTTCCGCGTTGAGTTTTCCGACCGCGGCGCGCACGGTGTCACCGGCGATCGTCGAATACGACGCACCCGGCCCGGTCGAATCCTCGTCCATCCCGAGGACGATGTACTCGTCCACCGGCTCCCGTACCTGGGCACATCCCGCCGATATCAGAACCGCGGCCAGCACTCCGGAAAGAATCCGGGTCCGTCTCATGAGCTACCACCGATCGAACACACTGAATCAAGCAACCGCTTGGTTCTAGCCAAGCGATTGCTCGATAGTGTGTCCTGCGCCACTCCCGCTGTCAATGCCTTCGCGGCGGCGGATCCGCCTACGAGTCGGTGAGCAGGGCGTTCGAGAGTTGTTCGAGACGGCGCTCGATGCGGTCGAGCCGGTCGGCCACCGAGTCGCCGGACGTTCCGCTGTCCGCCCGGGCCTCCGTCGCCGCACCCCCGTCGACGAACGCGGCGACGACGGTATCGGTCACCTCGTCCTGCCGCTCGGACAGATGCTCCCGGTGATAGCGGATCGACCACCACACGCCCTCGCGCAGCATCCGCGCGAACTCCACCGGGTCCAGCCCCGCCCGCAATTCACCGTCGGCACTCGCCCTGGTCGCCGCATCGATCCAGAAGGTATGCGCGGTGCGGACCGCCTCCGCGATCTCCGCCGGAGCGTCCGGGCCGTGGTAGGCCCTCTCGTTCTGGTAGATCTCCGTGGCGTACGGGTGCGCGTCGGCGATCTCGATCGACGAGTGGACCAGGGCTCGCAGTTCCTCGCGCATCCCGTTGACGTGCGGAAGCACCGAGCGGTAGCGGGCGTTCAGGTCGATCAGGAAATCGTTGAGGATCGCGAAGGCGATGGCGTCCTTGGACGGGAAATGGTGGTACAGGCTGCCGGACAGCATGCCGACACCCTCGGCGATATCCCGGACGCTGGTGCCCGCCACCCCGTTCTCGACGAACAGGCCGGCGGCCACGCGTTTGATCTGATCTCGGCGGTTACCCACGCGGTCATGCATACCGGGGGCGGGGGGTGGTGTCGAGAACCGGCTCTGCTCGGTGAAGTGTGGGGTACTGCCGGTGGCTGCGGTCGCGGGCGTGGATTGGGACGGCTTGCGGTTGCAGCCGGGCCCTGGCACCGCCGGACGCCATCGGACTCTGCAGCCGAACCATCGAACTCAGTCGCACCAGTGCGGCACAATCATCGTCGGGAAGAGGAGCGGGCTCCCGCCTGTCGACTGCGGGTTTCAGGGAAGGGCTGCACATGGATGATCAGGTCTCGGGTCGGTCGGCAGAGGCCACCGGAGAGCGTACGGCCGACTTGGTGGTTGTCGAGGACGACTTCGGCGTCGCGCTCGTAGGGCCCGAAGAGGCGATCGCCGCGTTCACCAGAGACTGGGATGTCTCGCCGGTGCCGGTCACGTCGGGAATGGCTCTGGCGCAGGCGGCGGTGAAGATATTCGGTTCCCGTCCCGTTGGTTCGGCGTATCTGATCGGGCGAGCTGTGCAGTCGCCGCGTGAGAAACCCGTTGTGACGTACCACCGTATGGTTCGAGACCCTAAGAATAGCTACAAGATCGTGTCGCACTCCCGCATCCCGAATCCGGCTGCTTTCGGGTCCCATACGGCTGCCCTTGTCGCATTGGAAGCTGCGATGGGTGCGCAGTTCGACAAGATCCACGAGCATCTCGATGTGATCGAAGACAAGCTCGACGAGGTGCTCCGACTGGCCTCGGCCGAACGGATCGGCGATATCTACGGGCACCACCGGCTGCTGGCCCGGAAGGTTCAGGCGTTGGCGAGTGGTGATGCGCTGTCGGCCACCGATTGGTCGTCGGTGGCAGGCCTGGGCCCTGACCTCGAAACCGGGGTCGAGCGACTGCGGGTGCACGCGGTGAAGCAGTTGGAAACGCTGACGGCTGGGAGCAGTCCGTCGAAGCGTGCCGATCAACTCGAATCGGTGCTGCGAAAGAATCGACTCGATGAGACGCTGCAACTCCTGGTAGTAGCGCAGAAATCGCTGTTCCTGTGGCAAAAATTGAGGCTCGAACAGGTACGAACGATCGAACCCGACCACCTGGACCAGACTCTCGTCAGCGCTCGCGCCATTCTGCGTGAGCAGTACACCGCAGACACCGATCTGGTGGGCCGGCTGCGCGAAGTGATCGGTACCCAGGCGGTTCTGAAACCCAGCGAGGCTCACCACAAACTCGTCGCACGGAAGTTGACCAGGCAGCGCACGGACCTCGAGGAACTGCTCGATCGGTTCGTCGCATCACGCAATCTGCAAGTGGGTCTGTGGGATCCCGCCGAGCACGCCACTATCGCCGAGGCGCTTAACGCCGCGAAGACCAGGACAGCCGCCCTGGTGACCTCCGGTCGTCGCAGGCTTGCCCGTGGCGCCGTAGGGGTCGCGGCGTGGATCGAGCCGACTGAGAACGAAACGAATACGTAGCTTCACACGATCCGGGTGCACGGTTGTTCGACACGGCGCACCGCGACCGCGCGCAGCGAAAGAGTCTCTGTGAGCTTCACATCCCTCCATTTTCGGTCGCGATCATGAAGATTAGAGCTCACCCCTGGGCACCCGAGTCGGCCGGATCAGCTACACGTACACGTTGCACGAGACTCAACTGTCGCCGGTCATGGTCGATGCCGCAGTGGTGCCGGTGAAGTCATTCGACTTCATCGCGCAACTCCTCGATTTCCGAGATCTCGAATCGGGCGGAGTCTTCCTCCGCCCCGTGACCCACGTCTCGCGGGACTGCCTTGCCCATCGCTTTCTCGACGAGTTCACATAGGTGTGTGCGCCTGCGTGCGAAGTAGGCGTCGAAATCGTCATTGCGCAGGTGCTCGGCAGGCACCAGATGGGCCTCGACCAGGTCATTCAGTCGACCGGAGGTGATCTGCGCCTTCTTTTCGATCTGCGTGAGATAGACCGAAGGAGCCGACCCGCCGATAGTACGGTTCGTGACCGCCGAGATGGCGGTCTTGTTCACGATGCTTTCCCGCCGCTCGTCGTCGATTTTCTGACTGTCACACCATTTCTTCGGGAAGATGTGATGGATGTCGACGGCCAGGCTCGTGTATTGCACCTTGTCGAGCGCCTTGTCTTCCATCCAGTCACGGGCCTCGTTGCCGAGCAACAGCGCGTAGATGCCCTTGTATGCAGCCGCCTGGCGTGTGCGGAGGGAATGAAGGCGGGATTCGACGAATGTCGCATCGTTGACGGTATTGGGGATCTGCGCGGCCGCATCGCCCCTTGCCCACCCCGGAACTTGTTCCAGATCGCGAACGAAGCGAGTCTCTATCGCGCCGCCGTACAGTTCACCGAGGATTCCGCACCAGAACCAGCGCACGAGTTTCTCCCGGGGGCCCAGTAGGTCGGCCTCTCGGCCCATGACGACCCGTATCGCGGCCAGCGGCACCAGCTGCTTCGGATAGGGAAGGAAGCGGGTGCCGAAGATGTGCCGGTCGGCAAGGAAGTCCGACACCCAGATGAATGCCTCCCGCAACGGTGGAGCCCATTCGAGGTAGTCGTCCAGCGTCAGCTTCAACACATCTTCGCGCTTGGCGGAAATCGCCGGGGGACGCTTGCCCGAGTATTCGAGGTTGCGCCTTCGGGTGGCGAGAAGCGTAACAGCCTGTAGGAAGTCGGTGTTCTCCAGCCCGGAAAGCGCCGGGTGAGAGGCGAACTTCGACTGTGTTTCCTTCCAGTCGTCGTTGAGCCGGAAGTCTGTCCCGTGGTCTCGGAAATAATCCGCATCACCAGCGAACGCGGCGGTGAGAAGTTCGAACACATTCAGCGACAATCCGCCGACATTCACCTTCTCGAAGACCGTCGCGACTGCCGACTTGCTGGTGCTCTTGTCCAGTTCTATCGCTGGGATGTTGTATGAAGCAGCCGGTTTCAGAATCGCGCTGTTGAATTCTCGCACCAGATCGCGATCCTCGTACTCGAAGAGCCAGGACATGGCGTCGCCGAAGATCAGGGATACCGGAAAAAGCCCCGCGGCCCGCTCCTTGTCCGGTGTGGAAACATCTCGAAGGATGTCCTTGCCGAAATTGGTGCGCTCGATCCCGTCGCCGGGAAGGGATAAGACCGCTTCGTCCAAGCGATCTTCCCCCTGTACTGCCAGGGACATGTCGATGTAATAGCGACGGTCCATCCGCTTGCCGCGACTGTCCATCGTATGAACGACACCCTCGCCGGTGAGTGCTTGGGTGAGGGAGGTCAGCCGCTGCTGGCCATCGAGCAGCAGAGACTCGGCGGGCGTACCGGGATCGACGTTCGTGCCTTCGATCGGCCGCGGTTTGAACCGGATCTGGTCGTTTCCCGTCTCGAGGAGCATCACCACGCCGAGCGGGTGACCGCGCAGGATGGTGACGAGCAGCTGGCGGATCCGCTCGTCCTCCCATTTGTATCCGCGCTGGAAGTCGGGGAGCTGGATTTTCCCGCATATTGTTCGTTCGAGGTAGTCGCTCAGTTCGTACAGCGGTGTTTGAAAACCCACTCGCGGCCTCCGGTCTTGCGGGAAGGCACGAATTCGATTCGTGCAGGGGTCGATTCGGTACAGCAGGGTCAGCGTAGTGGATGACCGAGTATCGCGCGGCCGGTCGCCGCTCGGTAACCCATGTGTCCGCTTGGCTCGTCCCAAGCCGGGATGACACCGGGTGCGGTGGATGGGGTTCGCCGATATCAATGATTTGACGGTTCAAGTCACCGTGCTCATGGATCCCGTCTTGATGCGTCCTCACCGGCCGAGCACGGGTCTCCTCGTCGAACTTCCGCGGTGCCGCATAGCTGACGGTCGCTGCCATTGCTCGCCGGTGGGCACGGTTGGTGGGGCCGGATTCGGAGGGAACTCCGGCCCCGGTCAGCTGTGTTTTATCGAGGTCAGGCCATTTCCGGGACGCGGAGGTGGGCAAGGGCCAGTTCGAATTCGCGGACGTCGAGGGCTTCGACTCCGGTGCGGCGGGCGGCGTCGACGCGCAGGGCTGCCGACTGCTCGCGGCCCGCTCGCATGGCTTCGGCGGTGTCGTAGGTGGTGCAGGAGACGGCGCGGCCGGATTTGCGGTTGATCATGAGACTCGCGCTGCAGAACCCTTCCAGGTCCTCCATGGCGGGCAGGGTGGCGGCGCGGTAGATCTCGACGGCGGACTCGAGGCGGCTGGGATCGGTTTTGACCCAGGTCGCGCGGACGCAGGCGCCTTCGCCGGTGTGGTGGGCGCGGTGCAGGCCGGCGATCTCCCATTCCTCGACCTGCGCGCCGCCGCCGAAGATGGCGAGCATGCGGTCGCGGATCGGGCCGACCTGGTCCATGCTGTCGTGCATGGCGTCGGCGGACTCCCAGGCGCTGGTGGCGATGCAGTGGCCGTTGTCCCGGTCGACCAGCAGGGACAGGCCGACGCAGCCGGGGATTTCCCGGAGTGCGGGCAGGACGCTCTCTCGCATATGCGCAATCCCGGCGTCGATGGCCGAGGGCTGCGCCTGAATGGTGGTAGATCGGGCGAACACGATCCACCCCCTCTCTGCTCGGGGCAACGCCCCGGTGGCGCCACCGGTCTCTTCACCCTGCTCTCCTGCGGTCGTGGTGGCAAGGGGCTGCCGGGTTCCGCCTAACCGGCCGTAACCGTGGGCGCGGCGGACGGCAGGGGGAGGCCGAGGTTGTCGCGGAGGGTGGTGCCGGTGTACTCGGCGCGCAGGACGCCGCGGTCCTGGAGCAGGGGGACCACTTGGTCGACGAACTCGTCCAGTCCCCAGGGGACCAGGTGGGAGCCGAGGATGAAACCGTCCGAGCCGTCGTCGCGGACGAAGGTGTCGATATGCTCCGCGACCTGGGCGGGTGTGCCCACGAGCGGTCCCCGTTCGAACTGGTCGATCACGACTTCACGGAGGGTGAGTTTCTTCGCCTCGGCGATCTCGCGCAGGCGCCGGACCGTGGCGAAGCGGTCCTGGTGCAGGAACGCGCGTCCCTGGATGATCGGCGGGGCGTCGGGGTCGGGATCGATTTCGGGTACCGGGCCCTCCGGGTCGTAGCCGGACAGATCGCGGTTCCAGATCTGTTCGAGCAGGATCAGCGCCGTCTGTCCGGTGACCTGCTCGTCCCGGATCGCGTGGTATTTCTCCACGGCGTCGGCCTCGGTGTCGCCGAGGACGAAACTTGCCGAGGGCAGGATCTTGATCTCGTCGGGCGCGCGGCCCGCGGCGGCGGCGCGGGTTTTGATATCGCGGTAGAAGTCGGCGGCCTCCGGGAGCTTGCCGTAGGGGGAGAAGATCGCATCGGCATTGGCGGCGGCGAAATCGCGGCCCTGCGGCGAGACGCCGGCCTGCAGGATCACCGGGCGGCCCTGCGGGCTGCGCGGGACGGTGAAACGGCCGGAGATATCGAACTGCTCGCCGTGGAAGGCGAACGTTCCGGCTTCCGGACGGTTCAGGAAACGGCCGGATTCCTTGTCCGCGACGATATCCCCGTCCGCCCAGGAGTCCCACAACCGCCGGACCGCGGTCACGGTCTCCCCGGCCCGCACGTACCGGTCGGCGGGGTCCAGGAAACCGCCGCGGCGGAAGTTCGCGCCGGTGAACGCGTCGAAGGAGGTCACCACGTTCCAGGCGGCGCGGCCGCCGGACAGATGGTCGAGACTGGCGAACCGGCGGGCCAGTTCGTAGGGCTCGTTGAAGGTCGCGTTGATCGTGCCGGCCAGGCCGAGATGGTCGGTGACCGCGGCGAGCGAGGCGAGGACGGTGAAGGTGTCCGGGCGGCCGATGATGTCCTGGTCGAAGATCCGGCCCGCGCGTTCGCGCAGGACGAGACCCTCGGCGAGGAAGAAGAAGTCGAATTTGCCGCGCTCGGCGGTGCGGGCGGTGTGCTCGAAGCTGCCGAATTCGATCTGGCTGCCGGCTTCGGGGTGCCACCAGGCGGTGTGGTGGTTGACGCCGCCGAGATAGGCGCCGAGGATGACCTGCTTGCGGGGAGTGCTCATGGTGACCTCGTTTCAGGCGGTCGCGTAACGGTTGGGGACGGTGGTGGGCAGGCCGAGTAGCGCGCGCAGGGACTCGTCCGGGTATTCCGTGCGGAATACACCGCGGCGCTGCAGCAGAGGAATCAGTTCGTCGGTGAGGGCGCCGAGATCGTCGACGGCGACACCTGGTCGCAGCCGGAATCCGTCGACTCCCCGATCGCTCCAGTCGGCGAGCAGATCGGCGAGCGATTCGGCGCTGCCCGCGAAGATCGCCGCGTCCGAGGCGAAGTCGAGGCCGGCGGTCTCGTTCAACCTGGCCAGGCGGCTCGGCCCCGGCTCCGCGGCGGTATCGAGGAACACCACGAGATCGGCGTAGGCGCGCAGCGGTTCACCGCCGCGGCCGATCCGGGCGGCGGCCGTGGCGACCTGTTCGAGTATCGGCCGGGGTCCGGTGTCGAGGGTCGGTGTGACGAAGACGAGATCGGCGCCGCGCGCGGCGAATTCGTAGATCAACGGCGCATGGGCGAGTGCGGCCACCACCGGCTGCCCCTGCGGCGGCCGCGGGGTGATCGACGGCCCCCGGACGCTGAAATAGCGGCCTTCGAAATCGATGTAGTGCAGTTTGTCGCGATCGATGAACCGCCGGGTCGCGATATCGCGGATCTCGGCGTCGTCCTCCCAGCTGTCCCACAGCCGCCGGACCACGTCCACGGCGTCGGCGGCCTCCGCGAACAATTCGTGTACGGGCTCGGGAAAGGTGCCCTCGGTATGGGCCCGGGCGATCTCGGTACCCGTGAGTTCGGGGACGGTGCGGCGTCCGAAATGAGCCGCTTCCGCGGCTGTCGCCGATATGCGGGCCTGCCAGCCCGCCCGGCCGTTCGAGGTGTAGTCGAGCGTCGCGACCGCCGTGGAGATATGGAACGGTTCGGTGTGGGTGGTGGTCACGGTCGGGATGAGACCGATACCCCGGGTGACGGGGGCGAGGCGGGCGGCGATCAGATGGGCGTCGATTCTGGCTCCGACGCGGTCCGCCGTGGCGCCGGAACCGGGAACCGCCAGGCTGTCCTCGATGCTGATGAAGTCGAACAGCCCGCGCTGTGCGGTCGCGGCGAGGTCGGCCCAGTATCCGGGGGTGAAGAGTTCGGCCGGTCTGGAATTCGGCTCCCGCCATGCGGCCGGATGCGAGCCGGCCCCGTCCAGCGCGACGCCGAGATGTAGTTGCTGTGCCATGGTCTCCCGTTCCCTGTGCGTACGCGAGTGGTGTGGAGTGAACGCCGGACCTCCGGTGCACGGGGTGGTTCCGGCTGCGGTCCGGCATGCCGTGGGGTTCGGGCGGGATCGCCGTCACGATCTCGCGGTTACCGGTCCCGGCTGGCCAGGGCCCCTGCGGTGACCCGCGTGCGGCTCCGGCCGTGCCCGGGCGCCGGTGGTGTCAACGATTCGGATCAGAGCGAGCCGGGCGGGAATGTGGTCGGTGGCGAAGGGTTCGTCGAGCGTCCCGTTCCCGGCGCCGGCGACCGCCGATCACGACCTGGTCGCGGGCTCGCAACGAACCCTGTGCCGGTGGACCCGCCGCGTTACACTGGCTAGCCGTATCGCTTCTGCGGCGCCCGGAGTCATGGCGCCGGCCTGCTCGAATTCGTGAGAAACCGATCGAGACCGGACAGGGAAACCATGACCATCATCCGCATGCTGCGTACCGCTCTGTTCGCCCTGATCCTCGCGCTGGTCGCGGCGACCGCCGCCGCCGTTCCCGCGGCGGCCGCGCCGAAGCCGACGGTGGTGCTGGTGCACGGCGCCTTCGCCGACCCGACCAGCTGGGACGGGGTCGCCGCGCAACTGCGCGGTCAGGGGTATCAGGTCCTCACTCCGGAGAACCCCTTGCGCGGGCCCGGGTACGACGCGGCCGCCATCCAGCGCACCCTCGATACCGTGGAGGGTCCGATTGTGCTGGTGGGGCACTCCTACGGCGGGTTCGTGATCACGAATGTGCACGACCCCGATATCCGGTCCATGGTGTATGTGGCGGCCTTCGCGCCGGCTCAGGGGGAGGTCGCGCAGTTGCTGCTCGACCCGATCCGCTTCCCGGGCAGCGAACTGCTGCCGCCGACATTGCAGGTGGAACTGGTGGACGATCCGCAGGGGGTCGCGGGACGCAATCTGGACGGCTATGTGGCGCCGGATCGCTTCCACGATGTGTTCGCCCAGGACGTCGACGACGCGACCGCGGCGCAGATGCTCGCGCATCAGAAGTCGATCGCGGTGGTGGCCAATGTCCAGCCGTCCGGTCCGCCGTCCTGGGCGGAGAAGCCGAGCTGGTATGTGGTGTCGGGGCAGGACCGGGTGATCCCGCCGGCCTCGCAGCGTTTCATGGCGGGGCGGATGGGCGCGCAGACCAGCGAACTCGACTCCTCGCACGCCTCGCTGGTATCGCATCCGGGTGAGATCACCGCGACCATCGTCACCGCGGCCGGATAGCGGCGCGGGTCCGGATTCCGGGCGGTCCGGTGCCGTACGGCACCGGACCGTTCGCGTTCGCCGCCGGGCGTTCCCGGCTCAGACCAGATCGTCGAGCACGGTGGGGGCCAGACCCAGGGCCGTGGTCATCCCGATCCCCGAGGTCACCGAGACGACCCGGACGCCGGGCGCCGGGGTGGCGATCAGGAAATCGGTGGCGGGGGAGTCGGCGTAGACGCCGCGCCAGCGGCGCCGCACCGTGAGCCGCTCGGTGGCGAACAGCCGGGCGCCCTCGCGCAGCACCAGCTCGCTCACCCATTCCTCGTCGAACGGGAGATGGGTGCGGGCGTAGTGGTGGGTATCGCCCAGGACGATCGACCCGTCGGGGCGCTGGGTGAGCATCAGGTTCATCACGACCTCGAGCGTTTCCGGGGCCCGCTCGGTGATCTCGGCACGGACCCGCGCCGCCGCCGAGGTGGCGGCCAGGCCGCCGTAGCGGAGCATGGAGTGGCCGGTGAGGACGGCCGGGGCGATTCGCACCTCGCCGGGCGGGGCGACCTCGAGCATCTGCAGGCGGCAGCGGCGCACACCGTGCTCTTCGGCGATCGCGGGGAACAACCGGTCGATATCGTGACCGGTGGCGTGCACGATCGCGGTCGCGGCCAGGTCGCCGCGGGCGGTGTGTACCGCGCCCGCCGAAACGGCGGCGGCCTGGGTGTGCCAGGTGAAGGTGACGCCGCGGGCGGCCAGCCAGGCGGCGAGGGCG
Organism: Nocardia sp. NPDC049935; assembly: GCF_055586645.1. Taxonomy (NCBI): domain Bacteria; kingdom Bacillati; phylum Actinomycetota; class Actinomycetes; order Mycobacteriales; family Nocardiaceae; genus Nocardia; species Nocardia sp. NPDC049935. The sequence goes on along the minus strand of NZ_JBVJHV010000007.1, from coordinate 283,459 downwards.
GGGACGGCGGCGCGCGGGTCGACTCGCAGGTCCAGCGGCAGGTGGGCGGCGCCGGTGACAGCACTGTCCGGGTGGGCGGCCGCCGGGAACATCCGGCCCGCCTCGTCGCGGGTCAGCAGGCGGGCCTGATCGCTGCCGCGTTGCGCGGCGAACTCCTCGAGGACCGCCTGTTCGGCGTCGCCGCGTGCCACCACCAGCGTGCCCGCGCGGGCGACCTCGAAGCCGGCGAGTTCGCCGAGCCGCAGCCATTTCTCGCGGGCGGCCCACGCGTAGTCGAGCGCGATTCCGGTCTGCGGGGTGGCGCAGATATGCCCGAAATTGCGGATCGACGCCCCCACCGCGCGGGCGTCGCGTTCGACCACCGCGACCCGCATACCGCGTTCGGCGGCATCGACGGCGTGGGCGAGGCCGACGATCCCGGCGCCGACGACGGCGAGGTCGACGGGGCCGTCCGGGAGGGCGGAGGTGGGTTCAGGGGAGACCGGCATGGGTGAAGCGTGGCATCGCGGACCGGCCGCATCAAGGAGCTTCGGCAACTTGTATAGATAAGTTCACCGGATGTTCGAGCAGTTGGCGGCGCTGTCTCTGGTCCTCGCTGCGCTGTCCGGCGATACTTGTCTGGTCAAGAATGCCTCCGCTGAGGCCGACCCGATCGAGAGGATGTCGTGACCCCGACGCTGCACGCCCGCGTTTCCGCGGCGCTCCGTGACCGGATCGTCCGGGGCGAACTCGCCCCCGGCGCCGCGCTGCCGTCCGAGGCGCGCCTGTGTGCGGAATTCGGGGCGTCGCGCGGCACCGTCCGCACCGCGCTGGCCACCCTGCGGCACGAAGGCCTGATCGCGGGCGGCCGGGGGAAACCGCCGGTGGTACGCGATGCCGCGCTGGGTCAGCCGTTCGAAACGCTGCTGTCGTTCACCGCGTGGGCGCGGCGGATGGGCCGGACGCCCGGCCAGCGCACCCTGGAGATCGCGCGCCGCGACGCGTCGGCGGTCGTCGCGGCCGAACTGGGAATCGAGGCGGGCGCACCGGTGATCGAACTGCTGCGCCTGCGGTCGCTCGACGGTGAACCGGTGATGCTGGAACGTGCCGCCTTCGTGGAAGACGTCGGACGCCTGCTGTTCGATTTCGACCCCGATACCGCCTCGATCTACGCCTCCCTCGCGGACCGGGGTGTGGACCTGCACGCGGCCCGCCACACCATCGACGCGATCGGCGCGGACGCCGAGGACGCGGCGTTGCTGGGGACAGCGCCGGGTGCGCCACTGCTGCGGGAGCGGCGGCGCACCCTGTCCTCCGACGGGGTACCCCTGGAATACGGCGACGACCGGTACCGTCCCGACCGGGTCACCTTCACCATCGACAACGCCCGCCCGGCCGGTTTCGGCCCGGATCTGACGGTGGTCAAGGACGACGGCCGGCCGGGGTCGTGACAGCGCCTGGTCCGGCGGTGCTCACGCCCGCATCCGGCGGGCCACCCGCGCCCGCTCCTCGGTGATCGCGCGGCGGCGGGTGAGCATGGCCTCGGCCGGGGAGCCGCCGGTGACGATCGCGTGGTGCACCGCCTCGATATCCTCGATACCTTCGCGAGCCCCCACCCCGGCGGCGGGCGTGATGGCGTGGTCGGCATCGCCGACGAGGATCACCGGGGCGGCCGGTGCCGCCGCGGTCGCGAGCGTGACATCGCGCGCGTTGGAAACATGGACCTGGTCGGTGGCCGCGACCAGTAGCTCGGTCAGGTCCCGGATCGAGCGGGGAGCCGCCGCGGTCACCGCCCGGGCCCAGCGGTCCACCGGGACGATCCCGATCTCGCCGGGCGGCAGGGGTTCCCGTTCGATGCGCAGGAACCAGAGGGCGGCGTCGGCGCCGGGGCGCCAGATATGCCCGAAGGTGGTGGCGGGGCGGCCGGCGGCCGCGTCTTCGGCATGGAAATGCAGGACGAACGGGTCGGTGGGGCATTCCACGGGTGTCGCGGTCATTCCGTAGATCACGACGTCACCCGCGTATTCGGGGGTGCGGCCCGGTTCGGTCCCCGCCCGCGCCACCGAGTCGATACCGTCGGCGCCGATCACCAGGTCCCGGGCGGTGACCGCGCGGTCGCCGATCCGCAGGGTGGTATGTCCGGTGGAAGCGTCGACCGCCACCTCCTCGACCGGGTTGCCGTACTCGATAGCGGCGCCCGCGTCGAGTGCGAACCGGTTCAGCACCGCGATCAGATCACTACGCAGCCAGAACCGGTGCCCCTCGGCGGGGCGTCGCCGGGTGACCCCGTCGCCGCGTGTGTACTGCAGTTCGGTCAGTGGATACGACGCCGCGTGCAGCTGCTCCTGCGGCACTCCGAGGGAGACGAGACTGCGATGGCCGCGACCGTCGAGGATCAGGAACGCCCCGCCGCCTCCGCCGGCGCGCTGTTCGTAGACGGTGACCGGACGGCCGGACTTCGACAGTGCCCCGGCGAGTGCGGTTCCCGCGATTCCGCTTCCCAGAACGGTGATCATCGGATCCTTTCCGGACGAGGTGGATCGGTGGCGAATCGGGCTGCGCGCCAACTGTACTGGCCGCGGCACGTCCCCGCGCCGGGGCCGGCTCGCCCGGCGGCCTCACTCCGATCGGCTCAGCACTCCGATCGGTTCAGCACTCCGATCGACTCAGCGCCTCGGCGACCCGCCGGTACCGCGCCGCGTCGGCCGGCCGGCCGTCGTCGACCGACCAGATGATCTCCTCCACGGCGCGCATCAGCGCCCAGTCCCGGGCGCGCGCCCGATCCACCCCGAGGGCGTCGGCGGTGGTGGCCACCATCTCCGGGACGCCGGTGGAACCGGGATCGGTCTCCACCTGTTTCATGAGCAGGAAACCGGCGTCGAAAGCGGCCTCGCCCAGATAGCCCTTCGGATCTATCAGCAGCCACGGTTCCCGCTCGGCGGCCACGATATTGCCCAGATGCGTATCGCGATTGACGATCAGCAGCGGCCCGTCCGGTTCGGCGAGAGCGGCGCAGCGGTCGCGGGCCAGGCCGAGCATCCTGTCGTCGAGATACCCGGCCGGTGGCGCGTCCGCGAGCCGGCGCGTCCAGCCCGCGACGATATCGGCGACCAGCGGGAGCGGGGGGAACCCGTCCGGGAGGTCGCCGGGCGGCCGGCGCAGCCGCCGGTAGAGGGCGCAGGCGAGCCGGATCCGGTCGCGGTGTTCCGGCAGGCCTTCCAGCGGAATCTCCGGTTGCGATACGAGCGGGGTGCCGGGGACCGCCCATTCGAGCAGCAGCGCGGCGCTGCCGGGGTGGTAGTCGAACAGCCGGACGGCGCCGTCGCCGCCGTACCGGTACAGGGCGGCCGTTTCGCCGAGATCCTCCTCGTCGACGACCGGGATCTTCAGTACCGCGACCGTGCCGTCGCCGCGGCGGACCGGCGCCGCGAACGAGTGGGTGCCGCCCTCGAACGACGTCCCGATCACCTCGAGTTCCCAGTCCCGGCACCGGTCGGCGACCATCCGGGGCAGATCGGCCAGCCAGTCCGCGCCGCGCTGTCCGAAAACCGTGCGGATAGTGGTGGTCACCTCGAGTGGCAGTGTGATCGGCATCGGTCCAGGGTGCCGATCCGGTAGCACTCCCGGCAAACGGTTTTGCCGTCGGCCGGACGGCATCGGCGTACGCTGCGTGGGCAGGCCGGACGCGGTACCGGTCCGATACGAGAGAACGGACGCGACGATGGCGTCGGACAACGTCTTCCACCCCGAGCTACGGCGGGCGCGGTTCCTGCCACGGACCGTCGTGAACCCGCGCACCCTCGGTTTCATCCGCCGGGTCACCGCGCGCGCGGCCCGGGCCCGGCCGGAGGGCGGCACCATCGAGCGGGTCGACGACCGGGTGACGGTCCGGGTGTTCCGGCCCGCCGCGTCGGGTGGACGCGTGCCGGGGTTGCTGTTCGTCCACGGCGGCGGATATGTGATCGGCAATGCCGCGATGGGCGACCGGTTCTGCCGGCTGGTGGCCGAGCGGCTCGGGATGGTCGCGGCCTCGGTGGAATACCGGCTGGCGCCCGAGCATCCCTATCCTCTCCCGCTCGACGACTGCTACGCGGGTCTGCGCTGGCTGGCCGCGCAACCCGATATCGACCCCGAGCGCATCGCGGTCGCGGGGGAGAGCGCCGGCGGTGGGCTGGCCGCGGCGCTGACCCTGCTGGCCCGCCAGCGCGGTGAGATCCGGCCGGCCTTCCAGTTGCTGTCCTATCCGATGATCGACGACCGGACCTCGGCGCGCGCGGAGCTGGATCCGCGCCGGATGCGCATGTGGAGCCGGCGCAACAACCGGTTCGGGTGGTCGTCCTATCTCGGCGCCGCCGCCATGAGCGGGGAGGTCCCGGTGCTGGCGGCGCCGGGCCGCTGCGACGATCTGGCCGGGCTGCCGCCCGCCTGGATCGGTGTGGGCACCAATGACCTGTTCTACGACGAGGATGTCGCCTACGCGGCCCGGCTGCGCGCGGCCGGGGTGGCCTGCACCCTGTACGAGGTGCCGGGCGCCTACCACGGGTTCGACCTGGTGGAGCCGGGCGCCGGTGTTTCGCGGGTGTACCGCAACGCCCAGTTGACCGCACTGTCCGATGCGCTCGGCGACAGCGACCGCGTATCGTCGTGAGCCCGGGCCCGGGTCACGCTCGGGCCCGTGCGGAGCCGTAGTTCCGGACCGCCACCGGAACCGTCAGCAGCACTGTCACCGCTATCCAGCCCCACGCCGCCGCGACCGGTTCCCGCAGGGGCCACGCGGCGCCTTCGGCCACCACTCCCGGCGCCCCGAACAGTTCGCGTAGCGCGGCGACCACGGCGCTCACCGGATTCCACTCCGCCACAGCCCGAAGCGCCGCGGGCATGGACTCGGTGGGCACGAAAATATTCGAGAACATGATCGTCCCGAAGATCAGCGGCGCGACCTGCTGCAACATCTGCTCGTCCCGGATCGCGGCGCCGAGACAGATTCCGGCCCAGCCGAGCGCGAACCGGAACACCAGCAGCAGCGCGATCGCCCCGGCGAGGGCCGCCGGCCCGGCGTCGATCCGCCAGCCCGCCAGCAGCCCGACACCCGACATGAGCAGCAGGGCCAGGCCGCCGGTGACGGTTTCGGCGAGCGCGAGCCCGGCGGGCACCGCCACCGCGGGGAGCGGCAGGGCCCGGAACCGGTCGGTGAGCCCGCTGCTCAGATCCGAATTCGCGGTGGCGGCGGTGGCGGCCAGACCCATCGCCGCGACCAGCACCAGCACCCCGGGCGTGAGATACGACCGGTAGGCGGCCGCGTCGGCGGTTCCGGCGAGTGCGCCGCCGAAGACGAATCCGAACAGCAGCATCATGCCCGCCGGTGCGGCGAGGGTCACCGCCAGTAGTCCGGGAGAGTGTTTGTAGGACAGCAGGATACGGACGAACGTGGTCCGGACGGCGGCGGCCGGGGTGGGCGGGCGCGGGGTGGGTGCGGTCATCGGGTGGTCCTCGGGGTCGGGCCGGTCAGGGCGAGGAAGGCATCGTCGAGGGTGGCGCGGCGGCGGCCGATATCGTGCACATCGATACCGGCGGTGTCGAGGGCGCGCAGGATCGGCAGCAGCGGGATATCGGCCCGCGGAAACGAATACGACAGGGTCGCGCTGTCCGGGAGATCGGAATCGCCGTGCGCGGCGGGCACACCGCCGAAATCGGCCAGCACCGCGGTGATGTCGTCGCCGCGGTGCGCGTCCGCGACGATATCCAGACCGCCCCCGATCTCGGCGGTGAGGTCGTGCGGTGTGCCGGCGGCCACCACCCGGCCCGCGTCGAGAATGGTGACCGTATCCGCCAGGCGGGCGGCCTCCTCCAGGTACTGGGTGGTGAGCAGGACGGCAGTGCCCTCCGCGACGAATTCGGTGATACAGCCGTAGATCTGGTTGCGGCTGCGCGGATCGAGCGCGGTGGTGGGTTCGTCCAGGAACAGCACGGCCGGGCGCACCACCATCGCGGCGACGATATCCAGGCGCCGGCGCATCCCGCCGGAGTACTCCCGCGCCGGACGGTCCGCGGCGGACGTGAGATCGAACCGCTCGAGCAGTTCGCGGGCGTGCGCACGGGCCCGGCGGGCGGGCAGGCCGTTCAGTCGGCCGAACATGACGAGGTTCTCGGCGCCGGTGAGCCGGGGGTCGACGGCATGGAACTGCCCGACCAGGCCGATGCGGCGTTTCACCTCGCGGGCCTCGCGGACCGCGTCGTACCCGGCGATCCGGGCGGATCCGCCGGTCGGGCGCAGCAGGGTGGCCAGCATCCGGACGGTGGTGGTCTTACCGGATCCGTTGGGGCCGAGCAGGGCGTGGACCCGGCCCGCATCCACCTCGAGATCGACGGAATCGACCACGGTGCGGTCACCGTAGGTCCTGGTCAGGCCGCTGGTTTCGATAACAGCCATGCTCGCTCCTTAATTGGGAACAATGTTCGCTGATAAGAATCTAGCCGAATGCGAACATCGTTCGCAAACCTCTCGAGGCATGCTGGTCCGATGCCCTCCGCCGAACCGACGAACGCGCTGTGGCTGCGGACCGGCGACTCCCGGCCCGGCCCCCGGCCCGGTCTCACCCTCGACGACATCGCCGCGGCCGGTGTCCGGCTGGCCGATGCCGAAGGATTGCGCGCCCTGTCCATGCGCCGGGTCGCCGAGGAGATCGGCACCGGCGCCGCCTCGCTGTACCGCTATGTGTCCGGTAAGGGCGATCTGCTGTCGCTGATGTACGACCGGGTCGCCGGGGAGTGCGAATTCCCGCCCGCCACCGGAGATCTGCGCGCGGACGTCCTCGATGCCGCCGAACGAACCCGCGGCCTGTACCGCCGGCACGGCTGGCTCGCCGAGGTCCGCCCCGGCACTCTCGGACCCCACGGTCTGCGGTATCTGGACCATATGGCCGAGATCCTGGCCCCGGCCGGACTCACCCCGGCCGCGACGATGCACGGGATCGCGATGATCTCCGGCTGGGTCACCGTTTTCGCCGGTCAGGAGGCTTCGGGGCGGTCGGTGGACGCCACCGGCGGCGGGGCCGAGCATATCGCCGCCATGCTGTCCCTGGGTGATTACCCGCATCTGACCGCGCTCTTCGGCCGGCCGGACGCCCCGGCCGAAGCGCCGGTGGACAACGACGCGGCCTTCCGGGCCGGTATCGACGCTCTGCTCTTCGGGATCGGTGGGTCCGCGGGCCCGAGTGGAACCGGGCGGCTGTGAGCGGAGCGCGCACCAGGCACAGTTATGCCGGGCGGTCGGTCGCCGAGCGGCGGGCCGAACGGCGGGCGCTGTTCATCGACGCCGGGCTGACGGTGTTCGCGGGGCGGTCCTACGCGGCGAGTTCCATCGCCGATGTGTGTGCGGTGGCGGGCCTGTCGCGCCGCCAGTTCTACGAGCAGTACTCCGCGCGCGAGGACCTGCTGGTCGATGTGTACGACCATGTCCAGCGGCAGGCCCGGGAGGCGTTCCTCGCGGGGCTGGCCGACGCCGGCGGCAGTGACCCCCGGATGCTGATGGACGCCGGGATGCGGGCCTATGTCCGGGCCGTCACCGCGGACGACCGCTGGGTGCAGGTCGCGTTCGTGGAGATCGTGGGAGTCGGTCCGGAGGTCGAACGGCATCGTGAACGGGTGCGCACCGGCTGGGGCGAGGCGATCGCGGCGGCCGCCGCCGCGGTGCCGGGTGTGCGGACCCCCACGGGCGGCTGGGAGCTGGCCATGTCGGCGTTCATCGGCGCGGTGAACGGCGCCGTGCACCACTGGAGCCGGCGGGAACCGCGCCCGCCCGCCGACGATCTGCTCGCGGTGCTCTCGGCGCTGCTGGGGGCGTTGATCCTGCCCTCGCCCGGCACCGGCTGATTGTGTTGTCCGACACCGCCGTGCCATACTCTGCGCCATGTTTGAGACGTAGGCGTCTCAATGTGGTCGTGAGGATGTGGGTCGATGAGGACCGAGACCGGGCGGGTACGCCGGATCTGCACACTGCTGAGCGCACTGCTCCTGATCGCGGCGCCGGTCGCCGCGACAGCCGGGGCGCAACCCGTTCCGGAGGTGGTGGAACCCGCGCGGGTTCTGCCGCTGCCACCCGAACTGGACCCGGGTTTCTACCGGCCCGCGGCCGGAACGGTCGCGGCCCACGCGCCGGGCGAGATCATCGCGGTACGCCGGGTGAATGTGGCCAATTTCGGTCTCGTCCCGCTGAATGTCGACGCCTGGCAGGTCTCCTACCGGTCCAACAACAGCCGTGACGAGGCCGTACCCGCCGTCGCGACCCTGCTGAAGCCGCGCGGCTCGGCGGCGGCGCCGCGGCCGCTGCTGTCGGTGCAGATCGCCGAGGACTCCACCGCCGGATACTGCACCCCGTCCTATGCGCTGCAGCATCTTTCGGCCGCGCCGTTCCTGGGCCAGATCGTCGCGCCCGCCGAATTCGTGTTCGCGCAGGCGGCATTGCAGCAGGGCTGGGCCGTGGTGATCCCGGACCATCAGGGACCCGACTCCGCCTACGCCGCGGGACCGCTGGCCGGCCGGATCACGCTGGACGGTATCCGCGCGGCCACCTCGTTCGCGCCGCTGGAATCCGGGCCCACGGCGCCGGTCGGTATGTACGGCTATTCGGGCGGTTCGATCGCCACCGGTCACGCCGCGGAACTGCGCGCCTCCTACGCACCGGAGCTCAATATCGCCGCCACCGCGATGGGTGGTGTGGGCGCGGATCTGGGCGCCGCCCTGGAAATGGCCGACAACCAGGCGACCTCCGGTCTCGTCTTCGCCGCGGTGATGGGATTGGCCCGCGAATACCCGGATTTCGCGGCCTTCCTGGACCGCAATCTCGATCCGGTCGGAAAAACCCTCATGACCCTGAAAGCGCCGCTGTGTGTCCAGTACCAGTCGGCGCTGCTGCCGTTCCTGAATCTGAAGGGGATGATGCGCACCCCGGGCGATCCGATGCGCGACCCCGCGGTCACCGCGATGCTCGACGATACGCGGATGGGCCGGTCGGTACCCGATATGCCGCTGTTCGTCTGGCATTCGGCCTGGGACGAGATCCTGCCGCTGCCCGCCACGAACCGGCTGGTGGACACCTACTGCGCCGATCCCGGCGCCCGGGTCCAGTACACCCGCGATCACGCGAGTGAGCACATCGCGGCCGAGGTCACCGGCGGACCCGCGGCCCTGCTGTGGCTGCGCGACCGGCTCGGCGGCGTCCCCGCGCGACCGGGCTGCGTCACGTCCGATATGCCGACCATGCTGGCGACGCCCGGTGAATTGCCCTTCCTCGCCTCGGTGTTCGGTGAGACCGTGGCCTCGTTCTTCGGCAGGCCGATCGGCGCCCGGTAGCGTCGCGGCTCCGGCCGGGAGCCGGGCCGCAGTGGCAGACTGCGGGTATGAGTACACCTGATTGGGCGGATGTGGACCGGTACGTCGTGGACCATCTGGTGCGCGATACCGAGGCGAGCGCGACGTTGCGGGCCAACTCCGACGCGGGGCTGCCGGCCATCGATGTCTCCGAGGCGCAGGGCAAATTCCTGTCCCTGCTCGCCAGGTCCGCCGGCGCCCGCCGTGTCCTGGAGATCGGCACACTCGGCGGATTCAGCACCCTGTGGCTGGCGCGCGGGGTCGGCGCCGAAGGCCGGGTCACCACACTGGAATACGAACCGCGGCACGCCGAGGTGGCCCGGGCGAATCTGGATCGCGCGGGGGTCGGGGAGCGGGTCGAGATCCGCGTCGGCGCGGCGATCGACAGCCTCCCGGTGCTGGCCGAAGAACGACCGGACCCCTACGACCTGGTCTTCATCGACGCCGACAAGGTGAACAACGCCAACTATGTGCGCTGGGCGCTGCGCCTGACCCGGCCCGGCGCGACGGTGGTGGTGGACAACGTGGTGCGCGGCGGCGGTCTGGCCGACGACACCTCCGACGACCCCGCGGTGCGGGCGAGCCGGGAACTGGTCGAATTGCTGTCCGCCGAACCGCGGCTGGACGCCACGGTCATCCAGACCGTGGGCGCGAAGGGCTGGGACGGATTCGCGCTCGCGGTGGTGAACTGACGACCGCTATCCGTCGGTGGTGGCGGACGCGGTGATCCGGCCGTCGTCGATCGCCTGCCGCAGCAGGGTGTGGTCGCGGGCGCTCTGATCGACGTAGTCCTCGGCGAAGGCGGCCATGGCCTCGTCGAATTCCGTTCCGGTGCCGAGATAGCCCGCGAGCGCGAAGCGGTCGCCGCCGCGGGCGTGCGCCTGGGCCAGGACCCGCGCGCACAGCCGGCCGTACAGGGCCATCATCTCGGCCGGCATCGTATCGATCACCGCGCTGCCCTTGCCGTCGCGGAGCTGGCGGATATAGAAGTCGCGGGTGCTGCCGTCGGAATCGGGGCCCTGGTGCCAGCCGAGGAAGATATCGCTGGCCGCCTGCATGAGGCGCTGTCCGGTCACGACCCGTTCACCCTGGTTGGCGTACCGCGGACCGTCGAGGTATCCGGCGAGGACCGAGGGCTGGGCTTCCTTGGCCTGGAGGAACAGCGGATCCCCGCCGGGCCCGCGCAGCAGGGCGATCCAGCAGCGGGTGCCGACACTGCCCACCCCGACGACCTTGCGGGCCGAATGCACGTACTCGAAGCGGTCGAGCAGGAAGCGGCGGTCGGCCTGCAGGGTGGTGCGGTAGTCGACCAGCCGGTCCTGCATGGTTTCCTGGATGCGGGTCGCGTCGGCGGCGGAGAACAGCTCTTCGACCGGGACGATCAGCGGCGGCATACTGACGATCCGGGGCCGGCCGTCGGCTCCCGTGACCGTCAGTTTCGACAGCGCGTGCGCACTGTCTCGACCCCACGCCTTGTCCATCGCCTTGGTGACCCGTTTCCGGATCGACGAGTCGAGCGCCTCGTGCAGCTGTGCCATCTCCTCGGCCGCCGCGATATGGGCATACCAGACGTCCAGTTCACCCGATCCGGCCTGCCGGGCCATGGTTTCGCGGTACTCCGCACAGCAGGCCAGCGCGATCCGGCGGCGATGTTTGGTCTTGAATCCGTTATCGCGCCCGGCGACCACCAGGCTGGCGACGAGGCGTTTGACATCCCATTCGAACGGTCCGGGATAGGTCTCGTCGAAATCGTTGACGTCGAAGGCCAGCTGCCGTTCGGGGGTGGCGAAGAGGCCGAAATTGCTGAGATGCGCGTCGCCGCACAGCTGGGTGCGCAGGCCGCTGGCCGGTGAGCGGGCCAGATCGTCGGCCATCACCAGTGCCGCGCCCCGGTAGAAGGCGGTCTGCGAGGTCGCCATCCGGGCATAGCGCACCGGCACCAGTTCCGGGACGCGGGCCGGGGCCTGCGATTCGAGTAGTGCCAGCGGGTCGCGCCGGTCGGACGGGTGATAGGCGGCGACGGCGGCGAACGGCGCCAGCTCGCGCTGCCGGACACCGTCGGCGTGCCGCTGCGCACAGGTCGCGGTATCGGCGGGTGCGGCGGCGGGCGGGCGGGACATCGGCCCAACCTAGGGCCGCGCCGGCGGGTCGTCGTCACCCGATCCGGGTGAAGCCGTGCCGGACCGCGAGCGGCTTCGGATCACCCTGCGCTCAACCCTGCGCCGCGTGTCAGCAGGCCACTACCGTTTTCCGGCGGCGCAGTGATGAAGAGGTGGCGGCGATGGCGGACGGCAGCGCGGGATCGGTCCTGCGGGCGGTACTGGAACTCGGGCCCGCGCCGCGCAGCGTGATCGCCCGGCACGCCGCGATATCCCCCGCGACCCTCACCGTGCAGTCCCGGGCGCTGCTCGACGCCGGACTGCTGCGCGAACTGCCGGAGACCACCGCCGCCGGGATCGGGCGCCCCTACAGCCCGCTGGCGCTCGACACCGAGGGCAATGTGGTGGTGGGCGTGCATATCGCGGCCGAGCATACGACCGTGGCGGTGGTGGATATCGGGGGCGCGATACGGCACAGCCGCCGCGTGCCGCACCCCTGCGCCGATCCCGAGGTGATCCTCGCCGCGGCGGGTGGACAGGTGCGCCGGATCCGGGACGAGTGCGGCGCGCGGCGCATCGTCGGGCTGGGCGTGGCGACCGGCGGATGGGTGGATACCGGAGCCGGTACCGTGGTGCACCATTCCTTTCTGGGCTGGCGCGATGTGCCGGTGCGCGCGGCGCTGGCGGCGGCGACCGGATTACCCGTCGCACTCGACAACCACACCCGGGCGCTGATGTACGCCGAACAGCTCTACGGGACGATGCGCGCGGCGCCGAGTTCGATCATGCTGTTCGTCGGCAATGTCATCGACGTGGCCTTCGCCGTTCATGGGCGGGTGCACTACGGGCCGCGGTCGGCGGCGGGTTCGCTGGCCCGGTGGCTGGGCGGCTCCCCGGACGGTCCGCTCGAACCCGCCGAGCTCGAGCGGCTGGCCGATCACGCGCTGCTGCGCGCCGCCCGGAAGCGGGCGCCCGGCCGGTTCGCGAGTTTCCCGGATCTCCTGGAGCACGCCGCGGATCCGCTGGTACAGGAGCTGTTCCGTGAACGCGCCGTCACACTGGGCGGGGTGCTGGCGGCGCTCATCGACCTGCTGGACCCGGCGGCGGTGGTGGTCGGTGACCGCGCCTACGGGCGGGTGCCGGGAGTGCGCGAAGCCTATCTGGACACGGTGGGCCGGCAGGGTATCGACCCGGACCACCTCATCACGGCATCCTCGTTCCAGGGCCGGGTCCTGGAGACCGCGGCGGCCGCGGTGGCATTGCAGCGGCTCTTCGACCGGCCGCTGGCCGTTCTCGCCCCGGAGGCATTCGACTCGGACTTAGTTTAATACGGACGAATATTGACGGTCTCCGGGAGGTTCGGCACAGTAATTCCATGAGCGGAATGTATCTCGCGGCGGATCCGGAAACGAGCACATCGTGTCGTCCGGTGGCGGAAATTCATGTCATCGAATCCGGAATCGGACCCAGGAAATCGAAGTGCTCAATTATCTGCGAAGAATAGGTGTCGTGCTCGCGGCGGCCGGGTTGCTCGCCGCCTGCGCGACCGATAGCGGCGGCGATGTGGACCTCACCGCCGCGCTCCCCGATTCGGTGCCGCCGGGCACCGCGCTGTCGATCTCGGTGCGCACCTCCAAGGTGGCGCTGCAGGCGTCCGGCGAAGTCGCGGAACTGCCGTTCACCGTGACCGACTGGCCCGCGGTGCAGGCCGGTCCGGATGTGATCCAGGCCTTCCGCGGCGGGGCGGTCGATATCGCCTCCAATGCCGGTATCCCGCCCATCCACGCCCGCGCCACCGGACTCGATGCCAAGATCATCGGGGTCAAACAGCGCGCGCTGCCCAACTACCACCTCGCCACCGCGCCCGGCTCGAATATCACCGATATCGCGGGCCTGCGCGGTAAGCGGATCGCGTTCTCGCCCGGCCAGGCCCAGGGCGTGGTGGTGCTGCGGACCCTGCAGGCCGCCGGAATCGCTCTCGACGACGTGCAGCTGGTGGAGCTGAACAGCCCCCAGTTCCTCACCGCGCTGCAGGGCGGCCAGATCGACGTCGCCCCGCTGGGTGAACCGTCGCTGACCAAATATCTCGATCAGTACCGCGCGCAGGGCGCGACCGCGGTAGCCACCGGCGCGGTGGACGCGCTGACGGTCCTGTGGGCGCCCACCGCGGTGCTGCGGGATTCGGCGAAACTCGCCGCCGCGAAGAAATTCGTGGAATTCTGGGCGCGCGGCGAAGTATGGGCCTGGGAGCATCCCGAAGAATGGATAAAAGCCTATTACGTCGAGGATCAGGAAGTATCCGAGGCCGACGGCAGGCGAATTCTGAAGACGACCCCGAAACCGTATTTCCCATCGAATTGGGACGCGGCGATCCGCTGGGAACAGGAAACCGTGGACCTGGTCACCGGCTCCGGCTATTTCGGTGAATCGTTCGACGCCGGGGAATTGTTCGACCGGCGTTTCGAGGGTATCGCCGCCGCCGCGGTGGCGCCGCAGTACCGGACCGAGGAGTCACAATGACCATCGCACTCGACCGCGGCCCGATCGCGGCGCCGGTCCGGCCGGACGGCTTCGTCGCGCGGCGGCCGCTGCGCCGGCTGGGCCTGCGCAGAACGGTACCGTTCGCCCGGCTGCTCGGGGTGGTGCTGCTGCTCGGCGCCTGGACCGCCGGCGTCGCGGGCGGATTGATCGACGAACGTAAACTCGCCGCGCCGTGGACCGTGCTGCGGACCGGATGGCAGCTGGTGGCCGACGGGATCCTGCTGAGCAATATCGCGGCGTCGCTGGAACGGGCCGCCATCGGGCTCGGGATCGGCCTGGTGATCGGTACCGGGCTGGCACTGGTCTCGGGACTGTCCCGGCTGGGCGAATCCATCGTCGACGGACCGGTGCAGCTCAAACGCGCCATCCCCACACTGGGTCTCATCCCGCTGCTGATCCTGTGGCTGGGTATCGGCGAGACCTTCAAGATCGTGCTGATCACCCTCGGAGTGGTCGTGCACATGTACATCCAGGTCCACGCGTCGCTGACCACCATCGACAAACGACTGGTGGAACTGGCCGAGGTCCAGGGGGTTTCGCGGGCGACCTTCATCCGCCAGGTCGTGATACCCGGTTCGCTGCCCGGATTCTTTCTCGGACTGCGGCTCTCGGTCACCGGCGCCTGGCTGATCCTGATCGTCGTGGAATCGGTGAACGCGATCGACGGGCTGGGCAAGATGATGACCAATGCCCAGAACTACGGCCAGGCCGATGTGATCCTGGTGGGCCTGGTCGTCTACGGCGCCTTCGGCCTGCTCTCGGACGCGGCCATCCGGCTGCTGGAACGGAAGGTGCTGTCGTGGCGGCGGACGATCGCGACCTAGGCGTAGCGGTACGGCAACTGACCCGGAGCTACGGCGAGCGCGTCGTCCTCGACCGCTTGGATCTGCGTATCCCGCAGGGCCAGTTCGTCGCGCTGCTCGGACGCAGCGGGTCGGGGAAGAGCACGCTGTTGCGGGCGCTGGCCGGGCTGGACTACGACGTGGCGGGCTCCGGGTCGCTGCGGGTCCCGGACAAGACCTCGGTGGTGTTCCAGGATTCACGGTTGCTGCCCTGGCAGCGGCTGCTCACCAATGTGCTGTTCGGGCAGCCGCGCGGCCGCCGCGCCGACGGGGTGCGGGTGCTGGCGGAAGTGGGTCTGGCCGGCCGGGAGCGGGCCTGGCCCGCGGAACTGTCCGGCGGGGAACAGCAGCGGGTCTCGCTGGCCCGGGCCCTGGTCGACGAACCCGATCTGCTGCTGGCCGACGAACCCTTCGGCGCGCTGGACGCGCTGACCCGGATCAAGATGCACGAACTGCTGCGCGCGCTCATCCGCCGCCGTAAACCCGCCGTGCTGCTGGTGACCCACGATGTCGACGAGGCGATCGCGCTCGCCGACCGGGTGCTGGTGCTCGAGGACGGGGCGATCGCGGTGGACGTCACCGTGGACCTGCCCGAGCAGCGCGATACCGGCCTGCCCGAATTCCGGCGCATCCGGCGCACCCTGCTGACGGCGCTGGGTATCGACCCGGTCGCCGCGTGAAAGGAAACCGATATGACCTCGGCCGATAAGCCGCGCGGGAAAACTCTGCATCTCAACGCCTTTCTGATGTCGGTCGGTCACCACGAGGCGGCGTGGCGGTTGCCGGAGAGCGATCCCTACGCCCATGTGGATATCGACCATTTCGTCCGGCTCGCCCGGACCGCCGAACGCGGCAAGTTCGATTCCATCTTCTTCGCCGACAGCCCGGTCCTGATGGGGGATCCGGGCCGCCGGCCGGGCGGGAAACTCGAACCGACCGTCGTCCTCACCGCGGTCGCGGTGCAGACCGACCGGATCGGGCTCATCGCCACCGCCTCCACCAGCTACAACGATCCCTACAATCTGGCCCGGCGGTTCGCGTCGGTGGACTGGGTGAGCAACGGGCGGGTCGGGTGGAACATCGTCACCACGGCGGGCGCCGACGCCGCCCGCAATTTCGGGCTCGACGACACTCCCGATCACCGGCTGCGCTACGAGAAGGCCGCCGAATTCGTGGAGGTCGCCACGAAACTGTGGGACAGCTGGGAAGACGATGCCGTCGTCGCCGACAAGGCGCTCGGGGTGCACGCGGACGCGGACAAGGTCCGCAGGATCGGCCATCGCGGGGAGTTCTTCTCCGTGGACGGTCCGCTGAACGTGCCCCGCTCGCCCCAGGCGTATCCGGTGCTGGTGCAGGCCGGTTCGTCGGAGGACGGCAAGAACTTCGCGGCCCGCTACGCCGAGGCGGTGTTCACCGCACAGCAGACCCTCGCCGACGGCACCGCCTTCTACACCGACCTCAAGGACCGCGCCCGCCGGCTCGGCCGCGACCCGGACACGCTCAAGATCCTGCCCGGAATCGTGCCGGTGATCGGCGATACCGAGGCCGAGGCCCGCGCGCAGGACGCCGAACTCGAGCGGTTGATCTCCCCGGAGTACGCGCGCCGCCAGCTGGCCGAGCGGTTCGGGTTGCCGGTCGAGGCGCTGGAACTCGATCGCGAACTCCCGGAAGATCTGCCCAGCGAGGACGATATCCAGGGCGCCAAGAGCCGGTACACGCTCATCGTGAACCTGGCGCGGACCGAGCGGCTCACCGTGCGCCAGTTGATCGCCCGGCTCGGCGGCGGGCGCGGGCATCGCACCTTCGCCGGGACCGCCGAACAGGTCGCCGACACGATCGAGGAATGGTTCCGGGCCGGGGCCGCCGACGGGTTCAACGTGATGCCCGCGGTTCTGCCGTCCGGGCTGGACCGCTTCGTGGAACGCGTGGTGCCGATCCTGCAGGAGCGCGGACTGTTCCGCACCGACTACACCGAGACCACGCTGCGCGGTCACTACGGGCTGGCGCGGCCGGAGAACCGGCTGGCCACCGAGACCCCGCTCGCGGTCGCTCGGTGACCCCCGCCCGAACCACGCCGGAGGCGCCGGAGTCCGGGGTGGGCGGCGCCGCCGGTGGCGTGGGCTGGTTGCGCTATCTGGCGCGCCGATGTCTGGTCCACCGCCGGCTGGTGCTCGCCGCCTACCTCGGCGCCGCCGCGGCGGCGGCGCTCACCGCGGCGCTGCCGCTGGTGGTCCGGCATGTGGTGGATACGCTCACGGTGACCGCCGAATCGGTGGCGCCGTGGGCGGTGATCCTGCTCGTGCTCGGGGTCGCGCGGTTCGGCGCGTCGTTCACCCGCCGCGTCGGGTCGTCGAAACTCTCGCTGGGCGTGCAACACGATCTGCGCCGCGATCTGTTCGCCGCTCTGCTGCGTCTGGACGGGCGCGAGCGGGAAGGGTTGCAGACCGGGCAGGTGGTGAGCCGGGCCATCACCGACGTCACCCTGATCCAGATGTTCCTGCAGCTGATCCCCATGGTGTCGGGCAACGTGGTGCTGCTGGTGGGCGCGCTGGGACTGATGGCGGTGATGTCGCCGCCGCTGACGGTGATCGCGCTCCTGGTGCTGCCCGCGCTGTGGTGGATCGCCCGGCGCAGTCAGCGGGAACTGTTCCCCGCCAACTGGGACGCCCAGGCGCGGGCCGCCGAGGTGGCCATGCGGGTGGAGGCCGCGGTGGCCGGAGTCCGCGTGGTCAAGGGCTTCGGGCAGGAGCGGCACGAACTCGACGGGTTGCGTGACAGCGCGGGCGCGCTGTTCCGGTCGCGGTTGCGGGTCGCGCGGATCACCAGCCGGTTCACCCCGGCCATGCAGGCCGTGCCCGCGGTGGGGCAGGCGGCGGTGCTGATCGTGGGGGGTCTGCTGGCGTTGCGCCAATCGATCACGCTGGGAACGTTCCTGGCGTTCATGACCTACCTGGGCGCGTTCGTGAGCCCGATCCGGCAGTTCTCCATGTTGCTCACCGTCAGCCAGCAGGGCCGCGCCTCGCTGGACCGGGTGCGGGAGGTGATCGATACCCCCGCGCCCGCGGTCCCGGCCGCGTCCGGGGAGCCGTCCGGCGGCGCGCCCCCGCGGATCGAATTCCGTGGTGTGGGTTTCCGTTTCGGTGACAACCGGGTGCTCGACGATCTCGACCTCGTCATCGAGGCGGGGGAGACCGTCGCCGTCGCGGGCAGTGCCGGGTCCGGTAAATCGATACTCGCGCAACTGGTACCCCGCCTGTTCGACCCCGATTCCGGCAGTGTGCGGTTCGACGGCGCCGACCTCCGGGCGCTGCCGGATTCCCGGGCGCGGGTCGCGATGGTGTTCGAGGACACCCATCTCATGGCCGACACCATTCGCGCCAATGTCGCCTACGGCCGTCCGGACGCGAACGACGAACAGGTCTGGCACGCGCTGTATCTGGCCGCCGCCGACGGTTTCGTCGCCGCCACCCCCGACGGACTCGGGACCAGGGTCGGTGAACGCGGCCAGCGGCTGTCCGGTGGTCAGCGCCAGCGCATCGCCCTGGCCCGTGCCCTGCTCACCGAGGCCCCCGTCCTGGTACTCGACGACGCCACCTCCGCCATCGACGCCCGTGTCGAGGAACTGATCTTCACCCGGATCGCGGGCGAGGTACGCCGCCGGACCACCCTCGTGGTGGCGCATCGGCTGTCCACCCTGGCCCTCGCAGACCGGGTCGCGATCCTGGACGGCGGCCGGGTCGCCGAACTGGGCGCCCTGTCCGAACTGCAGGATCGCGGGCGGCTGTTCCGCACCCTGTTCACCCCGCCCGACCCGGGCACGATCGATACCGCCGCGGTATCCGGCGAGGCGCCCGTCGCCACCGCCGTGCTGTGGGTGGAACCCGATACCGGGACCGACGACGCGCGCACCCTCGAACAGGTCGCCAAGGCGTTCGCGCAGCGGGCCGCCGGGGCCCCGGCCGGTGCCGGCCGGGGCGCCGCGATGGGCGCCGTGATGGCGGCCGCACCGCCCAGCGGCGATGTGGCGCGGCTGATCGAAGGCCTGCCACCCGCCACCGGCGAACCCGGGGTGCCGGAATCCTTCTCCCATACCGCCGATCCGCGGTTCGCCCTGCCACGGCTCCTGCGCCCGTTCGCCTGGCCGCTACTGGCCGGTCTCGCGCTGGTCGGTATCGACGCGCTGGCACAGGTGCTGATCCCGTTCCTGGTGCGGCACGGTATCGACCACGGTGTGCTGGCCGGGGCGCAGGACGTGCTGCTGGCGGCGGCCGGTCTCACCGTGCTGGTGGTCGCGGTGGACTGGGTGATCGGGGTGGCCCAGGTGCGGGTCACCGGCCGGGCGGGTGAACGGCTGCTGTTCGGGTTGCGGGTCAAGACCTTCGCCCAACTGCAACGGCTGGGATTGCAGTACTACGAGCGCGAACTCGGCGGCCGCATCATGACCCGGATGACCAGCGATGTCGACGGACTCTCCGGATTCCTGCAGACCGGCCTCGCGACCGCCCTGACCAGCACGATCACCATCCTGGGGGTGATCGTGGCGCTGCTGGTCGTGGACGCCGCGCTGGCGCTGGTGGTACTGGCGACGCTGCCGGTGCTGGTGGTCACGACGATCGCCTTCCGCCGCGCCTCGGTGCCGGCCTACAACCTCGCCCGCGACCGGGTGAGCGTGGTGAACGCCTATCTGCAGGAGAACGTCGACACCATCAAGGTGACGCAGAGCTACCGGCGGGAAGCGGTGAACCAGGCCGAATTCGAACGGCGCTCCTGGCGTTACCGGGATGCCCGGCTGCGCAGTCAGACCCTGATGGCGGTGTTCTTCCCGTTCATCGAATTGATGTCGGTGGTGGCGACCGCGGCGGTGCTGGCGGTCGGCGTGCACCAGGTGCGCGACGAGGTGGTCACCGCGGGCACACTCATCGCGTTCCTGCTCTATATCGATCTGCTGTTCTCGCCGATCCAGCAGTTGTCGCAGGTATTCGACAGCTACCAGCAGGCGGTGGTCGGCGTGGACCGGCTCGGCGAACTGATGCGGACGCCCGTCGACACGCCCGACGACCCCGACCCCCGGCCGGTGGCCGCGCTGCGCGGCGAAATCGAGATGCGGGCGGTGGATTTCGCCTACGCCCCGCGCGGCGCCACCGCCGGGGTGCCGCCGGTGCCGGCGCTGAGCGGTGTGGATCTGCGGATCGCGCCCGGACAGCGGGTGGCACTGGTCGGTGAGACCGGGGCGGGTAAGTCGACGCTGGTGAAACTGCTGGCCCGGTTCTACGATCCGACGGCGGGCCGGGTGCTGGTCGACGGTGTCGATATCCGCCGCTACGCCCTGCGCGACTACCGCAAGCGGCTGGGTGTGGTGCCGCAGGAACCGTTCCTGTTCGGCGATACGGTGCGCGATGCCATCGCCTACGGCCGGCCCGAGGCGAGCCCGGCCGAGATCGAATGGGCCGCGCGGGCGGTCGGCGCGCACGAGATGATCGCGGCGCTGGATCACGGCTATCTGCAACCCATCGGTGAGCACGGGCGCGGACTGTCGGCGGGGCAGCGCCAACTGCTCGCCCTGGCCCGCGCCCAGCTGGTGGAACCCGACATCCTGATCCTCGACGAGGCCACCGCCTCACTGGATCTGGGCACCGAGGCCCGGGTGCAGGCCGCCATCGACGTTCTCACCGCGGGCCGCACCACGCTGGTGGTCGCGCACCGCCTGGCGACCGCCGCGGACGCGGATCTGATCGTGGTGCTCGGCGACGGCCGCCTGCTCGAGACCGGCACCCACGCCGAACTGCTCACCCGGGAGGGCGGCGCCTACCGCGCGTTGTGGGCGGCCTATGTGGGTGAGAACGCGGAGCAGCCGGCGGCGGCGCGCTGATCCGGACGCCCGCGGAGGCGGCCGGCGCCCGGGCGGGCGCCGGCCGCGTCGCGGAGCCTAGGCGGGTTCGGTGACGATGGTGTGGTCGGTGATCTCGGCCAGCGCCCGGCCCCAGTCGGGGTAGAGCGCCACCTTGGCCAGGTGCAGTTCCTCGATGCGGGCGGCGAGGCCGGGGTCCGGATCGTCGGAGAACCGGACCGCCGAGAGCCGTTCGAAATGCGGCAGGATATGCGGGTCGCCGGCGAGGTGCACCGGGTCGTGCAGGTAGCGCTCGAGCGCCGCCAGGTCGGCGACCGCGGCGCAGTAGGCATGGGTGAACCCGTCCCGGGGGTCACCTATATCGCGGCCCACCGATCCGAAGGCGACCGATTCGACACTCGCGGTGCGGCGCATTCTCGCCAGCACCTCGTCCTGCTGTTCGGCCGAGACGTCGCCTTTGAAACGGAAGCGCAAGAGATTGACTATCACCGGGGTACCTCCTGATTGAACCAGCGGGTTCAGAAAATGGATTGTGACGGTTCAGTGAAGCACGGTTTTCCATTTTGAACCAGTGGGTTCAATCGATCGGAACGGCTGATACGCTCGATCGGTGCGAGCGGCGGAGGTCCCGGGCCGGGGACGGATCGATAAACGGCAGGCCATCCTGGATGCGGCCTTCGAGGTATTCGCCCGGCTCGGCTACGAGCAGGCGTGCGTCCGGGAGATAGCCGCCGAGGCCGGGGTGGCCAAACCGACCGTCTACAACCACATGACCGACAAGGAGGGCCTGCTCCGCGAATCGCTGCTGCTGGCGGCCGACCGGGTGGGCGCCGAATGCCTGGAGGCCGTCGAGCGCCTCCGTGACCCCGGCGCCGATCTGCCCGCGGCGCTGGAGGACACCGCCCGCCGGCTCCTGCGGATCTGCGCGGGCGATACCTCGCACGCGCTGCGCCGGCTCGCCGCCGCGCAGGCCAACCGGCTGCCCGAACTGGTCCTGCGGGTCAGGGAACGTACCGCCGCCCGGACCCTGGACGCGCTCACCGACCGGTTCGGCCTGCTCTCGCTGTCCGGGCGGCTGACCGCTACCGAACCCGCGACAGCCGCCGAACAGTTCCTGGCGCTGCTCACCGGTCCGCTGGAGAACCGCTCGGCCCAGGGCACCCGGAAGGTACCGGTCGCCGAGCAGCGCGCCATCGCCGCCGCGGCCGTCCGGACGTTCCTCGCGGCGTACGGTTCCGGCGGGCGCGCCTGATCGGGGCGGGTTCAGGACCCGCGCAGCGGCGGATCGGCCGCCTCGGGAATCCGCAGTTCGTCACCGTATTCGCGAACCCAGTCGGCCAGGGAACGCAGCGGTCCGTCCACCAGGCTCGCGCCGAGACCGGTGAGCCGGTACTCGACCCGGGTGGCTGCCCGCGGGCACGGACGCCGGGAGATCAGCGCCCGCCCGATGAGCCGGCGCAAGGCCTCGGTGAGCGCTTTATCGCTGATCGAACCGATCTCGGCGCGCAGCTCCGTTCGCCGGCGCGGGCCGCCGGCCAGCGCCGCCAGGATCACCGGATCCCAGGTGTGGGCGAACAGGTCCAGGGCCCCGCGTAAGCGGCAGTCGGCGATCGGTTCGGTGTGATCGGTCATCGCCCACCAGCGTTCTCGGCCGCTACGCACCGATCGGTGCGTATTCCGGTTCCTACCGTAGCTCTCGCACGTAATACGCGGTGACGGAGGAGTTCGACGATGCGGATCGCCATACTGGGAACAGGACATCTCGCCGAGGCTCTCGGCGCCCGCTGGGCGCGGGCCGGGCATCGGCTCACGGTCGCCGGGCGAACACCGGAGCGAGCGGAGCAGCTGGCCGCGCGACTGGAGCACGCCGCCCATCCCGGCGCCGCGGCCACCGAAGCGTTCGCCCGCGGCGCCACTCCCCGGGAAGCGGTTCGCGGGGCGGACGCGGTGTTGCTCGCGGTGCCGTGGGATGCGATCGACGCGGTGATCGAAGCGGCCGGCGGCAGAGACGGGAACTGGGCGGATCTGCCCGTTATCGACCCGACCAATCCGGTGGCCCACGGGGTGGGCGAGGTGCTCACCCCGCCGGGCGTGTCCAATGCCGGGCGGATCGCCGCCGCCGCGCCGGGAGCGCACGTGGTCAAGGGTTTCCATCTGGTCCCGTCCACGCACTGGGGTGCGGCCGGCGCGGAGACGACGGTGGTGTTGTGCGGCGACGACCCCGCAGCGCTGGATACCGTGGCGGCACTGGTCCGCGACGCCGGCGCCGCGCCGGTGGTACTGGGACCGCTGACCCGGGCCCGGCAGCTGGAGGAAGCGGCCGGTCTGTTCATCGCGCTGGCGTTCGCCGGAGTGGACGCCCGGACCGTGGTGCCGGCGTTGCCACCGGTCCGGGCATGAACGCGGGCGTCAGACCGCGACGGGTTCCCGATGCGCGCCGGGGCGGTATGACGGGTCCGGAACCGGGACGGCCGCCACCAGTGCCCGGGTATACGGGTCGCGCGGAGTGCCGAACACCGCGCCGACGGGCCCGGTTTCGACCACCGCACCCGCGCGCAGTACCGCCACCCGGTCGGCGACCCGGTGCACCACGGCCAGATCGTGGCTGATGAACAGGCAGGCGAAACCGAGTTCGCGCTGGATCTCGGTGAGCAGATCCAGGATCTCGGCCTGGACGGAAACATCGAGAGCGCTGGTGGGTTCGTCGGCGATGAGCAGCCGTGGCGCGAGCGCGAGCGCGCGGGCCAGCGCGACCCGCTGCCGCTGACCGCCCGAGAGTTCGTGCGGCAGGCGGTCGGCCAGTGCCGTGGGCAGCCGGACGGCGTCGAGCAGTTCGAGCACCCGGCGGTGCCGTGCGTCCGGCGATCCCTGCCTGTGCACATCGAGGGGTTCGCGGATCGCGGCCCCGATCCGCAGCCGGGGGTCCAGCGAGGTCGCGGGGTCCTGCTGGACGAAGGCCAGACCGCGCCGGACGCGGCGCAACCGCCGCGGCGGGAGGGCGGCGAGATCGTGACCGTCGAATCGCACCCGCCCGGTGGTGAGCGGCACCAGACCGGCCGCGACCCGGCCGAGCGTCGTCTTCCCGGAACCCGATTCACCCACCAGCCCGAGGACCTCGCCGCGACGCACGGTGAGATTCACCGAGTCGACGGCCCGGAAGGCCGGGGTGGGCCGCCGGGCCGGGTAGGTGACCACGGCATCGGCGAATTCGAGCACGATATCGGAATCCGGTCCGGCGGCCGGTGTGGCCGCGGCCGCGGCGGGCAGCCGGGGCACCGCCGCGAGCAGCGACCGGGTGTAGGGATGGGTGGGGGCGTCGAACAGCGCACGCGCGGAACCGGTTTCGACGACCTGCCCACCACGCATCACCAGGACCCGATCGGCGTGCTGGGCGACGATCCCCAGATTGTGCGTGATCAGCAGGACCGCCATCGCGGTGCGAGCGCGGATGCGGTCGAGCAGCGCCAGGATCTCGGCCTGCACGGTGACATCGAGGGCGGTGGTCGGTTCGTCGGCGATCAGCAGATCCGGATCACCGGCCAGGGCCAGCGCGATGGCGACCCGCTGTTTCTGGCCGCCCGAGAGCTGATGCGGGAAATAGTCCACCCGGCGGTCCGGATCGGGAATCTCGACCTGCTCGAGCAGATCGACGGCCCGCACCCGGGCCTCGGCCGCCGAGATCCCGCGGTGGGCCCGGATCGCCTCGCGCAGTTGCCAGCCCACCCGCCGCACCGGGTTCAGGGCGGTCTGCGGTTCCTGCTGGATCAGGGCGATCCGGGTGCCACGCAGCCGGTTCAGCTCCGGTTCGGCGGCGCCGATGATCTCGGTCCCCTCCAGCGCTACCGATCCGGCTACGCGGGCGGCGGCCGGCAGCAGACCGATGATCGCGCGGGCGGTCATCGATTTACCGGAGCCGGATTCGCCGACCAGCGCCACGACCTCGCCGCGATGTATCCCGAACGAGACGCCGCCCACGGCGGGTGCGTCCGGATCGAAAGCGATGCGCAGGTCACGGACATCCAATAGGGCAGTGGGCACCGGGAACTCCTCGAAGAGACGGGTCACCCTCGCCGCGACCGGGCGGCGAGTGCTTGGGAGATCAGCAGCAGTCCGAGGACCAGCAGCAGGACCACGGCCAGCGGACCGGCCACGAACAGCGGGGAGTAGTAGGCGTTCTGGGTGCCCTCCTCGATGAGCGACCCCAGCGACGGTGCGGGCGGCACGATCCCGAGACCGAGGAAACTCATCGCGCCCTCGATGAACACCCCGGCCGACATCGCCAGCGCGAGTTGCACGGTGAGTGGTTCGAGGCAGTTGGGCAGGATATGCCGCCGCAGGATCCAGCCCTCGCCGGCGCCGATCGCCCGGGCCGCTTCCACATAGGGCGCCTGCCGGACGGTGAGCGCCGAGGTCCGGGTCAACCGGCCGAACACCGGGATCTCGGCGAGGGCGATCACCAGGCCGATCGTCAGCACGCCCGGACCCACCACCATGGTCAGCGCGATGGCCAGCACGAGGGCCGGGAAGGCGAGCAGCAGGTCGAACGTCCGTTGAACGGCGGTATCGAGCCGGTCGAAACGGGTGGCGGCCAGGCCGAGCGCGGCGCCGGTGACGGCGCCCAGCGGAACCGCAAGGAAGATCACCAGCAAGTCGATCCGGATCCCGTACAGGGTGCGCGAGAAGATATCGCGGCCCACCGAATCGGTACCGAACAGATGCTCGGCGTCGGGCGCCAGCAGGACGGCGCCGGGTATCTGCTGATCCGGCGCGTAGGGCGCCAGCCACGGGGCGAACAGCCCGGCCACCGCCACGACCGCGACCAGGACGACCCCGGCCAGGCCGCGACCGGTACGCAGGCCCGACCACGGGCTCACCCGGTCGGCGGCCGGAGTTGCCGCCTTCGGCAGTGTGGTCACCGTGCTCATCGCGATCCCGCCAATCGGATCCGGGGATCCAGCCAGGCGTTGGCCAGATCGGTCGCCAGCTGGATCACCACGAACAGCGCCACCGAGAACAGCAGCATCACCTGCACCACCGGATAGTCACGGGCGCCGATAGCGCGTTCGATGAGATACCCGAGCCCGGGCCAGGCGAATATCACCTCGACCAGGACGGCGCCGCCGAGCAGATGGCCGATCTGGATACCCAGCACGGTGACCGTGGCGGGCAACGCGTTCGGCAGCACCTGGGTGAAGACGATGCGCCGCCGCGGGATTCCGAGGGCGCGGGCCGTGATGACATACGGTTCGGCCAACTGGGTGCGCAGTGCTTCGGTGAGGAACCGGGTGAGCGCGGCCGCGATCGGCAGGGCCAGGCATACCGCCGGCAGCACGAGGTACTGCGCCGAGATGCCCAGATCGTCGAGGAAACCGCGGCGGGGAATACCACCGGCGGGCAGCACCATCCACACCACGCCGAACAGCACCACCAGGATCGCGCCGGTGACGAAATTGGGAACCGCGACGGCCAGCGTGCCGAATACCGTGACCGCGCTGTTGAGCCACGGCCGGTCGGTGATCACCGAGACGGTGCTCAGGACGAAGGCGAGCAGTACCGCGATCAGCAGCGCCGCTACCGCGAGGATCAGCGTATTGCCCAGGGCGTCCAGGACCAGGGTGCCGATATCGCCACCCAGGATGAGCGAGCGCCCGAGATCGAAACCCGCGATATCGCCGAGCCAGGACAGATAGCCGCCGACCGGGGAACCGGTGAGCCCGAGTTCGGCGCGCAGCGCCGCCAGCGACTCCGGGGTGGCGTCCGGGCCGGCCAGGGTCAGCGCCGGATCACCGGGGACCAGCCGCAGCATCGCGAAGACCAGAACCGAACCGGCGAACAGGACCAGCAGCGCCGACGGAATCCGGCGCAGGGTGTAGCGCAGCATCACCCCTCACCCGCCCAGGTAGGCGTCGGCGAGCTCGAGCTCGGCTCGTTTGGACCAGGCCACCCCGTGCACACCGCCGGCCATCAGCAGATCGTTCTCGAAGCCGACCAGTTCGATGACGAACGCGTTGTCGAGCAGTTCGGTATTGAACCGGTGATAGGCGGCGGCCGCCTCGGGACTGCGCGGATCGACGATCGCCCAGGCCGCCTCGACCGCGCGGCGATAGTCGTCGTCCGCGAAATTCGAGGCGTTCTTCTGCGGATTGAACGGATACGCGCTCGTCGGGAGCGTCGCGGGGTTGAACTGCGCGTAGGTGTGCGCGGTGATCCACAGCCCCGGATAGGTACCGCCGATGAGACGTTCGATCGTCGTCGCGTAATCGAGGGGATCGAGCCGGGTTTCGATACCGGCCGCGGCGAGATCGGCCTGCACGATCTGGGCGACCGCCTCGGTTTCGGTGGAACCGGTGGTGTAGCTGATCGGGATGACCGGCAGATCGCCGGCCTCCGCGACCAGGGCCCGGGCCCGGGCGGGATCGTGGCCGTAGGCGGTGTTCAGCCCGGCGTCGAAGGCGGGGGAGTATTCGGGCCAGGGCAGCGCGTCGATGGATCCGTGACCCCGGTAGACATCGGCGAGGATCCGCGCGCGGTCCACGGCGTGCGCGATGGCGCGGCGCACCCGCACATCCTGCAGGCCCGGAGCCCGCACATTCGCGCCGATGTACCAGTTGGCGCGGACACCGGTCTGCGGGACCACCCGGAAGGCCGGGTTGCGGGCCAGGGCGTCGGCGTCCCGGGGACCCGCGCCGAGCAGCAGGTCCAGCTGGCCGGAGCGCAGCTGGGAGATCCTGGTCTGCGCGTCGGGGACCACGACGTATTCGACCCCGTCGAGGTGGGGTCTGCCGCCCCAGTAGTGCTCGTTGGCTGTGAAGGTCATCGACGCTCCGGGTTTCCATTCCACGAACCGGAAGGCCCCGGTTCCGTTGTAGCCCTTGCCGGTATCGAAATCGGCGAGGGTGAAGCGGTCGATGATCGGCACCACGGCGAGCAAGTCGACCACGGTGCCCGCCGGCCGGGCGAGCCGCAGCGTCAGCCGGTGCGGATCGCGGATGTCGTAGCCGGTGATGAGCGCCGCGGTACGGGCCAGCTGTCCGGCGCGCCGGGGCTCGGCGTAGGTGGTGAGGCTGAACTGGACATCGGCCGCGGTGAAGGGCCGGCCGTCGTGGAAGGTGACATCGTCGCGCAGGGTCAGGTCCACGGACCGGCCGTCGCCGGAGATCCGCCACGATTCGGCCAGCGCGGGTCGCGCTTCGAGACTTTCGGCCGGATAGGTGAGAAGGGTGTCGTAGACCAGACCGGTGAGCGTGGCCTGGGCGGGTGCGCCGGAATACAGGCTGGCCGGGGCGAAATCGCCGTTGTTGCCCACCCGCAGGGTGCCGCCCTCGGTGACCTCCGTGCCGGAGCGGGCCTGTTCGACCGCCGATCTGCAACCGGTCAGGGCGAGCGCGGTGGCGAAACACAGTGCGGCCGTCACCCAGAGGGATCGGCGGAGCCGGAGCGGGTGTCGGCTGAACACGGACGGGTCCTTTCGGGGGCACGCGGACCGGCCGTGATGATTCGGCGGCCGGTCCGCGTGACGGAGTATCAGGAATCGAAGCCCGGGAACCGGTCGGCCGGATCGATGATCGAGAAATGGGAGGCGTCGCCGGTGCGGATCCGGCTGGTGCTGCCGTCCAGTGCGACCGGGACGTCGCCGGCCAGCGTCACCCGGTGCACACTGCGCTTGTGATCGCCGAAATCGGCGATCCCGTAGTGCTGGGTGGCGCGGTTGTCCCAGATCACCAGATCGCCGGGGGTCCAGTTCCAGCGCAGGGTGTTCTCCAGCCGGGTGATCCGTTCCTGCAGGAACTGGAAGATCGCCGCGGATTCCGAGGACTTCACCCCGATGAGGTTCTTGACGAAATGGCCCAGCAGCAGGGACTTCTCACCGGTCTCCGGGTGTACCCGCACCACCGGATGCTCGGTTTCGAAGATGATGCGGGTGAAATTCCGCATCCGCTCCTCGGCCGGACCGGTGCGTTTCGGGTCGCTGCCGGTGATGCCCGCGTAGTCGTATTCGTTGCTGTGCACGGCCCACAGGTTGTCGGCCAGCGCCTTGAGCGAATCCGGGAGCTGTTCGTAGGCCGCGACGGTCGAGGCCCAGGTGGTCGCCCCACCGTAGGGCGGGATATCGACGGCGCGCAGGATCGAGGCCTTCGGCGGGCGGTCGATGAAGGTGACATCGGTATGCCAGCTGTTGGCGGCGCCCTCGATCACCAGCGTCCGGTTGTCCTCGGAGGTAAGGGTCGGATGGGTGGTGGTGGGGGTGCCGAGGGTCGAGGCGAACCGGTACTGCTCATCGTCGTCGAGATGATGCTGACCGCGGAACACGATCACCTTGTGCGCGGCCAGGGCGTAGCGGATCGCGTAGGCCGTCTCCGCGGAGATGTCCCCGGTGGCGCGCACGCCCTCGATGAGTGCGCCGATGTGCTCGCCGAGTTTGGTGACGGTGAGACCGCCCGCGGAGTAGATATCGGCGGCGGCGACAGGACGGCTTTCGGTGGTGGTCACGAGTTTCCTCCGAGATCGGTGCGACGGTGGCGGCCCGGTCGGACGCGGCGGCGGACGGCCGCGAGGTGGTCCGGTGTGGCAGGTACCCGAGAAAAAGTAATAGCGAGCCATTAATTTGCGAAGGCATCCGATCGGCCTGCTCGCTTCCCTTTACAAACCCGGCGGCGTTCGGTACGACGGCAGCGTCAGATGTCGATCACCCGCTTCCGGATTGGGCCGAATACCGATGACCGCCAGACGCGGCCGCTACAGCGCCGGAGAGGAAACCCGGGTGCTGCTGATCGAAACCGCCGAGCGCCTGTTCGCCCAGCGCGGCTACGAGGCCGTCACCCTCGCCGAGATCCGGGCCGCCGCGGGGCAGCACAACTCCTCGGTGATCGGCTACTACTTCGGGTCGAAGGCGAATCTGCTGCGCGCGGTGTTCGACCATCGGCTGCCCGTCATCAATGCCGAACGCGAGGCCCTCATCGGGGAACTGAGCCGCTCCGGCGCGGAATTGACCACCCGGGAGGCGCTCTGGGCGCTGGTGCTGCCCCTGGTCGACAGTGTCCGGCGCGGCCACCATTACGCGGGGCTGCTCGACCGGCTGCTGGAGGCCGAGATACTCGACAGCGCCTTCCATTCCGCGGACCCGGAGGTCACCACCAGCGGCTTCACCGTGAACCGCGTGCTGCACGCGGCGCTGGACCGGTTACCGTCCGAACTCGGGCACCGCCGGGTGCTCATGGTGTACGCGAGTGTGATGCGCACACTGGCCGGTTTCGGCCGGTCCGGAAGTTATCCGGACGAGGCCGCCCTGGCGGATCTGATCGACGCCTGGGACGGTCTGCTCAATGCCCCGGCGACCGGCCGGATGATCCGGCGCGGTGCCGGCGCCTTACCGGGTGACGTGCGATAGGGCGGTCCGGCCATCGCCCCCCGGGGCTATCCGGTCGGGGCATCGACTTCCTCGAAAGAGCGCTGTGCCGAGAGTAATTCGGCGGCCACCCGGTCGGGGTGTGTCAGATGGGGATAGTGTCCGGCGCCCTCGATCACGGTCACCGGGAACCGCATCCCCACCCCGGACGGGCCGCCGGTGAGCGCGCTGTCGAGCGGATCGTCGGAGCCGACGACGATCCGGATCGGCACCGTTACCTCCGACAGCAGGTCGCGAGCGCCGGCGCGGCGGCGTTCGCGGCTCGCGGCCCGCAGTGCCGCGACGGTCCGGCGCGCCACTCCCGGGCGGCGCAGCGCCGCCCGCGCGCTGTCGACGGCCGGGCCGTCGGGGACGCCGAGCAGCCGCGCGAGCCGGGCCGGGGGCAGCCGGCGCAGCAGGGCGGCCGTGAACGGCATTCCGAACAGGCGGGACGCGCGGGGTTGCAGGAAAGCCGGGGCCAGAAGTACGACGCCGGAAACGCGATCGGGGTGGGCTTTCGCATAGCGCAAAACCGGGAGGCAGCCGAGAGAATGGCCCACCAGCACCGGACGTCCGGGGATCGCCGCCAGGAATTCGTCGAGGCGGGAATCGGGCACGGGGGCCGAGCGGCCGAGGCCGGGTAGATCCACGGCCAGGGTGGGCCGGCCGGTGAGCTCCCGGACGGCCCGCCAGGCCTCGCTGTCGGTGGGAAGCCCGTGGAGCAGGACGAATTCCGGTGCCCGGCGGTAGCCTTCCGTCCACAGCCCGCCGTGGAATCCCGCTTCCGGATCCGCCGCCGTCGTCCCGAAACGGCTGCTCACCAGATGATCCGCCCAGGCGCGCAGTGCCGTCGCGGCCGGGGGCATGACGAGACCGGCGGCAGCCGCCACGGCTTCCGCCGCGGAGGTGTCGTAGCGGTCCTCGGCGATGAAGGCCAGCCGCTCCCGGTCGACACCGGTCACCCGGCGCGGCAATTTCTCGACCAGCCCGGCCGGGACGGTGATCCGGGGTGCGCGCACGCCGAGATGCGCGGCCAGCAACCGGACCATCTCGGGAAGCGGCGGACTCGACGGGTCCAGCACGGTGAAGGACCGTCCCGCCGTATCCGGCCGGGTCGGAAGTGTTCTCAGGAAGTCGACGAAATAGTCGAGGTCCACGATGGGCAACAGGGTCCGGGAAGTGCCCGGTAGCGCGGACAGCCGCCCTTCCCACAGGTCTCGGACCAATTCGGCTAATCCGATGTACTGCCCGGGACCGATCACCGTGCTGGGATCGGCGACGGTCAGCGGAATTCCGGCCGCGGCGGCGCGTTCGCGCAGTACCGCGTCGCCCTCGAATTTCGACGCACCGTAGGCGCCTACGCGGTAATCGTGTTCGGCGGAGTCGGGCACGGTCACCCGGTAGCCGGTGATGTGGACCAGCCGGCGTAATCCGGATCGGCGCGCGGACCATTCGAGTATGCGCAGCGCGCCGTCGATATTGACCGCTCGGGCCGCGTCCGGATCGGCGCCGAAGGCGAACAGCGCGGCGCAGTTGTACACATCGCGGACGCCGTCGAGTCCGGCCGCGCGGCCCAGCTCGCCGAGTTCCGGATCGGTGATATCGCAGGCGTACACGGTCAGCGCGGCGCGCGATACACCCCGCGTATCGAGATAGGTGGTCAGCCGGTCTCCGGTGCCGGGGCGGACGGCGGCGGCGACGGTATGCCCCGTGGTCAGGAGCCGGGCGACGAGTGCGCGGCCGATGAATCCGGCGGCGCCGAAGACCGCGGTATCCGGTGTGGTCATTGTCCTAGTCCTAACTAGACTGGTCTACATATTCTGTGACGATGCGAAAAGCTGTCGAAAAGCCTTCTGTCAGAGCATGGTTCGCGCGACGCGCGCCACGCTGTCCAGTGGTGCGCGGCTGCGCTGTGCCTGCGCGAGTACCAATCCGCCCTCGATGAGGGCGAGCAGCGCGACCGCGAGATCATCGGCGTCGGAGCGGCCGGTGGCCCGCAGGATGACACCGAGGGCCTGTGTCCACCGCTCGTACACCTCGGCGCAGGCGCGCTGCACCGTATCGTTGTCCCCGGCGACCTCCAGGGCGACCGTGGCGATCGGGCAGCCGCAGACCCAGCCCGATTCCTCGAGCCGAGCGCCGAGCAGCGTGATCAGATCGGTGATCACGGCGGCCGGATCGGTCATATCGGCATCCCGGATCGCCGCCTCGATCGATCCCGTGGACCGGGTGACCGCCGCCGCGACCAATTCGTCCTTACCGCCGGGGAAGTGGAAGTAGAGCGAACCCCGCGGGGTGTCGCTGTCGGCCAGTATCTGATTGAGCCCGGTGCCGAAATAGCCGCGGCGCTCGATCGACGCGCGGGTCGCCTCGATCATCCGCTGCCTGGTTTCGGCACCTTTCGCGCTCATGGAGAAAAAGTAGACCGGTCATCATATTAAGTCAAGGGGTCACCTGTCCCGCCTCGAACGGCGTGCTCAAGCGCGGGACCGGGTGGTCTTGTTGCGGTACATGGCGGCATCGGCGGCCTGCATGGCCTCGTCCACCGCCGTGGGCGCGTCCTCGAGATACACGGTGCCGATACTCGCGCCGACGCCGATGGTCTGGCGCCGCACCGTCATCGGCGCGGTGAGCGCCGTGCTCAATTCGTCGCGTAGCGCGGTGAGCCGGTCGGTGCCGGCGCATTGTTCGATCATGACGATGAACTCGTCACCGCCCAGGCGCGCGGCGATTCCGTCCGCCGCCTCCACCACGCGGCGCAGCCGGGCGCTCACCGTGCGCAGCACCTCGTCGCCCACCGAATGGCCCCACCGGTCGTTGACCTCCTTGAACCCGTCCAGGTCGAGGTAGGCCACCCCCACCGGCGGGCGCGCGGCCGCCAGCCGGTCGAAGAAATGCCCGCGATTGGGCAGTCCGGTGAGTTCGTCGTGGTTGGCGTCGTGCCACAGCCGCGCCGCCAGTTCGCGGCGTTCGGTGACATCCACCGCGACGCCGATCAGGAACAGCACCTCGCCGCGGCGGCCACGGACCGCCGACATGGACAGGTCGATCCCGGCGGTCGAACCGTCGCGGCGAAGGTGGTCTATCTCCAGGCGGAAACGATCGATACTGCCGGTCAGCAGATGGGTCATCCGGGTGTAGGCGGCGCCGATATTGGCCGCGCCGATCAGTTCGACCACCGTGCGGCCGGGCATCTGCTCGACATCCAGGCCGAGCATATCGGCGAACGCGGTATTGGCGTCCAGGACCCGGCCCCCGGTGTCGACCGTGCCGATACCCACCGAGGCGCCGGCGAATACGGCGGAGAAGCGGGCCTCGGACAGTTCGCGGCGCCGGTCGGCCTCATGGGCGGCCGCCAGGGCCGCGGCCAGTGTGACCTCCTGCTCCAGCAGTGCCGCCGACCGCAGCGCGTCGGTATATCCCGTGGCGAACTCGGCCGCCACCTCGACGGCCCGCTCGTCGATCCCCGCGGTCCCGACGCCTTCCCGGCGGATATGGCCGGCCATCGGGCCCAGGATCACCGGCAGGGTCCGCCCCGCGACCCGGGGATCCCGATAGTTCACCGCGACCAGTGCCGCGGCCGCCGACTGCGCGGCCTCGGGTGGGCGGTGACCCCGCAGGGCGTCGAGCAGTTGGCCGGTGAGCGTGGTCAGCAGGTCCTCGATCCGGTCCCGGGTCAGCGTCGGCGCCACCGTTCCGTCCAGCGCGTCCGCCCACTCGGCGGCGAGGTCCCGTGCGCGCACCCGAATCCCCTACCGCGCCGCGGCCGTCAGGCCTTGCACGCCACACCGGCCAGTCCGAGCGACCGGCCCGGCGCCTCGTGCCGGTCGCGCTCCGATTCCGGCCGCCACAAGGGTAGTTCGGCCACCCCCGGATCCACCAGTTCCCAGCCGTCGAACAGGGCGGTGATGGCGGCGCGTGAGCGGAACTGGATCCCGACCTGGTTACCGGTGGCCGAGGATTCGTGCAGCCGTTCGGCGTCGTCGGGGCGCAGCGCGGAGGTCAGATGGGAGAGGGCCACGTAACTGCCCACGGCCACCGCCTGCCGCAGGGCCGCGACCCGGGCCGCGGGGAGATCCTCGTCGGTCAGCAGGTGCAGCACCGCGAAGAGCAGAACCCCCACCGGCCGTTCGAAATCGAGCAGCCCGGCCGCGCGTACCCGGCGCAGCAGTTCGTCCGGATCGCGCAGATCCGCTTCCAGGGCGCCGCAGTGGTCGTCGCCCACCAGGATCGCGCGGGAATGGGCGACCGCGATCGGATCGATATCCACATAGAGCACGCGGGCCCGGGGGTCGCGTTCCCGCACGATCTCGTGCACATTGCCGGCGGTCGGGATACCGGAACCGATATCGAGGAACTGGGTGATACCGCGGTCCAGCAGAAACCGCACCGCCCGCCGCAGGAACGCCCGGTTGCTCAGCGCCAGCCGGGGCAGATCGGGCACCAGCCGGCTGCCGCGTTGCGCGGCCATCCGGTCCACCTCGAAATTATGCGACCCGCCCAGTAGCGCGTCGTACATCCGCGCCGGGCTCGGCTGGGTCATATCCACACCCTCGGGCGCCCATCCCGGCCTGTCCATCTCGTCCCCTCCGCGTTCGCGGTCCGCGGACCGACGGGTCGCGGGGGACGCTGCGGCCGTGCGGATGACTCCTGTGCCGCGCAACGGGTCCGTCCGCTGTGCCGCGCTCGCCGCCGGACGGCCCCGGACGGCGCTGTGCGAATAGTAGCCGCTGCGGGGCCGTGCGACCGGGTGCCGGGGCCGGGGAGGAAAGTCCGGTGTGGTTATCCGATTCCCGGTACGACCCCGCGCGGCTGGATCAGCGGGAGATCGTTGTAGGTGACGATGCCGGGCTCGGCGGCGACCACCGCGGGGATCGCGTTGATCACCGGCATCGCGGTCATGATGTGCCCGAGGGTCATGAAATCGGCGATGGTCTCGGCCTGGAAATCCGGGGGCGGCAGGAAACTCACGATGTTCTTGACCGTCGGGCGGCCGTCCACCTGCAGCACCCAGCCGTCCTGGTCGATCTTCCAGTCGGGTTCGAGGGTCTGGCCCTTACGCCAGCGCACCGTCAGTTCCACCAGCGTGCGGCCGCCGGCCAGACCTTTCCAGGAGGCGAAGACGCCGGCGACGCAACCCGCCGGAATGGTCCACGATCCGAGGTCCAGATCGGCCGTGGTCTGCGCGAATTCGGCATCGCAGCGCACCTCGTCGAGTTCCACGCCCAGCGCGTCGGCGATGAGACGGACCGCCTCACCGAAGACGGCGGTGCCCTCGGCGGCCATCGCCGGGAGGTCCGGGCGGTCGATCGGCTCGCCGAAACCCACCGGCCGCTCGGTCGCGGGCGAATCGTAGAAGGTGGTGTCGGCCGCCTCGCTCACCGTGACCTTGTCGACCCGGTCGCAGATTCCCGCCGACACGATGGCCAGCAGGTTGACGAACCCGGGGCTGATACCCGATCCGAAGATGGTGGCCCCGCCGCGCCGGCAGGCCTCGGCGATCCGGTCCCGCCCCGGCCCCTGCCGGTGGCCGGTGATGAACGAGGCGCTGGAGACCACATCGACGCCGGCGGCCAGGATGCGGACCAGTTCGTCGACATCGATCCACATGGGGTTGTAGACCACACAGTCCGGCTTCAGGGCCAGCAGCGCGTCGATATCGTCGGTCGCGGCCAGCCCCAGGGGGTCCAGTCCGCACAGCTCACCGATATCGCGGCCGACCTTGTCCGGCGACCACGCGTAGCAGCCGACGAGTTCCAGCGTCGGGTTCGCGACGATCGCGCGTACCGAGCTCTTACCGACATTGCCGGTCGTCCATTGGACGACCCGGTAGCGACGATCCTTGGGCACGCGCTCAGCATAGGGCGGCCGGTGTCGTTTCGGAACGAAACCTGTCATATCCGGAGAACGGGATTCTCGAACCGGTGGCACCGGACCTATCGGGCGTATCGGACCCGGGGTGGGCGAGGGCGCGCCGCCCGGCGCTGAGGTTTGCGTCACAGTCGCCGGGAGTCCCGGGTGGCGGGAGGCGCAGGCGCGCACGCTGCTTCGGCGCGGACCGCGCCTGCCCGGGCGCCGGAGGGCGCCCGGGTGCGATCATGTTGGCGACCAAGAGTGTTCACCTGTTCGACGCGGCCTCGTAGCCGTACGGAAACCGCTGATCGGATCGGCCGCCCAGGGGGACCCGTGAAACCGCGTGAACGCGTTGACTTCCGCCATCTGCTGTCATCTGCCGGTCATGGCACGGTAATATCAAAGTATTCGCCGTCGGCGTGTTACGGCGAGTTCGCCCGATCGAAGGTTGGTGAGGCCATCCATGTCGGTATCGATGTTCGACGAGACCCTGCCGCGTGGAGAGCGAGACGGGGTCGGACTGAGGGTCGGCGCGATCATCGATCGGGGCGGGGAGATCCTATTGCTGGAACTACCCAGCACCGGGCCCATTCGTCCCACGCGGAAGCTGCCCGGAGCCACGGTCGAGTCCGGTGAATCGGTGACCAGCGCACTCGTGCGCGGCGTCTTCGAGGAGACCGGGCTCACGGTGACCGATATCCGCCACCACATCGGTGATTTCGATTATCTGTCGCCCCAGGGCAAACCGGTCCGGCGGCTGCATTTCGCCGTCGAGGTCGCGGCCCACGGTCCGGTGGTCCTGAGCGCGCACGCGCGCTATCTCTGGGCGCCGCTCGGTGCGAAGGATCTGTCGGTGACCTCCTCGATCCAGAAGATTCTCGACACCTATCGCGAGCGGGTCTATCCCTGATCCCGGGAACCGCTGTCCCGGCATCCGATTCGGACGCCGGGACGCGCGGTCGTCATCGTCGCGATTTCTCGTGCGGTAGCAGTTCGAGTCCCAGCACCGCCACCACGATGCCCGCCAGGCAGGCGATTCTGGCAGCGGTGACCAGTTCACCGCCGGCCACCATGGCGTAGCCGACGGTCAGCGCCGTACCCACACCCGTCCAGGTGGCGTACGCGCTGCCGATCGGGATCTCGCGGACCGCGAGTCCGAGCCCGGCCATACTCGCGGCCAGCGCCACGAAGAAGACGATGGTGGCGACGGGCCGGGTGAACCCGTCGGAATGCCCGAGCGCGGTCGCCCAGACGGCCTCGCAGACGGCGCTGGCCAGCAGGATGATCCATGCCATCTCAGCTCACCACCTTCAGGCCCGCCACCGAGGCGATGAGCAGGGTGAGCAGCAGCAGACGGGCCGTGCCGGCGCGCTCGCGTCCGGTGGCGACGCCCCAGACAACGGTCAGGGTCGCGCCGGTGCCGACCCATACCGCGTAGGCGGTACCGGTGGGGAGATCGATCATCGCCCAGGCCAGACCGGCCATACTCAGCGCGAGGGCGACCAGGAAGAGGGCGGTGGGTTTCCAGCGGCGGAAGCCGTTCGACGCCGACAGCGCCGTGGCCCACACCGCCTCCAGCACGCCGGAGAGCAAGAGAACGAACCAGGACATGACAAACCCTTTCGAGTCAGTCTTGTCGCGATGCGGGTACTGCTCCCTCGTCCGCGAGCCCGCTCACCGGGCTCCCCGCGTCCAACGATACCGGCCCACCGCGGATTCCCGTGGTGACTCGAACCACCACCCTCAGCGCGCGATGCCGGGGGCCCGTGCCGGAGGGGTTCCGGGAGTCGCGGGTGCGGGCGGTCGCCGGCGCAACCGGGTGCGCACGGCGGTGCCGGCGCAGCCGATCACCGCGAGCGCGCCGAGGACGGTCGGCCAGGTCAGCGGTTCACCCAGTAACAGCGCCGCCCAGCCGATACTCAGCACCGGCTGGATCAGCTGTACCTGGCTGACCTGCGCCATGGGGCCGAGCGCGAGCCCGCGGTACCAGGCCAGGAAGCCCAGGAACATGCTGACCAGCCCGAGATAGGCGAACGCCGCCCACTGTCCGGGTGCCGCCGACGGGGTTTCCGCGGATACCGCGACACCGCTGAGCGTGATCATGAGCGGCGCGGCGAGCACCAGCGCCCAGGAAATCGTCTGCCAGGCGCCCAGTTCCCGGCTGAGCAGGCCGCCTTCGGCGTACCCGGCCGCGGCGGCGGCGACCGCGCCCAGCAGCAGCAGATCCGACCAGTGCGCACCACCGGCCCCACCGCCCTGGAGCGCGGCGAATACCACGGCGGCGGCGGTCCCCGCGGCCGCGGTGAACCAGAACGCGCGCGGCGGATGTTCCTGGGCACGGAGTACGGCGAGCGCGGCGGTGGCGGCCGGGAGCAGGGCGATGACCACGGCGCTGTGGCCGGCCGATGCCTCGGTGAGCGCGAAGGTCGTCAGCAGCGGGAAACCGATCACCACACCCGCGGCGACGATGCCCAGCCGCAGCCACTGTGCCGTGCTGGGCAGCGGCTGGCGGTAGTAGGCGAGGGCGGCGGCCGCCGGGACCACCGCCACCACCGCGCGGGCGGCGGCGATGAACAACGGGGACAGGCCGTCGTCGGCGACGGCGTGTTTGGTGAGGGGAACCGTGAGCGAGAACGCCGCGACACCGAGCAGTCCCCAGGCGGGTCCGGCCCACGTATTCGACGCCGCGGGGCGCTGCGGTCGCACGGGTGTCCGCGGTGGTGCCGGGGAGCGTGATAGCACCGGGGTCCGGGAGGCGATAGCGCTACTATTGTCTCTCATGTTCAACGATAGCAGTTCGCGGATTGTCGCGGATCTGCGCGAGTGGATCGCGGCCGCGCCCCCGGGCGCCCGGCTGCCGTCCACCCGTGTGCTGGTGCGGCGGTACTCGGCCGGCCCGGTCACCGTGCAGAAGGCGTTGCGAACGCTGACCGCGCAGGGGTTGATCGAAAGCCGTGCCGGGATCGGGACTTTCGTTCGCGCGGTGCCGGTCGCCCGATCCGCCGACTACGGCTGGCAGACCGCTGCCCTCGGCTCGCCGCGCGGCCACGGGTCGCGCATGTTCAGCGCGCTGCGGACCATTCCGAACGATAGGATCGCGCTGCATTCCGGCTATCCGGACCGGGAACTGCTTCCCGAGCGCCTGGTCCACGCCGCGTTCACCCGGGCCGGCCGGGGCGATGCCGCGGTGAACCGCCCGCCCAGTGCCGGGCAGCCGGATCTGCAGGCCTGGTTCGCCTCCGAACTGGCCGCGCTGGCCCCCGCCGGAATCATGCCCCCGGCGCCGAGCGACGTGGTGGTGTTCCCGGGCAGTCAGAGCGGCCTCAACACCACCTTTCAGGCGCTGGTCGGGCCGGGGCGGCCGCTGCTGGTGGAATCGCCGACCTATTGGGGCGCGATCCTGGCCGCCGCCCGGGCCGGGGTCCGGGTGGTGCCCGTGCCCGGTGACGCGCAGGGTCCCAGGATCGAGGAGCTGGTCCGCGCCTTCCGGCAGACCGGAGCGCGGGCGTTCTACGCCCAGCCGCATTTCGCCAACCCCACCGGGGTGCAGTGGGCGCCGGAGCGGGCCGCCGAGGTGCTCGAGGTGGTGCGGGACAACGGGGCGTTCCTGGTGGAGGACGACTGGGCCCACGATTTCGGGATCGACTCCGTGCCCGTACCGCTGGCCGCCCGGGACGACGCGGGGCATGTGGTCTATCTCCGCTCGCTCACCAAGAGCGTCTCCCCGGCGGTCCGGATCGCCGCCGTGGTCGCCCGGGGCCCGGCGCGGGAGCGGATCGTCGCGGACGCGCAGGCGGAGTCGATGTATGTGAGCGGGCTGTTGCAGACTGTCGCCCTGGATATCGTCACCCACCCCGGCTGGCGCACCCATCTGCGGAGCCTGGCGCAGCGGCTGGCCACCCGCCGCGATCTGCTGGCCGGCGCGGTGCGCGAGCACATCCCGGACGCCCGCCTGGAGGTGGTGCCCCGGGGTGGGCTCAATCTGTGGGTCCGGCTGCCCGACCGCACCGATCTGGCGCGACTGGTCCGGGACTGCGAGAACGACGGTGTATTCGTCGCGCCGGGCGACGAATGGTTTCCGGCCGAACCCACGGGTGAGTACCTGCGGATCAATTTCTCCGGACCCAATCCGGGCGCCTTCGCGGAGGGCGCCCGGATCATCGGGGCGGCGCTCACCCGGCAACTCGGCGATTAGAGCCGCCGGTCGCGGCCGCCGGTCACCGATATCGGCACGGTGATCAGGTGGGTTCCGCCGCCGGGCGACCCGCGGCGAGTTCCAGCAGTACGTCGACCGGCCACTGATCATCGGCGTGTACGCCGTATTTCGCGGCGAGCACGGCGCCGCCGGGGGCGATCAGGAAATCGGCGGGCAGGCCCAGGCGGCCGCCCTCGGCGTGGGCCGGGGGCGCGGGCCGGGAACGGTCGCGGGCGGCCGCCAGTTCGACGCCCACCGATCGCGCGATCGCCGGCCACGCCCGCGGATCGAGCAGGGCGCGGGCGCCGGATTCGACCCCGAATTCGCGATACAGCGTCCGCTGCGGGTCGGCGACCACGTCCAGGCCGAGATCGTCGGTGTATTTGCGGAGTTCCGCGGCGGTGGAGTGGAAGACGACCACCTCGTGGATCCCGTGGGCGCGGATCTCGGCGTGCCGGGCGACGACCGAGCGCAGGTGCAGATTGCAGACGGGACAGCCCGCGAAACGCCGGAACTGCAGGTGGGTGAGCAATTCGGGATGGGGGACCGCGACCGGCTCGCCGGTGGTGGTCAGGAGGGTTCGGGCGGGAACCGGATCGGGGAACGACACGGGCGGACTCCTTTAGGTGTACAACGTACGCTTACAAACGAGTATGCGCGTATCCAGTACGCTGTCAACTCGTGCCCAGACCGCGCTCGCTCACCGAGGACGACGTGGTGGCCGCGGCCCTGGCGGTCCTCGACCGCGACGGACTCGAAGCGCTCACCATGCGGGCCGTGGCCGGTGAACTCGGCATGGCCACCATGGGGCTCTACCGCTACGTCGCCGATCGGCGGGCGATGGAGGTGCTCGTGGCCGACCGGGTGTTCCGGACGATCGACCTGACCCTGCCCGATACCGCGTGGCCGGACCGGATCCGCGTGCTCATGGACCGGATCCGTCTCGCGGTCGCGGGACATCCGGCCGCGGTGCCGCTGGTGCTGCGGCACCGTCAGGCCTCACGGGGCGCCCTGCGCCTGATCGACACCGTGCTCGGCGTGCTCACCGACGGCGGGCTGACCGGGGTGGACCGCGTGATCGCGCAGCGCGCCCTCATCGCCTATGTGCTCGGATTCCTGCAGAACGAGCACTACGCGGCCCTCGCGGGCGCGGGTACGGCTGCCATGGCCGCACTGCCCCCCGGCGAGTTCCCGTTCCTGGCGCGTACCGCCGCCGACGCGCGGACGGTGACGCCCGACGTGGAATTCGGGCGCGGGCTGGATGTGGTGCTCCGCGGGCTGGGCGGTTGAGCGGCCGCGGAGACGGTGTGGACGCGACGGCGGCCGGTTACCGCCCGGGATCCGGATGGTCGCCGGTGGAATCCGGATCCTCGGATTCCGTGGGATCGCGCACCAGCACCGAACCCAGCCGGGTCCGGTGCGGGGGCGGTGTCACCGCCGCTTCCAGGATCGCCAGGATCTCGTCCTCGACGCCGCGGCCGTGATCGCCCGCGCGGACCTGCAGGGCGCGGTACACCGCGTCCGGTACATGTCGAACAGATAGCGTCACCATGAGAGCGCGTCTTTCGTCGACAGTGGTCGGTGCCCCGATTATATTTCCGCCGCCCCCGGCACCCGGCCGCGGAGCGGTTTCGTTCCGATATCGAGTCACCGGGAATCCGATCCGGTGAACCGGCATGCCGCCACCGGGCGCGACCCGTAACGTATGCGCCCGAAAGTCGTTCCCGCGCTGCGGATACGGCTGCGCGCCGGGCTTCTTCCGGTGCGACGGGAAGGCCGGGCCGGGTGGTCCGGCAGCGGTGCGCGGCGGTTCGCGCGCGCGGAGCAAAGTGAGGCGGAAATGAATCACAAACTCTGGTTGCTCGGCCGGCTGGTGGCGGTCGGGGGGCATATCGCGGGGGAGAAGCTCACCGGGCACCGGGCGCGGACCATCGACGACGTGCCCGCCTCCGGCGCCGCGCTGACCACCGAATGGCTCACCGCGGTGCTGTGCCGCGATACGCCCGGCGCGCAGGTGCTCTCGTTCGAGCTCACCGACGCCAGTAGCGGTACCTCGACCCGGGTGGCGATCCGGGTGGAGTACAACGAGGCGGGTCTGGCGGCCGAGCTGCCGCGCGCGTTGTTCGCCAAGACCACCACCTCGCTGAGCCAGCGCATTCTGCTGGGCGGCGGCAAGATGATCGACGGTGAGACCCGGTTCTTCCGGGATTTCCGGCCGAAGCTCGATATCCAGGCCCCGCTCGGCTACTGGGGCGCCTCCGAC
Source organism: Nocardia sp. NPDC049935 (assembly GCF_055586645.1). Classification (NCBI taxonomy): domain Bacteria; kingdom Bacillati; phylum Actinomycetota; class Actinomycetes; order Mycobacteriales; family Nocardiaceae; genus Nocardia; species Nocardia sp. NPDC049935. The sequence continues at coordinate 241,085 of NZ_JBVJHV010000007.1, read as the reverse complement.
GACGCCTCGTGGCGTTCCATCGCGCTGATGGAGGATATCGCCGTGACCCGCGGCGCCGTGTTCAGCGAGCCCACCGCCCCGATCGGCCGGGCGGAGATGGAGGATCTGGTCCGCAACCTGGCCCGGCTGCACGGCACCTTCTGGGAGGATCCGGCGATCGAGGTCCTCAAGACCACCAACGAGGCGTTGCGGGCCTACCTCGCCGCGATCGATATGAAAACCCGCTGCGGGGTCGGGCTGGAGCGGGCCGCGGAAGTGGTCCCCGAGGCGCTGCACGGCCGCGCGGACCGGTTGTGGGCGGGCGTCGAACGGGCCGTGGACCTGGCGACCCGGGAACTGCCGCACACCCTGCTGCACGGCGATCCGCATATCGGCCAGACCTACCGCACCGCCGAGGGCCGGATGGGGTATGTGGACTGGCAGGTGGTGATGCGCGGCGGCTGGGGTCACGATTTCGCGTACACGGTCAATTCCGGATGCGAACCCGAGGACCGCCGGGATTGGGCGCCCGATCTGCTGCGGGCCTACCTCGAGGAGCTGGCCGCCGCGGGCGGCCGGGCGCCGTCCTTCGACGAGGCGTGGCTCGTCTACCGGCAGCAGTCGATGTTCGCCTACGCCGCGTGGGCCTTCACCATCGGCCGGGCGGCCTATCAGCCGGAGATGCAATCGCGGGAGACCTGCCTGACGCTGATGCACCGGATCACCACCGCGGTGCACGACAACGAATCGCTGGACGCACTCGGAGTCTGAGCGGGAGCGGCCGGGCCGCGGGGGTCCGGCCACTCGCCCCCGGGGCCGCCGCCGCGCCGCGCGAAATGCGATCGGACCAGTCCAATCGAGCCGAAAAGCGCGGCTGTACAACATGATTCGAAATCGATCAGATGTAATAAGTGTGTCGTACCATCGCCAGGTTCCGGCTCGAGTCGGCAGTATCGCAGGAGGAGGCTCGAACCGGTGCAGGTCGCTGGAAAACCAGTGACCCCGCAATACGACGGCATGGAGTCTCGTCCTTGACTACCTCGGATTACAGAAGGCACGCACAGGCCCCGCTCGTGCACGGCGCACCGGTGGATTCCGATGATCCCCGGGTACCGCTCTACGTTCCCGAGTTCGCGGCCGATCCGCACCGGGTGTACCGGGAGTTGCGGCGGCGCTACGGGTCCCTGGCACCGGTGGAGCTGGCCCCGGGGGTGCCGGCGACCCTGGTGATCGGATATTCGACCGCGCTGAAGGTGCTCAACGATCCGGACCGCTTCCCGGCGGATCCGCGGGTGTGGCAGAAGGATATTCCGGCCGAATGCCCGATCCTGCCGCTGCTGGAGTGGCGCCCCATGGCCAGCCGGTGCGCCGGGCAGGAGTTCCTGCGCTATCGCCAGGCCATCACCGCGAGTATCGACGAAGTGGATATGTACGCCATCCACAGCGTCGTCTCGAATATCGCCGGCCCGCTGATCAATTCGTTCTGCCGTGACGGCGCGGCCGAGCTGATCCAGCAGTACGTGTTCCCGCTGACCTTCCAGGTGATGAACTATCTGCTCGGCAGCCCGCCCGAGATCGGCCATCAGGTGGCCGCCGGGATCGCCGCCATGCTCGAGGGAGTGGACGCCGAGGAGGGCAGCCGGTTACTGGGTGAGGCCCTGATGAATCTGGTGCTGCTCAAACGTGCCGAACCCGACAGCGATATGACCTCGGTCCTGCTGCAGCATCCCGCCGGACTCACCGAGGAGGAGGTCTCTCACCATGTCTCGCAGGTCTACGGAACCGGGATCGAGTTCGAGCTGAACCTGATCGTGAACACCCTGCTGCTGATCCTCACCGACGAACGTTTCGGCGGCAGCGTCCTCGGCGGCAACCTCACCTCTCGCGACGCCCTCGACGAGGTGCTGTTCAACGACCCCCCGCTGGCGAACCTGCTCATCACCTATCCCCGGATGCCCATCCTGCTCGACGACGTCTGGCTGCCCGCGCACCAGCCCGTGGTGATCAGCATGGCCGCCTGCAACAACGATCCCAAGATCCGGTCCTCCGAGCTCACCGGTAACCGCGCCCATCTCGCCTGGGGCCTGGGCCCGCACGCCTGCCCCGCCCAGTCGCTGGCCTACATGATCGCCGAGGGAGCCATCGACGAGTTGCTGGACGCCCTACCGGAGATGCGGGCAGCCTTCCCCGACGACGAGCCCGTATGGCGCCCCGGCCCCTTCCATCGCTCCCTGTCCGCCCTGCCGGTCACCTTCCCGCCCGGCGCCCCCCTGCTGGGCCACGACGACCCCGCCCTACCCCCCGCGCTCCGCGCCTGACGTCACCATCGAGGTCCGTGCGCGGGCCCGGCATACCACCGGCCCCGCGCACAGACCCCCGATCCGATACCCCGCCCCCACTGACCCCCGCCGGCCCGGCCCACCCACCGGCGAGCCCCCGCCCGCCCCCAGATCCTTCAAGCCCCCCGCGGAAAACACCCCCCATCCCAACCAACCGCCGAGGTGCAAACAAGACCAGAGAGACTCCATACCCAGGTTCAGCGAATGCTCACCCACCGGCCGCCTACCACGAGAAGTGTGCCGGATCAGGATCACCCCGGAACTGTCCAGGGTTCGGCCCGCGCCTGCTGTCAGCACTCGAAGCGCATGCGGCGCAGCCGCGAGTCTCGAGTGCTGACAGCAGGCGCTCAGGAGGGCCGAACCTCGAGCAGCGGAGCTGCTCCCAAATTATTGAATCCGGATTCAAGTTCGATTACCGTCGGGAGCAGCGAACGGCTGCCCCGGCGCATCGAGTCGCGCCCCGAAGATCGGAGTTCTGAGTGGAACTGTTCACCTCGACCGACCGTGCCCGCGAGTACCGGGAGCGCCTGCTCGCGTTCATGGACGAACACGTCTACCCCGCCGAACCGGTGTACGCGGAGCAGATGGCCGAGGCCGCCGATCCGCACCATCATCCGCGGATCCTCGAGGATCTGAAGGCCGAGGCGAAGAGTCGTGGGTTGTGGAATCTGTTCCATCCGCACGAGGAGTGGGGGCCGGGGCTGAGCAATCTGGAGTACGCGCCGCTGGCCGAGATCATGGGCCGCAGCCCGGCGCTGGCGCCGGAGGCGTGTAACTGTTCGGCGCCCGATACCGGGAATATGGAGGTGTTCACCCTCTTCGGTACCCAGGAGCACAAGGAGCGCTGGCTCGAGCCGTTGCTCGACGGGACCATCCGGTCGGCGTTCGCGATGACCGAGCCCGGAGTGGCCAGCTCCGACGCGACGAACGTCGAGATGCGGATGGAGCGCGACGGCGATGTCTACGTGCTCAACGGCCGCAAATGGTTCGCCTCCAATGCCATGCACCGCAATTGCAAGGTGCTGATCGTGATGGGCAAAACCGATCCGGACGCTCCGAAGCACCGGCAGCAGTCGATGATGGTGGTGCCGATCGACGCCCCCGGGGTGCGGGTGGTGCGCAATCTGCCGGTGTTCGGTTACGTCGACCGCGAAGGGCACGCGGAGATCGAGTTCACCGATGTGCGGGTACCGGTCACCGATGTGCTGAAGGGGGAGGGTGAGGGGTTCGCGATCAGTCAGGCGCGGCTCGGCCCGGGCCGGATCCATCACGCGATGCGGGCGATCGGGATGGCCGAGCGGGCGCTCGAGCTCATGTGTGCGCGCGCGGAGTCCCGGACCACCTTCGGCCGCAAGGTCAGCGAACGGGCCAATATCCGGGACTGGATCGCGGAGGCCCGGATCGATATCGAACAGGCGCGGCTGCTCACCCTGAAGACCGCGTGGATGATGGACACCGTCGGCAACAAGGAGGCGCGCACCGAGATCGCGGCCATCAAGATCGCCGCGCCGGTGATGGCGCTGCGGATCGTGGACCGGGCGATCCAGGTGTACGGCGCGGCGGGTGTCACCGAGGATTTCCCGCTGGCGAGTATGTACGCGCATCTGCGGACGTTGCGTATCGCCGACGGTCCCGACGAGGTGCACAAACTCACCATCGCGCGGGCCGAACTGGGCAAGGCGCGCGCGGCGGCGGAGGCCGCCGCCGGCTGAACCGGGCCGCGCCGCGGCGCGTATCGGCGGGAGGTGGCCCGGGCGCGGGCGGCCGCCGCCCGATACGTTGGATATGTCCGGTCGGCCCGGCGTGGGTCCGGTGCCGTACCAGGGCGGGCACGAGGAGGCTACCCATGACGGTGGAGACCGGAACCGAACCGAGCAGACGGCGTCACATCCTGCTGGAGCTGGGCTTCGCGACCACATTGCGCGGCGACGAACTGCACGGCGCGGCGACCGTCACCCCGCAGATGCATGTGCCGGGCACCGGCCGGTTGCGCACCTCGGTGCTCGCCACCTGGACCGATACCGTGACCGGCCTGCTGGCGGCGCTCACGCTGGGTCCGCGGGTCCCGGTCACCCTCGAACTCGATGTGCACCTGTATCGCCCGGCGCCGGAGGCCGGGGAGGTCAGGGCGGTGGGCCGCAAGATCAAGGCGGGCCGTTCGGTGTTCGTGGCCGAGGTCGAGTGGACCGTGGACGGCGAACCGTTCGCCTTCGGCGGCGGATCGTTCATGGTGTCGCCGAACGAGGAACTGCGGCTGCCCGAGCAGCTCAGCCTCGATATGCCGGTCTCCGGGCGACTGCTCGAGATACCGCTGGCCGAACGGGCCGGATGCGAGCGGACGGCGCCCGGTACCGCGGTGCTGCCGCGCACCGACGACGGACTCAACGCCTCGCGGACCGTGAACGGCGGCTTGATCGCCCTCGCCGCCGAGGAGGCGATGCTGTCGCTGGCGCCCGGCGCCACCCTGAGCACCCTCGGGTTGCGCTATCTGCAACCCGCGCGGGTGGGTCCGGTGGTCGCCGAGGCGTCGCTGCGGGCCGATGTCGGGCGGGCCACGTTGCGCGACTCCGGTAACGACGACCGCGTCACCACGTTGGCGACCGGCCGCCTGTTCCCCTCCTGACCGGTGTCGTGGCAGGTCATCCCGATACCGGTACCCCGGGCGGCCGGGGCCCGGCTGTTAGGATTCCGGCCGGTCCGGACAACCCTTCGATGACAGTGAGCAGCCGGTGAAAGCCCAGGAAGGCAGTGGTTCTCCCGGGTCGGCGGCGGTTTCGGCGGCGGGCGGGTCCGTACGGCCGGCTCCCAAGAGCCGGCGCGGGATACGCACCCGCGGCGCCCTGGTGGACGCGGCCCGCCGGGTTTTCGAGGCCGACGGGTTCCTGGACGCCCGGATCGGCGATATCACCCGGACGGCCGGGGTGGCCGCGGGTTCCTTCTACACCTATTTCGACAGTAAGGAAGAGATCTTCGCCGAGGTCGTGGCCCAGGTCCGCGACGAGATGCTGCATCCGGACGTCCGGGTCCGCGGCGGCAGCGCCGATCCGCGCGACTGGATCTCGGCGGCCAACCGGGAATACCTGAAATCGTATCGGCGCAATGCCCGCCTGATGGCCGTGCTCGAACAGGTATCGCGGATCGACCCCCAGTTCGCGGCATTGCGCGCCGAACGCGCGTCGGCGTTCATCGACCGCAACGCCGCCCTGATCCGGGACCTGCAGGAGCGCGGCATGGTGGCGGCCCGGCTGGACCCGCGGGTCACCGCGCTGGCGCTGTCCAGCATGGTCAGCAAGATGGCCTATCTGGTGTTCGTAGAGGGCGAGAAGATCGAATTCGCCACCCTGCTCGATACGCTCGACTGGATCTGGTTCAGCGCGTTGCAGTTGCCCGGCGAGCCGGGGTGAGCGGGCCTACTCGGCGGGCGTTTCCGGGGCGGCGCGGGTCGGGCTGAAACCGCGGAACCGGCGCGCGTAGCCGACGATGCGACGCAGCGGTACCGGTCGCGGCCAATCGTCGGGGCGGAAGTAGGCGTCGGTGCCGCCGTCGACGAAAACAACACTGCCGCACAGGAATTCGGCCGCGGGTGACAGCATCATGCCGACCCATTCGGCGATGTGCTCGGGCTTACCGTAGCCGCCGGTGGGCACCGGGAAGGCCTGGACGGCCTTGGCCTCCGTGGGGGACTCGAGCTGGCGTTCCAGCAGCGGGGTCAGGATGGCGCCGGGCGCGATGACATTGAGCCGGATTCCGGCCCCCGCCCATTCCGGCCGGACAGCGTGGCGGCGGACCCAGCGGCTCACCGCGATCTTGGAGGCCGCGTAGACGAACGGCCCCGCCTGCTTTCCGAACATCCGGACCGTGCGGACGGCCCGTTCGGTATCGCCGGCCAGGAAGGCCCGGACGGTACGGCTCTGCACCACGGGCACGGTGGTGGAGGAGTTGCTGCCGAAGACGACCGCCCGGGCGGCACCGGCGGCGGCCAGTGCCGGTCGCCAGCCGTCGAGCAGTTCCACCACACCGAGATAGTTCACCGCCGCGATCACCGGCAGCCGGGCGGGATCGGGCGCCGGGCCCAGACCAGCGGCGAGGACGGCCCCGTCGAGATGGCCGCCGGCGGCGGCGAGCACACCCTCGATGGCGGTGCGGCGGCCCGCGGCGGTCGACAGATCGGCGACGATCTCCGTTTCCTGGATATCGACCCCGATCACCCGGTGGCCCTGTGCGGTGAGTTTGTCGGCGACCGCCCTGCCCATCCCCGAGGCAGCCCCCGTGACCGCGTAGACACCCATCCGCCATCCCTTCGTCCGACCCGCCCGCGGGCCCGCGCGCGAATTTCGTCGCAGTCTGTCAGAACTACGGACGGTGTCAAGCGCACTGGAAGGGGCGTGCACCTGCGGCGCGGCGGGCGCCGCACGGTCAGAACGGCAGGCGTAACCGTTGGGGCAGAGTGAGGCAGACCAGCCCGAAATCGTGGCCGACTTCGACATTCACCACGGTGGACGCGCCTTCGCGGAACCGGTCCGGGCCCGCGGACACCATATGGCGGCCGATCACCGCGGGGCGCCAGTCCGCGGTGTAGATACCGGGCTCGTCCTCGGTGACCGGACCGAAGGTCCCGCCGCCGGGGCTGTCGTTCACCCAGTCCTGCAGGGTGATCCCACTGCCCGGATCGCCGGCGGCGACCACGGTGTAGGTGCAGCCCACGCCGTATTGGATGAAACCCAGGCCGAATCCACCGGTGACCCGGACGCCGGTCACCTCCGCCGAGGCGGCGGGCGCGAAACCGGCGGCCGCGGCCGTGATCGCGAATGCGGTGATCCCGATGCGCAAGAGGGTCATGGCGCGTCTCCGGTCCTCGGCGGTGCCTGCGGGTGGAAACTCCTGTGAGTAGTGCAGCACGCCCGGACCTCGCGGCACAGCCCGGCCGGGTCACGAAGTGGGCGCGGAACGGCCGGTGGGTGTAACACGCGCGCGCCTGCGCGTGAATAACGGTGCGTAAACGTTATCGGCCCCGGTTGATTGCCAGGGGAATGCTGACGGACCGGCTCCCGGCGGGTTCTCGGATATGGCATCGGCCTATAACCTTTGCCACGGGGGATTTCGGGGAATTACCGCCCGGTAATTTGGTTATTGGACAGCAATTTAAATGATCAATTATCCGGTTAATTGTGGATATGCACGGTAAGTCGGAATATCGGTATGGTCCTGTGCGCGAAGTGAAATCGCAGCCGCCCGCCTCCCGGACGGTCCACGTGAGAAGGAATTGAACGTAATGAAGTTCGGCACTTTCGCCGCCACCACACTTCTGGCCGTCGCCGCTGTAGGAATTTCCGCCGGGGCGGTGCACGCCGAACCGGCGGCGCCGGCTCCCGTGCTCGAGAGCGAAGGCGTCGACCAGGGCGTCGCCTACGAGACCAGCGTCGACCAGAAGACGCAGACGATCACCACCGAGGTCCGCGACGGGCTGTTCGAGCTGGCTCCCGACGGCGCCAAGGCGGTCCTGAAAGCCGTCAGCGGAGCCGTGGTGGCCGAGGTCCCGCTGAAGTACGACGTCTCCGGTAGCGAGATGGCCGTCGCCCACGAGATCAGTGCCGACGGCACCACCCTCGAACTGACCCCGACCGTGACCGCGGAGAACATCGGCGAGATGCGGCCCGTCAGCTCGATGGCCCGGCTGACCGACGAACTGAACAAGAACGTCGCCGGTGTCGCGGTGGGCGCGGTGGTGGGCGGGCTGCTCGGCGCCCTCGTCGGCCTGGGCTTCCTGAGCATCATCACCGGTCCGATCGGCCTGGTCGTGGGCGCGGTGGCCGGCGGCTACATCATGGGTGGCCAGCCGTTCGGCGACGCCGTGACGGCGGTCCTGCGCGGGGAGCCGTGACCCAGCCGGAGCAGGAGGACGGCGGTCGCCCGCCGCTCTCGCAGCAGGACAAACGCGCGCGCGTCGGGGCGACCGCGGCGGCGATCGCCATCGCGGCCGTGGTCACCTCGATCGTGCTGGGGATCGGTGTGGCCGCACTGCTGGCCACCGCGGGCGGTGGCGACGAGCCCACCGCGGAGCTCGCGGCGCCGACCCCCACCGGCACCACCGGAGCGGTCGCCTCCACCGAGGCGCCGGCGGTTCCGGCGGTGCCGCCCCCGGCGGCTTCCTCGTCCGCCGCCCCGACCACCACGCCGCCGGCGTCGGGGATCGCGGGGGAGATGAACAAGGAGGCCAAGGAAGCGCCGCCGAAGGTCGAGGTCGCGGCCGGGGAATGTCTCAGCGGCTTCGGTGAGAAGGATGTCACCGAGGCGGCCTGCGGCAGTAGCGAATCCCGGTACAAGGTGACCAGCGTGGGCCCGCCGGGCACCGCCTGCCCGGCCGACGCGGATACCACTCACACCGTCGCCGACAAGGCCCTTTGTCTCGATATCGACTGGGTCGTCGGCAGTTGTGTGGACGTTTCCGGTGATCAGCCGCAGCGCATCGAATGCGGACCCGGCGCGATGCGGGTCGTCAGCATTCTGCCGGAGACCAACAACGTGAACGCGTGCCCCTCGGCCGATAATGGATTCGTCTACGACGAGCGTCGATTCGTGGTGTGCTTCGCCGATCTCTAGGGCGGTGCCCGACCGGCCGGACCCCCGGGTCCACGGCCGGTCGGGAAGCCCCGTGTGGCGGCGGTTTGTCCGGTTCGCGCGATAATGGGGTCATGGTCCTGACCCGTCGCCGGCTTCTGCAGACCGGCACGGCCGCAACGGCCGCCGTACTGGCCGGGGCCGGTCTGGTGAGCAGCGCGCCCTACCGGGCGCCGCGCCTGCTGGGTGATCCGTTCACGCTGGGCGTGGCCTCCGGCGATCCATTGCCCGACGGGGTGGTGCTGTGGACCCGGCTGGCACCCGACCCCTTCGCTCCGGACGGTCTCGCGTCTACCGCCCGCGCCCCGGTCACCGTGGAGTACGAGGTCGCCGAAGACGAGCGTTTCCGCCGCGTCGCGGCCCGCGGCAGCGCGGTGGCCACCCGGGACCTGGCGCACAGTGTGCATCCCGAAGTGCGGGGGCTGGCCCCGGATCGCTGGTACTTCTACCGTTTCCGCGCGGGTTCGGCGATCTCACCGGTCGGCCGCACCCGGACCGCCCCGGCCCCCGGCACCCGGGTCGATCGGCTGCGGTTCGGGGTCGCGTCCTGCCAGCACTGGAGTTCGGGCCACTACACCGCCTACCGGCATCTGTGCGACGAGGACCTCGACCTGGTCGTCCATCTCGGGGACTACATCTACGAGATGGAGTGGGCGCGCGGCCGGGTGGGTGTCGAGATCCCGTGGGCGCTGCGGGAGGAATCCACCGATCTGACCGGATACCGGCTGCGCTACGCCCACTACAAGGCCGAACCCGAACTGCGTGCCGCCCACGCCGCGTTCCCCTGGGTCTGCACCTTCGACGATCACGAGATCGACAACAACTGGGCGGGTTTCGAGCCCGGCGCCGGTATCGATATCCATCTGCTGCCCGCGCTGTTCCGGCGCCGCCGGGCGGCCGCCTTCCAGGCGATGTACGAGCATCTGCCGCTGCGGATCGGCCAGTTGCCGTCGGGGCCGTATACGCGGATGCACCGCCGCTACTCCTTCGGCTCGCTGGCCGATCTCACCATGCTCGACACCCGCCAGTACCGTTCGCCGCTGGTCTGCGGGGACGGCGCCAATCTGGTGACCGACTGTCCCGATCGATTCGCCGCCGACCGCACGATTCTGGGTGCGGGCCAACGGCAGTGGCTGATCGACGGGCTCACCCGGTCCACCGCGCGCTGGCAGATCCTGGGCAACCAGGTGGCGATGGCCCAGTCCGATCACGACCCCGGTCCGGCCGTCGTAGTGGGCACCGACGCCTGGGACGGTTATGTGGCCGATCGCGACGCCGTTCTCGCCGCGGCCGCCGCGCGCGGGCGCGGCGATCTGGTCGTGCTCACCGGTGACCGGCACGAGAACTATGTGGCCGATATCCGGGGCGACTACCGCGATGCCGGGTCGCCGGTGGTGGCGACCGAGTTCACCGGTACCTCGATCACCACCGGCCGGGACGGCGCCGATCTCACTCCGCGCGGCCGGATGTTGCTGGCCGCCAATCCCGATATGAAGTTCTTCAACAGTCAGCGCGGTTATCTGCGTGTGGAAGTGGACGAACGGCAGTGGCGCACCGATTTCCGGGTGGTGCCCTATATCCGGGAACCGGGGGCGCCGGTGAGCACCCGGGCCTCGTTCGTGGTGGAGCACGGCAGACCGGGGGCGGAGGCCGCCTGGGATCCCGGTGCGCCCGCGGGGACCGACGGCGCCGGCCAAGGGCAGCGGCCGGTGGCGGGGCCGGGTGGATGAGTCCACTCGCCGCGGCCTCCCCGCGTGGTCGCGGCCGACCGGGTTGGCCGCAAATGTCGATTTTGTGTCCGTGGGTATATTTCCCGCGGGGTGATCCAGGCCATAGTCTCGATGAATGTCCAGTTCCGCTTCCAGTCCCGCATTCGACTACGACGTCCTGGTGATCGGCTCCGGATTCGGCGGCAGTGTGAGCGCCCTGCGGCTGACCGAGAAGGGCTACCGGGTCGGCGTGCTCGAGGCCGGCCGCCGGTTCGCCGACGACGAATTCGCGGCGACCTCATGGCGCGCCAAACAGTATCTGTGGGCCCCGTTTCTCGGATGCTTCGGAATCCAGCGCCTCACCCTGCTGAAGAACACCTTGATCATGGCCGGCGCCGGGGTGGGCGGCGGGTCGCTGGTCTACGCGAACACGCTGTACGAACCCCCGGACAAATTCTTCCGCGACAGCCAGTGGGCACATATCACCGATTGGAAGGACGAACTCGGACCGTACTACGACCAGGCCAAGCGCATGCTGGGCGTGGCCACCAACCCGGCCACCACCGCGCCGGACCGGGTGCTGAGCGAGATCGCCGCCGAACTCGGCGTCGCCGACTCCTATCAGCGCACCCCGGTGGGCGTGTTCTTCGGCGGGCCCGGCGCCCGTCCCGGCGAGGATGTCGCCGATCCGTATTTCGGCGGGGCCGGCCCGGCCCGGCGCACCTGTACGCATTGCGGCGAATGTATGACCGGATGCCGCCACAATGCCAAGAACACCCTGGTCAAGAACTATCTCTACCTGGCCGAGCAGGCGGGGGCCACGGTGCACCCGCTGCGCACCGTCACCGATGTGAGGCCGCTGCCCGGCGGCGGCTACGCGGTGAAGACCGTGACCACGGGACGCTGGATCCGCAAGAAGCGCACCACCTACACCGCCGAGCAGGTGATCTTCTCCGCGGCGTCGCTGGGCACCCAGCGGCTGCTGCACAAACTGCGCGATTCCGGATCGCTGCCGAATATCTCCGGACGGCTGGGCTACCTGTCCCGCACCAACTCCGAGGAACTGCTCGCGATCCGCGGCCGCGACAAGAACACCGATTTCACCAAGGGGGTGGCCATCACCTCCTCGATCCATCCCGATGCCGATACGCATATCGAACCCGTGCGCTACGGCAAGGGCAGCAATGTGATCTCGCTGATGGGCAGCGTGATGGTCGACGAGGAGCCCGGGGTGTCCAAGCGCCGCCTCTGGTTCCGTGAGATGTGGCGGCACCGCCGGGATCTGCCGCATCTGCACAACCCGCGGGGCTGGTCGGAGCAGATGATCGGCCTGCTGGTGATGCAGTCGCTGGACAACTCGATCACCACCTACACCAAACGCGGGCTGTTCGGCCGGAAGATGACCACGCGCCAGGGTGAGGGCGCGCCCAACCCCACCTGGATTCCGGCCGGTCACGATGTGGGCCGCCGGGTCGCGGACAAGATCGACGGAATTCCCGGCGGCGCCAGCAGCAGTGTGTTCAACATCCCGATGACCGGTCATTTCATCGGCGGCTGCGTGATCGGCGAGAGCCCGGAGACCGGCGTGGTGGATCCCTATCACCGCCTGTACGGGCACCCGGGCCTGCATGTGATCGACGGCTCCACCATTTCGGCCAACCTCGGCGTGAACCCGTCGCTCACCATCACCGCGCAGTCCGAACGCGCCGTGGCGCTGTGGCCGAACAAGGGCGAGGCCGATCCGCGCCCGCCGCTCGACGACCCGTACCGGCGGATCGCGCCGGTGGCCCCGGTGTCGCCGGCGGTGCCCGCCACGGCGCCCGCGGCCCTGCGGTTGCCGCTGACGGTGGTGAATCATCGCGAGCATCCCCAGGTGGTCGTCGGCGAGGAGATCTCCTGATCGGAGCCGGATTTCCGAACCGGATATACCGGACACCGGGTCGCCGGCGGACGCGCGCCGGCGACCCGGATCACCGCACCTGTGAGGCCCTTCACATAGGCTGGGAAGTAGCTGATCGGAACCGGTCGGTGGTGGCCCTCGGGCAGGCGTGGCGTTTACCCGGGGCATATGCCGGGTAACGGTTTGGAGTCGATATCTCGCCGGAACCCGGTCGCCGGCGAGCGCGACGTTCTGGGTCGGCCGGGCCGACGCGGATGCGTACGCCGGAGAGGACTGACCGTGACGGACCAGCAGCCGGAAGCACCACCACTAGAAGCACCTCAGCTCAAGAAATCGGTAGCGGCCTCGGCCATGGGCAATGCCACCGAATGGTTCGACTACGGCGTCTACGCCGCCACGGCCACCTACCTGACCGACGCCTTCTTCCCCGGCGATCTCGGGACGCTGGGCACCATGCTCGGCTTCGCCATCTCTTTCCTGCTCCGCCCGCTCGGCGGCATGGTGTGGGGTCCGCTCGGCGACCGGGTCGGCCGCAAGGTCGTCCTGGCCACCACCATCCTGATGATGGCCGCGGCCACCGGTTTGATCGGTGTCCTGCCGACGCACGAACAGGTCGGGGTGCTCGCGCCCATCCTGCTGATCCTGCTGCGCGTGGTCCAGGGCTTCTCCACCGGCGGTGAGTACGGTGGCGCGGCGACCTATCTGGCCGAATGCGCCACGGACAAGAAGCGCGGATTCTTCGGCAGCTTCCTGGAGTTCGGCACCCTCGGCGGCTTCGTCGGCGGCTCGGCGGTCGTCCTGCTCTGCCAGCTGATCCTCGGATCGGACGCCATGCACGACTGGGGCTGGCGGATCCCGTTCCTGATCGCGGTCCCGCTCGGCGCCATCGGCTGGTACCTGCGGACCAAACTCGACGAATCGCCGGTGTTCACCGAGGTCAACGAGCAAGAGCACCCCGACACCGGCCTGCGCGTCCTGCTCACCGACTACCGCCGCGAACTGCTGACCCTCGGTGGGCTGGTCATCGCGCTGAACGTGGCCAACTACACCCTGCTCACCTATCAGCCGACCTATCTGGAAAAGACGATCGGCCTCGACGAGTCCACCACCACGGCCATGATGCTCATCGGCCAGTTGATCATGATGGCGTGTGTGCCGTTCTTCGGCAGGTTGTCCGACCGGGTGGGCCGCCGCCCGATGTGGCTGACCTCGCTGATCGGTCTCGCGGTGCTGTCGGTCCCGATGTACTGGCTGATGGGCGTGGGGACCGGCTGGGCCATCGTGGGCTTCGTCGTGCTGGGTCTGCTGTACGTGCCGCAGTTGTCGACCATCTCCGCGACCTTCCCCGCGATCTTCCCGACCCACGTCCGGTACGCGGGCTTCGCCCTCGGTTACAACATCTCCACCGCCGCCTTCGGCGGGACCGCCCCGCTGGTCAACGAGGCGGTGATCGAGGGGACCGGCTGGAATCTGTTCCCGGCCCTCTATATGGTGGCCGCCTCGCTGATCGGCCTGGTGGCATGGTTCTTCCTGCGGGAGACCGCGGGTACCTCACTGCGCGGCACCGAGGTGCCCGATGCCGCGACCGATACCGAACCCCCGGCGACGGAGAAACAATCCGTTGTCTGAGCCCTCGAAAGGGTCGACCCCGATATGAGCGATACCCGCAATCCACCCATCGCCGATGTGGTGAACTCGGCGCTGGAACAGACCATTCCGGTGGCCCACCGGATGGGTGTGCACGCCGAGGAGGTCCGGCGCGGTTACGCCGCGGCGACGGTGCCCGCCGAGGGCAACGGAAACCATTTCGGCGTCATGTACGCCGGGGTGCTGTTCACCGTGGGTGAGATTCTGGGTGGCGCGATCGCGGTGGCGAGTTTCGATACCGCGAAGTTCTATCCGCTGGTGAAGGATCTGCGGATCGTGTTCCGTAAACCCGCCACCACGGCGGTGCGGGCGCAGGCCGTACTGGAGGACGCCGAGATCGAGCGGATCTCGGAGACGGCGGCGGCCGACGGCAAAGCCGATTTCACCCTGCGCGCGGTGCTCACCGATATCGACGGTGTGGTGGTCGCGGAAACCGAAGGGCTGTACCAGTTGCGCGCCCATCCCTGACCACCGCGACGCGCCCGGCCGGCCGCGGATCAGATGATCCGCGGCCGGCCGGGCCCGTTCCGGTCAGAATCCGGCCGAGCCCGACGGCGCGGGCGGAACCATCCGCCACGGGCCGCAGTTCTTGGTGGTGAAACCGGCGTCGGTCGGTTTCACCGTCACCCGGATCGGGCCGAGTTTCGTGTAGTTGTTCTCGATGATGTACTTCATATTCGTGTTGTCGCCCTCGAGCTGCCAGAGGCGCCGCCAATCGCAGGCCCCGGCGGGATCGGCGGGACCGGGCGATTCGTAGACTCCGGGCCGGATATCCACACCGACCCGATAGACGCCGTCCTGCGATATGTGATCGGCCGGATCGGCCGCCGCGATACCGCTGCCCAGCACGGTCGCCGCCGACAGCACCGCTGTGGCGATCAGGAACGTGCCTGCACGCATTAGTTACTCCTCGGTAATTCTTTTTCCTTCGGCCGAGATCCCCCGCGATCTCCCCGGCACGTCTACCAGAGTCGCGGAAGCGATTTCGGGGAATCGGGATAATTTCGTATATTCCGCTGGGAATTACCCGGAATTCCGTATACAGCGGTGAATTTGAAACAGAAGCAATTCTGTCGAAAAATGCGATCCGGCGCCGGGCGGCGATTCGGTGGATCCCGGCGCCGCCGGAGCCCGGGCCGGGCCGGGCGCTCAGTAGGGTGGACGGGTGGCTGAGCGCATACCCGTGGTGATCGTGGCCGGATTTCTGGGCGCGGGGAAGACCACCCTGCTCAACGATCTGCTGCGCAACAACCGCGGTACCCGGATCGGCGTGATCGTCAACGATTTCGGCGCCGTGAACATCGACGCGATGCTGGTGGCCGGGCAGGTGGACGCGATGGTCTCGCTCGGCAACGGCTGCGTGTGCTGTGCGGTGGACGTCGGCGAACTCGACGACCTGTTCACCCGCCTCACCGAACCGCGCGCCGGTATCGATGTGATCGTGGTGGAGGCCAGCGGGCTGGCCGAACCCCGGAATCTGGTGCGGATGGTGGTGGGCAGCGAGAACGCCCGGATCCGCTACGGCGGCCTGCTCGAGGTGGTGGACGCCGCCGAATTCACCGCCGGCCGGGAACGGCATCCGGAACTCGCGAGCCATCTGCGGCTCGCGGACCTGGTGGTCGTGAACAAGGCCGACCGGGTCGAGGCCGGGGAACTGGCCGCGCTGCGGGCCGAGATCACCGGCCTCACCGGCGGCGCGCCGGTCTATGCCACCAGTTACGGGCGCATCGACCCGGGCCTGCTGTTCGACCCGCGACACCGGCTCGCGCCCCGGGCCGGCGAGCAACTGAGTTTCGACGAACTACTGCTCGACGACGAACACTGTCGCGACGGGCAGACCGGCGAGCACCGGCACCTGCACGACGAATACACCAGCCTGGTCTTCGCCGCCGCGACACCGCTGCATCCGCGCCGGCTGCTCGATTTCCTGGAGAATCCGCCCGCCGGGCTGTTCCGCGCCAAGGGGTTCGTGAATTTCCCGGTCGCCGGTCACGAGAGCTATATCGTGCACCTGGTCGGCCGGGCGATCACCCTGGAACCCGCGGGCCGGGCCGGGCGCGCGAACACCGATCTGGTGCTCATCGGCACCGGCCTGGACAGCGCGGCGATACCGGCGCGGTTGCGGGAGACCGAACACCACGGCGACCCACTGGACGAGCAGGCGATGCTGCCGGTGTTCCGCTACGTCCCGCAGCCCGCTCCGGCCTGAGCCGGGCGGTCTACCCGCAGGCGTTCACCCATTCGGAGAGCCCGTCGGCGAACATCTGGCGCTTCCAGATCGGCACCTCGTGTTTGATCCGGTCGACCAGGGCCGCGCAGGCCGTGAACGCCTCGGCGCGGTGCGGCGCCGCGACCGCCGTGACGATCGCCGGATCACCGACCCGCAGATTCCCGATCCGGTGCACGGCCGCGACGGGCAGTCCGGTGGATTCGGCGACGGCGGCACAACATTCGCGCAGGAAGCGCACCGCGTCCGGATGCGCCGAATACTCCAGCGCCGAAACGGTCTGCCCGCCGTCGTGATCGCGGACCACACCGGTGAAGACCACCACGGCGCCGTGGTGCGGACCGCGGACGGCCGCGTCGACCACCAGCGGGTCCAGGGGTGCTTCGCTGATCTCGGCGAGCCGGACGCCGCCGTCGGCTCCGTGCCCGGTTGTCCCGGAAGATATTTCAGGCATGCGCGCTCTCGTTTCCCCATCTCTTACCCGGTGCCGCGCCGGCGCTTCCCTCGTCGTGCGCACCGCCGCCCGCCACTTGCGCGAGCAGATGTTCCAGCAGCGGTTCCAGCACCGCGATACCGTCTTTCACCCCGCCGGGCGAACCGGGCAGGTTCACCACCACCGTCCGGCCCGCGAGCCCCGCGATACCCCGGCTCAGCGCCGCCAGCGGGAACTTCGCCGTACCGCGCTGACGGATGGCCTCGGCCACCCCGGGCAGTTCGCGATCCAGTACCGCGGCCGTCGCCTCCGGGGTGCGGTCGGTGGGGGAGGCACCGGTGCCGCCGGTGGTCACCACCAGGGCGGGGGCGGTCCGCAGGGCGTCGGTCAGCCCGGCGGCGATCTCCGCGTCGGCATAGACCAGCGGACCGCGCACCGAGTACCCGAGATCGTTCAGCCACGACACCAGGCGCGGGCCGGTGGTGTCGATCCGGCTACCGGCCGCCGCGCCGGTCGAGGCCACGAGCACCGTGGCGGTGCCGGGTTCCACCGGCGGCGTGGCGGGATCGGTGGTGGCCGGTGTGGCAGGGGCGGCTTCGTCGCCGGCCGGGCGGGTCCAGTGGCCGCGTTTGCCGCCCTCCTTGGTGAGCAGCCGGATATCGCCCAGCACCGCGGCCGGATCCACCGCTTTCACCATGTCGTGCAGGGTGAGCCCGGCGACCGCCACCGCGGTCAGCGCTTCCATCTCGACCCCGGTGGGGCCGGTGGTCTTGGCGGCGGCCTCGATGGTGACGGAGTTCGCGGTGAAACCGAAGTCGACCTTCACCGAGGACAGCGCGAGCTGATGGCACAGCGGGATCAGTTCCGAGGTCTTCTTGGCCCCCGCGATACCGGCCAGCCGGGCGGTGGCCAGCACATCGGCCTTGGGCATATCGTCGGCGCGCACCAGGGCGATCACCTCGGGGGTGGTCCGCAGTTCCCCGGCCGCCACGGCGACCCTGGCGGTATCGGCCTTGGCGCTCACATCCACCATGCGGGCCCGGCCCGTCGAATCCACATGCGACAACTCGCTCATAATGTCCACACTCGCACAGCCGTCCCGGGCGGCATCTCGGTTTCCTCGGCCGGGATATCTATCAGCACATCGGCCGCCGCCATACTCGCCACCAGATGCGATCCGGGCCCGGAGACCACCTCCACCGCGTGCGGTCGCGCGCCCTTCCACACCAGTTTGCCGCGCAGGAACTGCCGGCGCCCGGCGGGTGAGCGGCGCACCGCGCCCAGCAGCGGCAATTCGTATTCGGGAACGGGACCCAGCCCGGACAGCCGCCGCAGGATGGGCCGGGCGAGGACCTCGAACGACACCACCGCACTCACCGGATTCCCCGGGAAACTGAGCACCGGCACCCCGTCGACCACGGTCAGGCCCTGCGGGCCGCCCGGCTGCATCGCGACCGACCCGAATTCGCCGCCCAGCGGGGTCAGCACTTCGCGCACGACCTCGAAATCGCCCTTGGACACCCCGCCGGTGGTGATCACCAGATCGGCCTCCGCGGTCAGGGCCCGCAGCAGCCGCCGGAACTCGCGCGGATCGTCGGAGCTGTGCTCGACACCGGTCACCCGCACCCCGTTGGCCTCGAGAGCGGCGGCCAGCGCGATGCCGTTGGAGTTGAAGATCTGTCCCGGCCGCAGCCGCCCGCCGGGCGCGACGAGTTCGTTCCCGGTGCCGATGAGCGCGGCCCGGATGGGGGTGAACACCGGAATCGAGGCCAGACCCACCGCCGCGAGGGCGGCGATATGCCGGGGCGCGAGCAGGGTCCCGGCCGGCACCAGCTCCGCCCCGGACCGCACATCGCTGCCGGGTTCGCGGACGAACTCCCCGCGGGCCCGGCCCCGGGTGATGTGCACCGTCTCACCCTCGGCGGTCGTGTCCTCCACCGGGACCACGCACTCCGCGCCCTCGGGCAGCGGCGCGCCGGTCATCACCTTGCGGGCGGTTCCGGCGGCCAGCGGCTCGCCGGTGTCGCCGGCGGCCACCACCCCGGTCACCGGCAGGCGCACCGGGGTGATCGCCACATCGTGCGCCCGCACCGCATACCCGTCCATCGCCGAATTCCGGAAAACGGGCAGGTCGATGGGCGCCCGCATATCCTCGGCCAGCAGGCGGCCGAGGGCTCCGGAGACCGGGACGGATTCGACCGGCCGGGCGGCCAGCGGGCGCAGCAGCTGCTCGATGGTGTCGCGGTAGTCGTCCGCCGACCGGACCTGGGCGGGGGCGGGCCGAGAAATCATGGACTCAGCCTAGTGCGACCCGTCTCGGCCGCCGTCACGATGTTCCAGCGTCGCAGGGGGTCCGTGCGGCGGGCGTGTCGGCGCCCGGACCGGGCACGATACGGCCGATAGTGCGGACGGCCGGTTCGGGCGGCGGGCAGGCGTTCATAATGGAGGGTGTGACACTGGTCGACATGGGGATACCCACAGTGCGGTCCGGGCGCCCCTCGTTCGACGGACGTCCGGATACACCCCTGCTGGTGGACCGTTTCGGTCGCACCGCGCGGGATCTCCGGGTTTCCATCACCGAGAAGTGCTCGCTGCGCTGTACCTACTGCATGCCCGAGGAAGGGCTGCCCGCGATACCGCCCGACGAGCTGCTGAGCGCGGCCGAGATCGTGCGCCTGGTCTCGCTGGCGGTCCACGAACTCGGCATCCGTGAAGTGCGGTTCACCGGCGGCGAGCCGCTCATGCGGCGCGATCTGGAAGAGATCGTGGCCGGATGCCACGCCGCGGTGCCGGGGGTCCCGCTGTCCATGACGTCCAACGGGATCGGCCTGCGCCATCGCGCGGCGGGACTGGCGGCGGCCGGGCTCTCCCGGGTGAACATCTCGCTGGACACCGTGGACCGCGACGGTTTCGCCCGCCTGACCCGCCGTGATCGCCTGGATTCGGCGCTGGACGGGATCCGTGCCGCCGGCGCCGCCGGGCTGGCGCCGGTGAAAGTGAACGCGGTACTGATGCGCCAGACCCTGGCCGGCGCCCCCGATCTGCTGCGCTGGTGTCTGGCCGAAGGCTGCGAACTGCGGTTCATCGAGGAGATGCCGCTGGACGCCGACCACGAATGGGCCCGCGAGAACATGGTGACCGCGGCGGAGCTGCTCGAGGTGCTCGGCGCCCACTACTCGCTCACCGCGGCCGGCCGCAGCGACCCGTCCGCGCCCGCCGAGACCTGGCTGGTGGACGGCGGACCCGCCACCGTCGGCATCATCGCCTCGGTGACCCGGACCTTCTGCGATACCTGCGACCGGACCCGGCTCACCGCCGACGGTATGCTGCGGTCCTGCCTGTTCAGCGACCAGGAGTTCGATCTGCGGGCGACCCTGCGCTCCGGTGCGGGCGATGCGGAACTGGCGCATCTGTGGCGGGGCGCCATGTGGCAGAAATGGGCGGGTCACGGTATCGACGCCGCGGACTTCGTCCCGCCCGAACGCACGATGGGAGCCATAGGTGGTTGAGATCCGCTATTTCGCCGCGATCGCCGACGCCGTCGGCAAGACCGCGGAAACGCTGGATCTGCCGCCCGGCGCCACCGTCGCCGACCTGCGTACCCGGCTCGCCGCGGCCTATGGCCCGGATCTGGACAAGATGCTCGGCGTCTGCGCCTATCTGATGGGCGAGGAACTGACCCGCGACCCCTCCGCGGCGCTGACCCCGCGGGTGGATGTGATGCCGCCCTTCGCCGGCGGCTGAGGTCCCGGCGGTCGTGCCACCGGTTCCCGGAATTTCCGGCGGGCTTGTCGAGAAAACGCGTCTCCGCGCGTCGTTGTGGTGAGAGGGGTATCGGACTCCTCCCCGACGAGGAAGGATGACGTCATGTACTACCTGGCTCTGCTCACCGGCCGCGAGGACGATGCCGTCGCGCAACCGGGATCACCGGAGTTCGACGCCGAGGTGGCGCAGTACGCGGCGTTCGACGCCCGGGTGGCCGAGGTGATCGCCGGAGGTGCGGCGCTGTACCCCTCGGATTCGGCCGTCACGCTCCGCCGCGACGGTGACACCACCCTGGTCACCGACGGGCCGTTCGCCGAACACGCCGAGGTGGTGGGTGGGTTCTACGTGTTCGATGTGCCCGATCTGGACGCGGCGCTCGCGCTCGCGAGGCAACTCCCGGCCGTCGATACCGGGTCGGTCGAATTGCGCCCGATGGCACAGTGGCTGCCCCACGGCGAACCCGGCCCGGATTGGTGGCTGGCGCTGTTGTGGGAACAGTCCGACGCGATGATCGCCCCGGGCACACCCGAATGGGAGGTGGCGGCGGCCGAGCACGAACGGTTCGGCGCGGAAGTGGGCGCGGTGATCCGCGGCGGCGGTGCGCTCGGTCCGGCCACCACGGCCACCACGGTCCGGGGACCGGCGGATACACCGCTGATCACCGACGGTCCGTTCACCGAGGCCGCCGAGGTGGTGGGCGGGCTGTACCTGTTCACCGCGCCGGACCGGCGGGCCGCCACGGAGATCGCCGCGAAGATCCCGATCGGCCCGAAGGGCGGGACCGAGGTACGGCGGGTGGTCGATCTCGGCGAGTGAGCGATCCGACGACGGCCCGGCTGGACGGCGTGTACCGCGCCGAATTCGGCCGTGCCGTCGCCACCGTCGCCCGGCTCACCGGCGATATCGGGACGGCCGAGGACGCCGTGCAGGAGGCGTTCGCCGCCGCGACGCGGACCTGGCGGCGCGATGGAGTCCCGGCGAACCCGGGCGCCTGGATCACCACCGCCGCCCGGCGTCGCGCGCTGGACGGGTTGCGCCGGGAATCGGCGCGCGGAGGCAAGGAACGCGAAGCCCTGCGGGTGATTCCGGAATCGAGCGAACCGGACGATCCCGGCCTGCCCGACGACCGGCTGCGGATGATCTTCACCTGCTGCCATCCGGCGCTCGCGCCGGCGGCGCGGGTGGCGCTGACCCTGCGGTTCGTCTGCGGGCTGCGGACCGCGGAGATCGCGCGGGCCTTCCTGCAATCGGAGTCGACGGTGGCGCAGCGGATCAGCCGGGCCAAGGCCAAGATCCGCGACGCCCGGATACCGCTGCGGGTGCCGCCCGCGGAGTTGTTGCCGGAACGGGCCCCGACGGTGCTGGCGGTGATCTACCTGATGTTCACCGAGGGCTATTTCGCGACCTCGGGGCCGAGCGCGGTCCGCGACGAACTGTGCGACGAGGCGATCCGGGTGGGGCGGCTGCTCTGCGATCTGCTGCCGGTCGAGGAGCGCGCGGTGCGGTGCGAGGCGTACGCGCTGCTCGCGCTGATGCTGCTCACCGACAGCCGCCGGTCCACCCGGCGCACGATCGACGGTGAGCTGGTTCCGCTGGACGAACAGGATCGCGGGACCTGGGACCGCACGGCCATCCGAGCCGGGCTGGATTGTCTGCTGATCGCCGCCGAGGGCGGTGGACCGTACCTGGCGCAGGCCCGGATCGCCGCCGCGCACGCGGTCGCGCCGGAATGGGAGGCCACCGATTGGCGTTCGATCGTGGCGGCCTACGACGAGCTGACGGTGTACGCGCCGTCACCCGCGGCGGCGATCAATCGCGCGATCGCGGTGGGGATGCGCGACGGTCCGGAGCGGGGACTGGCCGCCCTGGACGAGGTCGGCGGTGACCATCCGCCGGCGACCGGGCAGCTGGTGGCCGCGGCGCGCGCCGACCTGTTCCGCCGGGCCGGTCGGCCGGACGACGCGGCACGGGAATACCGGGCCGCGATCGCCGCGGCGGGTAACGACGCCGCGCGCCGGTATCTGCGGCGCCGGCTGGCGGAGACCGAACGCACGGCGAGCGGAGACCAGGCTGCCGGGGCGTAGCGCGCGCAACGGCTTCGCACCTCCGGCTACCGGCGGCGGTAGAGTGGGCCCGTGGTGAGAAGCACGGCACCCGATGTCGATGCCTACCTGGCCGAACTCCCGGCGGAGCGCCGCCCGGCGGCCACCGCGGTGCGCGAACTGTGCCGGACCGAACTGCGCGGCTACACCGAGGCGATGGCCTACGGGATGCCGGTCTACCGGTATGGCGGCCGCGACGAGATCGCGTTCGCGCTACAGCGCCACCACTTCTCGTTCTATCTCATGCGTGCGGACATCCGCGCCGAGTTCGCGCAGCGCCTGTCCGATCAGGATATGGGCAAGGGCTGCCTGCGTTTCCGGTACGCCACCGGCCCGGATCTCGACCTGCTCACCGAACTGGTGCGGGCCGTGGCCCGCACCCCCGGCGGCCCGGTGTGCTGACGACCGGGCCGGTCAGCGCCACCAGTCGTCGAGCGGGGTCACCGGGACCGTGCGCTTGTGCCGGGTGTTGCGGTAGATCGTTTCGATCCGCTCCGCCACCTCGTCGGTGACATCCTTGCCCTCGAGGTAGTCGTCGATCTCGCTGTAGCGCAGGCCCAGCGCCTCCTCGTCGGGCAGGGCCGGGCGATCGTCCTCCAGATCGGCGGTCGGCACCTTGGACCACAGCCGCGACGGCGCGCCGAGTTCCTGCAGCAGGGCCGCGCCCTGGCGTTTGGTGAGGCCGGTGAGCGGGGTCAGGTCCACACCGCCGTCGCCGAATTTGGTGAAGAACCCGGTGACCGCCTCGGCGGCGTGATCGGTGCCCACGACCAGCAGGTTCTCCTGGCCGGCGATGGCGTACTGGATGACCATGCGTTCGCGGGCCTTGATATTGCCGCGGACGAAATCGCGGAGCTTGCCCACCGAGAGCGCGGAGGCGACCTCCGCGGCCACCGCGTTGGCGCCCGGGCGGACGTTCACCACCACCGATTCGTCGGGGGCCACGAAGCCCATGGAGACCCGGGCGTCCGCCTCGTCGGCCTGGACACCGTAGGGGAGACGCACCGCGACGAAACGGGCCCGGCCACCCTCGGCGCGGACCTCCTCGGCCGCGAGCTGGCAGAGCCTGCCGGTGAGGGCGCTGTCCTGGCCACCGCTGATCCCCAGTACGAAACCTTGTGCGGGCGTGGCGCGCAGATAGTCCTTCAGGAAATCGACCCGGCGCCGTACCTCGTCCTTGGGTTCGACACTCGGCAGCACACCCAGCTCGGCGATGATCTGATCACGCACGTTTCCCATGCCGGACAACTCTACTGCGCGGGCGTCGTGGCGACCCGGCGAACCAGGGCTTCCCAGTTGTCGCCTATCTGTTCCCGGGTGTAGCCGAGGGTGCGGATCTGATGCAGCACGAGTCCCGCGCCGAGAGTGGCCAGCAACGCGTCGGCCAGCAACGCGATGTCGCCGGGGGTCTCCGCGTTCCGGAGCAGCATCGTCACATGGGTTTTCAGCACCAGATACGGTTCGCTGCGGTAGTGCCGTTCGGCCCCGAGTTCGGCGGCCCGGTGCAGTTCGCCCTCCACTTCGATATCCAGCAGCCGGGCCCGTCCGAAGGCCACCAGCCGTTCCACCGGCGGCGCTCCGGGGCCCAGCGGTGGCGGGCCGAAGATGAACGCCTCCTGGGCCTGGGTCTCGGAATGGTCCAGGAGCGCGTACATCAGGCCGGTGCGGTTGCCGAACCGGCGGAACACCGTGCCCTTGCCGACTCCGGCCCGTTTGGCGAGCGCGTCCATGGTGAGGGCGTCCACGCCGTGCGCGCGGACGAGTTCCTGGGCGGCGTCGAGCAGTCGCCGCCGGTTGCGGGCGGCGTCGGCGCGTTCGGCCGGTTCGCCGGTTCCGGGTAGCGCGGGGCCGATCCGTTCCGCCCGGCGCACCTGTGATGGCATGGCAGGGGTGAGGGGATCGCCCGGGTGCCAGGGATCCGCCTGACGCGGTGTGTCGTAGTTCACGGCGGTGCGCTGGCCTCCGGGGAATGTAGCGGACCGTGGTCCGGTTGATCTGGGCGGTGGGATCGTCACACAACTAGTACCGCAGGAGTGAACATGAGCCAGACCCGTATCGTCGTACTCGTCGGAAGCCTTCGTCAGGCTTCGATCAGCCGGCGGCTTGCCGAGGCGGCGGTCGCCACCGTGCCCGCCGGTACCGAAGCCACCCTCTACGAGGGTATCGGTGAGATTCCGTTCTACAACGAGGATATCGACGTCGAGGGCTCGATCCCCGCCGCGGCGCAGGCCCTGCGCGACGCGGTGGCGGCGAGCGACGGCCTGCTCGTGGTCACCCCCGAATACAACGGCACGCTGCCCGCCGTGCTGAAGAACGCCATCGACTGGCTGTCCCGGCCCTACGGCGCCGGCGCGATCGGCGGTAAGCCGGTGGCCGTCGTGAGCGGTTCGATCAGCCCCAACGCCGCCAAGTGGGCGCACGCGGACACGGTGAAGTCGGTCGGTATCGCCGGCGGCCGCATCGTCGAAGAGGCGCATCTGCACTACGCCGCCTGGGGTGAGCGTTTCGTCGCGAGCCATCCGAGTGATGACGCGGAGGCGCTGGGCGAACTCACCGGCGCGCTGAAGGTGCTGGCCGACGCCGCCAGCGGGGAGCTCGTCGACGCCTGATCGCCGATCCCGCAGAGGGGCCGCCTCGTCTTTCGGAGACGGGGCGGCCCCTCTGTGTGCGCACCCGGGCCGCCGGTGGGGTTCCGGGCGTGTCCGGCGCCCGTCTCGTACCCTGTTCCGGGCGGTGCCCGAGGGCCTGCTGGGGCGTCGGCGACTGGTGTGACAGGCGTGTCTCCTGGGTTTGCTGAAAAAGAACTGACCTCGGCGATTTGTGACTTGGGCCACGGTGAATACGGCGTGTCGAGTTGCTGTCCTGCGGCTTACAGCCGTGAAATCACACCGTTGTGACTCGCAACATCTCGTGTTGTTTCGGAATGTCGGCCACTAGGTGTAGTGTCATCGGTACCCGAAGGCGGTGGGACGAGAAGCCCTCCGGCGATGGGTGGAACCGGCCCGGACGTGGGGTTTCAGGGCTGGTCTTCGGAGTTTGCGCAGGATCATCCGATCGTGCCGACGCCGCGTCGTACACACCGGAACCGCCGAGCGGGATCGGGTGCGCGGTGGGTTCGGCTCGCAGGCGGCGGTCCGTCACCACAGAGGGCCGCGAACACCGCACATTGGCACAGGAGAGAGGGACTCGAATGATCACCGTGTACACCAAGCCCGCTTGCGTCCAGTGCAATGCCACCTACAAGGCCCTCGACAAGGCCGGGGTGGAATACAGTGTCGTCGATATCTCCGAGGACGCCGAAGCCCGCGACTACGTGATGGCGCTCGGCTACCTGCAGGCCCCCGTCGTCGTCTCCGGCGACGAGCACTGGTCCGGCTTCCGCCCGGACCGCATCAAGGCACTGGCCACCGTCGCCGCGTGAGCACGTCAGGCCCGGAGGCGGCAGCGCAGCGTCACCACGAAGGGCCCGTGCTCAGGCGCAAAGACACCGCCTGAGCGCGTCAGGCTGCGCTCGGGGTGCGATAACAGTCCGACCCGGCGCCGCGCGGCGAGTCCGTCGGGAACCAGGGGAGGTGAGATGTCCGAATCGCAGACGCTGGTCTACTTCTCCAGCGCTTCGGAGAACACCCACCGTTTCGTCGAGAAGCTGGATATCCCGGCTCTCCGGATCCCCCTGCACACCACCGATTCGCTGCGTGTCGACGAACCCTACGTGCTGATCGTCCCCACCTACGGGGGCGGTCGGCACGTCCTGGGCTCCACGCGTCCGGACAAGGAATTCGTACCGCGCCAGGTCGCCAAGTTCCTCAACGATCCACACAACCGCGCCCTGCTGCGCGGCGTGATCGCGGCGGGGAACACGAATTTCGGTGACACCTTCTGCTTCGCAGGTGATGTGATCTCGCGGAAATGCGGGGTGCCCTACCTGTACCGCTTCGAACTCATGGGAACCGCCGAGGACGTCGCCCGCGTCCGAGAGGGATTGGGATTGTTTTGGCAGCAACAACGACAGCACCAGCAGGTATGACGGCCCGCCTGGAGCAGCCCCCGCAGCGCGCCGGCGAACCCGGTGAGGTCCTGGACTACCACGCCCTCAACGCGATGCTGAACCTGTACGGTCCGGACGGCGAGATCCAGTTCGACAAGGATCGGGAGGCCGCGCACCAGTACTTCCTGCAGCACGTCAACCAGAACACCGTCTTCTTCCACAACCTCGACGAGAAGCTCGACTACCTCGTCGAGGAGAACTACTACGAGCCCGAGGTACTCGAGCAGTACAGCCGGGCCTTCGTGAAGAAGCTGTTCCAGCAGGCCTACGCCAAGAAATTCCGGTTCCCCACCTTCCTCGGCGCGTTCAAGTACTACACCTCCTACACCCTCAAGACCTTCGACGGGAAGCGCTACCTGGAGCGTTTCGAGGACCGGGTCTGCATGGTCGCGCTCACTCTCGCGGCCGGTGACGAGGTGCTCGCGGGCAAACTGGTCGAGGAGATCATCGACGGCCGCTTCCAGCCGGCCACCCCGACCTTCCTCAACTCCGGCAAGAAGCAGCGCGGCGAGCCCGTTTCGTGTTTCCTCCTGCGTATCGAGGACAATATGGAGTCCATCGGGCGCTCCATCAACTCCGCGCTGCAGCTGTCCAAGCGCGGCGGCGGGGTCGCGCTGCTGCTCAGCAATATCCGCGAGCACGGCGCGCCGATCAAGAAGATCGAGAACCAGTCCTCCGGCGTCATCCCGATCATGAAACTGCTCGAGGATTCCTTCTCCTACGCCAACCAGCTCGGTGCGCGTCAGGGCGCGGGCGCGGTCTATCTGCACGCCCACCACCCCGATATCTATCGTTTCCTCGACACCAAACGGGAGAACGCGGACGAGAAGATCCGCATCAAAACGCTGTCGCTGGGCGTGGTGATCCCGGACATCACCTTCGAACTGGCCAAGAAGAACGAGGACATGTACCTGTTCTCGCCGTACGACGTGGAACGTATCTACGGTAAGCCGTTCGCCGATGTCGACGTCACCGAGAAGTACTACGAGATGGTCGACGACAAGCGGATCCGCAAGTCCAAGATCAAGGCGCGCGAGTTCTTCCAGACCATCGCCGAGCTGCAGTTCGAATCCGGTTACCCCTACATCATGTTCGAGGACACGGTGAACCGGGCGAACCCGATCGCCGGCAAGATCACCCATTCGAACCTGTGCTCGGAGATCCTGCAGGTCTCCACCCCGTCGATCTACAACGACGACCTCACCTACGCGCACGTGGGCAAGGACATCTCCTGCAACCTGGGGTCGCTGAACATCGCCAAGGCGATGGACTCCCCGGATTTCGCCCGCACCATCGAGGTCTCCATCCGGGCGCTCACCGCCGTCTCGGATCAGACCCATATCTACTCGGTGCCCTCGATCGAACAGGGCAACAACTCCTCGCACGCCATCGGCCTCGGCCAGATGAACCTGCACGGCTATCTGGCCCGCGAGCGGATCCACTACGGATCCGAGGAGGGCCTGGACTTCACCAATATCTACTTCTACACGGTGGTTTTCCACGCCCTACGCGCGTCGAACCTGATCGCCCGTGAGCGGGGGACCTCGTTCGGCGGGTTCCCGGAGTCGAAGTACGCCAGCGGCGAATACTTCGACAAGTACACCGATCAGGTCTGGGAGCCCGAGACCGAGCGGATCGCGCGGCTGTTCGCCGACGCCGGGATCCATATCCCCACCCAGGACGACTGGCGGCAGCTGAAGGCCGCGGTCATGGAGCACGGCCTCTACAACCAGAACCTGCAGGCCGTCCCGCCGACCGGGTCGATCTCGTATATCAACCACTCCACCAGCTCCATCCACCCGGTGGCGTCGAAGATCGAGATCCGCAAGGAAGGCAAGATCGGCCGCGTCTACTACCCGGCCCCGTACATGACCAACGACAACCTGGACTACTACCAGGACGCGTACGAGATCGGCTACGAGAAGATCATCGACACCTACGCCGCGGCCACCCAGCACGTGGACCAGGGCCTGTCGCTGACGCTGTTCTTCAAGGACACCGCCACCACCCGCGACCTCAACCGCGCCCAGATCTACGCCTGGCGCAAGGGCATCAAAACCCTCTACTACATCCGCCTCCGGCAGATGGCGCTGGAGGGCACCGAGGTCGAGGGCTGCGTGAGCTGCATGCTCTGAGCGTTCATAGCATCCGATAGCATCGGTCGCTATATTGGACGAATGACGAGGACGATCAGCCAAGCCGAGCTACGCAACGGCAGTGCGGGCGTAATGGACGCGTTGGAGGCGGGTGAGGATTTTGTCATCACCCGCAATGGCCGGCCCGTCGGTGAACTGCGCCCCATTGCCGCCCGGCACAACCTGACGACCGCCGAACTGAGAAAGCGACTCGCGAGGTTCGCAGGAACCGCGAGTGCCGCGGATGAGCGTGCGGAAATCGACGTCGCATTCGGAGAGGACAGACTGGATGACTGAACCGGGGGGGACGTTCCGCTACCCGGTCGGACTGCTGGATACCTGTGTACTCATCGACTTGACCACCATCGAGGATGAGAATCTTCCGATCCAGCCGAAGATCAGCACCGTCACGCTCGCCGAGTTGGGCTTGGGCGTAGCGCTGGCATCCGATGCGAAAACGCTCGCGCTTCGTACCGAACGACTCCTGGAGATCGAGCACGCTTTCGATGCACTACCGTTCTCCTCGACAGCAGCGCGACGGTTCACCTCGATGGCGAAATTGGTACACGCCGCCGGACGGAGTCCCAAGCCGCGGAAGATGGATTTGATGATCGCTGCCATCGCCTCGTCGAACGATCTGCCGTTGTTCACACGCAATGCGGACGATTTCAAGGGACTGGAACCTTTGCTGACGGTGGTCGCGCTCTGAACGGTTCGGGAGGTTCATCGTTTCCCGGATAGCCGGTACTGTCGGTCGCGGACAGGTCGGCGGCACGGTCGGTGCCGGCCGACGGTGATCGAGGGGGAACCGTGGATGGAATCGCGCCGATGCTGCCGGTCATCGAGTACCGGATTGCCGGTGTCCGGTGTGCCGTCTACGACAGCGATCCCGGGGGCCGTGCCGAGGCCGTGGTGTTCGTCCACGGCAATCCGGGGCCGATGGACGATTGGGCGGAGCTGATACCGGAGGTGGCCGGCTTCGCGCGGGTGATCGCCGTGGATATGCCGGGGTTCGGGCGTTCGGAGCGGCCGCGGTCGTTCGAGCACAGTATCGCCGGGCACGCGCGCTATCTGGGCCTGCTGCTCGACCACCTCGGTATCGAGCGGGTGCATCTGGTCCTGCACGATTTCGGTGGCCCGTGGGGATTGCGGTGGGCGCTGGACCATCGGGACCGGTTGGCCGGGCTGACGCTGATCAACACCGGTGTCCTCGACGGCTACCGCTGGCACCGGTACGCGAGGATCTGGCAGACACCGGTGGTCGGCGAGCTGTTCCAGCTGGTGAGCAATAAGCGTGCCATGCATATCGCCCTCAACCGCGACAACCCCGTCCCGCTGCCACGCGGGTACGTCGACCGGGTCGATCGCTACGCCGACCGGGCGCACAAGCGGGCCGTGCTCCGGCTCTACCGCAACTCGCGTGATCCGGCCGCGGCCTTCCCGGAAATGCGCGGCGAGATCGTGGGCGACGGCCTGCCGGTATGCGTGATCTGGGGCGACGGTGACCCCTATATTCCGGTTCGGTTCGCCCGGCGGCAGCGTGATTTCTTTCCCGAGGCCGAAATCCACATCCTCGAGGGCCTCGGGCACTGGCCGTTCATCGACGACCCGCGGGCGGTACTCACCCCGCTGATCGCGTTCCTCCGTGAACACGTCCGGGCGTGAATCGGTGAGTCCGTAGCGAACGCCGGCGGGCCGGGCGGAGGCGGCCGGCCCCTGCCGGTATTGCCGCGGGAAATAGGGTCTGTGGATCCGTCCGCGCCGCCGCGAATATGGGCTCGGTGGACAAGGATTCGGTTTTTCCGCTGTCGCCCGGACAGCTGGGCGTGTGGTTCGCCCAGCAGTTGGCGGCCGAGGTGCCCTACGTGGTCGCGCAGTACCTCGAGCTGCGCGGGGAGCTCGATCCCGGTGTGCTCGATACGGCCTGCCGCCGCGCCGGGCGCGAGATCGGATCGGCTTTCGTCCGCATCGTGGAGATCGGCGGACAGCCGTGGCAGTACGTGGCCGATACCGCGGAGGCGGGGCCGACCGTGCTGGATCTGCGCGCCGAACCCGATCCCGAGGCGGCCGCGCACGCGTGGATGCGCCGGGACCACCGGACACCGCGGCCCCTTCTCGGAACCCAGCTGGTGCATTCGGCGGTCTTGCGCGTGGATGAACACCGCTGGTACTGGTACGCGCGGGCCCACCATGTCGTACTCGACGGGCTGGGCGCGATGAACTTCCTGCTGCGGGTCGCCGAGATCTACCGGTCCGCGATATCGGGAGACGAGCCGTCGCCGTCGCGGGCCGCTTCCCCGGCCGAGCTGTACGACGAGGAGATCGCCTACCTCGGGTCCGCGCGCCACGCCCGCGACCGCGAGTACTGGCGCGAACAAATCCGCGGGCTCGCCGATACGGTGCTGTCCGAACAGCATCCGAGGCACGCCGCGCACCCTGTGGTGGCCTCCGCCGCGCCCGCGCCGGGCGCCACCCGCGCGCTCCGGGCGGCCGCGCGCCGGTACGACTGCAGTGTCGCGACCCTCGCGGTGGCCGCGACGGCCCTGTTCTGCGCCCGGGTCCTGGACCGGACCGATATCCTGCTGACCCTGCCGGTCTCCGGCCGGACCGGTGCCAGGGCGAAGCGGTCGGGAGGCATGCTCGCGAACCTGGTCCCGCTGCGGATCGAGATCCGGCCGGACGCCGATATCGCGGACCTGGTCGCTCGAGTCCGCGCGGCGATCACCGGCGCCCTGCGCCATCAGCGGTACCGGCACGAGGACATCCGGCGCGATGCGGGGAATACCGGCGGGGCCGGCGGGCAGTTCGGGCCGATCGTGAACATCATGCTGTTCGACGACGCGATCCGGCTGGGCGCCGCGACCGGCCGGCTGCGGGTGCTCACCTCCGGGCCGATCGACGATCTGCTCGTCAACCTGTACACCGACGGCCACGACGGGTTGCGCGCCGACTTCCAGGGCAATCCACACGGCTACACCGAAACCGAACTCGCCGTGCGGCACCGGCTCTTCCTGCGGGTGCTGGATCAGATCACGGTGGCGGCGGGCACCACCCGGCTCGCCGATATCGATCTGGTCGACGATCCCGCGCACACCGCGCTGTACCGCGCGCGCAATGCCACCGACCACCCGGTTACGGCGACCACCCTGGCGGCACGTTTCGCGGCCCGGGCGCGTCTCACCCCGGACGCGCCCGCGGTCCGCGCCGGGGCGCGGACGCTGTCCTATGCCCGTTTCCACGGCGAGGTGAACCGGCGGGCCCGGTTCCTGATCGGACTCGGTGTCGGACCCGAGGCCCGGGTGGCGGTGGCCTTGCCCCGGTCGGTCGATCAGCTCTGCTGGCTGTACGCCGTGACCGTCGCCGGTGGCGCCTATGTCCCGGTGGATCCGGAACATCCACGGCGGCGCATCGCGCATATGCTGCGTACGGCGCGGCCGTCGGTACTGCTCACCACGGGCGGCGACGACCTCCGGGCGCCCGAGGCGACCACGGTTGTCGCGGTCTCCGAGGTGGATACGACCACCTGGGACGACGCGGAGATCGCGGACGCGGACCGGATCACCCCGCTACGACCCGGGCACGCCGCCTCGGTACTGTTCACCTCCGGCTCGACCGGCCTGCCGAAGGGAGTGGTCACCACCCACGCGGCCGTCGACCACCAGTTCCGCTGGGCGCAGGACCGGTACCGCCTGGACGACTCCGATGTGGTCCTCTACAAAACCCCGCTCACCTTCGATATCGCGATGTGGGAGGTGTTCTGGCCGCTCCAGGCCGGGGCGTGTGTCGCGGTGGCCGACCCGGACGCGCACCGCGACCTCGCGGCGCTGGACCGGGCGATCACCGGATACGGCGTGACGACACTGCATGTGGTGCCCACCGTGCTGGAGAACTACCTCGCCACCGATCCCGCACCGGCCACGTCGTTGCGGCGGGTGTTCGCGGCGGGTGAGGAACTGCCGGACGCCCTGGTCGCCGAGTTCGGGAAGTGGACGACGGCCTCGCTGTTCAACTGGTACGGCCCCGCGGAAGCACAGGTGGTGACCGCCGCGCATATCGACGGTACGGCCGCGGTGACGATCGGTGCGCCGGTATGGAATACGCGGGTCCATGTGCTGGACAGCCGGTTGAGACCGGTCCCCGCGGGACTGCGCGGGGAACTGTATGTGGGCGGCGCGCAGGTCGCGCGCGGATATGTGGCAGGCGGGGGTGCGTCGGCCTCGCGGTTCGTCGCCGATCCTTTCGGACCCCCGGGGTCGCGCCTGTACCGGACCGGCGACGCGGTGCGCTGGAACGCCGCGGGCGCGCTGGAGTATCTGGGACGCACCGACCGCCAGGTCAAACTGCGCGGTGTCCGTATCGAACTCGACGAGATCGCGGTGGCGTTGCGCGCGTGCCCGGGTGTGGTGCGGGCGGCCGCGGCGGTGCGGGAGGTCGCCGGTGAACGGCGGCTGGTCGGGTACGTGGTCGTGGGCCCGGACGCGACGGTGGAATCGGGTGAAGTCCTCCGCGATCTCGCCCGCCGGCTGCCCCGGGCCATGGTGCCCTCGGCCGTGGTGACGCTTCCGGAACTGCCCGTGACGGTGAACGGGAAGCTGAACCGGGACGCGCTACCCGAGCCGGACGTCTCCGCGCCTGCCTACGAGGAGCCCTCCGGCACCATCGAACAACTGATCGCCGCCTCCGCCGCCGGCATCCTGGGCGTGGCGGCGGTGGGCCGCACCGATGATTTCTTCGCGCTCGGCGCGAATTCCATGGACGCGGCGCGACTCGCGGCGGGGCTGGCGGCGGCGCTGCGGATATCGGTTTCGGTCCGGGAGATCTTCGACGCGCCGACCGTGGCCGCCCTCGCGGAGGTCGTATCCGGCCGGTCCGTCGCCGATCCGGTCCGGATCGGCCGGGATCCGCGCCCGGACCGCGTCCCACTGGCGCCCGCCCAGCAGCGGATGTGGTTGCGCAACCAGGCCGATCCGGAGTCGCCGGTGGACAATATGTGTGCGGCGGTACGGATCTCGGGGCCCCTCGATATCGCGGCCTTGCGCGCGGCACTGGGCGATGTCGTCGAGCGGCACGAATCACTGCGCACCCGCTACCCACTGGTGGACGGGACTCCCGTGCACCGGGTCTGCGCGCCCGGCGAGGCGGTCGTCCTGCCCGGTCCGGTCGCCGTGCCGGCCGCGGACCTCGACCGGGAAATCGTCGCGCTGGGCCGCCGCGGCTTCGATGTCGCCGCCGAGATTCCGCTGCGGGTCGCACTTTTCGCGGTGGGTCACGACGAGCATGTGCTGGCCTACGCCGTGCACCACATCAGCGCGGACGGCTGGTCGGCGCGGCCCTTCACCGCCGATCTCATGACCGCCTACGCGGCGCGGACGCAGGGCGGCGAACCCGGATGGCCGCCGCTGCCCGCGCAATTCGCCGACGCCGCCCGCCGGCAGTCGGAGCGGCTCGGCGAAGCGGCGGATCCGCATAGTCTCCGGGCACGTCAGATACGGTTCTGGCGGGAAACCCTGGCCGGGATCCCGGCTCGGCTCCCGCTACCGGTGGATCGCGCCCGCCCCGCGGCGCCCACATGGGAGGGCGGCCGCACCCGATTCGTGGTCGGGGCGGATCTCACCGCGGCGCTCACGGAACTGGCCGGTGCGCGGCAGGCGACGCTGTTCATGGCGGCGCACGCGGTGTTCGCGGTGTTACTGGCCCGGATGACGGGAAGCGACGATATCTGCGTCGGCACCCCGGTCGCGGGGCGGCCGACGGCGGAGTTCGACGGTCTGGTCGGGATGTTCGTCAATACGCTGACCCTGCGCAGTGTGATCGACGGGAACCGGGGTTTCGCGGACCTCCTGAGCGAGCTGCGCGACGCCGACCTGGCGGCATTCGAGCACGCGGACCTGCCGTTCGACGAAGTGGTGCGGGCCCTCGACCGGCGCACCGAGCCCGGGGACCATCCCGTGTTCCGGGTGGCGTTCTCCTTCGAGAATCAGCCCGCCGGGGTGTTCGAGCTGCGGGATCTGGTGGTGCGGCCGATCGATATCGATCCCGGGGTGGCCAGGTTCGACCTCGCGCTGACCATACGTCCCACGGCCGACGCCGACGGCCGTACCCGGCTCGAGGCCGAGTTCTCCTACGCCCGGGACCTCTTCGACGACCGGACCATCGAATTCTGGGCCGCCAGCTGGCCGCGGCTGGCCGCCGCGATGGTCGCCGCGCCCGCAGTGCCGGTGGGTGATATCGACTTCCACGACACGACCCCCGTCGCGCCCGCCGAGCCCGGATCCGCCGGTCGCACCCTTGTCGAGATCCTCACCGCCGCCCTGCCGCACGCCCGGCACCGGATCGCGATCGTCGACGGTGATCGCGAAATCGACTACGACGCGCTCGATACCTGGTCGGATCACCTGGCCCGGCAGTTGATCGCCCGGGGAACCGGCCCGGGGGACGTGGTCGCCGTCCATGCCCCGCGATCCGCCGAATTCGTCGCGGGTGTCTGGGCGGTCGCGAAATCCGGTGCCGCGTTCCTACCGATCGATCCGTCCTTCCCGAGTGACCGGATCGCCTGGATACTGGCGGACTCCGGAGCCGTCCGGGGCCTGACCACCGACGAGGCCGCCGGGACACTGCCCGGGGCACTGGACTGGATCCCGCTGGACTACACCCGGCAGGGCGCCGGCGCCGGGTACACAGCGGTCCGCCGCGCATATCGCGCGGATCTCGCCTATGTGCAGTACACCTCGGGCTCTACCGGCAGGCCGAAAGGAGTGGCGGTCACCCACAGCGGCCTGGAGCCGCTGTTCCGGACGATCACCGCGCATTTCGGGGTGACACCCGGAACGCGTGTCCTGCATGTATGCGCACCGACCTTCGACCCGGCGGTGCTCGAATGGATGCTGGCCTTCGGCAACGGCGCCACCCTGGTGATCGTGGCGCCCGAGACGGCCGGGGGCGCCGCGCTCGACGCCCTCATCGCCGCGTGGGACGTCACGTACGCGGTGATCCCGCCCGCGATCCTGGCGACCCTGGATCCCGCGCGGCACCCGGGCCTGCGGGGACTCGCGGTGGGCGGGGACGTTTCCGATCCCGAGCTGGTGGACCGCTGGGCGCCCGGCCGGACCTACCTCAACGGCTACGGTCCGACCGAGGTGACCGTCATCTCGGTGACCACCGCGCTGGCGGCCGGCGAGCCGGTGGTGATCGGGGCGGCCACCGCGGGCAACGCGGTCCGGGTTCTCGATCGGCGCCTGCGGCCGGTGCCGCCCGGAGTGGTCGGGGAGCTGTACCTCACCGGTGCCGGGCTCGCGCGGGGTTATCTGCGGGCCCCTGGTCGCACGGCCGGGAGTTTCGTGGCCGATCCCTGGTCACCCGATGGCGGCCGGATGTACCGGACCGGTGACCTGGTGCGGACGCGGGCCGACGGGCAGTCGTCCGGGCTCGAATACGTGGGGCGCGCGGACTTCCAGCTCAATATCCGCGGGATACGCCTCGAACCCGGGGAGGTCGACGCGGTGCTGTCCCGGCACGAGACGGTGCGTATATCGGCCACGGTGGGAAGGAGAGCGCCGTCCGGTGACCCGATGCTGGTGAGTTATCTCGTCCCGGCGCCGGGGCGTTCGATCGATGCGGCGGAACTGCGCGCCTACGCGCGCGGCGTGCTGGCCGCCCACTCGGTACCCGCCCGCCTGGTCGTCCTCGACCGGCTACCGCTGACCACCGCCGGGAAGGTCGACCGCGCCGCCCTGCCCGAACCGGTATTCGAAACCGCCGTACCCACGGCCCCGGCCGACGCGGTGGAGCGGGCGGTCCGCGAAGTCTTCGCCGAACTGCTCGGTGTCGAGGTGTCCGGCCCGGACGCCGACTTCTTCGAACTGGGCGGTAATTCGCTGATCGCGGCCCGGCTGAGCGCGCGCCTGGGCGCCGTCTTCGCGGCCGAAGTGCCGATGCGCGCGATTTTCGAGACACCGGCCGTCGCCGGGCTGGCTGCGCGGATCCGGGTACTCGCCGGTTCCGGCGTGCGGCGGGTGACCCCGGTACCCGAACGTCCGGCACGGGTGCCGCTGGCCCCGGCCCAGCAGCGGCTCTGGTTCGTCAACCGTGTCGATCCCGCGTCCGCGGTGGCCAATATCCCGATCGCCGTGCGCGTGCGCGGCCCACTCGATATCGCGGCCCTGCGGGCCGCGCTCGCCGATGTGGTCGCACATCACGAACCGCTGCGCACGATATACCCCGAGGACGCCGACGGCGGCGCCGCGCAATACGTGCTGCCGCCCGGCGCGCGCGACATCCGGCTCGAGGCGGTGCCCGTGGAGTCCACGGAACTCCGGGAGCGCCTGGCGACCTTCGCGGCCATGGGCTTCGACCTCACCCGCGATACCCCGCTGCGGACCCGGCTGTACCGGCTGGACCCCCACCACCACGTGCTCGCGCTGGTGATCCATCACATCAGCGCGGACGGGTGGTCGGCCGGACCACTGCTGCGCGATGTGCTCACCGCGTATTCGGCCCGTACGGCCGGGCGACCGCCGTCCTTCCCGGCCCTGCCGGTGACCTACGCCGACTACGCGATCCGGCAGGCCGAATGGCTGGGCGACGCCGCGGACCCGGCCACGCCGATGGGCCGGCAGCTGGCCTATTGGCGGGATCAGCTGGCGGAACTGCCCGCGCGGCTGCCGCTGCCGTTCGACCGGCCCGCGCCCGCGGTCGCTTCGGGGGCGGGCGCGGCACTGCGGATGGAGTTCGATCCGGAGACCGTCACCGCGCTGGCACGGACGGCGGCCGCTTCCCGCGCCTCCCGGTTCATGGTCGTGCACGCGGCCTTGGCGGTCACCCTGTTCCGGCTTACCGGGTGCACCGATATCGCCATCGGGACACCGGTCGCCGGCCGCGGGGCGGCGGAGCTGGACGATCTGATCGGCATGTTCGTCAATATGGTCGTACTCCGCACCCGCGTG
This sequence comes from Nocardia sp. NPDC049935, assembly GCF_055586645.1. NCBI lineage: Bacteria > Bacillati > Actinomycetota > Actinomycetes > Mycobacteriales > Nocardiaceae > Nocardia > Nocardia sp. NPDC049935. The sequence goes on along the minus strand of NZ_JBVJHV010000007.1, from coordinate 203,241 downwards.
GATCCCGCGGCCTCTTTCGCGGATCTGCTGGCCGGGGTTCGCGATACCGATCTCGCGGCCTTCGCCCACGCCGAGGTGCCCTTCGAACGGATAGTCCGGGAACTGAACCCGGCCCGCCGGCGCGATCACCATCCGCTGTTCCAGGTCGTGCTCACCGAGGACGTCGAGCCGGTACCCGAGGTGGCGGCCGACGGGATCGCGGTGCGGCTCGTGGAGCCGGATATCCGCACGGCCGAATTCGATCTGCAACTCACGCTGAGCGAGACGGCGGTCGGGCTCGGCGGGCATTTCACCTACGCCACCGACCTGTTCGACGAGGGGACCGTGCGGCGTATCGCGGTGACCCTGGAGCGCGTACTGCGTGCCGCCGCTTCCGGCGCCGCGACGCCGGTCGGGGATATCGCGCTGCTGGACGCCGCGGAACACGCGCGACTCGCGGCGCCGGTCCAGGTGGCGGACTCCGGTGACCTCACCCTCGCCGATCTCTTCGACGCGGCGGTACGGATCGACCCGGACTCGGTCGCGGTCCGTTTCGGGGGAATATCGTTGACCTACCGTGCGCTGGCCGCCGATTCGGGCAGGCTGGCGCGGCGGCTCACCCGGCTGGGCGCCGGTCCGGAAATCCGTGTCGCGGTGGCGCTTCCGCGCGGCGCGGACCTGATCGTCGCGATCGTCGCCGTGGTCCGCGCCGGTGCCGCCTATGTGCCTGTCGATCCGGACTATCCACCCGACCGGATCCACTCCATGCTCGGCGAAGTAGCGCCGCTGTGCGTTGTCACGACAGTGGACAGCGGAATCGACCCGCCCGCGGGGGTGCCCGTCGTCGAACCCGGTGGCGGGCAAGACGCGGGAGCCGGCACCACGGCGGCGACGCTGCCGCGTGCCCGGCCCGGGAATCTCGCCTACATCATCTACACCTCGGGGTCGACGGGCCGGCCGAAGGGCGTGGCGGTGACCCAGGCGAATATCGTGTCGCTGCTGCGGCGGACCCGGGACCTGCTCGACCTGGACGACACCGATATCTGGTCGATGGTGCATTCGGCCGCGTTCGACTTCTCGGTCTGGGAGATCTGGGGTGCGCTGACCACCGGCGCGACCCTCGTCGTCGCCGACCATCACACCGTGCGCTCACCCCGGCTGCTCCGGGAACTGCTGTCGCGGGAACGGGTCACCATCCTGAACCGGACACCGAGCGCCTTCGCCGCGCTCGACGAGGCCGACGCGGCGGCGGAGTCGCCACTGGTACTGCGGCGCATCATCTTCGGTGGTGAACCGCTCGATCCCGGGGTCGCGGCCCCCTTCGCCCGGCGCTACGGCGCCGCGGCGCCCCGGATCGGCAATATGTTCGGAATCACCGAGACCACAGTGCATCTGACCCACGGTGAACTCGACCTCGACGCGGCCGGGCGGCCGGTGACGGGAACACCGGTGGGCCGCCCCCTCGGCGGAGTCGGGATCCGGGTGCTCGATGCCCGGCTGCATCCCGTCCCGGCCGGTGTCGTCGGGGAGATCTATCTGGCGGGAGCGCAGGTCAGCCGTGGCTATCTCGGGCGCTCGGACCTGACCGCCGCGCGTTTCGTGGCCGATCCGTACTCCCCGGGCGGTGTGCTCTATCGATCCGGCGACCTCGGCCGGTGGAACGACGCCGGTGATCTGGAGCATCACGGCCGCGCCGATCGGCAGGTGCAGTTGCGGGGGTACCGCATCGAGCCCGCCGAAATCGAAGCGGCCCTGCGGGATTGCCCGGGAGTGTACGGCGCGGCGGTGGTCGTCGATCACGAGGCGGTGGCGGGACCCCGGCTGGTCGGTTACGCCGCCGTGGGCGCGGCCGCGGATACCGCGCCCGTGGACGGATACGATCTGCGCCACCGTCTGCGGGCGCGGTTGCCGGCGCATATGGTTCCCGACGTCGTGGTCGTGGTGTCCACTCTGCCGCTCACCGCGACCGGCAAATTGGACGTCGCGGCGCTGCCCCGGCCGCGCGCCGATTCCGGGCGCCGGTATCGGGAACCGAGCGGCGAGCTGGAACAGCTGATCGCGGGGGTGTTCGCGGAGGTACTGGACGTGACGCGGGCCGGCGCCGACGACTCCTTCTTCGATCTCGGTGGAAATTCGATGGTGGCCACCACCCTGCTGGCCCGGCTGCGCGACGCGACCGGCGCGGACCTGGCCCTGCCGTGGCTGTTCGCCGACCCCACCCCGGCGGGCCTGGCCCGGCGGATCACCGAGTCGCGCGCCGAGACCGCCCTGCCGGCCGGCAGCGCGCTCGCACCCGTACTCCCGATCCGGGTGACCGGCATCGGCTCGCCACTGTTCTGTATCCACCCGGTGATGGGTCTGTCGTGGAGTTTCGCCGGCCTCGCGACAGAACTGACCTGCCCGCTCTACGGGATCCAGTCCCCGGCGATCACCGAGGACGCCGCCGCGCCGGAGTCGATCGACGAACTCGCCGCCGACTATCTGCGCCGCGTGCGCGCGGTGCAGGCCACCGGCCCCTATCGCCTGCTCGGCTGGTGCTACGGCGGACTCGTCGCCCACGCGATGGCGGTACAGCTGCAACAACAGGGCGAGCGGGTCGAACTGCTCGGCATGCTCGACTCGTTCGTCGGCGACGTCGGCTACGCCGGCGAGCAGCCGGTGACCGTCGGCAACCTGATCGGCCAGCTGGGCACCGATCGGCTGGTGGATATCCCGGCCGACGAATTCACCCCCGACCAGGCGGTGCGACTGCTGTCCTCGCTCCCCGGGCCGTTCCGGGTGCTCACCGAGGACACGGTGCACCGGATGTTCGCCGGTGCGCTGCGCGCACAGCGGATCGGCCCGCGGCACCGGCCGGGGATCTACCGGGGCGATCTCGTGTTCTTCACCGCCGACCGCGACGACCGCGGCGCCGGCCGCGCCGCCGGGGCCTGGCGGCGCCATATCTCCGGCCGGGTGCACGAGACCGCGATCGACGCCACCCACTGGGAGATCGCCTCGCCGCACTCACTACGGACGATCGGGCGGGTGCTGGCACCCATGCTCGGCACCGGGCCCGCCACGGCCGGATCCCGGAACGGCGCCGATCAGGACAGCGCGGGAAGGACCTCGCGTTCGAAGAGTTCGATACCGCTGGTGTCGTAGGCCGCTTCCGGGAAGTTGAAAATGGCGTAGCCGAGGCCGCGATCGCGGACGGCGGACAGCTTCTCCACGATCTGTTCCGGGGTCCCGACCGCCGCGCCGCCGTTGTTCAGGTTGTCGACGTAACCGCGGGCCTTCTCCGCGCCGAGGACGGGAGTCAGGCGGGCGACGTGCTCGGCTTCGCGCTGCTCGACCTCGGCCTCGGTGGCGCCGATCGCGACATTGAAGTTCGAGCTGCGGACGATGGCGTCGAAATCGGTGCCGACATCGGCGCAGTGGGCGCGCAGGATCTCGGACTTGTGGGTGAACTCGTCGGGGCTGTTACCGGCGAAGTTGGTGTAGTTCGCGTATTTCGCGGCGATCCGGAGGGTTTTCTTCTCGCCGCCACCCGCGATCCACAGCGGCAGGCCGCCCGCCTGCGCGGGCAACGGGCGCACGATCGCGCCGTCGACCTGGTAGTAGCGGCCGTCCAGGGTGGCGGTGCCGGTCTGCCAGGCCTGGCGGAAGATCTGCACGCCCTCGTCGAGCCGGCCCAGCCGCTCGCCCGCGGTGGGGAAGCCGTACCCGTAGGCGCGCCACTCGTGTTCGTACCAGCCGCCGCCGATACCCATCTCGGTGCGACCACCCGAGATCAGGTCCACCGTGGCCGCGACCTTGGCCAGATAGGCGGGATTGCGGTAGCTGATCGCGGTACACATCTGGCCCAGCCGGACCCGCGAGGTGGTGGCCGCGAACGCCGACATCAGCGTCCACGCCTCGTGGGTGGCCTCGTCGCTGGGCTCCGGCACGGTGTGGAAATGGTCGTAGACCCACAGCGACTCCCAGACCGGATTCGCGTCCGTACGCTCCGCGAGACCTCGCATCACGTCCCATTGGGCGCCGGGCTCGATACCGACCAGGTCCAGGCGCCACCCCTGCGGGACGAAGATTCCGAAGCGCACAGCGTTCTCCTCAGATGTCGGGCCCGCGGGGGCCGGAACAGATGTCTGCACCTCCACTCTGTCGGCCCCGCGCCGACCGGGCAACGGTTATACGCTTCGCGCGCCGAATCGGCGGCGTACGTTGGCACCATGCGCGTGTTCGTCACCGGAGGGACCGGTGCTCTCGGCGTCCATACTGTCCCGGCGCTGGTCGGGGTGGGCCATTCGGTGACGGCACTGGCCAGGTCGGACGAGAAGGCCGCCGAATTGGTATCGGCCGGCGCCACACCCGCCCGGATCTCCCTGTTCGACCGCACCGCCTTGACCTCGGCCCTGGAAGGCCACGACGCGGTGGTGAATCTGGCGACCGCGATTCCGCCGATGAGCAGATTCGCGAGCCGGCGCGCGATGCGCGCCAACGAATACGTCCGGACCGAGGGCTCGGCCGCCGTGGTGGACGCGGCCCTCGCGGCGGGTGTGGGGCGGGTCGTGCAGGAATCGGTCGTGATGTTCTATGCCGACCAGGGCGCCCGGTGGATCACCGAATCCGCTCCGGTGGATCGCTTTCCGCTGGCCACGAGCAACTTCGCCGCCGAGGCGAATGCCGCCCGGTTCGGCGCGGGCGGGGGAGCCGCGGTGGTGCTGCGGTTCGGTGTGTTCTACGGTCCCGGCGCCCGGCACAGCGAGCAGATGCTCGCGCTCGCGCGGCGGCATATCGGGATGACGCTGGGGAGCCCGGACGGCTATATATCCTCGATTCACGTGGCCGACGCCGGTCGAGCCGTGGTCGCGGCACTGCAGGTCGCGCCCGGCACCTACAACGTGGTCGACGACGAACCGCTCACCCACCGCGACTACACCGACGCGCTCGCCCGGGCCGCCGGTCGCCGGCTGTGGATTCGCGGTCCCGGCCGCGCCGCCGGACTGCTCGGCGACCGGCTCACCTCGCTGACCCGTTCCCTGCGGGTCTCGAACGCCTGCTTCCGCGCCGCCGCGGACTGGGCGCCGCGCCAGCGCAGTGCCCGGGAGGGCTGGCTCGCCACCGCCGAGATCCTGCCCGGCTGATCCGGCCGTGCCGTCTCGGCCTCGGTCTACTGCGCGGGGAAAGCGGAAAGGGATCGACGGACGACCTCGTCGACCACCGAGTCGTCCTTACCGGTCACCGTGACCGTCGGCAGGCGAGGTCCCATGTAGTCCACGGGCTCGCTGGTCACGATCGGCGGTCCGATCCGGCCCATGACCATCGTGAAGTCCTCGCCGGGCTCGCTGAGCCGGTAGACGGGATGGGTGCCGACGGTGAACAGCGGGGCGCCGGTCGTCATCTGTTCCTGGTCGTAGGCGTAGGACACCGAGATCTGGTCGTCGCGGTAGCCGAAATCGCACGTCCACATCGATTGTTCGGCCGCCGGCACCCGCACTCCCAGCGCCGCGGCGGCGGCGCAGGGGTCGGCGTCGTCGACGACCGTGCGCGCGGTGTCCGGTGAGGACCCGCGCGACGGTGGATCCCGCATCTCGGTGACCGCGGCCGAGATCACCCGTTCACCGATCGGGCAGGGTTCGGTCCCGGGTGGTGTCGAGGTGAACAGCATGAACGAGAGCTGGGAGCCGAACCCCGCTGTCACCGTGCAGTTCCGCTCGACCAGCTGATCTTCGCGCTGGTCCGGGAATTGATCCAGATCGCGGACGGAGGTGACGGCCACGCCCTCGACCATCCGGACCGCGGCGTCGTCCGGATGCGACGCGACACCGGGCCGGCGGACGAGGACGCCGAGGTCGAACTCGGTGCCCGCACCCGTCTCGTCGGAGTTCAGCGTGGCCGTGCACGAACTGGGCGCGGTGTTGTGGAGCCGCAGCACCTCGCCGAATTCGGCGAGCGCGTCCCGGGGCAGCAGGGCGCACGGGTCGATGGCGCGGGCCCGGCCGAGCAGTTCCAGCCGCCCGGCGTCGGAAGTGGGCGCTGTCAGCCAGAAGTCGTCGATGGCGGAGTCCTGTCCCGCCGGTGTTTCGGCGCTGCCGCCGCCGCAGGCGACGAGACTGCCCATGAGCAGGCACAGCACGACGAGACGTCGAAGCACGATTCCCCCTTTGGCACCCGGCGGCCGCCGGACATCCCGCGGCCGCGACCCCGCCAGGCTAACCCGGCCCGGGTACCGGGTCACCGGCGGCATCACCGCACCGCGACGAGATCTACGCCACGCCGGGCCGGACACGCCCGGGAATGTGAAACGCCGTGTGACGAACGTTCCGATGCGGACTTTCCACGACCGGGATGTATCCTGATCACGGATGCGTTCGCATTCATAACTGTTCAATGCGGATTTCGGGCGTGCTTCCGCGCGCACGGCGGCGATGAGAGAGGGAGGTGGTGTTGCAATGCGCAGCGAACCTCCCAGTCGAAAACCGCGCGGCGCCGTCCGCCCGCGTATCCGCTAGCAGTTCCTGCCGGCGGAGCGGTCCGGCTCGGTGCCTCGCGGTGTGAATTCTGTCGAATCACTCGCTACTCACTGCTGTGCCGAGGACTTCTCATGTCGCAGATCGAACTCATCGAAGCGCCGACGACGCTGTCGGAATCCCTCCAGGACGTGGTCGAACGCCATCGCGTCGACGCCGCGTTGCGCTGGCTGGACACCCATCCGCCGCATGTCATCGCCGACGAACTCGCCCGTATGGACGCGGTCGAGGCCGGGGTGGCGTTCCGCCTGCTGGACAAGGACCTGGCGCTGGCGGTGTTCGAGGAACTCGAACCCGTCGACCAGCAGCAGATCCTGCAGGGCCTGCGAGACCAGAATTTCCGTGAACTCGTCGAGCGTATGGCCCCCGACGATCGCGCCCGCATGCTGCGCGAAGCCCCCGCCAAGGTCGCCAAGAAGGCGCTGGCCGGGCTGAGTCCCCGCGAACGGCGGATGACCGCCGCGCTGCTCGGCTACCCCGAAGGGTCGGTCGGCCGGTATATGACGCCGGCCGTGGTCGCGATCCCGGGCACGCTGACCGTCGCCGAAGCCCTGCGCACCGTGCGGATCAAGGGCGGCAACGCCGAAACCGTGTACACGCTGCCCGTGGTGGATGTGGGCCGCCGGTTGCGCGGCATCGTCGATCTGCGGGAACTGGTGCTCAGCGGTCCGGACACGATGGTCGCGGATCTGGTGGTCACCGAACCCGCGTTCGTGCGGGCCACCGATTCGGCGGAGAAGGCCGCGCGGCTCATGCGCGAGACCAACGACATCAATATGCCGGTGGTCGACAGCGAGGACCGGCTGGTGGGGTTGCTCACCATCGACGACGCCGTCGAGGTGATCGAGGCCGCCGACAGCGAGGACGTCGCCAAACAGGCCGGTTCGGCGCCCTGGGAAGGCCACTACATGGCCGCCGGGGTGTTCCAGCTGGCCCGCTACCGCGCGCTGTGGCTGATGCTGCTGCTGGTGGCCGCCACCCTGACGGTGAGTGTGACCGGTTTCTTCGAGGCGACCCTCGAGCAGGCGGCGCAGCTCGCGCTGTTCATCCCGCTGCTCATCGGCGCGGGCGGCAATGCCGGAGCGCAGGCCGCGACGGCCTGTGTGCGCGCGGTGGCGGTGGGCGAGGTCCGCGGCGGCGACCTGTTCAAGGTGATCTGGCGCGAGTGCCGGGTGGGCCTGGTGCTGGGCGCCATGCTCGCCGTCGTCGGTGTCGTGATCGGCGGGTTGTTCGTCGGGCCGCGGGTCGCGGTGGTCGTCGGGATCACGCTGGTGCTGATCTGCGCGTGGGCCGCGACCATCGGCGGCACCATGCCCCTGCTGGCCAAGCGCCTGCGCATCGATCCGGCGGTGGTATCGGCGCCGATGGTCACCACCCTGGTCGACGCCACCGGCCTGATCATCTACTTCACCACCGCGAAACTGGTCCTCGGGCTCTGACCGATACCGGTTCGGGCGGCGTCGCCGCTGCTGCTCTCCCGCCCGGCCAGGGTCGCCGCGATCTCGCTGCCGATCACCCGCAGCGCGTGCGGTGAGGTCATATCCCAGTGGGTGGCGGGGACCGGGATATCGCGGACCGGGCCCCGCACATGGCGTGCCCACGCCCGGGCGGCTCGGCCGGCCCCGAAGTCGTCGCGCGCCGCCGTGAAGAACAGCAGTTCGCCGTGGAAGGGCTCGGGCCGGTATCCGGCGCCGATCGGTTGCGCCGCCGCGACACCGGCGAAGATACGCAGGATTCTGTCCTCGGTGAGGGTGCGGAACGGGCCCGGGAGGCCGGCCAGTAGCGCGAGCGCGTCGGCGGGGGTGAAATCCTCCGGGGCGATGTTCAGCGCGCGTTTGGATCCGAGCTGGCCGAGGAGATCGCCGACCGTGATGGGGCTGTCGGAGCGGTAGCCCACCTCGTCGACGAAGGAGTCGAGCATCGCCAGCAGTTCGACGTGTTCGCCCTCGGCCTGCAGCCGGACGGCGACGGCGTGCGCGATCATCCCGCCCCAGCACCAGCCGAGCAGCCGGTACGGGCCGTGCGGCCGGACCGCGCGGATCCGGGCGAGATAGTCGGCGGCGAGCGCCTCCATCGTGTCCGGGAAGGGGCCGTCCTCGGTGAGGATCGGCGCCTGAACTCCGTAGACCGGGCAGTCCAGCCGGGCGGCGAGTCCGGCGAAACTCCACGCCAGTCCGAGTACCGGATGGAGGCAGAACAGCGGGGCGCCGGCGCCGGTCTCGCGGAAGGGCAGGATCGGCGCGAAGGCCGAATCGCCCGGAGACACCCCCGCGACGGTTTCGGCGAGAATTCGGCGGGTCAATCCGGCCGGTGTGGGATCACTGAACAACCACACCAGCGCGAGGTCGGTGCCGATTTCCTCGCGGAGCACAGTGAGCAGCTGAGCGGCGGTCATCGAAGTGCCGCCCAGATCGAAGAACGAATCGTCGGCGCCGACCTGCGCCACGCCGAGAACGGTCGCGAAGGCCGCGGTCACCCGTTCCTCCATGCCGGCGCGCGGGGCGCGGCCGCGGGCACCGGCCGCCGGTCGCGGTAGCGCGGCGGTATCGAGTTTGCCGTTCGCGGTGAGCGGCAGCGCGTCGAGGACCGTGACGGCGACCGGAACCAGATGCGCGGGCAGCAGACCCCGCAGGCGATTCCGCAGCACCGTTCCCACCAGCCCGGATCCGGTGGCGTAGGCATACAGTTCGAGGCCGCGCACCCGCGAGCGGCGGACGATGACGGCCGCGTCGGTGACGCCGTCGCAGGTGAGCAGGGCCGCCTCCACCTCGGCCGGTTCGATCCGGAACCCGCGGATCTTCACCTGCCGGTCGGCGCGACCCAGATGTTCCAGCTCACCGGCGGCGTTCCAGCGGCCCAGATCTCCCGACCGGTACAGCACCTCGCCGCCGGTGAACGGATCCGCCACGAAGCGGGCGGCGGTGAGTGCGGGACGCCGCAGATAACCGCGGCTCACCTGCGATCCGCCGATATAGATCTCACCGGTGGTTCCGGGCGCGACGGGTCGCAGCCGATCGTCGAGGATGTGGACCCGCAGTCCCGTGATCGGCCGGCCCACCGGGCAGCCGGGCGCCGCCGGGTCCACCGTGGCGTGGGTGACGTGCACGGTGGTCTCGGTGATTCCGTACATATTCGTCAGCGCGGGCCCGGCCGGTCCGTGCCGTCGCGACCACGCCCGCACCCGGCGCGAGGTGAGCGTTTCGCCGCCGAAGACGATATGGCGCAGGTGCAGGGTGCGGGGTTCGCGGGCCTGCGCCGCGTCGAGCTGGGAGAACGCCGACGGGGTCTGGTTCAGGATGGTGACGCGTTCCCGGGCCAGCAGGTCGAGGAGATCGCCGGGTGTGACGGCCACGGCCCGGTCCACGACCACCAGGGTGGCCCCGGTGGTCAGCGCGCCCCACATCTCCCATACCGAGAAATCGAACGACGCGGAATGGAACTGGGTCCAGACGTCGGCGGGGGAGAGGTCGAACAGGGCGCGGGTGTGCCGCAGCAGCGAGACGATATTGCGGTGGGTGACCGCCACCCCTTTCGGCGCGCCGGTGGAACCGGAGGTGTAGATGACATACGCGGTGTTCGCGGCGCACGGGACCGCGGTGGGAGCGGCCGCCGCGGTGAGATCGTCGACAGCGACGACCGGCAGGTCCGGGGGAATCGGCAGGCGGGTCGCGGAATCGACGACAACGCAGGCCGGCGCCGCGTCGGTGAGCAGGTACTCGACCCGTTCCGGCGGATAGTCCGGGTCGATCGGCACATACGCGGCCCCGGCCCGGATCACCGCCACCAGCGCGACCACGAGTTCGAGCGATCGGGGCAGCGCCACCGCGACCAGGCATTCGGGCCCCACCCCGCGCGCCGCCAGCCGGGCCGCCAATGCCCCGGCGCGCGCGGACAGTTCCGCATAGGTCAGCGCGGTGTCCTCGAACCGCACCGCGGTCGCCGCCGGGTCGAGCGTGGCGGCCGCGTCGAAGAGTTCGAGAAGGGTGGATCCGGTATCGGAGAGTGGCACTGAACCGTTGGAGCTCTGCACACGCCAATTCAATGAAAACTCCGCCGGATCGGCCAGCCCCGAGAATTTCGGGCGCGATCGGGTGTAACGCCCCCGCCCGTTCTCGTGACCCGTCACAACGGCCGGTCGGGAGGCCGTTTATGGCGGTTCTCTAACCGGTGACCGCGTTTTCGTGACCTCCCCGGACCCGGGCCCGCGCCGGTCCGATCGCGGCCGATCGGATCTAGCGTCATCGCAGATTCCCGGCATTCGAATTCCTCACCGCCCGGAATCGGTCCGTATTTGTTGTGCAGAAAGGCATCTGATGAGGCGAACGACGATCCGCCGATCGCTACGCGGCGCCGCCGTGACGGCCGCGGCAATCCTGGCGATCGGGCTACCGGGAACGGGGGTCCAGGCCCAGCCCGCACAGGTGCCGACCGAGCAGCAACTGGCCGACACCATCGCAAACGGCCTGAAGGATCCGGCCGCGAAACCGATCGTCGACAGCGGTAGCGCTTCCGGCTCCGCGTGCAACTCCGGCAGCGGCACCGGATCGGGCAACGGCTCCGGTGACTGTTACGGCGGCTCCGGTTCCAGCTCCGGATTGAACGGCGGGCATGCCACGGACACGGTCGGTTTCGGCCCGCCGTCGACCTCGTTCCTGGGTGCGTTCGGGCACGGACTGCTCAACCCCGACGTCGCGCCGCCCGGCACCAACGACTGGAACTGCAAACCGACCGCCGCGCACCCCGAACCGGTCGTGCTGATCCACGGGACCTGGGAGAACGCCTACAACAATTTCGCGTTCATCTCCCAGCCCCTCCACGACGCCGGGCACTGCGTATTCACCTTCAACTACGGAAAAGCCGGTCTGATCCAGGGCGGCGGCGTCGGTTCGGCCATCCCCGGCGCCAACGGTGTCGGCTATATCGAGGAGTCGGCGAAGCAGATCGCGGTCTTCGTGGACCGGGTCCTGGCGGCCACCGGCGCGAACAAGGTGAATATCGTCGGCCATTCCCAGGGCGGGGTGTCCTCGCGGCAATACATCCAGTTCGAGGGCGGAGCGGAGAAGGTCCACCACCTGATGACCTTCGGCGCCACCCATCACGGGACGACCCTGGTCGGGATCGGCGCGCTGGGCCGGGCGATCAACAATCTCGGTATCGATGTGCTGGGCCTGGTGGAGATCTTCGTCGGGCACTCCGGTATCCAGCAGACCGTCGGCTCGAATTTCGTCAACAACCTCAACGCCGCCGGCGATACGGTGCCCGGAATCGACTACACGGTGGTCGGCAGCCGCTACGACGAGATCACCACCCCCTACGATTCGACCTTCCTGAAGGCCGGGCCGGGTGCGACCGTCCGCAACATCACCCTGCAGGACGGGTGCGAACAGGACCTCTCCGATCATCTGACGCTGATGTACTCACCGCGCGTACTGTCGATCATCCTGAACACCCTGGATCCGTCGCAGCCGCTGCAGTGCACGTTCAACCCGTGGCTGATCGGCGGGGGCGGCAAACTCTGATCCCACGCCGTCCGACGGCAGCCACCGAATCCGCCGAGCGATCTCCCCGGTCGCCCGGCGGATTCGCATATCGGGAGTGCAGCCGGCTCAGGTGGTGTTCGCGCTCATCCCGCCGGAAATGGTGATCGCCTCGCCGTTGTAGCGGCGGCCGGATTCGGAGACCAGGATGAGGATCATCTCCGACACCTCGGCGGGCTGGATCAACCCGCCACCGGCCTCGAACATCGCCATAGCGTCCGCGCGCGTCGGGTTTTCGATATCGGGGAGCAATTCCCGATAGGTCGCCGGGTTCATGATCATATCGGTCTGCACACCCGAGGGCAGGACCGCGTTCACGGTGATCCCGTGCTCGGCGACCTCCAGCGCCAACGATTTCACCAGCCCGACCACCCCCCATTTCGCGGCCGCGTAATGCCCCGACTTCCGCGCCCCCATCCGCGCGACGATGGAGGAGGTGGCGACGATCCGGCCCCGGCCCCGCTCGACCATATGCGGAACCACCGCGTGGAAACTGTGGAAGACGCCGGTGAGATTGATATCGATCATGTCCCGCCAGGTGTGCTCGGGCATATCGGCGATCAACGCGCTGGACGCGATTCCCGCGTTGGCCAGCAGAATATCGATCCGGCCGAATTCGGCGACCGCCTGTTCCGCGACGGCGTCCATCTGCTCCCTGCTGCGCACGTCGGCGGTGACGGCGAGGCATCGGCGACCGGTGGCGCGGACCAGTTCGGCGGTCTCGGTGAGATCCTGCTCCGAGCCGAGGGGGTAGGGGACACTCGCGACCTGCGCGCCGATATCGCACAGCACGATATCGGCGCCCTCGGCCGCCAGCGCCATCGCATGCGCCCGCCCCTGCCCCCGCGCGCCGCCGGTGATGACGGCGACCTGTCCGTCCAGCTTGCCCATGATCCTCCCTCGCCCGCTCCCGAACCTCGGCCGCGCCCATCCTCGCACCCACCTCCGACATCCCGGCTGAGCCGCAACGAAGCCGCAGCCTGTCCCTGTCCGTGTCGGCAAGAAGCTATTCAGATCCTACGGCTCTGAACTGGGCTGAACCTGCGAGTGTTCATGGGAGGTTTCGGCCCACCCGATCCGTTACCGGGTCTGGTATGGATCACCCGATGTGCTCACCATCGGTGAGGGCGGCTGTGAAAGGCAGGGGTCTCGATGCCATCGGTGCTTTCACAAGGGCAGCATTCTACGCCACCGTCGATGACTTCCAGTCATCGTCTTTGTTGTCGAAACCTTGGGTCTCGGTTGTGGGCCAGACGTTATTTCCTTGGGCATCCACCGAAAATCCCTCCGGGTCGTCGACCATCTTCGCTAAGTTATCGGCAGCAATCACTGCTTTGGTATCGGTCTCGACGAAATCAACCATCGCGCCGACGATAAGCTCGACCCCCGCAACGATAGCGGAGTTCATGTTGTTTACTGTCCATATGAGGGCGACTCCGGCGGTTTCGACGGATTCCGCGATTGCAACTACCAGCTCGGCCAGCATTGTTGCCAGGTTATTGACGATACCCGAGTAAAGGTTGCGACCTGCCTCGGCGATCACGAGAAGCTCATCATGGACCTTTTCGCACATGAGGTTGATCTGGTTCATGGCGTTTAGTTGGGATGTCTTCGATGCGGTATAGGCTTTATATGCGAAGCCGTCCCAGTTGCCGTCCATATTGAACTCGGGACTACCCAGGCGATTTTTGACCTTCGATACCTCGGTTCCGACGTCATTCCAATAGGCGGCATAATCCACAAAAAGCCATGGAGCAAACATTCCATCGATAGCTTCTTGAACCTTGTCGATGATTTGCTTGAGTTTCTCCTGCATCTCATCGCGTTTGCCGGTCAGCATCATATACGCTGCTGGGCTGGCGCCCCTGAGGAGATCGAACGCATAGTTCAGCTCGTCTGGGATGTCCTTCAGATCGCTAGCGCCGGAGGTGAGATCGTCCCGCAGTTTTGCGAGTGCTTCAGAGGACAAGTTCGGATTGTCGGTCATGGTATCTAGAGCCCCGCATCGCCAGCTGCATTGTTCAGCGCCTGCTGGTTCTGCGACTCTTGCGCATCGAAGCTGACTGCTGCGAGATGTAAGGCGTTTGCCATCTGCTCGGCTGCGGCCGGCGCCTGGTTCAGGATTTTTTGAACATATTCCGCGGCATCGCGATAGGATTCCCACATACTGTTGAAAAGGGGACCGAATTGAACCTCTGTAAACTTCAAAGGATCAATCGATGCAGCAGCATCACGAAGCCCCGGAACTGCTTCTGTGCGCCAGCAGGTGGATACCTTTTCGAGCATATCCACATCTGTCTTCAAGTCGTCAGGCATTAGATCACGTTCCCCTCTGCTGTTCTCGCGCTCGGTACCATCTCGCACTATCGACTCTTATTTTGTTCCATGAATACGCAGCGAGGGAGCGGTGGTATAAACCGCTACGCGCCGAGTCTGCTTCAACCGCCATGCTGGCGGTGTCGGCTGGAACTCGGACTAATGCTTCTACTGTGTGCGGATTATCCAGGTCTGTCGTCATCGGCCGGCAACTCCTTCGATTCGGCTGATTCAACTCGGTGTCAGGACAGAATCAAGATTTTCAGCAAGAGACGCTGCGATCCTCTGGGATCCCGGATGCAGCTCGGATTCAGCCGCGGGGGGTCCACTGATACTTTCCTGCTCCGACCAATTCCAACCGGCGACGGCAGCGCTCACATATGCGTTGCTGTCACGGAATGCGACGACGGCTGTATCGTCGATGACATCCCAGGACTCGAATGACTCATCCCCGAGGGGTATTGTGGGCTCGCCGTTCATATCTTCGTGGGCACGAAGGAAATGTCTGCGGGAGGCCTCGACCGCATCATCATCGAGCTTCAATGAGAACGAGAGGGTTATTACTCGTTTCAGGGGGGATCCGGGAGTTTGGGGTGTACTCGATGCATTTGAATCGACATAGGAGGCCTTGCAAATCTTGACGGACGCATCGGAAGTGATCGAACTACCACTCTCCTCTTCGAATTCCACCGATTGCCTGAAGAGTTCGCCGGTGTAATCGCGAATGGCATCCATCGCCGGAGCGGCGGCCTGCTCGCAAGAACCCGTTATGCCGCTGAATTTCGGCAGCGCCGATGGGCTCTGAGGTGTCCCTGCTGCGCAGCCTGACAGAAAACCCACCATGGATACTGCGCTCACCGCTGCCGCGCAACATGTTCGAAACCGATCCACCGTAATCACCATCACAACTGTTCGAAATGCTTCGAGGTGAACGGAATCCCCCCGCTTGACCCGGGCAGCCTATCCGCGCAGACAATCAGGCCGCAACCTGTAGCGATAGCACCTGCACCCACAGCAGCCTTGTTGTCCAGACCGAACCGACTGAGTGCCGAATCCTCGGTTGGTTTCGCCACCAGAGGGGGACGGTCAGCGGAATCAGGGGTCTCCGGAGAAGGTCATCAACTGAACACCCCTAGGTGTTGCGGGTCGTGACGTTGGTGACGTGGGGTGTGGGGTGAGCAGAAAGGGGCGGTTCTTTCGGCTGCAGGATGTGAACCGCCAACCCGCACATCAGCATCGTCTGGATCGAGCGGAACGTCACCGACCACGGCGCCTGCTAGAGGGCTTACGGTTTCGCGAAAGTGCTGTTGGGGGCTCGTCATCAGCGGATCACTCCCTACACGCCCCGCCACAATGGGAAGGTCGAACGCTACAGCCGGACCCTGGCCGAGGAACTCTTCTACGCCCAGGAATGGACCTCGGATCTGCAGCGTCGGCAGGCGCTGCAGATCTGGAACTTGCATTACAACTATCATCGACCTCGTTCGGCCGCCGGGAACCGGCCACCAGCCAGGCGTAGATCCGTCGTCGAGCACCAGATCGACTGTGGGCGGGGAGGTCCACTCGCTATGGGGTTCGATCGGGCGCCATTGGCAGGCTTGACAGAACAGATGCCGGGAGGAGAGCCTGTGGCCAGGACTGCATGTGGTGTGGTCGGTCCATGAGGCAGGGGCATTATCCGATGCCGGTTGCTGGGAAGGTCAGCCGCTTCAACGCAGAAGTAGCGTGATTCGTTAGGTGTCGTGATGTCAGCACAGGGATACAACGGTGGATACTTCAACCATTACGACGATCCCGATGAATTCTGGGACGAAGAACCTCTTGTGGTGGTTTCGCCACCCACCCGGGCCCGGACACCCCCGGTCCCCATGCCGCCGCCGGCACCAAAGCCACCCGAACAGCCTCGAACCGGTGCGGCACTCCTGGCGGTAACGAGCAAGTCCGGCCTGGTGGAAGTGCAATGCGGCCTGGACAGGCTACCGACCTCGATCACGCTGAAGTCGTCCTGGAAAAATGCATTCGCACCGCAGGAGTATGGGAAGTCCATTATGGACGCCTACCAGTTCGCAGCTCGTGAATTGGCATTGAAGTTAGTCGAATCCGGAACTATCCCGCCGGCGACCCTTCCGTCTTTGCGCGACGCCGCGCCGCTTCTGCTGCGGACCAGGACCCGCGAGGAGTACAAAGAACTCTACAATGAACTGTTCACCCAGTCGGCGCACGTGGTGCACGGCCCTGGATACAATCGAGACGGCCGTCCGGGGCTGACCGTTACTGCGAAACGTTCTCTGTTGATGTCTATTACGATCGACCCGGACTGGGCCGCAACGATCGACGCAAAGTATATTGCGCAGGATATCGTCGATTGCTGCGCACAGATTCGTGCACGGAAACCCGAATTTGTCCGAGATTTCGAACTGGACCGGGAGTCCGACAGTGAACTGGCGGCCCGTCTTGTCCGACATGAAAGAGTCCTGCAGGAAAGCGGAATCGGCCGATAGAAACGGTAGGCCGCGACTGATCCATTTTCATCCTCTGGCCGCGGCTTGAAGCTCTCGCTGCTGCAGGACGCGGATGGCCTTGGCCTTCCGGCCGGCCTTGTACGGGCAGCAGCGGTGTTTCTGCAGGATCTTCCCCCGCGCAGCCACCGGCGAACGTGGTGGATCTGCTGGCCGGGATCGCGTCGGCGCTGGACTATGCGCACAGCCGCGGGGTTCTGCATCGTGACGTGAAGCCCGCCAACATCCTGATCACTCAGGGCGATGATTTCCGGGATACCCGGGCGGTCATCACCGGTCTCGGTATCGCCGGGCTCACCTACTCCACGGGTACCGAAATCACCGCTACCGTTACGTTCACGGCGACACTGGCCTATGGCTCACTCGAGCAGTTGTCCGGCGAGCCGGTGGATTACCGCAGCGACCAATACTCGCTCGCCTGCACGCTGTTCGCGCTGCTGGCCGGGCGGCCACCCCATGCGGCGACGAATCCGGGGCCGGTCGTGATGGGCCATGTTTACGGACCGGTGCCGCTGCTCACCCGCCGTCCGCTCCGACCTACCTGTGGCTCTGGATGCCGTCTTGGAGCAGGCGATGGCCAAACAACCCGAGCAGCGTTTCTCCACCTGCACCGAATTCATTGCCGCGGCACGCGACGCGTTCGAGCGCCCCGGTTCCTCGTCGAAACGGGTTCCCGGTCCTACCGGCAGTGATTATCGGCCTGGCCGTGGCGCTCATCGGCGGCGCTGCCGCGGTCCATTTTGCGGCATTGGACTCCGAAGACAACGAGCCGCCGCCGTGGACGCACGCGCAAACCACGCGGGATGCCTTCCCCGGGCTCATTCCCGAAGCCGGCCCATCTCATCGGGTTGGCGTGAGGCTTCATGTCGCGCCAGCAGCTACGGGGAAATCACCTGTATCCATATGGACAACTCGGGGTTTCCTTTCGCCATAGAGGATTTCGAAAAGTCGACGGCTGCGGAAGCGGAACTTGAATCCGACGATTTTCGCATCAAGGTCAAATGGCCTTGACATACCGCCGACGACATTCTCCGGGACTGGTGGTCTCGAGCTCCCCGGGTAAATGAATCTGTACGTATCGGCGGTATGGCGCACATCGCCTTGGTACTGTGGCCGGGTTCGGACCCACGCTCACCGGCCGAGTGGGGCGTTCCTCCACATTTCGTCGATCACCTGTTCTTCGGGGACAGAATCGTCGGAGACCGTCTTACCCTTCTTGTAGAAGCCGATGACAAACCTGCCGCGTACCGGGTCTTCCGGGAATCCGGTGTAGATACCGGAGCCGATATGTGCGTCGCTGACGATCGGCAGCGGCGACGGAAAGTCCGGGTGGCGCTCATGCCAGATGCGCGTATACGACAACTGGTCGAGGGCGTCGATAAATGCCGCGGCCCGATCGGGGCTGCCGAAGTCCAATACCGTGACCAGGTAGTTGATATCGTCGTCGTCGCATCGAATACCGTTGTCGAAGGCGCCTTTCTCTTTGAATTCGGGTCCCGATCCCTCCGATCCGGGCAGCATGGCGGAGCAGTCCAATTCGTGCCAGCCCGTGCCGTGTTCGCGGGCGGATACGAGATGCGGAAAGGTATCTGCGATGGACTGGTTCCGGCTTCCCCATTCGCTGGTGGTCCACTTCTCGAACAGTCCGGGAAGGAACAGCACGCCACCCGCACCGCAGAGCGCGACGACACCGAGAAGGGCCCCGGCCACGATCAGGGCACGGCGGGGACGACGCCGAACCGGTTGTGACGAGGGGTATCCCGGCCCTGGATGTGGCACCGGAGGGGTCTGGATCGCAGGTTCGGATTCCACATATGCGGCCCCCTGCGATACCCGTACCGGAACGACCTGGTGTGCCGGGTGCGGCCGCGCGAGGACTGTGGGGGCCGATCGGTGCGGAGCGGCGGCAGTAGGCTCGGAGAATGCGGCCCGTGCGGCCCGCACGAACTCACCGCAGCTCGCGAAACGCTCATCCGGTCGCTTGGCCATTCCCCGCGCTATGACCTCGTCGAGCGCGGCCGGCAGGTCGGAGCGGACCTCGGCCACTCGTGGCGGCGGTTTGACCAGGTGCGCGGTGATCACCTGACCGGCATTGGAGTAATCGAACGGTGCCCTACCGGTAAAGAGCATGAACAAGGTGCAGGCCAGCGAGTACTGGTCCGCGCGGTGATCGACCGGCGTGCCGGACAACTGCTCTGGTGAGGCGTAAGCGATGGTGGCGGTGAACGAGCCGTCGGCCGTGAGGCCCGCATCGGATTCCAGCAACCGCGCGATGCCGAAGTCGGTGAGCACGGGCCGTTCCGAACGTCCGGCGTCGGCGGCGGCGAGCAGAATATTGGCCGGCTTCACATCTCGGTGCAGGACCCCGCGGGAGTGGGCGTAGTCCAGCGCATCGCCCGTTTGCGCGATAACGTTCAGAATCCGTCCGGGCGGCGAGTTGTGTGGTGTGAGCTGCCCGGCGTGGCCACCGCGGATGTATTGCATCGCGATCCACAGGTGGCCGTCCGTGGTGCCGCAGTCGTATACGTCGACGACATTCGGATGTTCCAGGCGTGCGATGACACCAGCTTCCTGCTCGAAGCGCAGCCGTAGTTCTCGATCGGCCGATGCTGCCGGGAGCAGGAGTTTGATCGCGACCTGCATCGGCAATCGCGGGTGCCGGGCCAGATAGACCGTCCCCATTCCGCCTTCGCCGAGTACGCCCTCGATGGTGTAGCCGGCGAACGAATCGCCGATTCCCAGCCGGATCACCTCAGCTCGCCGCCTCTGCCCCGAGCGGGGCCTGCGGCCACCACTGCTCGAATGTTTCGGCAGCGCTGTGGTTCGACCAATCGAGTTCGAAAACGAATCGGGATCGTTGTTCGTCCTGCGGGAAACGTGTGTACACCGTGCCGGAGCCGAAGCTGCCGGGCGTGGCCGGTGTGATGGTCGCTGCCGCCGGGGCCCCGATGTCCGCGCGCGGGACGATCCGGTCGGCGGTCCGCACCGGGACGGAGCTGTAGACCATGGAGGTCGCCTCGGCCCCGCTGCTGTACATCTTCACGCTGTAGCGGAAGCCGGTGTCGTGGTTACTGCAGCTGATCGCCTGCACCCGTCCGTCCATGTAACTGTTCGGGTAGCAGATCGCGCCGAGCCAACTGCCCTCTGATCGTAGTCCGGTGATCAGGTTCGGGAAGGCATCCGCAATGATCCGCTGGTCGCCGTCCCAAGCTCTGAACCAAGCGATGACCGCATCGCGCTGCACGTAGATCCCCGCCGCGGCCAGGACCACTACGGCACCCACGCCCGCGAGTATTCGCAAACCGAGTGACTTCCGGCGAGGCGTGGGCGCAGATGCGCTGTGCGGGTCGGCCGGGGCGTAAGGACCACCGCCGCGCACGCGCGCGTCGGCGGGATCCGATTGATACATCGAGATGTGCGGCGGCTGCCCTGACATGTACGGAGCCGAATCGGCCACTGTCGCTGCCGTATTCACCACTGTGGCCGCCGGGTTCACGGCGGTGGCGGCCGGGTTCACCACGGTCGGGCCGGTGTAGGCATGCACTGGTACATGCCTGCCACCCAGCGCGTGGTACGCGGCGGCGGCGAATTCCTCGCAGCTTCCGAACCGCTGCTCGCGGTTCTTTGCCAGCGCACATGCGAAAACCTGGTCGAGCTGGGGCGGCAGGTCGGAGCGGAAGTAGCTCAGCTGGGGCACGGGCTTCGTAAGGTGACCTGCGACTACCTGTCCCGGGCTGGTGTTCGCATAGGGGGTCTGCCCGGCCAGCAGGGCGAACAGCGTGCAGGCGAGTGAGTACTGGTCGGCGCGATGGTCCACGAGTTCCGCGGACAACTGCTCGGGCGAGGCGTAAGCCAGGGTCGCGGTGAAGGTACCGGTCGCGGTGAGTCTGGTGCTGGAATCGAGCATGCGGGCGATGCCGAAATCGGTCAGCACCGTGCGTTCCTCGCGGCCCGTTTCCGACTGCGCCAGCAGGATATTGGCGGGTTTGATATCGCGATGCAACACGCCCTGAGCGTGGGCATGGTCGAGTGCCGCGGCGGTCTGGGTCACGATCCGCACTGCACGATCGGGGGTCAGCGACCGCGGGTCCAATTTCGCGACATCGCTGCCGCGGATGTATTGCATGGCGATCCACAGGTGGCCGTGGTCGGTCCCGCGGTCGTAGATCCCGACGATGCCCGGGTGGTCCAGCCGGGCGACGACATCGCCTTCTTGCTCGAACCGCCGCCGCACCTCGGGATCGGCCGAGACCTCACGATTCACCAGTTTGAGCGCCACCGACCGCGGCAGCCGAGGATGCCGGGCCAGGTAAACCGTGCCCATTCCGCCTTGGCCGAGAACGTTCTCGATGGTGTACCCGGCAAAGGACTCGCCGACGCGAGCATCCACCCCCCAGCCCCTCCCGATCAGCCTTGCAATCCCGGCGAGCAGTGTAACCGCTCGCCGGCAGCAGTGCCCTGGCGGACTTCGACGCGGCACGCCTGTTCAGCGAACGGGCGCGGGGCCGGGTAGCGGCGCGATCCGAACTACTTCACAGGGGGCGCGGGTCCGCTTGCGACGACGGACGGATGTCCGATACGTTCGGAGTGAGCTCGCGGGGGCGGAGGAGCCGGCCCGGTCTTGCGGGAATATTCCAGGATCGGCGCAAGGGGAGCGAATGGGCATCTGGCGACGGTCGGTGTACAGCGTGACCGCCGGGATCGGTGTGGTGTTGCTGGCCGCGGGGTGCGGGACGGATGGGGCCGCGGAGCCGTCGGATCCCTCGACGGCAGGGCAGGCGGCAGCGCCGCAAATACCGGACAAGTTCGATCCGTGCACTGATATCCCGCAGGAAGTCCTGGATACCGAAGGCCTGCGCTCGACGAATAGTTCGACGTCCACGGATGAGATGCGGCGTGGCGACATTGCCTGGAGCGGTTGCCGCTGGGTGGTATCCGACGGTTACACCGCGACGATAAGCGCGACCAATCTAACACTCGAGATGGTCCGGAAGAGGGACGTGCCGGGTAGCCGGGCCATTGCGGTAGGTGATCGACAGGTCATCATCACTCAGTCCAACGGGGCGGATGCGTGTGGATTGAATGCTGAGCTTGTAGGCGGAAGCCTCGAGTTCGCCATCGTGAATCCGCCGTCCCGTCGGCTGACCGGGGATCAGGACCCGTGTGATATCGGGATTCGGTTGGCGGAAAAAGTCCTTCCGCTGGTCCCGACGGACGCATAGGAGTTGTGGCTGTGAACTACTCGGGTGCCGGCACGGGGGTGAGTTGTGGCAGATGAGGAGAAGGCGCGTCCGTTTCAGACTCAGATCGATGCGGCGAGTGAGGGCCAGTTATCGGTGTCCTTCAGCAACGATGTCCGTCTGAGTGCGGAAGAGTTCGTGTACATGGACCGCGACTGCGAGGCGATGAAAGTCAAGATCGGCGATCTCCAGGCGATCGCGGAGCGAATTTCTGATCGTGAGGTGTGGGGGCTGGGTGAGGATCCAGCCAACTGGATTATGTCGGGGAAAGTCCTGGTTCAGCGGTTTCGCGAGAAAGCAAAGGGCGATCCCGCCGGCAACGATGTGTACGCCATTTTGCAACGCCACTACGAGATCATTGATGGCATTCAGGAGTTGCATCGGGTGATCGCCCAGAGGTATGTGGAGTCCGATAGCGAGTTCGCGTCGCGGTACAACGAGGTGATGGCATCGGCGCCTCAGGGATTTCAGGGGAAGTCATGAGTGATCCCGGGTATGAGCAGGCGAAGATCGTGGCGCAGGGGGCGGACGATAAAGCCGAGAATCATTCGCAGTACGACATCCAGTCGACGTTCGAAAACATGGTTCCGACGGAGGCATCGTCCGCCAGTGATGATTTCGCCGAAATCGCGGCCGGGTGGGAAGACGGTATTACGACGTTCGCGGCCCGGATCCGCCGGTCGAGTCAGTCGGCATGGGAAGGTCCGGCGGCGGAGTCGGCGCGGCAGGCGATCAACGACTACGCCAACGATGCCGTCAACGCGACACTCGGTTTTCAGCGAATGGCGAACCGGGTCGATGATGCGGCGAATGCCGTGTTGAGAACCCAGAGCGGTATGCCGCCGACTGTGTACGATCCGCAGAGCGCGTGGAACCCGGGGGACTGGTTCGACGGTGACGGCGGGGTGAGCGAAGCCGAGGCCAAGATTCGTGCCCACTTCACCTCCGCGTACGTGAATCCGGTGATAATCGCGGATACCCAGATCCCGGTGTTGCCGCAGCCGAAGGATCCGGTGGCCGTGGATGCCCCGGAACCAGGCGGTCCCGGTGGCCCGGGCGGCCCCAGCGGTCCCGGCACGCCGTCTCCCGGCGATACCACCGATCCGGGGACGCCGGGCGAGCAGAACCCGCAAGAGCAGCCAGGAGAGCAGCAGCCGACGAGCGAGGACACGGCGTCCGAGGCGCCTGCCTCGACCGATACCGCGGCCAGCACACCGCAGTCGACGGTCCCCAGTGATCTCGGAAGCCCGGCGGTGACACCGTCGTCGACCACGACCGGCACTCCGCCCGGTTCGCCGGGGAGCCCTGGTTCGCCCGCCGGCACTCCCGGTGTTCCGAGTGCCCCGACGCCGGGCCGCACTGTGCAGGGCACACCCGGCGCACCCGCCGGGATGCCTGTGGGGGCGGCTGGTTCACCATCGGGTTCGCCCGGGACGCGGGGCGGGACGCCGATGATGGGTGCACCCGGTGCGGGCCGCGGTGGTGGCAGCGACGACGAGCGCGATCGGCAGACTCCGGAGTATTTGATCAACGAGGAGAACACCGCCGAACTGCTCGGCGAGGAACCGCGGACGATACCCGGAGGTGTGCTGGGCGCGGATATTCCCGCGGCGCAGCCTGCTCGACCGCCGAGCTCCTGACCCGACCTGCAGTCCGGAGGGCCGCCCACCGTACGGAGGAGTTCTCTGGCTGCCCGGCCGCCGTCTCCGTGATACCGCCCTCGCCGGGACCGCCTGTCGCCCCGGACGGTGATCGACCGTTCACCGTACGCACCTAGCCGCTTCTGGAATGGATTCTCACCCGCATGACCTGGACCTGGGACCCGGATACCTTCGCCGCGCACTGGTTCGACGCCGGCCGCGACAGGATGCCGTCCCCTCTGCACTACCGCAGCCGGTTTCCGACCATCAGCGGATTCGACGACTACCGCGCTGCTGTCCGCGCCGGCCTGGATATCGATGAGCGGGAGCGGATCGGACTGCTCGTACACACACTCGAGCACTGCGAGATGCGTATCGAGATCTTGTTCGGTTCGGTGAAACACCGTGGCGGCGACGGCCGGACCCGCAAAGACCTGCGTCTCGTCGGCGCTCGCACCCACAGCCACGCCGTCGTACTCAGTCAGACCGCCGTGCACGACACCGACAGCGATATCCGTGCCCAACTGCTGCGTGCCGACCAGCTCCCCGCGTCTCTCGCGGCGGGGATACCGCCGTGTGAACCCGGTCGTGACAAGCCTGCCACCTTCGACATCGCCGATACCGCGCCCGCCGAGCACAGCGGGTATGTCGTCCGCAGCGACCCCCGCAGCCCGCGCGGGCGCTTCCAGGAGTTGGCCGCGCGTCCCCGCGATGGTGCCGGGCACGCCATCCTGCGCCTCGGTAACTTCCTCGCACCCCACAGCCGCCACCGCGCCCTGCAATGGTTCGACTTCACCGATGACGGCCGCTACCTCGAACAACGCAATCGCACGCACCTCGAATTGCGCCCCGCCACGGGATCGGGCTTCGCGGCGATATTCGCCGGATGGATCGACCAGGCCACACGCAAGCTGCACGAGATCGAAGACGAAGCCGGTTACTGACCCCGCGGTCGCGCCGGGCTTCCGGCTACTCCGGTCGAGTTCACCCGTCATTTCAGTAGTTGGCTGGACCTCGCCTGGCGTCGGCTGGAAGAGCGGCGTGCCGAAACCTGGTGAGGGGCGGGTCATCGGGGTTGCCGTTCGGCCGGGTGCGCGGTTCGGAGTCGGAGCAGATGCGGGTGGTTCGTATCGTCGAGTGCGAGGGCGGCGGTCCACAAGGAGGCGTGGAGGGATTCGGGCAGCTGCCAGTCCCGGGGTGCGACGGCGGGGATTCTCAGGAGTACGGGGGCGAATCCGGGCAGGTGCCGGGGGAGCACGGCCCACCACTGGCGGCCGGTGGCGTCGATGGTCGCCGCCGCGATGAGATCCGACGGGGCGGCGAGTCGCGCGGCGGCGGTGTGGACGGGGGTGGGTATATGGCGGTTGGTGGCGCGGGAATCGAGTTGGTCGGCGAAAACGGGGAAGACGAAACCGAATCCGAACATTCCGCCGCCGAGGACCGCGCGGATTCGCGCCGCCGCGGTGTGGATGGGGTTCGGTTCGCGGGGGCCACGGTCACCGTCGAGATAGACCTCGGCGCATTCGGAGTGGATCGTTTCGCCGTCGAAGCGGAAACCCAAGAGCAGCGGTAGTGAGTCGGCGGGCAGGGTGGGGAGGAAATGCAGGGTGATCTCGGCGACGGAGTCGTCGTCGGGGTAGCGGATGGCGGTCATCCGGTGCACCCCGGCGTGCCGGTGTGTGTCCAGAAGTCCCGGCGGATCGCGTCCCACAGCGGGGTGTGTTCGGGGAACCGCTCCCGCATCTCCGCGAGGTCGGCGCGGATGCGGCCGGGCAGTTCGACCGACGCGCCGGCGAGATCGCGTGCGTCCAGGATCCGGATCGTCCCCGAGTCGAGCCGCCAGGTCGCCCGCCGCCCGTCGCATTCGGTGTGACGGGTCGGTGCGCGGGTGTCGGCACCGGGTGACGCCGGGAAAGCGTCTTTGCGACAACGGCTTCCGTATCTCTCGGGCATGCGGCTATGTTGCTGCAGGTCACAGACTCGGCGTAGGGCGGCGAGAGGCCGTTGCGGGATCGGTCGGAAGTCGCAGCACGTTTCCCAGTGCCTGCCTACGATTGCTCTCGTACTGAGAAACGCCGGGGCGATTCGTTGAGAAACAGGGGAGGCACGATGCCGAGCAAGGCGGATCTCAGCGGCACCACACTGCCGCGGCGGCAACTCGGGAGGGCGTTGCGCGACGCCCGCCACGCGCGGGGTTCGACGCTGGAACAGGTGGCGCGGGATACCGAGTTCAGCCGGGCGACGCTGAGCCGGATCGAGTTGGGGCAGTACGAGCGGATCAAGGTCAGGGAGGTCGAATATCTGTGCCGTTACTTCGATCTGCCGGAAGATCGCACCCAGTATCTGATGGCTCTTGCGTCGGAGTCGAATTCGAAGGTTTGGTGGCAGAGCTACCGCCACTTCTTGCACGAGGGATTCAGCTCGTACCTCGAACTGGAGTTCTACGCCAAAGAGTTCCGGTTCTTCCAGCCACTGGTTA
The DNA here is from genome assembly GCF_055586645.1 of Nocardia sp. NPDC049935. NCBI lineage: Bacteria > Bacillati > Actinomycetota > Actinomycetes > Mycobacteriales > Nocardiaceae > Nocardia > Nocardia sp. NPDC049935. The sequence goes on along the minus strand of NZ_JBVJHV010000007.1, from coordinate 177,019 downwards.
TCCCTGGTTTGCTCCAGACTTCCGACTATGCCAGAGCCATCTATCGCGCGGCTTCACCTGATGCCCCGGAGTCCGAGGTCGATAAATGGGTCGAGATGCGCATGCAACGTCGTACTCGAATCGTTCAGCGGAGGTGGAAGGCTCGACTCGAGTTCTTGTTGCACGAGAGTGTGTTGCACACGGTGGTCGGATCGAGGCCGATGATGGCTGTCCAGTGCCGCCGTATTGCCGATGTCAGCACTCAGGAGAACATCGCAATTCGGGTTGTCCCGTTCGAGGCAGGTCTTCCTACCGGCCACGTCGTTCCGCCCTTCATTGTCCTCGACTTTCCTGATACCGAGCCGTCCGTGGTCCACACCGAGGGTGCAATCGGCTCGATGACCTTCGAGGATTCCGTTGATGTGGATCGATTTCGGTCCCTCTACGAAACGATTCGGTCGGTAACGCACGATGAAGTCACCTCACGGGAACGAATCCGGAGAATAGCAAGGAGTTACGAGCAAACATGATCGGGCATTGCGAGGGTGAATGGTTCAAGTCCTCTTACAGTGGGGCCGGTGGTGACTGTGTCGAAGTCGCCTGGCTGGGCTCGGGGCGGGTCGGTGTCCGGGACTCCAAGGATCCGGCCGGTCCCGCGCTGAATTTCGCGCCGGAGGAATGGGACGTTTTCATCGCTCGTATTAGCGGGAGCTGAACGAGCTACCGGGTCAGGGTGCCCGGAATCGGACCATGAGCGCATCCGCATCTCGTGGCATCTGCGCACTGTCCCCACCCACGCCCGGAGGGTCCGGCTATACAGTGCACGATGGACCCACCCGCCGGCCCCTCCGGGCCGGGACGAACTTCGTGAGGAGATCTCATGACGCCCACTCCGCCGCCGCGATCCACCGACGCCGACCTGGTGCGGCGGCTGGCGCGGCTGGAGGCGGTGGAGGAGATCAAGGCACTGAAACACCGCTATCTGCGGGCCTGTGACGCGAAGGACCCGAAGGCGTTCCGCGATTGCTTCATCGAGGCGGGGGCGGCGGTCGACTACGGGGTGCTGGGGTCGTTCGACGCCGACGGTATGGCGGCGGTGTTCGAGAAGATCGCGTTGCAGAAGGTCGACGGCAAGAACGTGGTCCTCGATATGCATCACGGTGTGCATCCCGATATCACCGTTCACGACGACGGCCACGCCTCCGGTCGCTGGACGTTGAAGTTCCGTCAGGTGAACCTCGTGGAGAAGACCGAGACGGTGATGACCGGTGATTACGACGACGAGTACGTCGTGGAGGACGGGCGCTGGAAGATTGCGGCCTGCCGGTTCGCGCAGAACTGGTCGATCACGCGGCCGGTCGACGAGAACTGCCGTATCCGCTGACCATAGCTTATTGCTATAATAAGCCCGGCGTGACGGCCGTAGTGTCGCGTCACGTCGAGACAAGTCGGCCGGATATCGCACCGCTGCCAGCGCGCGAGAGCCCGCGCACCCGAGCCCTCGCGAGTGAAGATCCGAATCACCGCTGACATTCGTCGCGTACCGGTGTGGTGTCCGCGCCCGCACAGAACCATCCGTCGGAGAGTGGATTCCGCGACGCCGCGTGAGGACGTATCCATCAGGAGACTCCTTGCCGCACAAGGAAGTCCGTGAGATCGCCGGTCGTGCCGCGTGCGATCCGCTGCTCCGGAACATTCCTGGGAGGACAGATGAAATACGTGATTTCCTGGACCTATCGGTGGAACGGCTCGCCCACGGAGAACGAGGAGGGTATCCGGCGCGCACTGGATGTGTACGCGGGCTGGAAACCGGCCGCCGGGGTGACCTATCACCAGCTTGTCGGCCGGCTCGACGGCAGTGGCGGGTTCGCGGTGGTCGAGACCGACGACCCGATGGACCTCACGGACGGCCCCAGCAAATTCGGTTTCTTCATCGAATACGAGGTCTTCCCCGTCGGTGAACTCGCCGAGGTCGCGCAGAAGATGGCGGAGGGGGTGAGCTTCCGGGAGTCCGTCGGCTGAACCCGGCATCCGGCCCGGATCGTCCTTCCCGAATGATGCGGAGGCGTCCGGGCCGTGCACGAGATCAGGGGGCCGGGGAGGTGTCCGCGCCGCGCCACGAACGTCCCAGGAAGGCCGCGAGGCGTTCGGTCGGCCCGGCTTCGGGCCTCGGCTCCACCCGCGGGCCGAACGGTGAGCGCGGTCCGCGGAACGCGTCGGACAACGCCCGGTCGGCTACGGCCTGCGCCTTGGCGACCAGGGCCGGGTCGGCCTCGGCGGGCTGTCCGGTCGCCACGGCCAGGTCCCAGCCGTGCGCGACGGTCTCCATCAGATAGCCGCCGAGAGCGAGACCGCCCGGGGCCGCACCCCAGGGTGCGGTGACCGGGCGGGTGAGCAAAGTGTCGTCGGCCCACTGGTCGAGCGCGGAGACGGCGCGTTTCAGATAGTCCTCACCGGGTCGGCTCGCGTCGATCGCGGCATGGGAGGGCAGCTGCCGGGGGTCGTCGCCGTGCGCGGTCGCCGCGATCTTCGCGGGATGGCAGGAGAGGTGTTCGAGCAGGGCCCGAACGTCGAATTCCGCGCAGGGTGTGGGGTCGGCCCACTGGTCCGGGCGGACGGCGGTCATCAGGGCGGCCACCCATTCGTGGGCTGTGGCGAGGTCGTTTCGGAAATCCGGGATCTGTGTCATGGCTTCAGTCTCGGACCCGGCAGGTGACATCTGGTGTCACCTTTTCGTGAGAATCTGGATCGGTGCGTGCGGATCGGCTTCTCCGGATCGTCCAATTGCTGCGGCGCCACGGGCGGATGAGCGCCGCCGAACTGGCGCGTCGCCTCGAAGTGACCAAACGGACCGTGCTGCGCGATATGGACGCGCTCTCGGCGGCCGGGGTGCCGGTCTATGCCGAGCGCGGGCGGGGCGGTGGCTTCGCGCTGGTCCCGGGTTTCGAGCCGGATGCCGAACAGCTCACCGGCGCCGAAGCTCACGCCCTGTTCGTCGCGGGCGGGCGGGGCGCGGCCGAGGCGCTGGGCCTGGGTGATTCGTTCTGCCGCGCGCTGCACAAACTCTCCACCGCCCTACCCGACGATCAGCACCGCCTGGTGACCCATGTGCAGGACCGCATCGTCCTCGACGCCGGCGGCTGGCATCGCGACCCGGACACTCCGGACGCGCTGGCCGAGGTACAGGCCGCGGTCCTGGACGACGAACGGCTCCGGATCCGCTACCAGTCCAGGCAGGCCGCCGCCCCCGGCGAACGGACCGTCGATCCGTGGGGGCTGCTGCAGGTGGGCACCACCTGGTATCTCGTCGCCGCGCACCGCGGCCGGCCGCGCAGCTACCGCGTCTCCCGGATCAGCGCGGTGCGCCGCCTCGGGGAACCCAGCCGACGTCCGGCCGACCTGGACCTACGGGAGGTGTGGCAGCGGATGCGCGACGATTTCCGCCGCGAACCCGCCATCGAGATCGTGCTGCGCGTGCACCGGGTGCGACGGGTCATGGTGCTCCGATCGCTCTCGGTGACCGCCCTCGGCGACCCGCGGCCGGTCGCGGGTTCCGCCGAGATCTTCACCCTGCGGGTCCGCAGCCTGGATGCGGCGGCCGCCATGCTGGTGGGGTACGGGGAGGAGGTGGACGTGGTCGCCCCGGCGATACTCCGCGACAAGATCGTCGCCGTCGCGGATATCGCCCGGGCGCACCACGCGAAGCCGGCCGCGGAGGGCGTTCCGCGAAAGTGACGGCCCGGGAGTGCGCGGCCGATACTCGGGAGCTTCGCGACTTGGTCGGGGACAGCAATCACCTGTGCACGACGGTTCTCCAGACGCGGGAAGGTGTTAGAACTGGGTCCACAACGAGATCCGCAGCAGACAGGGACTCAAAACATGACCTCGGCAATCAAGCTCGCGATCGTCCTTGCGACTGCGGCGTTCGCCGTGGCGGCGGCCGCCGCCACGGCGTTCGGCGAGCAGGAGACAACAGCGGACAGACATGACGGCGTGGCCGGCTGCATCCAGTGGTGGTGGACCGACAGCGGCACGTCGACGACGACCATCCACTGGAAAAATCTGTGCCCGAGCAGGCAGAATCTGATGGTCTCATGGCGGAACGATCGGCCGAATGCCATGGATCCCGATGACGTGATGTACGGGATTCCGGGCGGTGGTGAAGGCTCCGACACCTGGGAGGGCATCCCGGTTTCCTTCAGGCAAGTGTGAGACATATCCAATCGCCTGCCCATCATCCGGTCAACGCGAGGGCGCGCCGGTGATGATCGTGCCGTAGCCCTGCTTCGCGGCGATCGAGGAGGGGCGGTGGGCTACCGGCACAGTGCCGCGACCGCACCGAATAGTGCTGTGAGCAGGATCAGCGCCAGGAAGACCTGGCCGTGCATGCCGAGAACGAAAGTGGTCCGGCCGGCGAACTCGGGATCGTAGGTGGCGGTGCCGGGGAACAGCAGGGCCGCGAACATTCCGAGCCACGGGGTGGATACGACCGCGGCGGCGCACAGGGTGCGGGCGCGCGGGTCGCGGCCCGGCCGGAGCGTGAGCGCCAGGCCGATGAGGCCGAGGAGCACCGTCATCGCCATGTACTGGGCGTCGTGGAATTTCGCGTGTGGCGGCCAATTCGGGTTGAAGGCGTGCTGGGCGGCTAGGTCGGGGACGATCAGATCGGCGAGAACGGCGCCGGCCATCGTGATCACCGCTACGGCGGCGACCACGATTCGCGGGAAGAGCATCGGAAACGGGCCTTTCATCTTTCGGGTGTCCGCGGGTCCGCGGGTCAGGGGGTCCAGGAGTAGGCGGGTGTGATCGACCGGCCGAAGAACGCGCCGGGTAGTAGCGGTAGCGCGGTATCGCGGAGCGTGGTCGCCAGTGCCGAGTTCCAGTGGGCGGGGGCGCCGACCCGGCGGGAGAGCCGGGCGATCATCTGGGTGCGGGGCCTGCGGAGACGGTCGTACTCCCGAGATCCCGTCTCCACGCCGAGGGCGTCCACCCTCGCGGCGAGGGTGACCGCGTCCTCCAGTGCCTGGCAGGCACCCTGTCCGAGATTGGGTGCCATGGCGTGCGCGGCGTCCCCGAGCAGCGCGACTCGTCCGCGTACGTAGGTGCGCAGGTTCGGCAGCTCGTAGGTGTCGTGCTGCAGGACCGCGTCCGGGTGGGCGGCGTCGAGCAGCGCCGGGACGGGTTCGTGCCAGCGTGCGAACCGTTCGCGGAGCTCATCGAGTCCGATCCGGGATCCGGCCGGGGCGTTGGCCATCACGTAGCAGTAGATACGGCCGTCGGGCATCGGGATGTAGCCGAACCGCTCACCTCTGCCCCATACTTCGACACTGCCCTCGACCGACGCCGGTGCGGTGAGCATGCGCCAGGTGCTGTAGCCCACGTAGCGCGGGCCGGCGGCGTCCGGCCGGATCGAGCGCCGGGTCACGCTGTGCACACCGTCGGCGCCGATCACGAGATCCGCGGTATCGGTGCCGCCGCTGTGGTGGACGGTGCCGTCGGGCAGTACTTCTCGCACGGTGATTCCCGGTCGCAGGACGTGCGCGGGAACGGCGTCGCGCAGGATCTCCACCAATACTGCCCGGTGGACGATCGCCCACGGGCCGAACTGCCGTTCGAGCTCCGCGGTGTCGTTGCGGATCAGCCAGGTTCCGTCGCTGCCGCGGATGCCCCGCAGGGGTCCGGCCGGGCCGGCGGCGCGTACCGCGTCGCCGAGGCCCAGGGCGTCCAATGCGCGCAGCCCGTTGGGCTGGATCGACAGTCCCGCGCCGATTTCGGTGATCTCCGGCGCGCGCTCGAGCACCTCGACGCGCATTCCCCGTTGGTGGCACGCCACCGCCGCGGCCAGGCCGCCGATACCGCCGCCGACGATCAGCACCTTCACCGCCGTACCTCGCGATCGCGACTCGGGCCGCCGTCCTCGTGCAGGCGGGCCGATCTGGACTGCCGCCACCACACCGCCGTCACGACCGATAACACCGCGAGAGGCACCCACCACCGACGTTCCACCGCAACTCCTAGAGTCTCTAAAAGATTTATAACCATTAAAACAACATAGATGCTCTAGGATGTCAATGATCGAGGCGAACCAGCAGAAGGGCGGCCATGCCGACACAGACCGGCGGAAGGCGGGAGCGGCTGCGCAGGGAAACCCTGCGGGAAATCCACGAGGCGGTACGAACGCTCCTGGTGGAGCAGGGTCCGGCCGCGGTGACCGTCAACGCGGTCGCCCGGCAGGTGGGGATGAGCGGACCGGCGCTGTATCACTACTACGCGGGTCACGAAGCCCTGGTGGGAGCGGTGACCGCGGACTTCTTCGACGAACTGGCCGTCGCCATGGAAAGCGCGCGGGACGCCCGCGCCGACGCGCCGGTCGGTGCGCGAATCCTGGCGGCCTGCCGTGCCATGCGCGCCTGGGCGATCACCCACCCGGCCGAATTCGGGTGGATCTTCGCCGCTCCGATCACCCCGCGGAACCGGCAACCGGAATCCGAACGGCACCGGGCCGGGCAGCGATTCGAACGGGTGCTACTCGATCTGACCATCGAGCTGTGGCGCACCCGGCCCTTCGATGTGCCCGGCCCGTCCGAGTTGCCCGCGTCCCTCCGAGAGCAACTGGTCGCCTACTCGGCCACGATCGGCGACGAACTGCCGCCCGAGGCCGCGCATGTGTTCCTGTCGTGCTGGATTCGGCTCTACGGCCTGCTGTGCATGGAAGTGCTGCACCAGCTCGACTTCGCCTATTCCGACCTCGAGCCGGTGTATGAGGAATGCCTGCGCGACCTCGCCCGCATCCTCGGGCTGGAGTACTCCGGGTAAACGGTCAGGAGCCGGGGCGATCGGTGTCATCGGCTTCGAGCCTGGCCCGGACCGTCTCGAGCCGGCCGGCCAGTTCGGACTCGTCGATGATCTGCCTGGCGATCAGCGAATGCGCCAGCGCGACGAGCTGATTCTCCGGGAAGGGCAGCGCCGTATACACCTCGCCGGTGAGGCGATCCTCCTCGTCGCGCCGGGTGAGCAGCGGCAGGGCGGTGCCCTCACGGTCCAGCGCGTCGCAGAATCCGTCCAGACTCGATTTCCACGGCGGGCTCGGATTCTCGACACCGTACTTCTCGGCCATCCGTGGCCACACCTGCCCACGGTCGATCAGCTGTTCCAGCAGCGGCACCCTGATCCCCGTGACATCCTGGTCCATCGGTATCCGTTGTCCCTTCGGTCGGTCAGTAGTTTTCGGCCGGATGGATCGCGGCATGGACCGGGCGCTGGATATCCGCGGTCCGTCCGGGCTTGGGGAGAGCGACACCGATCAGGGTGTCGCGCGTCACGATCTGCGTGAGCTCTTCCTCGTTCCACCCGTCCGTCCCGTCCGGGCGTACCGGAAGCACCATGAACCGGTGCTTGGAATTGGAGTCCTCGACCCGGATCCGGACGTCCTCGGTGAGGTAGAGGCCGAATTCGGCGAGAACCTGGCGCGGCCAGCGGACGAGCCGGCGGCGGTAGTTGGGCGTCCGGTACCACTCGGGGGAATTCCCGAGCAGCGGCCGGGGATAGCAGGAGCACAGGCTGCAACAGATCACGTGATGCAGCGTCGGCGTGTCCTCGAGGATATGCAGCGCGGTGAAATCGCTGGGCGTCCCGAACCCGGTCGGTTTCAGCCAATCGATCCCGATCTCGTTGCACGCGGCGATGGGATCGTCGAGGGCCAGTTCCCGGAATTCGGGATCGGACCAGATCTTGGCGACGAACCGGGAGCCCGGCGCCGGGCCGAGTTGCTCGAAATACTCGGTGTAACTGCGGTGATCCTCGGCGGTGAACAAACCCTTCTCGATCGCGAGTTCGCGTAGCGCGATCTCGAGCACCTCGAAATCGGTGACCTCTTCGACCATCGGCGCCGCGTGCCGGGGCGACTCGTCGTCGTGATCGTGATCCTCGTGCGACTGTCCGCTCATCGTGTTCCTCTCATGGAGGTGTAACCCGGTTTATGAGCTCGCCTGGAGCCAGGGCTCCGAAATTTCCGCTTGTAAGGTGTCCTCGGCGCATCCCCGATAGGGGTCCCACAGATCTTTCATATCGAAGCGCACGATGTAGAACCATTCGGGCCGCCGGTCCTCGCGGTCGAACGCCTCGTCCTCGGGGATCGGGCTCTCGTAGGTGACCTTGACGATGGTGCCCGGCTTACCGCGCAGATACTCCTGGGTGCGGGTGTAGAAGATCGTCGGATAATCGCGCACCAGCACCCGGTCGCCGACCGCGAACCGAGGTGTATCCGCCTGCCCGGCGAAACATTGGGGATCCCCGTGACCGACCGCGTCCCGGTGATGAATATTGCGCGCGACCTCGGCGCCGTCCCCGGTGCCGCGGGGCTCGGGTGCCAGCGGACCCGGCGAGCCCGCGCACCGCTCCCGGACCTCGTGGCTGCGTTCGATGAGTTCACGCAGCGTGATGTGGCGTTTGTCGATGAGGCAGCGGGCTATCGCCAGCACCCAGCGGCCGTAGTAGGGAAAACCGAGATACTGCGTACGCCCGAGATCGACATTGCCCAGCCTGCGCCGTTCCTCGGAGGTCCAGATACCGCGCCAGCCGAGCACCTCGCAGGTGATGAAAGTGTTGAGCTCCCAGATCTCTTCCTGTTTCTCCTCGAACACGGCCGGGGCATCCGGCTCCCCGCCCACATCGTGCGCGGTCTTCATGAATGCCCGGAAGAGCTCGTGATCGATCTGGTCGGGATAGGGCCAATCACTGAACCGATGAAACGCAACCCGCAGCTGACTGCCGAAATCGTCCATGACCGAATTTGCCATGTTCACCATCTCCCTGAAGTGGGCGGTTCGTCACCAACTCTAAAGGGGCCCGGCTCGAATTCATGGTTTCGAATTCGACAAGTTCAGAAGTCCCAGTCGTCGTCCTCGGTGTTGACGGCCTTGCCGATCACGTAGCTGGAACCCGACCCGGAGAAGAAGTCGTGGTTCTCGTCGGCATTGGGGGACAGGGCCGAGAGGATGGCCGGGTTGACCTCGGTCTCGTCCTTGGGGAACAGGCCCTCGTAACCCAGGTTCATCAGCGCTTTGTTGGCGTTGTAGCGGAGGAACTTCTTGACGTCCTCGGTGAGGCCGACCTCGTCGTAGAGGTCCTGGGTGTAGTCGACCTCGTTGTCGTAGAGCTCGAACAGCAACTCGAAGGTGTAGTTCTTCAGCTCGTCGCGTTCGGCCTGGGTGACCTGCTCGAGGCCGCGCTGGTACTTGTAGCCGATGTAGTAGCCGTGCACGGCCTCGTCGCGGATGATCAGGCGGATCATATCGGCGGTGTTGGTGAGCTTGGCGCGCGAGGACCAGTGCATCGGCAGGTAGAAGCCGGAGTAGAACAGGAAGCTCTCCAGCAGGGTGGAGGCCACCTTGCGCTTGAGCGGGTCGTCGCCGCGGTAGTACTCCAGCACGATCTCGGCCTTGCGCTGCAGGTTTCGGTTCTCCTCCGACCAGCGGAAGGCGTCGTCGATCTCGCGGGTGGAGCACAGGGTGGAGAAGATGGAGCTGTAGCTCTTGGCGTGCACCGACTCCATGAAGGCGATATTGGTGAGCACCGCCTCTTCGTGCGGGGTGAGCGCGTCGGGGATCAGGCTGACCGCGCCGACGGTGCCCTGGATGGTGTCGAGCAGGGTGAGGCCGGTGAACACCCGCATGGTGAGTTGTTTCTCGTCGGGGGTCAGCGTCGCCCAGGACGGGATGTCGTTGGACACCGGGACCTTCTCCGGGAGCCAGAAGTTTCCGGTGAGCCGGTCCCAGACCTCGGCGTCCTTTTCGTCGGGCACCCGATTCCAGTTGATGGCCGATACCCGATCGATGAGCTTCATCCTGCCTCCACACCCTTCCCGACGACTTGGACTCGTAACACTACCCCTTGGGGGTGAGATCATCGAGCAGTCCCACAGGTTGTGTCTGCGCGCGTCGAACCCGCTGCGGAAAACGGGTTTTCGGCGGACGGGACCGCAGGCGCCGAGCGTACTTCAGTCGTCGTGCGGGGGCGTGCGGTGGTGGGGCTCCTCGTCGTGGGAGGAACGGGATCCGCGCTTGCGCGGGGAGCGGTATCCGTAGTCTCCGGAAGGCGACGGTGACATGGCCAGACCGAACGCCAGGCCGAATCCGATACCGAGGCCGGCGCCCACGGCGAGATTGCCCAGGACCACCAGGCCGAGCGGGATCCCGATCGCCAGTCCGATGACGACCCCGATGCTCAGCCGGTATCCGAGTGAGCGATCACCCTCGACCTTGCCGCCCATACCTTCGACGGTACCGGTGAAATGGTCATCTACCTGGGATTATAGGTCTCGGAACGGTTGACTTACGGTTGCGGGACGGTATTCGGCGACCGGGAACCGCGTCGTCGGCGGAGTGGGACCGGACACTCAGTTCCCGGCCGGCGGCGCGCCGCCGCCCGGGGGCATACCGTCCGGTGGCGGTCCGGGAGGGGTGCCGCCCGGCCCGCCGGGAGGTGCGCCACCGGGGCCGCCCTCGGTGCGGTTCTCGGATTTCTCGGCGACGCCGATGGTCAGGGAGATATCCATCCCGGATTGGGCGCTGCCGGTGACGGTGGCCATTTCGGCGTCCCAGCCGTCGCCGAAGACGTTATCGGTGGCGAGGGTGACCTCGGACAGGTTGGTGAGGCTGCGCGCGTAGCCCGGGTCGGCGTTGAAGACCTGTTCGCACACATCCTGGGGGAGCGCGATCTGCGAGGTGAGGCGGGCGTTCTCACCGGCGACCGCGACCTCGAGGCTGTCGTAGACCTCGAAGTGGATATGGGGCCAGCGGCCGGCATAGCAGGCCGGGAAGATCGAGGTGAAGCTCACCTGCCCGGAGTCGTCGGCGACCTGCACCCCGCGCAGATAGTTCTGTTCGGTGATGCCCTCGCCGTACAGCGAGTACTCCCCGTCGCGATCGCAATGCCAAAGGTAGAGCGCCATTCCCGTACCGGCGGCGCCCTCGCGGGCGAGATCCTGCAGCGTGAGCCGGATGGTCACCGGCACGCCCTCGGCCGTACCGGAGTACGGGCCGAAACTGCTTTTGATATCCGAGCGCACGACACCGGATTCGATGAGCACGTTGGGTCCGTTGGAGCCGTCGCCGGGGTAGGGCCCGGCGGTCTCCTGCGGGGCCGCGGTCACGGTCTGCACGGTGCTGGACGCGGCCGAGGTGGCGGCCGAACCGCCGGAATCCCCGCCGGTGGAGCAGGCCGCGGCCACCGAGGCGGTCCCCGCGGCGCCCAGCAGCCACAGCGCCCGGCGCCGGGAGAACATCACCGACATATCGTGGGCGAGCCCGAGATCGTGCTCGTGGGGTTCCCCGGACGGCTGTGATCGACGTTTCCGCACGTTGTGCACCTCTTTCGACGGATGGTGACTCCGACGGTAGAAATGCTGCCTGGTCTCCACCTGGATCCCGGCTGTGAGTCCGCTGTGGACGCCGGGCGGGACCGGGGGCAGCAGGTGGCCATCGTAGGACCGGGTGGGCGCCGCCGCGTGGATCCCGGGCGGCGCCGGTGGTGTCGGAACCGGTATCAGTCCATGACGTAGGCGTTGAGGGTGTCGCGGATATCGCCGAGAACGGTGCGGGCGGAGGTCAGGCCCGTGGTGTGCCAGAGTGCGTCGTCGAGGACGAACATCCGGTTGTCGGCGACAGCGCCCAGCTTCTCCCACGGTTCCGACCGCATCACCGATTCACCGTGGGCCTGCCCCTCGGGGCCGTCGAACATGACGTAGATCAGATCGCCCTCGGCCGCGACCGGATCGGATTCGTCCACCGGTCCGGACGTCTCCCGCTGGGCGGTCGGCCGGCCCGCGCCGGTATCGGCCATGATCTGCGCCGCGAAGGTCTCGCTGCCCAGGAACTCGGTGCCCTGGGCGGTGAATCGCACGAGGGAGGCCTGGCTCAGCCGGGCGTTGATGGTGTCGCCGGTTTCGGCGGCCTCGGTGTCGTAGGCCCGCAGCGCGGCCTCGCCCGCTCCGGAGCGGCCCAGCGCCCCCGCGAACCCGGTGAACTGGTCGCGCCAGTCGCGGCCCGGGCCGACCAGCACGGTCGGGGCGATATCGCTGAGCGCCTCGTAACCCGCACGGCCCGCGGGCGCGGTGCCGATGATCAGATCGGGGTTCAGTCGCGCGATGAGCGCCGGGTCGGGATCACTGTCCGGGCCGACGCCCGGGATCTCGAGGACGCCGTACCCCAGATAGCCCGGCTGCGGAGTGGGTCCGGCGACCGTGGTCGCGCCGACCACGCGCTCCCACAGCCCGACCGCGCAGGTGGCATCGAGGGCGGAGGTGCCCAGCACCACGATCCGCTGCGGGTCGGCGGGCACCCGCGACTCCCCGGATTCGTGGCGCACGATGCGATCCGGGCCCGCCGCGGGATCCGGTGCGGTGGGCAGCGAGCACGCCTGGGTGGTGTCGCGTTCGATCCCGACCACGCCCGCCCCGGCGATATTGGTGGTGGTGCGGATGATCGACGCGGAATCGTCGGGATGGCCCGCGCACGCGGAGACCACCAGCGCGCAGCAGCCGAGCGCGGCCGCCGTCCACCGGCGGGCGCGGCCGCCTCGCGCGCCGATCCGGGAACTGCGCGCGACTGGGGTACGGACAGCGGGGCTCACCGGCATGCCGGGAAGGGTACATGCTGGGACATGGCGACGCCTCCGGCGTCGCGGGTTCGGGGGATGTGCGCAGTCACGGGTGGGATTTGCGCCGTCGGATTAGCGCGGCGCACCGGCGAGCTGGTGTCGGGGGCAGCGACGGGCCGGTAGTACGACACAGAGTAGGACCCGTTCGCCCCGCTCCGGAGGGAAGGTTTACGATTCGAGAAGCGCACAGCTAACCGTTGGCCGTCTCGTGCACCGGGGCGGCGGGCAAACAGTGGAGCCTGCGGAGCGACCCTAAAGGCACCTTCAGGAGGAACAGTGACTGCCGTAGAGCCCAAACCAGTCCCCCAGGGGCTGGAAGCGACTCGGCCATTTCCGGCGCGAACAGGGCCGAAGGGGTCGTTCATCTACAAGATGGTGACCACCACGGACCCCAAGGTCCTGGGTGTCATGTACTTGACCACCTCGATGGCGTTCTTCCTCATCGGCGGCCTGATGGCCCTGATGATGCGCGGTGAGCTCGCCCGCCCGGGTCTGCAGTTCCTCTCGCCCGAGCAGTTCAACCAGCTGTTCACCATGCACGGCACGATCATGCTGCTGTTCTACGCGACCGCGATCGTGTTCGGCTTCGCCAACATCATTCTGCCGCTGCAGATCGGCGCACCCGACGTCGCCTTCCCGCGACTGAACGCCTTCAGCTACTGGCTGTACGCGTTCGGCGCCACCATGGCGACCGCCGGCTTCATCACCCCGGGCGGCGCCGCGGACTTCGGCTGGACGGCGTATGTGCCGCTCACCGATATCCTGCACTCGCCGGGCGTCGGCACCGACCTGTGGATCATGGGCCTGGCCGTCTCCGGTCTGGGCACCATCCTCGGTGGCGTCAACATGCTGACGACCGTGGTCTGCCTGCGCGCTCCGGGTATGACCATGTTCCGGATGCCGATCTTCACCTGGAACATCGCCGTCACCAGCGTGCTCGTGCTGCTCGCCTTCCCGCTGCTGACCGCCGCCCTGATGGGTCTGGCCTACGACCGCCACCTGGGTGGCCACATCTACGATCCGGGCACCGGCGGCATCCTGCTCTACCAGCACCTGTTCTGGTTCTTCGGGCATCCCGAGGTGTACATCATCGCGCTGCCGTTCTTCGGCATCGTCTCCGAGGTCTTCCCGGTGTTCAGCCGTAAACCGATCTTCGGCTACACCACCCTGGTCTACGCGACCCTCGGTATCGCCGCCCTGTCCATCGCGGTGTGGGCGCACCATATGTACGCCACCGGCGCCGTGCTGCTGCCGTACTTCTCGTTCATGACCTTCCTGATCGCGGTCCCGACCGGTGTGAAGTTCTTCAACTGGATCGGCACCATGTGGAAGGGGCAATTGACCTTCGAATCACCGATGCTGTTCTCGGTGGGCTTCCTCGTGACATTCCTCTTCGGCGGTCTGTCCGGTGTCATCCTCGCCAGCCCGCCGCTGGACTTCCACGTCACCGATTCCTACTTCGTGGTCGCGCACTTCCACTACGTGCTCTTCGGCACCATCGTGTTCGCCACCTACGCCGGTATCTACTTCTGGTTCCCGAAGATGACCGGCCGCATGCTCGACGAACGTCTCGCGAAATGGCACTTCTGGACCACGTTCCTGGGCTTCCACCTCACCTTCCTGGTGCAGCACTGGCTGGGCGCCGAAGGTATGCCCCGCCGCTACGCCGACTACCAGGCCGGTGACGGTTTCACCACGCTGAACACCATCTCCACCATCGGCGCCTTCGTACTCGGCGCGTCGATGCTGCCGTTCCTGTGGAACGTCTTCAAGAGCTACCGCTACGGCGAAGTGGTGACCGTGGACGACCCGTGGGGTTACGGCAACTCCCTGGAATGGGCCACCACCTGCCCGCCGCCGCGGCACAACTTCTACGAACTGCCGCGGATCCGCTCCGAACGCCCGGCCTTCGAACTGCACTACCCGCATATGGTCGACCGGATGCGCAAGGAAGCCCACGTCGGCTTCAGCGGCGGCGCCAAACACCACGCCGAGGAAGCTCTGGCAAAGCAGTAATTTTGGAGCGGCTCCGCCGCTCGAGGTTCGGCTGGAATTTTGGAGCGGCTCCGCTGCTCGAGGTTCGGCCCTCCTGGGCGTCGGCTGTCAGCGCTCGAGACTCGTGGCTTCGCCACATGCGCTTCGAGCGCTGACAGCCGACGCGGGCCGAACCGGGGGCCTCGCTGGACTCGGCGCAGGGTGTGCGTGAGCACGCTCTGCGCCGTTTCTTTGTTTGGGGGCGAGTGCCACGAGGTGGGTTGCACCCACCCTCGCCGGGCCATCCGCGGCCCTCGCTAGGCTTTCCCCGGATGGTCCACCGACAAGGTTCGGGGCCCGTCTCGGTTCTGGAGCGACCAGAGGGAGGGAGCGCAGCGACCGACCGGCGGGAGTGAAGAACCGAGACACAAGGGGGCCCCGAACCCGCGCGCGCCAGCGCGCCAAAAATACAGGAGCTGTTTTGGCCGAGACGACCGTTCTCGTCACCGTCACCGGGCCCGATCGTCCCGGTGTGACGTCGGTGTTGCTGACGGCGATGGCGCGGCGGGGGGTGAGCCTGCTCGATATCGAGCAGGTGGTGATCCGCGGCCGGCTCACCCTGGGTGTGCTCGTCACCTGCCCCTCGGATCCCGAGGCGTTGCAGGACGAGCTCGAAGAGGCCATGAACACCGTCGGTATGCAGGTGGACGTCGATATCGACGCCGATGCCGCGCGGGCTCCGGTATCGACGCACGCGGTGGTGGTGCTGGGGGCGCCGGTGACCGCGCGGGCGTTCAGTGCGGTGTCGCGGGAGCTGGCGGGGCTGGGGGTCAATATCGATGCCATCCGCGGGATCGCCGACTATCCGGTGACCGGGATGGAGTTGCTGGTGACGGCGCCGGATCGGGGCGGGGACACCGATTCCCGGTTGCGGACGGCGCTCGCCGAGGTCGCGGTGACCGAGCGGGTGGATATCGCCGTGGAGCGGGCGGGGCTGGCCCGCCGGGCGAAGCGGCTGATCGTTTTCGATGTGGATTCGACCCTCATCCAGGGCGAGGTGATCGAGATGCTGGCCGCGCACGCCGGGGTCGAGGACCAGGTGCGGGAGGTCACCGAGGCGGCGATGCGCGGCGAGATCGATTTCGCGGAATCGCTGCGGCAGCGGGTGGCGACGCTGGCCGGTCTGGACGAATCGGTGATCGCGGAGGTCGCGGGTTCCATCGCGCTGACCCCCGGAGCGCGGACCACGATCCGGACGCTGAAGCGGCTCGGTTTCCGGTGCGGGGTGGTGTCGGGCGGGTTCCGGCAGGTGATCGATCCGCTCGCCCGGGAGCTGGAGCTCGATTTCGCGCAGGCCAATGTGCTGGAGGTGGTCGACGGGAAGCTCACCGGCCGGGTAGTGGGCGAGATCGTCGACCGGGCCTACAAGGCAACGGCGCTGCGCCGGTTCGCCGCCGATTCCGGGGTGCCGATGGAGCAGACCGTCGCGGTCGGTGACGGGGCGAACGATATCGATATGTTGAACGCGGCGGGGCTGGGGGTGGCGTTCAATGCCAAACCCGCGCTGCGTGAGGTCGCCGATACCGCGCTGTCCCATCCCTATCTGGACGCGGTGCTGTTCATCCTGGGCGTTACCCGCGACGAGGTCGAGGCGGCGGACGCGCGGGACGGACTGTTGCGCCGGGTGCCGCTGGGCTGATCGGCGGGGCCGCGTCCGATTCGGACGGCCGCCGCGTCGGTAGGCTGACCGGAGGCGACGGTCGGGTTTGTGGAGGGTGCTGGAATGCCGGAGTGCGGCGCGACGGAAGTGATGGCGGGCGGCCTGGACTCGGGCGAGGACGTCGCGAACCCGGACGCCACGCCGGAGCCCTGGGCGGACCCGGGGTTCACTCAGCGGCATACCGAGCTCGCCACCGGATACGGAGGCAGCGGCGACCCCGATGATCCGGCGCAGGTGCAGGCCATGCAGATGGTGCTACATATCCCGAAGGCCGACCCACCGGCCCGCAGCGCCTTGCTGGCCGCCGCGGCCGCCGCGGCGGTGGCGCTGTGCCTGGACCCGCGCGTGGGTGACGAGGGGGAATGGGAGCGGCCGTATCTGACCTGGAAGCGGTCGCGGATCCGGAAAGTCGCCCGGCGGGCGCGTGGCGCGCAATGGGCAGCGGCGAACGAGGTCGCGGGGCTGACCGTCGAATGCGGTGGTGCCCAGGCCCGGGCGCTGGTGCCGGGCGCGGTGGGCGATATCGATCCGCGGATCCGGCGACTCCAGATCGGCGGTACGGATCTGGAATCCGACGACCCCGGCCCGGCGCCCGCCGATCTCCCGGTCTTCTGGGTGAACGCGGCCCTCGGCATGACGGTCGGGAAGGCGGCGGCGCAGGTCGGGCATGCGAGCATGCTGTTCGCCGGGGCGCTGCCGGTGGAACACGCCCGGGCGTGGGCGCGCCGGGGTTTCGCCTGCGCGGTGCGCGAGGCCGGGCCCGAACAGTGGGAAACCCTGCGTGCGGCGGTGGCCGGGGGTACGGCGACCGCTGTCCGTGATGCCGGTTTCACCGAGGTCGCGCCCGGTTCGGTCACGGTGATCGGGACTCCGCCCGCGGCGCCGGATCAGGGCTGGTCCTGACGGCCGGGTCCGGTGTGCGAGACGGGGTCCGGGCGCGCCGGTGCGGAGAATCGCGGGTGCCCGGTGCCGCCGCCGATGATCGCTCGAGACAAGATGGAGCCCGTGGCGCACCCCGATCCAGATCTGCTCATCGACTTCTCCAACGTTTCCATCCGCCGCAACGGGCACACCCTCGTCGGTCCCGTGACCTGGCAGGTCGAACTCGACGAACGCTGGGTGATCCTGGGCCCCAACGGCGCCGGTAAGACGTCGCTGCTGCAGATCGCGGCCGCGGAGACCCATCCCTCCTACGGCACCGCCCATGTGCTGGGTGAACGTCTCGGCAAAACGAATGTCAGCGAACTGCGTCCACGGATCGGGTTGTCGTCGGCGGCGCTGGCCGCTCGGATCCCGGCCGACGAACGGGTCGCGGATCTCGTGGTCTCGGCGGGCTACGCGGTCCTCGGCCGCTGGCGCGAACAGTACGACGACATGGATACCGACCGGGCGATCGATATGCTGGAAAGCCTTGGCGCCGAACATCTTCTGGACCGCACCTACGGCACGCTCTCGGAGGGTGAACGCAAACGCGTCCTGATCGCCCGCGCCCTCATGACCGACCCGGAACTCCTGCTCCTCGACGAACCGGCCGCCGGCGTGGACCTGGGCGGGCGCGAGGAACTGGTGGAAAGCCTCGGCGATCTCGCCGCCGACCCCGACGCCCCGGCGCTGGTGCTCGTCACCCACCACGTCGAGGAGATTCCGCCCGGTTTCACCCACTGCATGCTGCTGAGTGAGGGCGAGATCGTCACCCAGGGCCTGCTGGACAATGTCCTGACCGCCGCGAATCTCAGCGAGGCGTTCCGCCAATCGATCGCCCTGGACCGGATCGACGACCGCTACTTCGCCCGCCGCGCCCGCCGTCTCGGCCGCCACCGTTCCCGCTGACCGGCGGGCTCGGTCGGCCGCCGCGACCGTAGTGCGGGGCCGGGGCTAGTGTGCAGGGGTGAGTGAGACGACTGTGCCGGATTCCGCCGAGGTGCCCGAGGCCAGGGACGCTTCCACCGTGATGCTGGTGCGCGACGGTGCTTCCGGTCCGGAGGTCTTCCTGCAGCGGCGGGCCGGGGCCATGGACTTCGCGGCCGGGATGACCGCGTTTCCCGGCGGCCGGGTCGATCCGGTGGACGCGGAGGTCGATATCGCCTGGGCTGGGCCGCCGCCGGCCTGGTGGGGCGAGCGGTACGGCATCTCCGAGACGCGAGCGAAGGCGCTGGTGTGCGCCGCGGTGCGGGAAACCTTCGAGGAATGCGGGGTGCTGCTGGCCGGCCCCACGGCCGAAACCGTGGTCGCCGAGACCGCCGGTTACCGCGGCGACCGGGAGCGGATCGAGCGCCGGGAACTGACCCTCGCCGAATTCCTCGCCGAGGAGAAACTCGTCCTGCGCGCCGACCTGCTGCGGCCCTGGGCCCGCTGGATCACCCCGACCGTCGAGCGCCGCCGCTACGACACCCATTTCTTCGTCGCGGTGCTCCCGGCGGGACAGCAGGCCGACGGCGCCACCACCGAATCCGATCATGTGCAGTGGTCCACGCCGGAGTCGGCGCTGCGGACCTGGAAGGACGGCGAGCATGTGCTGCTGCCGCCGACCTGGTCGCAACTGGTCTCACTGGCCGAATACGCGAATACCGGTGAGATACTCGCCGCCGACCTGCGGATCGATCCGATCCAGCCGGAGTTCGGCGAGGTCGACGGGAAGAAGCTGCTGATATTCCCGGACAATATGCGCTATTTCGCCGATATCCCGGACCCGAACCGGCTGGTGGGGTCGAAGGGGATGCGCGATACCGACCCGTCGCTGCTGGGCGGATCCCGGCCCGGCGGCGGTCCCGCGGACGCGCGGTAGCGTTACCGTCCATGGCCGAATTCGTAACCCTGTCCCGGCTCGGGTCCGCGGACCTCGGATCCGAGGAGGTGGACGGCTCGGACCGGGCGGTGGCGCTGCTGCGGATCGCCCGGCCGCCGATGAACCTGCTGAGTACGCAGGTGATCCGGGAGATCGCCGAGACGGCGGCGGTCTGCGGCGCCGATCCCGGGATCGCGGCGCTGGTCGTCTACGGCGACGAGCGGGTGTTCTGCGCGGGCGACGATCTGGCCGAACTCGCCGGACTACCGGCCGGGCAGGCGAGCGCCATGGCCGCGGATCTGCAGGCGGCGCTGGGCTGCCTGGCCCGGATCCCGCAGCCGACGGTGGCCGCGATCAGCGGATACGCCCTCGGCGCCGGACTCGAACTGGCGCTGGGCGCGGACTGGCGGGTGATCGGCGACAACGTGAAGCTGGGGTTGCCGCAGATCCACGCCGGGTTGATACCGCTGGCCGGGATCCGGCGGCTGTCGCTGCTGATCGGTCCCGGACCGGCCCGGGATCTGGTGTTCACCGGCCGTTTCGTGGAAGCGGACGAGGCGGCGCGGCTGGGGCTGGTGGATCAGGTGGTGGCCCCCGACGATGTGCTCGGCGCCGCGCTCGCCTGGGCCCGGCAGTTCGTCACCGGCCCGGGCCAGGCGCTGGCGGCCGCCAAGGCGGTGTTCGAGGCAGGGCCGCACGGTCACGAACGCGCCCGCACCGAATGGTCGCGGCTGTTCGACACCGAGGACCAGCGAATTGGAACACGTTCCTACCTGCGGGACGGGCCCGGAGTGGCGGAGTTCACGGGTCGCTGAGCGGGGCCTGACCGGGTCGAACCTACCCGGTGGTATTCGCCGCCGGAACAGGAAAGGATAGGCGTACCTCCGCCTTCGCTCCGGCCATGCGCGGACTGCGGGTGGGCTGCGCCCAGCAGCACCCATTAGGCTCTCCGACCATGACGGTACGCCCCGACGACCCCGCGCCCCATCCGCACGCGACCGCCGCGGAGGTCGAAGCAGCATTCGAGGACACCAAGCTCGCCCAGGTGCTCTATCACGACTGGGAAGCCGAGACCTACGACGACAAATGGTCCATTTCCTATGACGAACGCTGTATCGACTATGCCCGCGGCCGGTTCGACGCCGCGGTGGGCACCGACGCGGAGCTGCCGTACGAACGAGCCCTGGAACTGGGCTGCGGAACCGGTTTCTTCTTGCTGAACCTGATGCAGTCCGGGATCGCCAAGAGCGGTTCGGTCACCGACCTGTCGCCCGGCATGGTGAAGGTCGCGCTGCGCAACGCCGAGAACCTGGGCCTGGATGTGGACGGCCGGGTCGCCGACGCCGAGACCATCCCCTACGACGACAACACCTTCGATCTGGTCGTCGGCCACGCGGTTCTGCATCACATCCCCGATGTGGAGCAGTCGCTGCGGGAATGCCTGCGGGTGCTGAAGCCGGGTGGCCGGTTCGTCTTCGCCGGGGAACCCACCACCATCGGTAACCTCTACGCCCGCAACCTGGGCAATGTCACCTGGAAGGCCACCACGGCCATCACGAAGCTGCCGTTCCTGCGGGATTGGCGGCGGCCGCAGGAGGAGCTGGACGAATCCTCGCGTGCCGCCGCGCTCGAGGCCGTGGTCGATCTGCACACCTTCGATCCCACCCAGCTCGAGGACATCGCGCGGGCCGCCGGCGCGGTCGACGTCGCCGCCCACACCGAGGAATTCGCCGCAGCCCTGTGGGGCTGGCCGGTGCGGACCTTCGAAGCGGCCGTCCCCGACGAGAAGCTCACCTTCGGCTACCGGATGGCGATGTACCGGGCGTGGCTCGGCCTGAGCTGGCTGGACGAGAACGTCATGCGCCGGGTGGTCCCGCGGCAGTTCTTCTACAACGCCATGATCACCGGGGTGAAGCCGGGCGCCGCCGCGAACTAGTGGGATACGGCTTCGGCGCGGCCGACCTCGCCTACCTGAGGTCGGCGCCGGGCGCGGCCGCGCTGGCCGAGGTCGCGCGGCTCGAGCTCTCCCCGGCCTCGCAACTCCGCGATATCGCGTCGGTGCGGCGCACGCACGGTGAGCGGGCGCCCGCGCTCGTGGAAACCGTGCGCCTGCGCCGCCGGGCGGCCGTCAAACTGCCCGGTGCCCAGGACTGGTTGTTCACCGACGACGCGCTGCAGCAGGCCACTCCCGCGGCGGTGGCACGCCACCGCGCCCGGCGGCTGGCGGGTCGCGATGTGCACGACGTGACGTGTTCGATCGGCGCGGAGCTGGCCGAACTGGCCCGGGTGTGCCCGCGTGTGATCGGCAGCGACCTGGATCCGATCAGGCTCACCATGGCCCGGCACAACCTCACCCATCCCGCACCGGCCCCGGCGCGCGAGGTTCCGGCCGCCGGGGTGCTGCTGGCCCGTGCCGACGCCCTCGCCCCCTGCACCCGCGAGACGGTCATCATCGCCGACCCCGCCCGGCGCGCGGGCGGCCGGCGAACCCACGACCCCGCCGCCCTGCAACCGCCGCTGCCCGCTCTGCTCGCCGTCTACGCGGACCGGGACCTGGCCGTGAAATGCGCCCCCGGACTGGATTTCGACCGGCTGGACTGGCCGGGTGAGGTGGAGATCGTCTCCCTCGACGGCGCGGTGCGCGAGGCGTGCCTGTGGTCGGCGGGTCTCGCCGAGACCGGTGTCACCCGCCGGGCCACCGTGCTGACCACCGGCTCGGATACGGTCACGGTCACCGATGCCGAGCCCGGCGAGATCCCCGAGCGGGCACCGGGGGAGTGGATCGTCGATCCCGACGGCGCGATCGTGCGGGCGGGGCTCGTCCGTCACTGGGCGGCCCGCCACGGGCTGTGGCAGCTGGACCCGCGTATCGCCTATCTCACCGGCGACCGCGTACCTCCCGGGATTCGCGCCTTCCGGATCCTCGACGGACTCGACTTCCGGGAGAAAGCGCTGCGTGCCGAACTGCGCCGCCGCGACTGCGGACCGCTGGAGATTCTGGTGCGCGGAGTGGATGTCGACCCCGATGCCCTGCGCCGCCGCCTGAAACCCTCCGGTTCGCACCCTTTCACGCTGGTGATCACGCGAATCGGCCGCACACCGCGGGTGTTCCTCTGTACCGCTCACCGTCCGGACTCCCCGGACCGCTGAGTCACCGCCGCTCCCGCCGACCGAAACGAGGACAACGATGGCGAACGAGTTCTGGCAGCGGCCACCTACCCTGCGCGGCGACCATGTGCTGCTGCGGCCGCTGGAACCGGGCGACGCCGAGGGGCTGGCCGCGGCGCACGACGATCCGGAGACGCTGCGCTACTTCCCCTACGGCATCGAATCGCGGCCGCCGTCACCGGAAACGGTCGCGCACGCGTTGTCGAGTGGCCGCCAGGTGCTGGTGCCGGTGGATCCGCGCGACGGGCGGATCGTGGGCACCACCTCGCTGTACAACATGGACGAGAGGTTCGGCCGGGTGACCGTCGGCTTCACCTGGTATTCGCGCCGGGTCCGGGGCACCACCTGCAATCCGGAGGCCAAACTCCTGCTCCTGGACCATATTTTCGAGACCCTCGCAGCCGTGCGCGCCGAATTCACCGTCGACGATCTCAATACGCGATCCCGGGCGGCCGTCACCGCGCTCGGGGCGGTGCAGGAGGGAATCCTGCGTGATCACGCGCGGCGGCGGGACGGCACGCTCCGGAACACGGTCGTCTACTCGATTCTGGCCGGAGAATGGCCGCCGGCGCGGAGCCGGCTGCTCGAACGCATCGGCAGGCGGGCCGGCGGCGGCGCGGGCTGACGACCGCTACTGCAGTCCGATATAGCGCGGCGGCGCGCCGTCCAGTGCCTCCAGGATCGGAATGGGCTTATCGGTCGGCAGGCCGTTCTCGTCGAACGAGAGGGTCCCGCTGGCCCCCCGGACGGCCCCGGCCCCGTGCAACCGTTTCATCGCCTGTAGGACCTGGTCGGAATGGACGGTGTTCCCGTCGTACCCGGCCGCCTGGCGGATCGCGGAGACCGCTGTCACCACCGCGTCGTGTTCCATGACGGCGGCGAAATCGTCCAGACTGTCGTCGGAGAACTCGCGGTAGCAGATCGGGCCCGTGCAGTCGGGCGAGAACTGGGCGACCGAGTACATATTGAAACGCTCCGGGTGGTCGCGCCAGCCCTGCGGGTGGACCAGACCGGTGTAGAGCACCGAGACACCGGTTTCCAGCGCGACCCGGGCGGGGCTGTCGGAGAGGCGGTAGTAGGCCATATCGTCCCCGGTGACCACCTGGATCGGGGTTTCCCGGCAGCGACGTTCGGCCAGTGCGGTGAGGAAGGTGAGCGCGTGGGCGGCCCGGCCCGCGAAGTAGACCGTATCCGGCGCCGATTGGCAGATATTCGGCATCATGAACTGGAATGTGTTGGCCACACTGCCGATTTCGGAGTCGTAGCCCTCCACCGGCCCGGCGAACCGTTGCGGGTCGTCGGGGAAGCTCGCGGCGAAAGCCTCGGCGAGGGTGCGGCCGTAGTGATCGATAGGACTGTCGTCGCGGACGATCAGGATTCGCCGGCTCCGGGTCGACAGGTACTCGGCGGCCGTGCGCGCGTGCTCCGCGGCGGTCGGCGACACCCGCAGGAACCCCCGCAGGACCGGCAGATCGTCGGCGGTGAGTGTGGAACCGACGGTGGGGATCTGCAGTTCGGAGAGCCTTTCGACGGCCCGCACCGCGTTCTGGACACTGAAGGAGATCCCGGTGACCGCGACGATCCGGTCCGCGGAACGGCGGTCCTCGATCTTGCCGACGGCGGTCTCCCATTCGCCGAAATCGCTCCCGGGATTCGCCAGCAGCAGTTTGATCTTGGGCGTGTTACCCCAGATCGAGGTCCGGTTCGCCGCGAGCTGGGCCAGATGCGCGCCTTCGAGCCGGTGCCGGATACCCGACATGGTCACAATGCCCTCGGCGCTCGTGCCGGGCGTCATCGGCGACAGCTGCACCACGCTGACATAGGGCTCCCCGGAATCCTGAACGGCCCGGTTCTCCTCGAGGATGCGCTGCTCGATATCGGCCAGCTCCGGAGCGAAGACCACACTGCCGTCGGTGACCCCGGCGCATTCGTCGTGCGGTCCGCTGGTCACCACCCCGGCACCGCAGCTGCGGGCCGATTCGATCATCGCGGGCACCACCTTCGCCGCGGCCAGCACGACGACCAGGCCCACGACGCAGGCGCCCACGATCCACAGCCATTTCCGGTACCCGGGGGCCGGGGGTTCGATCTGGATACTCACCGATATCTCTCCGCCCGTTCGTACAGCAGCAGCGCGCCGCGGCCGAGGCCCCGGGCCAGCTGCCGGAATTCGTTCTCGATGGTGCGGTTCAGGGTCCGCTGCGGATCTCCGAGCGGATCGTTGGAAATCCACAGCGCGGCGATCAGCCAGGCGAGGTCGTCCTCCGGCGCCATCCCGTTCTCCCGGACGATCACCTCCACCTGGGTGAAAGGCGTGGCCGTGGCATCCGGCCGGCGCGGCGCCGAGGTGATGAGGTCGAGGTCGGACAGCCATTCGGTGGCGGCACTGCGGCCGAACTCGGGATGCCCGGACAGGAACGGCCGGTTCAGATACTCCACGGCGTCGGCGAGATTGCCGAGCGCGAGATCGTGGTAGATGGCCTCGGCCGCCGCCGCGGAATCGCCGTCGCGGGATCTGCGCCGGTAGACCTCCCGGCACAGGATATGGGTGTTGTACCAGTCGCGGGGATCGTCGGGCTCGCGCTCGGCGAGCTCCCACAGCAGGATCCGGCGCAGCCAGATATCCAGCAGCATCTCCGGATCGGGTCCGTCGGCGGCGCGAATCCACAGGCGGTTGCGCAATTCCTGCAACAGCGCCTCCCCGTCGGGCAGCGCCGAATCGAGAACCTCCGGCTGATAGAGCACGTCCACGGTGCGCCCGGCCGCGGCGGTGACCAGATCGCGCAGGCTCTCGGCATCCGGGAAATCGGTGAGCAGCCGTTCGCGGGCCCGTTCGAGCACGGTGCCCGGCGCGTCGACCGGTTCCTCGAGCGGATCGTGCCGCGTGCCCACGGCCGTGGTGAGCACGGTGCGCGCGGCCGCGAGCGGCTCGTTCTCGTCGCCCTGCCCCAGTGCCGCGATGACATCGGCGGTGCCGGCGGCATTACCGCCGGTGAGTCCCCGGACGAATTCCGCCACCCGGGGCACCGAGCGCATCCGCTGATCCGCCGCGACGTCACCGGTGGTCTGGACGCTCAACCGGCTCAGATCCACCAGATACCAGGGGAACCAGTTCGCCGCCGGATTCTCCGGATCCGGCCAGTCGGTGCGGATATCGGCCGGATCGCGGGGGGCCGGCCATTCGATTCCGCCGGTGCGATGTTCGGGTTCGCGCCGTTCGGTCTCCTCACTGAAACGGTGCATGCCCGGGCGGTGCCAGCATTCACTCCACGCCGGCAACCACTGCGCGCTGGCCGCGACCACCGCGAGCGGATCGGGGTCGGGACCGTTGCGCCGCCGCGCTTCGCGCAACGTCTGCAGGAACAACCGGCCCGACGGGGTGTGCGCGTTGTCCAGTAGCAGTACCGAATTCAAGGTGCGGCTGCGCCCCCGGACCCCGCCGTAGGCCTGGCGCAGATCGTGCAGGAAGGCCATTCCGAACACGGCATCGGCCTCGGCCCGCGATTCCTCGTCGCCGTGCGACCATTTGGCGAGGTCGATGAGCATATCCTCGCGCCGGGTCTGATCGCCGACCAGTCGTGGCCCGTGCGTGATCCGGTGCCGGATGTTGAGCCGGTTCAGGCTCTGCAGGAGCGATTCCACGGCCATCCCCACCCACGGCGCCAGGCCCTCGGGCACCTGCCCGGCGGCCTCGAGGATATCGGTGACCCCTTTGCTGCGCGCCTCCATCGGCAGGCTGCTCGACACCACATCGCGCAGATTCCGCAGCGCCGCACGGCGATTGTCCTCCTGCATATGCAGGGTGCTGCCCACCGCGACCAGGCAGAGCCACAGCTGCGGAAACGCGATGCGGCCGAATTGTTTCCGGTGTCTGCCGAGCTCGAAGGCGAGTTCGCCGAAAACCTCCCGCGGCGCGCGATCGCCGAGCGCGAGATCGATATAGGCGTGCGGAAGCCGGCCGCAACGCTGGGCCAGCGCCTGCAGCAGAACGGTTTTCCCGCTGCCGTGCGGGCCCACGGCCACCACCACCGGCAGCGCTCTGCTCCGGCGCTCCGGCCGCTGGACCAGCTGTTCGATCAGCGGCCCGGTGATCGTTTCCAGCCCATGCAGTTTCGGGCCCTCTGCAGGCACATCCCCTCCCGGTTCGGTCTCGATACCGGTATATCGAGCCCGGCGCGCCGAACGTTCACATCGCCGCCCCCGGTCGACGCCGGGAAACCCGGACGAAGATATCGATCGGTAGGGCCATATTAGGCAATAACGCCGACACCGGCGGGCCGCGGCGGGAAATCGTGGGGTCGATGATCCGGTGAGTGGAATGCCCGGCCGGCCGCGTACCCGGCGGGCAGGTCGCGCGTGCGGCCCTCGGCGGCCCGCTGATCAGCGGGGACGGAACGTCGCGACACCCGGTTGTCGGCCCGGTGGACTACCGTTCGGAATATGACGAGGTACGCCGCGCTGCTGCGGGGAATTGCGCCCAGCAATCCGAATATGAGCAATGAGAAGTTGCGGGGCGTGTTCACCGGTCTGGGGTTCGACTCGGTGAGCTCCGTACTGTCCAGCGGCAATATCGTCTTCACTGCCGATACCGCCCCGGGCTCCGAACTCGAAGACCGTATCCAGGAGGCCCTGAACGCCGAACTCGGGATCCCGGGCGGCACCATCATCCGCGACCACGCCGAACTGCGCGCCCTGCTCGACCGCGACCCCTTCGCCGGATACACCCACTGCCGGGAGACCTACCTGGTCGCGACCTTCTTCAAGGATGTGGCGCATTCCAAGGTCGCGACCCCGGCCGAGCCCGACCCATTGACCACCGTCGTCGGGTACGACGAGCAGGCCCGGGCCTTCCTCGCGATCGTCGACAACACCTCGCCGAAGACCCCGAACTTCATGGCCTGGCTGGAACGCAGCTACGGCAAGGACATCACCACCCGCACCTGGCTCACGGTGCAGCGGGTCGTGAAGAAGATGGAATCGGCGAACTAGGCCCGCCGGGCTCACGCGTCCTGTGCGACGCCGTTCTTCTTGCGTTCGATATCGGCCAGCGCCGCCTCGTGGGCGGCCCGTTCGGCGGCCCCGGCCTCCCAGGTGGATTTCCGGTTCTTCACCACCCGGGCCGGCGCGCCGACCGCGATGCTGTAGTCGGGGATATCGCCCTTCACCACCGCGTGCGCGCCCAGCACGCAACCCCGGCCGACCTTGGTTTCGCGCAGCACGGTGACCTTGGCGGCGATCCAGGTATCGGGGCCGATCCGCACCGGGCTCTTCACGATGCCCTGATCCTTGATCGGCAGGGTGATGTCGTCCATGCGGTGATCGAAGTCGGTGATGTAGCACCAGTCGGCCACCAGGGTCGATTCGCCGATCTCGATATCGAGGTAGGTGTTGACGACATTGTCCTTGCCGAAGACCACTTTGTCGCCGATGCGCAGCGACCCCTCGTGGCAGCGCACGGCGTTACCGTCGCCGATATGGACCCAGCGCCCGATCTCGAGCCGGCCCAGACCGGGGGTCGCGTGGATCTCGACCCGGCGGCCCAGGAACACCATTCCGCGCAGGATCACATGCGGATTGGCCAGCCGGAATTTGGCCAGCCGGTAGTAACGCACCAGGTACCAGGGGGTGTAGGCGCGATTGGCCAGCACCCAGCGCAGCGAGTCGAGGGTCAGGAAACGGGCCTGACGCGGATCGCGCCGGCGGGAGCCCTGCCAGCGTGAGCGCAACGGTGCGCCCCACATGCTCGTCACGAAGGTCTCTCCTGTTCTCCGGGCACGATCGGCGCCGCCTCCGGGTTACGCGGGCCGGCGCCTGCTCGTGCCGGGTATGCCGTGGCCGGTACCGCAGAACAGCCTACTTTCGTGGTCTGCCGCGCAGGCCTATACCCTTCCGTTAATCTCACACACGCGTGTGGCCGGGGAGATCAGGACTACGGAGGAGACCAGCAGGTGCGTATCGGCAGCGGCGTGCGGACCGTGTCCTGGCTCGCGGCGGTGACCGCCGTGATGGGGGTGCTCACCGCGTGCGGAACGGACGTCGACGACATCACCGTCGGCCGCGGGCTCGGCTGGCCCGCCCCCGGGCACGAGGCCCGCAACAGCGCGAACACCCAGGTGGAGGGATCGCGGGAGCTGAGCCTGCAGTGGTCGCGCCCGGTCGGCGGTCCGATCGTGCAACCGGTGACGGTGGGGTCGGAGGGGCAGATATTCCTCACCACCAGCACCGACGCGGATTGTGAGATCTTCTCGTACCAGATGCGGACCGGCCGCAAACGGTTCTGCAATCCGCTGGGCCCGCATTCCATCTATTCGCCGACGATCCTCGACGGCGCCAGCAATGTCTATGTCGGTCTCGACAGCGCCGTGGAGTCGGCGAATCAGCTCGGGCAGCCGCGCTGGCGCACCGCGGTGGCCGGGGTGCCGACGGGTATGCAGTTCACCGGTGACGGCCATCTGCTGGTGATCACCCAGTCCGGGCAGGTCGATGTGCTGGAACGGCAGACCGGTAGGCGGATGGTGCCCACCCAGCAGCTGCTGCCCCGGCCGGATTTCCTCCAGGATCCCGGCTTGGACTGGCCGCCGGCGGGCGCCGGTCTCGAGGACTGCCGCACCGGCGGTCCGGACTGCCCGGTGGCCACGGTGGCGGCGATGGATGTCGAGGCGGGACGGATCTACGCGACGGTCCGCAAACCCGGCGCCCCGAAGGCGTCGCTGGTGGCCCTGCGGTACGCCGACGGGAAGGTCGAGCAGGAATGGAGCTCCGAACTGCTGGCCGACGGGAGCGCCACCGATCCCGCGCTGTCGGCCGACGGGTCCACGCTCTACATCGGTGACAACAGCAAACGCCTGCTCGCGGTGAACACCGCCGACGGCACCCCGAAATGGGAGGCGCATCTGGACTGGGAACCGCGCCGCGGAATCTCGGTCTCCGATGACGGCCTGGTCATCCCGGCCGGTGACGACGGGTACCTGCTGGCCCTGCGCGATACCGGTACCAGCTACGAAAGGGTCTGGGAGCGTAAAGATCTCGGGCTGCGGGGTAGCCCGGTGCAGACCGCGGGCGGTACCGGTTACGTCACCGCCGCCATCGGCACCGGACTGAATCTGATCACCTTCGACACCGCCACCGGCGCGACGCTCGACTCCGATGTCCTGCCCGGCGGAAAGGGCACCACCACCGGTACCGCGGTGGGCGCCGAGGGCGAGGTCGTGGTGGCCACGCGGATCGGCGAGATCTTCACCTTCCGCGAGAACGACTGAGCGCGTCGCGTCCCGGCCACGCCGGGCCGGGGCGCCTACTTCGGATCCCGCTCCGGCAGTGGACGTTCCACGATCACCGGACGGCCGAGCGGGTTGCGGATCCGGCGTTTGGCCTCCGAATACACCCCGGCGGTTTCGGCCGCGACCACATCCCAGGCGAAATCGGCGGTGAGCCGTTCCCGGGCGGTGAACGCGCGATCCTGGGCGGTGACCGGATCGTCGAGCACCGAGATCACCGCAGTCGCCAGGCCCGAGACATCCGCCGGTTCGAACGAGGCGCCGGTGATCCCGTCGATCACGGCTTCCCCGAGACCACCCGCGGTCGAGGTGACCAGCGGAGTTCCGGCCGCGGCGGCTTCGAGTGCGACGATGCCGAACGGTTCGTAGCGGCTGGGCAGCACGATGGCGTCGGCGCCGTGCAACCAGCCCAGCAGTTCGGTGTGGTCGAGCCGGCCCGCGAAATGGACCGCCCGCGCCACCCGGTGCGCCCGGCTGCGTTCGCGCAGCCATTCGAATTGCGTTCCGACCCCTGCGACGGTGAGCGTGGTGCCCGGATGCGCCCGGCGGATCCGGGGCAGCGCGGCGATGGCGTCCTGGACGCCCTTCTCGTATTCGAGCCGCCCGACGTACAGCAGCCGGGGCGGTCCGGTGCGCGGGGTGCGGGTACGGAATGTCCACGCCCCCACATCGATTCCGTTGCGGATCACATGCAGCGGCACCCGGTCGGGGTGATAGAGCCGTTCCACCTCGTCCTGCATCGAGGTGGAACAGGTGATGAGCGCATCCGATTCGTTGGCCAGCCACCATTCCACCGAATGCACCTGGCGGTTGACCCGGCCCGCGACCCAGCCGCTGTGCCGGCCGGCCTCGGTGGCGTGGATGGTCGAAACGAGCGGCACGTCGTAGTACTCGGCCAGCGCGATCGCCGGATGCGCCACCAGCCAGTCGTGCGCGTGCACCACATCGGGGGTCCAGCCCTCGCCGATACCGGGTTTGTCCAGGGCGGTGCCGGCGCGGACCATGGCGTGACCCATGGCCAGGGTCCAGGCGAGCATATCCTCGCCGAAATCGAAGATCGGCGGATCCTCGGCGACCGCCACCACCAGGACCCCGTCGGCGACGAACGAATGCGTGGGATGGGTCGCCGGGCTGGTGCCGGTGGGGCGCCGGGACAGCACCACCACTTCGTGTCCGGCCGCGGCGAGCGCGGTGGCCAGGTGGTGGACGTGTCTGCCCAATCCGCCGACGACCACCGGTGGGTACTCCCACGACACCATCAAGATCTTCATCGCGGTCCTTCTGCAGGGGTGACGCGTAGCCTACGCGCGTCCAGGCCCGGGAACACCCCGTCGGCCGCCGCCCATCCCGCCGCCAGCTCCCGGGCGCGGGACAACTGTCCGGACTCCACCGCACCGGCGATCTCGCGGACCGCGTGGGCGTGCTGATGGGCGCGATCGCGGGCGTATCCGGCGGCGGAATCCTTGCTGACCATGAAAGCCCAGTCGCTCGACACCGTCAGAATCGCCTCGCGCACCAGCTGATCGGCGACCGGATCGCGGCCGGCCGGCGCGGTCGCGCGCATCTTCGCGACGGTATCGAGCGCCAGCCGCACCACCTCGTCGTTGAGATCCACCAGATCACGGACCTGGTCACCCGCCCAGACCCGCCAGTCCTTGCCCGATCCCCAGGAGGAATCGTTCAGCAGAACCGGATCGCCCACGAAACCGCGGTCGCGGGCATCGGCGAGCGTGCCGACCGTGATCCCGGCCTCCGGCAGCGCCCGTAGCACCTGGGCCAGCCACTGCGGTCCCTCGTGCCACCAGTGCCCGTAGAGTTCGGTATCGAACGCGGCGACGACCAGCGCGGGCCGCCCGATTCGTTCGGATTCGGAGATCAGCCGCTCGCGCACGGTCGCCACGAAATCGTCCACGTCCCGGGTCACCTGCGCCGCGGCGAGCCGCGGATCGTAGGGAGCCTTGTCCGGGCCGGCCACCGTTTTCCCGGTGACGCGCGCGGGTTTGAGGCCGGTGGCATGGTCGTAGTGATGGAAATCACGGTAGGCGCCGTTGCCCGGATAGCCGGATTTCGGCGACCAGACCCGGTAGCTGACCGTGAGATCGCGGCCGAACGCGAGCACCGGGGAGTACCGGACCGGTCGGCCGAGCGAGGTGTCGCCGCGCAGGGCGGGCCCGTCGACCATGAAATGCGTCACACCCGCGTCGGCGTAGTCGAATTCCATCCCGGGGGTGAATCCGCATTCCGGTGCCCAGATCCCCGAGGGAGTATGACCCCATCGCATCCGGGCATCGGCCAGGCCCTCGGTCAGCTGGAAGTCGCGCAGCTGTCCGTCGAGCAGCGGCTGGAACGGGTGGGCCAGCGGTCCACCCAGGAGTTCGATGGCCTCGGCGTCCAGGAGCTCTCGCCAGACCGGCGACGCCCCGTGCTGCCAGTTCTGTTCGAATTCGGCCAGTGCGGCCGCCGCCAGCCGGTGCTCGTGGCTGCCCAGCGCCGGATTGCCCGCCATCGCGGCCTCATCCGCGCGCAACTGCCAATTGCCCAGCCAGTGGTGCATTCCCGCGAGACTGTGCGGATCGTCGAGCTGGGCCGCCAGTACCGGGGTGATGCCGAGAGTCAGTAGATGCGAACGACCTTCGGCCGCGAGCGTGCGCAGCACGTCCACCACGGGCAGATACGAGGCCGCCCACGACTGGTACAGCCATTCCTCGCCCACCGGCCAGCGTCCGTGATGTGCCAGCCAGGGTAGATGGGAATGCAGGACCAGGGTGAACTGCCCGGGTACTGCGCCGCCGCCGGAGTCGTTGCCGCTCAAGGCTTCACCGCGCGGGCCACCAGATCGAGGCTGGCGTCGATATCGGCGGGGGTCAGCGCGAAATCGTCGACGGTGATCCCGGCGACATCGGCGGTGAGGTCGGCGGGCCACGGCTCACCGGCGAGCGCGCGCTCGATCTGGGCGTCGATGAAGGAGCCGCCGTGTTTGGCGTCCAGTGCCCGCAGGGTCGGTCCGTGGTGGACGCCGGTCATCAGCTCGACCCGGAAACCGGCCTCTTCCAACAGTTCCGTCAGTTCGGCGGCATTCAGCTCGCGCGTATGGAAAGGGTTGAGCGGGGTGTCGCGACCGGGCGAGAAGGTGATCCGGTTCGGAGTGCTGATGAGCAGTTCCCCGCCCGGGCGCAGTACGCGCAGGCATTCCCGCAGGAACTGCGCCTGATCCCAGAGGTGTTCGATCACTTGGAAATTCACCACGGTGTCGACGGACCCATCGGGCAGCGGCAGGGTGGCCAGATTGCCGCGGATCATCCGGACCCGCGGATACCGCGCGCGTACATGCTCGGCGGCGCCGCGATCGTAGTCCAGCCCGACCACCGCGGCGGCGACCCCGGCGATCATATTCGCGCCGTAGCCCTCGCCCGATCCCGCTTCGAGAACGACCTTGCCCACGCAGCGGTCCAGCAGGCGTTCGTAGACGATCTCGTGCCGGCGGAACCAGTAGTTCTCCTCCGCGATACCCGGCACCGTCCGCTCGCCGGTCAGCGGCAGCGGCTCCAGTACGTCTTCGGCGGCCGGTGCGGCGGGAATCACAGCCTTGCTCATTGGGACGAGGTTACTGGTAGGACCCGGTGCGGGGGATGCCCGGTAGCCCCCGGGAGGGGCCCGGATGCTAAGTTACCCACCAGTAACTTAACGTAGGGTAATGTCTCGGCCTGAGCTACTCACAAGGACGTACGGCCGTTGGAGATCGTGCGACCGCCAATACAGGTAACCAGAACAGGAGGTCGACGAAGACCGATGCCGAATATCGTCGTACTCATCAAGCAGGTGCCCGATACCTGGTCCGAGCGCAAGCTGACCGACGGTGACTTCACCCTCGACCGCGAAGCCGCCGACGCGGTGCTCGACGAGATCAACGAGCGCGCCGTCGAGGAAGCCCTCCTGATCAAGGAGGCGCAGGGCGGCGAGGTCACCGTGCTGGCCGCCGGCCCCGATCGCGCCACCGAGGCCATCCGCAAGGCGCTGTCCATGGGCGCCGACAAGGCCATCCACATCAACGACCCGGCCGTCCACGGCTCCGATACCGTCCAGACCGCGTGGGTCCTGGCCGGTGCGCTGGGACAGGTCGAGGGCGTCGAGCTGGTCATCGCCGGTAACGAGGCCACCGACGGCCGCTCCGGCGCCGTCCCGGCCATCATCGCCGAATACCTGGGCATCCCGCAGCTCACGCATCTGCGCAAGCTCACCGTCGACGGCGAGAAGATCACCGGCGAGCGGGAGACCGACGAGGGCGTGTTCAAGCTCGAGGCGTCGCTGCCGGCCATCGTCAGCGTCACCGAGAAGATCAACGAACCGCGCTTCCCCTCCTTCAAGGGCATCATGGCCGCGAAGAAGAAGGAAGTGCAGACCTTCACCCTGGAGGATCTGGGTATCGACCCGTCGACCGTGGGTGTCGAGAATGCGGGCACCAAGGTCACCGCCTCCACCCCGAAGCCGCCGCGCACCGCGGGCGAGAAGATCACCGACGAGGGCGACGGCGGCACCAAGATCGCCCAGTACCTGGTCGGCCAGAAGATCATCTGAGACCCCGCACCGCAGCAACTTCTAGGAGAAGAGACAAATGGCAGAAGTACTTGTGCTCGTCGAGCACGCCGAAGGTGCGGTCAAGAAGGTCAGCACCGAACTGCTGACCGCCGCCGCCGCTCTGGGCGAGCCGTCGGCGGTCGTGGTGGGCGCCCCCGGCACCGCCGACAAGCTGTCCGATGCGCTCGCCGCCGCCGGCGCCGCCAAGATCTACGTCGCCGAATCCGATGACGCGGACAACTACCTGGTGACCCCGAAGGTCGACGTGCTGGCCGGCCTGGTCGAATCGGCCTCCCCGGCCGCCGTCCTGGTCGCCGCCTCCGCCGAGGGCAAAGAGGTTTCCGGCCGGCTCGCCGCCCGGATCGGTTCCGGCCTGCTCGTCGACGTCATCGACGTGAAGGCCGACGGCACGGCCGTGCACAGCATCTTCGGTGGCGCGTTCACCGTCGACGCCCAGGCCACCGGCGACGTCCCGGTCATCTCGGTGCGTCCGGGTTCGATCGAGGCCAAGCCCTCGGCCGGTGCCGGTGAGAAGGTCACCGTCGAGGTGCCCGCCCAGGAAGAGGGCGTCGTCAAGATCACCAGCCGCGAACCCGTCGTCGGTGGTGACCGTCCGGAACTGACCGAGGCGAACATCGTCGTCTCCGGCGGCCGCGGTGTCGGTTCGGCCGACAACTTCTCCGTGGTCGAAGCCCTCGCCGATTCCTTCGGCGCGGCCGTCGGCGCCTCCCGCGCCGCGGTCGACTCGGGCTACTACCCGGGCCAGTTCCAGGTCGGCCAGACCGGTAAGACGGTCTCTCCGCAGCTGTACGTGGCCCTGGGCATCTCCGGCGCCATCCAGCACCGGGCCGGTATGCAGACGTCCAAGACCATCATCGCGGTCAACAAGGACGAAGAGGCGCCGATCTTCGAGATCGCCGACTACGGCATCGTGGGCGACCTGTTCAATGTCGCCCCGCAGCTGACCGACGAGGTCAAGAAGCACAAGGGCTGAGCGCCCGCGGGTTTCCGCGAAAGCTCACAGATCACGCCCGGCCGGATCATCCGGCCGGGCGTGATCTGTATTCGGCTGCCGCTGAATGCCCGGAAGCGTCGAGTCCGGTACTCGGCTCGGTGCCGGCGCGACGGGTGTTCAAGCCGTCGGCCCGGTGCAGTTCACCGGCGGTGCTCCGGATGGAGTTCATCGGCCGATGAGTGCGTACGGCCGGCACCGGGGTCCGATCTGGTCAGGCGAACATCTCGTCGAGGGTGGTCACGGTCAGTACGCGGGTGGCCAAGACGCGGACCCGAGCGGAGTCGGCAGACCGGACTCGGAGGATCGTGGCGTCGGTGAGTGGCCCGAATTTCACGGCCATCTGTTCGAGCAGCGCTTCGACGCGGCCGCGGGCTTCTCCGCGGGCTTCTCCGCGGGCCTCTCCGCGGGCTTCGATCATGTCTGCTGTGGTCACTATCGCCTCCTTGGCCCGTGGGCCGAGTTGTTCGAAAACCGTCGCGAGGTCGGTCTCGGTGGTTTCACCGACGGTCATGAGGTAGGTCAGGACGGTCAGGTAGTCGCCGAGGGGGTCCGGCCCGGATTCCAGGGCGCGTAGGTCTTCGAGCCAATCCAGCATATCGTGTCCGAGGGTGGTGTTCCTGGGAGCGATCCGCTGCAGGACCAGCAAGATCCTGGTCGCGGGTGTGAGGTCGCGCTCACGGAGCGCCCGGGGGTCGAGGGCGGCGATATCGTCGAGCAGGAACCGCAGCCGGGGCAGGTAGGGGTCCAGCGCCCGGCGGGCGGCGGGGTCGAGATCGAGCAGGTCGGCGAGTTCGGTGGGGTGCTGGGGTGACCAGGGATTGCCGTCGGCGGTGTTGTGGACGACCAAGGGGATGATCACGGGCAGGGTGGCGGTCTTGCCCGCGCGGTGTGTGCGGTGTTCGCGATCGTTGTCCGTGAGGTGCTGGCGCCAGATCGCGATCATGTATTCGAGCATGCGGAAGGCCATGAAGCGGTCGCTGCTGGATTGGTGCTCCATCAGTATGTAGATGTAGGCGGGGTGGCCGTCGAGGCGGGTGCGGAACAGCAGGTCGCTGAAGCGGTTGCGCAGGTCGGGGTGGACGTAGCTGCCGGGCTGGAGTTGCAGGGCGGGCCAGTCGATGCGGGTGGTGATCGATTCGGGTAGCACCGCGCGCAATTCCGAAGCCGCGTTCGTCGCGCGGGCCATGACCTTTCGGAAGTAGGCGTCGTGCGGGTTGGACCGCTGCTCGGACATGGCCGCGACCTTACGGCCGGCCGGTGACAAGCTTCGGAGGACCGAGACCGCCCGGAGCCATGTGGCGGACAACCCGGCGACGACCGGGCCTGCGAGACTGGCGGGGTGATGCGATACCGACTGTTCGGGCGGACCGGGTTGCGGGTGTCGGAATTCGTGCTGGGCACGATGGCGATCGGGGACAAGGACGAATATCGGCGGATACTGGAGGTTTTCGCCGAGGCCGGGGGGAACTTCGTCGATACGGCGTCCGCGTACGGGGCGAGCGAGGAGATGCTGGGGGAGGTGCTGCGGGAGCGGGATCGGTTCGTGATCGGCACGAAGTACACGCTCAGCCGCGATCCGGCCGATCCCAATGCCGCGGGCAACCACCGCAAGAACATGACGCTGTCCCTCGAACGGAGTCTGCGGCGGCTGCGCACCGACTACGTCGATATCTACTGGGTGCACGTCTGGGACCGGCATACGCCGATCGAGGAGACCATGCGGGCACTCGACGACGCGGTGCGGTCGGGGAAGGTGTTGTACGTGGGGATCTCGGACGCACCGGCGTGGATCGTGGCGCAGGCCAATATGATCGCGCAGTTCCGCGGTACCGTGCCCTTCTCGGGCCTGCAGGTGCCGTACAACCTGCTGCGACGTGACATAGAGCGGGAACTGCTGCCGATGGCGGAGGCCTTCGGGATGAGCGTGACGGTATGGGCGCCCATGGCCCAGGGGGTGCTGTCGGGGTCCGCGGGCAGGCGGGCGGACCCGGAGACGTTCGGTGAGCGGGAGCGCGCCGGGGCCGCCGCCGTCGCGGAGGTGGCGGCGGAACTCGGGGTCACCGCGGCGCAGGTCGCGCTGGCGTGGACCCGATACCGCTCGCCGGCGGTGCTGCCGATCGTCGGGGTGAGCAGCGCGGCGCAGCTCGCGGCGAATCTGGCTGCCGGACAGGTGGAGTTGCCCGCCCAGGCCGTGGCCCGGTTGGAGGCCGCGGTTCCGTTCGAGCCGGGTTTCCCACAGGAGTTCATCGCGCAATGTGACGTGTCACCGCACGTCTACGGCACAGTTGTGGATCGAGTCGATACTCGCTGAGGCCCGGCGCGGCGGCGCAGGTGTCCACCGGGCGCCGCCCGCGCCCCGGTCCGTGCGGAGCGGGCGCCGGGCTTGTGCGGTAAGACTGCAGGGTGATGCGA
This sequence comes from Nocardia sp. NPDC049935, assembly GCF_055586645.1. Lineage (NCBI taxonomy): Bacteria > Bacillati > Actinomycetota > Actinomycetes > Mycobacteriales > Nocardiaceae > Nocardia > Nocardia sp. NPDC049935. The sequence goes on along the minus strand of NZ_JBVJHV010000007.1, from coordinate 139,457 downwards.
TACCGACCTTTCGGGCGGACCGGGCTGCGGGTCTCCGAGTTCGTGCTGGGTACGACGGCGATCCGGAACAAAGACGAGTACCGGCGGATCCTGGACATCTTCGGCGAAGCCGGAGGGAATTTCGTCGATACCGCCTGGGCCCAGGATTCCAGTGAGGAAATGCTGGGTGAAGTCGTACGCAAGCGGGATCGGTTCGTCCTGGGGACCAGACATACCCTCACGCCCGACCCCGCCGACGCCGGGACCGTGGGCGGTCATCGCAAAAGCCTGATCCTGTCGCTGGAACGGAGCCTGCGGCGGCTGCGCACCGACTATGTGGACGTCTTCTGGGTGGACGTCGCGGATCCCGGTACACCCATCGAGGAAACGCTGCAGGCGCTCGACGACGTGGTGGGCTGCGGCAAGGTTCTGCACACCGGGATCATCGATGCTCCGGCCTGGACGGTGGCGCAGGCCAACACGCTGGCCGAATGCCAGGGCTGGACACCGTTCTCGGGCGTACAGGCTCCCTACAACCTGCTGCGCCGCGAGATCGAACGCGAAATGCTGCCCATGGCCGAGGCATTCGGGGTGAGCGTGACGGTGTCGTCGCCACTGGAGCACGGGGTACTGGCCGGGGCCACCGACGCGCCGGAGGCCGGCCCGCGCGGGCAGGCCGCGGCCGCGGCGGTGGCGGAGGTCGCCGGGGACCTCGGGGTTCCCCCGGCGCAGGTGGCGCTGGCCTGGACCCGGCACCGCTCGCCGTCCGTCCTGCCGATCGTGGGAGTCGACAGCGCCGAGCAGCTCGCGGCGAACCTCGGAGCGTGGCAGGTGGAACTGCCCGCGGACGCGGTCGCGCGATTGGAGACGGCCGCGTCCGGCGGGGTTCCGGCGGTGTCGTAGCTGAGTCGGCGAAGAGGCATTGCCTCCGGACCGGGTGGCCGAGGTCATCCACCCGGACATGGCACGGGCGGCCCGCGACCGGACCGACACGATTCCGGAATCGTTCGGTACCCCGGACCGACCCACGCGGACCGCGGCGGCGGGGGAGAATCACGTGCCCGTGGTCATCTGTCCAGGAGGTCGGAATGGTGCAGTGTCGTGGTCGCGCCTGAGGCGTTCGAACGGCCGGTGTGGAAGCGCACCGGCAACGGTAGGTTCCCGGTCGCCGCACTGGTGGAAGGCCGGTGGTGGGTGCTGCGGATGAACCCGTTCCCCGACCACAGTCTGTGGACCCTGTTCGTCGACGGTGTGGCCCGCTACGACGTGGACCAGGCCCCGCCGAACTGGGGCCGGCCCAGCGCGGTGACGGCGCCACTGGACCCCGGCACCGCCGAGGCGGTCCTGGCGCCGATCCGGCATCTGGGCACCTACGGCAGTGAAGTGGGCCGGCCCTGCGACGACCCCTTCTGCTGCGGCTGACCACCTCCGGTACCGGGGGTCATGCGGGGAGGGTGCGGTCGCACGTTCCCAGGAACGGCCGGATGTTCCCAGCGGACTCCCAGCTCGGCTCGCAGGGCGGGCACAGCGAACCCGGATAGCGTCACTGATGTCGGAGAGCCGATCGAGCGGATCGGCGAAAAACGCAGTGCGACAAGGAGTTCCCATGGTGAAGCTGAAACCGGCGAGTAGAGCTCTGGTAGCGGTGATGTGCGGTGCGGGTGTCGTGGGTGCGGCGGTGACGGGTGCGGGCGCGGCCGGGGCCGACCCGGGCCCGGGTGAGAAGAAGATCGTCATCAACGGCCAGGAGCGCACCGATATCGACCGGGTGATCCTGCGCGAGAACATCGACCGGTACCTCCCCGGATATCAGCTGCCGCCGGGAAGCCCGGGGGTGATCATCCTGAAGAACGGCCAGGTACAGGCGGTGCCGGAAGGAGCCGTGCTGCGGCAGCAGCGCCGGTAGCGACCGCCGCCGGAAGGCGGCCCGAACGTACCGGTCCGAGAGGGTCCCTCGCCGCTCGGGCCGGTAGATGGGGCACCGCGGGTGAACCGGTGCCGCCATCGAACGCCCCGGCGGCCACTGCCCGGCCGCCGGGGTTTCGCGCTCCGGGATCAGTCCACCGGCGCCACCCGAATCAGGTTGCCGTCGGGGTCGGCGACGACGAACGTGCGGCCGAACACCGCGTCCTCGGGTTCGGAGACAACGGTGACGCCGCGGCCCTTCCAGTCCGCGAACCGGGCGTCGATCACCGCCGAATCGCCGGCCAGCGTCAGGCACAGTTCGCTGGTCCGGGGTGTGGTGGCGAGATCTGCCGCCGGCGAGCGCCACAGCGCCAGCTGGACCCCGCCGCCCAGGCCGAAGGCGACGAATCCGGGAGTTTCGAAGACGGGAGTCATCTCGAACAGATCCCCGTAGAACCGGGCCGCGGCCGGAACGTCGGCGACGTAGACGATGAACATATCGGGGGCGGGCATGTGCTGTTTCCTTTCGTAGAAGCGGACGACCCCGGTTGTATCCGGCAAACCCGACGGAATCCGTCAGGTTTTTCTGAGATTCTTCGGATATGACTCCCGATCGCTTCTTCGGACTGCTGCTGGCGCTGCAGTCACGCCCGGTCACCACCGCTCCGGCACTCGCCGATGAGCTGGGAGTCTCGGAGCGGACCGTGCTGCGGGATCTGAACTGGCTGCAGGAGGCGGGGTTCCCGGTGCATGCCCGGCAGGGGCGCGGCGGCGGGGTGACATTGCTTCCGGGTGGCGCCCTCGACACCTCCCGCCTCACCCCGGGTGATCGTGACCACCTGGTCCTGGCCGGGCTCGACGATCAGCAGCGCGACGATCTCGGCGCGACCGCGGACAGCGATCGGGCCCGCCGCAAGGTCGCGCCCGCGAAGCCGGGCACCGCCGGGCTGCTGCCGCTCAGCGGTCTCGTGGTCACCGACAACCGGCCGTGGTTCGCCGCGGACGGTGACGGCGTCGCACCGGCCGAACTGGTGGGCGACCTGCGCCGCGGGGTGCGGCTGCGGGTGCTCTATCGCCGGTCGGACGAGCGTGAGCCGGTGTGGCGGGTGACCGATCCGTACGGGTTGCTGGCGAAATCGGGGCGCTGGTACCTGGTGGCCGACGAGCGGGAGACGCCGCGGCTGTTCCTGCTCGACCGGATCGCCCGGTGGCGGGCGCTACGGTTGCCGCGACGCCTGCGGGCCGGAGCCACCCTGCACACCGTCGCCGCGCAATTGACCGCGCGCTGGGAAACCGCCGGTGATCTCACGGTGCACGCCGAACTGGACACCCGGCAGCTGGATCGCGCCGCCCGCATTCTCGGTACCCGGTTGACCGTGCACGACACCGTCGCGGATCACCGGGTCCGGGTGACCATCGCCTGCCGGGTACTCGACGACACCCGGCAACTGCTGCAGTTCGCGGGCCATCTGACGGTGCTGGCCCCGCCGGAGGCCCGGACCCTGCTGCGTGAACTCGCCGCCGGCATCCAGCGGCAGTACAGCTGACCACCACGCCGGTGCGCCGGGCGGAACCGGCCATCCGGCTATATGTCGCGCAAACCGTTCAACAGCGCGGTGAGGATGGGAGTGCGGCGGGTGTCGGCGCGCAGTACCGCGCATACCGGGATACGCAGGTGGTGGTCGGCCAGCTGCAGGGTGGCGATGCCCTCGGTGGAACTGTTCGCGTAGAGCGCGGTCCAGGCGTCGGGGTGATTGATCAGTTCCATCGTGGCCGTATGGTCCGGCGGGATGGGCGGGCCGTAGGTGGGACCGCTGGGGAGATCGGCGAAGGCGGCGCGGATGACATTGTGGATGAGGACCTGCTCGGATTCCGGAGGCAGCAGCAGCGGGTAGTCGCTGAGCTCCGGCAGGGTGACATCGGTGCGCCCGGCCAGCGGGTGCGACGGTGCGGTGGCGAGGGTGAGATCCTCCACCCACAGCTGCTCGACCACCATGCCCGCCTGCTGCACACTGCCGCGGATGAGGGCCAGATCGCAGTCCCCGTCGGCGACGGCGGCCACCCGTTGCCGGAACGGTTTGATGACGAATTCGATCTCCGCGCCGGGATGGGTTTCGCGGGCCCCCGCGATGGCCGACAGCGACCGGGTGGCGAACGACATATTCGCGGTGAGCCGGATGCGCGGGCCGGTGGTACGAATGGAGGCGCGGATGGCCGATTCCAGACCTAGCATCTGCTTGGCGAGCGGTAGTAATCTTGTGCTCGCGTCGGTGGGGACGACCGATCGGGTAGAGCGCTCGAAGAGCTGCACACCGAGGTCGTGTTCGAGCCGGGCGATCTGATGACTGATCGCCGACTGCGAGATGAAACAGCGGGCCGCCGCCCTGCTGAAACTGAGCTCCTCGCACACCGCGACGAAGTACGTGAGCTGCCGAAGCTCCACCCGGACCTCCATTCATGACCAGAACAGATAAGAGTCATCTCAATTATGCGCCCTGAACCTTGAAATATCTTGGATCTGGATGACGGTTCCTAATGAGTGAAGGAGGCTGTCATGCAGAACGTCACCGGTATCGGCGCAGGGGTCGAATACGCGGATGTGGTGATCATCGGATCGGGTTTCGGAGGTTTGGCCGCGGCCAAACAACTGGCCAAGGCCGGAGTCGATTATGTCCTGATCTCGAGCACGCCGGAACACCTGTTCCAGCCGCTGCTGTATCAGGTCGCCACCGGGGTGTTGGCGTCCGAGGAGATCGCGCCCCCGATCGCGAACATCCTGCGCCGTCACGAGGAGGCCGATGTGCGCCTCGGTGAGGTCACCGCCATCGAACCGGACGCGGCGATCCTCACCTACCGCACCCCCGAGGGCGCGCGCCGGATCCGCTACGGATCGCTGATCGCGGCGACCGGCGCCAGCCAGTCGTATTTCGGCCGCGACGACTTCGCCGACAAAACCTATTCGCTGAAGACCATCGACGACGCCAAGCTGCTCCGCGCCCAGATCGAGCGGGTGTTCCGGGAGGCCTCGGGCGCCGACGAGGAGACCCGCCGCCGTCTGCTCTCGTTCGTGGTCGTGGGCGCCGGCGCGACCGGTGTCGAGGTCGCGGGCCAGCTGAAGGAACTGGCCAAGCGGCACTTCCACCAGGACGTCTCGGTGAGCCTGGTCGAGGGCGCGGGCGCGGTGCTGCCGCCCTTCGGCGGGGGTCTGTCGGAATACGCGAAGAAGACGCTGAACCGCAGCGGTGTCGAGGTGCTGCTGGGCACCTTCGTCACCGATATCGCCGACGGCGAGGTCACCGTGAAGGACAAGGACGGCGCCGAGCGGAGCATCGAGGCCGAGACCATCGTCTGGTCGGCCGGTGTGCAGGCCGGTGGTTTCGCGAAACTGCTGGCCGAGGCGACCGGATGCGAGACCGACCGGGCCGGCCGGTTGCTGATCAACCCGGATCTCACCGTCGGCGGTTACGCCGATATCTACGCGATCGGCGATATGACCTCGCTCAACGGCTACCCCGGTCAGTCGCCGGTGGCCATGCAGGAGGGCCGGCACGCCGCCGATATCATCAGCCGCGACAAGCACCCGGGTACGCCGTTCGTGTACTGGGACAAGGGCAGCATGGCGGTGATCAGCCGGTTCAGCGCGGTCACCAAACTGAACGAGCGCATCACGTTCAAGGGTGTGTTCGCGTGGTTCATCTGGCTGGCCGTGCACCTGTTCTATCTGGTCGGCTTCCGGAACCGCTTCGCCGCGGTCCTGTCGTGGCTGGTGGCCTTCATCGGAACCGGGCGGCCCGGGTTCGAGGAGGTCGACGAGCAGCGGCGCGACCGGATCCGGGAACCCGAGCGCTTCGTCGCGTAGCCGCCGGAGATGGATTCCGGCCGAACTCCGAGTGCATAAGCGCAGTTCGGACGAACGGCCGGAAACCCGGCGGTGAACGCCGGGTGTGATGAAGGTCTCGTTAACCGAACCGGCATGCGGCCGACACTCGGCGGTTGCTCCACCGCCGTGTCGGACTGGCCTCCTAGGCCTTATGGCTATTACGTCCGTGCTGACAGCGCCGGCCCGGCCGGCCGGCAGCGAGGATCACCGGTCCCGATACGCACTGATCGTCTCCTCCGATTCCGACCATCGCATCGCGGCGCAGCGGTTGCGGTACAACGTTTTCGCCAGTGAGCCCGGCTTCACGATTCCCGACGCCGGTACCGGTCTGGACGCGGACCGCTTCGACGAGCACTGCGACCATATGCTGGTACGCGACGAGGTCTCCGGCGAGTTCGTGGGCTGCTACCGGATGTTGCCGCCGGACAAGGTCGCGGCGGCGGGCGGGTACTACACCGCCACCGAATTCGATCTGACGCGGCTGGATCCGCACGGGATGCGGATCGTGGAGATGGGGCGGGCGTGCGTCGTTCCCGAGCATCGCAACGGGTCGGTGCTCACCCTCATGTGGGCGGGAATCCTGCACTACATCCAGCTCACCGGTTACGACTGGGTGATGGGCTGCGCGTCGGTGCCGATGCGCAACAACCCCGAGGACCCCGCCGGTGTGAACGTCCGCGGCGTCCGCGATTTCCTGCTCGGCAAGCACGCCTGCGATCCCGGAAAGCGGGTGCGGCCCTACCGGCCCGTGGTGGTGGACGGGATGCCGCTCGACGAACTGCCCGCGCCGGCCCGGCCGAAACTGCCGCCGCTGCTGAACGGCTATCTGCGCCTGGGCGCGGAGATCTGCGGGGAGCCGGCCCACGACCCGGATTTCGGCGTCGCCGATTTCGTGGTGCTGCTGGGCCTGGACACCATCAACACCCGGTACCTGGACCGGTTGCGCGGCGCGGCCGCCAATTTCGGCGGTGCGCGGTGACGACCGTGGTGGAGCCGGCCGCCTTACCGGCCGGGCACGCGTGGATGCCGGCGAGCCCGTGCGGGACCGGTTGCGTCCAGCACCGCCCCGAGATCGGGGTGATCCGGGCCGGGTTCCGCGCCGCCGCCGCGATCTCGGTATTCCTGGCGTATCCGTTCGCCCATCTCGTGACGCCGCCCGCGCGGCGTTCGGGTGTGCAGCGGCGGTTCGCGCATACCCTGCTGCGGGCCTGCGGTATCCGGCTGCGGGTGGTGGACCGGCGCGGCGGGACCGTCGCCGCACGGCCCCGGTTCGCGGAACCGGATACCCCGGTCCTGGTCGCCTGCGGGCATATCGGATGGGCGGATATCGTCGTCCTCGCCGCGGTACAGCCGCTGGCGTTCGTGGCCCGCGCCGATCTGATCGACTGGCCGGTGCTCGGCCGGCTGGCCCGGGTGATGCGCGTGGTGCCGATCGAACGAGAGCGGCTGCGCGAGCTCCCCGCGGTGGTGGACCGGGTGGGAGCCCGGCTGGCGGCGGGCGAGCGGATCGGTTTCTTCCCCGAGGGCACCACCTGGTGTGGTCGCGCGTACGGCACCCTTCGTCCCGCGCTGTTCCAGGCCGCGGTGAACACCGGAGTACCCGTGCAGCCGGTGCGGTTGCGCTATCTGGACGCGCACGGGGATCGCAGCACGATTCCCGGTTTCGTCGGCGACGATACGCTGGTCGGCTCGATCGCCCGGGTGCTGCGGGCACGTGGGCTCACGGCGGAGGTCGTACTGGCTCCGGTCGAAGCGGCGGGAACGGATCGCAAGGATCTCGCGCGGCGCTGTGAGCGCGCGGTGCGGCAGGAGGAGTTGTCCGACGCCGCGCACGCCGTGCTGGCCGCGGCGGGCCGGCAGCTGAGCGCCGCGGCGGTACCTGCCTGAGCGGTGTGGACGGCCGGATCCGAGATTTCGGATCCGGCCGTTTCGCGCGTTATGGCGAATCGCTAATCTATGGGCCGCTGTATAACGGCAACTTATTTGTGTCATCGAGCGCTACCGGTGCCGGGAAGCCCCGCGAGTCCGGGCAGGGGCGGCAGGCCCGGCAGCGGCAGGGGTGGCAGGGCGGGCAGGTGTACCTGCGGGATCGGGAACGGGCTCGCCGGGGCCGGCGGGATATAGGGGTTGGGCTTGTTCCAGGTCTGCGGGATGCCGCCACCGCCGCCGCTGTGATTCTCGCGATCCCAGTCGACCGGGGTGTCGTAGTCGTGGCCCCGGCTGCCGCCGCGGTTGGGGTGGCTGTCGTCGCGCTCGTCGTGGCCGCTGTTGAACTGGTCGTTCCAGCCGTCGTAATTCTGCCGGTTGTGGTCCCGGTAGCCGTACTGGCCGTGATCGTCCCAGCCGAATCGGTCGCCGTCGCCCCAGTCGTCGCCGTCGTAGGCCTGCCAGTCGTTGTCGTCCCAGCCGTTGCTGTCCCAGCCGTTGCTATCGCCGAAGCTGTGGCCGGAATCGTGGGAATCGCCGGGACTTGCGAGGGCGGGGCCCGCGACGGCGACGAGGGGGGTGAGGGCGAGCACCGCGATCGCGGCGATCCGGGCGGCCAGGCGGCGGGTGCGCTGTTCGGGATTTCGGTTCATCGGTGGTCCTCACTCGGTCGCGCTCCGGTCGGGGTGGGTTGTCGGAGCGCCCGCGCTGTCGCGCTTTATTGATACACCAATGACCGTACCGCTAATTAACGGTACGTTCAATGGGTAGCGGTAAAGAGGACTGGAACGGGGGGTGGCGCGCGGTCGGCGGTGCGGAGTGGTGGAACGTGATCGCTCAGGCGCAGGCATATCCCGGGCCGGCCGGATCGCGACGACGCGACATTCGTACAAGACGGTCCGAGGACCCTTCGACGAAGCTGCCGGTATGAGCGAATCGAGCCCCACCCGGACACGCGCCGACACGACAGTCCAGGGGGTGCACGTTGTCATCGACGGAGACCCGGCGGCACCGCCCCTGTTGCTCATCCACGGTTCGGGCGCAACCGGTTCGATGTGGTCGCCGGTGGTGCCGGCGCTCGCGACGGCGTATCGAGTGATCACGGTCGACCTTCCGGGATGCGGCCGATCCGATCCGGCGTCCACGTACGCCGTTCCGCAGCAGGCGGATCAGACGGCGGCAGTATTGGACGAACTCGGGCTCCGGGATCTGAAGGTGGTCGGTCACTCCAGCGGGGGATACGTCGCTACCGCCCTCGTGGAGCGTCGCCCGGACCTGGTCGCCGAGCTGGTCCTGGTCGGCACCGGGCCGAGCCACACGGCGCTCTTGCCCGAGCCGGCGATCGTCAAGGTGCTCACCTCGCCGCCTTTCGGCCCGCTCGTATGGGCGATTCGTACCGACTCCATGATCCGCCGCGGACTGGCGGCGACAGCGGCGGCTCCGATAACGGTGCCCGACACCGCGGTAGCCGATCTGCGACGGGCGACCTATCGAGCGTTCCGCGCGATTCTCTCCGCCAATATGGACTACCTCGCCGCGGGAACGGTGCCCGAGCGCCTCATCGCCGCCGGAAAACCCCTACTCGCGATATTCGGGGATTCCGACCCCCGGTGGGACCCGGCCTCGGCACACCAGTACGAGGCGGTGCCGGGTGCCGAGCTCCGATACTTACGCGGAGTAGGGCATATGGCGATGCTCGAGGATGGCGACGCCCTCGCCCGCTCGATACTCGATTACACGCTCTAGGCATGCGCCGCGGACTCCGGTTCGGGGTCGGTGACGAGGTGTAGGCAGACCGGCGGCCGGTGCGGGACCCACCCGCACCGGCGGTTCGGCGCTTGCGTGCAGCGGACCCATCATTGATGGGGTCGCGCTGGTTGCCGATTCATCAATGGCCGTTGTGGACGGCTGGTGTGGGTCAGTTGTGGAGATCGCGGCGGTCGAAGCGCCAGAACCCGAGCGCGAGCAGAACGACAGTGACTGCGAGCAGGACCGCGGCATCGCCTGCTTGCAGGCCGTGGCGCAGGGGTTCACCGCCGATGTAGTAGTGGAACGGGGACAGGTATTTCAGCCGGTCGGCGCCGATCACACCGGCGAGATTGCCCGCCACGTAGGTGAACACGCCGATCCCGGCCGCGATACCGAGTGCTGCCCCGCGGCTACCCAGTGCTGCGCCCAGGCCGATGGCCAGGGCTCCGAAGGTGGTACCGAGCAGCGCCAGGTGTACGCATTGGCCGGCGAATCCGGCGATACCGACGGTGTCGAGGTCGGCGCCGGATCGGATCGCCATCATCGCGGCGAAGACCAGCACCGCGATGGCGGCCGCGCCGGTGGCCAGGGCGGCGAAACGGTGGAGCGCCAGCGGGATACGGCCCAGCGGGTGGGCCAGCAGCAGGGCCAGGTATCCGGTTTCCTCGTCGCCGGCGATCAAGCGGGCGCCGAAGGTGATCCCGAAAGCGGTGACCAGCAGCGGCAGCAGCAACCCGAACACGGTGGACCCGAGATATCCGGCCGCGGAGCTCATGTCCTGCATCCGCAGGGCTTCCCGCATCGCCTCGGGGTAGTTCGCCACGGTATCGGCCATCCCGCCCTCGGACACCTGCGGGTAGAACGCGGCATACATCAACCCCACCACGGCGATACCGACCGACCACGCCAGTAGGGCACGGCGGTTATCGGCCAGGGTGCGGGTGTAGAGGTCAGGCAGCATCGGCTTCTCCGGTGTAGTAGCTGTGGAACAGGTCCTCGAGGGCTGGTTCGGTGACCAGCAGCCCGGCCACGTGATGACCGGCCAGCGCACGTAGCAGTGCGTCCGGGCTCCCGGTCACCCGGCAGTGCAGGGTGCACCCGTCGACCTGCACATCGGTGACCCCGGGCACCGCCGCGAACTCCGCGGCCTCGACCGCGCCGGCGAAGTCGACCTCCACCTCGCGCACCGCGTCGGCGCGCAGGCCCGCCACGGTGTCGAGCGCGACCAGGCGTCCTTCCCGGATGATCGCCACCCGGTCGGCGACGGCCTCGACCTCGCTCATGATGTGGCTGGACATGAACACCGTCTGCCCGCCGGCCGCCGCCTCGCCCACCATGTCCAGGAAGATCTGCTGCGCCAACGGATCCAGGCCCGAGGTCGGTTCGTCGAGAATGAGCAGCTCGGGTTCATGCATGAAGGCCTGAACCAACCCGACCTTCTGCCGGTTACCCTTCGACAACGCCGCGATCTGTTTGCCCTGATCCAACTCCAGCCGCTCACACAATCCGTCGATGCGGTCCGCTCCCGCTCCGCCCCTCAGCGCGGCCAGAAACCGCAGGGCCGCACCGACTCGCTGACGACCCGGTGCGACGAAATCCCCGGCCAGATAGCCCAGCCGCGCATGCAGCGCCACCGCATCGGTACGCGGATCCACGCCGAGGACCCGAGCAGTGCCGGCAGTGGGACGGATCAGATCCAGCATCAGCCGGATGGTGGTGGACTTCCCGGCGCCGTTGGGCCCGAGAAAGCCGAAGACCTCACCCCGCTCCACCGACAGCGACAACTCGACCAGCCCGCGGGCCGAGCCGTAGGTCTTCGTGAGCCCGTGCAGCTCGATTACTTTCACCATTAACAGAAAGTATCCAGTGTTCAGAGATTTGTAAATCTTCTGAAGGTTCATCCTTCTGATATTTTGACGGATATGGGCACCAACGAGCGATTGCGCGAAGCCGCCGAGAAACTGGCCTTGACCCTGTCGGCCGGTGGTGGGATGCAACGCTCCACTGCGAGGGTGCTCACCGCGCTCCTCTACACCGAGCAGGACACCATGACCGCCGCCGACCTGTGCCAGGAACTCTCGATCAGCTCGGGCGCAGTATCGACCGCGATCAAGCACCTCACCCCGGTGGGACTGATCGAACGCGTCCCCGCCCCGGGCAGCCGCCGCGACCACTACCGGTTCCGGTCCGGGGCATGGGCGGCGCTGATGTCACAACAGAACAGCCTGCTCGCCACCATGCGCGATTCCGCCCAGGAAGGTCTCGACGCCACCGGCTCCGACACCGTCACCGCCCGGCGCCTGCACGAGATGCAGGACTTCTACACCTTCATGCTCAACGAACTGGTGCCCCTCATCGACCGATGGCGCGAGAACTACGCAGCCGAACACCCCTGCCCATGACACGTCGGTGAGACCACACGACGAACGAAGACCTCGCGCCGCGGGCTTCTCCCCTCGGATCACCGCGCGCGCACGTGGTCTCGGTGCGGGTGGCCGGTGAAATCTATGGCGCGGGATCGCCTGATGTGGCGGGCTTGCGGGCCGTTCGGGACGACGACGATCTCGAATTCGACGGTTTGCCCGGCATGTAGTGCCGCGTCGTCGTGTTCCGTGCTGCTCTTGTCCTGTTCGATCAGGAGGTCGGGTCCGCCGTCGGCGGCGGCGATGAAGCCGAATCCGCGGTCCTCGTTGAACCATTTCACCGTGCCGTATGCCACCGCGCTCTCCTTTACCATCTGCTGCACAGGATTTCGGGCAGCGGCGGCGATCGGATGGGTCGACGATTCGACGCGGCTCGCGATGCCGGATTCCGTCGTCACGCCACGTGGCGAGGCAGGTCCTGCCTGCCCCTCACAAGAGGTAGGCGCTCGGCGAGCTCAATCGGGGCCCTGGCTCGGACACGGGACATCCGGTCCTGGCCGAGGACGGGCAGTATCTCTTGTATCAAGTCCTCTGGCCGAGGCCGGGAATCCGGGAATGTCGGCGGTGCCAGCACTGTTGTGAATCGGGTGCAAAACGTAGAAAAATCGTAGGAAGCAGGGGGTAACCCCCAAAGATGTGCAGGTCAACGGTGGGATAGGCTTTGTCGGTCATGAAGTCGGCTTTCCCGGGTGCTGTCAGCGGTGTGCCCACGACGGTCTACCTCGATCACGCGGCGACCACACCGATGCTGCCCGCCGCCATCGAGGCGATGACCGCTGTCTTCGCGCAGGTCGGTAACGCGTCCTCGCTGCACGGATCGGGCCGGGAGGCCAGACGTCGGCTGGAGGAATCGCGCGAATCGATCGCCGCGGATCTCGGCGCCCGGCCCTCCGAGGTGATCCTGACCTCCGGCGGCACCGAGAGCGACAATCTGGCGGTCAAGGGCATCTACTGGGCCCGCCGCGACGCCGATCCCCGCTGTACCCGGATTCTGGCCTCGTCCACCGAACACCACGCGGTGCTCGACGCGGTGGAATGGCTGGAACGGCACGAGGGCGCGCAGGTCACGTGGCTACCGGTGGACGCCGACGGGATCGTCGCGCCCGGCGCCCTGCGCGCGGCCCTGGCCGAACACGCCGGTGAGGTCGCGCTGGTGACCGTGATGTGGGCGAACAACGAGACCGGCGCGATCCAGCCGGTCCGTGAACTCGCGGCCGTCGCGCAGGCGGCCGGTGTACCCATGCACAGCGACGCCGTGCAGGCGGCGGCCCAGCTGCCCATCGATTTCGCCGCGAGCGGGCTCGCGGCGGCGAGTTTCACCGGACACAAGCTGGGCGGCCCGCACGGGATGGGCGTCCTGCTGCTCGGCCGGCAGGTGGGCTGCGTCCCGCTGCTGCACGGCGGCGGCCACGAACGCGACCTGCGGTCGGGCACCTCGGACGTGGCGGCCGCCGCCGGGCTGGCCGCGGCGCTGCGCGAGACCGTGGCGGAGATGCCGGCGCGGACCGCCGAACTGACGGGTCTGCGTGATGCCCTGATCGCCGGTGTGCGCAATGCCGTGCCGGAGGCGATTCTCAACGGCCCGCACGACGAACGCCGGTTGCCTGGTAACGCCCATTTCACCTTTCCCGGGTGTGAGGGCGATTCGCTGCTGATGCTGCTCGATGCCGCCGGGATCGAATGTTCGACGGGGTCGGCGTGTACGGCCGGGGTGGCGTCGCCGAGTCATGTGCTGATCGCCATGGGCGTCGGGGCCCGGGAGGCGCGGGGTTCGCTGCGCTTCTCCCTCGGGCACACCTCGCGGCGTTCCGATATCGATGCTCTGCTGGATGTATTGCCACAGGTGGTGGAAAGAGCCAGGGCCGCGGGCCTGGCCGGTGCGAGAGGAGGGGCGTAGACATGCGCGTACTCGCCGCGATGAGTGGCGGAGTGGATTCGGCGGTGGCGGCGGCACGGGCCGTCGATGCCGGGCACGAGGTGGTCGGGGTGCATCTGGCGCTCTCGTCGGCCCCGGGGACCCTGCGCACCGGATCGCGCGGATGCTGCTCCAAGGAGGACGCCGGTGACGCGCGCCGCGCCGCGGACGTCCTCGGCATCCCGTTCTACGTCTGGGATTTCGCCGATCGTTTCAAGGAAGACGTGATCGACGATTTCGTGGCCGCCTACGCCGCCGGAGAGACGCCGAATCCCTGTCTGCGCTGCAACGAGAAGATCAAGTTCTCGGCCCTGGCCGATCGCGCGGTGGCGCTCGGATTCGACGCGGTGGTCACCGGGCACTACGCCCGGCTGGCCGACGGTGTGCTGCGCCGCGCGGTGGACGCGGACAAGGATCAGTCCTATGTGCTGGCGGTGCTGACCGCCGACCAGCTGACCCGGGCCATGTTCCCGGTGGGCGACACGCCCAAGCCGCGGATCCGGGAGGAGGCCGCCGAACGCGGGCTCGCCGTGGCGAACAAACCCGACAGCCACGACATCTGCTTCATCCCCTCGGGCGATACCCAGGCCTTCCTGGGCGCGAAGATCGGTATCCGGCCGGGCGCCATCGTCGATTCGCAGGGTGCCGAGCTGGGGCGTCACGACGGCGTGCACGGCTTCACCATCGGCCAGCGCAAGGGGCTCGGACTGCCGGGCCCCGGCCCCGACGGCAAACCCCGCTACGTCACCGATATCGACTCCGATACCGGCACCGTGCACGTGGGCTCGGTCGACGACCTGGAGGTCTGGGAGATCGAGGCCGACCGGGCGATCTGGACCTCGGGTGCCGCGCCGGAAGGCCCGGTCGACTGTGTGGTCCAGGTCCGCGCGCACGGCGGTACGGCGCCCGCCACCGCCGAGGCCTCCGGCGCCGGGATGGTGATCCGGCTGCGGGAACCGCTGAGCGGGGTGGCCCGCGGTCAGGCCGCGGTGCTGTACCGGCCCGACGACGCCGGTGACGCGGTCCTCGGCAGCGGCACGATCTCGGCGACCTCGCGGACCGCCACCGCCGGCGCGCCTCGATGAGCGAGGCCGGTTTCCCGGCCGGCGCGGCGACGGGGGTCGGGTCCTGGCCGGGCACCGACCCGCGCGAGGCCGCGGCCGTGATCATCGGCGAACTGCCCGGGCTGCCCCACCTGGTGGAACTGCCGGCCCGCGGGGTGGGCGCGGACACCATCGGGCGGGTATCGGCGCTGCTGGTCGATATGCGATTCGACACCACCCCGCGCGGCTACCGGCTGGCCGCCCGGCCGGGGTCGGCCTCACGGCGGGCGCACGATCTGCTGCGCACCGACCTGGACGCGTTCCAGGAGGCATGGGAGAACGCCGGACTGCGCGGCGCCGGCCGCACACTGAAGGTGCAGGCGGCCGGTCCGCTGACCCTCGCCGCGCAGGTCGAACTGCCCGGCGGGCACCGGGTGCTCACCGACCGGGGTGCGGTGCGTGATCTGGCGGGGTCGCTGGCCGAGGGGCTGGCGACGCATATCGCCGAGATCGCGGCCCGGCTCGAGGCCGACGTGGTCCTACAACTGGACGAACCGTCGCTGGGGCAGGTGCTCGACGGTTCGCTGCGCGGCGCGAGTGTGCTGAACACGGTCGCCGCCGTACCGGAACCGGAAGCGCTGTCACTGCTGGACTCGGTGCTGGACCTGCAGCGGGTGCCGACGATGGTGCATACGTGCGCGAGCCCGCCGCCGTTGGCCTTCCTGGGTCGCTCGTCGGCGTCGGCGCTCGGATTCGATCTCGCCACGGTCTCCGGGACGGCCGCGCTCGACGCGCTGGGAGAGACTCTCGACCGGGGCAAGCGCCTCGTTCTCGGGCTTGTTCCCACCACCGGTCCGACGCCGCCGGTGACCTGGCGGGAGATCGCCGAGCCCGGAGTCCGCCTGTTCGACCGGCTCGGGTTCCCGCGCGCCGAGCTGGCGCGGCGGGTGCTGGTGAGCCCGGCGTGCGGGCTGGCGGGGGCGCGGCCGGGCTGGGCCCGGGAGGCGCTGCGGCTGGCCTCCGATACCGCGAAGGCGTTCGCCCAGGATCCCGAATCGGTGGTCGCGCAATAACGTTCGGCCCGCGCCCAGCGTGCCGTCGGGCAGGCGCGCCTCGGCATCGCCGGGACGCCCGCCGACAGACCGGCGAAAGGACCGGGAACCGGCCGCGACGTGCGGTTCCGGTGCGGCCGCGGTGTCGGTGGGCTGGACTAATCTGCCAGATGTGAGTGAGATCGGAAGCCCCACCGAGCCCGGTACGGACGCCGCTCCGACCCCCGCCGCGGGAGAGGAGCGCGCGCGTTGGCAGGAACTCGCCGAGACGGTCCGCGAACACCAGTTCCGGTACTACGTGCGGGACGCGCCGATCATCTCCGACGGCGAATTCGACACGCTGTTCCAGGAGCTGCTGGCGCTCGAGGAAC
Source organism: Nocardia sp. NPDC049935 (assembly GCF_055586645.1). Lineage (NCBI taxonomy): Bacteria > Bacillati > Actinomycetota > Actinomycetes > Mycobacteriales > Nocardiaceae > Nocardia > Nocardia sp. NPDC049935. Next base: position 123,214 of record NZ_JBVJHV010000007.1, on the reverse strand, counting down.
AGTTCCCCGATCTGCGGACCCCCGATTCACCCACCCAGTTGGTGGGCGGCGGGTTCGCCACCGATTTCACCCCGGTCGACCACCTCGAGCGGATGCTCTCCCTGGACAACGTCTTCTCCGAGGCCGATATGCGGGCGTGGGCGTCACGTGTGGAGGAGGAGACCGGTCCGGACCTGCACTATCTGTGCGAAGTGAAAATCGACGGGGTCGCATTGAATCTCGTCTACCGCGACGGAAAGCTGGTGCGCGGGGCGACCCGGGGCGACGGACGCACCGGGGAGGACGTCACCCTGAACGCGCGCACCGTCGAGGACATCCCCGGTGAGTTGACCGCCGACCCGGAATTCCCGATCCCCGCGCTGCTCGAGGTCCGGGGCGAGGTGTACCTGCGGCTGGAGGATTTCGAGACCCTCAACGCCGCCATGGTGGCGGAGGGGAAACCGCCGTACGCGAATCCGCGTAACACCGCGGCCGGGTCGCTGCGCCAGAAGGATCCCTCGGTCACCGCGCGGCGGCGGCTGCGGATGATCTGTCACGGTCTCGGCCGGACCGAGGGTTTCACGCCCGCCTCCCAGCACGACGGGTACCGCGCACTCGCCGCCTGGGGCCTGCCGGTCTCCGCGCATACGAAACTGGTGCGCGGCGTGGACGCGGTGCTGGAACGGATCGCCTACTGGGCCGAGCACCGCCACGATATCGAGCACGAGATCGACGGCCTGGTGGTGAAGGTCGACGAACTGCTGCTGCAGCGCCGGCTCGGTTCGACCTCCCGTGCGCCGCGCTGGGCGATCGCCTACAAGTACCCGCCCGAGGAAGCCACGACGAAGCTGCGCGATATCGCGGTGAACGTCGGGCGCACCGGGCGCGTGACCCCGTTCGCGGTGATGGAACCGGTGGTGGTCGCCGGGTCCACGGTCTCGATGGCCACGCTGCACAATGCCGCGGAGGTGGTGCGCAAGGGTGTGCTGATCGGCGATACCGTCACCATCCGCAAAGCGGGCGATGTGATCCCGGAGGTGCTGGGTCCGGTCGCCGACGCCCGCACCGGCGCGGAACGGGCGTTCGTGATGCCCACGCACTGCCCGGAATGCGGTACCGAACTCGCCTACGAGAAGGAGGGCGACGCCGATATCCGCTGTCCCAACCAGCGTGGTTGTCCCGCGCAGTTGCGGGAGCGGGTATTCCATGTGGCCGGTCGCGGCGCCTTCGATATCGAGGCCCTCGGCTACGAGGCGGCGATCGCGCTGCTGAACGGCGGCGCCATCGGTGACGAAGGTGATCTCTTCGACCTCGACGCCGGCCGGTTGCAGCGGGTCGGCCTGTTCGTCAACAAGAACGGCAGCCTCTCGGCGAACGGGCGGCGGTTGCTCGACAATCTCGGCGCCGCCCAGGATGTGCCGCTGTGGCGGGTGCTGGTGGGTCTGTCGATCCGCCATGTCGGGCCCACCGCCGCCCGGGCGCTGGCCGCCGAGTTCGGCAGTATGGAACGGATCGAACAGGCCTCGCTGGACGAACTGGCGAACGCCGAAGGAGTGGGGCCGACCATCGCCACCGCGGTCGCGGAATGGTTCGCTGTGGACTGGCATCGCGCCGTCGTCGAGAAATGGCGGGCCGCCGGGGTGCGGATGGCCGACGAACGGGACGAGTCGATTCCTCGCACCCTGGAGGGGCTGTCGATCGTGGTCACCGGTTCGCTCCAGGGGTTCTCCCGCGACGGCGCCAAGGAGGCGATCCTGGTGCGCGGCGGTAAGGCGGCCGGGTCGGTATCGAAGAAGACCGCGTTCGTAGTGGTCGGCGATTCGCCGGGCACCAAGGCCGCCAAGGCCGAGGAACTCGGGGTGCCGATCCTCGACGAGGACGGTTTCCGGATGCTGCTGGAATCGGGTCCGGACGCGGTCCGTCCGCCCGGGGAGGCCGCCGGAGCGGAGTGAACCGCCGGTACCGGCCGCGAGGGGCCGCGGTCGCGTGGGTGGTGGCGGGCCGTGCCCCGACACGGGCGGATGCCCGTCCTGCGGCGGCGGGACCGGACACGGCAGGATGGCGGGATGCTGCGCAGTTTTCGGGTGTCCAACCACAAATCCCTGGCCGACCTACAGGAACTGCGGCTGACCCGTGGCGCCACCGCGCCGGTGGCGATCCCGGTGACCGCGGTGCACGGCGGGCCCGCGGCCGGTAAATCGAACCTGGTCGACGCGCTGGGACATATGCGCGCCGCGGTGCTGGAATCGGTGACCGGCTGGGACCCCTACGCCGGTCCGGTGCGGTCGCCGCATCTGGAGCACACCGGGCGGGCCTCGGAATTCGAGGCGGTTTTCGTGGCCGAGGGGATCCCCTACACCTACGGATTCCGCACCGACTCCGCCGATGTGGCCGCCGAATGGCTGTACAGCCATCCGCGCGGCCGGCGGCGGATCGTCTTCGAACGGGAGGGGGAGCTGGTCCGGGTCGGGCCGATGTTCGAACCGGCGCGGTTCGGGATCACCGCCCTGGTCCCGCTGGTGCGCCCCAACGCGCTGCTGCTGAGCCTGGCCGGCCAGATGTACGCCGAGGCGCTGGTTCCCGCCTACCGGTGGTTCGAGACGATGCTCGAGGTGGTGCGCGGCGCCGGGGATATCGAGGACGTCGAGCGGCGGGTGGGGTCGCATCTGTCCCGCTCCACCGAGAACGCGGCCCGGCTGCTGACCCTGTTGCAGACCGCCGATCTCGGGATCACCGATCTGCTCATCGCCCAGAACGATCCCGGATACGCCGATTACCTGCGCGATCTGGACTCCGATATCGCGGCGCTGACCGAACAGCTCGACCACGGCGCGGCCTCGCCCGGTTACGCGGCGCAGCTCGAGGAGGACACCGGGCTGACGGCCGTTCAGCTCGCGCGCGAACTCACCAATATGCGCAATGCCCGCGACGCGCTGTACACCAGGATGGTCGCCCGCCGCGGGGTGGGCCTGCGGCTGGTGCATAGCGGAGTGGAACCGGTGTTCACCCTCGCCGAGGAATCCTCGGCGACCCTGGCGCTGCTGCGATTGCTGCCGGTGCTGCTCGACGCCTTGGACACCGGAAAGGTGCTGGTGGTCGACGATTTCGGCACCCGCCTCACGGTGGAGGAGGCCGATCGGCTCGTTCAGCTGTTCCAGAACCCGGAAACCAATACCCGCGGTGCGCAACTCGTGTACACCACGGGTGACCGCGCACTGGTCGATCGCGGGAACGGCCGGTCCGCGCGGACCCGCACCGGGGTGTGGACCATCCGCCGTTCCGGCGCCGGGGCCAGCACACTGGCCACCACATGAAACCGGCCGCCCGATCGGGCGGCCGGTTCCGGATCATTTACTCGGTTCGGGGAGTGTGCATCCCATACGCGGGTTGAGTCCCACGTAGTTCAGCGGTCCGGCGACGACGGTGACCGCCAGCGTCGCGATATGTGAGCACTCCTCCGGTGGATCATTGAAATAGCCCCGCTGCCACGCGGCGATGATGCCCGCCACGAACCAGATGAGGATGACGAGGCTCGCTACACGGCTTCCCATTGCACCTGCTCTTATCGTTGATTCCGGCATGTCGATCGCTTCCTTCCACAACCGGTAGGCAGGGGATACCCCGTCGTTTCACATTGATTCGCGCCCGCCCGGGAGTCGAAGAAGTACGGGTCTGCGGGGGTTCGTGCCGATTTTTCTCCGTCGCACGGTCATTCGCGCGGACTTTTCACCGGTTCCGGGATATCCGAGGGCGCCGGGGGAGTGCCGGGCCGGAGTATTCGCGGGGGCATTCGTGATCTCCGGGGCGTCGGCGCCGGACCGCGCGCGGCCGGGGCCTAGCATGGTGGGGTGTTCGAACTGGCGATGCTGGCGATCATGGTGGCCGCACTGGTGGGAATGCTCGTGCTGGTGTTCCGCGGGCGACGCGGCGGACGGCTGCCCGCCGACGCCGAGGTCGGGTCGCTGTATCTGACGGGCGTGAGCCCGCGACCGGAGGCCATGGGCGAACAGTTCGTGACCGTCACCGGTAACCTCACCGGCCCCACCGAGCCCGGCACCGTGGTCTACGGCCGGATGGTCTGGGATGCCGCGTACTGGCCGGCCATCGGCGACACCCTCACCGTCGCCTACCCGCCGGGTAAACCGGACCGGTGGCGGATCGTCGAACCGGGCGGCGCGGGATAACGGCCGGGAGGACGTGAATCGTCCTTTCCGTGATCTTCGACGGACTGCGTCGCGGTTGACACCGGCGCCGGCCCTGATGACGGGTATCGGCCGCGCGGGGTGTCAGCCCAGGACGGTGGCGACGATTCCGGCCAGATAGCCCAGCCGCGCGATCTCCGACGGCCGGAAATCGGGTCCGCCCGGCCGGCCCAGCAGCAGGGCCTTGGTCGAGGGGCCCAGCGGGGCGGCGGCGAGTTTGGTATCCATATCGCGCCAGATCTCGGGGACCCAGTCGGCGTCGCCGTCGAGCGCCAGCGGTTTCTGCAGCGGCATCCACGGCACCGAGCCGGCCTGGGTCTGCGGGGCGCTCTGGCTGCCGACCACGCGGTAGGCGCCGTGTTCGCCGATATCCAGGACGGTGCTCCAGCCCACCCGCAGGACCCGCGGCACCCCGTCGACCAGCACCTGCAACCTGTCGTCGCGGGCATTGGCCACATTGTCGATGAGTTCGAGCTCGCGATGGGTGTCGAGGACGCCGGAGTAGGGGCGGATGGAATCGACCCGGACGTCGGCGAGTGATTCGGCGGCGGTGATGAGGGTGTCGGGAAGCGCGTTCGGCGCGATCTCGACCACCAGATCATCGACCGCGAAGCCCGCACCGCGCTCGACCACGTCCAGCGAGAGGATGTCGGCACCGACGGTTCCGAGTGCCACGGCCAGCGAGCCGAGGCTTCCCGGGCGATCCGGAAGTTGCACGCGGAGCAGATATGACACGTGCGTTTCCCTTTCCTTCTGCGGCCGAGGCTCTCAACGGATACCCGGTCTGCTCATGCTTACACCCATTTCGGAGGGTTATCGAGTCGAATTGTGCGTGCTACCCGGGGTTCACAGGTAGTCGATGAGTGTGAAATATGCAACTTTCGAATATTTCGGACCGCGGTCCGGCGGTGCGCCCGGCCTGCCCACCGGTCCACGGTGGACGCACCATTAGGCTGATCGGTGCTCGTGATCGATCGCCGTAACAATCGAAACTATCGCCGAAAGGGGTTCGCGGTGACCGCCATCTCCCGCGACGAGGTCGCACACCTCGCCCGGCTGTCCAGGCTCGCGCTGTCGGAGGACGAACTCGATCAGTTCGCCGGACAGCTGGATTCGATCCTCAGCCATGTGCAGACCATCTCCGAGGTCGCCGCCGCCGACGTGCCGGCCACCTCGTCGCCGGATCCGGTGACCAATGTGACCCGCGCCGACGAGGTCCGCCCGGGCCTGACCCCGGATCAGGCCCTCGCGGGGGCGCCCGCCGCCGAGGAACAGCGGTTCCTGGTTCCGCAGATCCTGGGAGAGGGCGAATGAGCGACACGGATCTGACGACACTCGGCGCGGCCGATCTCGCGGGAAAGATCCACGGCCGCGAGGTGACCTCGGTGGAGGTGACCCGGGCGCATCTGGATCGCATCGCCGAGGTCGACGGCGAATACCACGCCTTCCTGCACGTGGCCGGGGAACAGGCGCTGGCCGCCGCCGCCGAGGTGGACGCCGCGCTGGATGCCGGCAAGGCCCCGGCCTCGCCGCTGGCCGGGGTGCCGCTGGCGCTCAAGGACGTGTTCACCACGACCGATATGCCGACCACCTGCGCGTCGAAGATCCTCGAGGGCTGGGTGGCGCCCTACGACGCGACGCTGACGCAGCGGCTGCGGGCGGCCGGTATCCCGATCCTCGGGAAAACCAATATGGACGAGTTCGCGATGGGCTCCTCCACCGAGAACTCCGCCTACGGTCCCACCCGGAATCCGTGGGACACCGACCGCATCCCCGGCGGTTCCGGCGGTGGGTCGGCGGCGGCGCTGGCGTCGTATCAGGCGCCGCTGGCCATCGGCACCGATACCGGCGGCTCCATCCGGCAGCCGGCCGCGGTGACGGCGACCGTCGGCACCAAACCCACCTACGGCACCGTCTCGCGGTTCGGTCTGGTGGCCTGTGCGTCCTCGCTGGACCAGGGCGGCCCGTGCGGCCGGACGGTCCTGGACACCGCGCTGCTGCACGAGGTGATCGCCGGGCACGACCCGCGCGACTCCACCTCCCGTGATGTGCCGGTGCCGCCCGTGGTCGAGGCCGCCCGGCGCGGCGCGGGCGGGGATCTGCGCGGGGTGAAGGTCGGCGTGGTCAAGGAACTGCATTCCGACAGCTATCAGAGCGGCGTGCTGGCCTCCTTCGACGCGGCGGTCGGTGTGCTGAAGGATCTCGGCGCCGATGTGGTCGAGGTGTCGTGCCCGCATTTCGAATACGCCCTGGCCTCCTACTATCTGATCCTGCCCAGCGAGGTCTCCTCCAACCTGGCCCGGTTCGACGCCATGCGCTACGGGCTGCGGGTCGGCGACGACGGTAACCACAGCGCCGAACAGGTCATGGCCGCCACGCGCGCCGCCGGCTTCGGCCCCGAGGTGAAACGGCGCATCATGATCGGCACCTACGCGCTCTCGGCCGGGTACTACGACGCCTACTACGGGCAGGCGCTCAAAGTGCGCACCCTGATCGCCCGTGATTTCGACAAGGCCTACGAGCAGGTCGACGTCCTGGTGTCGCCGACGAGCCCGTTCACTCCGTGGAAGCTCGGCGAGAAGGTCGACGATCCGCTGGCGATGTACCTGTCGGACCTGTGCACCCTGCCGACCAACCTGGCCGGGCATCCGGCGATGTCGGTGCCGTCGGGGCTCAGCGCCGACGACGGGATGCCGGTGGGCCTGCAGATCATGGCGCCCGCCCTGGCCGACGACCGGCTGTACCGGGTGGGCGCGGCCTACGAGGCGGCGCGGGGCGCGATCGCCTGACCGGGCACCGCGGCGGGACGGTCCGGCGCGGTGACCGCGAGTTGTGAGCAGGGCGGCGATCCGTGATCGGGTCGCCGCCCTCGCGCTGTGCGCGGGCGCGGATACCGGGCCGTCAGTGCGAGTGCAGGCGTTCGGCCTCGCGCTGGACGCCGGTGGTCATGCCCGGGAAGCCGCGGCCGAAACCGCGGCCGAACAGGAGCCCGACCAGCGGCGAGAGCCAGCCGTCGAGTTCGAAATGGGATTCGTAGCGGGTCCGGCCGCCGTTCAGCGGTATCAGTGTGTGTGAGCGGTGACTGCGGAGCGCGCCCAGGGGCAGCGGTTTCATCGAGTAGCTGAACTCGCGGCCGGGAGTGACGCTGCGGATGAATTCGCGCATCGGCAGCGGCCGCGGCAGCAACTGACCGACCGACATATCGATCGGCGCGCCGACTGTCAGCTCCGCGCGGCAGCGGCCGATGAACGGATTCCATTCGCCGTATCGCCCGAAGTCGGTGAGCACCGACCACACCACCTCGGAGGGCGCGTCCACCTCGACCACATCGTCCACTACCAGCACAGGATCAAAACTAGAACGTGTTACAAGGTGGGTCAACCCGCGGGCGATTCGGCGGCGACCCGGTCCGGCGTGACGGCGGGCAGCGTGGGCAGTCGCGGCAGCGGGACCGGGTCCAGATGCGGTAGCGGAACCGAGATCTCCATCGGCGCCACCGGCAGGCGAATCAGATTCCGCACCGGTCGGGGGAAGATACTCGGCCGGGCGTACCGGGGCGCGATCAGATCACCGGGTCGCGGCGGCCCGCCCAGCCGGCCGGTGACGCCCGCGAGCGCGGGCCGGCGGACCCGGCGGTGCAGTCGGCGCATACCGGCGAACAGCAACGCCACCGCGGCCAGGCTCAGCGCCGCGGCGCGCAGCAGCCACGGCTGGGTCGGATGCTCGGTGACGGCGTGGGTCGCGGCCTGGGTGAAGGTCTCCACCACCGGGACCCCGTACTGCTGACGGCGGGAGTTCAGCTCCACCGCCTTCGACGCGATCTCGGCGAGCGTTTCGCAGCGGGTGCGGACCATGGGCTCGGAATGCGCCTCGCAGGCCTGATGCAGCCGTACACCCAGCGCCTGGTCCATCGCGTGCCGGGCCCAGGGACCCAGTGGCGCGCCGGTCCTGTCGGCGTAGCGCAGCAGGTCGTAGCCCAGGTCGTGGGCCATGCACGCGGTATCGAACTCCGGCGGCAATTCGACCGGTGAGGAGCACTGGCCGTCCGGCGCCACCAGCAGTCCCTGCCGGAGCACCGGTTCGTAGCCCGAATAGGACGCGAAATCGCGCGGGATATCGGCGGCCGCGGCCGCGCCGGCCTCGCCCGAGGTCAGATCCACCACCGCCAGACCGGTCGGACCGGTGCTCGAGGCGTCGATACCCACCGCCTCCGAGGCGGGCGCCGGCACCACGGGGATCACCAGACCGAACAGCGCGGCGATCAGCAGTGCCGGTCGCGAAAGCCGCCGGATCCGGCGCCGCCCGCGACGCGGGTGGTGGTAACTCGGTGAAGCCATGGTGGGACACCTTAAGCGCAGTGCGGTCCGTCGTGCGCACGGCAGGTCCCGGTGCGGAGCGCGGGAACCGCGGTGGGACCGGCCCGCATCCTTTCGGCAAACGGGCCGGTCCGGCACCGGAATCGCTCAGCGCTCCGGACCGCAGCCGGGCATCGCGGTGCCCTGGTCGGTGCCGTAGCGGTGGCCGTGTCCCGGCGGCGCGCCGAGAGCGCCGAGGAGGTCGGTGGCGGTCTGCACGAAACTCACGACGGGCAGCCAGGGCGGGGTCGGAGCGTCGTGCCGGACTCCGGTGCGGTCCGGTGGCCGCCAGAGCAGGTCGAATGACCAGTTGACCACCGGGTCGGAGGAGTTGGCCAGGATCGCGGTCCGCGCGCCCGGCTCGGGCCCACCCCCGCCGGGAGTGCCCGCCCACAGGACCGCACAGGCGCGGCGATTCTGTTCGGCCGCTCCGGCGAATACCGCGCTACCCCCGAACGCGCCCAGACTCTGTCCGTAGAGGTACAGCCGCGGCGGGTCCGGCAGTGTCGCGCTGTACGCCTCGACGGCCTCGAACAGCGTCCGCGCCGAGGTCGCGGCGGCATCCCGCCCCACCACGAAGGTCGCCCAGCTCGGCAACCGGGAGTACTGCAACGCCACCACGGCCACATCGGTCCCGAACCGGGTTCCGAATCCCTGCAGGGCCCGGGCATCCACCCAGCCCGATCCGGTGGGCACGGCGATCACCAGATGCGATCGCCCGAACCCACCGGCCCGGTCCAGTTCGCGCACCGCGAGCGCGGCGCGGGCGGCCGGATCCGGCGCCGAATCCAGTCCCACATACACCTGGACCGCACCCGGTGGGCCGGAGGTGACGAACCGCTGCCCCTCCCGTCCCAGCGAGGCCCAGTTCACCAGCGAGCCGGCGCTACCCGAACGGGTCGTCGCGGCGGGCCGGACCAGGCCCGATTCGCCGGTACCGCCCGGACCGGCCACGGCGGGGATACCGAGCAGCGTCGCGGGCAGCGCCGCGACCACCGCCGTCACCAGAACCCGCGACCAGCCCACCCGGTGCAGCACCCAGCGGGTCCCGGTGACCGCCGTCGCCGGACCGGCGAGGAGTACGAACGCGCCGACCGCCCAGACCGGCCAGTACCACGGTGGTACCGGGGTGCCGTCCATGGCGGTACGCAGCGAGTTCTGCCAGGTGTTCGCGTACACGAGCGCCGCGAGCACGGCGGATACGGTGACGATCGTGGTCAGCGGCCGGGAGAGGCCCGGCCGCGGCGGGCCCGGCGAGAGGCGGCGCGTCACCCGTCGCAGCCCGTACGCGAGACCGAGCGCGAGGGCGACCAGCAGGGCCGTGAGCACCGCCTGGACCGCCGCGGGCCGGGGGAGCAGTCCGGGGGCGAGGGACACCACGGTGCCCGCGCCCACCGCGAGGGTCGCCCGGGCCGGTGGCCATGCGCGCGGCATCCGTGGCCGGGTCGCGCGGGCCGGGGAGTCGATCCGGTGCGGCCCGGGGGCCCGGTCGACGGTGAGCACACTCATCGGATATCGCCTCTCGTCGCCGTGGGTTCCGCGACGGCCGGTCCCACGGTGGTCGCCGCGGCGGGTCGGAGCGGGAGCGGTCCGGTCCGGCGGGTCAGCAGGGCGGCGGCCAGTGCCGCGACGAGCAGCCCGGCCGGCTGCGGTGCCCGGTCCCGGGCGTCGGTGAACGAGAACCGCTCCACCACCGGGACTCCGTAGCTCTGCCGCATCGAGTTGAGCCCCACCGCCGCCGTCGCGACTTCGGCCATGCCCTCGCACCGCATCCGGGCCATCGCCTCCACCCGGCCGGCGCACGCCGCGCGCATCCGGGCGGCCAGGGTGCGATCGAGGTCGCGGCGGGCCCACGGACCCAGCGGGTCGCCGGTGCGGTCGGCGTAGCGCAGCAGGTCGTAGCCGAGATCGTGGGCCTTGCAGGCCGTCTCGAATTCCCTCGGCAGCGGTACCGGCGATGAACACGAACCATGCGGCGCGACGAGCAGCCCGTCCAGCGTTTCGGGCCGGTAGCCGGCGACGGCCGGGAAATCGGCGGGCAGCACCGGCGAGTCATCCGACGAGGTCAGCCCCTGCACCGCCGCCGCGGCGGGGGATACGGCGGGCGACGGCCCGGCGGCGGTGGCCGCCGGCATCGGCGACAGCGCGACCGCCGCGGCGATCCCGGCACCGGCGATCCCGGCGCGCCGGAGGAGCCGGGAGCGGGGCACGGGGCGCCGGGCGGCGTTGTTCGAGACAGGCATGGTCGAGGACGTTATGAACGGCGGGCGGTCCCCGGCGTCCCGCTCGGGAGTGGTTCGCGGCGCGGTCCCGCAGGCCAGAGCGGCCCCGCGCTCACTCCGATGTACGGGCCCGAATTCACCCCACGGTATGAGGCGCGGCGGGGCCGGGGTTCCTAGTGTCGGGGGAATGAACGAGACGAGCGTCGTGAAACCGGCCCCGGGCCGCAGTGGTCTGTGGGGTTTCGTCACCCGGGTCGGGTGGCGCGGCTGGCTGGACGCCGGTGCCGTGTTCACGACGATCGTCCTGTACGCGGTGGCCTGGCCCACCCTGTTCCTGACCCATGACGTGCCGCCGGCCCTGGCGCCGCTGATCTCGGCGTTCGCGGCCTTGCCGGTTCTGCTGATCCGGCGCAACGCGCTGCTGGGCTGGGCCGTCTCCGCCGGTTCGGCACTGCTCATCGCACTGGCGGTGCCGAACCTCACGGGGGAGGAGATGCCGTTCCAGGTGGTCCATATCGTGGCCCTGTACTTCCTGGTCTTCGCGGTGGCGACGCAGTCGACGATCCAGCTGACCGCGGTGGTGTGGGGCGCGACCTCGCTGCTGCTGGGCGCCGGCCTGTCGGCGGAGGGCCTGGACGCGGACCCGTGGGCGTGGCCGGTATCGCTGGGCGGGCTGGTGTTCGTGGCGCTGCTGGTGCGGTCGCTGGTCCGCTCCCGCTCCGAACTCAACCGGCAGACCGAGCTCAGTGATCTGGAACGGGCGCGGCGCACGATCCTCGAGGAGAAGGCCCGGATCGCCCGCGATCTGCACGATGTGGTGGCGCACCATATGTCGCTGGTGGTGGTGCAGGCGCAGACCGCCCCCTACCGGGTGGAGGGCGTGAACGACGCGGCGCGCGCGGAGTTCGAATCCATCGGCGCCACCGCGCGGGAGGCGCTCAACGAGATCCGCAGCCTGCTCGGGGTGTTGCGCAGCGACGGTCAGCTGGCCGAGAACGTGCCACAGCCCACCGCCCTGGATCTGGAAGCCCTCTTCTTCGGCGCCACCCGGGCCGGCGTGGATCTCACCTGGTCGGTGGAGGGAACCCTGGCCGCGATACCGGACACGGTGGGGTCGGCGCTGTACCGGATCGTGCAGGAATCGCTGGCCAACGCGGGCCGGCACGCGCCGGGCGCGCCGGTGCGGATCACCCTGGACTGCGTGGGGGCCGTCGATCTGACGGTGCTGAACGGCCCGGCGCCGGGACCCGTCACGGTGGGGGCGAGCGGGCACGGCATACAGGGAATGCAGGCGCGGGCGGTCGCGGTCGGTGGGCAGTTGAGCGCCGAGCCTACGGCGGACGGCGGGTTCCGGGTCACGGCGCGGATCCCGCTGCCCGGGGCCGTGGATTTCGCCACCGCGGTGCTGCCCCGCACCGGGACAGCGGTCTGAGCGCGCCGCGGGGCGCCGCGTCGGCCCCGCGACCCGCGACAGCGCCGCCCCCGGGAATCGGCGGCGCACACCGGACCGGTTCGGGAATTAAGCTGAGCCCGTGGCAATAACCGTGTTGATCGCCGACGACCAGGCCATGGTGCGGCAGGGTTTCGGGGCGTTGCTCGCGGCGCAGCCGGATATCAGCGTCGTCGGCGACGCCCCCGACGGGAAGGTGGCGGTCGCCGAAACGGCGCGGTTGCGGCCCGATGTGGTGCTGATGGATGTGCGGATGCCGGAGATGAACGGGCTCGACGCGGCCCGTTCCATTCTGGCCTCGGGGTTCGATCCGCCGGTGCGGGTTCTGATGCTCACCACCTTCGATATCGACGACTACGTCTACGAGGCGCTGGGCCTGGGCGCCAGTGGGTTCCTGCTCAAGGACGCGCCGGCCGAGGAACTGGTGCGTGCGGTGCGCGTGGTGGCCGCGGGGGAGGCGCTGCTCGCCCCGACCGTGACCCGCCGGTTGATCGCCGAGGTGACCACCCGCCGGGCGGCGCGGCGCACCCCCTCTCCGGCGCTCGGCGCGCTGACCCCGCGCGAACGCGAGATCCTGGAACTGGTGGCGCGGGGTATGTCGAACACCGAGATCGCCGAGGCCCTGTTCATCGCCGAGCAGACGGTGAAAACGCATGTGTCGAAGGTCTTCACGAAACTCGACCTGCGGGATCGCGCGCAGGCGGTGGTGCTGGCCTACGAATCGGGTCTGGTCACCCCGGGCTGACCGGAATGTCAGGATTCTCATGAAGTGCCCCGATTCCCGTCGTCGAAGCGTTTCCGGCGCGCTCGCCCCGGTAGGCTCACGAGTCTGTCGGTCACCCGAAGGGGGTCGTGTTGCTCAACAGCGGTGACGTGTTCGCCGGGTTCACCGTCGAGCGGCTGCTCGGAGAAGGGGGAATGGGCGCGGTCTATCTGGCCCGCCATCCACGGCTGGGGAAACAGACTGCGCTGAAACTGCTCAAACCGGAACTGTTCGCCGACGCCGCGATCCGCACCAGGTTCGAGCGGGAGGCCGATCTCGCCGCCCAGCTCGACCATCCGAGTATCGTCACGGTCTACGACCGCGGGGTCGAGGGCGAGCACCTGTGGATGTGCATGCAGTACATCGACGGCGCCGACGCGGGCACCGTCAACCCGCTCACCCTGCCGCCGGACAAGGCGGTACAGATCATCGACGGGGTCGCCGACGCCCTGGACTACGCCCACGGTATGGGCGTGCTGCACCGCGATGTGAAACCCTCCAACATCCTGCTCGCGCGTGCCAATACCGGGCAGGGCGAACGGGTTTTCCTCACCGATTTCGGGCTGGCCCGACTACGGGCGGAAACGGTACGGCTCACCCAGACCGGAATGTTCACCGCGACCCTGGCCTTCGCCTCGCCCGAACAGATGACCGGCGGCGAGATGGACGGCCGCTCGGATCAGTACTCGCTGGCCTGCGCCCTGTATTGGCTGCTCACGGGTATGGCGCCCTTCGACTCCCCCAATCCCGCCGATATCATCCACGGCAATCTCCAGCTCGCCCCGCCGCCGCTGGCGGTCAAACGCCGCGGACTGCCGCCCGCACTGGATGCCGTCCTGGCCAAGGCCATGGCCAAACATCCGGGGCACCGGTACCGCACCTGCGTGGAATTCTCGGCCGCCGCCAAACAGGCGCTGACGGCCCCGGCCGCCACCCAGACCTATTCGGCCACAACCGAACTCAGCGGCCCGGGCGGCGTGTATCCGGGCACCGCGACCGGCTATCCCGCCGCACCACCCGCCGGTTACCCCGGGACCGACGGCCGGTACCCGCCCGCCGCGCCGGGAGCGTCTCCCCGGCCCGGGCACCCGGCGCCTCCCTCGGTGGAACAGACCGGCGGTATGCCCGCCGTACCCGCACCTCCGGCGCTCGGAGGGGGGACCGCGTCGCCGGTCCCCGGGGCGGTGCCCGCACAACCGGCGGCGACTCCGGCTCCGGGCCATCCCGGCGCCGCGCCCGCACATCCCGGTCCGGTGGGCTCCGGCGACGTCGAGCGCACGGGTGCGCAACCGGCCGTCGCGATGGCACCGCCGGTCGCGGGCCGCGCCCCGGGAGTGGAGCAGACCGGGGGCTCGTCCGCACCTCCGCCGGGGCAGTATCCCGGCTACCGCCCGGGACATCCGTCGCGCGGCGGCAATCGCGCGGCCCTGATCGCCCTGGCCGTCCTGATTCCGCTCATCATCGTGGCATTGATCGTGGCGGCGCTGCTGGTGGTCGTGGGCGGCGACGATTCAGAAGGGGCAGCGGTCGCGCCCGCGCCCTCCACCATGGAGCGTGAACCCACCGGCACCAGCGGGCCGGGCACCACCGGCGAGGACCGTTCACCGGGTGCGGCGCCCGGCGACCGCACCCGCCGGCTGTTCCCGGCGCTGCTCCCGCAGGGGGCGGGTTTCGAGGGCATCGGTTACCAGGACACGGTCTGCGGCCGGTACGAGCCCGACGACCAGATCCCGATCCTCGGGGATGTGGCGGTTTTCCGAGAAATGCTGGAATCGCAACCCTGGGAGGCGATCTGGGACTGCCGCCAGCCCACGCTGAGCGAAACCCGGATGGACTACACGGTCCTCACCTACCCGGACGCCGAATCCGCCCGCGATGTGGTCGACTCGCTGCCGCCCAACGACGCGATACCGGCCACCAAACAGGGCGAACCGTATACCGCGCATTTCTGGGACGATCCCGCCGACCGCGGCCGGTTCGCCACGAATATGGTGGTCGAGTTCGGGACCGGCGTCGATTCGCCGCGCGGCAATTCGCTGCTCTTCGTGCGGTATTGGGGATCGGCGCCACGTTCGGACGTCGAGACGTGGTGGGCCCGCGCGCCGCTGTGAGCGCGCGGGGCGGGGCTAGGCCCTGACCGCGCCGGCCCGGGTCCGTTCGTCCGAGCCGATCCGGCCGTCACCGAGGGTGACCACCCGGTCGCAGTAGTCCACCGCGCCCCGGTCGTGGGTCACCATCACCACCGAATTCCCCGAACCCGCCACCGCCGCCAGTAATTCCAGGATGGCGGCGCCGGTCTTGGAGTCCAGATTCCCGGTGGGTTCGTCGGCGAGGATGAGCGGCGGGTCCATGATCAGCGCGCGGGCCACCGCCACCCGCTGCATCTGCCCGCCGGACAATTCGGCGGGCCGGTGTTCGGCACGGGCGCCGAGCCCGACCTGTTCGAGCAGTTCCAGCGCCCGCGGTTTGGCCTTGCGCAGCCCCGTACCGTCCAGCAGTTTCGGCACCGCCACGTTCTCCCAGGCCGACAGAGTGGGCAGCAGGTTGAAGAACTGGAAAACGAACCCCACCCGGTGCCGCCGGAACTCCGACTGGCGTTCCTCGCTCAGATCGCCGATCTCGGTGCCCCGGAACCGGATCGACCCCGAATCGGGGCGGTCCAGCGCGCCGAGCATATGCAGCAGGGTGCTCTTACCGGAGCCGGACGGCCCGATCACCGAGGTGAACTCCCCGGCCTCGAGGCGCAGGTCGATCCCGTCGAGCGCGCGGACCGGTTCCTCTCCGACGCGGTACTCCTTCACGACCTCGGTCAGTTCCAGCATCGCCGGCTGCGTCATCGCCACCCCGTCTTCCAGGTTGTTCGTCCGGCCCGCGCGGGTGCCTCACCCGACCGGAACGGGCGACACCGTGCGCGCGTCGAGTACCGCGCGCAGCACAGGCTGCTCCGACGCCAGCTCGAGATAGGCCTCCCGCAGCGTCCGGCCGTGGGCCGCCCCGGCCTCCAGCTTGGCGTCGAGATGAATCTTCCACCGATACCGCAGCGCCGCAAGTACTCCCTGCGGGCCACCGAACAACCGTTCGAGCTGCGGAATGGCGTCGAAGAGATCTTCGCGTCCGGGATCGGCGGCGGCCCGGTCCAGGACGGTGTGCAGGATCTCGGTGCGTAGATGCTGATCTTCCCAGGACATGGCTCTGGTCCTTTCGGTCGGGACCTTCCTCGCCCACCCGTCCGGTGCGGCGATCTCGTGTTCCACGCTACGAATCCGGGCCCGGGAAATCGTCGTGCCCCGGACGTGAATCGGTCTCCTACCGTGGGTGGAGCGCGGACCCCGCCGCGGGATGATGCCCCGGCGTTGTGCCGGTGATTACCCTGGACATGTGCCCGAGAGCCACCTCACACTCCCCGGGGCCGAAGCCGAGCCGCTGCGGTCGCGGCCGGAGTCCGCCGCGGATGATCCGGCCGTGCGCCGGGCGCCGGGCGGCGGCCGGGTGCGGCGGGCGCTGCGTACGGCCGGGGCGAAGGTGACCCACGGCGGTCCGCGGATCGGCTGGCATCCGCTGCGGGATCTGCCGTTCGACTATCCGCCGAAGGTCGTACTGTTCGCCGACCTGGCGTTCCTCGTCGTGGGCCTGGTCGCGTGCCTGCAGCGCCACGAATACTTCCCGACCGCGCTTCCGCTCATCGCGCTGTTCCTGCTGTTCGTCTCCGTCCCGATGTACATCTTCTTCGGGATCGTGCCCCGCCCGGTGGTCCTCGCCGCGGCGACGATGATCGCCGCGGCCCTGTTCTTCGCGCAGCCGGTGGAGGCCGATTTCGCACCGTTCGTCCTGATGGTCGCGATCGGAGAGATCGCCGCGATCGCGCCGAAACGGGTGAGCATCCCGATGGCGCTGGCCGCCTCCGCCGAACTGGTCGGGTTCGCGGTGCTGGGGGAGTCGCTGTGGAACGACGAATCATTGCGGACCGGGGTGCCGATGTATGTCCTCGGGATCATGTTCGGCTGGCTGGTCGGAGTGATGCTGCAGTATCAGCGGCTCTACCTGTACCAGGAACGCGAGAACCAGGCCGCGCGGGCGGCGCAGGCCGCCGTTGCCGAACGCAACCGGATCGCCCGCGAAGTGCACGATGTGATCGCCCATTCGCTCACCGTCACGCTGCTGCACGTGACCGCGGCCCGGCATGCCCTCACCACCGACCGCGATGTCGACGAGGCCGTCGACGCGCTGGCCGACGCCGAACGGCTCGGCCGTCAGGCCATGGCCGATATCCGGCGCACGGTGGGTCTGCTCGATTCGGGTCCGTCGGCGACCGGGGCGGAACCGGGCGCCGAGGACATCCCCGCCCTCATCGACGACTTCGCCAACGCCGGCCTGCCGGTCACGCGCCGTCTCACCGGTGATCTCCGTGCGCTGTCGCCGGCAGTGGGGCTGGCGCTGTATCGCATCTGCCAGGAATCCCTCGCCAACAGTGCCAAACACGCACCGGGCGCGGCGGTCGAACTGGATGTGGAGGTCGGTGTGCGCTCGGTGGCGGTCCGGGTGCACAACGCGGTGCCACCGAACTCGCAGTCCGGGCCCGCGGGCCGGTCCCGTACGGGTAACGGTGTGGCCGGTATGCGCCAACGCGCCGAGGGCCTGGGCGGTCGCATCCAGGCCGGTCCGGGCCCGGACGGGTGGACCGTGCGCGCGGAGTTCCCGCTCGACCGCCACGCCGCGCCCGAGACCGCCGAAGCGTCCGCGACCGGCGGTCGCTGTGTGCTGTCGAATCTGATGGTCACCACGGATCCGCAGCCCGCCACTCCGCCCCCGGTGTACCGCCCGTCGCCGCGTCCGGCGTCGTGACCGGCCGGCCGGACCCGCGCCGGATCGGCGATCGGGGCGGACGGGCAGGTGTGTTCACGAGCAGCAGGAGGTGCGATGACCAGGGGCGATTCCGATCCCGAGGCGCTGGAGGTACTGATCGTCGACGATCAGGAACTCGTGCGGGGTGGGCTGCGGCGGATACTGCGGCGCCGCGACGGCTTCCACATCAGCGAATGCGCCGACGGTGACGAGGCCCTCGCGGCCGTTGCGGCGCGTACCCCCGATGTGGTGCTCATGGATCTGCGGATGAAGCGGGTCGGCGGGATCGAGGCCACCCGGATGTTGCGGGCCCGCGGCGCCGAACCGCCGGTTCTCGTCCTGACCACCTTCGACGACGACCAACTGCTGTCCGGCGCCCTGCGGGCCGGCGCGGCGGGCTTCCTGCTCAAGGATTCCCCGGCCGAGGATCTGATCCGCGCGGTCCGCACGGTCGCCGCCGGCGGCTCCTGGCTCGACCCGGCGGTCACCGGGCGCGTTCTCACCACCTACCGCACCACCGCGCCGGCCGTGGCCGCGCCGGTCGCCGCCGGTGAACTGACCGGCCGGGAATACGAAGTACTGGCCCTGATCGGCCGCGGCCGCGCCAACAGTGAGATAGCCCACGCGCTCGGGATTTCGGAGGTCACCGTGAAATCCCATGTGGGCCATATCTTCGGGAAGCTCGGCCTGCGGGACCGGGCGGCGGCGATCGTCTACGCGTTTGACCACGGTGTGGTTTCCCCGGGACAATCCACAGTTTGACGGGCAGCCCGGGCGCGACAGGTGCCCGGGGCAGACGGCGCCCGCGAATGGAGAGGATGGACGGGTGCAGGCGCCTGGCTCCGAGGTCGGTAGACGGTTCGGTCCCTACGAGCTGCGCTCACTGCTGGGCAAAGGCGGTATGGGCGAGGTCTACGAGGCCTACGACACCGTCAAGGACCGGGTGGTCGCCCTGAAACTGCTGGCCGACGAACTCGCCGGGGACCCCGAGTACCAGATCCGGTTCCGCCGCGAATCGCAGGCCGCGGCCCGGCTGGCCGAACCGCACATCATTCCCATCCACGACTGGGGCGTGATCGGTGGCCGGCTGTTCATCGATATGCGGCTGGTCGCCGGAACCGATCTGCGCGCGATCCTGCAGGCGGAGGGGCCGCTGAGCCCGCAGCGCGCGGTCGCGGTGCTCGAGCAGATCGCGGCCGCGCTGGACGCCGCCCATGAGAACGGCCTGGTCCACCGCGATGTGAAACCCGCGAACATCCTGGTCACCCCCGCCGATTTCGCCTATCTCGCCGATTTCGGCATCGCCCATCACGAGGGTGACACCGCGGTGACCCAGGCCGGTGTGGCGATCGGCTCCTACACCTATATGGCGCCGGAGCGTTTCGACCACGGCGCGATCACGCCCCGCGCCGATATCTACGCGCTGACCTGCGTACTCCACGAATGCCTGACCGGCGCCACCCCGTTCCCGGCCACGAGCATGGGCGTGCTGATCCGCTCGCATCTGGCCGACCCCCCGCCGCGGGCGAGTGTCCAGCGAACCGGACTGCCGGCCGGGCTCGACGATGTGATCGCCTGCGGTATGGCCAAGGATCCCCACGAGCGATTCGCCACGGCGGGTGATCTCGCGGTCGCGGCCCGGTCCGCGCTGAACACCCCGGCCCGGCCGCCGCAGTACGGTCACGGCGGTCCCGTCGGCGAACCCGCCGCGACCCCCGAGGTCCCGGAGCCGTCGTCACCGCCCACCGGCGGGATCCCGACCCTGGTGGTCCGGATGCCGCGCCGCGACGACGACGGCGCACCGGACCCGACCACCACCCTGCCCGCGATCATCCCGGGCGACCCCACGTCGATCCGTCCGGCGGACTCCGAGTTCACCCCACTCACCCAGGACGAACCGCCCGCCGAAGCCGCGCAGTCCCCGGGTATCCGCCCGTTCCCCGACGCCCATCTGTTCCAGAACGAACAGCTGCATCCGGCCGCGGATCCGGACCAGCACACCGACCGGGCTCCCGCCACCGGCGGTATGCCGGTCGCCGACTTCTACCCGCCCGACCAGGCGACCCGCATCTACGGCGAGGCCGCGCACCACCCGCCCGCGGCCGAGGAGACCACCCGGATGCTGCCGTCCGCGGGTACGCCCGCGGCCCCGGACCCCTACGCCCCCGCGGCCCCGGATCCCTACGCCGAGGACACCACCCGCGCCTACCGGGCGGCCGAACCCTACCGGGACCCGCAGGCCTGGTCCGGTTACGACGCCCCGGCCGATCCCGGCGCCACCGAGGTGTTCGGGTACCGCGGCGACGACCCCGGCCACCATTCCCCGCTCGGCCCGGCGGACCCCGGCCCCGGCGGCCTGTTCGGCTACCGCGCCGACGACCCCGCACCCGCCCCGCAGCCCGATCCCTACGCCGCGGCCTACGAGGCCGGATACCGGGACAGCTACGCCGCGAATGCCGCCCGGCCGCCCGAGTCCTCCCGCGAGCCCACCCGTTCGCCGGTCGTGCCGATCCTGACCGGCATCATCGTGTTCGCGGCCGTGGTGATCGTGGCCGTACTCGGTATCCGCTTCCTCGGCTCCGGCGACTCCGAACCGAGCGCCGCGGACGGCGCGGGCGCCGCCGCCACCACCTCCGCCGCTGCCCGCAGCACGACCGCGAGCGAGACCACCACTCGCGGCCGCACCACCACCTCGGCCCCGGCGACCAGCACCACCACGCCGGCCGATCTGCCCGCCGGGGCGCAACCCTGTTCGGGATCCGCTTCCGGCGGTGGCTCCCGCTACGGTTCGGCCGCCACCGGTAGCTCGGTCACCAGCTGCGAATTCGCCGAGGCGGTGCGTCAGGCGTACCTGGATCCCACGGTGGTCTCGGCCGAAGGTGAATCGGTCCCGGTGGAGGCCACCAGCCCCGTGACCGGACAGTCCTACACGCTGGAGTGTGTGGCACAGGACGGGCTGGTCACCTGCCGGGGCGGCAACAACGCGGTCATCTACCTGTACTGAGTGGTACCCGGATCCGGATCCGGTCGCGGCGGTCCATCTTTCGCGGGCCGATCCGGACGAGGCTAGGGTCGCCGATGGAGTACGGTTTGCCGACCGGGTACGAATCATCGGGACTGTGGGAGAGCACAACAGCCATGCGGAGCGACGTGTCGACCGAGAAGAAACGGGAACTCTCACAGGTTCGGCGCCTACTCGCCCTCGTCTGCGCCCTCACCGCGACCGTCCTGCTCGCCGGGTGCGGGTCCGACACCGAACCGCGCCGCCCGGTCTCCACCTCGGTGACCCAGGCGGCGGCGGCCGATACGCCCGAAGTGCTGGTCACCATTCCCGGCACCCTGGCCGCCGATTTCGTCGAGATGGAGAAGTCCGCGAAGGGCGTCCTGGGGCTGGCGATCATGCCGGTCGGCGGTGAGAACCTGGTCGGGCTGGGGGAGTGGACCACCGGCCCGGCGTGGTCGACGATGAAGGTGCCGCTGGTCGTGGCCTCGGAGCGCAAGAACCCCGGTGAGCAGAACTACGCGACCTCGGCGGCCATCACCTCCTCGGACAACTCCTCGGCCGACGCCCTGTGGTCGGCCCTGGGCACGCCACGGGAGGCCGCCCAGGCCGTGCAGGAGGTGCTGCGCGAGGGCGGTGACGACACCACGGTCGTCCAGGAGAAGCGCAACCGGTCGGAATACTCGTCCTTCGGTCAGTCCGAGTGGTCGCTGGCCGATCAGGTGCGCTTCGGTTCCCGGCTGCCCTGCCTGCCCGGTTCGGAGCGGGCCGTGGAGCTGATGGGATCGGTGACGGCCGATCAGCAGTGGGGTCTGGGTTCGGTGTTCGGTACCGCCGAATTCAAGGGCGGCTGGGGTCCGGATACCGACGGCTCCTATCTGGTGCGCCAGTTCGGGCTGGTTCCGGCCGGCGGCGGTGTGCTGGCCATCGCCCTTGCCGCGCAACCGGATTCGGGCACCTTCGCCGACGGTATGACGCTGCTCGACGAGATGTCCGAACTGATCCAGCAGCATCTCGGTGAATTCACCGGCGGTTCCTGCCCGCTCTGACACGGTCCGGCCACGGAGTTTCCCGGCGTTACCGGACATTCACGGGCCCGAAGCGGCGAGAAGCGCCCGCAACGGGCAAGATGGGCGCCATGCGCATCGGAATCCTGACCGGAGGTGGGGACTGCCCGGGACTGAACGCGGTGATCCGCGCCGTCGTTCGCACCGCGAACGGCCGGTACGGTGACGCGATCGTGGGTTTCGAGGACGGCTGGCGCGGGTTACTCGAGGATCGCAAGATCAGGATCCACAACGACGACCGCACCGACCGGCTGCTCGCCAAGGGCGGCACCATGCTGGGTACGGCCCGTACCAACCCCGATGTCCTGCGCGCCGGGCTCGGGCAGATCCGCCGGACCCTCGACGACAACGGGATCGAAGCGCTCATCCCGATCGGCGGCGAGGGGACGCTGACCGCCGCCAGCTGGCTGTCCGAGGAGGGCGTGCCCGTGGTCGGGGTGCCCAAGACCATCGACAACGATATCGACTGCACCGACGTCACCTTCGGTCACGACACCGCCCTGTCCATCGCGACCGAGGCCATCGACCGGCTGCACACCACCGCGGAATCCCATCAGCGCGTCATGCTCATCGAGGTCATGGGCCGGCATGCCGGCTGGATCGCGGTCCACGCCGGGATGGCCGCGGGCGCGCATCTCACGCTGGTCCCGGAACAGCCCTTCGATGTCACCGAGGTGTGCGCGCTGATCAAACGCCGCTTCCAGCGCGGCGATAAACATTTCATCTGCGTGGTCGCCGAAGGCGCCCATCCCGCGCCCGATTCCGGTTTCGCGCTGCGCGAGGGCGGGGTGGACGAATTCGGCCACGAACGGTTCACCGGTGTCGCCCAGCAGCTGGGGTCGGAGATCGAGCGCCGGATAGGTAAAGAGGTCCGCACCACCGTGCTCGGCCACGTCCAGCGCGGCGGCAGCCCGTCGCCCTACGACCGGGTCCTGGCGACCCGATTCGGCCTGCACGCCGCCGAGGCGGTGCACGCCGGGCATTTCGGGCAGATGGTGGCGCTGCGCGGCACCGAGATCGGGCTGGTGCCGTTGCACGAGGCCACCAAACAGCTCAAACGGGTTCCGGTGGACCGCTACGAGGAGGCCGAGGCCTTCTTCGGCTGAGCCGCGCACGCCGCCGGGCCCGGTGCGCCGCATCCGGATCCGGCCACCGGATCCGGATTCCGCCGTTGTACTGCGGCGCTGCGCCGCGGTCACGGGCGGGCCGGGGGCTACAGTCGCAGCATGCGCCATCGCAGGGGAGCGTTGCTGGTTGCGGTCGTATCGGTTCTCGTACCTCTGCTCGTCGGCGTCGTCGCGGTGGCCGCCTGCACCGGTGACGCGGACGAGCGGGTGCGCGGACAGTGGCACGGCGCCGTCGCGGTACCCGGCGCGCCGGTGGTGGTCGCGGTCGATTTCACCGGACCTCGCAGCGGCGTGATCGATATCCCCGCGCAGCGCACCGGCCGCCATCCGCTGCGTGATGTGGTGGCCGAACCGGGGGAGGTGCGCTTCGACGTTCCCGATGTGCCCGGCGATGCCAGGTTCGACGGCAGGCTCGACGAATCCGCCGGCGCGATCGTGGGCGATTTCAGTCAGGCCGGACGGACCTTCGGGCTCACCCTGAATCGGGAACCGGTTCCGCCGCCGACCCGCCCGCAGCAACCGGTTCCTCCGTATCCCTATGTAGCCGAGGATATTTCGTATCCGAGCGGCCCGGTCACCGTGGCGGGCACCGTCACCCGCCCGGCCGGGGAGGGGCCGTTCCCCGCGGTCGTACTCATCTCCGGGAGCGGCCCGCAGGACCGTGACGAGGAGATCGCCGGGCACCGGCCGTTCCTGGTGCTCGCCGATGCGCTGACCCGGGCCGGGTACGCCGTCCTGCGCACCGACGATCGCGGTGTGGGCGCGACCGGCGGCAACCTGAACCAGTCCGGCTACGCCGACCTGGCCGGCGATGTCGTGGCCGGGATGGACTACCTGCGGAGCCGGCCCGATATCGACCCGGACCGCATCGGCCTGCTCGGGCACAGCGAGGGCGGGTATCTGGCGCCGGTGGTCGCCGCGCGCCCCGAGGCCGGGGTCGCGTTCGTGATCCTCATGGCCGCCCCGGCCGTCCCCGGTACCGATATCGTCCTCGAGCAAGGGCGTCGCGCGTTCACCGAGGCCGGCGCCACCCCGGATCAGGTGGACGCGCACCGGGCGTTCCTGCTCGACTGGACGGCGGCGCTGCGCGCCGGTGCGCTCACCCGGGCGGCCCGGCTCTCGGAAACCTACAACCGGACCCTGCCGTCGGATCTGCGCGCGATCGCCGAACCGTTGAACAGCGAGAACACCCCGTATATGGCGGCGCTGGTCGCCCACGATCCGACGCCCGCGCTCACCGCGCTGCGAGTGCCGGTCCTCGCCTTCTTCGGTTCCCGCGATGTCCAGGTCACCCCCGCGCAGAACGAGGCGCCGATGCGGCAGGCGCTGACCGCGCACCCGGACGCCACCGTCTCGGTCTTCGAGGGGCTCAACCATCTGATGCAGCCCGCCTACACCGGCCTGCCCACCGAGTACGAATCCATCGAGACCACCGTCGACCCGCTGGTCCTCGATACCGTCACCGGCTGGCTGGGCGAGCGGGTTCCGGCGGGCTGACCGCCCACCGACCGGCGGTACGCGCGCGCATAGACTGTGGGCCATGAGCGCACCCACCGTCGAACTCATGGATTACGCCGATGTCGTGACCCGGTACGAGCCGGTGCTGGGCATGGAGGTCCATGTCGAGCTGAACACCGCGACCAAGATGTTCTGCGGTTGCCCCACCACCTTCGGCGCCGAGCCCAATACCCAGGTCTGCCCGGTGTGCCTCGGCCTGCCCGGATCGCTGCCGGTGGTGAACCGGAAGGCGGTGGAGTCGGCGGTGCGGATCGGGCTGGCGCTCAACTGTTCCATCACCCCGTGGGGCCGGTTCGCGCGGAAGAACTACTTCTACCCGGATCAGCCGAAGAACTATCAGATCAGCCAGTACGACGAGCCGATCGCTACCGAGGGCTACCTCGACGTCCCGCTCGACGACGGCACCACCTTCCGGGTGCAGATCGAACGCGCCCATATGGAGGAGGACACCGGTAAGTCCGTGCACGTCGGTGGCGCCACCGGCCGTATCCACGGCGCCAGCCACTCCCTGCTCGACTACAACCGCGCCGGGGTGCCGCTCATCGAGATCGTCACCAAACCCATCACCGGCGCGGGCGACCGGGCGCCCGAGGTGGCGCGCGCCTATGTCACCGCCCTGCGTGATCTGCTGAAATCCCTGGATGTCTCCGATGTCCGGATGGAGCACGGTTCGCTGCGCTGCGATGCCAACGTCTCGCTGATGCCGGTCGGCGCCGAGGTGTTCGGCACCCGCACCGAGACCAAGAATGTCAACTCGCTCAAGAGCGTCGAGGTCGCGGTCCGGTACGAGATGCGCCGGCAGGCCGCGATTCTCGCGACCGGCGGCGAGATCATCCAGGAGACCCGGCATTTCCACGAGGCCGACGGTTCCACCTCCCCGGGCCGCCGCAAGGAGACCGCCGAGGACTACCGCTACTTCCCCGAACCCGATCTGGAGCCGGTCGCGCCGGATACGGAGTGGGTCGACAGCCTGCGCGGCACCATTCCGGAGTACCCGTGGCTGCGCCGCGGGC
Source organism: Nocardia sp. NPDC049935 (assembly GCF_055586645.1). Taxonomy (NCBI): domain Bacteria; kingdom Bacillati; phylum Actinomycetota; class Actinomycetes; order Mycobacteriales; family Nocardiaceae; genus Nocardia; species Nocardia sp. NPDC049935. The sequence continues at coordinate 97,675 of NZ_JBVJHV010000007.1, read as the reverse complement.
GCATCCAGGCGGAGTGGGGGGTGTCCGACGAGGTCATGCGCGATCTGGTGAACGCGGGCGCGCTGGATCTCATCATCGCGACCGTCGACGCCGGGGCGCCCGCCAAGGAAGCGCGCTCGTGGTGGGTGGCCTATCTGACGGAGAAGGCCAACGAACGCGGCGTCACCCTCGAGGAACTGCCCATCACCCCGGCCCAGGTCGCCGAGGTGATCGGCCTGGTCGAGGCCAAAACGGTGAACAACAAGGTCGCCAAACAGGTCGTGGATCTGGTGCTGGACGGGGCGGGCGACCCGGCCGCCGTCGTCGAGAGCAAGGGCCTGGGCATGGTCAGCGACGACAGCGCGCTGCAGTCCGAGGTCGACAAGGCGCTGGCCGCCAACCCCGATATCGCCGACAAGATCCGGTCGGGCAAGGTGCAGGCCGCCGGCAAGATCGTGGGCGATGTCATGAAGGCCACCCGCGGCCAGGCCGATGCCGCCCGCGTCCGCGAACTCGTCCTCGCCGCCTGCGGAGCGTGACCGGCGACGCCGCGCCCGGCAAGGCCGATTTCAAGAAGGAGATCGCGGCCTACCGGGCGCGCTCGGGCCGGTTCGAGGTCCTCGACGTGCCCGACCTGCGCTACCTCATGATCGACGGACACGGCGACCCCAATACCGATCCGGCCTTCGCCGAGGCGACCGCGGCGCTCTACCCCTTGGCCTACCGGCTCAAATTCGCCAGTAAGCGCGAACTCGGACGCGACTACGTGGTCATGCCCCTCGAGGGGCTGTGGTGGGCCGACGATATGGACGCCTTCACCGCCGCCCGCGACAAATCCCGCTGGGACTGGACGCTGATGATCATGGTCCCGGACTGGACCGACGGAGAGATGTTCGCCGCCGCGGTGGCCGGGGTCACGGGCAAAGGCGCCCCGGCCCGCCTGCACGACGTTCGCCTGGAGACCCTGTCCGAGGGCCGCTGCGCCCAGACCCTGCATATCGGTTCCTACGACGACGAGGCCGCGGTGCTGGACCGGATGCACCGGGAGTTCATCCCCGGCAGCGGATTACGAATGACCGGCCGCCACCACGAGATCTACCTCAGCGACGCCCGCAGGGTCGCCCCGGACAAGCTCCGGACCATCCTCCGTCAACCGGTGGTCGCGGCGCACTCCTGATACAGGTCCCGGGTATCCCACCGGGGTGGTCGTCCAGTCCGGGCCGACCACCCCGATTCGGCCACCGGGGCCCGGCACGGACTCGGCCGAGAACGGATCCGGCCGCCCGCGGCGTCTGTTCGACATCGGCGGGCGGCCGGTGCGGAGTCCTCCGCGGTTAACTCGTCCTACAGCACGGCGAACGCGATACCCGTGGACGTCACGGCGGCCAGACCGGCCGCGCCCAGTGCCAGGGGCAACTGGGTTTTCACGTGGTCCATGACATCGCCGCCGCAGGCGAGAGCGGACATGATCGTCGTATCGGAGATCGGGGAGCACTGATCGCCGAACACCGCGCCGCCGACCACGGCCCCGAAGCACAGGTGCATGAAGGTCGGGCTGGGGTCGATGGCGTAGGCCAGCGGCATCGCGATCGGGAAGACGACCGCGAAGGTGCCCCACGACGATCCGATCGAGAACGCCACCGCCATGCAGATGGCCATGAGGATCGCGGGCAGCAGCGGGTCCACCACGAGGTCCGAGGTGGTCTCGACGATGTAGTTCGCGGTGCCCAGTTCCTTGGACACGAATCCCAGTGTCACCGCCAGGGCCAGGACCAGCGCACCGACGGTCACGCCCTTGCAGCCGTCGACGAAACCGTCGATGGCCTCGTTGAGCGAGAGTCCCTTGACGAGCGCCAGCACGATCGCGACGATCACGGCCAGTCCGAAGCCCTGCGCGATCAGCACGTCACCGGTCAGGATGTAGGAGCCGATCACCACCGCCAGCAGGACGCCCATGGGCAGGGCGAAATCGATCACGCCGGGCTTGTAGTCCTGCGGCAGCTTCAGGGTGACCAGCTCGTCGGAGGTGATCGGCTTCGCGGTCGGCGCGTTCAGCTGTCCCGTGGTGCGCGCCCGGTGCATCGCCTTGCGCATCGCACTGCCGACCCAGGGCAGTTTTCCCCAGGCGAACAGCAGTGTCGCCAGCAGCGCGAAGATGGCGTAGAAGTTGAACGGGATCGAGCTGATGAAGAACGCGACCCCGTCGTCCTCGTTGACGAACAGCGGCGTGGTGCCCACGACCAGCCCGGCGACGTACAGCGGCCAGGCATTGAACGGCAGCACCGTCGCGACCGGGGACGCGGTGGAGTCGACGATGTAGGTCAGTTCTTCCTTCGACACCTTGTGCTTATCGGTGAGCGGCCGCACGGTGGTGCCGGCGAGAATCGTCGAGATCGTGCCGCCCTGATGGAACAGCACGCCCACCAGCCATCCGAAGACCCGGGCGCTGACCGGTCCGCGTACCAGCGTGCGACCGGCGAGTTCGGCGAATGCCTGGGCGCCGCCGGTGCGGGTCCACAGGCCGATCAACCCGCCCAGCGCCCACAGGTAGACGATCAGGATCGTCGCGAATGAGACGGTGCCCAGTGCCGGGAGCATGAAACCGTCGACGACGTTGTACTCGGCGCTGACGACACCACCGGTGATGACGCCCAGGAACAGTGCGGCCACCACGTTCTTGGTGGCGAAAACCACGACCAGGGTGACCAGTGCCGGCAGCAGGCTGAAGAAGCCGATATGGCCGCCTTCTCCGGGAAGCTCACCGGGAGAAAGGAATCCGAGCGCGATCAGGACGATCGCCAGCGCCACCACTCCGAGGATGGTGCCGGTATTGCCCAGACGGGAGGTGTCGATCAGCCGCTTCAGGCCGGTGGGGGCGGCCGCGGTGCCGGTCTCGGTTGTGGGTGGACCGGAATCTTGTCCGGGGCTTTCGGTTTCGGGTGTTGGGCTTGTACTGATGGTGGACATTGGCGACCTTCCGATGCGACACCGCCCCTGCGGCGTGACGGAGTCCTGATGGTGTGACGCGTTGGTTCCGTTCGATAATGCGCCGTTGGATAGCGGTACATTAAAACGGCCGTCAAGAAGTCGTCAAAATCTGTGTTCCCGAGCGTGGGAATCATTGGCGCACAGCAGGTTAAGCCCTCTTGCGCAGGGAGAAGCATGTCGGGTGCGCCGCGCCGAAATGCTTCGCCTCGATAATGAGCCGCTAGATGACGGCACATTGAAGCTGAAAGCGGTTGGTGGCGGCGTTCCGGGATGCTGTCGGCGAATGACAAAAAGGGCGAGCCCGGCTCCGGCCGGGCTCGCCCACCGGGATAGGACCCCGGGCGGGAGTGTCGCTAGTCCGGCCCGCCACCGCCGGCCGAAGGCGGCGGGATCCGCACCACTCGATCGTCGTTGGGAGTGGGCTGACCGCCCTCCGACTTGTTCGCCGTCGATACCCAGATCGTGCCGTCCATGGCCGGCGCGGCGCCCAGCAGGCGGCCGTATTTGTTGGCGACGAAAACGCTCGGCGGCGCGGTGACCGCGAAGGTGGCCGGGTCCGGGGTCGCCATCGCCAGCGCCTTCGCGTCGGTCAACGAGATCGCGATACCTTCCGGCGTGACCGCGCACCCGGCGACCCCCGGGCGATCCGGCCAGGTCCAGGCGGTGGTGACGGCGCCGTCGGGGCCGATCCGCTGCAGCCGGTCCAGGGCGGGGGTGCGGTCGGTGATCCAGATCTGGTCGCCGCCCAGGCAGATATCCCCGGCCGAGCCGATACCGGAGACGGCGACCTCGGTGGGGGCGTTGCCGTTGGTCGTCGGGTTCTTCACGCGCAGGAGTTTGCCGGAGAGGCTGCCCGGGTCGGTCGCGCTCGCCGGGTCGCCGGCATCGCCGGTGAGGACCAGCATCTGATCCGCCGAGGTCCATTCGATGGCGCCGCGATTACCGTTGGCGCCCTTGGGGATTCCGGTCAGGACCGGTTTCGGAGGACCGCCTTCGGCGATACGCACCACCCGGTTGTCGCTACCGGTGGTGACGTAGGCGTAGATCAGGCCGTCCTCGGGGTAGGTGGGGGAGATCGCGATATCGCTGAGGCCGCCGTCCCCGGCCGGATCCACATCGACCCGGGCGATCTCGACCGGCTGCTGCTCCGGCGCCACCTGCAGAATGCGTCCGGTCCGGCGCTCCGCGACCAGCGCGTATCCACCCATCTCCACCAGCCCGCCGGTGGTGTCCAGGCAGCTCACCACCACGGCCGGGTCAGGATCGATACACGGGCCGCTGGGCCGGGTGGTGGAACTCTCGTTCTGCTGGGGTTTCTTGGGCTCGAGTTGCGCGCCGTCCAGCGTCGGTTCCGGCGTGAACGGACTGGACGCCGAATCGTCGAATCGGGCGCAGCCGCCCAGTAACAACGCCCCGAGTACCAGCCCCACCGTCACGCGCCGCGCGCCAACCGACCTCATAGCCTCCCAACGTAGTGGAAATCTCCCCGGCCGCGCCTCGACGCCCCTACCCGGGCCGGGGGCGCCGCCACGACCGGCGGGTTTTCTGTGCGGCGGCCACCGCCCGCCGCCGGGGCGCGCGGCGACCGGCCGGGAGGGATGCGACAGCGCCGGGCAGCGGGTATGGCGCGGACACGCCGCCGTTTCAGCGGGGTGGACGGCACCCGGTCGGCTTAGGGTTGAGGGGTGAGTGCCAAGGCGAGAAACGGGTCCGCGTCCTCCGAGGCCGCGGGGCCCGGGAATCTGTCTACCGGAGAGCAGCGCGCGGTATCGACCACCGCGGGCGGGGTCGGGAGTCCCTATGACTCCCCGACCGGCCAGTTCCCGAAAGTGGCCATGACCAAGGAGTTGCCCGTGAATGCCTCGACCGCCACCGGAGACACCCCGGGTGAGGTCCCCGGAACCGATAACCCCGGCAGTCACGACAGCACCTACACCTACGCCAGCATCCCGCCCGCCGGAACCCAGCCCACCGGTGGCCTGCGCCGCCGCAACGGCGACGCCCGCCGCGGCACCCTCGATTTCGGGCTGTTCATCCTCCGGCTGGTCGTCGGCGCCACCTTCCTCTACCACGGTCTGCAGAAGCTGACCGGCTGGTTCCACGGACCCGGCCTGGACGGCACCAAGGCCATGATGGAGAGCGGCGGCTGGAAACATCCGTCGGTGGCCGCGGCACTGGTCACCGCGGGCGAGGTGGGCGGCGGCGCGCTGCTGATCCTCGGTCTGGCCACACCGCTGGCCGCCGGTGCGGTGCTCGCGGTGATCCTGGACGCCTGGATGTGGAAACAGGGTATGTACCCGGGTTTCCAGTACAAGGAGGGCCCGGGCGCGGTCGAGATGGACAGTATCCTCGTCGGCGCCGCGACCGCCCTCATCTTCACCGGACCGGGCCGCTGGTCACTCGACCGCGGCCGCAGCTGGGCGACCCGGCCGGGTGCCGGGTCCTGGGTGGTCTTCGTACTCGCGGTAGCCGCCGCGATCTTCACCTACTGGTACCTGCAGGACGGCAACCCATTGACCGGAATCGGCCCGTTCGACTAGAAGAACGCAGTCGGATTCTGCGGCCGACTCTGCCGTGCGGTCTCATACGACGGCGTCCCACTCGAATCGAGTGGGACGCCGTCGTCTGTGCGGGGAGCCGCGGTGGATCAGGGCACGTGCCGGACGGCGCCCTTGTCGGCCGAGGTCGCCATGGCGGCGTAGGCGCGCAACGCGGTGGTGACCGTCCGTTCCCGGTTCACCGGCTGCCACGGCCGTTCCCGGGCCTCCATCTTGGCCCGCCGCTCGGCCAGCACCGCATCGTCGACCAGCACCTCGAGGGTGCGGGTGGCGACATCGATGCGGACCTGGTCGCCGTTCTCCACCAGGCCGATCACACCGCCGCTGGCGGCTTCGGGCGAGATGTGCCCGATGGACAGACCGGAGGTGCCGCCGGAGAACCGGCCGTCGGTGATGAGAGCGCACTGTTTGCCCAGGCCCGCGCCCTTGAGGAACGCGGTCGGATGCAGCATCTCCTGCATACCGGGACCACCCGCGGGTCCCTCGTAGCGCACCACGAGCACATCACCGGGCTTGATCTGCTTGCCCAGGATCACCGAGACGGCCTCCTCCTGGGATTCCACGACCACGGCCGGGCCCTGGAAGGAGAACAGTTCCTCGTCGATACCGGCGGTTTTGAGGACCGCGCCGTCGAGGGCGAGGTTGCCGCGCAGCACCACCAGGCCGCCTTCGACGGTGTAGGCGTGTTCGAGATCGCGGATGCAGCCGCCGGCGGCGTCGGTGTCCAGCGACGACCAGCGGTTCTCGGTGGAGAACGCCTCGGTGGTGCGCACCCCGCCCGGCGCGGCGTGGAACAGTTCGAGGGCTTCCTCCGACGCCTTGCCGGAGCGGATGTCCCAGGTGTCCAGCCACTCGTCGAAGTCGCGCGTGTGGACCGTGCTCACCTCGGTTTCCAGCAGTCCGGCGCGGCGCAGCTCACCGAGGATGGCGGGGATTCCGCCGGCCCGATGCACGTCCTCCATGTGATAGTCGGAGTTCGGCGACACCTTCGAGAGGGTGGGCACCTTGCGGCTGATCTCCTCGATGGTGTGCAGGTCGAAATCGACCTCGCCCTCCTGCGCGGCGGCCAGCGTATGCAGCACGGTGTTGGTGGAACCACCCATCGCCACGTCCAGGGCCATCGCGTTGCGGAACGCCTTCTCGTTCGCCACGTTCCGCGGCAGCACCGAAGCGTCGTCGTCGCGGTACCAGCGGGTCGCGATATCGACGATCACCCGGCCCGCCCGCTCGAACAGCGCCCGGCGGGCCGCATGGGTGGCCAGCGTCGAGCCGTTACCGGGCAGGGCCAGGCCCAGCGCCTCGGTGAGGCAGTTCATCGAATTGGCGGTGAACATGCCCGAGCAGGAACCGCAGGTCGGGCACGCGCTGCGTTCGACCTCGGAGAGCCCGTCGTCGGTGACCGCGGCATTCGCGCTCGCGGAGATGGCGGTGATCAGGTCGGTGGGCGCCTGGGCGACGCCGCCCACGACCACCGCCTTACCGGCCTCCATCGGACCGCCGGAGACGAACACCGCGGGGATGTTCAGCCGCATGGCCGCGTTCAGCATGCCCGGGGTGATCTTGTCGCAGTTGGAGATGCACACCAGCGCGTCGGCGGTGTGCGCGTTGGCCATGTACTCCACCGAATCGGCGATGATCTCGCGGCTGGGCAGCGAGTAGAGCATGCCGCCGTGTCCCATGGCGATTCCGTCGTCGACGGCGATGGTGTGGAATTCGCGCGGTACGCCGCCCGCCTCCCGGACCGCCTCGGCCACGATCTCCCCGACATCCTTGAGATGGACGTGCCCGGGCACGAACTGGGTGTAGGAGTTGGCGATCGCGACGATCGGCTTACCGAAATCGGAGTCGGTCATACCGGTGGCCCGCCACAGGGCGCGGGCGCCGGCGGCATTGCGGCCGATGGTGGTCGTGCGGGAACGAAGCGGTGGCATGGATGTCCTCGGTCTGGTCGCGGGGGCTGAAAGTTGCGACGGCGCCGTACCACCCGGCGGCAGGTGACCGCGGTTCCGGGCGATCGGCGATTCTCCAGGCTACTCCCGTTCGGAAGTCGACTCGGGGTCGGTATCGGCCGTGGTGCGGCCGGTGTCCGCGGCGGCGGAGTCGCCTTTCGCGGGGGCCGCGCCGGACTCGTCGCCGGGCGCGGTGTCGTCGGCCGCGGCGGAATCGGAGGTCGTCTCCGGGTCGGGGATCGCGAAGGGGTCGGGGATTCGCCCGCCCGACGCGTCGACCAGATCGCGCAGCCGGTCGTAGCTTACCGCCGGCAGCGGTACCTCGCTGTCGTCGTCGAGATGGGCCCGCACATACCCGCGCTTGGGGATGCTGACGCCCTTCAAGCGCTCCCAGTCGATATGCCGCGAGGAGAACGTCGACCGCAGATCCAGGCCGCCCGGCGACACCGTGGTCTGGGTCCGCAGGATGTAGACGAGGACGGCGAGGGGGATGAGTGCCAGCCAGAACAGGCCGGCGGGCCAGCCGACGATCGGGAAGAACACGCACATCGCCAGGATGAACACGCCCAGGAACGACAGCCGTGTCATGCGGATCACACGGGTCGGTCCCGGCGGCGCCGTATCGCCACCCGTTACCTCCGCGGCCGCGGGGTTGTGGGACGATTCAGGTGGTGGCACGGACTGATGCGGTGATGACACACCACCATCCTCGCATCATGGTGGACGGGCGTGAGCACCCGCTACCTTCTCACATAATGGGAAGTCAGCGGTCAGCTGTTTGACTCTGCACCACACGCACACATACCGTCATGCGCGTGAATCGAAACGAGTTGCTCGTAATCGGCCGGCGCGTCCAGCGCTGAGCCCGACGATCCGGAGACGAATACGTCAGCTCGCACTGCGACGCGCCACCCTCGAACAGCCGCCGGCTGTCGGGGGCTTTTTTATGTCGGGACCAGTGAACGACAAGCAGTAAGGAACCAAGACGGTGAGCGCACCAACTACTCGGCCCGGGCCCTCGGCCCGCAGGCCCGCGCCTTCGAACCCGCCGGCCCCGGCCGGCGCACCGACCACCCAGGCGAACCGCCGCCAGCTCCCGCCCGAGCGGGTCACCGGCGCGCAGTCCGTCGTCCGCTCCCTCGAGGAGCTCGGCGTCGACACCGTATTCGGCATTCCCGGCGGCGCCGTCCTTCCTGTTTACGACCCGCTCTTCGACTCCACCAAGGTCCGCCACGTCCTCGTCCGTCACGAGCAGGGCGCGGGTCACGCGGCCACCGGATACGCCCAGGCCACCGGCAAGGTGGGCGTCTGTATGGCCACCTCCGGCCCCGGCGCCACCAACCTGGTGACCCCCATCGCGGACGCCCAGATGGACTCGGTGCCGATGGTCGCGATCACCGGTCAGGTCGGCCGCAGCCTCATCGGCACCGACGCCTTCCAGGAAGCCGATATCTCCGGCATCACCATGCCCATCACCAAGCACAACTTCCTCATCAAAGAGGGCCTGGACATCCCGCGGATCCTCGCCGAGGCCTTCTACCTGGCCTCCAGCGGCCGCCCCGGGGTGGTGCTGGTGGATATCCCCAAGGACGTGCTGCAGGAGCAGACCACCTTCAGCTGGCCGCCGGAAATGCGGCTGCCCGGCTACCGTCCGGTCACCAAACCGCACGGTAAGCAGGTCCGCGAGGCCGCGCGGTTGATCGCCGAATCCAGGCAGCCCGTGCTCTACGTGGGTGGCGGCGTGATCAAGTCCGAGGCGTCGGCCGAACTGCTGGAGCTCGCCGAACTCACCGGTATCCCGGTGGTCACCACCCTGATGGCGCGCGGCGCGTTCCCCGACAGCCACGAACTCAATATGGGGATGCCGGGAATGCACGGCACCGTGGCCGCGGTGGCCGCGCTGCAGAAATCCGATCTGCTGGTCACCCTCGGCGCCCGCTTCGACGACCGGGTCACCGGGCAGCTGGACTCCTTCGCGCCCGCCGCCAAGGTCATCCACGCCGATATCGACCCCGCCGAGATCGGGAAGAACCGGCACGCCGATGTGCCCATCGTCGGCGATTGCCGTGAGGTGCTCACCGAGCTGATCGAAACCCTGCGCGCCGACCCGGCCGGTTTCGAACTCGACCTGACCGCCTGGCGCGCCTACCTCGACGGGATCCGCGAGTCCTACCCGCTGGGCTGGACCGCGCCCTCCGACGGCGCGCTCTCGCCGGAGTACGTCATCGAGACGCTGGGCCGCCTGGCCGGACCCGATGCGATCTATTGCGCGGGCGTCGGCCAGCATCAGATGTGGGCCGCCCAGTTCATCAAATACGAGAAGCCCCGGACCTGGCTGAACTCCGGTGGCGCCGGGACCATGGGGTACGCGGTGCCCGCCGCCATGGGCGCCAAGATGGGCGCCCCCGACCGCGAGGTGTGGGCGGTCGACGGTGACGGCTGCTTCCAGATGACCAATCAGGAACTCGCCACCTGCGCGGTGGAGGGTGTGCCGATCAAGGTCGCGCTGATCAACAACGGCAACCTGGGCATGGTCCGCCAGTGGCAGACCCTGTTCTACGACCAGCGCTACTCCAATACCGACCTCAAGACCCACGGCCTGCGCATCCCGGATTTCGTGAAGCTCGCCGAGGCGCTGGGCTGCCACGGTATCCGGGTGGAGAAGGAAGAGGATGTCGAGGCCGCGATCCGCGAGGCGCAGTCGATCGACGACCGCCCCGTGGTGATCGATTTCATCGTCGGCAAGGACGCCCAGGTGTGGCCGATGGTCGCCGCCGGCACCAGTAACGACGAGATCATGGCCGCGCGCGGGATCCGCCCGCTGTTCGACGAGGACGAGCAGGCCGCCGAGCCGGCCGTCATCCACGAGGCCATGAACCGCGAGCAGGCCGAGACCGAGACCGAGGGGAACCCGTCATGAGCACCACCCACACCCTCAGTGTTCTGGTCGAGGACAAACCCGGCGTGCTCGCCCGGGTGGCCAGCCTGTTCTCGCGGCGCGGATTCAATATCGAATCCCTGGCCGTCGGCGCCACCGAGGTCAAGGAGATCTCCCGGATGACCATCGTGGTCACCGTGGACGATCTGCCGCTGGAACAGGTCACCAAACAGCTCAACAAGCTGGTGAACGTGATCAAGATCGTGGAGCAGGATCCGGAGACCTCGGTCGCCCGCGAACTGATCCTGGTGAAGGTCCGGGCCGATGCCAGTGTGCGCACCCAGGTCATCGAATCGGTGAACCTGTTCCGCGCCAAGGTCATCGATGTGTCGCCCGACGCCCTCACCGTCGAGGCGACCGGCACCCGTTCCAAGCTCGACGCGCTGCTGCGCATGCTCGAGCCGTACGGGATCCGGGAGATCGTGCAGTCCGGGGTGGTGGCCGTCGGCCGTGGACCCAAGTCCATCACCGCCACCCGCTAACCCGTGGCCGGGCGCACCCCGCGCCCGGCCGCCTCATATGCCTCGTTTACCGTTTCCCGCGTTTCGCGGGTTCGAATAAGTCAGAAGGGATACCACCAAGTGGCAGTCGAGATGTTCTACGACGACGATGCCGACCTGTCGATCATCCAGGGCCGCAAGGTCGCGGTGATCGGCTACGGCAGCCAGGGTCACGCGCATTCGCTGAGCCTGCGCGATTCGGGCGTCGAGGTCCGCATCGGCCTCAAGGAAGGCTCCAAGTCGCGGGCCAAGGCCGAAGAAGCCGGTCTGACCGTCGGCACCCCCGCCGAGGTTTCGGAGTGGGCCGACGTCATCATGCTGCTGGCCCCCGACACCGCGCAGGCGTCGATCTTCACCAATGACATCGAGCCCAACCTGAAGGACGGCGACGCGCTGTTCTTCGGCCACGGCCTCAACATCCACTTCGGCCTGATCAAGCCGGCCGCCGAGATCACCATCGGCATGGTCGCCCCCAAGGGCCCCGGCCACCTGGTGCGCCGCCAGTTCGTCGACGGCAAGGGCGTGCCCGCCCTGATTGCCATCGAGCAGGACCCCAAGGGCGAGGGCCAGGCCCTGGCGCTGTCCTACGCCAAGGGCATCGGCGGCACCCGCGCCGGCGTCATCAAGACCACCTTCAAGGAAGAGACCGAAACCGACCTCTTCGGTGAGCAGGCCGTGCTGTGCGGCGGCACCGAGGAACTGGTCAAGACCGGTTTCGAGGTCATGGTCGAGGCCGGCTACGCCCCCGAGATGGCCTACTTCGAGGTGCTGCACGAGCTGAAGCTCATCGTCGACCTGATGTACGAGGGCGGGATCGCCCGCATGAACTACTCGGTCTCCGATACCGCCGAATTCGGCGGCTACCTGTCGGGCCCGCGGGTTATCGACGCCGACACCAAGAAGCGGATGCAGGACATCCTCAAGGACATCCAGGACGGCACCTTCGTCAAGCGCCTGGTCGCCAATGTCGAGGGTGGCAACAAGGAGCTCGAGGGCCTGCGCAAGCAGAACGCCGAGCACCCGATCGAGGTCACCGGTAAGAAGCTGCGCGACCTGATGAGCTGGGTGGACCGGCCGATCACCGAAACCGCCTGAGTTCCGGCTCGACAGCGATAAGGGACTCTCCGCAGCCGCGGAGGGTCCCTTCGTCGATCGTGTCACCGGTCGCACGGCGGGGCCGGCGGGCTCAGGGCGCGAAGCCGAAGACTCCCGCGGCATTGCCGACGGCCCGGCGGTGCAGGCTCACGGAATCAGGTCCTCCGCTTCCGAGCCGAGCGCGTCGGCCTCCGTGTTCCGTTCCAGATGTCGTAGCCGGTCGGCCTGTTTCATGAGGGCTTCCGCGAGTTCCCACGTCGCTTCCCGGAACCGTCCCGGATCGTCGGCGCCTCCGGCCAGGGCCGCGACATAGCGGCGGCGCTTCGCCACTTCCTCATCGCCGACGACCGCCGCCTCGTCGAAACGCCGGGACCAGGTCGAGCAGTCGGCCTCGTAGGCCAGGGCCTGAGCCAGGTAGCGGATATGGTGTGCGAATCCCGACTGCTCGGTGATGCGACGGCGTAATGCGGACGCTTCGCGGCAATGGCGGAGTGCTTCCTCCACGATCTGTTCGATCGATACGCCCGGACCATCGGATTCCATGTACTCGGCGGCGATCTGGAGATGGAATTCGGCGATATCGTGGTAGACCGCGTTGAAGATCGACCTGCTCCGCGGCGCCCGGACGGGCGGTAATGGCAGGCCGAAGAGTTGCCGGGCGCGATCCCGGCCCGGTTTCGGGGAGAACATCGTCCGACCGCCAGGACTGCCGAACGGCAGCCAGTTGACGCTGTGTGGTGGGTGCAGGGGCCGGTAGTCGTGGAGATACCTGTGGACCCAGGCTATGGCGCATACCCGGCACACCGCCAGATAGGTGATGGCCCCGCCGAGGAGACCGGCGAACTCCGCGAGGGCCCACAGCCACGGTAGCTCGCCCTCCACATGAATCAGAACCAGCGCGGTACCCACCGACGCACCCAGCACGGTGAAGATCCCCGCGAACAGAATCACCACTCGAGGTGGCGGACGCACCAGAGTCGCCCACGCCAGATCCCGGGTGAGCGGCCGCCATCCCACCAGCGGAAGAATCACCGCGATCAGAGGCCAGTGCGTGCCGGTCCAGAATACGATCGGCAGGCAGACCGCGAGCACCACCGCGATGCCGATGATCCGTCCGCCGAAAACCCCCGAATTCGCCCGCACAGAACAAGATTCCCACAGCGCCACGGATCGGGTGCCGATTCTCGGCGGGTTGCCGGCGGGCCGGGCCCGGGTATCCGCGCAGCGCGTGGCGGTAGATCCGTACCGCGATCACCACCACCGGTCGGTGCGGCAGACGGCAGCTCGGCGCCCTGCGCCGCGTTGCGGTGCCGGTGTACGCACTGCTGACACACCTCGGATTCGGCTCTAGGATTCAGGTTTCATGAGTCGGACTTTGCCGCATCCGGAGTCGGTGACCGTGAGTGTCGAGGTCAGCGAATCGCGATCCGGTAACTGATCGTCGGGCGGGCGCGTCAGGTATGTCCACTTCATCCCCGCGTACGCGGACCCTCCGTGAGCAGCAGCGGTTGCCAACACCACCATGCCTGAGGTCCTCATGCGCTCTCCGGATGTGCCCGAAATATGGTCTGGAGAGCGAAGCGCCCTGATGTGGGTTCTATGTGAGCAAACTCCGCCGGTTCGGCCGCGCATGGGTGCTCGCTGGAGGTCGCAAGGTGGTGAAATACACTGCCGGGCAGTTCAATTCGTTACTGTTCTGGAACAGTAAGTGTACGATGCTGGTTGCGCAGCACCGCTATTCGCGTAGGGCTGGGGTGGCAAGATCATTGGAGCTGCGGCAGGGCGGCTCCTTCCATCAACGAGGGGATCGATATGACCGATCGGAGTAGTACTCAACTCTCTGTCAGAAGTGAGAGTATTCAGAGCCTATATGCCAAGTATCTTTCGAATCGTTTTGGTGTTAACAGGCGGTATCAACGAAAACTCGTCTGGAGTGTCGAAGAAAAAGAAAAACTCGCGGATTCAGTTCTAAAAAATCTTCCACTTCCGCTATTTCTTGTTGCTGAAACTAATTCTGGACGAGATGAGATATTCGAGATAATCGACGGAATGCAACGCCTCAACGCCATATTTGCGTTCCTGGAAAATGAGTTCCCGGTGGATGGTCGATTCTTCGACCTGGATGCCTTGGCCGACACTAAGTCGAGAAAAGATTCGGGAAAACTGGTTCAGCGGGAACCGCGTGTCCCGAGAGATATGGCCGTCCAGATGGCTAACTATTGTATTGCGCTCTCGGTTTTCAAAGCTACTAACGACTCGGCCATCGATGAGGTATTCAGAAGAATAAATTCCGGTGGCAGGCGTCTGTCTTCTCAGGAACTCCGCCAAGCGGGAACGGTTTCTGAGCTCGCAGATCTGGTTAGAAAAATTTCTTCGCGTGTCCGTGGTGATACCAGCCCTTCCGATTTAGTGCCATTGAGCAAGATGCCGATGCTGAGCATTACGAATCGCGACTTGACATATGGTGTCCCGGTTGATGATATTTTCTGGGTTAGACACGGTATTCTTCGGAGAGAAGATGTCAGGACTTCGATTGATGAGCAGCTGGTCCTGGATCTAATTATTGACAGCGTTTCGGACCCCATTCCTACGATTGGGAAAGAGACGCGAGACGAATTCTATGGATTCAACCCCGATTCTGACGGAATTCGGGAGTCTCATCTACTATCCATGATATCCAGCTACGGACGCGATAGTCTCGAGCGGGATCTCCTGCGGGTATTTGATGTCATAAAAGAATGGCTGGATAGTCGGAAGCTAAGATTTGCCACCTTGATCGGTGTGCCACGAGGAGGTAATTCAACACGATATTACACAATCCTCTTCGATGCCGTATTCGAGATGATGTTTCGTGATCGAATGGTTCCTGAAAAGGATGAGCTAATAGTAGAGCGTCTGAAGGGTACTGCCGCTACTGCCCTTCGAATTCAGGGGGGAGCCAATTGGACGGGCGATGCGAAGCGAGCTTCGGTGGATTCGATCAAGGGGCTACTCAGGGACTGTTTTATCGAGTCGGGTGATAACGAAGACTATTCTAAGTTTGGTTGGGCTTCTGAGCTTGAGAAGCTCCTGGGAAATGCGGTCGTTGAGCAGCAGCTTCTGGACGCTAAGCAGGGGCTTTGCAATCTCTGGGGAGATCGCAATTTTTCGGCTTCCGGGCTCGACAAAATTTGCCGAACTCTGAGTGCCATGGCGAACATTGGTCCAAACTCGATTGGGCACGTAGTGCTCGGCATAGCCGATAATCAGAAGGACTGTCAACGTATCCAATCTGTCGATTCGATTGAACCCTCTTTGTATCGCGGATTCTTTGTGGTGGGGATAGAGCGGGAATGCTCTCGGGTGAATATGACGTTGTCCGATTATTGGAAATGGATTCTGCAAAAAATTCGATCGAACAAGGATCTGGACCCTCGTCTTGCATCTCGAGTTGCTTCCGATTCTCGGCTGGTGCAGTACCGCGGAAAATCAATTGTACTGTTGCGAGTGAGCCCCTTGGCGGAGCCTAACTTTTACGGCAGCGAATTGTTGACACGCCATGGCTCGGAGACAGTGAAAGTCTCCCAAGGGGACTACGCCCGCCTTTTTGGATCCTTTAGTCGATGATGATTTGACCACCGTGCATAGAGGCTGTCTGATTGTGATAATTTAAGTGTAGTCGCTACTTATAAATCCGCGTAAGCGGTTTGCTGAACGGCGCCAGGTTAGGTTTCCTCCTGGAATTTGCGGTCGGACACCTTGGAGCCCTGAAGTCCCGACATCAGCTACGCTTCCTTTCTGATCCGGGTATGTTCAGGGTGCGAAGCCGAAGATTCCCGGGGCGTTGTCCGGTGCACGCGGACGGGTGACCAGTACCGCTCCGGGAACGGCAGAACGGCCGGGGCACCGCAGTTCCCGGCAGCAGTGAACGGCTGCATCGTGATCGGTGTGGTGGCGCTGCGCGGCAGGATGCGGAGCGTGAGAGTTTCGCCCATCCTGTGGAGTTCGGCCAGTTCGGCCGTCAGCAAAACCGCCGTTGCTTCGGATTGCCGACCGGCGGAATACACATCGGCGGGTCAATCCACTCGGGGATAGGTCGACCCCCCGATGCCGCGTCGAGCAGTATCTCCCCGTCGTACACCTCGGCGCTGTGCGGATCCGCCGCGATCGGGCCCAGGTCGATTCTGGTGAGTTCGGAGGCGGCGGCGAGGTCGGCGGTAGTACCCGCGATCAGCCTGCCCGGCTGATCGCCCAACCACTCCACGACCACATCGAGGTGCATGGTGGTCTATCGCAACGCACCCGATTCGATACCTTGCGCGATATCCCGGGTCCCCGCCACCTGTCCGCGAATCCAGTGCGACCACCCGGACGGTATTCGTCTCTCCAGGGCAACCGGCCACCACGAAACGGCACTGCTGGTCGCGGCCACCGGAGTGAGGCCACGGACGCATCCGGGTAGAATCGGTTCGGTCGATCACAGCAGTTCATCGGTCCGGGCGTCGTAGCGCGCCACGGCGCCATCTCTTTCGAACAGAACCAGGTTGGCTCGATATTCGCTACCCGAGGACACTCGGTTCCTCCGGTTGTGGTCGGGTCCGTCGAATTCGGCGTCGTCCCGCAGCAGTTCGCCGGTGACAGCGTTGAATGCCTTCCACCCCCACAGCCCCCACGCGGCGGCCACGACCGTTCCGCCGTCCAACGATCGCAGCGAGTCCGATGCCCAGCGGACGGCCGACGTCGACATTCTTGCGCCGGTAGTGCCTGCGTTGTTCCCCGGTGGCACCGTCGTACACGGTCAGACCACTGCCGGAAGCGAGGACGAAACCGATACCGGCGATCACCAAATCGGCGGGCCGGCCGTCGGCGGTGAGGTCGGCGGTGGTCAGTGCGTACCGTTGTGTGCCCAGTGGCGCGGGTGTCGCCGGGCTATCGGCCGGTGCGGCGGTGTGATGCTCGATATTCGGTGCGTCGTCACCGACATGGGCTGATGTGGTCGCGGCGAGGCGGTCGTCAGTAATCCGGCCGTGAGCGCGAGGACGAGGCTTCGTCGCGAGAGCAACCGCAGCGAGCCCGGTGCCGCGGCGAGAGCCGTGACCAGCAGAATTCCGGTGGTAACCAAGCCCGTGCGCTGCCAGGATGAGAAGCCACTGCGAGTAGTGCCGGTAGGCGTGCCGGAGGTAGGTGTGGATGCCCGGCAGGTGATGCCTCATCGGACCGGCCACCAGCTTACCGAACGGTGCGAATACCAGCACCACGACCAACTCGGCAATGCCGTGATAGGAATCCCGCTGCCGACGGCCGACGAACCACGCCGCGATCAGGGCAGCCAGAGCCACGAATCCCGCGATCATTGCGGTATCCGCAAAATACGCGGATTCGTCCCCGACCCGGACGCCCGAGAATCTGCTGAAAAGGTCCTCGCCCCTTGTCGGTGGGCTAACGCCGAGTCGGAGAGTCTCCGGGCAGCCGCGGCCCCATCGCCCGCGCGATTCTTGCAACCACCAAACCACCCACGATCAGGACGATCCCGGTCACTCCCGTCGCCGCGATTCCACGTGCAAATCTGACCTCGCCGCTGCCGACGTTCACGGCATCCCCCTCCGGATTCCCTCACGGCCCGGCAGGACGAGAACTGCCACTGACCCGAACCGCAGCCGAAGGAACGATACCGCAGTCCTGTCACTGTGCCTGCCGATAGTGATACCACTCGACTCGACGTCAGGTATGGCCGCTTCCCGGCCTCGGTACCCGCTCTACTGACAGGCACCCGGATTCGGCTCTAGGATTCAGGTTTCATGAGTCGGACTTTGCCGCATCCGGAGTCGGTGACCGTGAGTGTCGAGGTCAGCGAATCGCGCGCCGCCGCCCTTCCCGGGGGTTTGCCGATGCTGGTCGAGTTCGCGCCCGAACACCGCTTCGTGCTGAAGACGGGCCGCAACGACCTCGCGCTCCCACCCGGCCGGTACCGGGCCCGGTTGTGGTCGCAGTACGCGTTCTGGCGGGTGGGGAAGGCGTTCCTCGATATCGACACCACCGCCGGGCCGGTCGTCGTCCACTACGCCGTCCCCTACACCCTCTACCACCGGGGTGCGGCCGGTTTCGAGCCGCAGGAGCGGCTCGGGAAAACCGCCGATACGGTGGTGCGGGTCGTGGGAGTCGTGGGTGGCACGCTGACGGTCGTCATGGTTCTGCTGGCGATAGTTCTGACGGTCCTGCAATGAATACCGGTGCACGGTCCGACGACGAATCGCAGATACGTGCCCTGATCTACGAGTTCTGGGTGGCGTTGGAGCGGGAGATGCCCCACGAGATGGCGGCCCTCATGTGCGCCGAGGAAGCCGAACAGTTCCTGGACAACCTCTCCGAATCCGCCTACGACAGTCCACCTGTCGAACCGGTCGGGGAGCCGTCGTACGAGATCTCGGGTGTCCGGGTGTTCGGGGACGTGGCGCTGGCCCGGATCACCCATGCCCCGGACAATATCGCCACTCTGTTCTTCCGGTACGAGGCCGGTAGATGGACACTGTGCGCGGACGCCGACGACGAGCTGTCGCTGGATCAGCTCGAGAACGCCGACCTCGCGCCGCTGTCACGAGGCGCGACCCGGCTGATGCGGACCGTGCACCGCCTGCGGAGCACACCGGTCGGCGAGTTGACGGTCGAGGATTATCGATGCTTGATCTCACAGGGCCAGGGCGTCGACGTCCTGCTGCCGAGGGTGGTCGTCCTGCTGCAGTGGGATCCACTCGCGGCGGGCGATTTCTATCGGGGCGACCTGCTCGTGGCGACGCTGCGCCTGGCCGACCGGCACTGGGTGCGCGATCCGGTGGCCCTGGTCCGTATCCGGGCCGCCATCGACACCGTGTTCGATCTGGGTGACCTGACCGAACACGGTGCACCACACGAGGAGATCCGCAAACATATCGCCGAATTCCTGGCCCGCTCACCCGACGAGTAGGACGCGACCGGCGATCGCCGGTATCGGCCGGCCGAACGCTGTGCCCGGGCCTGTCGGACAACCGCCCCGGCCCGAAGGCGGGGGCGGCTGTCGACCGGAGTTATTCGCAGGCCACGCCGTCGCCGTCGCGATCCAGTTTGCGGCTGTACCCGGGTTCGCCCGCGTACAGCGGCGCGGCACCGGCAGCGCGCGCTTCCGAGCAGTTCCCGTAGGTGACGCCGGACGGCGCGGGTGCGGGCCGGGGTGCCACCACGGTGGGCTCCGGGGTCCACTCGGGCACCGCCACCGGCGGGGGTGCGGGTGCGGGAATCGGTGCCGGCGGGGGAGCCGGCACCGGTGACGGCGAGGGTTCCGGTTCGACGAACGCGGGTGCCTGTGGCACCTCGGGCTCCGGCTCCCGCGCGACACTGGTCGCCGATGGTACGGCCGAGGTGGTCCGTGACGCCGAGGTCACCGGCGCGGGCCGGGTGGTGGTGGCGGTGGGGGTGACCCGGCTGGTCGTCGTCGGCGCCGGTTTCTCGGTGTCGTCATCGGCCCCGAATGCCGAGCCGACACCCCCGCACAAGCACAGGAGGCCGAGCACCACCCCGACCACGATGAGGGTGTTCCGATTCGTTCGTCTGCGGCGGGCGAGGTTCTCTTCCTGCCGATTCATATATGCCACTGAGGGTCCTTTGCCTGAAGTAACTACGAATGCCGGAAACCGGGGGCCCGCTGGTTCCGACATCAGATCGGCGAAGACACGGGATGTGTTTCAGCCGAATTTCAGGCTTCTGAACTGCGATGATCTTGTTACACAGAAGGATACGAATCGGTCTCGATTTCGCCGGACCGTGCGTCCGGGTCAGGTCTGCTTCGAGCCGCGGTTGCGGGCCTCGACGGCGTCGACCGTCTTCCGGAACGCGTTCTTCAACACCCCCTGGCCGACCGTTCCGACAACCGCTCCCAGTGCCTTGCCCTTGAGGTTCTTGCCTTCCCGGACCACGACGACGTCGATCTCGGTCATGCCGTCGGGACGGGACGTGAACTCGTAGGTATGGCCCGAGTGCCCACCCCACAGGTTGGAATCGGTGGTCGTCATGACGACCCGGTGCGGGTCCGACCAGTCGTAGTGCAGACGTTCCCAGATCCCGCGTGACCCTTCCGTGACATCCGCGTCGGTGCTGCCGCGATGGTGCACCTCGAGGTAGTCGTCGGTGCTGTTTCCGAACAGCTCCTCACGGTGGGGGCCGAAATCGGTGAGCGCGGCGACGAACTCTTCGGGCGTCGCGGTCGTGGTCTCGGTGAAATGGAGGGTGGCCATGGTGCTCCTTCGTCCGGCAACGGCTACACAGGAACTACGCGCTGATCGCGCTATACCCCCGCGATCCCGGTCGAATCACGAGGGGAAGTATGTTCGAGAACGTCCGGCACCACAGGAGGATTCTCGATGACGGCAGTCCGCGGTAGCTCGGTCGATATCCGGACCCCCGACGGTGTCGCCGACTCCTACCTCGCCCACCCCGGCGACGGCGCCGCCCACCCCGGGGTGCTGCTGGTCCAGGACGGTTTCGGAGTGCGGCCGAGTCTGCGGGCGATGGCCGACCGGATCGCCGCCCACGGCTACACCGTGCTGCTGCCGAACGCCTTCTACCGGCACGGGCCCGCACCGGTGCTCGACCTGCCCGACCTCATCGACCCGGTGGCCCGGCCGGAGATCTTCCAGCAGGTCGTCCCGATGATCCGCGCCCTGACCCCCGATCTGCTGCGCGCCGACGCCCGCGCCTACCTGGAGTGGCTGGCCGCGGCGCCGGAGGTGGCGGGCGGGAAGGTGGGTGTCACCGGCTACTGTATGGGCGCGCGGCTGGCGGTGCTGATCGCCGCGGGCTTCCCCGACCGGGTGGGCGCGGTGGCCGGGTTCCACGGCGGACCGCTCGTCACCGACGACCTGGACAGCCCGCATCTCCTCGTCGAAAAGCTCACGGCGGAACTGTATTTCGCGCACGCCGAAGAGGATGTGCGCAAGGCGCCGGAGCAGTTCGCCCAATTCGACGAGGCGCTCGAAGCGGCCGGTATCCGCCACCGCACCGAGACCTACGAAGGCGCGCAGCACGGTTACACCCAGGCCGATACCGCCGCCTACGACGCCGATTCCGCCGAGCGGCACTACCGCGAACTGCTGGCTCTGTTCGATCGCGCCCTGCGCGGCTGACCGGAATCGGCGGCGCGGCCGGCTTTCGCTCCACGTTCCGGCGGCGGCGGTGTCGGCGATTCCGCCGGACCGCACAGCGCCTAACCGGTGACCGGGCGTAGACAGCTGGCGGGCGGGTCGACGAGGACGCAGAGCGCCGGGCCACGGGTGGGCAGGTAGCCGCCGGGGACACCGCCCTCCGCGATGGTCCGGGTGTAGGTGGCGACAGCGTCGGTGGGCCGGCGGGTCAGGCTCTGATCGGTGGTGGTGTCCACCGTGTAGAGGCCGAACCTGGGACGGAAGCTGCCCCATTCGTAGTTGTCGGTGAGACTCCAGTAGTTGTAGCCGATCACGTTGATCCCGTCGGCTTTCGCGCGCTGGATCCAGTACACGGTGTCCTGGAGGTGGGCGCTGCGGGTGTAGCCGTCCGCGCGCGGATGCCCGTTGTCGGTGGCCATACCGTTCTCGACGACGAAGAGGGGTTTGCCCGGGAAACGGTCGGCATAGTGGCGCAGGGCGAAGTACATACCCTCGGCGCGGATCGGCAGCTCCCAGATCGGCGCGCCGGGCGGGACGGCGGATCCGGCGGCGCGGCCGAGGGTGTCGATGACGGTTCGGGCCGGGTCGTAGGCCCAGTAGTAGTCGATTCCGACGTAGTCGAGGCGGGCGGCGATCCGGTCGACGAGGGCGCCGTTGATCTGCGCCTCCGCACCGGCTACATAACCGACATTGCTGGTCACCTGAGCGTTCGGCCGCACGTGATGGATATGGTCGTAGATGCTGTTGTGCGCCTGCGCGATCCGGTCCAGCATCTGGGCGGGGTCGGCATTGCCGCGGCCGGTTTCGTGCGAGATGTAGGCGACGGGTTCGTTCACGGTCACCCACATCGGGTCGAGGGCGGCGTAGCGGTCGGCGACGGCCCGCATATTCGCCAGCCAGTCCTCGACGATCGTCGGGCTGCGCCAGCCGCCCCGGTCGGCGATCCAGCCCGGATACACCCAGTGGTCGAGGGTGATCATGGGGCGCATACCCGCTCGGGTGATGCTCGCGAGCACCGCGTCGTAGAAGCGGAAGGCCTGTTCGTCCCAGACGCCCGGTGCCGGCTGTAGGCGGGCCCATTCGATCCCGATGCGGAACACCCGGACACCGAGGTCCGCGGCGAGGCGGATATCGGATTCGTAGCGGCTGTAGAAATCCACCGAATCACCGGGACGGTCGTACCCGGGGGTCGCCGCGATATACCGGGTCCAATTGCTGTCGGGTGAACGGCCTTCGGACTGGAACCCGGACGACGCCACACCCCAGAGGAATCCGGAGTCCAAGGGTGGTAGTCCGGCCCGGTGCGGTGCGGCGGCGGCATGGGACACCGACAACGCGGCCGAGGCGAGAACGATGAACGAGATCATGCAGAACCGACGCAGTCGTGGGCGCATCGCCACAGGTTAGCGTGGCGAACTCGGATGCGGTCCCGGAAACACACAACTCCCGAATTGTCGCTCACCGCACAATTTTCCCATGGTGCGCAGGTCGGAGCCGTGGAAATGTGATGGCCGCGCACCCGAAAGGAGCTGTGGCCCATCCGGTTCCCTTGACTGTGCCGTAACGGCACAGTGTCTGCTGGATCAGGACAGCGAACGACAGGAAGTGCGTGCGGGCACCGGCCCGTGACGCCCTGGGAGGACGCACGATGATGACCGACACAAGCCGACCCGCTCCCGACCACGCGGATACCGCGGAGTCGGCGGATACCGTGGAACAACAACCGAAACCGACCCTGCTCGACCAGATGGGCGGGCTGTCCGGGGTGATCTACTCCGGCCTGCCCGTGATCGTCTTCGTGGTGGCCAACGCCATCGGGGGACTGTCGGCGGGGATCTGGAGCGCCGTCGCCTTCGCCGTCGCGCTGGCGGTGTTCCGGCTGCTTCGCAAGGAACCGGTCCAGCCGGCCGTGTCCGGCCTGTTCGGCGTGGCGGTCGCCGCGGGCGTCGCCTACTGGACCGGATCGGCCAAGGATTTCTTCCTGCTGAACATCTGGCAGAGCCTCATCTGCGCGGTGCTGGTGCTACTGACCGTGGTGGTCCGCCGCCCACTGGTGGGGCTGGTCTGGAACGCGCTCAACAGCGCCGGTAACGCTTGGCGCCGGGACCGGGTCTCGCTGCGCGCCTACGATATCGCCACCCTGGTGCTGGTGGCCGTGTTCGCCGCCCGGTTCGTGGTGCAGCAGTGGCTCTACGACGGCGATCACACCGGCTGGCTGGCATTCGCCCGCATCGCCATGGGCTATCCGCTGACGGCGCTGGCCGTCCTGGTGATGGTGTGGGCGGTCCGGCGTTCGAAGAGGAGCCTGGCGGCGCAGCACGCGTGACCGCCACCGACCCGCCGTGGCCCCGTCCGCCGATCCGGTGCCGGGGCGCGGCGGGTGGAATCCCGCCGGAGCGCCGGAAGTCGGCCGGGGTCTTCACCCGAAATGTGTGAGGTGCGCCGGCCACGTCCCTGGGAGCCTTGCGCCGACGGCCGGCGAGCGGGACTCCGCCGGTAGATCCGATCCCGGTGGAAGGAGCAGAGCGGTGAGCACCCTGTCCGATGATCTCCGGACGCTGAGCTACGAGGCGACGCTGTATTTCTACCCGCTCGTGACCATGGACATCAGCCGACGCCAGCAGACCGGCACCCCGGCGGGTGCCCGTCCCGGGTTCGGGCCGCCCAACGAGTTCCACCATATGCGTGAATTCCCGGCCGCCGATTTCCGCGCGGTGGTGCGGCCCAACTTCGACACCCTGTACTCCACGGCCTGGCTGGATCTGACCGCGGGCCCGGTCGTCGTGCACGCGCCCGATACCGGCGACCGCTACTACATGCTGCCGATGCTCGATATGTGGACCGATGTCTTCGCCAACCCGGGCAAACGCACCACCGGAACCGGCGCCGCGGATTTCGTGGTCACCGCCCCCGGCCACCGGGGCCCGCTGCCCGAGGGCGCCACCGAGATCCCGGCGCCCACCCCGTATGTGTGGATCATCGGCCGCACCCAGACCAACGGACCCGCCGACTACGCCGCCGTGCACGCGATCCAGGACGGCTTCACCCTCACCCCGCTGGGCGAATCCGCCGGGCAGGCGCCCGGCCCGGCCTTCGATCTCGCTGCCGAGCCGCTGACCCTCGTCCACGAGATGAGCGCCCCGGACTACTTCGCCTACGCCGCCGGCCTGCTCGCCACCATCCCGCCACATCTCACCGACCAGGCGATACTGGCCCGCCTCACGCGGCTCGGCATCGTCGCGGGCACACCCTTCGACGCCGGCCGTTTCACCGGCGACCCACTCGCCGAGATCGAAGCCGGCCGCGCCGACGCCTTCGAGGCCATGCGCACGGCGACCACCGCACTGGGCAGCAAGGCCAACGGCTGGACCACCAATACCGAGACCATGGGCGTGTACGGGAACTTCTACCTCAAACGCGCCATGGTCACGATGGCCGGACTCGGGGCCAATCCCGCCGAAGACGCCGTGTACCCGCTGCTGTTCGCCGACGCCGACGGCGATCCGGTCACCGGCGAACACGATTACGTCCTGCATTTCGACAAGAACGAGCTACCGCCGGTGGCGGCGTTCTGGTCGGTGACCATGTACGACGAGCAGGGTTTCCAGGTGGCCAACGAACTCGACCGCTTCGCTCTCGGCGACCGCGACCCGCTGTCCTACAACGCCGACGGGTCACTGGACCTGTACCTCCAGCACACCCACCCCGGCCCCGGTCGCGAACCGAACTGGCTGCCCGCGCCCCGGGGCCCGCTCGGGGTGACGATGCGGCTCTACGCACCACACCGCGACGTGCTGGACGGACGCTGGCAGCCCCCTCCGCTGCGAAAGGCGTAACCCGCGCCGATCACCGGTCGCCGTTTCATCCGGTGGCCGAGTTCGCGCACGACACCGGCACGCGACCGACCGCCCCGTCACCTTCCTCGGGCGAGCCGGCCACCGAACCGGAATCCGCCCGCACCACCCGGTTCCGCTCTGCCCGCACAGTGGCGATCTCGACGCCCACGAGAACCAGCGCGACCGCCGCCAGCCCGGCGCCGATCCACGGCACCGCGACATAGCCGAGTCCGGCGGTCAGCGCCGTACCCGCGAGCCACGGCCCGGCGCTGATCCCCACATTGAACGCCGAGGTGTTGCCCGCCACGGCCAGCGTCGGCGCCGTCGGCGCGATCGCGACGACGCGTGAGTTGAGCGCCGGGTTCGTGCCGAACCCCATCAGGCCCAGCAGGAAGACCCCGGCCACCAGTGGGACGGGATGGGTGGTCGTCGCCCCGATCAGCGCGGAGGTGACCAGTAGTCCGGTGAACCCGAATACCAGTACGCCGAGCGGATACCGGTCGGCCAGTGTTCCGCCGAACGCGACGCCCAGTAGTGATCCGGCCCCGTAGGTGAGCAGCACCAGCGGCACCCAGCGCGGCGCCAGCCCGGTGGTCTCGGTCAGCATGGCGGCGAGATAGGAGAAAGTGCCCAGCAGCGCCGCGGTGGAGACCGCCGTCAGCGCGTAGGAGAGCCAGAGCCTGCGATCGGCCATCCCCCGCAACTCCGTGCGGACCCGTGGCGGGTTGTCCGGTGACAGATCCGGCACCCGCGCCGCGACCACCAGCCCGGCGACCGTGGTGAGCGCGACGATGACCCAGAAGGTGCCGCGCCACCCGAGGTGCTGCCCGATCCAGGTCCCGGCCGGCAACCCGAGAATCGTGGCGACCGTGAGACCGCCCGCGACGATGCTCATCGCCCGCGCCCGCCGCCGCGGCGGGACCAGCGAGAGCGCCGTGGCACCGCCCACCGCCCAGAACCCCGCGTAGACGAACGCCGCGACGAAACGGGTGGCGAACAGGACCGCGTAGTCGTCGGTCAGCGCACCCATCACATGCGCCGCCACGAACACCCCGAGGAAGATCAGCATCGTGCGCCGCCGCGGCGCCCGCAGGGTCGCCGCGGCCAGGATCGGAGCGCCGACCAGCATCCCCAGCGCGAAACCCGAGATGAGCAGACCGGCCTGCGGAATGGTGACCGAGAGGTCGGCGGCGATCTCCGGCAGGATCCCGGCGAGTACGAGCTCGCTGGTGCCCTGGGCGAAGATGGCGAACCCGATGATCCAGACCGCCGCGGGCATCAGAGGATCGCCCCGCCGGTCGAATCGATCCACTGCCCGGTGACCCAGCGCGCGTCGCCGGAGGCGAGGAACGCCACGATATCGGCGATATCGTCGGGTCGGGCCACCCGGCCCAACGGTGACTGCCCCGCCATCCGGGCCCGGCCCTCGGCCGTCGCGAGCCGCGCCGCGTTCATATCCGTGTCGACCCCACCCGGCCCCACCGCGTTCACCGTGATCCCGCGCGGCGCGAGGTCCTTGGCCAGGGTGGCGGTGAAGGCGTCGATCGCGGCCTTCGACATCGTGTACGCCAGCAACTCGGGCACCCGCATCCCGTGCGTGAACTTGGTGGACACGTTGACGATCCGCCCCCCGTCGCGCAGTCGTGTGAGCGCCCGCTGCACCAGGAACACCGGTGCCGTGGTGTTCACGGCGAACACCTCGTCGTAGGCCTCGCGGGTGAGTTCGGCGAACGGAACCGGCTCCCCGAGGATGCCCGCATTGTTGACCAGGATGTCCAGCCCGTCGGCGTGGGAGTCGAAGGCCGTCCAGAACGCTTCGGCGTCCCCGGACGCGCCGAGCGGCGCCGCGAACGCGAACGCCGCCCCGCCCGCCTCCCGAATCCGCGCGACCACCGCCTCCGCCGCCTCGGCGCTGCGCCCGTAGTGCACCCCGACCCGGGCGCCGTCGGCCGCGAGCCGGAGCGCGATCGCCGCCCCGATCCCGCGCCCCGCGCCGGTCACCAATGCCGTCTTACCTGCCAGAGCTGCCATGACCCGTCTTTCTTTATCGACCGTTACAGAAAGAAAGGTAACACATTCTTGAGCGACCGCTATAAAATGTGTTCATGGCAGCGACAACACGCGGTCGTCCGCGCTCCTTCGACCGCGACGCCGCCCTGGACAGCGCGATCCGCCTGTTCTGGACCCGCGGCTACGAGGCCACCTCGGTACGCGATCTGACCGAGGCCCTCGGCATCGCCGCACCCAGCCTCTACAACGCCTTCGGCGATAAACAGCGCCTGTTCGCCGAGGCCGCGAACGTCTACGACCACGCCTACGGCGGATTCATCGAAGCCGCCCTCACCGAGGAGCCGGACGCGCGCCGGGCGGTCACGCGGCTGTTCACCGAGGCGCCCGAGCGCTACACCCGGCAGGGACTCCCCACCGGCTGCCTGATCGTGAGCGGCGACGCCGGCACCGACGACCCCCGGGTGCGCCGGGTCCTCCACGACATCCGCGAGCAGAAAACCGCCCTCCTCGCCGCCAAGATCCGCGCCGACGACCCACCCGTTCCGGCCCCCGACCCCGACGCCCTGGCCCGCTACGTGATGGCCGTACTCAACGGCATCGCCCAGCAGGCCCGCGACGGCGTCTCCCGCGACCGATTGGACGCGCTCGCCGCCGTCGCCATCGGCATGTGGACCGAAGGCACCCCCTGATCCAGGTTGAACATGCAGCTCAGGATGGACACGAATCAGTATCGGCACCCACGCCCGCACCCCCGCCTGTGGAATCCTTGAAGATCGACATGCCGTGCAGCACCTGATAGGCACCCGAAGCCACACAGCGTTCGCTAGGAGGCGTGATGACCGCAGGTGGATTCGACCCCACATACAGTCAGGCGACAAGTATCAAACCCGGTGGCCTGGGAAAACGCGCAGTAGCCAGGTTCGTCGACTGGATCATCGCCGGCATCATCGGCGCCATCTTCTTCTGGCTCCTGGGCGTGGTCTGGGACGCCCCCGACTGGGTGTCGGTACTGCCCGGCGCGGGCTTCGGCTGGCTGTACTTCGTGCTCTTCGAAGTCTCCTCCGGCTCGACACCCGGCAAGAAACTCCTCGGCCTGCACGTCAACGGGTCGGGCGGTGCACCCAAACCGAGCTTCAAGGACTCCGCGGTCCGCAACGCCTACATGCTGCTGAACCTGATCCCGTGGGTGGGCGGGCTGCTGTGGTTCGTGGCGGCGATCGCGATCGCGGTGACGATCAACGGGAGTCCGACGAAGCAGGGGTGGCATGACAACGCGGCGGGAGGGACGCAGGTCATCGACACCTGACCCGTAGGGATCACGACGAAGGGGCCGACGGTGCGGACGCGCCAGCGGCCCCTTCTGTCGGTCGAAAGAACGAGCTCGAGGAAATCGCTGCCGACCTTCCTGTGGTGTCCCGCTGTCACCCACCACCGCAGGTCGTCAAGAGAAAGTAGACGTCGAGAGATCCGTCCTTCATTCCCGCTACTTGCTGATCGGAAAGGCTCCAATCCGGGTCGGGAAACTCGAATACCTGCCGAACCGAGACGAAACACCGCCCCGGGGCGCTTCCCGCAGCGACTGTTTCGTACACCGTGCTTCTGTCCTCGGGTCCACGATCAGGGTTGTCCCGAGTGCTGATGGGCTTCTCGGGTACCTCGAGCCCGAGACCGGGTCCCTCGATTCTCGACTTCACGTCGTCGACAGCAGGCCCTGCGAAAACCGCCTCCGCCACGGGCCCGGGATCCTCGGTGTATCCGCGATCCCATACCTTCGTGAAGCCCTCGATCCGGACGCTGTCGAGGTACTTCTCCGCGTCGTTCTGCCTGGTCATCCACCAGATCGCCGCCGCCGCGATTCCCGCGACGAGAAGGATTGCCAGCAGGACCACCCGGACTCGCCCTCGGCTTGTGGGGTTCATTTGCACGTGTACGCCCCGCCCATCAGGTCCTTGGTCGCAGTCAGGATTGCCAGGTCGTCGTTCGTCTTTCGGCCGGAAGTAATCTCGCCGTCGGTGTCGAGTCGGATTTGTCCATCGCGCCGGCAACGGTTCCTACCCGAGCCCACTCCGAGCTCGATTACGCCGAGGGTGGATCGGTAACCGTCAGTCCTCGACGCTGAGCGCCTGCCGGTAGGTCAGGCGCCCTTGCGTCTGCATCAGTGAGCGGCGGTAGATCCGTTCCGCGACCACCACGATCCCGTAGGCCGCTGCCGCCATGATGGCGAGCGAGACGAACGGTTCCCACGCCGCGGCCGTACCCGCGGCCAGGCGGGCCGGCATGGTGACGATGGAGACGATCGGGATGTAGGACGTCACGGTCTGCGCCGTACCGGTGGCGAATATGCCGAGGAACAGGACGAGCATGATCACCATGCTCAGCGGGGTGGACGTGGACTGCAGGTCTTCGTTGCGGGTCGCCAGGGAACCGGCGACGGCCCACAGGCTGGCCAGGGCCAGGAACCCGACGACGAAGAACACGATGAACCATCCCGCCGCACCGGCGATCCCGGCGATGCGATCGGTGTTACCCAGCACCGCCAACCCGGCCAGACCCGCACCCGCGAACAGCACCAGCTGCCCGAACGCCATCAGGGTGTTCCCGGCGATCTTGCCGATCAGCAGCTGCCGCAGGGGAATCGCGCTGGCCAGGATCTCGACGATCCGGTTCTGCTTCTCCTCGATCACACTCTGCGCGATGGACATGCCGAACAGCAGCGAGGCGACATAGAACAGGAACGCGAAGACCACCGTCATGATGCGGGCGAAGCCGGGGTCGACCGCGGATTCGTCGAGCACGTCGTAGTGCACCCTACCGCCACGACCGAGCTCGTCGAGTGAGGTGCCCGCGGCCTCGGCATTGCGCTGCAGCGCGAGCTGCTGCGCGGCGGTGGTCACATAGGTGGCGACGTCGTCGTTCTCGGAATCCTTACCGAGGAGCCGCCAGCCGCCGGGTTCCGCGACCAGGCCCGCGTCGACCTCCCCGTCACGCACCTGCTGTTCGACGGCGGCGAGGTCGGCCACCGGGCGGCCGGTGAAGGTGACATCACCGCCGGCCGTATCGGCGAGGGCGTCGGCCGCCTGCACCACCCTGCCCGCGTCCGGTCCGGTCACGGCGATCTCGATCGTTTCGGTGCGCCCGCTGAGGAAACCGCTGATGGCCAGCGATGCGACGATGGCCACGATGGTGACGACCGTCGAGATCAGGAAGTTGCGGTCGCGCAGCTTGACCATGACCTCCCGTTCCGTGACGATCCGCCACACGCCCCGCTGGGCGGCGTCCGCCCGGCCCGGCCGTGCCCGGCCCGCAATCGTCCCGGTCATGCCGTCACCTCCCGGAAGATCTCGGCGACCGACGGCCGCACCTCGGCGAATTCCCGCACCGACCCGCGCGCCAGCGCTTCGGTGAGCACCTGGTCGGTGGTCGCGCCGGTCAGCTCGAGCAGCACCCCCGACTCGTCCCGCTCGATCACACTCACCCCCGTGAACTCGTTCAACCAGCCGGTGTCGGCGTTCGCCCGCAGCCGATACCGCAGCGCGCCGGTCTCCCGCAGTTGCGCCGCCGAACCCTGGGCGACCACCCGGCCGTGCGCGAGGATCACCAGCCGATCACACAGCCGCTCCACCAGATCCAGCTGGTGTGAGGAGAACAGCACCGGCACCCCTCGCGCGGCGTATTCGGCCAGCAGTTCCGCCATCGAATCGACCGCCGCCGGATCCAGCCCGGAGAAAGGCTCGTCCAGTATCAGTGCCCCCGGTTGTGCCACCACCGCCGCCGCGATCTGCACCCGCTGCTGATTGCCGAGCGACAGCGATTCCAGCTTGTCCTTCGCCCGGTCTCCGAGCCCGAACCGTTCGAGTAGCTCCGCGGTCCGCCGCCGCCCCTCGGCGGCCGAAAGTCCGCGCAGCCGGCCCAGATACACCAGCTGATCCTGCACCGGCTGCTTCGGATACAACCCGCGCTCCTCGGGCATGTACCCGAAGCCGCGCCGATCGGCCACGGTCACCGGCCGCCCATTCCAGCGCACTTCGCCGCCGTGCGTGGCCAGCACACCCATGATCATCCGCATGGTCGTGGTCTTACCCGCGCCGTTGCCCCCCACGAACCCGGTGAGCACCCCCGGCTCGACACCGAAAGTCACATCGTCGACCGCTGTCTTCTCACCGAACCGGCGCACCAGATGCGCAACCTCGAGCATCGAACCTCCCCGTCTGTGAACCGAGCCGAACTCTACCGGCTGCCCGGCCGCCGCCCGCCCGATCTCGATCACCGATGCATCGGCCGACCACATCGCCCCCAGCCGGCCGCTGCCGGCACTGATAACCTCCGCGGAGACCGCCACGGGGGGACCCGCCGCAGTCCGATGGGCCGCCGGGTCGGGACAGCCGCCGACTGTGCCCGTCGAGCACAGTGTTGATCCGGCTGCCCAGAGTTCAGGGGGAAACATGTCGTCGCTCTCACTACCCCGCCGGACCCGGCGGGGCATGCGGTGGTCCGCACTGGCCGTCGCCCTGATGGCAGCCGCCGGGTGCAGCTCCGAACCGCAATCGCCGACAGCCGGAACGGACGCATTGTGGCTGACCGTCCCGCAGGACGATGTCCAGTCGCAGCAGGTCCGGACCCGGTCCCGCGCTCTCGACGTTTGCGCCCTGCTGCCGGCCGAGGACCTGGCGCAGGTGGGTGAGTTCTCGGTGCGCACATCGGGGCCGGGTGCCTGCGAGGCGACGACGGCCGCGACACCGTCCGAGGAGACCACGGTGAAGTGGAGTGTGGCCGTGGAACCCGCTCCCGAATCCGAAATGCCCTATGGCACCACGAAAAAAGTCGGCGACGCCACGGTGTGGACGGTATCCGATGCCGATACCCGGCCCGGAGTCGATCCGGCGCAACTCACCAGCCGCAGCTGCTCGGCCACGGTCCGATACCCATCGACCGCGCACTTCTTCCTACAGGCCGATACGCAGCCCGGCACCGATCCGTGCCCGATCATCGAACAGCTGTTACCCACCGCGCTGCGCCAGTGGGCCGCCGAACCCGCGACCGGCACCTCGCCCGACACGGTGGTCACCGCGCTCACCGGCCAGGACCCGTGCGCTGTGCCCAGGGCAACGGACGGCGCCGTACTCGACGCAAACCAAACCCTGTGGACCTGCGGTTTCACGTTCCGCGGTGACGAGATCCTGGTGGAATACAAGTATCAGCCGGTCCTCGGCTTCGTATCCAGGCAGGCCGTGTTCACCGTTGCCGGAGACCCCGTCTACCTCTACGACGGCGGGGACGGCCATCGGACATACAACGCGGTAGTCGGGCCGGAGCTGAACTCCGACTCCGACTCGTCCTCGGGCGGCTTGGAACCGATGGTCTCCGTCCACGGCACCGATGCCGCCGCGCTCGAAGAGGTCACGCGACGGATCGTAGAAAACCTCCCGAACCCATGACCATTTCCTGCAGATCGGTCTGGCCTCGGTCTTCGGGGTCAACTAGCGGCCGAGACTGCTCGGAGGAACGCCTCCCACGTGCTCGGCGAGAAAACAAGCACGGAACCGTTCAGGTTCTTCGAATCTCGAACACCGACCGCGTCGGAGGTGTGTGCGACCTCCACACACTCGCCGCCGTGCTGGCTGTAGCTGCTCTTGAACCAGCTCGCATCCGATAGGTCAGTGCGCACCTTCACCGCTCCCTTGCCAACTCTCTGAGCGCTTGTCGGCTATCCGGCCCGGCAATCGCCCTACCTCTGATGAGATCGTACGTCCGGAGAAACTTCGCTACATCGTCTCGATCCTCGATGTACATGTTGCCGACGACCCCCTCCAGAAAAACGACCGGCGGCTCCACTGGTTCACCGGGAGCCGACTCACCGAAGAGGAGGACTACGAACGGAGGCATGGAAAGCCCTCCGGGGAAGCCCGCAGTGAAGGGGAGAATGGCCAGATCGACGTTGTCTCGGGTGGACATATCGGCCAGATGCCGAAGTTGCATAGCCATTACACCAGGACTTCCTGCTGTCCTCCGAAGTGCAGCCTCTCCGACCACCACGTCCAGTGCGACCGGCTGCGTACGGCGGGTGATGATCCTCTGGCGCTGCATCTTGAGCTGGACACGGCCGTCCTGTTGTAGGGAATCGTCATCTGGACGCTGCTCCTGAGCCAAAGCGCGATCGTAGTCAGCGGTCTGAAGCAGCCCGGGCACCAGGTCTGGTTGATAAGAGAGGATTTTCGTGGCAGCCGCTTCCAGGCCCACGTAGACATCGAAGCCCTTCGGGATCAGATCTCCGTACTGGTGCCACCAGTTCTTCACGTTCGCCTGTTTCGCGAGCCCCACCAGGGCTGACGTCAGATCTTCCGGGACCCCGTAAAGGTCGCAGGCGGCCTGGATATCTCGGGTCTTGATGCGTGAGTTCTCTCCCTTCTCGAGTCGACCGAGGCTGGTTGCCCCCATTTCCAAGAGCTGGGCGGCCTTGGCTTGCGTGTAACCGGCACGGGTCCGCCACTCCAGCAAGTGCCTTCCGAGTTGGCGCCGGGGCAGCGTCGATCCGGTACCGCCGGGGTCTTCGGGCATTTCATCCTCCGTTTCGGGGATACAGGATTCACCGATGCGACGAAAGCCTCCCACCTCGCACGGTTGGCTTCCTGGTTCTATGCAGAACCTTGTTCGGGGGCACCGATTCGGTGGGACATCGGGCCGTTCGAAGTGTGTCATGAACACTGCTCCGCCACGCCGGAGTCGAACAGACAGTGCCCGAACGTATTCCACATATCCGACCGAACCGAGGCGCCGCAGATATGACTCATTCGACGGGAAGCATGCATCCCGACCGACCCCGCGCGATCGGCTACCTCCGAACGGAGCTCTCGTCGAATCAGGTTCACCACACTGAAGCGATGCGGCTACTGGCTCGGCGCCAGGGCCACACGCTGATCTATATCGTGCGAATCGGCCCCGACTCCATTCCGGATCCGATCGGCCATGTCCTCGACATCATCCGCGCTACGAACACGGCGACCTTGATCGTCCCCGACCTCTCTCATCTCGAAAATCACCCCGGTCGCGTCTGCGACAGCTGCGACCTCATGACGGTGTGCCCGGGACAGCTTTGGATGAAGGCTGGTTCAGGCGCCAGGAGTACGTCACAAGCTCCCCACTGGTTGCCGGAGATCTGGCATGGCGAACCCTGCACCCGCCTGCGAATCAGCGACGCGCACAGCACCATGCAGGCACATCGGACGTGCAACCCATTGGACTGTCCCCGCAAGGCGGCCGCCTTCGCACGCTTGGTCGAAGCAGGCAAGGTCATCCCCGCCACCCGTAGTCCTCGCGAACGAGCCGCCGCACGTGGCCTTGCGTTCCCACCCGCCGAACGGGGCAAGTCGGGAACGAGGCCATCTCTTGCGGTCCTCGAACGGTTGCTTACCGGCCTCGGCCAAGTGCGCTGATGACCGGCAGTCGAGATGATCGGAATCGCGTCGATGTCTGTCTCACAGTTTTTCTGCACGGTCTACGCTTCGAATATCGAGCTCACCCCAGCGCCGCGCGACTGTTTCTAGACGAGTGGACGGCGCGCCACGGCAGCCACACAGCTGCCATCCTCTCCGAGAGCCCGGCCGATCTCCAGCGTCTCCCGTGTGAACGGCTTTATCTGAACCTCTGACCGGCGTCGACCGGCACTTCTACTGTCCGGACCGCCGCATGCATTCAGTTATGCACGTAGTTTCAACCGACCCACTCGCTCGCGCCACTCAGCAGCCTGCCTGCGGTGTCGGCGCTCGACGCGATGCCGAGCCTCGAGATTCCCGAGACCGGTATATGCGGGGGAACAACCAAACGGCAGGACTCCCAACGCCCGTAGGGACCTCGGTCGGCGGGAACCTGATCGGATATCCAGTCGTTCGGCACGGTCGCGACCGCTGTCGGCTCATGGTTCGAATTCATTCGCACAGCGACCAGTTCCCAATCGGGGTCACGGTTCAGGGCGTGGTACTCATTTCGGCTGAGATAGAGGGTGAGGCCGGTTTGTCGAGTGGTCGACTTGACCTCGAGGTGTCCTTGGGCTCTGCCGGAAACCGCAATGTCATACCCGAGGCCGTCGCAGGTAGCGGCGACATGGTCCACGGATAGCTCAGGTGCAGCAGTTGCCAGAAGATCCACGAGGGCCAGTTCGCCGGCAAGACCGATTTCCGACCACCGCGAACTGTCGACCTTTCCTCCCCACGGAAGGTTCGGTGTCGGGAATGCGGTATCCAGACGCGGTTTCGGCGCGCCATGGGGCGCCGAAATCTTCTCGGCCGGGGCATACCTTTCCCAGATCTCGACTGCCAGCCAATGCATCTCGTCCGGAGAATCGATAAAACGTCGCCATATCTCGACGTCCAGCCTGCCTCCGCGAGTCTTTGCGCCGGTGTGGTCGTCACGTCCGGTCCGGATATCCGCCGACTTCCGGGAAATGCTCCCGACGCTCCGAAACTGCGGGCCGACGTCGTTGTGTATTCGGTTTGCCCGATGACGGAGCAACTTGGACAGCTCGGCCGCCAGGGGATTGTGCGATCGAATCTGTTTCCAGCCCAACGACATCATCGCATCGCAGACGAGGATGAGCTCTTCCTCTGAC
Source organism: Nocardia sp. NPDC049935 (assembly GCF_055586645.1). Taxonomy (NCBI): domain Bacteria; kingdom Bacillati; phylum Actinomycetota; class Actinomycetes; order Mycobacteriales; family Nocardiaceae; genus Nocardia; species Nocardia sp. NPDC049935. The sequence goes on along the minus strand of NZ_JBVJHV010000007.1, from coordinate 62,071 downwards.
CATGTCGGATATTGCATCGTCACCTATCGTTGCAGAATTCTCGCTGTATCAGCCGGTCAACCAGCGGCCCTGAATTCGGCGAACCTTTCATCCAACCGTTCGGGTGAAGGGCGTTGGCGAGGCGACTTCGGCACGTCCAAGGACTGACGGTCGAAATGCAGGAATCCATGCTGGACGACCGGGCTCTCATCGTTGCTCTCGAAGAGCTTTTGACTGACGACTACCTGATAGTCAGGCGAGATGCCGATCAGGTTGGCGTCGAAAGCGGCATGGTGGAGCTTGCAGAGGCACAGGCCGTTGTCGACGGCGGGCACTCCGTGCTCCGCGCCATCGGGCGTGATATGCGCGGCGTCCAACAGTTGGCGGTGACCCAACCTGCAGACGCTGCACTTGTTGCCATAGGCCGTCATAATTCGGCCCCGGAATTCGGGCTGATGTAGTCGCTTTCGGTTGACCGTTTGCGCATAGCTGCGTTCGATCGGCTTGAGATGAACGGGGTCCTCGGCATCGAAGAGTCGCTCATCCAGCGCGAGGAGGAACCGTCGACGCTCGGGGTCGTCATGGATCACGTATACCGGGAACACGGGGACATAGACGCCGTCCTTGATCCACCGGAGCAATATCAACGGCAGCTGGAGGTTGTAAGCGTTCCGGAGTTTGCGATTGTCACCGTCGGTGCTGCCCGCGCGGTACGAGTACACGAATGTCGAATCGTTCAGCTCTGTATCGTCGTAGGGACTGTCCGGTTTGGACATGATCGAGAGCGTCGCGGCAAGATCACGGGGGTTCCAGATGCCTCGGTTCTGGTCGATCAGCCGCTGTGGCCGACCTCCAACGGAGAAGGTGGCGAGTTCGGTCCGAGTCAAAGTGCCCTTGTCGGCAACTTGCTTCGTCAGATGATCGAAGATCATGTTGCGTAGCTCGAGCTCTACCCCGCGTTCCACGGATGCAGTCTGACAGTTCAGATGTCATGTGTCACGGGCACAAGATCATCTGCCTCCGAAGAGTTATGAGTCCCCTCGGTCCACAGGCGCTCGACCAAAGCGCCGCGGAACGGCAATGATTCTCGCGTGGATACATGGTCGATGGTGGATCGGGCGACCCGGCGGTATTGGAGGACGTTCGGTCGGGAGGTCGATGTGGAGGGGGAGCATCGGTGGTTGCGGGCGCCCGTGCTCACCGACCTGTCCCGGCCCGTCGCGGACAACTGGTTGCGGGCCGAGGCCGAGCGGGTGGGTGGCCGGATCGACGACAACCCCACCGCCGGTTTGCTTCCCGATATCGGCGCGCTCGCGGGGGTGGGGTTCGATCCGGCCCGCCTGCACGCCGACGTTCGGGATTTCTACGAGCACACCGCCGCGTGGCGGATGGAGGCGTGGGTGCAGTGGTCGCCGGTGTTCGCGCTCGGGGGCCGATTCATCACGCGGTTCTTCGGGCGCCGGGTAGGGCAGTTGGCACTGCCGATCCGGTCGTTGGATACGGCTCGTGGGATCGACAGCCGGGTCGAGACGTTGTTCGACGATCGGGGCGAGTATCGCGGGGCGGCGTGGTTGCGGACGTCGCGGGCCACGGGGGAGTACATCTACAGCGGGTTCTATCGGGTGACGCGGCTGCCGGGGTCCGGGCAGCCGAGTGTGCACGTGTCGTTTCCGCTGCCGCTGGGGAATGTGCAGGTGTTCCTGCGGCCCGAGGTGGGGGAGAGCGGGGCGTTGCGGCTGGTCTCCCCGCCGGGTGCTTTCGGCGCCGATGGCGCGTATGTCACGGTCGTGGAGGGGGCGCGGACCTGGGCGGCGCGGGTGCCGATTCACGAACGGTTCGATGTTTTCCCGGACGGTGCGGGGCTGGTGCGTACCGATCACAGTCTGGCGATCGGCCGGGCCACCGCGCTTCGGCTGCACTATCTGCTCGTACGCGATCGGCGCTGACCGGGGTTCGGTGCGAAGGATGTGCGACCGCGCCGAGTGCGGGGGCGGTGCGGTTGGTACCGCACCGCCGTGTCCACCCGGTCAGTTCGGTTGGCAGACGAACATCCATTCGGTCCCGTAGTGCTCGGCGGCGCTCTTCTCGAGGTGCACCCACTCGTAGTGCCCCGGCACGCCGCCACCGGCGGTGCACGGGTCACCGACCTTCTTGCCGTCCGGCGGCGGGGGCGGGCCCGGCTGCTGTGCGCCGGGCAGCCCGGGCAGATCGGCGCTACCGGAAGGGAGGGCGGCGGCGGTCGCTCCCGAGAACCCCAGGACGGTCAAGGACATCGCCGCGATCATGCAGGCCTTTTTCATATACGCGTCTCCACTCGACGTTCGTGCACGGTCGGCCCCGTGACCGGGTCGGTCGCCGCATGGCACGCCACCTGCGTCCGAAACGGCCGGTCGTAGGAGCCGGTGCCAGGCTAGTGGCATCGTTCGGTTCGCGCAGTGCCGAGCGCGGTGGGTTCTGGATCGAGAACGGCGCACCGGGAGACTCTCGGCCGCGAGTTCCACCGAGCCTCGGCGGTGGAACCGTACGCTATCGCGCATGACCAGGACGTGGGTTCGATCCACACCGGTGAACAAACGTGTTGTCGCACTATTCGGTCTGGCCGCTGCTGTCGCCGGAACCGCACTCGCACCGGGGGCCGGTGCCGATACGGGATCCGCGCTGCTCGATTTCGGCTCGGCCTCTTTCGGCTCTTCGGCTACGGGCTCCGCTGCTACGGGGTCGGCGCTGTTCGCTCCCGGCAGCGCCGAGGGAATCGCCGTGGGGCCGGGATCGTCGATCGGGCTGTGTTCGATAACCGCGACAGGTTATGCGGACGGACAGCCGGTCGCGCTCACCGCGGGACACTGCACACTCTGGCTGTTCGGGGAGGCCCGGCTTCCCGACGTGGACTGGGCCATGATCCCTCTGATGCCCGGCACACGGACACACAACACGCTGCCCGATGGCAACCGGCTGGTCGCGACCGATTCGGAAGGTGACCCGGTCTGCCGGTACGGCCTGACCAGCGGGACCCGATGCGACGGATACACCGGCATCTCCCTCGGTGACTCGGGCGGGCCCGTGTACCGGCCGGTCGGTGACGGCACCGCGGTACTGGTCGGCATCACCAGCTCGAATATCCAGTACTCCAGCCTGCCGGCCAACTTCGTGCTGGGGTGAGCGTCGGCCGATCGGGGCGTAACCCTCGGCGGATCAGTCCTTGCGGGCGACCGCGCCGAAGGCTCCGGACTGTTCCGGGTGCTCGCCGATATCGCCGGGACTCTCCGGGCGCCACAGGGGGAGGTGGACCAGGCCGGGCTTGAGCATGGTCCAGCCGGTGAAATAGGCCTCGATCTCGTCGCGGGTGCGGAGCACGATCTCGGTGTTGGTGCGGCCGGACAGTTTCTGGGCTTCCAGGACCTCGGCCGGCTGGCCGTCGGCGGTGGCGTGGGTGATCGCCAGATAGCTGCCCGCGGGGACGGCGGCGGCGAGGCGGGCGACACAGGCGGCGGGGTCGGCGTCGTCGGTGACGAAATGCAGGACCCCCAGCAGCAGCACCGCGACCGGTTTACCGAAGTCGATGAGGCTCTCGACCTTCGGGTCGGCGAGGATCGTCTCGGGGTGGGCGGCGTCGGCCTGGATTACCGCGGCATTCGGGTTACCGGCCAGGATGGCTTCGCTGTGGGCGACCGCGACGGGGTCGATATCGACGTAGACGACGCGGGCCGACGGGTTGATGGCCTGGGCGACCTCGTGCACATTGCCGACAGTCGGGATACCGGAGCCGATATCGAGGAACTGGTCGATGCCCTCGTCGGTGAGGAAACGGACGCAGCGGCGCAGCAGATCCCGGTTCGAGCGCATGGTTTCGGCGACATTCGGAGTGAAGGTCTCGATCTGCTGGGCGAGCTGCCGGTCGATCTCGAAATTGTGCATACCGCCGACGAAATAGTCGTAGACGCGGGATGCGCTGGGGCGATCCAGGTCGATACCCTCGGGGGCCCAACTCGGTCTGCTCATCGGCCGGGTAAATCCTTTCGCACCAACGATTTCGGCGTCCACCGCGGGCGGCGAGCCGAATGGCTGCGATGGTATCCGAAATCGGTCGGAAGTGTGTACGTTCCACATCGGAGCGGCTAGAGTCGGCCCTCATGGGTTGGGATGCCGGGCCCGGTGCGTTACCCCAGGGCTCTCATGCCGACCTGGCCGGCCGATGGATGGCAGCGCTGCGGGAGGGAGCGCGTGATCACGTCGTGCCCATGAGCGCCGCCGAAACGGCCGGATTGCTGACGCTGCTGGCAGCCGAAATCTGTGCCGCCGCCGCGCCCGAGCCGGAACCGGAGCGGGCCGTCGGCGTCGGCGCCGAACTGGCCCGCGCGCACTTCGTGGGCGATGAGGTCCTGGGGCGCAGTATCGATGTTCTCGGCGCGCATCTCGCTGCCACCGGTATTCCGGCGTCGCGGGTGGTCGCGACGCTGGGCGCCTTCGCCAACGGATACCTGCGCGAATTCCGTAGCTGGCTGCTCGCCGAACAGGAGAGTGTGCGCACCGCCGATATCGTCGCCCGGCGCGCCGCCGAGGAGCAGTTGCGGGCCAGTGAAGCGCGGATGCGCGGGGTTTTCGCGCAGGCCGGAGTCGGCACGGGGCTTTCCGATATGACGGGGCGGATCACCGAGGTCAATACGGCGTTCGCGCAGATGCTCGGGTACCGGCCCGAGGAGATGTGCGGGATGCTGGTGACCGACCTCGCGCACCGGGACGACGAGAACGGGATGTGGGAGCTGTACGGGGCGCTGATGGCCGGCGAATGCGACAGCGTCCGGCTGGAGAAGGCCTACCCGCACCGGGACGGCCACGCGGTGTGGACCAATCTGAATGTCTCCCTGATCCGGGACTCCCGAGGCGCCCCGCAATACACGCTGGTATTGGTCGAGGACATCTCCGAACAGCGGGCACTACAGGCGAGCCTGCGCTACCGGGCCCACCACGATCAACTGACCGGGCTGGCGAACCGGTCCCGCTTCTTCGACGCGCTCGCCGACGCGTTCGCCGCGCCGGATGCCGGTGTCGGACTGTGCTATGTGGACCTGGACCACTTCAAAACCATCAACGACACCTACGGTCACGCGGTCGGCGACGAGCTGCTGGTGGCCGCCGGTGCCCGGCTCGGTGACTGCCTCACCGAGCCCGGGCAGCTGGTCGCGCGGATGGGTGGCGACGAATTCGTGATCCTGGTGCCCGACCCGGCCTGCCCCGGTTCGGTGGCGACGCTCGCCGAGACCGTGCTGGCGGCGTTCGCCGAACCCTTCGAGATCAACGGTCAGCTGCTGCGGGTGGGGGCCAGCGTCGGAGTGATGGAGCAACGCTGGGACCGGGCCGATGTGGACGAATTCCTGCAGGCCGCCGATACGTCCATGTACTGGGCGAAATCGGCCGGGCGCGGCTGCTACGCGGTGTTCGATCCCGACCGCGGCCGGCGCGAGCACGCGCGCGCCGAACTGTCGGCGGCGATCCCCGAGGCGTTGGCGGCCGGGGAGTTCTTCCTCGACTATCAGCCGATCGTGCCCCTGGCCGGGGACCGGATCGACGCGGTGGAGGCGCTGGTGCGCTGGCGTCACCCCGACCTGGGCGTGCTCTCACCCGGCGAATTCATCGACCTGGCCGAGGACAACGGCCACATCTCCGCCCTCGGCGCCTACGTCCTCGACGAGGCCTGCCGTGCCGCCCGCCGCTGGTACGACCTCGACCCCGAAGGCGCGCCGGTGATCAGCGTGAACGTCTCCGCGGTGGAAGTGGCCGACCCGGGATGGCTGGCGCGGGTGGAGAAAACACTCGCCGACACCGGGATTCCACCGCAGCGCCTGCAACTGGAGCTGACCGAGCGGGTATTCATGGCCGACGACGCCGGACCACTGGCCGCGCTGCGCGCCCTGGCGGCGGCGGGCGTGCGGATCGCGCTGGACGATTTCGGCACCGGCTACTCCAACCTGGCCTATCTCGGCCAGCTGCCGTTACAGGTGGTGAAGCTGGCGGGCCCGTTCATCCAGCGGATCCGCGACAGCGGCAGTGCCAGTGCCACCGATGTGGTCGTGCTGGAGACGATTGTCGGGTTGACCCACGCTCTCGGGTTCACGGTCACCGCGGAATGCGTCGAAACCCGGTTCCAGGCCGAACAGTTGCGGGCGTTGCGCTGCGATACGGCGCAGGGCTGGTTCTTCCACCGGCCGCTGCCGGAGGAGCGGGTGACCGATCTGCTGGAGCGGCAGCGGTGGGATCGTTAGGATCCACGGGCCTCGACCGGGGGTTCGGTGGCGGGCCAGGCCGGATCGCGGCCGATGAAGGCCATCAGCCGGTCCTGTGGGGAGGCATTCGCGGCGACCGGCCGTGGCCGGGTGAACTGCGGGCCGGACATCGGCACCACCGCGTGGAGCTGCTATCGGTGCCAGGTGCCTCGGACGAAGCGCGCGGCTATTGCCGATGTGATCGTATCGGGTGCGTGTTCCTGGATGAAGTGTCGTGCGTGGGGTAGTTCGACGACGGTGGGGTTCGCGAACGCGGCGCGGATGCGAGGGATGCAATCGTTGGGCCGGAAAACCGGATCTCGCATACCCCACACCAGCAGAGTCGGCTTATCGCCGAGCGAGGCGGGGACGTCTCGGGCGAGCTGCTCGAGCAGCGGACGCGCGGCGCGGATTTCGCGGGGCATAACGGCGAGTGCGCGCCGGGCATCCGGGGTGGGCTGGACCGCGCGGTAGTGGTCGGCCTCGGTGGTGGTGAGGGTGGGGCCGAGTTCCGCGAGCAGGACACGGTCGACGAGGAAGTTCTTCTCGAGTATTCGCCGCTGCAGGGGGCGGCTGCTCATGATCGCGCTGAACGCGCGGTTGGCGATCGCATCGATCGGCCAGAAGGCGGTATTGCCGAGCACGATGCCGCGCACCCGATCCGCGCGCGGGACCGCCGCGCCCAGGCCGATCGGGCCACCCCAATCGTGTCCCATCACCACGAAACCGTCGAGACCGAGATGGTCGATGAGTTCGCCGAGGACCGCGGTCTGTTCGGCGATCGTGTAGCCGAAGCCGGCGGGGCGTTCGGACAGCCCGAAACCCGGGTAGTCGACGGCGATACACCGGTACCGGTCACGGAGGCCCGTCACGATATGGCGGTAGAGGAAACTCCACGCCGGGGAGCCGTGACAGAACAGGATCGGTGGTCCGGCGCCCTCGTCGATGTAGTGCACCCGGCCGGCCGACGAGTCGAACCAGCGCGATTCGAATGGATACAACTCCCTGTCGGGCACGAAATCGATCAACATGGGCCCCTCCCCTCGGTGCCCACCCTACGCGCGGGGCGCGATACCCCTGCCCCGCATTCGATTTCGCCCGGCGATATCGGGCCGGGGCGAGTGCGCGTTCCGCTTGCGGCCAGAGCCGGACGGGGCCCTCAGGGCGGGAAGTACGCCCACACGGCCGCCGATTCGGGTGATGTCCGCAGGGTGCCGGCGGATCCCGCGGGTAGGTAGGCGAAATCTCCCTCTGCCATGGTGATGCCGTCGGTGCCGGCCGGCGCCGGAGCGCCCGCGCCCCGATCGACGTGGATTTCGAACCGCCCCCTGGTCGCGACCACTACGGTGTCGCGGGAGAGTTCGAACGTCGTGGCGGTATCGGCGCCGATGCGGCCGAAATGGGCGCCCTCATCCGACTCATCCCGTCCCTCGTGCGCGGACAGTTCCAGGCGACGCCGCGCGGCGAGCGCCCGGTCGGTGACCACGGAGGCGGGCGGCTTGCCGATCGAGCGGGCCCGGACCGTCTCCCACGCCGCGCGGTCCACCCGCCACGCCGGAGGGTGGGCCAGGGCGATCATTCGCAGATCTTCGGCGACCCGGAGTGCACCGGGGGTCGCTTCGCGTAGATGGATCAGCTGCCCGGCGTGCGCGGATACGGGGCCCTCCGCCCCCTCCAGGACCATCACACCGGCCGTGAGGATCCACACTTCTTCGTAGGGGGCGGGCAGCGCGGCCCGCGCCCCGACGTCCATCTCCACGAAGGCCGCACTCATCCGGCCGTACCCGGCCTCGACAACCGCACCCAGCCGGATGCCGTCCTCGATCGACGCCCACTCGCGCACATCGCCGGATGTGAAACCGCGTACAGGCCGGTGGGATTCGCTCATCTGGGCCGCCTCCTCGAGATTCTCGACTCGATCGGAGCCTAGAAACTCGAGTGCACTTCAGGTCAACTCTGTGCGACCCCGTTTTCCGGTGCCGCCTGGGCAGAGCGCACTCGGGATCAGTAGCCCTTGGTGTCGGTGGCGGACAGGCGCAGGGTGCCGATGACGAAGATCGCCAGGCAGATCGCGGCGAAATACGCGAGCGACCCGTTCTGGCCGAACAGGCTCTCGATGGTCGCCAGCTGCCCCACCCCGAGCTCCCCGTTCTTGAAGGGCGACAGCTGTTGCAGGGTGACGCCGAGGTCGCCGGGGACGAAGGTGACGAACACTTCCACCCCGAACTTCCACAGCAGCACGATCATCACGACGAAACCGGGCTTCGGGATCAGGGCGGAGAGGCCGAGGCCGAGGGCAGCGATCAGCAGGGTGTACAGCGGCACGCCGAGCAGGAGCTGGATGCCCTCGGAGGAGAAGACGTCCACCCGGCCCCAGATCTCGGGGAACAGCTTCGGGAAACCCCAGAGGACCACGAAGGTGGTGATCAGCGCGGTGACGGCGGCGATCACCCCGAAGACGATCAGTTTCGCGACCGGCAGCAGCCAGCGTCGGGACTGGATACCGAACGCGGTTTCGACGGTCTGGTCCTTGAATTCGGCGCACAGCGAGGTCACGCCGCCGGCCATCAGGATGAACGACGAGAAGACGAGGATCCAGTAGGCGGCGTTGTTGGTGTCCATACCGCCGGCGCCGTTGAGGGCGTTGGATTCGGTCGCCTTGGCGATACCGAAATTGATGCCCAGCGGGATCACGACAGCGAGGGGGACGACGGCGTACCAGAGGGAGCTGCGCCAGGAGAGTTTGGCGAGTTCGCTGCGGACGGCGCGAACGAGGTAGGTGGCGATCATTCGCGGGCACCCCCGGTGGCGGCGTATTCGACGCTGCCCTTGGTGAGTTCGACGTACGCCGCTTCCAGCGGACGCGGTCCGGACCCTGCCGCCACCAGTTCGTCCTTACTCGTATCGGACAGCACGCTGCCCTTGCCCATGACGACTATCCGGTCGCCGGTGATCTCGACCTCGGTGAGGTTGTGGGAGGCCACCAGCAGGCATTTGCCCTCGGCGGCCAGACCGACCAGGAGTTCGCGCAGCCAGATGATGCCCTCGATATCCAGGCCGTTGGCCGGTTCGTCGAGCACCATGGTCTTCGGATCGCCGAGCAGGGCCGAGGCGATACCGAGGCGCTGCAGCATGCCGTAGGAGAATTTGCCGACGGGCCGTTTCGCGACTCCGGCGAGACCGACCCGTTCGAGCAACGGGGCGACCTCGGATTTCGCGACGCCGCCCAGCCGCGCCTGCCACAGCAGATGCTGTTCGGCGGTATGGGCGGGGTTACGGGAGAAGGCGCCGAGGCTGAAACCGATCTCGCGGATGGTGTCGCGGAAATCGCGCAGATTCTTGCCGTTCACGGAGACCGAGCCGGAACTGGGACGGGCCAGGCCGGCGATCATGCGCATCGCGGTGGTCTTTCCCGCGCCGTTCGGGCCGAGGAGATAGGTTATCGAGCCTTCGCCGGCCTCGAAGGTGACGTCGTCGACGGCGACTTTCTCGCCGAAGCGTTTGGACACGCCACGAACGCTGATCATAGGAAGTCCTGGGTAATCGGGTGCGGTGCCGCGGTGTCGCGGCAGCGGATTCGGTGTTCCGGGCGGCACCGGCCGATAGAGCGGCTCCCCGCGGCAGGCGCCGGCGGGGAGCTACCCGGATATCGGTGGTGCGGGGAATCAGTAGCCGAAGCTGGGGTTACCCGAGCACTGCATGGCGGCGCAGGTCTGCTTCCAGTCGAACTTCCACAGGCCACCGTCGCGGATGTAGAAGTACTTGTTGTTCTGCGCGGGGAAACCGGCCATCAGGCCGTGCATGGTGACCGACATGGAGTTACCGCTGACCTGCACCGGGCCGATAGCGCGGCCCTGGATGGAGAAGAAGTCCATGGTGGAGCTGTTGGCCATCACCCGTTCGAGGGCCGGGCGGGCGGAGGGGCCGTTGTAGCTGACCTCGACCTTGGGGTCCATGGCGATATTGGGGTTCCAGAACGCCGCGAACTGCTTCTCGAGCTGCAGCAGGCTCGGGGTCGCGGCGCTGACGTAGAGATCCGAGGCGGAGGAGTCCCGGATGGAGACGTCGGCCGAAGCGGGTTGTGCCATACCCAGTCCCACGAGCGCGGCGAGGATACAGACGGTGGCGAATCTGATGAATCTGGACATGACGGCAGGCCCCTTCCGACCAACGTGCTGAACGCTGCGGCGGGGGACGCGGGCGGTGTCGGGTACCGCTCGGCTGGTCCGCCGACGCAGCCCGGCCGGCAATCGCACAGCGAAGGCCGCCCGGGTACGCAAAACGCTAGCGGGAGCGGATTAGGTTAGTCAATCCTAACCATGAATATGGGGTGTGAAGTGTGCGGTATTCGGACCTCGCCGAGTATGGCCGGGTGGGCGGTATGGGTCAGGGGACCACGTATTCGGCGCTGCAATCCCCGTAGGTGTAGTTCTGGTCGGAACCGTGGTTGGACGCGCTCAGGACGAGCGCGATCCGGCCGGGCTCGGTGGTGACGCCGGGAATCGTGAGGACGGTTTCCGGGCCCTGGACGCGGGCGTTCTCCTCGGCGACGCCGCTGCGCCCGGTGTCGAGATTCGCCCAGGTGACGCCGAATCGCTGGTCGTACCCGGCCTCCGACGCGGCGTCGGTGTACATCCTGAGATCGACGGATCCGGATACGCCGGGGGTCGCGGTCACCTTGCTGCCGGCGGTGACGGAGAAGTCGTCCGGGGTCGGATAGGTGAAGCCGCACAGGGTGTCTTCGGGGGCGGCGTGGGCGGCCGGTGGTCCGGCGATAAGACCCAGGGACGTAATACACGCTATGGCAAAGGGTTTCGCTGCCCGTGACGCATATCTGCTCATGGGACGAGGGTATTGCGAAACCGGTCGCGCTGTAGAGCATTCGGACAAACGGACCATTTAGCGTGTTTCCCGCTACCGGTCCCCACAGCGCGACCGGGCCCGGGTCACAGGAATACCGGCAGGGAACGATGTCCGTTGGTGACCAGGCTCGGGACGTTGCCCAGCGGGTCGCCGGGGGCGAGACGCATATCGGGAAAGCGTGCGAAGAGCGCGGGGAGCGCGACCGCGGCCTCGAGACGGGCCAGTGGAGCCCCGAGGCAGTGGTGGACGCCGTGGCCGAACGCGATATGGTCCTTCGCCGGGCGCGCCGGGTCGAAGAGATCCGGGTGCGCCGGATGGACTTTCGGATCCCGGCCCGCGCCGGCCAGGCCGGCGAGGACGGCCTCGCCCGCGGCGATGCGGTGCCCGCCGGGCAGGTCGATATCCTCGAGCGCGAACCGCATCGGCATATGCGCGATCGGAGGTTCCCAGCGCAGGGTCTCTTCGATGATGTCGGTCCACTCGAGCTGTCCGGCGGTGACCGCGGCCCGCGATTCCGGATGGGTGAGCAGGGCGTGGACGGCGTGGTCGAGCAGGTTCGCGGTGGTCTCGTGACCGGCGACGATGATGAGCAGCAGGGTGTCGCCGAGTTCCTGTTCGCTGAGTTTCGAACCGTCCTCGTCGTGGGTGGACATCAGGACCGTGGTGAGGTCGTCGCCGGGGTTGCGGCGCTTGTGGTCCAGGAGTTCGTGCAGCACGGCATAGAGGCCGGCGAAGTTCGCCTGGGCCTCGAGAGGGGTGAGCGTGGTGTCGAGAGTGCCGCCGGCGTAGGTGCGCAGGGCCGCGGACAGTTCGGCGGGTACGCCCATCAGCTCACCTATCACCCGGATGGGCAGCGCGCAGGCGAACCGGTCGCGCAGGTCGGCGGGCTCGTCGGCGGGTGTCGCGGCGAGCTCGGTGAGCAGGTCGGCGGTGATCGCCTCGATACGCGGGCGCAGGGATTCGGTGCGGCGGTGGGTGAACGCGGGGGCGACGAGTTTGCGCAGGCGGCGGTGGTTCTCGCCGTGAGCGGTGAGCAGGTTGGCGACCGCGACCCACGGCCACATCACCCAGTCCTGCGGGATCTCGCCGGTATGCATGGCCGGCCAGTGCCGGTGGGCGTCCTTGGACACCCGGGCATCGGTGAAGAGCAGTTTCAGCAACTCCGCGTCGATCACCGACCAGGCGGGCACCCCGCCGGGCAGCGCGATCCGGGTCACCGGCCCGCGCTCACGGATACGCCGGATCTCGGCGTGGAAATCGGCGCCGGCGGGATCGAGAACCAGTGGGTCGGTGGACTGTCCCTGGGTCATCGGGTTGCTCCTGTCATCGGGGTCAGGGGAGCGGACGGGGGAAAGGCGACGGGTAGCGCGCCGAGAGCCCGGTGGAACAGGCCCGGTCGCCAGGCCAGCTGTTCGGCGGGGACGGCCAGCCGCATCTCCGGTAGCGCGTCCAGTAGCTGGTCGACGGCCTCACCGGCGATGATCCGGGCGATGTTCTCGGCCATACAGGCGTGGACGCCCTGGCCCCACGCGAGATGGGAACGGTTACCGGTGCGATCGCCGCCCGCGATCTGCGGGTCGGCGTTGCAGGCGGCGATGCTGATCACCACCGGCCGGTCGGCGGGCAGCCAGGTGTGGCCGACCAGGATCGGCTGGCGCGGATAGGAGGTGCAGAAATTCGGGAGCGGTGGATCGGTGAACAGCACCTCGTCGATGGCGTCGCGGGTGGACAGCGAACCGCCGAGCATATGGCTGCCGAACCGGTCGTCGATGAGCATGAGCCGCAGTGTCGTGGTGATCAGCGAGGTGGTGGGCTCGGTGCCGGCGGCGTACACGAGCGCGGCCTGCTGCACCATCTCCATATCGTCGAGCCCGGACTCGTGCTGCATCATCCAGGACGTCACATCGGCGGCGGGGCAGGCGCGTTTCTGGCCGACCACCTCCATCAGCGCTCCGGCGAACCGCATATTGCCCTCGGCGGCGGTCTCCGCGGAGGTGGCGTCCAGGATGGCGGCCATACCCTCGAACGCCGTCCGCCCGGTCTCGGGCGAGAGGCCCATCAACTCCGTCAGGACGGCGAACGTCAGCGGAAACGCGTACTGGGCGCGCAGGTCCGCGGCGCCGTTCTCGCAGAAATCGTTGATCAGCGGGATCGCCATCCGTTCGATGGTGGCGCGCAGGGTGTGCTGGTCGACGGCCTCGAGGCCGGCCACGATGGGTTGCCGTAGTCGCGTGTGCTCGGGACCCGAGGACCGTAGCGCGTTGGGGCGGTACTCCATCATCGGCAGCAGGGGGCAGTCCTCGGCGACGGTCTCCTGCCAGCGGCGCGGGTCGGCGGGGAAATGGTCGGGGTCGTGCAGGATCCGGAGGGCTTCGCGATAGCCGACCACTAGGGTCGCGGGGACGCCCGGGGCGAGGTCGACGGGGACCAGTGACCCGAAACGGCGTCGCATATCCCGGAAGGCGGCGTCGGGGTCGGCGGCGAATTCGGGGGTGTAGAGAGGAATCCTGGTTTCGTCGGGGGCCAGCGGCGAACCCTGCATCGACGGCGGCGTGGGTGGGGCGGTGGGTGACGACGGCATGGCTACCTGGTTCCGGACGCGAACGGGCGGGTGGTCGTGGAGTGGGTCCACGTCGGTAATCGTTCGGTCCGGGGCGCGGGCACCCTGCTCGCGTGGCGTCCGGGAAATCGCGGGTGCCGCGGGACGGCGGCGGTGGTCACTGCGCCGGCCACGGCCCGCGGACACGGCGTTATCGGCAACGGGCGCAACGGAATCCCCTCGGCACGGCGGTATTGCCCGTGAAGTGTATTCCGATGCTTAGACTTACGAAGGATTGGGGTGGCGCCGATTCGCGCGGACAGCGCAGCGGCCGGTGGAGCGAGTCCGGCAACTCGCTCCACCGGCCGCTGTGATTCGCAGGACGGCGTATGAGGACGTGACCCTCGGCGGCCGGCTCATCGCGCCCCTCATCGGTACGGTGGGCCGGTACTTCGCCTTCGCTGCGAAGCGGTGATCGGGACTCCCGGACGGGCCGGTGTCACCGATCGGCGTTCAGATAGTTCCGCCACCCCCCGTACTCGGTGATATCGGTGGCGTCACGTGATGATTCGTAGTCGCAGGCGAAGCCCGTCACCCACTCCCCGGAATCCAGTTCGACCTTGCCCAGTGTCATGGGCGCGGGCAGGTTGCTCAGAAAGGCGCCGAGCGCGGCGGGGGAGAGGCGATACAGTTCGCCCGGTAGCGAGGCGCCCGCGTCGGCCCCGACCCGGAGCATCCCCGGTTTCGGCGGTGTGGCGGGCAGGGCGACCATTCGATACGCCGCCGCGGTGGCCACCTCGCCGAGAAAGCGCGCCTTCGCGCTTTCCAGCTGGTGGTGCAGGGGCAGACCGCGCAGATGCGCGCCGACGACGAGCAGTTCGGTGCCCGTCTCGGTGAGCAGCGGTGCGGGTTCGTCCAGCAGCCGGGCGGCCAGATCGATACCGACCTGATCGGCGAAGGCGGGGGTGATCAGCATGACGCCGAACGGGTCGCCGTCGGTGGTCTCCTCGCCCGGTACCGCGACCCCGGCCAGGTCGAGAAGGTTGCAGAAGTTGGTGAAGGTGCCCATCCGGCTGTTGATCGCCACCGGTTCCGCGGCCACCTCGTCGAGCGTGGGGTGTTCGGTGGTGGTGGGGAGCAACAGGGCGGGATAGTCGGCGAACAGGTCGCGGGCGGCGGCCGCCGCGTGGGCGAGGCGGCCGAGATCGGTGACGTAGGAGTGGGCGGCGGGGATCTCGCCGCCGCCGATGATCGCCGCGACGACCGGATCGGCGCCTTCGGGTGACGCGCTGAGGAATTCGCCCACCGCGGCATAGCGCTGGGCGACGATGGCGCCGTCGTAGAGGAGCCGGGCGGCGTCGAGGAGTTCGGTGATATCGACGGTCGCCACCGCGCCGCCGCTCGCCCGCCAGCGCTCGACGGTGGCGTCGAACGCGGCACGGTAGGCGGGGGTGAGGGAAGTCAGGTTGTGGTCGGCGGGGATCGCGAGGGTCGTCCGGGCGGGGGCGCCGAGCGGGGTGTCCGCGGGCCAGGCGCGGGAGCGGGAATCACCGGTATCGGGGCCGATCATGGCCCGGGTGACGGCGGTGGCGAGGGGGAGGTCGCGAGCGAATACGGTGACCGCGTCGTAGTCCGGGCAGGCGGGGACCACGCCGGTGGTCGGCACCAGGCCGAGGGTCGGTTTGATGCCCACGATGCCGTTGAGCGCGGCGGGCACCCGGCCGGATCCGGCGGTATCGGTGCCGAGCGCGGCGTCGGCGATACCGAGGGCCACTGCGACCGCGGAACCGGAGCTGCTGCCGCCGGAGACCCGGTCGGGGAACAGGGCGTTGCGGACCGGACCGTAGGGGCTGCGGGTACCGACGAGGCCGGTGGCGAACTGGTCGAGATTGGTTTTGCCGAGGACCAGCGCGCCCTGTTCGGTCAGCCGTGCCACAGCGGGGGCAGTGCGCTCTGGCGTGGTGGCGAAACCGGGGCAGGCGCAGGTGGTGGGGATACCGGCGATATCGATATTGTCCTTGACCGCGAGCAGTACCCCGGCCAGCGGCAACCGCTCACCCTGGGCGAGCCGGGCCTCCAGGGCGGCGGCCTCGGCCAGCAGGTCGGCCTCGGCGCGCAGGGTGATCCAGATTTCGGGCCGGTCGGTCTCCCGGATGCGGCGGTAGGCCCGGGTGACCTTCTCGGTCGGGCCGACCGGCGCATCCGCCGCCGGTTCCGCTAGCGGAAGTTGCTCCATGGTCATGCCGCTCCTTCGGTTTCGATGGCCACCAGGGGTGCGCCGGTTGTGACTTGATCGCCTGCCGCGACGGTGATCGCGCGGACCGTACCCGAGACCTCCGCGACCACCGGCAGCTCCATTTTCATCGCCTCGAGGACGAGCAGGGTGGCGCCGGCCTCGACCCGGTCGCCCTCGGCGACCTCCACCCGCCAGACATTGGCCATCATGGGGGCGGCGGCGAGGTGGGCGCCCTCGGGCAGGTTCGGCTCGTCGGCCTCGGGTTCGACGACGTGATCGTCCTGGGCGTCGAATTCGCCGTCGGCCTCCCAGCGCTGCCGTTCGGCGGTGAAGGCGGTCCGGCGGTGTTCGTCGGTGGCGGCGATATCGGTCGCGTTCCGGGCCAGGAAATCGAGATGTTCGGCGAAGGCGAACTCGGTGGTGGTGCTCCGCATCTCGAAACGTCCCGCCGACATATCGGCGCGCAGGTCGAGCAGTTCCTCGGCCGAGACCGGGTACCAGCTGATCTGGTCGAAGAACCGGAACAGCCACGGTTTGCCGGATTCGAACGGGGCGCGCTGACGGTAGCCGGACCAGATCGGGACGGTACGGCCCACCAGCTGGTAGCCGCCGGGGGATTCCATGCCGTACACGCACAGGTATTTGCCACCGATACCGACCGCGTCGGAGGGGGTCCAGGTGCGGGCGGGGTTGTATTTGGTGGTCGCCAGGCGGTGGCGGGGGTCGAGCGGTACGGCCAGCGGCGCGCCGAGGTAGACATCGCCCAGGCCGAGCACCATATACGTGGCGTCGAAGACGATCCGGCGCACGTCCTCGATACTGTCGAGACCGTTGATCCGCCGGATGAACTCGATATTCGACGGTAGCCAGGGCGCCTTCGAGCGGACACCGTGACCGTATCGTTCGATGGCCGCCACGATGGTGGGGTCGTCGAAGGAGAGCGGGAGTTCGATCCGGCGGCTGGGCACCCGCAGGTCGGCGGTATCGGGGATATCGTCCTCGAGTTCGCCGAGCAGGCCGACCACCGAACGCTGGTCGATGATGCCGGGATCGAAATGCAGGTGCAGCGACCGCACGCCGGGGGTGATATCGATCAGGCCGGGAATGGAGGCCTGTTCGAGGCGTTCGCTCAGCGCGTGCACCCGCATCCGCAGGCCCAGGTCCAGTTCCATCGGACCGTATTCGATGAGCACGTTGTCGTCGGCGCCGCGCAGGTATTTGACCTCGGGGGTGCCGGTTCCGGCCTCGCGCCGGCCTAGGACACCGTCGTCTTCTTCCCGTGCGCCGAGCAGTTCCGGGCTGCCGGCGTTGCGGCCGCGGGCGGCGGGGGAGGACCGCAGCGGGCCGGTGCGGTCGTCGGCGACCGGTACGAAGCGGACCTGGTCGCCGGGCCGCATCTGGCCCAGTTTCCAGCGGTGCGCGGAGACCACGGTGAGCGGGCAGGCGAAACCGCCCAGGCTGGGGCCGTCGGGGCCGAGCAGGATGGGGGTGTCACCGGAGAGGTTGAGCGCGCCGACGCTGTAGGGGCAGTCGTGCAGGTTGGACGGGTGCAGTCCGGCGTCGCCGCCGTCGGTGCGCGACCAGGTCGGTTTCGGGCCTGCCAGCCGCAGGCCGGTGCGGTTGGCGTGGGCCTGCACCTGCCAGGTGGATTCGTAGAACTGCCCGATATCGGCGGGGGTGAAATAGTCGGGTGCGGGCTGCGGGCCCTCACCGACGCCCACGTACCAGGTGTGGCCGAATTCGGGGCGCTCTTCGGCGGGAATCGGGGCCGGGTCGAGCAGACCGCCGGCGTCGGGTTTGATACCGAGGATGTCACCGGTGGCCACGGCCCGGCCGGTGATACCGCCGAACCCGCCGAGGGTGAACGTCGAAGCGCTGCCGTGGTAGTCGGGGGCGAGGATGCCGCCGCGGACGGCGAGGTAGGTGCGCAGACCGGTATCGGTGGGGGCGCCGATATCCACGACCGATCCGGCGGGCACCGTCACCGGCTCCCACATCGGGACCGGCTCGTCGTCCACGGTGACCGTGGCCTCGGCGCCGGTCACGCAGATGACCGTGGTGTCGGTGCAGCGCAGCCGCGGACCCAGCAGGGTCGCCTCGAGGCCGTTCTCACCGAGCGAGTTCCCCACCGCGTGATTGGCGAGCTGGAAGGACAGATCGTCGAACGCGCCCGACGGCGGGATGCCGACGCTCCACAGGCCGAGCCGGCCCGGGAAATCCTGGATGGTCGTGGACACTCCCGCGCGCAGCACCTCCAGCCGGGGCCGGATGGTGGCCAGGCTGCCGAGGGTCGCGGTGGTGTGGCGGGCGTCGAGCATGGGGGAGCTGGTCGCGGCGGCCCGCAGCTGGGGCAGGTTCGTGGTGATACCGAACATGCGGGTCTCGTCGAGTGCGGCGCGCAGCCGGTGCAGCGCCTCGGGGCGGCTCTCGCCGGAGGTGATGATCTTCGCGATCAGCGGGTCGTAGTAGGGGCTGATCTCGGTGCCGGTCTCGACCCAGGTCTCCACGCGGGCGGTGGTTTCGGGGATCTCGACCCCGGTGAGCGTGCCGGCGCCGGGGCGGTAGTCGTTGCCGGGATCTTCGGCGTAGACGCGGGCCTCCACGGCGAAACCGCTGATCGGCGGGCCGGCGTCGGGAACCGCGTCGAGGAACGCCGTTTCCCCACCGGCTAGCCGCAGCATCCACTCCACCAGATCGACGCCCGTGACGGCCTCGGTGACCGGATGTTCCACCTGCAGGCGGGTGTTCACCTCCAGGAACGACGCCTCGCCACGGTCCACGTCGTAGATGAACTCGACCGTTCCCGCCGACCGGTAACCGACCTCGCCGAGCAGTTTCCGGCTCGATTCGAGCAGCCGTTCGCTCACCGCGTAGGGCAGGCCGGGCGCGGGCGCCTCCTCGATGACCTTCTGGTTGCGGCGCTGCAGACTGCAGTCGCGGGTGCCCAGCGAGACCGCGCGACCCCGGCCGTCGCCGAAGATCTGCACCTCCACATGGCGGGCGCGGGCCACGAAACGCTCCAGATACACCGCCGAGGAGCCGAAGTTGTTCTGCGCCAGCCGGATCACGCGCTGATAGGCCTCGGTGAGTTCGGCGGGGCCGTCGCAGGCCGCCATCCCGATCCCGCCGCCGCCCCCGGCCGCCTTGAGCATCACCGGATAGCCGATGCGCCCGGCCTCCGCCAGCGCTTCGTCGAGCCCGGAGAGGATGCCGCTGCCGGCGACCAGCGGTACCCCGGCCTCGGATGCCGCCTTGCGGGCACTGTGCTTATCGCCGAAGAGCCGCAGATGGTCGGCGGCCGGGCCGACGAACGCGATCCCGGCGGCCTCCACCTCCGCCGCGAAATCGGCGTTCTCGGACAGGAACCCGTAACCGGGATGGATGGCGGTGGCACCGGTGGCCAGCGCCGCCTCGATCACCGCCTCGGCGCGCAGATAGGACTCGGCGGCGGGCGCCGGTCCCAGCCGGACCGAGCGATCGGCCATCCGCACATGCCGCGATCCCTCGTCGGCGTCGGAGAACACCGCGACCGTGTCGATCCCCAGCCGCCGGGCGGTGCGCAGGATGCGGCAGGCGATCTCACCGCGGTTGGCGATCAGCAGGCATTCGGGCAGGGGCGTATGCAGTGGCGTATACAGCTGCGGGGCGGTCTCGGTCACGGTCGGTCCTCTCGGCGTGGACAGTGCGGCTACCGGGGTAGCCGGGAGTTTCAGGTCTTGGTCGCGCGGGCCATCCGGGTCAGCTGGAGTACCTGACCGGCGCGGTCGGCCACCACGCGGCGGGATTGGTCGATATGGGCGAGGAGCTGCTCACGGGCGCCGGTGAGGTCGCGGTCGAGGACGGCCTCGCCGATGGCGATGTGTTCCTCGATGGTCGCGAGCATGCGGTCGGGCGTGAGGTAGTCGAACATCCGGACCGGGCGGATCCGGGCGTTCACGGTTTTCAGGGCGTCGGTGAGGGCGTGATTGCCCGAGGCGTCCAGCAGGACGGTGTGGAACTGTTCGTCGGCGATGACGAAACCGGCGTCCGGGTCGGGGGGTGCGGTGCGGAAGGCCCGCCAGCGGTCGATCTCGGGTCCGAGGACCGCGCGATCGTGACCCAGTTCGGGGTCGTCGAGGACGCGGGCGATGCCCTGGACCTCCAGCGTGATCCGCAGCTCGTAGTAGTCGCCCAGGGTGTCCAGGCGCGGGCGGTAGGGGAACAGGCCGGTGTCGTGGCGGTCGACCAGGCCGTCGGCCTGCAGCCGGGCCAGCGCCTCGCGCACCGGGGTGCGCGAGACACCGTAGCGTTCGGCCAGCCGTTCCTCGCCGAGCCGCTCGTCCGGCGCCAGCGCCCCGGCCATGAGTTCGTCCCGCAGCGCTTTGTACACAGTGTCGCTGCGTGATTCGCGTTTGCTCCGTGGTTCGGTCACGACGCGCAGCCTAAAGAGTCATGGCGGCGCGGACGGTGTCGACGGCCTCGGCACCACCCTCCCCGCTCGAGGTCACCCGGCCGCTTTCCAGTACGTAATATCGTTCGGCGGCACGCAGCGCGAAACCGATGTGCTGTTCCACCAGCAGCACCCCGAGACCGCCCCGTTTCACCAGTTCGGTGATGGTGTTCTCGATCTCGGCCACCACCGACGGCTGGATGCCCTCGGTGGGTTCGTCGAGGATGAGCATGCGCGGTTCGGTGATGAGGGCCCGGGCGATGGCCAATTGCTGGCGCTGGCCGCCGGACAGCAGTCCCGCGCGGCGGTTCAGCAGTTCTTTCAACGCCGGGAACAGATCCAGCTGCTCGTCGATGAGCGCCGCGCCGCGTTTGCGGCCGTCCGCCACCACCCGCAGATTCTCGGCGGTGGTGAGGTGCCCGAAGCACTGCTGCCCCTGCGGGACATAGGCCAATCCGCGTTTCACCCGGGCACTGGGCCGCAGCCCCGTGATATCCGCGCCGTCGAACCGGATCCGGCCGCGGCCGGTTTTCACCAGCCCGACCGCCGCCCGCAGCAGAGTGGTCTTCCCGGCCCCGTTATGGCCCATGATCGCGGCGACCCCGTCGGCCGGGACCTCGATCCCGACCCCGTGCACGACCTCGGTGCGCCCGTAGCCGGCGTGGACGTCGATGAGTTCCAGCATCGCCTACCCTCCCTGTCCGTTGGTCTTCGCGCGCTGTGCCGCCGCGTCCGGCCCCGGCTCGTCCGAGGGGCCGGGTTCTGCGGCGGTGCCCAGATACGCCTCCTGGACGGCCGGATCGGCCTGGACCTCGGCCACCGACCCGTCGGCCAGGACCGCGCCGCGCGCCAGCACCGTCACCGACGTGGCGAAATTGCGCATGAAGTCCATATCGTGTTCGACGACCACCACGGTGCGTTCACCGCCGATACGCCGCAGCAGGTTCCCGGTCTCCTCGCGCTCCTCCTGGCTCATCCCGGCGACCGGTTCGTCCAGCAGCAGCACCGAGGCGTTCTGCACGAGCAGCATGCCGATCTCGAGCCACTGCTTCTGACCGTGCGCCAGCGTGCCGGCGAGGTTGTCGCGCAGTTTCGTGAGCCCGATGGTCTCCAGCGCCTGCTCGATGGATTCGGAGACCTCGGCCGGGCGGCGGCGCAGCATGGTCCATACCGACCGGCCCGCGCCCGCCGCGATATCGAGGTTCTGCAGTACCGAGAGTTCCTCGAAAACGCTCGCGGTCTGGAAGGTGCGGCCCACGCCCAGACGGGCGATCTGATGCACCTTCTTACCGAGCAGTTCCACCCCCGATTTGGTGACCGACCCGGTGGCCGGCACCAGCCCGGTGATCGCGTCGATCATGGTGGTCTTCCCGGCACCGTTGGGGCCGATGAGGAATCGCAGATCGCCCTGGAACAGGGTCAGATCCACATTCGACACCGCCTTGAACCCGTCGAATTCGACGGTCAGCCCGCGGACCTCGAGATAATCGCTGTGCATACCGGCGTTGCCGCCGGCGACCGGTCCGGCCACGGTCGTCGTCTGCTCGGTCATGACACTCCTACCGGGGTAGCGGGTGCGGGTTCTTTCGCCGGACCGGCCGGTGGCGCCGGGTCCTCCTCGTCGGTCCGCCGTTTCCGGCGAATCAGCGCGAACAGACCGGCCAGACCCGCCGGGAAGAAACCGACCACGACGATGAAGAGCACGCCTTGGGCGTAGACCCAGCCGGACGGGAAATTCTCCGAGAGACTCGTCTGCGCCCACGCGACCGCGATCGCGCCCAGGACGGGGCCCAGCAGTGTGGTGCGGCCGCCGATGGCGACACCGGTCAGGAAGGCGATCGAGGGCACGATCCCGATATCGGCCGGGGAGATGATCCCGACGATCGGCACGAACAGGGCGCCGGCGATACCGGCGAACAGCGCGGCCACCGCATAGGCGACCACTTTCACATTGGCCGGGTCGTAGCCGAGGAACCGCACCCGCTCCTCCTGATCGCGTACCGCGACCAGCAGTTCGCCGTAGCGGCTGTACATCAGCTGCCGGGTCACCGCGACGATCACCAGCAGGGTGGCGGCCGCGATGAAGAACAGCAGCCGCCGGTTGACCGGGTCGTTGAGGGCCAGGCCGAAGAAACTGCGGAACCGGTTGAGGCCGTTACTGCCGCCGGTGGACTGCTGACCCACCAGCAGGATCGCGAACGCCGCGGCCAGCGCCTGCGACAGGATCGCGAAATACGCGCCCTTGACCTTGCGTTTGAACACGCCCAGGCCCAGCAGCACCGCCACCAGCGGCGGGATGATCAGGATGCCCAGGATCGTGACCAGCGGCGAGGCGAAGGGCGCCCAGTATCCGGGCAGTTCGCGGATACCGGCGATCTGCATGAAATCCGGGACGTCGTCGCCGCGCAATTCGGCGTCGGCGATCTTCAGATGCATGGCCATGATGTAGGCGCCCAGCCCGAAGAACACGCCCTGGCCCAGGGTGAGCATGCCGCCCCGGCCCCAGGCCAGCCCGATACCGACGGCGACGATACCGAAGCACAGGAACTTGCCGAGCAGATTGAGCCGGAAATCCGAGAGCACCGCGGGCGCCACCGCGAACAGTACGACGGCGGCGATCGCGAACCCCGAATAGGCTTTCCAACGAGTAGTGAGGAACTCTTTCACACCAGACTCCTCGACCGGATCATGAACAGTCCCTGCGGGCGGACCTGCAGGAAGATCACGATGATGACGAATACGATCACCTTCGCCACCGAGGCGGTGGTGCTGTATTCGATGAACGAGTTCAACAGGCCCAGTGCCACCGCGGCGATCACCGCGCCGCGGATCTGGCCCAGCCCGCCGATGACCACCACCAGGAAGGCGTCCACCAGATAGGCGGCGCCGGTATTGGAACTGGTGGAGCCGATCAGTGTCAGTGCCACCCCGGCCACCCCGGCCAGGCCGGACCCGATGAAGAAGGTGGTGATATCCGTGCCGCGGCTGGAGATCCCGCTGGTCTCCGCCAGATCGCGGTGCTGGACCACGGCCCGGATACGCCGGCCCATCGCGGTGTACTTCATGGTCACCGCGATGGCCGTCACGCACAGCACCGCGAGCAGCATGATGAAGATCCGGGTCTTGGGGACCACGGCCCCCAGGATCTCCACCCCGCCACCGAGCCATTCCGGAGTCACCACGCGGACCGCGGGTGCGCCGAAGATGTCCCGGGCCGCCTGCTGCAGGATCAAGCCGACGCCGAAGGTCACCAGCAGGGTGTCCAGCGGTCTGTCGTACATCCGTTTGATCAGCGTGACCTCGAGGGCCACGCCCATGAGACCGCCGACCAGGAAACCGATGAACAACGAGACGATCAGTGAGACCTCGGCGTTGGCGACCAGGTATTCCTGCACCGTGTAGGCGGTGTAGGAGCCGGCCATGATGAACGCGCCGTGGGCCATGTTGATCACGCCCATCTGACCGAAGGTCAGCGACAGCCCCAGGGCCGCCAGCAGCAGGATGGAGCCCAGGCTCAGGCCGGTGAACAACTGCCCGATCAGTGCTTCCATGGAATCAGCCCCCGAGTCCCTCGGCCCACGAGTAGCCCGCCAGGTACGGATCGGGTTCGATGGCCTCGCCGGAATCCCACACGCTGTAGATCAGGCCGTCGGGCCGGATCTCGCCGATACGGGCGGTTTTGGTGATGTGGTTGTTCTCGCCGTTGATGGCCACGGTGCCCTCGGGACCGTCGAAGGTGACCCCGCCCGCGGCCTTCTGCACATCCGGCACCGCGAACGACTGCGCCTTCTCCACGGTGTTCTTCCACAGGTAGACCGAGACGTAGGCGGCCTCCATCGGATCCGAGGTCGGCTTGTTCGCGCCGTACTTCGCCTTGTACGCCTTCACGAAGGCGTCGTTCTCCGGGTTCTTCACGGTCTGGTAGTAGTTCCAGGCGGTGAGCTGGCCGGCGATGTTCTGCACACCGATACCGCCGACCTCTTCCTCGGCGATCGATACCGAGACCACCGGCATGTCCTGCGGGGTCAGGCCGACATTCTTGTACTCGCGGAAGAACGCGACATTGGAATCGCCGTTGAGGGTGTTGAACACCGCGTCGGCGTCGGCCGAGCGCACCTTGTTCACGATGGTGGAGAAATCGGTGGAACCGAGCGGGGTGTAGTCCTCGCCCTTGATCTCCATCCCGTTCGCCTCGGCGTAGGCCTTGATGATGCGGTTGGCGGTCTGCGGGAAGACGTAGTCGCTGCCGACCAGGTACAGCGATTTCACGCCGCGGCCCTTGAGATAGTCGAGGGCGGGCACGATCTGCTGGTTGGTGGTGGCGCCGGTGTAGAAGATGTTCTTCGACGATTCCAGGCCCTCGTACTGGACCGGGTAGTAGAGCAGCGCGTTGCGGTCCTCGAACACCGGCAGCATGGCCTTACGGCTCGAGGAGGTCCAGCCGCCGAATACCGCGGCGACGCAATCGCTGCTGATCAGCTTCTCCGCCTTCTCCGCGAAGACCGTGGGCTCGGAGGCGCCGTCCTCGCCGACCAGCTGGATCTGCTTACCCAGCACGCCGCCCGCGGCATTGATCTCGTCGACCGCGAGTTTGATGGAATCGCGCACGGTGACCTCGGAGATCGCCATGGTGCCCGACAGGGAGTTCAGGGAGCCGACCTTGATGGCGGGGCCCGCGGTGTCGACGCAGGAGGTGGCGTTCGAGCCGGCCTGGTCGGAGGCGGAACTACCGCACGCGCTGACCGCCAGCGCGGTCGCGCACAGGGCGGCCGGCAGGGCGAGCAGGGTGCGTGCGCGCCGGCGCGGCCGGCGGTTCGCCGCAGCTGTTGTAGGTGCTTCGGATCTGGCTGCATTCATGACCGTACGGCCTCCACTCAGGAAAGGTCAGCCCGCTGACTTCACTGCATTCGTCGTTGTATACAGCGGCGTATACGAGGAATTACGGTAAGGACGCCGTGTTTCGGTGACGTATCGCAGCGTGAATCTCGAGTATCGAACCGCCGAGCGGTCGCGGGGTCGCGACCGTGAGCGGTTCCGGGGTCGCTACCGCCGAGCGGTTCCGGTATCGCTGCTGAGAGCAGATCCGCTGACAGCAGCGCGCACTCCCGTTCGCCGGTCCGGTCCGGCAGCGTGAAAGGCATGGCTCACGACGACAAATCTCCGCTGTTCGGCTGGCGCGCCCGCGAACAACTGCTCGCCCGCCGCGTCCTGGTACTCGACGGACCACTCGACGACGACAACGGCACCCTGCTGGCCACCCAGCTGCTCACGCTGGCCGCCGAAGACGGCGACGCCGCCGTCTCGCTCTGGATCCATTCCCCCGGCGGTTCGGTTCCGGCGATGCTCGCCATCCGCGATGTGATGCGGCTGGTGCCCTGCCCGGTCTCCACGCTGGCGCTCGGGTTGGCCTGCAGCGCCGGGCAGTTCCTGCTCTCCTCGGGCACCCCCGGCCGGCGTTTCGCGCTACCGCACGCCCGGATCCTCATGCATCAGGGCTCGGCGGGTATCGGCGGCTCCACCGTCGATGTCGAGGTGCAGGCCGACGATCTGCGCTACACGGTGGAAACCGTGCTCGGGCTGATCGCCGCGGATACCGGACAGCCCTACGACCGGGTCTACGAGGATTCCCTGCACGACCGCTGGTTCAGCGCCACCCAGGCGAAGGAGTACGGCTTCATCGACCATATCGTCGGCGAATTCGGCCAGGTCGTCCCGCAGCGGCAGCGGGTGGGGATCTCATGAGCACCTACACGATTCCCAATGTGATCGCCCGGCATCCGCAGGGGGAGCGGATCACCGATATCTACTCGCATCTGCTCGCCGAGCGGATCGTCTACCTGGGCACCCCCATCGACTCCGGGGTGGCCAACGCGCTCATCGCCCAGCTCCTGCATCTGGAATCGGAGAGCCCGGGCCAGGAGATCGATTTCTACATCAACTGCGAGGGCGGTGACCTGTCGTCCATGCTCGCGGTCTACGACACCATCCAGCACATCGGCGCCCCCGTGCACACCACCTGTGTGGGGCAGGCGATCGCGGTGGGGGCGGTGCTGCTGGCCGGTGGCGCTCCCGGTCACCGCGCGATGCTCCCGCACGCGCGGGTGGTGCTGCACCAGCCCGCGGCCCGCGGACAGGGCGCGATTCCGGATCTGATCCTGCAGGCCGATGAGCTGGTGCGGATGCGGGCGGAAATCGAGAACATCCTGTCCCGGCATACCGGCCGCACTCCGGAACAGCTACGCCACGACACCGACCGCGACCGGGTGTTCACCGCCGCCGCGGCGGTCGACTACGGGCTCGCGGACAGGGTGCTGACGCCGCGCGCCTGAGCGCACTCGGCCGGGAGTGCCCGGTCGGTACCCGGGCCGGAAGGACGGGCCGACCGGGTTCAGGCCGCGCGCAGCATCGGCGAGCGGACTCCGGTGGGTAGCGGCGCGGGGGCCATCGCGGACCGCCTGCGGAAATGGAGTTCGTCGGCGACCTGCCGGGCGAGTTCGCCCAGCGAGGTACCGAGCGCCCCGGCCAGGGCGGCGATCATCTCGCTGGACGGCTCCTTGCGCCCGCGTTCGACCTCCGACAGATACTGCGGCGAGATACCGGCCCGCTCGGCGGTCTCGGCGAGGGTTTCGCGTTGCTCGCCTCGCAGGGCACGCAGCCGCTCGCCCAGCATTTCCCGCCACAGTGGTTCGGGCGGCATCGCGGGTTGCCGGTGCGGACCGTCGGTCTTGCCGCCCGGAATCGCCTGGAGTCTGCGGGGCTCGGTCATGGACAGAGCCTAGATTCCGTGCCACCCCCGGGATACGAATTACGCTACAGGCGTACAACCGTCCCGGCCCGTGAAAGCTGAATCCGCTCGACCTGCAAACGCTCGTCACAGTTTCCGGGCGTCGGCGATGGGTCGGCTGTCGGTCGGGTCGAGTCGGGGTCGGTGCGCGCAGCCGGTGGACGCCGGGCCCGCGCCCCTCGGGAAATCCGGACGGACGCGGGCCCCGGCCGTCAGCTGCTGCCGAAGAGGCCGCGCAGCATATGGCGGTACCACCGGGCCGGGTCGTCCCAGCCGTGGTCGCGGTGGCGATCGTGGTTCCAGTGGTCGTCCCGGTCCCAGTGCCGGTCGCGATCATGATCACGGTCGCGGTGCCGGTCCCTGTCGTTGTCCCGGTGCCGGTCCCGGTCGGTCTGGGTGTAACCGGGGGCCGGGGCCTCGGGGCCGGCCGCCGCCGGGGCGGCGAGCGCTGCCAGCGGCAGCAGGGTGATCGCACCCGCCACGGCCGTGCGGGCGGTGGCCCGGCGGATGGCGGGTACTGATGTCGTGCGGAACACGTCGAATCCTCTCGTACAACTCCCGGCGCGGCCTGAAATCCGCGCCGTTCGGCGATAGGAATTCACCCTCGCGCATTCGAGTGTGAAATGTCACCGTCCCGGAAAAATCTCGTCCGGAATCATCCCCCGGTACTACGGGATAACCCCGGGATCCCCCGCACGGGTGGGCAACCGGCGGCCCGCACGGCGGCGCGCGCACCCGTCCGGGGTCATATCCGGTGGTAGGCGGGGGCGTCGTGACTCACATTCACGACTTCCCGATGTGGAGGAACTTTGCGGAACGTGGCATCGTTGTCATAGAGATCAGGCAGATCGAACCGAGATCCGCCTGGCTCGCAACAGAAAGTATGAAGTAAGTATCATGGCTCAAGGCAGCGTGAAGTGGTTCAACAGCGAGAAGGGCTTCGGCTTCATCGCGCAAGACGGGGGCGGACCTGACGTCTTCGTGCATTACTCGGCAGTCGCCGGCAGCGGTTTCCGCACCCTCGAAGAGGGTCAGCGGGTGGAGTTCGAGATCGGGCAGGGCCAGAAGGGTCCTCAGGCTCAGGACGTCCGCGCCATCTGAGTGGTGTGACGAAGTAGCGGGGCCCCGTACCGGAAGGTACGGGGCCCCGCCTCGTTTCCGGGGTGTGCCCGCGAAACCCGGGGAGTTCATCTACCCGCGCGGATCCGGCCGCGCTCTCTTCCATCGATCGAATCCGCCGTGTGCCGTCGAGCGCCGCGGCGGGAATGGGTACGAGATTTCCGAAGCGGAAGGCCGAGTCGATTTCGGATGATCGACTACCGGCCGGGCCGGGGTTTTGCGGTCTTGATTTACGGTGTACGCGCAGGTAGTGGCCGTGAAATCGGTCGAATTCGGCATATCTCGAACTTATTACATGTGATCAGTGGCACTGATTCCATGATTTTGCTAATGCCTTTTCGGTGACGGTCGATGTACCGCGTGGCAGTCGATTTCGGCTGGCACCGTATTGGAAAGGACGAATCATGATCCCCGTAATCATCGATACCGGTTCCGCCGCTGTCAGCGGTCTGTTCGAGACCCTGCGGACCCTGCTCTTCGGCTGAGCCGACCCCCGGACGCCCCGGTCTCCCACTGCGTTGGAGGCCGGGGCGTCCGACGTCCGGTGGGCGGTCGCGGCCGGGCGCATCCGTTCCGCGTGACGTGGCATACATCGCGGGGGGTGCGTGATTCCGGCCACCCGACGGGCCGTTCCGCGCAGGTGGCGGGACGTGTGACGGCAGCCGACCACGAGGGGGAGGGTCAACGCCGGGATCGGGCCGAACTAAGCTTGGCCGCGTCAACCGGCTGTCCCCCGTCACCCAGGAGTAACCCACTGTGAGCCAAGCAGGCCGTCCTGTAGTTCTGATCGCCGACAAGCTCGCCCAGTCGACCGTCGATGCGCTCGGTGACGGTGTCGAGGTCCGCTGGGTCGACGGACCGGATCGGCCCGCCCTGCTGGCCGCGGTGCCGGAGGCCGACGCGATCCTGGTGCGCTCGGCGACCACCGTCGACGCCGAGGTCCTCGAGGCCGGGAAGAACCTGAAGATCGTGGCCCGGGCCGGTGTCGGCCTGGACAACGTCGATGTTCCGGCGGCCACCGAGCGCGGCGTCATGGTCGTGAACGCGCCCACCTCCAATATCCACACCGCCGCCGAGCACGCCGTCAGCCTCATGCTCAGCGCGGCCCGCCAGATTCCCGCCGCCGACGCGACCCTGCGCGAGCACACCTGGAAGCGCAGCAGCTTCAACGGCGTGGAGATCTTCGGCAAAACCGTCGGCGTGATCGGTCTCGGCCGGATCGGGCAGCTGTTCGCGGCGCGCCTGGCGGCCTTCGAGACCCACGTCGTCGCCTACGACCCCTACGTCTCCCCGGCGCGCGCCGCCCAGCTCGGCATCGAACTGCTGAGCCTGGACGAGGTGCTCGAGCGCGCCGACCTGATCTCCATCCACCTGCCGAAGACCCCGGAGACCAAGGGCATCCTCGGCAAGGACGCGCTCGCCAAGACCAAACCGGGCGTCATCATCGTCAACGCCGCCCGTGGTGGTCTGGTGGACGAGGCCGCGCTGGCCGACGCCATCCGGTCCGGGCATGTACGCGCCGCCGGTATCGACGTCTACGAGACCGAGCCGTGCACCGACAGCCCGCTGTTCGAACTGCCGCAGGTCGTGGTGACCCCGCATCTGGGCGCCTCCACCAGCGAAGCGCAGGACCGGGCCGGTACCGATGTCGCCAAATCGGTGCTGCTGGCGCTGGCCGGCGAGTTCGTCCCCGGCGCCGTGAACGTCACCGGCGGCGTGGTCGGCGAGGAAGTGGCGCCCTGGCTGGATCTGGTCCGCAAACAGGGTGCGCTGCTCGGCGCCCTCGCCGACGAACTGCCGGTGAGCCTGGAGGTCCAGGTGCGCGGCGAACTGGCCGCCTCCCAGGTCGAGGTGCTGCAGCTGGCCGCGCTGCGCGGGGTGTTCTCCGCCCACGTCGACGACCAGGTCACCTTCGTCAACGCGCCGGCCCTGGCGCAGGATCGCGGGATCACCGCCGAGGTCACCACGGTCACCGAGAGCCCGAGTCACCGCAGCCTGGTGGATCTGCGCGCGGTGTTCGGCGACGGCCGGACCCTCAATGTGGCCGGTGCGCTCACCGAACCGCAGCAGGTGGAGAAGATCGTCAACATCAACGGCCGCAACTACGATATGCGCGCCGAGGGCATCAACCTGGCCGTTCTCAACTACGAGGACCGGCCGGGCGCGCTGGGCAAGGTCGGCACCGCGCTGGGCGCCGCCGAGATCGACATCCTGGCCGCGCAGCTCACCCAGGACGCCAACAAGGAAGGCGCCACCGTGGTGCTGCGGGTCAACAAGGAGGTGCCCGCCGCGGTGCGCTCCGAGATCGCCGAGACGGTGGGTGCCGCCAAGGTCGCGCTGGTCGACCTGTTCTGATGTAGCCGAGCGCGGTGCCCGCCCAGGGCCGGGGCACCGTGGAGGCGGATACGGGTGAGCCCGGGCGGACGGCCCGGGCCCACCCGATATCGCGCCGTCCGCGCGCGATACGGCCGGCCCGAGGCCGCGTCCGCCCGGTTCGCGGCCCGTCGTACGTAGAAAGCGTGGTTGTCATGAAGCTCGCCGTGATCCCCGGTGACGGTATCGGCCCCGAGGTCATCGCCGAGGCCCTCAAGGTGCTCGATGTGGTGCTACCGGGCGTCGAGCGGACCGAGTACGACCTCGGCGCCAAGCGCTACCACGCCACGGGCGAGGTGCTTCCGGACTCGGTGCTGCCCGAGCTGAAGCAGCACGACGCCATCCTGCTCGGTGCGATCGGTGACCCGTCGGTACCCAGCGGTCTGCTCGAACGCGGACTGCTGCTGCGCACCCGGTTCGCCCTGGACCACCATGTGAACCTGCGGCCGTCCAAGCTGTACCCGGGCGTCGGCAGCCCGCTGGCCGGTACACCGGATATCGACTTCGTCGTGGTGCGCGAGGGCACCGAGGGCCCGTACACCGGCACCGGCGGGGCGATCCGGGTGGATACGCCGCACGAGGTCGCCACCGAGGTCAGCACCAACACCCGGTTCGGCGTGGAGCGCGTGGTCCGCTACGCCTTCGCCAAGGCGCGGACCCGCCGCAAGCACCTCACCCTGGTGCACAAGACCAATGTGCTGGCCTTCGCCGGTTCGCTGTGGCAGCGCACCGTGGACGCGGTCGGCGCCGAGTTCCCCGATGTCGAGGTCGCCTACCAGCACATCGACGCCGCCACCATCCATATGGTCAACGATCCCGGCCGCTTCGACGTGATCGTCACCGATAACCTGTTCGGCGATATCATCACCGACCTCGCCGCCGCCGTCAGCGGCGGTATCGGGCTCGCGGCCTCCGGCAATATCGACGCCACCGGTACCAACCCCAGCATGTTCGAGCCGGTACACGGCAGCGCCCCGGATATCGCCGGGCAGTCGAAGGCCGACCCGACCGCCGCCATCCTGTCGGTGTCGCTGCTGCTCGAGCACAAGGGCGAAACCGAGGCCGCCACCCGCATCCAGGAAGCGGTCGCCAAGGATCTGTCCGCCCGCACCGGCTCCGCCTCGACCACCGAGGTCGGCGACCGGATCGCCGCCGCGGTCTGAGCCTGCGGAAACCCGGGTCCGAACGCACCGACCGGGTGCGGAAGGTGCGCGAATACGCCGCGCTGGGCATCCCGCAGTACTGGATCGTCGAGCACCGGCCGAGGATCCAGGTGCACCGGGGGATTCTGACCGACTCGGCATATGAGTGGGAGCGGCCGGTCGCAGGTGGCGGTGCGTTCATCGCCGAGATCGAGGCCGATTCGACGATCTCGGTGGCGTTCGACCCGGCTGTGCTCACCGACATCTGAAGTCGGCTCCGCGCGAACACTCACGCCGCCGCCTGCCCGATGGCGCGGACCGGATGCCGGGTGCGGCGGCCGCTCCCGGCATCCCGCTCATGCGCTTCATTCCAGAGGCTTCTCCGAATCCACCGGAACCAACGGGATCGCCGCTGCCGCCAGGGCCGCCGCGGCGAGGTAGGCGGCAGGGAAGCCGGTCGCCGTGATCAGCGCGCCGAACACCGGGGGTACCGCGGCGACCGCCAGGTTCTGGCCGGTGTTCTGGATGCCCAGACCGCGTCCGCTCCAGAAGGGCCCGGCCCGTTCGGCGATGGCGGTGAAGGCCAGGCCGTTGTCGGAGACCGTGACCACCGAGGCGATCACCAGCAGCGGGACCGCCGCCCACCACCATTCGGTCCAGGCTGTCAGCGCCAGCAGGAACATGGTGGTGACCGCGGCGACCGCGACCTGGCGCAGTGGGCCCATCCGGCTGCCCACGCGGTCGGACCAGGCGCCCGCGCCGATCCGGCCCAGCGCGCCCAGGATCTGGGTGCCGGTGACCAGCGCGCCCGATGCCGCCAGTGACCAGCCCAGGTCGCGGTGCAGCCAGAGCAGCGCGAAGGTCCAGACGGTGCCCTGCGGAACCACCAGCAGGATGGATACGCCGTGGATCCGCCACAGGGTCCCGCTGCCCTTATAGGGGTTGGCGCCGACCGCCTCGGCGCGCGGCGGCCGGGGCGGATCGATGATGCCGATCAGGCAGCCGACGGCGGCGACGCCGGCCAGGACAGCGGGTACGGCCAGCGCCGGCGCTACGCCGAATCCGTCGGCCACCAGGGGAATGGTCATCGCGCCGATACCGACACCGAGCGGCTGGCCGGTCTGGCGGATACCCATGGCCAGACCGCGGCGATCGGGCGGGAACCAGCCGACGATCACGCGACCGCTGGCGCCGTTGGTACTGGCCGCACCCATCCCGCCCAGGAACAGCAGTACTCCGAGCAGGGGATAGCTGGAGGTGAAGGCGGCCGCGCCGCCGGCGACGAACATGATCGCCGGCCCCGCGACCAGCGCCAGCCGTTCACCGAGCCGGTCGACCAGATAACCCCAGGCGATCAGGGTGCAGCACAGTCCGACGGTGGGCATGGCCACCAGCAGTCCGGCGGTGGAGAGCGGCATACCGCCGGCGGTGAGCGCGGGCAACAGGAACGGGACGCCGTGCACGAAGATCGCGCTCGAGGTCTGCGCGAATACGCCGAGGGCCAGCATGAGCCAGCGATGAATCGGGGACACCGTGGGTTTTCCGGGCGCGGTCGCCGGTGAGCTGTACGCCATCGTTCCTCATCTCGCGCTGGTATCTCAATATATGAGAATCTAGTCTCATTCTATGAACTAACGGTCTCACCGTACACCTCCGCAACCACGGCGCTCCATACGGTGTAGCGGTTCTCACCACCCGGCCACGCCCACCCGTCGGGCGCATTCGGGCTGGTGGAACCGGCTGGATAGACTCCGACCATGCGTCTAGGTCGAGTTGCCAGCCCCGACGGGGTCGCGTTCGTCGCCATCGAGGGCGAGGCCGCCAAGGAAATAGCCGAACATCCGTTCGGTACGCCGAC
The DNA here is from genome assembly GCF_055586645.1 of Nocardia sp. NPDC049935. Classification (NCBI taxonomy): domain Bacteria; kingdom Bacillati; phylum Actinomycetota; class Actinomycetes; order Mycobacteriales; family Nocardiaceae; genus Nocardia; species Nocardia sp. NPDC049935. The sequence continues at coordinate 28,489 of NZ_JBVJHV010000007.1, read as the reverse complement.
GTTCACCGGCCGCAGCTGGCCGGTGGCCGATATCCGCCTGCTCGCGCCGATTCTGGCGAGCAAGGTGATCTGCGTGGGCAAGAACTACGCCGCCCATGCCGCGGAAATGGGCGGCGAGGCGCCGGAGGATCCGGTGATCTTCATGAAACCGAGTACCTCCATCGTCGGCCCGAACGTCCCTATCGTCATGCCGCCCAGTTCCACCCGGGTCGACTACGAGGGTGAACTGGCGGTCGTGATCGGCCGGCCGTGCAAGGATGTGCCCGCCGCGCGTGCCAAGGACGTCATCCTCGGCTACACGGTCGCCAACGATGTCACCGCCCGCGACCAGCAGGCCCAGGACGGCCAGTGGACCCGGGCCAAGGGCTACGACACCTTCTGCCCCCTGGGCCCCTGGATCGAAACCGATTTCGACCCGGCCGACCGTGAGATCACCACCGAACTGGACGGCGAGATCCGGCAGCGCAGCACCACATCACTACTGCTGCACGATATTCCGGAAATCATCGAATGGGTCACCCGCGTGATGACGCTGCTGCCCGGTGACGTGATCCTCACCGGAACGCCCGAAGGTGTCGGGCCGATGAAAGACGGACAGTCGGTATCGGTAACCGTCGCCGGAATCGGAACCCTCACCAATCCTGTTGCCGCAAAACGCTGAACGAAAGAGAGACATGACAAACGTACGGGTCCGTTTCTGCCCGTCCCCGACCGGAACACCGCATGTCGGACTCATCCGCACGGCGCTGTTCAACTGGGCTCATGCCCGGCATCACGGCGGCACCTTCGTCTTCCGAATCGAAGACACCGACGCCGCACGGGATTCCGAAGAATCCTATGCGGCGCTACTGGACGCATTGCGCTGGCTCGGTCTCGATTGGGACGAAGGTCCGGAAATCGGCGGGCCCTACGCACCGTATCGGCAGTCGCAGCGGCGTGAAATCCACAGCGACGTCGTACGAAAACTCCTCGACGCCGGAGAGGCCTACGAATCCTTTTCCACGCCAGCCGAAGTCGAAGAGCGTCATCGGGCCGCCGGACGCGATCCGAAACTCGGTTACGACAATTTCGATCGTGATCTGACGCCCGAGCGGATCGCCGAATACAAGGCCGAAGGCCGCGGTCCCGTCGTGCGTCTCCGGATGCCCGATACCGATATCACCTGGTATGACCTGGTGCGTGGCGAAACCACGTTCAAGGCCGGTACGGTCCCGGACTACGCGCTCACCCGCGGCACCGGTGACCCGCTGTACACGCTGGTGAACCCGGTCGACGACGCCACCATGCGGATCACCCACGTGCTGCGCGGCGAGGATCTGCTGTCCTCCACGCCGCGGCAGATCGCGCTGTATCAGGCCTTGCAGCGGATCGGCGTCACGGATTTCACTCCCGAATTCGGTCACCTGCCGTTCGTGATGGGTCAGGGAAACAAGAAGCTCTCCAAGCGCGACCCCGAGGCGGACCTGTTCCTGCACCGGGAGCGCGGATTCATCCCCGAGGGTTTGCTGAACTACCTCGCGCTGCTCGGCTGGAGTATCGCCGACGACCACGATGTGTTCTCCATGACGGAGATGGTCGAGGCGTTCGATGTATCGAAAGTGAATTCGAATCCGGCCCGATTCGACCAGAAGAAGGCCGATGCGATCAATGCCGAGCATATCCGGATGCTGGATCCGGCCGATTTCGCTGGACGGTTGCGCGAATTCTTCGTACATCGCGGATATATAGGTGCCGAAGGCGGCGAAAAAGTCGACGACAAAGTATTCGCGGCCGCCGCGGATCTCGTGCAGACACGTATTGTCGTACTCGACGACGCATGGGGACTTCTGCGATTCCTGTTCGCACCGGCCGATGAGTTCGCCATAGACCCCGCGGCCGGGAAGAAGAATTTGGGTCCGGATGCCGTCCCCGTTCTGGACGCCGCCGTTTCCGCGCTCGAATCGCTGACCGCGTGGTCCACCGCCGAGATCGAGGACGCGCTCAAAACGGCCCTCATCGACCGGATGGAATTGAAGCCGAGAAAAGCGTTCGCACCGGTGCGGGTCGCGGTCACCGGATCGCATATCAGCCCGCCGCTCTACGAATCCCTGGAACTGCTCGGCCGCGAGGAGACCATGCGGCGGCTGCGTGCCGGCCGCGACTGGGTCGCGCCGGCCGGATGACGACCCGCCGGGCGGCCGCACCGGCCGCCCGGCCCGGGCCGCCGGTGCGGCGCCGACCGGCCGCCGATGGTCGCGACAGCGCCGATCCGCACCGCGCTTCGCCCATCTGACCTGGCGATTTGTAGTTTCCCCCGAGCAGTTTGGTACTCTCTTTCTCGGCCGGAACGACGGTGCCACCGCAGCCAGCGGTGAAGCCGAAAGCCCTGGTCATTGGGGTATGGTGTAATTGGCAACACAGCTGATTCTGGTTCAGCCATTCTAGGTTCGAGTCCTGGTACCCCAGCGGAAATCGCTCTCAGCTTCATCGTCCAGATGCGGTGTGTATCGATTACCAGGCGATTTGGTCGCCGCCGCCCGGTCGGTTACGCTGATCGAGCTTCGGATCGAGAGATCCACCCGATCCACTCCAGCCAGGAGTTGATCACAAGTCCTGGCCCCGTCGTCTAGCGGCCTAGGACGCCGCCCTCTCAAGGCGGTAGCGCGGGTTCAAATCCCGTCGGGGCTACTCACCGCGAGGCCCATGCTCACCGAGCATGGGCCTTTGCTGTTTCTTCGCGTGGTGGCGGGGGTTCGACCCCGCCACATGTCGGCCGAGGAGCGGGGGCTCCGGGTCAGTCCTCGAGTGCGTTCGCGGTGGAACCGCCCAGCGGCATACTGGGCAGGCCCAGTTTGCGGTGATCCCAGCTGCGGATGCGATCGGGAACCACGCGGACCGCGACGCGTTTGTTCAACATGCCCTCGACGTATTCGCGCATATCCTCGGTGTAGGGGCCGGTGTAGCGCTCCCAGACGCTGACGCCCACGGCGAACAGTTTCTCGGGGTCCTCGATCACCTCGGCGCGGCCCTCGATGGCGACTCCGCGCAGGGTGTCGTAGGTTTCGCCGGCCTCGACCATGCAGGTGATGGTGGGGTCGCGGCGCAGGTTCACGGCCTTCTGGGATTTGCCCTTCGTCTCGAACCACAGTTCGGGGACGGCGTCGGGGTCGTCCGGATCGGCGATGAGCGCGTACCACATGGCTGTCAGGTGCGGTTTGCCGTTCGCGTCGAGCGACGCGAGCGTGGCCACGCGGCTGCGGTTGAGGAAATCGGCGATCTCGGCGTCGGTCATCACGATCTGCGACCGTTGGTTCACTCCCATCAGGTCACCATAAGTGACGGCGCCCGCCCGCCGCCCGCAGCCGTGGACACCGGGCTCGTTCAGAGCCGGCGGTGCAGGGCGTCGGCCGCCGCGACCAGGTCGGCGGCCCAGCGGGCGCCGGGCCGGCGGCCCATACGGTCGATGGGACCCGAGACCGAGATCGCGGCGACCACGGCGCCCTGCTGATCGCGGACCGGGGCGGACACACTGGCGACTCCCGCCGCGCGTTCGCCCGCACTCTGCGCCCAGCCGCGTTTGCGCACCTCGGCGAGGGTGCGCTCGGTGAACGCCGCATCGGCGAGGATCGCGCGCTGCAGATCGGAATCCCCCCACGCCACCAATACCTTGGCGGCCGAACCGGCGGTCAGCGGTAGCCGGGAACCGATGGGAACGGTATCGCGTAACCCGGCGGGCGGTTCCAGGGCGGCGACGCAGACGCGTTCCTTACCCTCGCGGCAGTACAGCTGCACACTCTCTCCGGTGATCTCGCGCAGCCGCGGCAGAATGGTGGTGGCGGCCTCGAGCAGGGGATCGGCGGCGCCGGCCGCGAGTTCGGCGAGTGCGGGACCCGGGCGCCAGGCGCCGGTTCCGTCCCGGGCCAGTAGCCGGTGCGTTTCCAATCCCACGGCCAGCCGGTGCGCGGTGGCGCGCGGCAGACCGGTGCGCTCGCAGAGCTCGTTGAGACCGCAGGGCCGTTCGGCGACCGCGTACAACACTGCCACCGCTTTGTCCAGGACGCCGATACCGCTATGCTGTCTCATACAACGATATTAGCGTTCCGCATTCTGAGATGCTATTCCGAACAGCCCAGGTGACGTCCTGGAGTGCGGGCGCCCGATTCCAGCTATTGCGTATCCGTGTGGGGCTCCCCCGGAGCGGATGCCGGCCCGAAAGGTGATCGCACAATGCCACGTACGCTGGCCGAGAAAGTATGGGAACAGCATGTCGTCGCCCGCGGCGAAGGTGAGGGCGAGGCGCGCGAACCCGATCTGATCTACATCGATCTGCATCTGGTGCACGAGGTCACCAGCCCGCAGGCGTTCGACGGCCTGCGCGCGGCCGGGCGGCCCGTGCGCCGTCCCGATCTCACCATCGCCACCGAGGATCACAACGTCCCGACGGTCGATATCGACAAACCGATCGCGGACCCGGTGTCGCGGACCCAGGTGGAGACGCTGCGGCACAATTGCGCGGAATTCGGAATCCGGCTGCATCCGATGGGCGATCTCGAACAGGGCATCGTGCACGTGGTCGGGCCGCAGCTGGGGCTGACCCAGCCGGGCACCACCGTGGTGTGTGGTGACAGCCATACCTCCACCCACGGCGCGTTCGGCGCGCTGGCCATGGGAATCGGCACCAGCGAGGTCGAACATGTGCTGGCCACCCAGACCCTGTCGCTGCGGCCGTTCAAGACGATGGCGATCACCGTGGACGGTGTGCTGCCGCCCGGGGTGACGAGCAAGGATCTGATTCTGGCCGTGATCGCCGAAATCGGCACCGGCGGCGGCCAGGGATATGTCCTCGAGTATCGCGGTGAGGCCATTCGGAATATGTCGATGGAAGCGCGGATGACGGTCTGCAATATGTCCATCGAGGCGGGCGCCCGGGCCGGAATGATCGCACCGGACGAAACCACCTACGAGTTCCTGAAAGGCCGCCCGCACGCGCCGCAGGGCGCCGACTGGGATGCCGCGGTGGCGGCGTGGGACGCGCTGAAGACCGACGAGGGTGCCGTTTTCGACCGGGAAGTGCATATCGATGCGAGCGCGCTGACGCCGTTCGTCACCTGGGGGACCAACCCGGGCCAGGGGCTGCCGCTCGGTGACAATATCCCGGATCCGGCGCAGATCGCCGACGAAACCGCCCGTGACGCCGCGGAGAAGGCCCTGCGGTACATGGATCTGACCCCGGGGATGCCGCTGCGCGACGTCGTGGTGGACACGGTGTTCGTCGGATCCTGCACCAACGGCCGGATCGAGGATCTGCGGGCCGTGGCCGGGGTCCTGAAGGGCCGCAAGGTCGCCGACGGGGTGCGGATGCTGGTGGTGCCGGGGTCCATGCGGGTGCGCGCGCAGGCCGAGGAAGAGGGGCTCGGCGAGATCTTCACCGCCGCCGGGGCCGAATGGCGGCAGGCCGGCTGCTCGATGTGCCTGGGGATGAACCCGGATCAGCTCGAGCCGGGGCAGCGGTGCGCCTCCACCTCCAATCGCAATTTCGAGGGCCGGCAGGGCAAAGGTGGCCGTACCCACCTGGTATCGCCGCTCGTGGCCGCCGCGACCGCCGTCCGGGGTACGCTCTCGGCCCCCGCCGATCTGAACTGAGCCCCCCGGCCGCATTCCGAAACGTACTTATAGCCGATATAGGAGAAATACGATGGAAGCCTTCAGTGTGCACAAGGGGATCGGCGTCCCGTTGCGCCGGTCCAATGTCGACACCGACCAGATCATCCCGGCCGTCTATCTGAAGCGCGTCACTCGAACGGGATTCGAAGACGGCCTGTTCGCCGCCTGGCGCGGGGACGACGACTTCATTCTGAACACCGAGCCCTACAAGCACGGTTCGGTGCTGGTGGCCGGACCGGATTTCGGTACCGGATCATCGCGTGAGCACGCTGTCTGGGCGCTCATGGACTATGGCTTTCGGGTAGTTATCTCTTCACGTTTCGCCGACATCTTCCGCGGTAATGCGGGCAAGGGCGGTCTGGTGGCCGCGCGAATGTCACAGAATGATGTCGAATTGCTCTGGAAGTTGCTCGAGGAACAACCCGGACTGGAATTGGTTGTGGACCTCGCGGCACGCACGGTGACGGCAGGAACCATCGTGTTGCCGTTCGATATTGACGACTACACCAGGTGGCGCCTCCTGGAGGGTTTGGACGACATCGGCCTGACCCTGCGACGTAGTGATGTGATCGACGAGTTCGAAAAGGCAAGGCCAGGTTGGAAACCAAAGACCCTGCCCGAACCTATTTCGCAGGCGTAATGTTCTCGGCCTCTTAGAGGCCGCTCAGATGTCGTGGTAGCTGGGCGTGTGCTAGACCACATGAATTTTGGCGTGGCACATAGACTCTTGCCCAATGTGGGTTTACCGTGGTACCTAGTCGGTCCGACGACGGGCCATTAGTCTGCGGAGGATTCAATGAACAAGGCGGAACTGATCGACGTTCTGACCGAAAAGTTGGGTACTGACAGGCGCACGGCCACCGCGGCAGTCGAGCATGTGGTCGATACGATCGTGCGCGCGGTACACAAAGGGCAGAGCGTCACCATCACCGGATTCGGTGTGTTCGAACAGCGTAAGAGGGCTGCCCGGGTGGCGCGGAATCCGCGTACCGGGGAAACCGTCAAGGTGAAGCCCACTTCGGTGCCGGCGTTCCGGCCCGGCGCTCAGTTCAAGGCGGTAATCGCGGGTAAACAGAAGCTCGCGGCAACCGGCCCCGCGGTGAAACGCGGTGTCAATGCTCCTGTGGCGGCCAAGAAATCCACGGCGAAGAAGACAACGGCAAAGAAAACCACTGCCAAGAAGACCGCCACCAAGGCCCCCGCCAAATCGACGGCCCGTAAGACGGCCACGAAGGCACCGGCCAAGAGCACCGCCGCGAAGAAGGCGGCGACCAAGAAGGCCACGGCCAAGAAGACCACGGCCAAGAAGGTCACCGCCAAGGCCACGGCGAAGAAAACCGCCGCCAAGGCCACGGCCAAGAAGACCACGGCGGCCAAGAAGGCCACTACCGCGAAGCGGACCCCGGCCAAGAAGACCGCGAAAAGGGCTCGCTGACCCGCGAGCCGGAGCCATCGAAGGCTTTCCGACCAGCGCACGGTGCTGGTCGCCGAGTGGGTCGGGCCTCATCTGGGCCCGGCGGCACACGACAACCGACAACCGAAACGCCGGACGGACAAGCCCCCGGGAGATCCCCGGGGGCGTGACCGTGTCTTCAGTACCGCACACCTCGCCGCCCCGGGACCGGGGCGCCCCGCTACGGAGTCACCGCGGGCGCTGTATCGACCGCCAGCGATCGGTCGAGATGATCGGCGGCCACCAGGCGTCCACCCGCGAACGAGAGCACCCAGACCGAACCCTTCCGGGTTCGCGCGGGTGACAGGCGCATCCCGTCGCGCTCGGCCCACCAGCGGACCAGATCCGGAATGGCTTCGCCCTGGCTGCAGAATACGGGCACATCCCGCGCCGAGAGCGCCAGCGAACGGATCCGCTCCCGCGCCTTCCCGGTTTCGGCGGCGTAGCCGATATCGCCCAGCAGCGGTTCCACCGCCACCTCCACCCCGATCTCCTCGGCCAGGGGCGTCACCGTCTGCACACAGCGCAGCGGGTCGGCGGAGTAGACCTCCCCGACACCGAAGGCCTGCAGATTCGGGACCAGCGCCAGCGCCTGCTGATAGCCGGCCAGTTCGAGTGGGCGTTGCTCGTCCGGTCCTTTGAAACGGTCCCGGCGGCCCGCTTTCGCGTGCCGGACCAGCAGAACGGTCCGGGTATCGTGCGGTAGCCGGGTGAAAGCCCGCACTATCTGGCGGTCCATCGGATACGACAGCGCCGCCATCACCGTATCCAGCGGACACCAGGTGAGTGCGTCGACTTCGTGATTGGCGACGAATTCCCCGCCGAGGACCTCCGCGGCCCAGTAGTCGACCCGTTTCATCTTGCGGTGGCCGGTGATCGGATAGGTCACCTTGCCCAGATAGCGGCCCAGTCGCGGCCGCAACCCGGTTTCCTCCTCGGTTTCGCGGGCGGCGGCCAGCACCGGAGTCTCACCGGGATCGAGTTTTCCCTTCGGCAGCGACCAATCCTGGTATTTGGGCCGCCGGATCACCGCGATATCGATACCGCCGGCGGAAACCGGCGAACGGCGCCACAGCACGGTGCCGGCCGCGTAGATATTGGGCGCGGTGCGGGGATCGGGGTAGGACGGGGGTGTATGAACCTTGTTCACTGCTGATCCGGGCGGCGTAGGCGCATCAGCGCGACCTGGTGGTCGCGGACCTCGATACCGTTGCCGTCGGGCCCGGTACCCGCCTGATCGGGGCTGGATCTCCAATTGCCGTCGGGGTCCAGGATCCAGCAGCGGGTCATCGGATGCAGTGCGGATTCGAAGATCCCGTCCAGCTGCTCGCACAGCTTCGGATCTTTCACCTGGGCCATCACCTCGACGCGGCGATCCAGGTTGCGGTGCATCATATCGGCGCTGCCGATCCAGAACTCGCCCTGCGCCCGGAAGTTCAGGACGCGGGAATGCTCCAGAACGCGGCCGAGGATGGAGCGCACCTCGATGTTCTCGCTCATCCCCTGCACACCCGCACGCAGCCCGCAGATACTGCGCACCACGATCCGGACCGGTACGCCGGCCTGCGACGCGCGGTAGAGGGCGTCGATCACCTGCTCGTCGACGAGCGCGTTGGCCTTCAACCGGATCCCGGCCTCCGCGCCCGAGCGCGCCAGCTCGATCTCCCTGTCGATCCGGGAGATGATCCCGGCCCGGATACCGTGCGGGGCGACGAGGATATTGCGGTAGTCGGCCTTGCGGGAATAGCCGGTGAGCGAATTGAACAGATCGGTGAGATCCGCGCCGATCTCCGGGGCGGCGGTGAGCAGGCCGACGTCCTCGTAGAGCCGAGCGGTTTTCGGGTTGTAGTTGCCGGTGCCGATATGGCAGTACCGGCGGATGGTCGACCCCTCGCGGCGCACCACCAGGCAGGTTTTGCAATGCGTTTTGAGCCCGACGAGACCGTAGACCACATGGACGCCCGCCTGTTCCAGCGTGCGGGCCCATTTGATGTTGGCCTGCTCGTCGAACCGGGCCTTGATCTCGACCAGGGCCACCACCTGTTTACCGGCCTCGGCCGCATCGATGAGCGCGTTCACGATCGGTGAATCACCCGAGGTCCGGTACAGGGTCTGCTTGATGGCCAGCACCTGGGGATCGGCCGCGGCTTGTTCGATGAACCGCTGCACGCTGGTGGAGAACGAATCATAGGGGTGATGCACCAGGACATCGCCCTCGCGCAGCGCCTGGAAGACATTGCGCGGTGTCTCGCGCTCGCCGAATGCGGGCGGTGTGGCCGGAACGTAGGGAGCGTCCTTGAGGTTCGGGCGGTCGACGCCGTAGACCTGCCACAGGCACGACAGATCCAGCAGACCGGGGACCTGGATGACATCGGCCGGATCGACCTCGAGCTCACGCAGCAGCAGATCGAGCATGTGCTCGGTCATATCGTCGGAGACCTCGAGCCGGACCGGTGAGCCGAAGCGGCGGCGCGCCAGTTCGCGTTCCAGGGCCTGCAGCAGATCCTCGTCGCGATCCTCGTCGACCTCGAAATCGGCATTGCGGGTGATCCGGAACGAATGGTGCTCCACCACGGTCATCCCGGGGAACAGCTGATCCAGATGCGCGGCGATCAGGGCTTCCATGGGCAGGAACGCCGCGATCGAGCCGCCGGTGCCGGAGTTCGGGCGGCGTACCCGGACGAAACGGTCCACATTGTCGGGGACCTTCACCCGGGCGAAATGCTCGCCACCGGTGGTCTCGTCCTGGACGGTGACGGCGAGATTCAGGCTCAGGCCGCTGATATAGGGAAACGGATGCGCGGGATCCACGGCCAGGGGTGTGAGCACGGGGAACACCTGGTCCTGGAAATGCGCGGACAGTCGTTGCCGTTCGGCGTCGTGCAAGTCGGCCCAGTCGATGATCTCGATGCCCTCGTCGGTGAGGGCGGGCAGCACCTCACCGAGGAAGACCTCGGCGTGCCGGACGGCGAGATCCTGGGTGCGGGCCGCGATCATCGCGAGTTGCTCGTTGGGCGAGAGACCGTCGGCCGAGCGCACCGAAAGGCCGGTTTCGGCGCGGCGTTTGAGACCGGCCACGCGGACCATATAGAACTCGTCGAGATTCGAGGCGAAGATGGCGAGGAATTTCGCGCGTTCCAGCAACGGCAGCGAACTGTCCTCGGCGAGGGCGAGAACCCGGGCGTTGAAATCGAGCCAGCTCAATTCCCGGTTGAGGTAGCGATCGGCCGGCAAACGCGGTGCGTCGCCGCCGAGGGGGATCTGGGTGGCGGCCGGAGGCGGGGTGGGTAGCACCTGTTGCTGCTTGAAGATTTCCGTATCGCTCACGCCTACGATCATTCCCTACGAACCGGTGGGTGTGCATATACGCGAGGTGACTGTTATCTCGAGTTCACGCGGTGGCGACTGCCTAGCACACCTGGGTGACCGCTTCCCGAACGTGATGTGGCCAGCCCGGTTCGCCCAGCAGAGCGGCGGTATCCCGGCCGGGCCCGAGGGCCAGGACGGCCGCCAGATCCTCGGGAGTGTCGATATCGCGGCGCAGACCCGGCCACTGGCCGCGGAGTTCCTGCGCGCCGTCGGCGCGGTGCCGGTGAGCGGAATCACGGCCGAACCGCGGTCGCAGCGCGATCCCGGCCGGTGCCAGCAGTGCCGCGGTCCCGGTGCCTGCGTGATCGGCGACCAGTGCCCGGGTCCGCGCGGGAGCCGCGGCCAGGACGGCCGCCAGCTCGGCCGGGCGCAGGGCGGGAAGGTCGGCCTGTAGCGCCAGCAATCCGATCGCGCCGTGGCGGGCCCGCAGCGCCGCCGCCGCGTCGGCCAGCGCCGTGTTGAGGCCGTCGTCGCCCCCGGCGGCGGGTTCGGGGTGGATCTGCGCGCCGAGCGCGCGGGCCGTTTCGGCGACCGCGGCATCGGGGGTGACCACGGTGATCGAGGCGATCGCCGGTACCGCGCCCGCCGCCCGCACGGTATCGGCCAGCATGGCCAGCACCAGCCGCGACCGCTGCTCGCGGGCCAGCACCCCGGCCAGCCTGCTCTTGGCGCTCTCCAGGGTTTTCACCGCGATGACGGCGTGCACGGTGTGCGGGCACATGGCCCCATCCTGTCATGGCATATTGGGCTGATGACGAGGGCGGCGGTACTGGGCGCGGGATCGTGGGGCACGGCGTTCGCGAAGGTGTTGGCGGACGCGGGAACCGATGTCACCATCTGGGCCCGCCGGCCCGAGGTCGCCGAGGCACTCGCGACCGACCACCGCAACCCCTACTACCTGCCGGGTGTGCAGCTGCCGCCGGTCTCGGCCACCGACGATCACGCCCGCGCCCTGGACGGCGCCGAGATCGTGGTGCTCGCCGTCCCCTCGCAATCGCTGCGCGCGAACCTGAAACTGTGGTCGCCGGCCATCGGCTCCGACGCGACCCTGCTGAGTCTGGCCAAAGGGATCGAAAGCGGCACCCTGCTGCGGATGAGCCAGGTGATCGCCGAGGTCAGCGGTGCGGATCCGAGCCGGATCGCGGTGCTGTCGGGCCCCAACCTGGCCAAGGAGATCGCGGCCGGGCAACCCGCGGCCACCGTCGTGGGCTGCCCCGACGCCGCGCGGGCCGTGGCGGTGCAGCAGGCCTGCGTCACCGGCTACTTCCGGCCCTACACCAATACCGATGTGATCGGCTGCGAAATCGGCGGGGCCTGCAAGAACGTCATCGCCCTGGCCTGCGGGATCGCCTCGGGCATGGGGTACGGCGACAACTCGCTCGCCGGTCTGATGACCCGGGGGCTGGCCGAGATCATCCGGCTCGGCGTCGCGCTCGGCGCGGAACCGGTGACCCTGGCCGGGCTGGCCGGTATCGGCGATCTGATCGCCACCTGCACCTCGCCGCTGTCGCGCAACCGGTCCTTCGGGCAGGTGCTGGGCAGCGGGGGGTCCATGCAGGCGGCGCAGGAGGCCACGCACGGGCAGGTCGCCGAGGGCGTCAAATCCTGCTCCTCGGTGCGGGCGCTGGCCGCCGCGCACGGGGTGGAGATGCCGCTCACCGAAGCGGTGCACGGGGTGTGCCACGAGGGGTTGGCGGTGCAGTCCGCGGTGGAGATGCTGCTGGGGCGCCGGATCAAATCCGAATAGCGCTTCCCCGGCGGTGCGCGAGGGTTGCCGGAGGTCGCGGCAGGGTACCGTTCGGACATGGATCGGATCAGGGTTGCCGTGGTTTTCGGCGGGCGCAGTAACGAACACCGGGTGTCGTGCGTATCGGCCGGAGCGGTGCTGCGCAATCTCGATCCGCAGCGGTACGAGGCGGTGCCGATCGGCATCACGCCCGAAGGCACCTGGGTACTGGCCGGCGGCGATACCGCGGCGCTGGACCGCCACGACCGGACCCTGCCGTCGGTTACCGGCGGCGGACCCGAACTGGTGCTCGCCGCCGATCCCAGCCGCCCCGGAACACTGGTACCGCTCGATGATCCGCGATCGGCCCTCGACACCGTGGACCTGGTCTTTCCGGTGCTGCACGGTGCGTTCGGCGAGGACGGCACGGTCCAGGGCATGCTCGAACTGGCCGGAATCCCGTACGTCGGTCCCGGGGTGCTGGCGAGCGCGGCCGGGATGGACAAGGAATTCACCAAGAAACTGCTCGCCGCCGACGGTCTGCCGGTAGGCGTGCAGGTGGTGCTGCGGCCCGGTACCGCGACCCTGGCGCCGGCCGACCGGCAGCGGCTGGGGCTGCCGGTATTCGTCAAACCGGCGCGCGGCGGATCCTCCATCGGGATCACCAAGGTCACCGACTGGGCCGATCTGGACGCCGCGGTGGCCACCGCCCGCGAACACGATCCGAAGGTGATCGTGGAGGCGGCGATCATCGGCCGCGAGGTCGAATGCGGAGTGCTGGAGTTCCCGGACGGCCGGGTGGAGGCCAGCGTCCTCGCCGAGATCAAGATGCCCGAGGAACCGGCCGGCGCCACGGCGGAGCAGGGGCCCGCCTTCTACGATTTCGACACCAAGTACCTCGACGATGTCTGCGAATTCGACGTACCCGCCAAATTGGACGACGATGTCGCCGACGAGGTGCGGGCCATGGCGGTACGTGCCTTCCGCGCCCTGGACTGCCAGGGCCTGGCCCGGGTGGACTTCTTCGTCACCGCGGACGGCCCGGTGATCAACGAGATCAACACGATGCCCGGTTTCACGCCGATCTCCATGTACCCGCGGATGTGGGAGCACACGGGAATCGCCTACAGCGAACTGCTCACCACGCTGATCGATACGGCGCTGGCGCGGGGCGTCGGGCTGCGCTGACCTCCTCGGTCAGTTCGGGAGTTCGCCCGGATCGATCGGGCGGGCCGGCAGATGCGCGGTGATGGTGTCCGATACCGCCTGTAGCGGCGTCGGACCGGATCCGTCGGGAACGGTGAGCGCGATATAGGTTTCGCGATCCACGGCGAACCAGGTGGCGGTGGCCGCGGCGTCGTCACGGATCTCGAACCACTGCACCCCGTTGACGATCTGCAGCGCGGAAGCCCGGTTGAACTCCAGCGGCCGGTCGAGTCCGCAACGCAGCACGATGGGCTCGCCGCCCTCGGGGCGCTGCCAGGCCACGGTCGCCGGAGGCGCCGGATCGACCAGGGTCGCGCGGGTGAAATCGCCCATATCGGCGGGTAGTGCCGGGACCAGCGCCGTACAGGCGGGACCGTCGGCCGCGGGCGCGGGGACCGGGCCCAGCGCCACGGGGTCGGGCTCGGACGGACTGCGCAGGACCAGCACCGCGGCGACGACCACACCCACGACCAGGGCCACCGGCAGTGCGACCGCGGTGGCGATCAGTGCGGGCGGGTACGGGGTACGGCCGGCGGGCTCGGTCGAGTTCTCCGGCTCGGACGGCTCGGTCCGCCCCGATGAGTCGGCGTCCGGGGAATCGGCGTCCCGGTCCGGCGATGTCCCCGGCATCCTCGGCGGTCCTTTCGTCGAACGGCCGGCGCGGCATCCGGCCGCCGCGCCTGGTCACCGGGCACAGGGTACCGTCGGTCCGGAGCGGGGCGGGGAGCGGCGGGCGACCGCGGCGGCGGCGAGCGAGGAAGGGTCGCACGATCAGTACAGGACCGACGGTCGCGGAGATGGGCGAATTCGCCCTCATCGCCCGGATCAACGCAGGCCGGGCCCACGGACCGGCGGTCCGGCTCGGCCCGGGCGACGATGCCGCGGTCGTGACGGCCGCCCGCGGCCACTACGCGGTGAGCACCGATATGTTGATCCAGGACCGGCATTTCCGGCTGGACTGGTCGAGTCCCGAGGACATCGGCCGCAAGGCGATCGCGCAGAACGCCGCCGATATCTACGCCATGGGCGCGGAACCCACCGGCTACGTCATCGGGCTGGGGATCCCCGCCGACTGCCCGGCCGAGGCGGTGCTGCGGCTGGCGGACGGATTCTGGGACGAGGCCGCGCGGGCCGGTGGTTCGGTGGCCGGCGGGGATATCGTGCGCAGCCCGCACTGGGTGATCTCGGTGACCGCTTTCGGCGATCCGCTGGCAGACGCGTATCTCACCCGGTCCGGCGCGCGGGCGGGCGGCACGGTCGCGATCGCCGGCAGCCCGGGCTGGTCGGCGGCGGGATATGCCGTGCTCACGGCACCGGAGGTCGCGGAGACCGCGGAGACGGAACGGGCGCTGGCCGCGCATCGCGCGCCGCGGCCACCGTACGATCTGGTGCGCGCCGCGATCCGCGACGGCCACGCGCCCGTCGCGCTCACCGATATCTCCGACGGACTGCTCGCCGATCTGGGGCATCTCGCCGCCGCGTCGGGAGTCGCGGTCGATATCGGATTCGGCGCACTGGCCGACCCCGCGCTGCGGCGCTGCGCCGACGCGCTGGAAGCCGATGCGCGGCAATGGATTCTGACCGGCGGCGAGGACCATGTGTTCGCCGGCGTCTGGCCGCCCGGAGCGGAGCCGCCACCCGGTTGGACCCCGATAGGGCGTATCGAGGCCGGTCAGGGCGTTACGGTCGACGGTGTCCGATACGAGGGTCCCACGGGCTGGGAAGCCTTCGCGGGGACGGACTCGGCGAAATCGGACCGGTCACGATAGGTTGTGCGGTCATGGGCACGAAACCACTCGCGGACATCATCGATCCGGGCTGGGCGAAAGCGCTGGAGCCGGTGGCCGATCGCATCGCGGCGATGGGCGAATTCCTGCGTGCCGAGAACGCCGCGGGTCGCGGGTATCTACCCTCGGGGGAGAACGTGCTGCGCGCCTTCGGGCATCCGTTCGAGCAGGTCCGGGTGCTGATCGTCGGCCAGGATCCGTACCCGACCCCGGGCCACCCGATGGGGCTGAGCTTCTCGGTGGCGCCGGATGTTTCGCCGGTACCGCGCAGCCTGGCCAATATCTTCGCCGAATACAGCAAGGATCTCGGCCATCCCACGCCCGCGTGCGGTGATCTGAGCCCCTGGTCGGAACAGGGTGTCCTGATGCTGAACCGGGTGCTGACGGTCTCGCCCGGAAAACCCGCCTCGCATCGCGGTAAAGGCTGGGAGCAGGTCACCGAACAGGCGATCCGGGCCCTGGTGGCCCGGGACGAGCCGTTGGTGGCGGTGCTGTGGGGCCGGGACGCGGCCTCGCTGAAACCGGCGCTGACCCAGGCCGAGGTGCCCTGTATCGAATCCGCGCATCCGTCACCGCTGTCGGCGTCGCGGGGATTCTTCGGTTCGCGTCCGTTCTCCCGGGTCAACGAACTCCTGGACGAACTCGGCGCCGAGCCGGTGGACTGGCGCCTGCCCTGACCGGGCGTCGAAAGAGAAACAAGTGAGGAGCACACCATGAAACTGCGCGGCATCACCGCCTCGCTCGCACTGGGCGCCGCCCTGTCGGGCGGGGCCGCGGCGACTGCCGGAGCCGCCCCGCTGCGGCTGGAGCCGGCCCCGGTCACCGCCCCGGTCGCCGAGGACTTCACCTCGAACGGATCGTCCACGATCTCGGCCTCGGTGAACGCCAAAGGCGCCTGCCTGTTCCAGCGGACCCTCAGCGCCATGGATCTGGACTGCTGATTTGTCCGTTCATACGGCGTAACGTCCGCATATTTGCGATGCTGAAAATCGTGAGTAATGCGAACAATCTGCTCGATCCCGTCCGGCTGCGATTGCGCGGCGTGGGCGGGATCGAGCTCGTTGCGGACCAATACGGCCCCTCCGACGGCGCTCCCGTGCTGTTCCTGCACGGCGGCGGCCAGACCCGGCACTCCTGGAAACAGACCGGTGCCCAGCTCGGCGCGGCCGGGATCCGGGCGGTCACACTCGACGCCCGCGGTCACGGCGACAGCCAGTGGGCGCCGGATCGCGATTACCGCTACGAGGCCATGGTCGGCGATGTGATCGCGATCCTCGAACAACTCGGCGGCGGACCCGCGGTGGTGGTCGGCGCCAGTATGGGCGGTATCACCGGCCTGCTGGCAACCGCGGCACCGGGCGGGCAGGCCATCTCCGCGCTGGTGCTCGTCGATATCGTGACCCGCCCCGAACCCGAAGGCGTGAACCGGGTCCTCACCTTCCTCAGCAAGAACCCCGACGGTTTCGCGACCCTGGACGAAGCCGCCGACGCGGTGGCCGAATATCTCCCGCACCGGCCGCGCCCCAAATCCAATACCGGCCTGCTGCGCAATCTGCGCGAACGCGACGGTCGCTGGTACTGGCATTGGGATCCGGGCATCCTCGGCGACAAATCCGCCGATCCGGACCAGATGGCGCGCACCCTCGACGGCACCGCGCGGGCGCTGACCATCCCGGTGCTGCTGGTCCGCGGACTGCAGTCCGATGTGGTCAGCGCCGAGGGCGCGGCCGAATTCCAGGCCCTGGTCCCGCACGCCGAGATCGTCGAAATCGGCAATGCCGCGCATACCGCCGCCGGTGACGACAACGACGCCTTCACCGAGGCGGTGGCGAAATTCGTGCTGACCTCGCGCTGAGGTGCCGTCAGGCCAGGCCGGAGTAATCCGGGGCGCGTTTGGCGAGGAACGCGTC
The DNA here is from genome assembly GCF_055586645.1 of Nocardia sp. NPDC049935. Classification (NCBI taxonomy): domain Bacteria; kingdom Bacillati; phylum Actinomycetota; class Actinomycetes; order Mycobacteriales; family Nocardiaceae; genus Nocardia; species Nocardia sp. NPDC049935. The sequence continues at coordinate 11,395 of NZ_JBVJHV010000007.1, read as the reverse complement.
CACGCCTTCCCGGCCGGTCGGGCTACCCGCCGCGGCGCCGATGGCGTCGCGTTCGGCGTCGAGCTGCTCGCTCAGCGTCGCGTTCGGTGAATCGCTCAGCAGGGTCCGGATGGAGGCGTAACTGGCGCGCGGGCCGCGGGCCAGGGTGCGCGCCAGCTCGCGGGCCGCGCCGAGCACCGCGTCGTCGTCGGCGGCGATCCGGGCCAGGATGCCGAGACGCTGGGCCTCGGCGGCGTCGAGTACCGCGTCGGTGAGCAGGATCTCCCGGGCCTTGGCCGCACCCACCAGGCGCGGCAGGGTCCAGGACATCCCGCCGTCCGGGCTCAGCCCGACACCGGGGTAGGCGGGCCGCATCCTGGTGCCCGGACCGCCGATCGCGATATCGGCCGCGCAGACCAGGCTCATTCCGGCGCCCGCGGCCCAGCCGTGTACCGCCGCGACCACCGGAACCGGCGCGGAGTCCAGAGCGCGAACCAGCACGTGCAGGGTGTCGGCCAGGTTGTAGAGGTGGGCGGAACGATCCTCGGCGGCCGCGAAATCCCGGACATCGCCGCCGGCGCAGAAGTTCGGGCCCGCACCGGTCAGCAGTACGGCACCCACCTCCGGTTTCAGCGCCTCCAGCGCGGCGGTACCCGCCGCCACTCCCGCGAAATCCAGCGAGGTGCCTTTGGCGGCGGTGGACAGGGTGATCTCCAGGACCCCGTCATCGATCCGGACGTATTCTGCTTCGGTGCTCATGGCCCAGACATTACTGCCGGGCGCACCATCCTGATCTCGGTTGCGGCGCCGAAGCGTTCGGACCGCTCGGTGCCGTCGGGGGCGAAACCGTATTTCGCGTAGAACGCGCGGGCCCGCGGGTTGCGGTCGAAAACCCAGAGTGAACAGGACCGGCCGGGTTCCAGGACCGCGCCGAGCAAGGCATGCGCGAGCCCGGTTCCGTACCAGCGGGCCCGGACGTACATGGCCGCCAGTTCGCGGTCGGCGACCGCCGGGTGCTCCTGCGGCGGGCCGTATCGGGTGAATCCGACCACCTCCGCGCCGATCCGCGCGATCAGGATCGAACCGTCGTGGCGGCGCGCGGCGCGGGCCCAGCTCGCGGCGCTGCGGTCCACATCGAACGCGTCGAGCAGGTGATCGGGTACGAGGCCGTGATAGGCCTCACGCCAGCAGGCGATATTGCATGCCGCCAGGGCCCGGGCATGGACCGGGCCGGCGGGGAGGATGGTCCAGGGTTGCGGCCCGGAGCTCATCCGCGGACCCGCCGCGGCCGGAACCGGCCCGAACGCGGACACGACTTCGCCCCGGCTCCCGTGGGGGAGCCGGGGCGAAGCGTATTCGAAGGTCTACGGGGTCCGCCGCGACGGCGGACGGTCCGGCAGCGCTCAGCCGCGGACGACTTTGCCCGCCTTCAGGCACGAGGTGCACACATTCATCCGGCGGGTGTTACCCGGGGCGACCTGCGCGCGCACGGTCTGGATATTCGGGTTCCAGCGACGGTTGGTGCGCCGGTGCGAATGCGAGACCGACTTACCGAAGCCGGGGCCCTTGGCGCAGACGTCGCAGACGGCAGCCATAGTCGCGAACTCCTTCATGTCATGGTGGGGATCTGCCACCGGTACAGCGGTCGATCCGAGAACAAGGTCGTCATGCCTGCCGAACACCGGGCTCGGAGAGCGCAGACCGTGTCACGGTCGCGCCAGGCAACCCTGCAAGGGTAGCCCGACCCGCATTCATACTCCAAACCGGGGCCGATGCGCCCGGCGCCGCGCCCGGAGTCCGGGCCCCGGTAGTGCCGAGGGAGCGGGCCGGTCCCGCTAACCTGGCGACCGGGAGATTCCGTTGGTGAGGAACGAGGTGGCGGTGGCCGAGGCCCGGCAGGTGAACGACGGTACGGACGGCGTATCCGACGGTACCGCGCCCGGCGTCACGGGGCTCGACGGCGCCGGTCTGCTGCGGTGGGGCCGGGCCTGTGTCTCGGGTCTCGAGGCGCGGCGCGGGGAGATCGACGCGCTCAATGTCTTCCCGGTGCCCGATTCCGATACCGGAACCAATCTCCTGTCGACCCTGCGCGCCGCCGTCGCGGAGGCGGACCGGGCGGCCGGCGGGCCCGGTGCGCCGATAGCGGCGGGCCGGGCGGCCGCGGCGCTGGCGCGGGGTGCGGTATCGGGCGCGCGGGGCAATTCCGGGATCATCATCGCGCAGGTACTACGCGGTCTCGCCGAGACGACGAGCGGTCCGGAGCTGACCGCCGCCGCCTACCGGGCGGGCCTGCTGCGGGCCGCCGTGCTGGTGCGCGAGAGTCTCAGCCGCCCGGTGGAGGGCACGATTCTCACCGTTCTGGATCGAGCCGGGGCCGCGGCGGCCGGATCCCGCGGGGCCGATCTCGCCGCCGCGGCGCGGGCCGGAGCCGAGGGCGCCGGGCGGGCGCTGGAGGAGACGCGCGACCAGCTCGACGTGTTACGTGACGCGGGTGTGGTGGACGCCGGCGCCCGGGGTCTGCTGGTGCTGCTGGACGAGATGGTCGCGGTGCTCACCGGCGCGGCCCCGGCACGCGGCGAATACGGGGGCCCCGTGGCGCCGCGCGCCGGGGCGCGGGCGGTACCGGAGGAAGCGCGCTACGAGGTGATGTACCGGATCACCGGGGCCGCCTCGCCCGCGGATCTGCGCGCACGGCTGGACGATCTGGGTGATTCGGTGGTCGTCGCGGCCGACGGTGACGGCGGCTGGTCGGTGCATGTGCACTGTGCGGACGCCGGGGCGGCGGTGGAGGCGGGGTCGGCCGCCGGCCGGGTGGCGGATATCCGCATCGAGTACCTCACGGAAACCGCACCGCCCGCGCGACCCGGTGTGGCGCACGAGGCGCCGGCCGCTCGCGGCCGTGCCGGGGTCCCGTGCGGTGGGGACCCCCGGTCCACCGTCCGCGCCACCGGGGACCGGTCCCGGCCGAGCTCCGGGCGGTCCGCCGAACCGGCCGACCGCTGTGTGCTCGCGGTCGCCGCCGGAACCGGCGCCACCGCGCTGTTCGAGGCGGCGGGCGCGGTGGTGCTCGGCGCCGAACCCGCCCTGCGCGCGGCCGCGCTGCTCGCGGCGATCCGCCGGCTGCCGCACCGCGAGGTGCTCGTTCTGCCCAACGGCGCCCTGCCCGCGCAGGAACTGGTCGCCGTCGGCGCGGCCGCCCGGGACGCGCACCGCGATGTGCTGCTGCTGCCCAGCGCCAGCATGGTGCAGGGACTGGCCGCGCTCGCGGTGCACGACCGGTCCCGGATCGCCGTCGACGACGCCTTCGCGATGTCGGAGGCCGCCGCCGCCACCCGCTGGGGAGCGCTGCGCCGGGCGCGCGAGCGCGCCCTCACCATGGTCGGAACCTGCGGGCCGGGCGACGGTCTCGGCCTGGTCGGCCATGATGTGGTCGTGATCGACGCGGATACCCGGACCGCGGGCCGGATCCTGCTGGACCGGATGCTCGGGCTCGGCGGTGAACTGGTGACCCTGCTGGTCGGCGCGCAGGCCCCGGACGGTCTCGCCGACGGTCTCGCGCACCATATCGGGGCGGAGTTCCCCGGTGTGGAGGTCACGGTGTATTCCGGCGGGCAGCACGGTGACCTGATACAGATCGGGGTGGAATGAGCATCCGGCAGACGCGGGTGCCCACGGTGACGGGAGTATCGCGATGGCGACACTGAGCGATCGGCTCGATCATGTCCTGGGCGCGAAAGCGGCCGGGTCGCTGGCCGACGCCTTCGATATGCGGACCGTGGAGGATCTGCTGCGCCACTACCCGTTGCGGTACGCCACCCAGGGACAGCCGCTCACCGAGGAGGCGCCGGAGGACGGGGCGCATATCACCGTGATCGGCCGGATCACCAAAGCCGAACTGCGGCCGATGCGGCAGCGCCGCGGTTCGCTGCTGAAGGTGGTGCTCGACACCGGCGCCGGCCGCGGTGTGGATGTCACGTTCTTCAACGGGGACAAGGTCAAATACGCCGTCCGCCAGGGCGCCCGGGCGATGATGTCGGGAACGGTGACCTACTGGCGGCCCGGACAGTGGAATCTCAGCCATCCCGGCTATCTGATCCTGCCCGAGGCCGGCGACGACGAACCGGCGCTGACCACCGTGCGCGGCGGCGGCGACCTGCGCGGGATCGCGCAGAGCGCCAAGGGCTCCGACGGCGTGGACATGTCGTTCTTCGAACGGGAATACCTGCCCGTCTATCCGGCCACCGCGAAAGTGCAGAGCTGGGAGATCCTGGCCTGCGTACGCCAGGTGCTCGATCAGCTGGACCCGCTCACCGACCCGCTGCCGGACGAGTTGCGGGCCGAACGGGCGCTGATGCCGGTCGGGGAGGCGCTGCGGCTCATCCATCTGCCCGAGCACAAGACCGATATCGAACGTGCGCGCGAGCGGCTGCGTTTCGACGAGGCGCTGGCCCTGCAACTGGTGCTGGCCGAACGCCGGCACGAGGTGTCGGCGCGGATCGCCCCGCCCTGCCCGCCGCGCGCCGACGGCATCGCCGCCGCGTTCGAGCAGCGGCTGCCGTTCGACCTCACCGCCGGACAGCAGCAGGTCATCGATGAGATCTCCGCGGATCTGTCCCGTGAGCAGCCCATGCACCGGCTGCTGCAGGGCGAGGTGGGATCGGGTAAGACGATCGTCGCGTTGCACGCCATGCTGCAGGTCGTCGATACCGGACGGCAGTGCGCGCTACTGGCGCCCACCGAGGTACTGGCCGCCCAGCACTACCGGTCGCTGCGCACGATGCTGGGTGATCTGGGGCAGGGCGGGGAGCTGGGCGCGGCGGAGCACGCCACCCGGATCACGCTGGTCACCGGGTCCATGCCGGTCGCCGCCAAACGCGAGGCGCTGCTCGCCGCGGTGACCGGCGACGCCGGGATCGTGATCGGCACGCACGCCCTCATCCAGGACGCGGTCGAATTCTTCGATCTCGGCATGGTCGTGGTCGACGAACAGCACCGCTTCGGCGTCGAGCAGCGGGACGCCCTGCGCGCCAAGGCGAAAGCGGGCAACTCCCCGCATCTGCTGGTGATGACCGCCACTCCCATCCCGCGCACCATCGCTATGACCACACTCGGCGATCTGGAGACCTCCACCCTCACCGAACTGCCCCGCGGCCGGTCGCCGATCGCGTCGAAGGTGGTCCCGCGCCGGGTACATCCCAACTGGGTGGACCGGGCGTGGGAGCGGATCACCGAGGAAGTCGGCCAGGGCCGCCAGGCCTACGTGGTCTGTTCGCGGATCGGTGACGACGAGGAGGGCGGCGGCGCCCGGGGCGGGAAATCGAAGGGCAAGGGCGCCGACAAGGAACCGCCCAGCACTCAGGCCGTCCTCGACGTGTTCGACCGGCTGCGTGCCGGACCGCTGGCGGCTCTGCGGATCGGGCTGCTGCACGGACGGTTGCCCTCCGATGAGAAAGACCAGGTGATGCGCGATTTCAACGCCGGCGATATCGATGTACTGGTCTGTACGACCGTGGTCGAGGTCGGCGTGGACGTGCCGAACGCGACGGTGATGGTCATCGTGGACGCGGACCGTTTCGGGGTGAGCCAGCTGCATCAGCTGCGCGGCCGGATCGGGCGTGGGAAACATCCCGGGTTGTGCCTGCTGATCACCGACGCGGCTCCCGGCGGGCCGGCGATGACGAGACTGGAAGCGGTGGCCGGCACCACCGACGGTTTCGAGCTGTCGGTGCTCGATCTGCGCCAGCGGCGCGAGGGTGATGTGCTGGGTTCGGCGCAGTCGGGGACGGCGCGTTCGCTGCGGCTGCTCTCTCTGCTCGACGATCTGGAGGTCATCTCCACGGCGCAGGAACTCGCCCGCGCGGTGGTCGCCGAGGATCCGGGTCTCACCCGCCATCCCGGGCTCGCGGCGATGATGCACGCGGCGGTGGATTCCGAGCGCCTGGAATACCTGGCCAAATCCTGACCGCCTCCGGGTCGCGTACGCCGGAAAAGGCAGCGGCACAGGGGAACCGGGGTGTGGTGACCGGCGTCAAACCTGGCACAGGTAACGCCGAGGGGAAGGGGTCGGGTAGATGGAATCGGAGCAGGGGTGCCGAGCGGTACGGCGGTTGTCGACGACCTCGCAGCCGCGGGTCCGGCCGGTGCTGCGGATGACGCGGCGCTGCCCGGAATGCGCGGCGGAGCGTGCCAGACGCCGGGAACCCGACGCTGGGGAGGGCTGACCGGTCCGGGCCGTCACGGCCCGGACCGGTTGTCATTTCGTCAGCGCACGGCCCGCGCCGCGGCGACCATATTGCGCAGCGAGGCCTCCACCTCGGCCGGGCCGCGGGTCTTCAGACCGCAGTCGGGGTTCACCCAGAGCCGGTCCGCGGGTACGGCCTTCAGCGCGGCGCGCAGCGAGGCGGTGATCTCCTCGGTGCCGGGCACCCGCGGTGAGTGGATGTCGTAGACACCGGGTCCCACGCCCGCGTCGAATCCGGCCGCGTTGAGGTCGTCGAGCACCTCCATATGCGACCGGGCCGCCTCGATCGAGGTCACATCGGCATCCAGTCCGGCGATCGCGTCGATCACCTCACCGAATTCCGAGTAGCACAGGTGCGTGTGGATCTGGATCGAATCGGCCACGCCGGAGGTGGAGAGCCGGAACGCGTTCACCGACCAGTCCAGGTACGCGGGCTGGTCGGCCTTGCGCAGTGGGAGCAGTTCGCGCAGCGCCGGTTCGTCCACCTGGATGATCCGGATACCGGCGTTCTGGAGGTCGACGGTCTCGTCCCGGATCGCCAGGGCGACCTGTTTCGCCGAATCCGCCAGCGGCTGGTCGTCACGGACGAACGACCAGGCCAGGATGGTCACCGGACCGGTGAGCATCCCCTTGACCGGCTTATCGGTGAGCGACTGCGCGAAGGTGATCCAGTCGACGGTCATCGGCGTCGGCCGGGTGACATCGCCGAACAGGATCGGCGGGCGCACGCAGCGGGTGCCGTAGGACTGCACCCAGCCCAGTTCGGTGGCCGCGAAACCGTCGAGCTGCTCGGCGAAGTACTGGACCATATCGTTGCGTTCCGGTTCGCCGTGCACCAGCACGTCGATCTCCAGCTTCTCCTGCAGGGCGATCACCTCGGTGATCTCCGCCTGCATCCGCCGGTTGTACTCGGCCTGGTCGATCTCGCCTTTGCGCAGTGCGGCGCGAGCCAGCCGGATCGCCGAGGTCTGCGGGTAGGAGCCGATCGTGGTGGTCGGCAGCGGAGGCAGCTGGAGCCGGTTCTGCTGCAGGGTCCGCCGCTCCTCGGCGGGTGCGCGCCGGATGGAGTCCGGACCCAGTGCGGCCAGCCGCGCCCGCACCTGGCCGTTGCTGATCCGGGGATCGGAGCGACGGCTCGCGGCGGCGGCCCGGGCCTGCTCGAGTTCCGCGGTGACCGCCTCGGTGCCCGAAATCAGGCCGGTGGCCAGTACCCGCACCTCGGCGACCTTCTCGGCACCGAACGCCAGCCAGGACCGCAGCGCGTCGTCCAGCTGCGTCTCCACCGCCAGCGAATACGGCACATGCAGCAGCGAGCAGGACGTCGAGACCGCCAGCGATTTCGCCGACCCCAGCAGAGTGGCCAGTGTCGACAGCGCCTTGTCCAGATCGGCGCGCCAGACATTGCGGCCGTCGACGACACCCGCGACCAGCAGTTTTTCGGCCAGCGCCGGAACAGCGGCCACTTCGGACACGTCGGTGCCGGCGACCAGGTCGACCGCGATCCCCTCGACCTCGGTGGCGGCCAAGGCGGCCAGTGCCGGGCCCGGATGCCCGAAGTAGGTGGCGACCAGGATCGCCGGCCGGTCGGCCGGTGCGGTCAGCTCGGTGTAGACGCGGCGGACGGTCGCGAGCTCGTCGTCGGTGAGATCGGTGACCAGTGACGGTTCGTCGAGCTGCACCCAGCCCGCGCCCGCCTCGGCCAGCAGCCGCAGGAGTTCCTGGTACAGCGGGACGAGTTCGTCCACCCGATCCAGCCCGGCGCCGCCGGAGGTCTTGGCGAGCTTCAGGAAGGTGACCGGCCCGATAACGACGGGTCGCGCCGCAACACCGAGTTCGATCGCCTCACGCAGTTGGGCGAGGACCTCGTCCGGGTTCAGCGTGAAGGTGGTGTCGGGACCGATCTCGGGGACCAGGTAGTGGTAGTTGGTATCGAACCATTTGGTCATCTCCAGCGGTTCGACCGAATCGTTCCCACGCGCCGCGGCGAAATAGCGGTCCAGCGGATCGGCGATACCGGCGACTCGCGGCGGCAACGCACCGAGCAGTACCGCCGCGTCGAGCATCTGGTCGTAGTAGGAGAAGGTGCCGACCGGGATGGAGTCCAGACCGGCAGCCTGCAGTTCGGCGTATTGATCGCGGCGCAGCGTACGGCCGGTCTCGTGCAGCTGATCGGCATCGATACGCCCCGCCCAGTACGATTCGGTGGCGCGTTTGAGTTCCCGGCGGGGCCCCACCCGGGGAAGGCCGAGGACCGTCGCGGTGAACGGACTTTGCGAAATAGCAGTCACGGTGTTCTCCAGTACTGAAGTTCGGTTTGCCAACGCCTTCCGCGGACGCGCGGCACCGATGAGACCCCGAATCTCCCGTATGAACGGGACGTGTCAGCACTGGTGGACCGCAACGCCCAATCCACGAGGCGGTGGTCACCGGGTACGGCGTACCCGGTACAACCGGCAGGTCTTCGGACTCACGGGCACCGGCCGATAGGCCGACCTACTGGCCGTCGCTTCCCAGGCCGTGCGCCCAGTGCTCATGACGGCGGTCGTTCCCGCTCACCGCTGCGGGACAGTTCCGGATTTCCACCGGATTCCCTCTCACCCGCTCGGTGGCGGGCTTCGACGCCGACCCGGACGTTCGGGGCTCCTCATCGTCCGGCCGGCGGACCAGCTGCGTCTCCTACCATAGCCCGGGCGCACGCCATCCCGGCATCGTGGTCCGCCGTGATGTTTGTGACGGCCCGATGACCAAGTCTTCGCAGGCTTGCCATACGCCCTTGTGAAGATTCCGTGAAGTGGACTTCGCTGTCGAAGCTGGATGTGGCGCCGGGTACGTTGGGTCAATGTTCTCGAAAGTCTTGGTTGCCAATCGTGGCGAGATCGCCATTCGAGCCTTCCGCGCGGCGTACGAGCTCGGCATCGGAACGGTCGCCGTCTTCCCACACGAAGATCGCAATTCGGTCCACCGCCTGAAGGCCGACGAGGCATACGAGATCGGCGAGCAGGGCCATCCGGTCCGCGCCTACCTCTCGGTGGAGGCCATCATCGAGGCCGCGAAGACCGCGGGCGCGGATGCGATCTACCCGGGGTACGGGTTCCTGTCGGAGAACCCGGATCTGGCGGCCGCCTGCGCGCGTGCGGGGATCACCTTCATCGGACCCTCCTCGGAGGTTCTGGAGCTGGCCGGTAACAAGGCGCGGGCGATCGCGGCGGCCCGCGAGGCCGGGCTGCCGGTGCTGGATTCGAGTGCGCCGTCCGCGGATGTCGAGGAATTGCTGGCGGCGTCGGAGTCGATGCGGTTCCCGGTCTTCGTGAAGGCGGTGGCCGGTGGTGGTGGGCGCGGTATGCGGCGGGTGGCGGAGCCGGCCGGGTTGCGTGAGGCGATCGAGGCGGCGTCGCGGGAGGCCGAGTCGGCGTTCGGTGATCCGACGGTGTTCCTGGAACAGGCGGTGATCAATCCCCGGCATATCGAGGTGCAGATTCTGGCCGACCAGCACGGCGATGTTATGCATCTGTTCGAGCGCGACTGTTCGCTGCAGCGGCGGCATCAGAAGGTGATCGAGCTGGCGCCGGCGCCGAATCTGGACCCGGAACTTCGGGAGAAAATCTGCGCGGACGCGGTGGCCTTCGCCCGGCAGATCGGCTATTCCTGTGCAGGGACGGTGGAGTTCCTGCTGGATGAGCGCGGTAATCATGTGTTCATCGAGATGAATCCGCGGATCCAGGTGGAACATACGGTGACCGAGGAGATCACCGATGTGGACCTGGTGCAGTCGCAGCTGCGGATCGCGGCGGGGGAGAGCCTGGCGGATCTGGGGCTCGGCCAGGACAAGGTGACGATCCGCGGTGCGGCGATGCAGTGCCGGATCACCACCGAAGACCCGTCCAACGGATTCCGCCCGGATACCGGCCGCATCACCGCCTACCGCACGCCCGGCGGCGCCGGTATCCGCCTCGACGGCGGCGCGAACCTGGGCGCCGAGATCGGCGCCTACTTCGATTCCATGCTGGTCAAGCTCACCTGCCGCGGCCGGGATTTCCCGACCGCGGTGGCCCGGGCGCGGCGCGCGCTGATGGAGTTCCGGATCCGCGGCGTCACCACCAATATCCCGTTCCTGCTGGCGGTGCTCGACGACGACGATTTCACCGCCGGCCGGATCACCACCTCCTTCATCGACGAGCGACCGGAACTGCTCGCCACCCGTGAGCCCGCCGACCGCGGCACCAAGATCTTGAATTATCTGGCGGATGTGACGGTGAACAAGCCGCATGGTGCGCGGCCGACGGCGGTGTATCCGCATGACAAGCTGCCGGGGATCGATCTGTCGGTGCCGCCGCCGGATGGTTCGCGGCAGCGGTTGCTGAGGTTGGGGCCGGAGGGGTTCGCGGCCGCGTTGCGGGAGCAGAAGGCGGTCGGGGTCACCGATACGACCTTCCGTGATGCGCATCAGTCGCTGCTGGCGACCCGCGTGCGGACCAATGGTCTGCTGGATGTGGCCGGGCACGTAGCCCGGCTGACCCCGGAACTGTTGTCGATCGAGTGCTGGGGTGGGGCGACCTACGATGTGGCGTTGCGGTTCTTGTATGAGGATCCGTGGGAGCGGTTGGCGGCGTTGCGTGAGGCGGTGCCGAATATCTGTCTGCAGATGCTGCTGCGGGGTCGTAACACCGTCGGCTACACGCCGTACCCGGAGCGGGTCACCCGGGCGTTCGTAGCCGAGGCGACCGGGACCGGGATCGATATCTTCCGGATCTTCGACGCGTTGAACAATGTGGATCAGATGCGGCCGGCGATCGATGCGGTCCGTGAGACCGGTACCGCGGTCGCGGAGGTGGCGCTGTCGTATACCGGGGATCTGGCGGATCCGGGTGAGAAGCTCTACACCCTGGATTATTACCTGAAGCTGGCCGAGCAGATCGTGGATGCGGGCGCGCATGTTTTGGCGATCAAGGATATGGCCGGGTTGTTGCGGGCTCCGGCGGCGGTTAAGCTGGTGACCGCGCTGCGCAGCAATTTCGCTCTGCCCGTCCATGTCCACACTCACGACACCCCGGGCGGGCAGCTGGCCACCTATCTCGCGGCGTGGCAGGCCGGTGCGGACGCCGTCGACGGGGCGAGCGCGGCGATGGCGGGGACCACGAGTCAGCCGGCGTTGTCGGCGATCGTGGCGGCGGCCGC
>NZ_JBVJHV010000006.1:0-535089 GCF_055586645.1 Nocardia sp. NPDC049935 | reverse complement strand
GGTCCCATTCCGAACCCGGAAGCTAAGCCTGCCAGCGCCGATGGTACTGCACTCGACAGGGTGTGGGAGAGTAGGACACCGCCGGAACATACATTCCCTTTGGGGGCCCACACTGTGGGCCCCCAAAGGCGTTTCCGGCACCATTGTCTCCACCGCGGGTTGTGACCCGTAAACTTGTGTGGGCAGACGATCATTGTGTGCCGAGTTCGAGAAGTCGTCGATTTCGATCCATCCGTGTCACCGAGAGAGGGACCCGCCGTGCCGGAACAGAACAATGGCCGGAAGCCGTTCCGGCGCAATTCTTCCGGGGCGGAGAACGGATTCCGGCGGACCGGAGAGGGCGGCGATACCCGCCGCCCGGACGGTGAATCCGGCGGGGACAGGGGGCACCGCGGGGCCGGCGCGCCGGGCGGTGGGTTCCGCCGGGAGAACGGCAGGCGTAACGACGTCCGAGGCGGCGGTACCGGGGATCGGACACCGCAGCGGTCGGAGGGCGGTCGTCCGCGGCCCGATCGAGGTGGATATGCCGGTGATGATTCCCGGCGTCCCGATCGAGGCCGACCCGATCGGGACGCGGGTCGGGAGCGTCCGGGCGACAGGTCCGGTGGGCGTGGTGGTGATCGCACGGATACGCCGCGGGGGCGTCAGGACAATCGGTCCGGGGGTTTCGGCGGCCGTGATTCGCGCGCGGGTGGCGATCGTCCCGAACGGGGCTTCCGGGAGCGCGGCGATCGGCCGCAAGGTGGGTTCCGCTCCGGCGACAGCGATCGTGGCGGCTTCCGAGGCGTGGGCACAGGCCGCGGGGACGGTCGCGCGCGCGATGAACGCCGTTTCGGCGGGCGGGGGGACGCCGCGGGGCGGCCGCCGGAGCGTACCGGTCAGCGCCCGCCGCACCGGGGTCCGGCCGATACGGGCGGGGACAACGGGGGCGGTGGATACGCACGGTCCGGCGAGGCCGGCCCGCGCCGCCGGGGCGGCGAAGGCGCGTCCCGTGGCCTGGATCGGCGGCCACCGCGACCCGACGAACCCGATCTTCCCGACGATATCCAGGCCGGTGATCTCGACACCTCCATCCGGCGCGACCTCCTGAGCCTGGACAAAGGAAACGCCGAAACCGTCGCACGCCATCTGGCGATGGCGGCGCAGATGCTCGACGACGATCCGCGGCTCGCGCTGGCTCATGCGCGGGCCGCCCGGCAGCGCGCGGGCCGGATCGCCGTGGTGCGCGAAACCGCCGGAGTGGTCGCCTACCACGCGGGAGAGTGGGCGGAGGCCTTGTCGGAACTGCGGGCCGCGCGCCGGATGGCGGGCGGGACCGGACTGCTGGCCGTTATGGCCGACTGCGAACGCGGGCTGGGCCGGCCGGAACGGGCCATCGAGATCGGCCGCAGCGAGGAGGGCCGGGCACTGACCGGCGACGAGGCGATCGAACTGCGGATCGTGGTCGCCGGGGCGCGGATGGATCTCGGCCAGTACGACCAGGCCGTCGTCACGCTGCAGACGCCCGATCTCGATCCCGCGCGCACCGGTTCGGGTCCCGCGCGCCTGTTCTACGCCTACGCCGACGCGCTCGTCGCGGCCGGGCGCACCGATGAAGGTCTGACCTGGTTCTTCAATTCCGCCGCCGCGGATCTGGACGGCGAAACCGATGCCGAGGAACGTGCCGCGGAGTTGACGGGCGAAGTCTGACGACCGCGCGGGTCACCGGCGTCCGGAGCCGCCGGTGACCCGGATCGGCGCGTCAGGCCGGCGACACCGCCCAGTTGAGTTCGGTGCGCAGCTCGGCCGGATCCATATCCGGGCGGGGCTCGGTGATGTAGACCTCCCACCGGGTCTCCCCGGGAAGCAGGCCCTGGCCGGTGATCCAGCTGTGCAGCCTGTCCCAGCTCGTACCGAGGTCGTCGAAGGCGCCGTGATGGACGAGGCGCGCCGTCGGCCCGGCGGGCAGGCTGCCGGGGTGGACCCCGCCTTCCGCGGTGACGGGCCGGTCGACGGGGAATCCCACCGCGAGTTCCTGCGACCGCGCGTCGGCCGGTCCGTAGCGGCAGAGCGCGGGTCCGGTGATCCGCGCGCCCTGGCCGGTGATGACGCCGGGCAGCAGGCCGAACGAGGTATCGAAGAAATCCCGGAGATCCGCGGACGCGATATGTCCGTGGACGATGGCCAGGGGTGTGTCGGCGGTCTCGACCAGGGATGGCCCCGCGGTGTCCGGTTGGTCTGCCATGGATAGGTACTCCGTCCGTGGGTGAAGTCGTCATCGGGTGTCGCTGTCGATATTCCGACGATCGCGGGGTCGCGAATTCATCGGCGGCCCGGGGGAAGATCGTCGCCGCGGTACGGACTGGGTGCCGGGGGTGTCGGGCGGTGCACGTAGGGTCCGGGTGTGCGGGATGTGAGTGAGACGCCGCGATTGCGGGACGGGTACGAGGCACTGCTGCTGGATCTGGACGGAACCCTCTATCGCGGACCGGCGGTCGTCGAGGGCGGTCCGGATGCGCTCACGGACGGGAAACAGCAACTGGTGTACGTCACCAACAATGCGAGCCGGGCGGCGTCCGCTGTGGCCTCCCACCTCGCCGAACTGGGATATCCGGCCGGTGAGTCCGATGTGGTGACCAGTGCGCAGGCCGCGGGCCGGTTGCTGGCCGAACGGCTCGCGGCCGGTGCCGAGGTCCTGGTGGTCGGCACCGAGGATCTCGCGGCCGAGGTCGCGGCGGCGGGTCTGCGACCGGTACGCACGGCCACCGGCACGGTGGTGGCGGTGGTCCAGGGACATTCGCCGCAGACCGCGTGGCCGGATCTGGCCGAAGCGTCCTACGCGCTGCGTGCCGGGGCGGTCTGGGTGGCCGCCAACACCGACCGGACGCTGCCGAACGAACGCGGGCTCGCACCCGGGAACGGAGCCATGGTCGCGGCGCTGCGGGCCGCCTCCGACCGGGAACCCGTGGTCGCGGGCAAACCCTATCCACCGCTGCTCGACGACGCGCTGCGCCGGGCCGGAACCAGGGCGGCGCTGGTCGTGGGTGACCGTCTCGACACCGATATCGACGGCGCGCTGAATGTGGGACTGGACTCGCTGCTGGTGCTGACCGGGGTGAGCACCCTGGAGGAACTGGCCGGGCGGCCCGCCGAGCGGTGGCCGACCTATATAGCCGAAAGCCTGGATGCCCTGAACCGGGAGCCCGTACCCGCCGGATGCGGGGATGTGGACGCGGTCCGGCGGGAATTCGAGGCCCACCCCGGCCGGGCGCTGAGGGTACGCGCGCCTCGTTCGGAAATCCGATAGCGTTGGCCTCACGATGACTACCCCGACTCCCCGACAGCACACCGCCGGCGCCGCCCGTCCCGCGGTGCCGCTGCCCGGTCAGCATCTGCCCGGAGCGGACGGTCACAGCGAACCCGCCGATCCGGACCGGATCCGGGCCGAGGTCCGTGACCTGCTCGCCGAACTGGGATCCGCGCCGGCGGCGTCCGGAGAGGATTCCGCCGGCACCGATCTGGCCCGCCGTGCCCATATCCTCGACCAGGCCCATGAGGTCTTGGTCCGGGCGCTGGCCACGGTGGACAAGATCTGAGGTGGCCAGGAGGGCGCGGGTGGACGCGGAACTGGTTCGCCGCGGATTGGCGCGATCGAGGGAACACGCCGTGGAACTGATCGGAGCCGGGCGGGTACTGATCAACGGCGCGGTGGCGGTCAAAGCGGCCACCGCGGTGGAGGCGGGGACGCCGCTGCTGGTGAAAGAGCAGGCGGATGAGGTCGGCTGGGCCTCGCGTGGGGCGCATAAGCTGCTCGGGGCGCTGGCGGCGTTCGAGCCGCGGGGCGTAGAGATCGCGGGGCGGCGATGCCTGGATGCCGGGGCGTCCACCGGCGGATTCACCGATGTGCTGCTCAGCCGCGGTGCGCGTGAGGTGGTGGCCGCCGATGTCGGCTACGGACAGCTGGTGTGGCGGCTGCGCTCCGACGACCGGGTACGCGTGCACGACCGGACCAATGTCCGGAATCTGACTCCCGGCGAGATCGGGGGGACCGTGGATATCGTGGTCGCCGATCTGTCGTTCATCTCGCTCGCGCTGGTCCTGCCCGCCCTGGCCGCATGCGCCGCTCCGGGCGCGGATCTGCTGCCGATGGTGAAACCGCAGTTCGAGGTCGGTAAGGATCGGGTCGGGTCGGGCGGTGTGGTGCGTGATCCGGCGTTGCGCGCCGAATCGGTGTGCGCGGTGGCCGCCGCGGCCGCGGAGCTCGGCTTGCGTACCCGGGGCGTGGTGGCGAGTCCGCTGCCGGGACCGTCCGGGAATGTCGAATACTTCTTGTGGCTGCGGCGTGAGGATCCGGCGGACCGGGACCCCGCCGAGGTGGCGGAGCTGGTCCGGCGCGCGGTCGAGGAGGGCCCGCGGTGAGCGCCGGCCGGACGCGCCGGGAGGTCCTGCTGGTCTCCCATCCGGGCCGCGCCGAGATCAGCGAGACGGCACACCGTGTCGCGAAGATCTTCGCGGAGGCCGGTATCGGGCTGCGGGTGCTGGCCGACGAGGCCGACAGCACCCGGCTCGACGGCGACGCCGAACCGATCACCGGACCGGGAGGCTATCCGGTCCGGGTGGTGGCCCACGAACCGGAGGCGGCGCGCGGCTGCGAGATGGTGCTCGCCCTCGGCGGTGACGGCACCCTGCTGCGGGCGGCCGAACTCGCGCGCCAGGTCACGGTGCCGGTGCTCGGTATCAATTTGGGGCGGATCGGATTTCTCACCGAGGCCGAGGCGGAGAATCTGGACGAGGCGCTCGCGCAGGTGGTCCGGCGTGACTACCGCGTCGAGGAACGGATGACGATCGACCTGTGTGTCCGGGTCGACGACGAGATCATCGAACACGGCTGGGCGCTGAACGAGGCCAGTATCGAGAACGCGGCCCGGATGGGGGTTCTCGAAGTGGTGCTCGAGGTCGACGGGCGTCCGGTGTCGTCCTACGGGTGCGACGGGATTCTCGTCGCGACCCCTACCGGTTCCACGGCGTATGCTTTCTCCGCGGGCGGTCCTGTGGTGTGGCCGGAACTGGAAGCACTGCTGGTGATTCCGAGCAACGCGCACGCGCTGTTCGCGCGCCCGCTGGTGACCAGCCCGGATTCGCGTATCGCGGTCGAATCCGTTGCCACCGGCCATGATGCGATAGTTTTCCTGGATGGCAGGCGCACCCTCGCGTTGCCGCGGGGCGGCCGGGTGGAAGCGGTCCGTGGTGCCGAGCCGGTGCGGTGGGTGCGGCTGGATTCCGCGCCGTTCGCGGATCGGATGGTGCGCAAGTTCGAGCTGCCGGTGACGGGTTGGCGGGGCCGGCGGCGAACGGAGGGCACACGTGCTGACAGAGATACGAATTGACGGACTCGGCGTCATCTCGACGGCGACCGCGCAATTCCACGAAGGGCTCACCGTGCTCACCGGTGAAACCGGGGCGGGCAAGACCATGGTGGTCACCAGTCTGCATCTGCTGAGCGGGGCGCGGGCCGACGCCGGCCGGGTGCGGCTGGGCGCCACTCGTGCGGTCGTGGAGGGCCGCTTCACGCTCGACGAGGTGAACTCCGCCGCGCGCGACGAGGCCGGGCGGGTGCTCGAAGCGGCGGCCGCCGAGCCCGATGACGACGGCACCGTGATCGCGATCCGGACGGTCGGCAGCGACGGCCGGTCCCGCGCCCATCTGGGCGGCCGGGGCGTACCGGCATCGGTGCTGGCCGATTTCACCGCGCCGCTGCTGACGGTGCACGGGCAGAACGACCAGTTGCGCCTGCAGCGGCCGGAACAGCAACTACAGGCCTTGGACCAGTTCGCGGACGCGACGGTCGGGCCGCTGCTGCGGGATTACACCGAACAGCGCGGCGCCTGGCTGGCGGCGCGGACCGCGCTGCTGGAGCGCACGGCCAGCAGCCGGGAGATGGCGGCGGAGGCCGAGCGGCTCACCCAGTCGCTGGCCGAGATCGATGCCGTGGCACCGGAGCCCGGGGAAGATGAACGGCTGGTCGCCGAGGTTCGCCGCCTCAGTGATCTGGATTCGCTGCGGGAGGCGGCGGCGACCGCGCACGAGGCGCTGGCCGGGCCCGCCGACACCCCGGGTGAGGGTGTCGGAGCGCTGGACGCGCTGGGAGTCGCGCGGTCGCGGGTGGAGTCGGCCGAGGATCCGGCCCTGGCGGCGCTGTCGCCGCGGCTGGCCGACGCGATCGCGGTCGTGGTGGATCTGACCACCGAGCTCAGCGGCTATCTGTCCGATCTGCCCTCCGACCCCGGGGCGCTGGAGTCCATGCTGACCCGGCAGGCCGAATTGAAAACCCTGACCCGCAAGTACGCCCCCGATATCGACGGCGTGATCGCCTGGGCGGACGAGGCGCGGACCCGGCTGGAATCGCTGGATGTCTCGGAGGAGGCGCTGGCGGCCCTGCGGGCCGACGCCGAGGCGGGCGCCGACCGGGTGCGGGCGGCGGCGGTGAAACTATCGCAGGCGCGCAGCGATGCCGCCGGTGCGCTGGCCACCGCGGTGAGCGAGGAACTGAGCGGGCTGGCGATGGGTAAGGCGCGGCTGGAGGTGGTGGTGCGGCCGATGCCCGCCGGCGCCCAGGATTCCGCGCCGCTGGAAATCGACGGGACCGAACTGCATGCCGGGCCCGCCGGTATCGACGAGGTGGAACTACGGTTGTCCGCCCATTCCGGGGCGCAATCGCTGCCGCTGAGCAAAAGCGCCTCCGGGGGTGAACTCTCCCGGGTGATGCTGGCGCTGGAGGTGGTCCTGGCGGGCGCCGAACACGGGGCGACGATGGTTTTCGACGAGGTCGACGCCGGTGTGGGCGGCCGGGCGGCGGTGGAGATCGGGCGGCGGCTGGCCCGGCTGGCCCGGACACATCAGGTGATCGTGGTAACCCACCTGGCGCAGGTCGCGGCCTTCGCCGACACCCATCTGGTGGTGAACAAATCCGATGACGGTGAGGGCGCGGTGAACTCGGGGGTGCGGGCGCTCACCCAGGACGAACGCGTCGTGGAACTCGCCCGGATGCTGGCCGGGCTCGACGATACCGAGACCGGCCGCGCGCATGCCTGGGAACTGCTGAACATCGCGCGCGCGGAGCGGATGGCGGCCGGCTGAGCCGGGCCGCCGGTCGAGCGGCCCGCGGAACCGGCGCGGCCGGAGGGAACGCCCCGGCCGCGCTGCGGTCTCGCCGAGAGTGCGCGCCGGGTCAGCGGACGGCTTTGCGGGCGCCGGCGATGAATTGGTTGATCAGGCCCTTCAATCCGGCCTCGAGGGCTTTGCCGGGCACGGGAAGCGACGGGTCGGAGGTCATGGTGTAGACGACCCGGGTGCCGGCGCCCTCGTCGGCGAAGGTGATCACGCCGGTGTGGCTCTTCACCGGGGCGCCCTTGACGACCTTGTACTCCATCCGCTCGCCGGGCACGAGTTCGGTGATCTCCTCGACGATGCCGACCGGTCCGACCCCGATCTTGTGCTGCGCGCCGACGCCTTCGCGTTCGGTATGGCCCGGTTTGACGAGGGTGATGTTCACCGCGAGAAACGGGCTGATGCTCTCGCGGTCGGCGAACAGTCGGTACACGGTCGCGCGCGGTGCGTCGATGACGGTATCGACGGTGGTGCTGGCCATGGAGCTCTCCTCTTCGTATAGCTGTGCCCGGAGCATACGGCGCTGCCGAGGTGCCGGGCGCCCCGCGCCGCGGGCACCCGCCCGGATGCCCGGTAACCGATCGATTGCCCCGACCATCGATGGACGCCGCTGGAACGCGGCGTGTCTCCACCACAGGTCGAGAGTTTGCGGACATCATCGCTGCATGAGGATGCTGGCGCTGCTGTCGAAGAATTCCGAGACGCTGCCCGGCCGGACCGGGACCGCCCGGGTCGACCGTGATACGCGGCGGCTACTGGCGCGGGTCGGACCAGGTGATATCGCCGTCCTCGACGAGATGGACCTGGATCAGGTCACGGCCGAGCGGCTGGTCGGTGCGGGGGTGGTGGCGGTGGTGAACACCTCACCCTCGATCTCCGGCCGCTACCCGAATGTGGGCCCCGAGGTCCTGGTCGCCAATGGTGTGCTGTTGCTGGACACGGTCAGCTCCGACGCCTTCGGGCGGATCAAGGACGGGGCCCGGATCCGGATCGAGGACGGCGTCGTCTACGCCGACCGCTTCACCCGCAAAGAGCCCGAGGTCCTCGTCGAATGCCTGGAGCTCGACGAGGAGGCGGTCGCCGACCGGATGGGTGAGGCGCGCAACGGGCTGGCCGGACATCTGGAATCGTTCGCCGGTGACGCGCTCGAATTCATCCGCGCCGAATCGTCGCTGCTCATGGATGGGATCGGGGTGCCCGATCCGGATCTGGACTTCAGCGGCCGGCAGGTGGTCGTGGTCGGGGACGGGCCCGGGCACGCCGAGGATCTGAAGAAGCTCAAACCGTTCATCAAGGAGTACTCCCCGCTGATGGTCGGGGTGGGGCGCGGCGCGGAGACGATGCGCCGGGCCGGGTACAAACCCGATCTGATCGTGGCCAATCCCGAGGATCTGGCCGCGCGGACCCTGACCGCCGGCGCCGAGTTGATCGTGCCGGCCGATCTGACCGGCCGGGCCGAGGGGCTGGAGCGGGTCAAGGAGCTGGGTATCGGGGCGATCACCTTCCCGTGCTCGGGTACGCCCGCGGATCTGGCGCTGCTGCTGGCCCATCACCACGGCGCCTCCCTCATCGTGACCGCGGGCGCGGCCGCGTCGCTGGAGGAGTTCTTCGACCGGGGACGCCGCGACAGCAATCCGGCGACCTTCCTGACCCGGCTCAAGGTCGGGGAATCGATCATGGACGCGACCGCGGTGGCGACGCTCTATCGCAGCCGGATCTCCGGTGCGATCATCTCGTTGCTGGTGCTGGCGGCGCTGGTGGTGGTGATCGTGGCCGTCCTGGCCGCCGGGCACGGAAGCGACGTGCTGGCGCAGGCGCAGGAGATGCTGACCCGCGCGGAGGCCTGGAGCCGCGAGGTGCTGGCCCGTCCCGAGTAGTCCGGGAGACCCGGAGCGGGCGTGAGGGGCAATTCCTCAGCGTCCCGTATCCGGCCGGGACGGGCGCTCCGATTCCGCCGCCGTGGTGTCCGGGTGTGAGAGAAGTGGCCGGTGGTGCGGCCGGTGCGGATGTGGGCGTTCCGGTCGTGGTTCTCCTCGTATGCCGCCGCATGAATTCCGGCGATCGGGTGGTTAACCGGGGGTGGCTGTCGATCGTCCGCCGGGTTTCGTGTTACCGTGAAGACCCGTGGGTCATACACGGATTCAGGCGCGGACAGCCACCAAACACATCTTCGTCAGTGGTGGAGTCGCCTCATCACTCGGTAAGGGTCTCACCGCCTCCAGCCTCGGGCAATTGCTGACAGCGCGGGGGTTACGGGTCACCATGCAGAAGCTCGACCCCTACTTGAACGTCGATCCCGGCACCATGAATCCGTTCCAGCACGGAGAGGTGTTCGTCACCGAGGACGGCGCCGAGACCGACCTCGATGTGGGCCACTACGAGCGATTCCTCGACCGCGATCTGTCCAAGGACGCCAACGTCACCACCGGGCAGGTCTACTCGTCGGTGATCGCCAAGGAGCGGCGCGGCGAGTACCTGGGCGATACGGTGCAGGTGATCCCGCATATCACCGACGAGATCAAGGCGCGGGTCCTGGCGATGCGCGGTCCGGACCTGCAGGGGCAGGAACCGGATGTGGTGATCACGGAGATCGGCGGCACTGTCGGCGATATCGAATCCCAGCCGTTCCTCGAGGCGGCCCGCCAGATCCGCCACGACGTCGGCCGCGACAACGTCTTCTTCCTGCACGTCTCGCTGGTGCCCTATCTGGCGCCCTCGGGGGAGCTCAAGACCAAACCCACCCAGCATTCGGTGGCCGCGCTGCGCAGTATCGGTATCCAGCCCGACGCGCTGATCCTGCGCTGCGACCGCGAGGTGTCGGCGGGACTCAAGAGCAAGATCGCGCTGATGTGCGATGTGGAGGTGGACGCCTGTATCTCCACCCCCGACGCGCCCTCGATCTACGACATCCCCAAGGTGCTGCACCGCGAGGGCCTCGACGCCTATGTGGTGCGCAAACTCGGGCTGCCGTTCCGGGATGTCGACTGGACCGTCTGGGGCGATCTCCTCGACCGGGTCCACACTCCCCGGGAGACGGTGGAGGTCGCGCTGGTAGGCAAATACGTGGACCTGCCCGACGCCTACCTGTCGGTCACCGAGGCCCTGCGCGCCGGCGGTTTCGCCCACCGGGCGAAGGTGAAACTGCGCTGGGTGCAGTCCGACGACTGCGAGACCCCGGCCGGCGCCCAGGCCGCACTGCGCGATGTCGACGCGGTGCTCATCCCCGGCGGGTTCGGCATCCGCGGGATCGAAGGCAAGGTCGGCGCGATCCGGCACGCCCGCACCCGCAAACTGCCGCTGCTCGGGCTGTGCCTGGGGCTGCAGTGCATGGTCATCGAAGCGGCGCGGTCAGTGGGGCTGACCGACGCCAACTCCGCCGAGTTCGAACCCGATACCGAACATCCGGTGATCTCGACCATGGCCGACCAGGAGGAGGCTGTGGCCGGTGAAGCCGATCTGGGCGGCACCATGCGGCTCGGCGCCTATCCGGCGGTACTGGAGAAGGGGTCGGTGGTGGCCCGCGCCTACCACGGCACCGAGGTTTCCGAACGGCACCGGCACCGGTACGAGGTGAACAACTCCTACCGCGACAAGATCGCCACCAGCGGGCTGCGGTTCAGCGGCACCTCGCCGGACGGGCATCTGGTGGAGTTCGTGGAACTGCCCGGCGATATCCATCCGTTCTTCGTCGGCACCCAGGCCCATCCCGAACTGAAGAGCCGGCCCACCCGGCCGCATCCGCTGTTCGCCGAGCTGATCGCCGCGGCCCTGCGCTACAAGCTGGCCGAACGGCTGCCCGTGGATATCCCGGGTGAGCAGGAGATGGCCGCCGCCTCCGAGAGCGCGTCGTGACCCCGGCCGGTCCGGTACCGGGCAGGCACGCCTTCGCGACGGTGGACAGCCGGCTCGTGTACAGCGGTGCGATCCTCGCGCTGCGGGTCGACCGGGTGGAGATGCCCGACGGCCGGGTCGTGGAACGCGAGGTGGTCGAGCACCACGGCGCCGTGGCGGTGGTGGCGGTCGACGACGACGGGCAGGTCGTGCTGATCCGGCAGTACCGGCATCCGCTGGGTGAACGACTGCTGGAATTGCCCGCGGGCCTGATCGATATCCCGGGCGAGGATCCGCTGGAAGCGGCGAAACGCGAACTCGCCGAGGAGACCGGGCTCGCCGCCCGGGAATGGTCGGTGCTGGTGGATGTGGCGCTCTCGCCGGGATTCACCGACGAGGCGCTGCGGGTGTATCTCGCGCGCGGCCTCACCGAGACCCACCGGCCCGATCCCGAACACGAGGAAGCCGACCTGGAACTGGTGCGGATGCCGGTCGCCGAGGCGGTGCGCGGGGCACTGGCCGGCGAGATCGTCAACGCGACCGCGGTCGCCGGGCTGCTCGCGCTGAGCGCCGCGGACACAACCGGTCTGCCGTTGCGGGCGGCCGGCGCGCCGTGGCCGGGGCAGCCGGACGCGCTGCTGCGGCGCCAGGCCGCGCAGCGGTCCGCGGACTGACCGGGGCGAGACGGTGCGGGAGGTCGACGTCTTCCTGGACCATCTGGCGGTGGAGCGGGGGGCGGCGCGCAGCACCCTGTCCGCCTACCGGCGGGATCTGGGTCGCTACCGGGAGTTCCTGACCGCACGCGGGGTCGCGGGGCTCGAGGCGGTGAGCGAGGCCGATATCGGGGAGTTCGCGGTGGCGCTGCGCGCCGGGGATCCGCAGCATCCGCCGCTGGCGCCCGGCTCGGTGGCCCGGGCGCTGATCGCCGTGCGCGGCCTGCACCGGTTCGCGGCGGCGGAGGGTTTGATCAGCGCCGATGTCGCGCATGCGGTGAAACCGCCGATGGTGGGGCAGCGGCTGCCGAAAGCGCTGCCGGTCGATCAGGTACTGCGCCTGCTGGACGCCGCGGGCGCGGACGCCGGAGCCGGCGGGGAGGCCGCCGCGCGCGGTCTGCGCGACCGCGCGCTGCTCGAACTGCTGTATTCGACCGGGGCGCGGATCTCGGAGACCATCGGCCTCGATATCGACGATATCGATACCGGCGACCGGGCCGTCGTCCTGCGCGGCAAAGGCGGTAAACAGCGGATCGTGCCCATCGGCCGCCCCGCCCTGGTCGCGCTCGACGACTACCTGGTGCGCGGCCGCCCGGTCCTGGCCACCGGCGGGCGCGGACCCCGCACCCCGGGATCGGCCGCGGCGCTGTTCCTCAATGTGCGCGCCGGGCGGCTGTCGCGGCAGAGCGCCTGGCAGGTGTTGCAACGCGCGGCCGAGCACGCCGGGATCACCGCAACCGTCTCGCCGCACACGCTGCGGCATTCGTTCGCCACCCATCTGCTGGACGGCGGCGCGGATGTGCGCGTGGTGCAGGAGCTGCTGGGTCACGCGTCGGTGACGACCACCCAGATCTACACCCTGGTGACGGTCGGGACGTTGCGCGAGGTCTGGGCCACCGCACACCCGCGAGCACGGTAAACACCAACACGCCGTCGATACACGCGGTGCTCGAGTGGTGACAAGCGGTAGCGTCTAGGTCGAGCCGGACCGTGGCGAAAGCGAGACCGTGCCTTGATCGGCCTCGTTACGCTCTACGAGGTGACGGGCAGGAACGTATAAGGAGCAGCGGATCGTGACGACAGCCGGAGGGCCGGAATCGGCCAGGGGCGCCGAGAACGACGATCGCGCCGCGTCGGTATGGGGCGCGGGCCCCGAACCCGTACCCGCCGACGCCGCACTCGGTCCTACGGGCCGGCCGCTACGGAGCGTGCCCGAACCGCCGGCGCCGTCCCATGAGGGCAATGCCCTGATCGTGGCGATGTGCAACCAGAAGGGCGGGGTCGGCAAGACCACGTCCACCATCAATCTCGGGGCGGCGCTGGCCGAATACGGCCGCCGGGTGCTGCTGGTGGATCTGGACCCGCAGGGTGCGTTGTCGGCGGGACTCGGGGTGGCCCATCACGATCTCGATCTGACCGTGCACAACCTGCTGATCGGGTCGCCGGTGAGCGCCGACGACGTGCTCATGCAGACCAAGGTCGAGAATCTGGATCTGCTGCCGAGCAATATCGACCTGTCCGCGGCCGAGATCCAGCTGGTGAACGAGGTCGGGCGGGAGCAATCGCTCGGGCGCGCGCTGGAGCCGATCCGTGACCGCTACGACTACATCCTGATCGACTGCCAGCCGTCGCTGGGACTGTTGACGGTGAACGCGCTGGCCTGCTCGGACGGTGTGATCATCCCGATGGAATGCGAGTACTTCTCGCTACGCGGGCTGGCGTTGCTCAACGACACCGTGGAGAAGGTGCGGGACCGGCTGAATCCGCGGTTGAGCCTGTACGGCATCGTGGTGACCATGTTCGATGCCCGGCTTTTGCATTCTCGTCAGGTGATGGCGCGTGTGGTGGAGGTGTTCGGCGAACTGGTGTACGACACGGCCATCGCGCGCACCGTCCGGTTCCCGGACGCCAGTGTCGCCGGTGAGCCGATCACCACGTGGGCGCCGAAATCCGGTGGTGCCGAGGCATATCGGGCGATGGCACGGGAAGTCATCTACCGGTCCGGTCGGTGAGCGCGGTATCCCGACCCGCTTCGCCGACGAACGACCCCGCCCCGGAGCCGGATCCGGCGGCTCCGGCCGCGGAGAAGTCCGGTTTCCATCTGCGGCTGAGCAATTTCGAGGGTCCGTTCGATCTGCTGTTGCAGTTGATCTCGCAGCGGCGCCTCGATGTGACCGAGGTGGCGCTGCATCAGGTCACCGATGAGTTCATCGCCTATACGAAGGCGTTGACCGCGGGGTTGGCGCAGCCGGGGAATTCGCTGCGCACCGACAAGATCCTGGACCAGACCACCGAGTTCCTGGTGGTCGCGGCGACGCTGCTGGATCTGAAGGCCGCGCGGCTGCTGCCGTCGGGCGAGGTCACCGATCCGGACGATCTCGAATTGCTCGAGGCCCGGGACCTGCTGTTCGCCCGGCTGCTGCAGTACCGGGCGTTCAAGCAGGTCGCCGAATTGCTGGGCGAGCTCGAGGCGGTGGCGCTGCGGCGTTATCCGCGGGCGGTGGGCCTCGAGGAGCGATTCGCGAGTCTGCTGCCGGAGGTGTCGCTGGGGGTGGACGCGGCGGGGTTCGCCGATATCGCCGCCGCCGCGTTCCGGCCCCGGCCGACGCCTACGGTGGGGTTGGACCATCTGCACGCCCATACCGTGTCGGTGGCCGAGCAGGCCACGCTGGTGCTGGAGCGGTTGCGGGCGCGCGGTGCGGGAACCTGGACCACATTCGCCGAGCTGGTCGCCGATTGCGGGGCGCCGATCCAGATCGTGGCCCGTTTCCTGGCCCTGCTGGAGCTGTACCGCGGCCGGTCGATCGAGTTCGACCAGCCCGACCCCCTGGGCCCGCTGGCGGTCCGGTGGGTCGGAGACGAGGCCGAGAGCGCCCCGGCCGACATCGAGGAGGACTACGGATGAGCGAGTCGGGCCCGGAGGCGGGAGCGGAGCGTAGCGCGGAGACTGTGACCGAATTCGCGCCCGAGCCGCTGGACGACGACGAGTTCCGGTCGGCGCTGGAGGCGCTGCTGCTCGTCGTGGACACTCCCGCGCCGGTAGAGCAGCTGGCCGCCGCCCTGGACGAACCCCCGCAGCGGGTGGAGCGGACCCTGCGGGAGATGTCGGCGGAGCTGGCCGCGCGGCGCAGCGGGATGGATCTGCGTTTCGCGGGGGACGGGTGGCGCTTCTATACTCGCAGCGAGTACGCACCCTATGTGGAGCGTATGTTGCTCGACGGCGCCCGGTCGAAGTTGACGCGGGCGGCGCTGGAGACGCTGGCGGTGGTGGCATACCGTCAGCCGGTGACCCGGGCACGGGTCAGCGCGGTGCGCGGTGTCAACGTCGACGGTGTGATGCGCACCCTGCTGGCCAGGGGTTTGATCACCGAGGCGGGCGCCGACCCGGAAACCAACGGCACGCTCTACGGCACCACCGAGTTGTTCCTGGAACGGATCGGGCTGGCGTCGCTGAGCGATCTGCCGGAATTGGCGCCCCTGCTGCCGGGGGTCGACCTGATCGACGAGATCAATGACAGTCTGGAGACGGATCCCCGCTACACCAGGCTGCGTAAACCCGCCGAGGACGATCTGAAACTCGGCGCCGAGGATTGACTAGGAACATCGTGAACACACCCGCTCGCCGAGATGGCATACCGGATCGAAGAAAACGCGGCGACCAGGCCGGTCGCGGCCGGGGCGCGCCCCGCGCGACGGGCGACGCCCGGCGCGGCGCCGGCGACCCGCCCCGCACCGGCCGCGCGGGAGGCCCGCGCAGCCAGGAACGCGGCGCCCGCAGTGACCAGGTGCAGCGCACGGGACGGACCGGCGGTGACCGGCCGACCCGTGGCGGAGCCCCGGGCACCACGCGTGGCGCCGGCCAGGGCACCCGCGGCGGCACGGGCCAGAGCGCTCGCGGCCAGGGCGCCCAGAGCGGCCGCGGTGGTGCCGGGCAGAGCGTTCGCGGGGCCCGGCCCGGCGCGGTCCGCACCGGCGGCGCGCGGACCGGTGGGCGGCCGGGCTCCGGAACCCCGGAGCGGCGGAACCAGCCGCCGCGGGTGTCCGGCCCGCCGCAGCTGAGTAATGCCAAACCCGCCCGCCACCAGCATGTGGACCCGGAGGGCCGCGGTCCCGAGAAGCTGCCGTGGGGTGAGGGCGAACGTCTGCAGAAAGTGCTGGCGAAGGCCGGCGTCGCCTCTCGCCGGGCCGCCGAGGAACTGATCGAGCAGGGACGGGTCGAGGTCGACGGTCTCATCGTGCGCGAGCAGGGTCTGCGGATCGACCCCGAGAACGCGGTGGTGCGGGTCGACGGGACCCGGGTGGTGGTGCGTGAGGAACTGGTGCACCTGGCGTTGAACAAACCCAAGGGCTGGCAGTCCACCATGTCCGACGACCTCGGACGCCCGTGTGTCGGCGATATCGTCGCCGAGCGGGTCGCGGCGGGTCAGCGGCTGTTCCATGTCGGACGTCTCGACGCCGATACCGAGGGGCTGCTGCTGCTCACCAACGACGGCGATCTCGCCCACCGGCTGATGCATCCCTCCTACGAGATGCCCAAGACCTACCTGGCGACCGTGCAGGGCGAGGTGCACCGTTCGGTCGGCAAGATCCTGCGTGACGGGGTGGAGCTCGAGGACGGCCCGGCCAAGGTGGACAGGTTCCAGGTGCTCGAAACCGAACCGGGACGCTCCCTGGTGAAGGTGGTGTTGCACGAAGGGCGCAAACATATCGTGCGCCGGTTGCTGGACGCGGTCGGTCATCCGGTGACCAGGCTGGTCCGCACCCATATCGGTCCGGTGGTGCTGGCGGACCAGCGTCCTGGCACCCTGCGGGTGCTCGGACGCGACGAAATCGGGAAACTCTACGAGGCGGTGTCATTGTGAACGGTGTGGAGGCTCCGGTGGGAGTCGTGGCGGACGCGGCTCGCGACCGGTCGCTGGTGGTGGCGATGGACGGTCCGTCGGGGACCGGGAAGTCCAGCGTCTCGCGCCGGCTGGCGGCGCGGCTGGAGGCCCGCTACCTCGATACCGGCGCCATGTACCGGGTCGCCACCCTGCAGGTGCTGCGGGCGGGGATCGATCCCGCCGATACCGCCGCCGTGATCGCGGTGGTGACCGATATGCCGTTGCGGATCGGCACCGATCCCGGCCGTGAGCTGATCGAACTCGGCGGCGCCGATGTGCGCGCCGAGATCCGCGGCGCCGAGGTCACCGCGGCGGTCTCGGCCGTCTCGGCGGTACCCGAGGTGCGCGAACAGCTGGTGGCGCTGCAGCGCGAGATCGCGGTGAGCGCGGGCCGGATCGTGGTCGAGGGCCGCGATATCGGGACCACTGTGCTGCCCGACGCGGACGCCAAGATCTTTCTGACCGCATCCGCCCAGGCCCGGGCACACCGGCGCAATCAGCAGAACATCGCCGAGGGCCGTGGCGACGACTACGCCGGGGTGCTCGCCGATGTGCAGCGCCGGGACCGGCTCGATTCCACCCGCGCGGTATCGCCGCTGCGCCGCGCCGAGGACGCGGTGCAGGTCGATACCAGCGATCTCAGCATGGACGAGACCATCGAGGAGCTGTTCGGTGAGGTCGCCCGGCAGCTGGACCGGCCCCGGGTGCGCCAGGGGGCCGCGCGACGCGGTGGAGCCGCCGGATGAGCGCGGAAACCTCCGGCGATGTGCTGGCAGGCGACGGGGTCTGGAGCGACGAGACCGAATGGGAGATCGCCGACCTCACCGGCGACCCGGAGGCCGCCGACCAGCTGCCCATGCCGACCCTGGCCGTGGTCGGCCGTCCGAACGTCGGTAAATCGACCCTGGTGAACCGGATCCTGGGCCGCCGGGAGGCGGTGGTCGAGGACGTACCCGGGGTGACGCGGGACCGGGTGTCCTACGAGGCGTCCTGGGCGGGCCGGCGTTTCTGGGTGCAGGACACCGGCGGCTGGGAGCCCGACGCCAAGGGCCTGCAGCAATCGGTGGCCCGGCAGGCGGAACTGGCCATGAACACCGCCGACGCGATTCTGCTGGTCGTGGACGCGGTAGTGGGTGCGACCGCCACCGACGAGGCCGCGGTGAAGGTGCTGCGGCGGGCGAAGACACCGGTGATCCTGGTCGCGAACAAGGTCGACGATCAGCGCATCGAATCCGACGCGGCGGCGCTGTGGTCGCTGGGGCTGGGCGAGCCGCGGATGGTGTCCGCGGCGCACGGCCGCGGTACCGGCGACCTCCTCGACGATGTGCTCGAGGTGCTGCCCGAGACGCCCCGCGAGGGCGGTGGCGGGGCCGGTGGGCCGCGCCGGGTGGCGCTGGTCGGGAAACCGAATGTCGGCAAATCGAGTCTGCTGAACAAACTGGCCGGCGACGAGCGGTCGGTGGTGCACGATATCGCCGGTACCACGGTCGACCCGGTGGATTCGCTGGTGGAACTGGGCGGCAAGGTATGGCGGTTCGTCGATACCGCCGGGCTGCGGCGCAAGGTCGCCAATGCCAGCGGCACCGAGTTCTACGCCTCGCTGCGCACCAAATCGGCGCTCGAGGCCTCCGAGGTGGCGATCATGCTGATCGACGCCTCCCAGCCCATCACCGAACAGGATCTGCGGGTGATCGGCCTGGTCGCCGATTCCGGGCGGGCGCTGGTATTGGCGTTCAACAAATGGGATCTGGTCGACGAGGACCGGCGCCTGCAACTCGACCGTGAGGTCGACCGGGATCTGGTGCGGGTGCCGTGGGCGCAACGCGTCAACATCTCCGCGCAGACCGGGCGCGCGGTGCAGAAGCTGGTTCCGGCGATGGAGACCGCGCTCGAATCCTGGGACAAACGGATTTCGACCGGCCGGTTGAACACCTGGCTCAAGGAAGTGATCGCCGCGACGCCGCCGCCGATGCGCGGCGGACGGTTGCCGCGGGTGCTGTTCGCGACCCAGGCCACCACCCGGCCTCCGACATTCGTGCTTTTCACGACGGGTTTCCTGGAGGCGGGTTACCGGCGGTTCCTGGAGCGCCGGTTGCGTGAGGAGTTCGGATTCGACGGGTCACCGGTCCGGATCTCGGTGCGTATCCGGGAGAAGCGCGCCAAGAAATGATGCGTGCGCTCACCCACCGGCCCCGGTGGGTGAGCGCGTATCCCGCGCTGCCGGAACCGGCCCGGCGCGCCCCGGTACGGGTTACCCTGCAGGGCGGGCGCCGGTGCCTCGGTGCGCAGTGAGGAGCGTTTCGTGGCGGGTCGCACCATGCGGGCGGTATCGGTGTACCTGCGGCTCACCCGTAAGCGCGGGATGGCGACGCCGGAGAAGGCCCGCGCGGCCATGGCCGAACCACCCGGCGATCACAATCCGCCCGCGTGGTTACGCCGCCGGCACCGGGTCGCCCAAAGCCCCGTCGACGGATTCCCCTGCTACACGGTCACACCCCGGGCCCGTCCGGAATCCGGCACGGTCGTCGTCTACCTGCACGGCGGCAGCTTCTTCCGCGAGATCAGCCGGTGGCATTGGCGATTCATCGATCGCCTGGTCGCGGCGGGGCACCGGGTGGACGTGCCCATCTATCCGCTGGCTCCCCGCCACACCTACCGGGCCGCGGGGCCCTATCTCACGGCCGTGTACCGGCGCGTGCTCGGTGAATTCGATCCCGGGCGGGTGGTTCTGGCCGGAGACTCCGCGGGCGGCACGCTGGCGCTGCTGCTGACCCAATCGCTGCCCGCCGCGGGCCTGCCCGCGCCGGCGCGGCTGATCCTGCTGGCGCCCTGCCTGGATATGCGACTGGCCAACCCGGAGATCGACCGCGTACAGGACGCCGACCCCTGGCTCGCGCGGCCGGGTCTGCTGGAGGCGGGGCGGGTCTGGGCCGGCGGGGACGATCTGGGCCGGCCGGAGCTCAGTCCGATCAACGGACCGCTGGACGGGCTGCCGCACACCGATATCTACGTCGGCACCCACGACATCCTCCATCCCGACGCACGGCTGTTCGCCGAACGCGCGGGCGCCGCAGTGCGTCTCGTGGAGGAGCCCGGTGCGTTTCATGTGTACCCGCTGGTTCCGGTGCCCGAGGCCGGACCCGTCCGGCGCGCGATCCTGGCTGCCTTGGCGGGTATTCCGGCTGGTAGGGGTGGTTGAGAGCCGCCGCGCGGACGGGTTTCGCGCGGAACCGGATCGGCGACAGCCGATCTCGTGAACAGTCTGTGAACGAGCGCGGAAATCGGTTGTTTCGACCGTGACGGTGCACAGCGGAGCAAAGCGCGGTACCGTACCCCGGCGTGACTACTTGTCTGCCATCGAATCAACCGAGGCGGGAGCCGTAAATGACTGTCGAGCCCGTTGAGGACGATGTCACGAAGCTGGCCCAGCGGGTCGAGCACGCCCGCAGCCGGCTGGCCTATCAGTTCGACCCGGCGCTCACCGAGGCGCTGTCCGAGTCGGAGCTGAGCGCCGAACGTGATCTCGCCGAGCGCATCCGGGAGCAGGAGCGCGGTCAACGCTGGAAGGAGATCCAGGCGGTATCCTCCGCCAACGATCGGGCCAGGCAGACCACCGAGCAGATCGAGAAGGCGGATATGCGCGACCTCTTGCTCGCCCGCAAGGCCATCGCCGCGCAACGCCGTGAGTCCAGCCCGCATGCCAAACTGGCATCGCTGTACCGCCATCGGTCCTGGTCGTTGCGTGCGCTGGCAGGCGTGGTCGCCGCGGGCATGCTGTGGTCGGCGGTCAACGTCCAGCAGAACATCGCGCCCACCGGTGCCAGCGATCCCCTGTTCTGGTTCAGCTACCTGCTGGAAGCGATGATCAGCGCCTGCCTGATCATCATCATGATCGGCACCAACAAGGTGGCCGAATGGGGTGTGATCAACAACCGGAAACAGGTGGCGGCGGCGGAGATCGCGCTGCTGACGCTGACCGTGGGACTCAACACGTATCCGTACGTGCGGGCGGGCGACTGGTACGACGTCGCGGTGCACGCGGTGGCGCCGGTGATGATCGGTGTGGCCCTGCTCATCCACGACGCCGTCAGCAACCGCTACGGCACTGCGATCCTGCGCGCGACCGACCAGGTCCGGGTGCTGCCGGACCCGGCCGAGCAGATCCGCAACAACCTGCACCGGGTCAATGTGCACCGGGCCTCCCTCGCGGCCGAGGCCTCGACGACGCTGCCGATCGGCGAGTCCGCCGGCGCGTCGAAACCGGCGGCCTTGGAAGCGGCGAAGAAGGACACGGTCCCCGCGGCGTCCTCGAACGGATCGGCCTTCCGGTCCGAGGGTAAAGCCGGTGATTCGGGAAAACGCCGTTCCGGTGATCTGGCGGAGGTCACGTCGGGTCTGATCGGCCGGACCAGTTCGCTACTGGATGAAATGGCCACCAACTCGCCGCTGTTCGATGAGGGTTCAGCGGCCTCGAAACCAGCGGACGTGACCGATGAACTCCCGGTCACCAAACCCGCGTCCGCGGTCACCAAGAAGCTCACGCAGAAACGGAACTCCACGTCCAACGGCAAGATGTCCGGGGACAAGGAAACCGACGAGTTCCTCGACGTCGTGCGCAACTCCGACGGCTACGACACCGGCCAGTTCCGGGTGGCCGACATCCTGGAACAGGAACTGGCCGAACTCCAGGCCGAACGCCGTAAGGCCCGGTCCGGGCGCACCCGCAGTACCTCCACCAACGGCGCCTGAGCGGCGCGGCCCGACCGGCCGGTGCCGGATATCGTGCCGCCTCCCGGTGCGGGCACGCACTACCGTGGAATCAGACGGTGAGGAGGCACGATGTCCGAGCACCCGCCCACCGGGCGCAAACCGGCCGGGGTGGATTTCGAGTCCTGGGTCGACCGCAAGATCCGGGAAGCCACCGACCGCGGCGAGTTCGAGAACCTGAGGGGTGCGGGCCGGCCGCTTCCGGGCGCGGGCAATCCGTATCACGACGAGAATGCCTGGTTGCGTGATTATCTGCGCCGCGAAGGTGTGAGCGGCGATCTGATGCTGCCGCCGTCGCTGCAACTGCGGCGAGAGATCGAGCGATTACCGGAGGTCGTGGCCGAACTGCCGGGCGAGGCCGACGTCCGCGAGACGGTGGCCGAACTCAACCGTCGCGTGGTCGACTGGCTGCGTATGCCCACCGGTCCGCAGGTGCCGATCGCGCCGGTGGACGCCGACGAAGTGGTGCGCGCCTGGCGTGCCACCGCGGAGGCCGCGCGGGCCGGGATGCGCGGCGCCGGGCGACCGGAAAACGGTCCGCCGGCTACCGCGCGTACCGGCGAACCGGCCCGGTGGTGGCGGCGTATCTTCGGCGGGCGCTGAGCCCATACCGCCGCGCCGGAGCCCGGCGGTGCGGTTGTA
Organism: Nocardia sp. NPDC049935; assembly: GCF_055586645.1. NCBI lineage: Bacteria > Bacillati > Actinomycetota > Actinomycetes > Mycobacteriales > Nocardiaceae > Nocardia > Nocardia sp. NPDC049935. The sequence goes on along the minus strand of NZ_JBVJHV010000006.1, from coordinate 513,107 downwards.
TGGAGGGATGGACGCACGGACCCTCGCCGACCGTATCGAGATCGACGATCTGCTCACCCGCTACGCGACCGCGGTCGACGACAAGGACTGGACGCTGTACCGCTCCGTGTTCACCCCGGACGCGCAGATCGACTACACCAGCGCCGGTGGTCCGGCCGGTGATCTCGAGACCGTGGTCACCACGCTGACCGAACAGCTGGCCCTCTTCTCCCGGACCCAGCATTTCATCTCCAATATCGCGGTCGAGCTGGCCGGTGACACCGCGAAGGTGCGGGCCATGTTCTTCAATCCGATGATCGTGTCCCCGGGCCGCCAGTTCACCTGTGGCGGCTGGTACAACCACGATCTGGTGCGTACGTCCGACGGCTGGCGCAGTACCCGGTTGTTCGAGGAATCGGCGTGGTTCGACGGGATCGAGGCGGCGTTCGCCCCGTAGACCGCGCCGATGCGGCTCGCCGCACCCTGTGAGTGGGGACACCGCCGGTCGGGGGATTTTCGCGGATTGAAGCCCGCGACCCCGGGTACGCGCCCGGTATCCGACCGAACAACCGATATCTCGGAGGTGGATCGAGTGGCCGAGCGCAAGAACGTCGAAGAGGGCATCGAAGGTGTCGTCGAAGGTGCGAAGGGCAAGGTCAAGGAGGCCGCGGGAGCGATTCTCGACAACGACTCCCTGCGTGACGAGGGCAAGGCCCAGCAGGAGAAGGGCGACTCGCAGCGGACCGCCGCCGAAAAGGAGGCCGAGGCCCACGACGCGCGCCTGGAAGCCGCGGAGGCCGAGCGTAAGCAGCGTGGTGAGCAGGGCTCCGGCGAGGGCCGGACAACGGACTCCGGCGCCTGATCCGTAGCCCGCCGGTGATGACACCGGTAACCGAGTACACGCCGATGCGGCGGTCGCCTCCGGGCGGCCGCCGCATCGGTCGTACGGCAGGAACCGGCCGAGACTCGGGGGGAGCCCGGCGATCAGGAGGTCACGGCGGCGCGGCCCGGTGGGCGCCCGGTCTCCGCGTGGTCGGGCAGTTCGTACACGGCGAACGCCCTGCGGATGACCGGCCGCGCGACATTGCGCACGCCGGTACCGCCGGGGGTGGTGCCGGATTCGGTCCCGGCGTGCGCGTGGCCGTGTATCGCGAGATCCACGCGGTGCCGGTCGATGGGTGCGGCGAGCAGATGGGAACCCAGGAACGGGTACAGCTCACGCGGCTCGCCGTGCAGCGTCTCACGCGCGGGGGAGTAGTGGGTCAGCGCGACGGTGACGTCGGTATCCAGGATTCCCAGCGCACTGTCCAGCGCCGCGGCCGATTCGAGGGTGTGGCCCGCGAATTCGCGCATCAGGCGTTCCCCGAACCTGCTCGCGCACGCGCCCGCGAAACCGCCGCCGAACCCTTTGGTCCCGGCGATACCCAGTGTGCGGCCGCCGATCTCGAGTGTGGTGGCCGAGCCTTCCAGCACGGTGATTCCGTGGCCTTCCAGCAGACCGGTGATGTCGTGCTCGGCGTCGCTGTGATGGTCGTGATTGCCCAGAACCGCGACGACCGGCACCCCCACCTCGGTGAATTCCGCTGCCACGACCTCGGCCTCGTCCAGGGTTCCGTGCTGGGTCAGGTCACCGGCGAGCAGCAGCACATCGGCGCGCTCCGGTAGTTCCCGCAGCGCCGGGCGCAACGACCCGCGTGACTCCGTGCCCAAGTGGATATCTCCGACGGCAGCGATCCGCATCTGCCCCACTCCTTCCGCCGGTCCCGGACGCGTCAGAGCGTGGCCGGCCCGGATGGACGCGCGGCTGCTGCTGGTGCCTCGGGGCCATAGGGAGCGGCTACCCGTAACGGTGGCGGCTAATCAGGTCACGACGCCGGCGGACGGCGGTGCCGGCGATGACTCGTATCGCAGAGGGGGTAGGCGCGGGAGCGTCTGCACAGGCAGATCGCCACCAGGAAACGGTCGGCACGCACCCGGTTGCCCTCGGTATCGATCAGTTCCACCGGACCCTCGATCAAGGCCGGTCCGTCGGGCATGAATCTGACGATCCGTGGCCGAGCGCCGTCCGGCCCGGAGGGTTCGGGGTGCGCCGATCGCTCCTCGCCGCGGCCGGATCCGCCGTCCGCGGCTTTCGCCTCCCCGCGAGCCGCCCGGCCGCGGACCGCGGCGAGCAGGGCGTCGGGATCGGGTGGGATATCAGCGGGTCCGGTCGGCACGGATCACCACCAGCTCCTCGTGCCGCTGTTCGGGCCGGATGAGCCCGTGGGTGCGCAGCCAGCCGCTGCGATCCCACATCACCGGCCCGAACGGGATCATCGTGCGCGCGACCACCGTGGCCTTCAGACCGCCCGCCCGCAACTGCCGCAGGCTCGCACCGGGGTCGGCGACCGCGGAATGCACGAGCAGCGCGATACCGCCGATTCCGAGCAGGCGCGGCATCATGGCGCAGAGCGGATCCAGCAGTGACCGGCCGTACCGGCCGGCGTCCCAGGAGCGCGCGGCTCCGCTGGGCCGGCCCGGCCGGTCACTCGGCACATACGGCGGGTTGGCCAGGATCACATCGAACCGGCGGCCGTCGACCGCCCGGGTGATATCACCGCAGAGCAATTCCAGGCGGACGCCGTGCAGCCGGCTGTTGAGCCATGCGGAGGCCACCGCGGCGCGGGACAGGTCGACCGCGGTCACCCGGGCGGCGCCGCGGCGCGCGGCGTGGATGGCCAGCGCGCCGGTCCCGGTGCAGGCGTCGAGCACATGCGCGCCCGCGGGCAGGGCCGCTTCGCTCATGGCGCGGGCCAGCAGCCAGGTATCGGATTGCGGCCGGTATACGCCCGGGGCACGAACCAGCACCGGCCTCACCGCCCCGACGTCCGCAGTGAACTGTCCCCGCGGTCCCAGCATCGCAGGGTCGCATCGGTGAAGCGGTCCTCGAGGACATCGGTGGCCTGGATACCGAAGACCACCGATTCGGCCAATCCGGGTTCCCGGCGCAGCAGGTCGGCGAGGACATCGCGGCGCACGACCTGTTCGTGCACGGCGTCGGCGGTCACGTGCTCGCTGTAGAACCGGAGGCAGTCCGGATGCGCGGACACCCGTCGCAGCGCCTCGACCAGGACCCCCGACGCCGGCGAGGAGGTGATCTCGACCGCCGCGAAATGTCCCACCAGCGCGCCGCGCAGGGCGCGGTGCAGGCCGAACAGCGACATCATATCGACCAGCGCCAGCATCGGAGCGGGGATGACGTCGAGGTAGTGGAGGTAGCCGTCATCGAGTTCGGCGCCGCGCAGCAGATCGGCGTAGAGGCGGGCGTGCACCCGGTCTCCGCGGCCGCCGCCGAACTCGTCGTACTCGACCGCGACCAGGCTCGCCTTGGCCTGACCACGCAGTCGCGGGATCACCCAGACCACCGGATCCGCCTCTTTGTGGTGGTAGAGCGAACGCTGCACGAAATACTCGCGTACCTGCCACCAGGTGCCCTCGTCGCGCAGATAGCGCGCGAGCCCGCCGCCGGCGGGTGGTGTGAGCAGCCGCTCCAGTTCGGTGTCCACGTCGTTCCCGCCGGGTACCTCCGCGCGCAGGGCCGTCAGGAACCGGCGCTCCAGTTGACCCCGCAGCGTCAGCAGGCCGGGATCCCACTCCCACTCCGGATCCACCTGCCGCAGGCCCTGGTAGTGCAGTTCGTAGCAGGTGTGCAGGGTCAGATGCAGGTCGTCGCCGAACGGGTCGAGATCCGCCGGGGCCGCGGGTACCGGACCGCCGGGTTCCGCGGTCAGTGCGGTCAGCAGCTCCGCCGACAACGGCCCCCTGGGCAGCGGCAGCGGCGCACCGCGATCGGTGCGGCCGGCCGCGGAGAGTGTTTCGACCATGGCTCCAACCTTTCGTGGCGACCCCGGCACGGCGGGCGGGCAAGGTAGGCCGCATCACGCGCGGTGGCGCCGTTCGTGGGTCGCCGTCCGCCGGTCGCGGCACCGGCCGGTGCCCTCGCAATAGCCTGCTCTCCGGGATGTAAACGTGTTACCCGCTCTCCGATGCCCGGTCGGCGGCCGGTCGGCGGCCGGAAGCGAGCGGTGTACAGCGGCTGCGGCGCGTGCCAAAATGGTTCGCAGGTTGAAAACACGCAGCCGATCCCGGTGCCGCGTCCGCCGGTTGCCCGGGCTCGCCGGGTGGGAGCCGACGTTCGTACTCCCGCCGAAGTCTTCGCAGTCGTCACGCCACCGGAAATCCCCACCACACGGACGGGATTGATATGTCGGTTACCACCACGCTGTACCAGGTCGACCATCACCGCAAGCACAGCCCGCGCCCCTCGATACCGGGTCGTACCTGGTCGCGGCCCAGCACCGACCAGGCCGGTTGGGTGATCGCCCGGGTGGAGGGTGAGCTGGACGCGGTGCTGCACGACGACTTCCGCGAACTGTTGCGCCGATGCGGCGACGGCGGCCATCGGACGGTTGTGCTGGACCTGCGGGCCACCACTTTCATGAGCCTGCGGGCGGCGATGATCCTGGCCGCCGCCAAACGTGACGCCCGGTCCGCCGGGGTGGAATTGCGGCTGGTCAGCGGCCGTAGGGAGGTCGAACGCGCCCTGGAGGTGGTGGGGGTTCGCCACCAGTTCCGCTACTACCCGACCTTGCGCGCCGCACTGCGGCCGTGAGCTCGGCCCCCGGCCCCCGGCCCGCTGCGGCGGACCGGGGGTCGCGCGCCGACAGGGGACAGTCGATACTCATAGCGTGACGCAACGTAACGGAGACGGCGCCGGTGACTCGGAGGTCCTCGACCCGGACTTCGGCGAGGATCAGTGCGCGGGCGCGTTCGAATTCTGGTTCGCCGACCAGCGCTGGGAATGGTCCGAGGGCGTGGCCCGGATGCACGGGTACCCGCCGGAGCCGATGACGCCCAGTACCGAGACGTTGCTCTCGCACAAACACCCCGACGACCGCGCCCAGGTGGCCGCGGCGCTGGCGCAGTCGGTATCGGAGTGCACACCGTTCTGCAGCCGGCACCGGATCATCGATACGGCCGGCAACACCCGCCAGGTTCTGGTCGTGGCCGACACCATCACCGATGACGACGGCCGGGTGATCGGCTCCACCGGCTACTACGTCGATCTCACCGCCACCCTGCGCGAGGAACGGCAGGAAACGCTGCAGGACGCGCTGCCCGAACTCTATGCCGCGCGCGCGGTGATCGAACAGGCCAAGGGCGCGCTCATGCTGGTGTACGGGATCAGCGCCGAGCAGGCGTTCCGCGTGCTCACCTGGCGCTCGCAGGAGACCAACACCAAACTGCGGGTGCTGGCCGGGCGCCTGGTGACCGAATTGAGTTCGGTGGAGCGGGTCTCGCCGGGGCTGCGGTCCGAATTCGACCATCTGCTGCTGACCGTGCACGAGCGGGTCGACGGGCAGTGAGACGCGGCCGGGGGTTTCGGCGCGGTCTGCCCGGGTAACTGCGCATGTGAGAATTCAGGGCGACAACCGAGGAAGACAAACGCGGCGTCACCGACGGTCACGGGGGTGTCAGAGCCCAGCAGCGGCCGGCCGCCGGGCGGCGGGCCGCAGGAACGAGGTGGTGGTGCGCATGGCGGAGAGTGTCTCCGACTCTGTGGATACGACGTCGGCGGATACGACGACGATCGGCGTGCGGGTACCGGCCCGCGACGAGCAACTCGTCATGCTGCGCGCGCTGGCCGAGACGGTCTCGCTGATCGCGGACTTCGGCCTGGACGAGGTCACCGATATCCGCCTCGCCCTCGACGAGGTGGCCACCTCGTTGATCGCCGTGGCCGTGCCCGAAACGACGCTGGGCTGTGATTTCGACTACGACGAACATCGCATGACCGTGCGCGTAACCTCGATGTCGATGACCGACACGCTCCGGGATCAGGAGGGCTTCGGCTGGCATATCGTGCGCACGCTCACCCGGTCGGTTCACGTGGTGCAGCATCCGTACGACATCTCCGGCGGTGGATACCCCACCGAGGTCGAATTCAGCTGGTACAGAGGAGGCGCCGATGGGGCATGAGGGACCGCGGGCGGACCCCGGGCCTTCGCGCCGCCATCGCGGCAACGACAGCTACGACGATATCGAGCCACTCTTCTCCACTCTGGCGGCACTCGCCGACGACGATCCGGAGCGGTCCCGCCTGCGTGAGGAGATCCTCGGTCGCTGTCTGCCGCTGGCCGAGCACATCGCCCGGAAGTTCTCCGGGCGCGGTGAGACCTACGACGATCTGCTGCAGGTGGCGCGGGTGGGCCTGCTGAACGCCGTGGACCGTTTCGACGTGTCCCGGGGTTCGTCGTTCCTGTCCTTCGCCGTCCCCACGATCATGGGGGAGGTCCGGCGTCATTTCCGCGACAACACCTGGTCGGTGCGCGTACCGCGGCGGGTCAAGGAGATCCAGCTGAACCTCGGCCCCACGGTCGAGTCGCTGTCGCAGCGGCTGGGCCGGATGCCGCGGGCCAGCGAGATCGCCGCCGAGCTCGGTATCGACGTGGTGGAGGTGACCCAGGCCCTCATCGCGGGTAATGCCTACCAGACCTCCTCCCTGGACGCGCCGGCCGGCGAGGACGGCGATTCGGGCGCGCTGCCGTTGCGGGATTCGCTGGGCGCAGACGAGCCCTCCTACGGCTGGGTGGAGGACTATCTGGCGGTGGAACCGCTGCTCGGTGAGCTGTCCGACCGTGAGCGCGAGGTGCTGCGGATGCGGTTCTTCGAGTCCAAGACCCAGTCGCAGATCGCCGAGCGGCTCGGGGTTTCGCAGATGCATATCTCGCGGATCCTCTCCCGCACCCTCGGGTGGCTGCGGGAGCAGGCGCTCCGCGACTGATAATCGTTGTTCACCGCCCGGCGTCCGCGTCCGCCGGTGTCCGGGACAGCATGCCCCGGAGGTAGGCGGCCTGGCCCGCGTGCTGGAGATCGTCGGCGATCACACTGACCAGCCGCACTCCGACCGTGACGGGCGGGTCCCAGGCGGTATCGATCACCCGGTCCAGGTCCCGGCCGGAGAGTGTGCCGAGGTATCCGAGGGTCCGGGCGTGGACGGCATCGTAGTAGCCGGTCAGGAGTTCGGCGGGGGCGTGGATCAGGGCCACGTCGTCGGCGGTGTCGCCGTAACCGGTGGCCCGCGGATCGATGGGCAGGTCGAATCGCTCGAACCAGCCGCGCCCGGTCCACAGCGACTCGCTGCCGGCGAGTTCGGCGAGATGTTCGTCCTGGACGCGGGTGAGATGCCAGATCAGCCAGGCGATGGAGTTGGCGCCCGGATCGGCGCGGTAGTTCAGCGCCTCCTCGCCGAGCCCGTCGACCGAGTCGTGCACCGCCTCCCGGATCCGCTCGAAGGCATCGGTCAGTATCCGATCGCTGTTCATACGTCGTCTCCGTCGCTCGCGGGGGATGCGGCGCGACGCCGGTGTGGACGAGACCGGAACGCCGGCCACTTCGGTTGCCTATCGGCGCTGTACCACGGACCGCGGGCGGCAAACCGGGTCGTGCCGGGCGAGCGGCGGCGCCAAAACTAGAACATGTTCTTGCCGATAGCGGGTGCTCGTGCCAAGGTGGCTGCATGGATCTGCAGGCACTCGAGCTTCTCCGCGGTCTCAAATACCGCTACTTCCGCACTCTGGACCTGAAACGCTGGGACGATTTCGCGGACACCCTGGACCCGGAGATCGAAGCCCGCTACGGCACCCATGCGATGGGCCGCGAACTCACGCTGGACGGGCGCGAGGCCGTGGTGGAGTTCATGCGCGCGAACATGGGCCCCGGCATCGTGACCACCCATGTCGCCAACCATCCGGAGATCGCCGTGGACGGTGATACCGCGACCGGCAGCTGGCTCTTCGAGGACACGGTGCTGGCCACCGAATTCGGGGTGCTGATCCGCGGTTCCGGCTACTACACCGACCGCTACCGGCGCGGCGCCGACGGGATCTGGCGGATCCACGCGACGTCCTACGTCCGGATCTACGAATCGTCGCAGTCGCTGGCGGATACTCCCAGCCACACCCTGCTCAGCAATATGTGGGCGGCCGCCCGGGGCGAATAGCCTCAGGGCACCAGCACCGCCCGGCCGCGGATCCGGCCCTGCTCGAGCAGGGCGTAGGCCCGCGCGCCGTCGGCGAGCGGGAACTGTTCGGTGCGGGCCCGGATCCGGCCCTCCCGGGCCAGGGCCACGCTCTCGATGAGGTCGCGGCGGGTGCCGCCATAGGATTTACGCACGGTCGCGCCCCACGGCAGTCCGGGACCGCCGGCCGGTCCGGCGGTGATACCGGGATCGCCGTCGCCCAATCCGATCATCCGGTAGGCGCCGTTGGGGCCGACGCATTCGACCGAGAGCCGGGCCGTGGCGTCGACGCCGACGAAATCGAAAACCGCCTCGGCGCCGCGGCCGCCGGTCATCTCCAGGATCCGCGCCGCGGTGTCGTCACCGGCCGGGAGCCCCTCGTGCGCACCGCATTCGGCGGCCAGTTCCAGTTTGCCGGGATCGGAATCCACCGCGACCACGCGCACCGGGCTCAGCGCCCGCAGGATCTGGATGCCCACATGGCCGAGCCCGCCGGCGCCGATCACCACGGCGGTCGCGCCCGGCCGCAGCTGATCGCGGGCGCCGCGGATGGCGTGATAGCTGGTGAGCGCGGCATCGGCGAGCGGCGCGGCGGCGACGAAATCCATATCGCCGATCGGTATGAACGAGGTCGCCGGCACCACGACGTACTCCGCCATCCCGCCGTCGGGTCCGAGCCCGGGGCACGGCGGCATGGCGACCCGCCCGGCCGCGCGGCAGACATTCTCGTTCCCGCTCACGCATTCCGGGCAGATCCCGCACGACCAGCACAGATAGATCAGGCCGCGGTCACCGATCTCGCGCCCCTCGACATGCGCGCCGAGGGCGGCGACGGTGCCGGCGATCTCGTGGCCGAGGGTCAGCGGCTCCTCGCGCACCTTGAACGGCAGATGCAGCACATGCAGATCGGAATGGCAGATCCCGGACGCGCCGACCCGGATCAGGAGCTGTCCCGGACCGGGCTCCGGGGTGGGGACCTCACGTAGCTCCAGCCTGCCGGGTTCGGTGAGTTGTAGTGCTCGCATGGGGTTCCTCCCGGCCGGCGACTATGACGTGCCTCACGAAAGTAGGCCCGGGATCGGGTCACTGACAAGGGTGAATTTTTCTTGACACCTGTCAACTCTGGACCTATGGTCGCTTGTGACCGAGGTCACTCGGATCATCGGAAGCGCGTCGCCGCGGCGGGGCTGTGTGCAGGAGGTCGTATGCCCGAACCCACCGTTGCCGTGATCGGGGCGGGTATCAGCGGCCTGACCACCGGGAAGATGCTGGGCGACTACGGCATTGCGTACACCTGCTTCGAATCCTCGGACCGCATCGGCGGGAACTGGGCCTTCGGTAATCCGAACGGCCATTCCAGCGCGTACCGATCGCTGCATATCGACACCTCGAAGTATCAGCTCTCGTTCCGCGACTATCCGATGCCGGACTCCTATCCCGACTTCCCGCACCACACGCTGATCAAGGAGTACCTCGAGGGGTACGCGGCCGCGTTCGATCTGAAGCGTTCGATCGAATTCGGCAACGGCGTCGAGCATGCCCGGCCCACTGCCGAGGGCTGGGAGGTCACGACCGGATCCGGGGAGGTCCGGAATTTCGATCGGCTGGTCGTCGCCAACGGTCACCACTGGGATCCGCGGTTCCCGGATTTCCCGGGCGAGTTCACCGGGGAATCCATCCATTCGCACTCGTATATCGACCCCCGGACCCCACTGGACCTCTACGGCAAGCGGATCCTGATCGTGGGGATCGGCAACAGCGCCGCGGATATCACCGTCGAATTGTCCTCGCGGGCAATGGACAACGAGGTCTGGCTGTCCACCCGGTCGAGCGCCTGGGTGGTGCCGAAGTATTTCGCGGGCACCCCGGCCGACCGGTATTTCCGGACCGTGCCCTACGTGCCGCTGTCCTGGCAGCGCAAACTGACCCAGATGTTCACCCCGCTCGTCGCGGGTGACCCGGTGAAATACGGTCTGCCGGAGCCGAATCACAAGTTCTTCGAGGCCCATCCCACCCAATCGGTGGAACTGCCGCTGCGGCTGGGGTCCGGTGACGTGGTCGCGAAACCCGATGTGACCCTGCTGGACGGCAGCACAGTGCATTTCCAGGACGGAACGCGGCAGGATTTCGATGTCATCATCTACTGCACCGGCTACAACATCACCTTTCCCTTCTTCGATCCGGCGTTCCTGAGCGCGCCGGACAACCGGATATCGCTCTACAAGCGGATTTTCGCGCCGGGTATCGACAATCTCGCGTTCGTGGGATTCGCTCAGCCCTTCCCGACGCTGTTTCCCTTCGTGGAGTGCCAGGCCCGGCTGGTGGCCGCCTACGCGGCCGGTCACTACCTGCCACCGGCGGCGGAAACGATGCGGCAGGTCATCGAATCCGATCAGCAGCGGTTCACCGGGCATATCGTCGACCGCCCGCGGCACACTCAGCAGCTGGACTACTGGGTCTACGAGCGGGATCTGCGGCTCTCGGAGATCCCGGCCGGCCGGCGCCGGGCCCGGCGCGCGGTATCCGGGCTGCCGGGATGAGCGCGCGACCGCGGACCGATCGGCGGTCCCCGCAGCGGGGCGACCAGCGCCGCGCGGCATTGCTGAGCGCGCTGGACGATCTGCTGCGGGAGAACGGCGGGCAGCTCGAGCCGATCAATATCGCCGAGATCTCCCGGCGCGCGGGCCTCACCCGCTCGGCGTTCTATTTCTATTTCGAGAACAAGGCCGCCGCCGTGGCCGCGGCGCTGGAACAGGGCTACGAGGAAGTGTTCCGCGTCAACGACATACTGGTGGGCGACGGTGCGCCGGCCGAGCGGATCGAGACGACGATCCGCGGGCTCGTGGGCTTCTGGGACCGCCACCGGCACCTGTACCGCGCGGTCCTCACCGCGCGTAGTGTCTCCCCGGCGATTCACGATCTGTGGGAGTCCGATCGCCAGGAGTTCATCCCGTCCATCGCGGCCATGATCGAGAACGAACGGGCCACGGGCCGCGCGCCCGCCGGCGGTGACGCCACCGCCCTGGCCGATGTCCTGCTGCTGCTCAACGAACGTCTCCTCGAACGCCTCACCTACGGCGTCGAATTGGACCGGGAGAGCTATATCGAATCTGTGGTCGGTGTCTGGCTGCGTTCGATCTACGGCAGCGATCACCCGGGCCCCGGCGGCAGCGCGCTGCCGGTGACCGCCGCATCCACCATCGCGAGGAACCACGTATGACCCTGCACCGGATACCGGACGGCGCCACCGCGACCGGCCGGACCGACCTGACCTTCCGGTCCGGCTCCGACGACTGCCACGCCTGGCATTTCCCCGCGGCCTCCCGCGCGCTCGAGGGTCCGGCCGGGCGGCCCGTGGCCGTGATGGCCCACGGTTTCGGTGGCACCAAGGACTCCGGCCTGGAACCCTTCGCCCGGGCCTACGCCGCCGCCGGAATAGACGTGCTGGCCTTCGATTTCCGGTACTTCGGCGCCAGCGGCGGCACTCCCCGGCAACGTATCCGGATGGCCGAACAGCTCGCCGACTACCGGGCCGCGATCGGGGCGGCCGCGGACCTGCCCGGGGTGGATCCCCGGCGGGTGATCCTGTGGGGCGTCTCGCTGTCGGGCGGGCATGTCCTGGCGGCGGGGGCCGCCGCCCGCGCCACCGCCGGGAAATCCGGCACCGCTCGTGCCGCACTGGCCGCTCTCGTATCGCTCACCCCGCTGGTCGACGGCCGTGCCGCCGCCGCGCTGGCGATCCGGCACGGCGGGGTGGCGGCCACCGCGCGGGGTACGGTGGCGGCGCTACGCGGCCGCCTGGATGCGCTGACCGGTGGCGGCGGCCTGATCCCACTGGTCGGAGCGCCGGGAGAGACGGCCGCGCTGGCACTGGACGGTTACGCCGAGGCCTATCGGGCGCTGGCCGGGCCCACCTGGCGTAACGAGATCGATTCGAGTGTGCTGCTCCAGCTTCCGGGTTACCGGCCGGCCCGCGCGGCCGCCGAGCTGGATCTCCCGGTACTGATGCAGATCGCCGATTTCGACCGGGGCGCGCCGCCGCACGCCGCGGCGGCGGCCGCGTTCGCGGCCCGGGCCGAGGTCCGGCACTACCCCTGCGACCACTTCGGGGTCTGGCCGGGCAACCCGCTCTTCGAGGCGGCGGTCGAGCACCAGTTGCTGTTCCTGCGCCGTCACTTGGCCGTGGAGGACCCGGTGAGATCGCGGTCGGCGACCTCGAGTACCCGGCCGAAGGCGTAGTTCAGCAGGGGCCGCGCCACCCGGCGGGTGAGCATCGCGCCGGCGAGCGGTATGCGCAACTGCACGGTGGTGGTCCACACCACCCGGGCTCCGGCCGGGGTGTCGATGACCTCGACCCGGCCGTGTTCGTGCCGGGCGGGCGGAATGCTGCGGTAGACGTGGTACTCGAACGAATGCGGCGGGTCGTAGGCGGTGATCCGTTCCCAGAACACCCCGATGAACCAGACCAGGAACCGGACCGCGCCCCGGCCGTAGGGCGCGCCCTCTCCCGGTGTCGCCAGCCGTTCGTGCAGTACCAGCGGAGTGCGGGTGTAGTTGTGGGCATCGCTGATCCAGTCGAAAACCGATGCCGTGGATGCGGCGATGGTGCGCTCGACAGTGATCGTTTCCATGAATCCTCCCCATGATCGTGTCCGCGGCGAACCGGCGGATCGATATCTACTACACCCCATAGTAGGTGCCTCCGGGGTGCTTGTCCGGCACTCGCGGGAAACGTGTTGCGCGCCAGGTCCCGGCAGCGCCGCGAGCGCGGGCCACCGGCGCCGGACCGCTGGGGTAGCGTCACCGGAACCGGGCGATGTGAGACACACCAAATTGCAGGCGGGTAACGCCAGTTGTGAATGCGCTTACCTGCATGAAGATTCGGCATATCGTCGTGCGGGTAGTACCTGGGGTCGGCGGTGGTTTCGCGGCTGCCGGCCTTCGATTGAGACACAGGAGCAGAATGAGTGCCAAAACTGAACTCGTCCGCGAACTGAACGGACCCACCGCAGCCTCGGAAATGCTTTCCGACCGGGAGGTCGAGGATCTGCTCGGATTGTTCCGAGCGGCTCAGCAGCAGGAGAAGGATCTGCTCATCAAGGCCGTCAACGGTATGATCCGTTTCTTCCCGCCACCGTTCAAAGCGATCACGCGCCGGATCATGTTCGGGGATCTACTCGAGAAATGAGCGATCTGGTAACCCGCGCGCAGATGATTCTGCTCGCTCGCACGCTACACGTCCCGGTCGAACGCATCTCCTATCTGGAGCGGCTCGGAGCCGAACACCTGAACGAACTCGAACAGCGGATATCGGGCCGGATATTCGCCTATCACGGTGAGATGTTCAAACGCATCGGCCGGTTGATCCCGATCATCCCGCTCACGGTTTCGCTGCCGCTGGTGCAGCGCATCGTGCCGCCCATGATGACCGGGCGGGCCGCCGGGGCCGTGGGGGTCGAATATCCCGACGCCGCCGCCGATACGCTGACCATGCTCAAAACCGAATACGCCGCGGATTGCACGCCCTATGTGGATCCCAAGGCGCTCGGCGAGCTGGGCGACATCATGGCCTCGGAGCCGTTGGTGGCCATCGTCAACGAGGTGCTGCGCCGTAAGGACCACATCACCGCCGGGCCCTTCCTGGCCTACGCCACTCCGAAAATGGTGGCCGCCGTCGAACAGGGCACCCTCGACGACGAGGGCATCATCTTCTCCGCCGCCTACGCGTACAACGCGACCGCGATCAGCAACATACTGCGCCAGTTGCTGGACGGCCGGTCCCGGCGTATCCCGAGGATGATGGAGACGGTGCTGGCCGGCTCGCCGGAACTGCAGGAGGCCGCGATCTCGGTGATGTCGCGGGCCGACGCGGTCGTGGTCGGCGAGATCGGCGATATCCTGCTGTCCCTGGCCGCCCCCGAGGCCCTGGGTAAACTGTCGGCCCACACCATCCAGCGGGGCGCTGCCCCCGAGCTGATGACGTTCGTCTCCAAGATGAGCACATCGGGGCTGCAGCGTATGGCGATGAACCCGATCTTCGCGAACACCGCGGCCCTGATCGCGATCGTGGAATCGCTGATCGTGGCCTTCGAGACGGGACCGTGGCGGGGTCTGCTGTTGCTGACCGAACGCACCCATCCCGATGTCCAGCGGTATGTCGCGGGACTGGTGGCGCGGATCCCGCAGGAGCGGATCGCCGAACTCCCGGAGGTCGCCAACGCCGGTGACCTGTGGCCGGAGCTGCTCCGGTTGCTGGCGCTCGCCGAGGTCCCGGCGCAACAGCGGATCGGTGCGATATGGGCGCAACTGTCCGCCGAACGGCGGGCCGGGCTGCACCGGCGGATCACCGAACTGCAACTCGACGGCGCACTGGCCGCGATCGTCGAGCAGGTGCCCAACGTCTCGGTGGAGGAGGTGTTCTACCAGCGACGCCGGCGGGGCCGGCGTCGCAGCGCCGCGACCGATAGCTGGAGTGTTGCCTGATCGTTTGCGGGCCGTGTTGTGCCGACGCCGATTCGTATCCGAACCGGCGTACCTCCGGTGATTGCGGCCCGCAACGCGGGGAATGACTGTACCGTCGGAGAGTTCTCGAAGTTTCTCGTAGTTTCGCTCGGAATTTGCCATCCCTCGCCGGAGGCGGCGGCGGATCGAGAGAAGAGGTGGACACGAGATGACCAACGGACGGTTTTCCCATCGAATGCGCAGGCTGGCCCTGCTCGCCGGGTTCGCGGCGGTACTCGCGCCCGCCGCGCCCGCGGTCGCCGATCCGCTCTGGCCCAACGGACCGAATGTGCCCGGCGCCCCGGCGATCATCCCGACCCAGGCGCCGTGTTCCCCGGCCGCCCGGGCCTGCCTGCGGCTGTCCTCGAACGAGGTCTGGCTGATGGACAACGGGAAGGTGGTCTACGGCCCGACCCCGATGTCGCACGGGATGCCCGGCTTCGAGACGCCGCCCGGCGTATTCGATGTCGACTTCAAACGGCCGTATCACTGGAGCACCATGCACCACGCACCGATGCACTATGCCGTCTTCTTCAACAACGATATCGCCTTCCATATCGGGCCGGTGGAACACCAGTCACACGGGTGTATCCGCCTGACCGAACCCGGCGCCGTCGCGGTCTACCACTATCTGAACCCGGGTGATGTCGTGGAGGTCGTGCCCTGACGGCCGGGCGCGGCGGTGTGTGCCGCGCCGGTGTGGCCGACCCGGTACCGGGTTCGGTGAGCCGATTTCGTAGGCTGACCGCATGTGGATCATCGTGGCCGTCTCCATCATCAGCTGCCTGCTCATCGCGATCGGCTTCGCCATCGGCCTCCCGGACTGACGGCGGATCCGGACCGACTCCACCGCCCGGATACCGGGCGGTGATCGCCTGCGGTCCCGCCGCGGGAATCGCGGATCAGCTCGTGGGCTCCTCGATCTCGGCGCCGGGGTCCGGCCGGTCGACGACGACCGGCCGGAGCCGGGCCCAGGCGAGGAATGCCACGGCGAAGACGACCATGCCCAGCCCGGCCCAGAGGTTCACGTTGATACCACCGGTCTTGGCCTCCTCCGCCGCGGTGTCGTGGAAGAATCCCAT
Source organism: Nocardia sp. NPDC049935 (assembly GCF_055586645.1). Classification (NCBI taxonomy): domain Bacteria; kingdom Bacillati; phylum Actinomycetota; class Actinomycetes; order Mycobacteriales; family Nocardiaceae; genus Nocardia; species Nocardia sp. NPDC049935. The sequence goes on along the minus strand of NZ_JBVJHV010000006.1, from coordinate 497,486 downwards.
GATCACCAGCACGATGCCGTAGAGACCGAGCAGGCCGCCGACGATGGTACGGATATCGAAGAGCACGGTGGTTTCCTATCCGGTGGCGATATTGAGGACGATCACGAGCACCAGCGCGATGCCCGCCAGCAGCACCGGGCGCTGATACCAGGGCAGGGTGGCGGCCTCCGGATCGGTGCGCAGTTCCTTCGGGGTCTCCGAGTACACCAGTCCGACGAGCTCGGACGCCGGTTTCGGCGCGGTCACCAGGGTGACCGCCACGCTGACCAGGATATCCACCACGAACGCCGCGCCGGCGGCGACGAAACTGACGCCCTGGCCCGACAGTGAGAACACGCCGGTCTCGTTCAGCACGAAGATGGTGACCGCGATGGCGGTGCCGGATACCAGGCCGGTCCAGCCTGCCGTGGGCGTCATCCGTTTCCAGAACATGCCCAGGATGAAGGTGGCGAACAGCGGGGCGTTGAAGAAACTGAACAGCGTCTGCAGGTAGTCCATGATGTTGCTGAACCCGCCCGCGATGAACGCGGTGAAGATCGCCGCCACGGTGGCGCCCACGGTGGCGAGCCTGCCGACCGTCAGATAGTAGGTATCCGGCCGGTCCTTGACCACGTACTGCTGCCACAGGTCGATACTGAACACGGTGTTGAACGCCGAGACGTTGGCCGCCATACCGGCCATGAACGCGGCCAGCAGGCCGGCCAGGCCCACACCCAGCAATCCGTTGGGCAGTACCTCTTTCATCAGGTACAGCAGCGCCTGGTTGTAGGTGGTGTCGCTCTGGACGTCCGGATTCGCGGTGACCGCCTGTTTGTAGTCGGCCATCTGCGGTACCAGGACCGCGCTGATCATGCCGGGGATGATCACGATGAGCGGGATGAAGATCTTCGGGTAGGCGCCGATGATCGGGGTGCGGCGCGCGGCGGCGATGGAATGGGTGGCCAGCGCCCGCTGCACCTCGACGAAGTTCGTGGTCCAGTAGCCGAACGAGAGGACGAAACCGAGGCCGAACACGATGCCCATGATGGAGAGGAAATCGTTGGCGAAACCCGACAGGGCGTTACCCGGCCAGGAGTCCAGCTGTTCGGCGCCGCCGGGGGAGGCGGCGACCTTGTCCTGCAGGCCGTCCCAGCCGCCGACGCGGTGCAGGCCGATCAGGGTGAGCGGCAGCAGCGCCGCGACGATGACGAAGAACTGCAGGACCTCGTTGTAGATCGCCGCCGACAGACCGCCCAGGGTGATGTAGGACAGCACGATGATCGCCGCGACGATCACCGAGATCCACAGCGGCCAGCCGAGCAGGACGTTGAGGATGGTGCCGAGCAGGTACAGGTTCACCCCGGCGATGAGCACCTGCGCGACAGCGAAACTGAGCGCGTTCACCAGATGGGCGCCGGTGCCGAAGCGCCGCCGCATGAATTCCGGCACGCTGCGCACTTTGGAGCCGTAGTAGAACGGCATCATCACCACGCCGAGGAACAGCATGGCCGGGACCGCGCCGATCCAGAAGTAGTGGAAGGCCGGGAACCCGTATTCGGCGCCGTTGGCCGACATACCCATGATCTCGACCGCGCCGAGATTGGCGGAGATGAACGCGAGGCCGGTGACCCACGCCGGCAATGATCTCCCGGACAGGAAGAAGTCCATACTGGACGACACCCGCTGCCGGGCCAGCAGCCCGATTCCGAGGACGAAGACGAAATAGAGGGCGACGATCGCGTAGTCGACGGGCTGGGCGTCCAGCCGCAGCACCTCACCTTCCGCGAATGTGTCGACGACCTCCTGGGACAACTCGAACTGCGGCATACAACGTTCTCCTCGAGCGGCCACGGCAACCGCGCGCGGCGCGCCTCACCGGATCACCGATGACCGGCCGCACTACCAGAACGGACTTCTGGCGCATCAAACGTACCGCGCGGGACGGTCGGCGCGGGCGATCTTCGACAGATGCCGGGCGTGTCCGGAAAGACGCCCGGTGGTGGCGCCGGACGGGCGCGCGGGACTCGGTGGCGGGCGCTGATTTGCACAAATGCGTACGCCGCTATGCGGGCGCAGGCTCTCGTGCGCCGTGCCGCGGGTTGCTACCATGGACGACGGCGCATCCAAACACAGTGTGCGCCAGGGAAATACGGTCCCTGGCGCCCCTGTGGTGTGCGCGGGTTTCGTGGTCACCGATGTAGGGGTTGCCGTGATCATACGCGTGCAGAGCACCGAATTGTCCAGTGTGCAGCGTTTCGTACTCCGTCTGATCCGGGACTGGGGGCCGGGGCCCGAGCGAATCGGCGGTCTCGCCCTGCTCGGATGTCCGCTACCCCGGCCCCGCCGCCGTGCCGGGACGACGGCCGATCTGCTGGTCTGGACGCCGCAGTCGTGCACCCTCGTCGTGCTGGCCGATTTCGGGTCGGTACAGCACGGAACGCTCCACACTCCGCCCGGCGGCCGGTGGCAGGTCGACGATCGGGACGCGGATGTGCGAACCGGTGCGGCGACGGCGAATCCGCTGCTGCGGGCCCGCAGGCAACGGTCCGAACTGGCCGGGCTGCTGCGCCGGAACGGGCTGTCCGAACATATCGACATCCTCGTGGTGCTGATCCCCAAGACCGGTTCCCGCATCGGCTGGAGCCCGCCGCCGGCGGATCCGGGCGAGGAGATGATTCTCGTCCGGATCGGGCAATCGGGCGGCCTCGGCGAATACTTCGGGCGTCCGGCCGCCGCCGGGGTCCGCTGGCGCGCGGCCGATATCGCGCGGGCGTTCGAGACGCTGGATGTCTCGCGGTCCACTCCGGAGCCGGACGAACTCGCCGCCGAGGGGTTCCCGGCGGACCCGTTCTCCGCGCCCGCGCGGCTTCCCGCGCAACCCGCTACCGGGGATTGGTCGGGGTTCGGGCGTTTCGGGAAGTCCGGCCGAAACCCGCGACGCCGGGCTACGGATCCCTCGGCGCCGGCCGAGTCCGGCGTTCCGTCGGGGCCCGCCGATCGCCAACTCGCGGAACCGGCGGCCGAGTCCTATGTTCCCGCGAGGCCCGCTGAACGTCCCCGCGCGGAAACGGCGGCCGAATCCCTGTCGATTTCCGCGGACTCGGACCCCGGGACGTCACGAGGGCCCGAGGCGCCGGTGGCGGGCGGCGACCGGCCGCGCTCCTCCGGTGGGCGCCCGCGAGTTACGCCGCGGGTGGTGCGCGGGTTGCCGTCGATGGGTGTCACACGGTCGGGGAGCCGGGGGGCGCCGGCCGACGAAGAGCCCACCGGCGGGCGGCCGGCGGGTGCGGATGAACCGGCGACCGATGGTGCAGCCGCGACCCGTGGGCCGGTATCGGATGAGCCGGCGGCGGGTGAGCGGCCCGGGACACGTCTCCGCGCCGAGCCGGACGGAACGCCCGGGCTCGAATCGGGAGATATCGGGCAGCGGCCGGCCGACCGGTCCGGCGCGTCGACCCGGGTCCACCGGGAAAAGCCCGCACGAGAAGAAAGTTTCGGAGCCCGGCTCGAAACGCCCGCCGACCCGCCGCCCGCCGGGAGCGAGCCGTTGCCGCCGCGAGAGCGCGTGCCCCGTGCCGCGGCGGTCGCCGCCTCCGCCCGGCAGGTGGGCCGCCGGGCACGACGTGCGGTCGCGATTCCGGCGCGGGTCCGGCGGGGACTGCCGGGTCCGGTGCGACGGCCGGAGCCGAACCGGCGGGATACCGGCGCGGGCGTGCGCCCGGCGCCCGGCCCGCGCAGGCCGGGGCAGCGGGTGCGCGGTCGCGGCGCGCGGTCGGTGCTCGCGGCCGCGGTGGCGGGAGTGGCGCTGGCGGCGGTGGCCGCGACCGTTTTCGCGGCCACCGGTTTCGCCCGGTTCGACGTCGCCGAATACGGCGCGCTCTGCGAGGACGGGGGCGGGATCGAGGCGGCCGCGCCCTATTCGGCGCCGGGCCCCAGCCCGGTGTACCTCGCCGGAGACCTGTCCGAGGACACCGGCTTCGGGCCGTCGACCGTATGGCATCCCGTCGACGCCCGGTCGGTACAACTCGTCGCCTGCGTATCCGAGGTCCGCCTCGGGTCGCTGGTCCGTACCTGCCAGTACTCGCCCGAACCGGGCCGGCCGGTGGGCCGCACGCTGAATCTGTTCGCGGTCGTCTACCGGCTCACCGTCGTCGAGGCGCGGACCGGGCACCGGCTGGCCGCCGTCGATCTCACCGGTGAGCGGTTCGCCGAGGAAACGGCCGTCACCGAGCGCGATCCGTGTGCCGCGGCGGCCGGCGCGCCGGAGGACGGGCTACCGGGACGTCGGCACAGCAGACTGTCCCATCCGCAGGTCCGGGATGCTCTCACGCCGTTCGTGTCCCCGGCGACGGCACCGATCCGCGCCGCCCGCTGACGCCGGCCGGGCCCCGTCCCGTCCGGACGCGAGGGTGGGGAGCCGGAATCCGTGCCGCTCCCGGCGCCGTGGCTGCCGCCGGTACCATCGGCGGATCGGATCGGGCGAGGTACCGGTACGGTGTGCCCGGGCCGCGATCCGGACCCGGTTACCGGGCGTCGCCGGATCGAGAGTGGCCGCACCCGAGATGCCCGATGGTCGTACCGCTCTACTCGCTTGTCCCCCATGGTCGAAGTTTCGCACGGTGAGCGCAGGGAGGCGCATGGTGCAGGTTCGGAATCCGTTCGCGGTCGACGGCAGATTCCCGGAGATCGTCGTCACCGCGCTCGCGGCCACGACCTCGATCGCCGGTGATATCGAGGGAACCTGGGCCGGCCTGCTGGCCGGTGAGTCCGGTATCGACCGGCTCGAGCAGCCGTGGGTCCGGGAGCACGATCTACCGGTGCGGATCGGCGGGCGGCTGAAGGTCGAACCCGAAACACTGCTGGGCCGGGTGGAAATGCGTCGGCTGGCGTATGTGGAGCGGCTGGCCACCGTGCTGGGCCGGGCCGTCTGGGCGAACGCGGGGCGCCCGGAGGTCGACAGGGACCGGCTCGCGGTCGCGATCGGGACGGGCCAGGGCGGCGGCGACGCGGTCGTGGAGGCCCGGGACCGGCTGGAGACCGACGGTTATCGGCGGGTATCGCCGCTGGCCGTGCAGATGATGATGCCCAACGGCCCGGCGGCGGTGGTCGGGCTGGAACTCGGTGCCCGGGCCGGAGTGGTCACGCCCGTCTCGGCGTGTTCGTCCGGTTCGGAGGCGATCGCGCGGGCATGGCAGATGATCGCGATGGGTGACGCCGATATCGTCGTGGCCGGGGGTGTCGAAGGGTATATCGACCCGGTGCCGATCGCGGCCTTCACCATGATGCGCGCCATGAGCACCCGCAACGACGAACCGAAGGCCGCCTCCCGGCCGTTCGACGCCGACCGCGACGGGTTCGTCTTCGGTGAGGCCGGGGCCCTGCTGATCCTCGAGACCGAGGCGCATGCCCGGGCCCGCGGCGCCACCGTTCTGGCGCGACTGCTCGGCGCCGGAATCACTTCCGACGGTTACCATCTCGTGGCACCCGATCCGGAGGGTACCGGCGCGGCCCGCGCCATCACCCGGGCGATCCGGACCGCGGGGCTCACCGGAGCCGATATCACCCACGTCAACGCGCACGCCACCGCGACACCGATCGGCGATCTCGCCGAGGCCGCCGCCATCGATTCGGCGGTGGGTACCCATCCCGCGGTGTACGCGCCGAAATCGGCGCTCGGTCATGCGATCGGCGCCGCGGGCGCCCTCGAATCGGCGCTCACCGTGCTCAGCATCCGCGACGAGATCATACCCGCGACACTGAATCTGGACAATCAGGACCCGGCGGTCGACCTGGATATCGTCGCCGGCGCACCCCGTCACGGCCGGATCGACTACGCGGTCAACAACTCCTTCGGATTCGGCGGCCACAACGTGGCCCTCACCTTCGGCCGGGCCTGACCCGTGACGACGGCCGGCGATCATCCGGCCGCCCGATAGGCTCGGCAGGCCCGCCGATCAACGCCGTACCGGGATCGGTACCGGCCGACCACAGGAGATGCACCACAGTGGGTACTGGTTCGATTCTCATCACCGGCGCGAGTTCGGGGCTCGGCGCGGAGATGGCCCGGCAGTTCGCGGCGCTCGGTTACGACCTGGCCCTGTGCGCGCGGCGTACCGAACGGCTCGAAGAGCTCACGCGGGAGATCGCCGCCGCGTATCCCGGGGTGCGGGTGCGCACCGCCGCGCTGGATGTCACGGATTTCGACGCCGTACCGCGGGTGTTCGACGAGTTCGCGGCCGAACTGGGCGGGCTCGACCGGGTGATCGTCAATGCCGGGCTGGGCAAGGGCGTGCCGTTCGGCAAGGGCGGCGACCGGCCCAACCGGCAGACCGCGACCACCAACTTCCTGGGTGCGATGGCCCAGACGGAAGCGGCCATGAAGATCTTCCGCGCCCAGGGCGGCGGGCATCTCGTGGTGATCTCCTCCATCTCCGCGCTGCGCGGTATGCCCAAGACCATGACCGCCTACGGCGCCAGTAAGGCCGCCGTCGCCGCCATGGCCGAAGGTATCGCCGCCGAGAACGTGCCCGGTGTGGACGTCTCGATCATCTTCCCGGGGTATATCGCCTCGGAGATGAACGATAAGGCCGCGCATCCGCCGACGTTCCTCGTCGATACCCGGACCGGGGTGCGGTCCATGGTGTCGGCGATCGAGAAGCGGCGCTTCAAGGCGTACTGCCCGGCGTGGCCGTGGGTGCCGTTCAGCGTGGCGATGAAGGTGCTGCCGCTGTCGATCGTGCGCCGGATCGCCGGTATGTGAGCGTCACTCGGACTCGAGGGTGCCGAGGGCGGCGGACAGTTCGGTCAGCGCGCCGACGATCTCGGTGAGCCGCTGACGCCCGACCTCCGCGGTGAGCCGGGCCGCGAATTCCGCGTGCCGCGGTCCGATCCGCGCGACCGCGGCATGCCCGGCATCGGTGACGGCCACCAGTTTGGCGCGGCGGTGCGCCGGATTGGGCCGGTATTCGGCGAGTCCGCGTTCCACCAGCAGATCCGCGATGCGCTGCACACTCTGCCGCGTGACGCCCATATCCCGGGCGATTCCGGCCACCGGCAGGGGCGCGGGCAGGATCGCGCCCAGGACCTGCCACCAGGCGGCGGTGAGCCCGGCCGGTACGGCCAGTTCCTCGGCGAGCGCGAGGAACTGGCCGTTGAGCCGGAACGAGGTGACGGCGGCACTGCTGAACAGTTGCTGTTCGGGATTCTCCACGGGGCGGTCCGGGTTCAGACCGCGGCCTGCCGGGCCTCGTATTCCGCCAGCGCCGCGTAGCCGGCGGGGTCGCCGTGCGCGAAGAGCCGGTACCAGCCGTCGAGCACCTGCGGTTCGTACAGGTCCAGGGCCGCGAAGACTTCGCGGGCGAATTCGAACGGCGCCGTCGAGTTGGCGGTGATCACGGCCCGATCGGTGACGGCGGGTTCCTCGACGTACCGTGCGCCACCCGAATAGCCGCTGGCGGCAAGGTATTCGGCGATATTGCTGGTATGCGCGCGGTCGTCGAGCAGTCCCGCCCGCGCCAGGCCGAAGGTCGCGCCGCAGATGGCGGCGACGGGAACGCCCGCGGCGATGAACTCCCGTGCCTTCTCGGCGAAGGCGTCCAGTTCGCCGGAGTCCCAGCCCTCGGCGCCGGGCAGGATGAGCATGGCGCTGTCCGCGGGCGACAGATCGGCGAGGGCGAGGTCGGGCAGGATCCGCATACCGCCCATCGTGGTGACCGCGGCGGTGCCCGGGCCGACGGTGCGGGTGCGGAACTTCCCGGGTTCCCGGTGCCAGTTGCCGTTGTTGATATGGGCGGTCGCGGCACCGACCTCCCAGTCCGCGAGAGTGTCGAACACGGCGATATGGACGGTCTTCGATGTCATGACAACATCCTGTCATGATTGACAGTATGTTGTCAACTTCGGGTGGGCTCAGCCCGGCGTTCCGCCGATCACCCCGTCCCTTTCCCACGCCGCGATCTCACCGGCGCTGTACCCGAGCTCGGTCAGCACCGCGGCATTGTCCTGGCCCAGCAGCGGGGCATGGGTCCGGTGATACCGCCGCGGTCCCGCCGAATACCGGGCCGCGACCGTGCTGTGCCGCGCGGTCGGATTGACCGGGTGGTCGACGGGTTCGAAGAAACCGCGGTGCGCCAGCTGGGGGATCTCGGTCTGCCGGTGCGGTTGCCGGACCTCGGCCACCGGAATGCCCGCCGCCCACAGCAGGTCGACGATCTCGGCGGCCGGGCGGCCGGCGCACCACACGGCGAGGTGATCGTCGATCTCGTCGTGGCGGTCGCGCCGCCCGGCCGCCTCCCGGAGGCCGGGGTCGGCCGCCCAGGCCGGACGGCCGAGGACTTCGGTGAGTGCCTGCCACTGTTCGTCGGTGCCGACCGCGAGCGCGATCCAGTTGTCGGGCCGGCCGAACTCGTCGACACCGGCCGCGCGGTAGAGGTTCTGCGGGGCGGCGTGCGGGCCCCGGTTGCCGTCCCGTTCGAGCTGGTTGCCGTAGGCGGAGTACTCGATGACCTGTTCGGCGGTGATGTTCAGCGCCGCGTCGACCATGGCGGCCTCCACGAGCATGCCCTCGCCGGTGCGCCGCCGGTGCTCCAGCGCGAGCAGCAGTGCGACCAGGGCGTGCACCCCGGCATTGGGATCGCCCAGGCTGTAGGGCTCGACCGGATTCTGGTCGGGATATCCGGTGCGCCAGGTGAGCCCGGACGCGTCCTCGATCACATACGCGAAGGCCGGATTGTCCCGCCAGGGGCCGTCGAGGCCGAATCCCGGCATCCGCACCATGATCGCGTCGGGGCGCAGTGCGCGTACGGAGTCGTAGTCGAGGCCGATCTGCTCGATCACCCGCGGTGTGTAGTTCTCCACGATCACATCGCAGGATTTCACCAGTGCCCGCAGGATTTCCCGGCCCGCTTCGGTACGGAAGTCGACGGTGATCCCGCGCTTGTTGGTGTTGAGACCGGAGAAGATCCCCGACTTCTCCCACCACTGCGGTTCGTCGGCCGGTACCCCCGCGATGAGCCGGGTCCCGTCGGGACGCTGCGCGGATTCCACATGGATCACCTCGGCGCCCTGCAGTGCCAGGAAATGGGTGCAGGACGGGCCGGCCCAGAAGGTGGTCATATCCAGGACACGCAGCCCCTCGAACGGTAGCGCGGTCGTCGCCCCGGCCGGCGCCGGATCGAGTGGCCGGGCCACGGCGTCACGGCCGCCCGGCGCCGCGGCCCGATAGTCCTCGGTGTGTTCGCCCAGACGCGGGGCGGGTTCGGGAGCGCGCAGTACCGGCGGTGTGGTCCGGAACGGCGGACCGGGCTGGACGAAACCGTCGCGCGGGTTGACCGTGAAGAAATCACGGGCCCGGTGCTGATCGAGCTCGGTGACGGTGGCGCCGCCGGCCACCGGACTGTTGGGTATGCGGAAAGCCGTGGCCAGTTCCCGGATCTCGTCGACCTTGTGGGCGGCGAACCAGGCGGCGATCTCGCCGGCCTTCTCGTTGGTGCGCTCGGTGATGGCCGGCGTCGGATCCTCGTCGATCCACTCCGGATGCCCGACCATGACGCACAGGTCGAACCACTGCTGGGCGGTACCGCAGCCGACCGCGATGAGCCCGTCGGCGGCCGTGGCGACGCCCGGCCGGCTCAACCGGCGCTGGGTCCGGAACGGCCGGTTCACGGTGTCGTAGAACGAGACCGGATAGTACGACAGGCCGAGGATCTGGGTTTCCAGCATGGACAGATCGACCAGTTCACCGGTACCCGTGCGCAATGCCCGCTGCCGGGCGGTGAGGACGGCAGCGGCCGCGTGCGCGCCGGCGAACCATTCCCCGACGTCACCGCCGATATGCACCGGCGCGCGCTCCGGCGCGCCGCGGCCCAGGCCGACGATTCCGCCGGACCATGCCTGCAGCGTGAACTCGGTGGCCGCCCGTCCGGCCCACGGGCCGTCCAGGCCGAACGAGGTGATCGTCGTGACCACGAGATGCGGATGACGTTCGCGGATCGCCGCCGGGGCGTAGCGCGGATCGCCGGCCGGCGCCGCTCCGGGTGACCAGACCACCGCGTCCGCGTCGGCCAGCACGTGCTCGAGCAGCTCCCGGTCACCTTCGGCACCGATATCGACGGCGACGCTGTGCTTCCCGGCGGCCAGGAACTGGAACAGCGCGCCATCGGTACCGGGTTCCGGCAGGGCGCCGGACGCGGACCGCGTGCGTAGCGGATTACCGTGCGGCGATTCGGCGGCGATCACCGTCGCGCCGGCATCGGCCAGGAGTTTCGTGCAATACGCGCCCGCGACCCCGCTCGACAGATCGACCAGGGTGTAGCCGGTCAACGGCGCGTTCGTCGGGGAATCGTCACGGCCGGTGGCCCGATTCGCTCTCATAACACTCTCGATTCCTCTGCGAGAACCGGCCGGGGGTCCCGCCCGGCGGTGTCCGGTCACCCGGACAGGGGATCGGCGGGACGCCGCAGCGTCCCGCCGAGGGCCCGGTCGTACGCACCGCGACGGTGCCGCCGGCTACTCCGGTTTCCGCCGGCCGGATTTGCTGAGCCGGAACTCGGGCGGGAACCGGCTGTCGTTGTCCTTGACCGAGTTGTTGAGCCCGCCGTCGAAGGCGTTGTCCAGCATCAGATCGTTGTCGTCGGCGTGGATATGGCCGCCCATCGATTCGAAGAAACCGCTGAGCAGGCTGCCCATGTACTCGCCCTGCTGCTGTTTCATGATCTCGAAGAACACCTTCTGCATGAACACGGTGTCCGTGGGGCGGTTCCGGGCGCAGGCCAGGGCGTACTTATCGGTCTCGGCCTCCAGGTCCGCCCGGGGCACGACGCTGTTGAGGAAATTGCAATCCGCCATCTCGGCTGCCGAGAACGCCCGGCCGGTGAACACCATCTCCTGGAATTTGCGCAGGCCCATGGTCTGCGCCCAGGTCCACATCCGCGGCCCCCAGCCGTAATAGCGGAACGAGGGGTGGCCGAACAGCGCGTCGTCGGAGGAGATCACCAGATCGGCATCGGCGGCCTGGTAGAAGTGCCAGCCGTAGCAGTAGCCCTTCACCTCGACGATGCTGATCTTCTTGAACTCCTGCAGACTGCGGCAGCCCGCCTGCGCGTTGGCGTACCACTGGCTGATGGAGGCGCCGTGGCGGAACGATTCCTTGGGCGGGTACCGGACCTCGTCCGGGCCGATCTTGTACTCGCTGAGTCGCGGGCCCTGGTCGGGGTCGTTCTGTACGGCCATGAACTCGCCCAGATCGGCGCCGGATCCGAAATCGTCGCCGGCACCACGGATGACCAGCACCTTGACGTCGTCGTCGATACTGGCGCGGTGGATCAGATCGCCGTAGCGCAGGCGCGCGGCCATGGTCGGGGCGTTGAGTTGATCGGGCCGGTCGAAGGTGATGGTCGCGATGCGGGTCGCGGGATCCTTCGCGTACCGGATGATCTCCTCGGCGCTCGGCGCGGCGGGCTGCTCGTCGCCGGCTGAGGAACCGTTGGCCGGTGTCTGTGTCGTCATGGCTGCTCCCAGTGCGGACTCGAGGTCAGGACCTGCGGGCCGTCGTCACCGATGAGTACGGCGTCGCGCCCGAAGACCGCGCCGACGCCCTCGGCCCAGACATAACCGGTCACCGCCAGCACCATCCCGGGTTCGAGTGGTTCGGCCTCGGCGGTGCGGCGCAGCGCCGGCGCGACCACCGGCGGGTCGAATCCCAGACCCAGGCCGCGGGCCACCGGCATGGCGGGCAACGGCTCACCGGTGTCGAGATAGGCGTCGAGCAGACCGGCCGCGGGCGCGCCGGGCCGGCAGGCCCGCAACAGGTTCTCCCACAGCCGGTTCCAGCGGCCGTACAGCTTGCCGATGGCGGGTGTCACCGGGCCCACCGGCCAGGTGCGGCCGACCTCGCCGATGTACCCGTCGCCGAGAACTCCGGACGAGAAGGCGACCAGATCCCCGTCCTGGACCGTCCGGTCCGGGGTGGCGCGCTGCCACGGATGGTCGCGGGCGGTGATCCAGGCCGCGTCCTGGGTGGCCGGTGTGCTCACACCCTCGGCGGCGCACGCTTCCAGCAGGACCCCGGCCAGGGCCTGTTCGGTTACCCCGGGGGCGAGCTGCGCCACCGCCGCGGTGAGTCCCTTCTCGGCGACCCGCAACCCGGCCCGCATGGTCTCGATCTCGGCGGCGGTCTTGATCCGCCGCGCCGCGCGGAAGGCGAGCTCGCCATCGACGATCTCGGCATTCGGGAAGGCCGTCGGCAGCAACTGGGCGAAGGCGGGGGAGAGGGCGTCGGTGCCCACTCGCCGGGCCGTCGCGGCGCCCTCGATATCGCGCAGCACCGCGATGAGATTGCGGGGGTCCCACAGGGTCTCGTAGAGGTTCTCGTGCGGGATGTCGTCGGGGATCCCCTCGTCCCAGGTGCTGTGCAGGTGGACCGCGCCGGTCGCCCGGACCAGCAGGGCCACCGGGCCGAACGGCCGGGTCCCGGCCACCCACAGCTGCGGGGCTCCGGACAGATAGCGGGCGTTGGCCTGCCGTCCGGCGATCAGTACATCGAGGTCGTGGGCTTGCATCTGTGCCAGCACCCGCTCGCGGCGCCCGAGCCGCAGCGTGCGATCGTCCGGCAGGATCTCAGTCGCCATAGGGGGCATAGGTGTAGTCGGTGAGAGGCATGAAACCTCCGTCGGTTACCACCACGATCTCCTCACTGCGATAGCCGCCGGTGCCGTCCTCCCAGACCACGGGTTCCAGGACCAGCACCATGCCGGGGCGAAGCACGAAATTGTCGTCGAATTCGGCGCCGAGATCGGTGCCGATCATGGGCATCTCGGCGGCGCTCACGCCGATCCCGTGCGAGATGTAGAAATGCGGGAGCCAGGGCCGGCTGCCACCGGCCGCCTCGGTCGCCGCGTGGGCGAGCTGCGCGGCGGTGGCTCCGGGCCGGATCTGCTCGAGAACCGCGCCGAGGATATGACGCCACTGCCGGTACTGGGCCTGCTGGCGCGGGGTCGGATCCTGCCCGACGATCCAGGTCCGGCCGAAATCCGAGCAGTAGCCGTTGTAGGTGATGCTGACATCGGTCCACAGCACATCACCGGCCTTCAGCTCCCGCTCGGTGGTGAGCAACGGCAGCGCGAGGTCGCCGTGGCTGGTCCACACGCCGTCCGCCTTGGTCTCCGGCATCACCTGCCAGATCGCGTCCAGCATGGTCGCGGTGGCGCCGAGTTCGAACGCGCGGCCCACGAATCCGGCGGACAGATCGATCTGGCGCACCCCGGGGGCGAGGGAGGCCTGGACATCGACGATGGCCTCCTCGGTGATCCGGCAGGCCTTGCGGATACAGGACAGTTCGTCCGGAGTCTTGATCAGTTTGGCGGGGCCGATCACGGTGGCGGCGTCCACGGGTGTGGCGCCCGGGAAGAGCGTGTCCTTCGCCCGGAGCATGGCGCCGGTGAATTCGTCCACCGCGACCGTGGCCCCCGGCGGCACGATCTCGGCGAGGGTGCGCGCGAAATCGGCCACACCCTCGTCGAATTCGAGATAGACCGGTGGGTGCAGATGGTCGTCGGGCAGCTCGGATTCGGCGGCGGCTCCGGCCCGGAACGGCAGGAACAGATGCGGCCACTCGTCGTCGGCGGTCACCACCGCGACCGGCCGTTCGACATGGGCGAGTCCGGCGTCGCCCAGCGGCCAGTTGGCGCCGGTCGCGTAGACGACATTGTTGTTCAGTAGCAGGATCGCCGCGTCCACGCCGCGTTCGGCCATGGCCGAACGGAGGCGGGCCCCGGTTTCGCGGCGCATCCGGGTGCGGTCCGGGAGGTCGGGTATGTCGATCGCCGCGGCGGCGGCGGAAAATGCGGTCATCGATGTGGTCCTTCTCGGCGTGGGCGGCCTATACCCCCAGGAATTCCTTGATATTTCCGCTCACGACGCGGGCGGCGTTCTCGGCGCCGAGCGCGGTGACCACCGACTCCAGCGATTTCTCGGAGTAGCCGAAGGTGCTCTCGTTGTGCGGGTAGTCCGACGACCACATCACCCGGTCCACGCCGATGTGGTCGATGACGGCCAGGCCCAGCGGGTCGACCATGAACGAGGCCCGCATATGGTTCTCCCAGTAGTAACGCACCTCGTGTTCCAGCGGGCGGTTGTACATGTGCCGGTACGACGCGTGCATGTGCTCGGCGTCCTGCAGCGCCGAGGCGACCCAGTTGACACCGCCTTCGAACCAGCCGATCTGCAGGCCGGGATGCCGGTCGATGATGCCGCTGAACACGTACTTGGAGAACAGCTCCCGGAACGGTGCGACATTGTGCATCATCCCGACCACGACACTGTTCACTTCGCACGGCGCCGACAGTGGCGATTCGCCGATATGGTGCGAGACCGGAACCCCGGATTCCTCGATGGCGTCCCAGACGCCGATCATCGGCGTGCTGCCGTAATCGATGACGTTGCCGTCGTCGTCCTTACCGGCCGACAGCGGCAGCAGGAAGGTCTTCAGCCCCAGCGATTTCAGTTCGGCCAGTGTCCGGCGGGCGCCCTCGGGGTCCCACCAGTTGATCAATCCGACTCCGTACATCGTGCCGCCCGAGCGTTCCTGCACCTCGGCGATGTACTCGTTGTAGATGCGGAAGCAGCGTTCGCGGATCGCCTTGTCCGGATAGAACAGCAGGGCCAGCAGCGAATTGGGGAACGCGAGTTCCTTGTCGATACCGTCGGCGCGCAGATCTGCGAGCCGGGCCTCGAGGTTGGTGCTGCCGGACCCCTCCAGCGGGTCGTACTGCATCAGGACCCGGCTGAAATCTCCCGGCAGGAACGACTTCCCCTTCCGGCCGATCTGGTAGGCGCCGTCCTCATACCAGACCCGCGGGGCCTTGTCCCGCAGTTCCTCGGGGAACCGCTCGAAGAAGATGTCGTCGGCGAGCGAGATGTGGTTGTCGGCCGAGAAGACCTCCGTGCCGGCGGGAAGCCCGAGGGTGCCCTCGGCCCGGCCCCGGCGGTCCTTGGGCGGACCGAACCCCTGCGGGGGGTACAGCGGAGCACTGCTGGGCGAAGTCGGCATCGTGACCCTCCAATGGATCGTGTGATTCGCGAATTTGCCGTCGGCGGGCGTGATCGCCGCCCGCGCTGCCGTCACGGGGTTATGCGGATCCGGTATGACCGGCCTCGGGCCGGGGCGCCGGAGTGAACGGCCGGGTCGCGGGCGGTGCGCCGCCAAGCTGAAAACGACATTATCACAAATGGAGAGCGGCGTTCTACGAGATCCGGGGTTTTTCCTGGTCGGTCTGCGGGTGAAGGGGTGAGAATGGTATTCTCATGGAGGTTCCGCGGGAGTTCCGAAATGGTCTCGGCGACCCGGAATCGGGCCGGTTCTCGCCCGGTGGCCACATTGTGAAAGCCCATTACGCGGGCAACTTCTCTGTAACCCTTGTCACAGGATCGAAACCAACCTACTGTGTGTTCACTAGGTTTGTCAGATCGGGGTTCGGACCATGACAGCTCCTCGTCCATACGCCTCACTCCTCGCGAAGGGGGAGGATCGCAGGCAGCGCATCCTCACCGTCGCGCAGCGGCTCCTCACCCGAAACGGCTGGCGCGGCACCACGCTGGCGCAGATCGCCGGCGAAGCCGGGGTCACCTCCGCGGGGCTGTTGCATCACTTCGCGTCGAAGGATCAACTGCTGCACGCCGTACTGGACGCTCGGGACGCCCAGGATCTGGAAGACGCGGATATCAGCGGCGATCTCGTCGTCGAGATCCGCAAGGTCGTCACCCGGATGGAGCGCCACCCGGAGCTGGTCGGCACCTTCGTCGTTCTTCTGGTCGAGAACCTGATGCCCGAGGCGCCTCTGCACGACCGCATGCTCGACCGCTGGCGTACCGCGGTCGAACTCGTCGCCCGGGCGATCCGCAGCGGCCAGGAAACCGGCCGGTACCGCACAGATTTCGACCCGCGCACCCGCGCGGTGGAGATCGTCGCCTTCCTGAACGGAATGGAGATCTCATGGCTGCTCGATCGTTCGATCCCGCTGGCCGACGTATTCAACGGTTACACCCAGTCGCTGGCCCGCGACTTGGCGGCGAAGGAGAAGTGATGAGGTACCGGCTCGATGTAGTGGCGGCGACCGTGGCCGACGCGGTCCAGTTCGCGGGTGGTTGGTTGTTCGATCGGTCGGTGGCCGGCTGGGACGTGACGGTGCTGCTCGCGCAGCCGTCCGATATCCGGCCGCTGAAGATCCTCGGCGCCGAGGTCCGTGAACTCGATACGGTGCTGGCGACGGAGGTCCCCGGGCGGCTGCCGCAGGCGCTGGCCGTGAACGCCGACGTCTGTAGCAGGGACGGCCGCGCCCGCAAGGGTGTGCTGCGGGCCTTGGAGGATCGCGGTATCGAGGTCGTGGTCTGGGGCGACGGGTGGCCCGCAGGTCAGGATCACGGTGTGGATCCGGTGCTGCACCGGCTGAGCTATGCCGCGCGCGCGTTCAAGGCGCAGGCCATGGTCGCCGCCGGTCTGTCGCCGGCCGCCGTGACGCCGAGTGAGATCTTCCGCAGCGGGGTCACCGAGTACGCGCCGGTGTGCGCGGATCTCGTACCCGCCGTGTAGTTCCGGGGTTGGGGAGGGTCGTCCGTCGAGGGGCGCGGCCGGCCCTCGCCGCGCGGGCGCCCGGTTCTCGCCGCCGGCCCGGACGGTCGCCGAGCGCGGGGTCGCCCGTGGGGTGGGCCGGGGTTCGCGCGGGGCCGGCGCACCGGTATTGTTCCGGGCCGCGAGAGTTCGCGCGGAATTGCCCGTAACCGGCGCGCGGTGGTTCATACGCATTTATGCGAATTCATTTCCCGGGGTCCGGTGTCGGGCAAATTTGAAACGCCAAATTTCACAATTCATCCGGATTGCCCCGGGTGCCTCTTTTTCGTTCACGCGACCGGTCGTGGGGTGTACATTGCCTGGTCGTGGCGTTTTCTCGCGGGTTGTTGCCGTGGTGTGGCCGTCCTGCCTGGGGGTTCCTGAAAACTTGCCCGCAAGTATTGTGTTCTCCTCAAGCGGATGCCATCCTATTGGAAATCGAGAATGACATTTCCGTACCGAGATAGTGACAGCACACCGGCTGGGACGGCACAGCCTCCGGACTCACCTCCGCAGCCGTAGCCGGTACCGCTCGTCACACCGCGGCCCACCCGGGCCGCCCCCGTCTCGGTGGGATCGTGCCGCCCGGACCGCCCCACCGAGACGTCGATCGTCCGACAGGAGCACTCCGATGCCGACTTCTTGGTTGCCCGGGCGGATTTCCCGCCTGCCGGGGGACCGCCCGATCGATGCGGCAGCCGCATCCGATGTGATGAGGTTCGGATGACCACCCGCACCCCGTACTGGATACAGGTCAAAGACCGCTTCGCGGGCCCGCTCGAGACGATCGGCGGATTGTTCTCCATGACCGCCGACGCCGTGAAATTCGCGTTCCGCCGGCCTTTTCAGACCCGCGAGTTCTTCGAACAGGCGTGGTTCATCGTGCGGGTTTCGCTGGTTCCCACGCTGCTGGTGGCGATTCCGTTCACCGTACTGGTCAGCTTCACGCTGAACATCCTGCTGCGCGAGCTGGGCGCCGCCGATCTCTCCGGCGCGGGCGCCGCGTTCGGCGCGGTGACCCAGGTGGGCCCGATGGTGACGGTGCTGATCGTCGCCGGATCCGGCGCCACCGCCATGTGCGCGGATCTGGGCTCGCGCACCATCCGGGAAGAGATCGCGGCCATGGAGGTGCTCGGGATCGACCCCGTGCAGCGGCTGGTCACGCCGCGCATGCTGGCCTCCGGTCTCGTCGCGCTGCTGCTGAACAACCTGGTCTGCATCATCGGGGTGCTCGGCGGCTATGTGTTCTCCGTCTACGTCCAGGATGTCAATCCGGGTGCGTTCGTCGCCGGGATAACCCTGCTCACCGGACTCAACGAGGTGGTCATCTCGTCGGTGAAGGCGCTGCTGTTCGGCCTGGTGGCCGGCATCGTCGCCTGCTACCGCGGGCTCATCGTCACCGGCGGGGCCAAGGCCGTGGGCAACGCCGTCAACGAAACCGTTGTCTACGCGTTCATGTCGCTGTTCGTCATCAATGTGATGGTCACGGCCATCGGTATCCAGTTGACCACCGGATGAGGGGAGGAATCCGATGACAGCCTCCGAGGTGCTGAACTCACGCTATCCGCTGCTGCTACGCCGGTTGCGCAAACCGGTGGATGCGCTGGGCAGGGTCGGGGACCATGCCATTTTCTATGTGAAAGCCCTTGCCTACGCGCCGATCTCGGCCTGGCGGTACAAGCGGGAGACGATCCGGCTGATCGCGGAGATCAGCATGGGCGCGGGAACGCTGGCCGCGTTCGGCGGCACGGTGGTGATCGTCAGCTTCCTGACCCTGGCCACCGGCGGCACGCTCGCCGTGCAGGGCTACAGCTCGCTGGGCGATATCGGTATCGAGGCGCTCACCGGGTTCCTCTCCGCGTTCATCAATGTCCGGATCTCCGCGCCCGTCGTGGCCGGGATCGGCCTGGCGGCGACCTTCGGCGCGGGTGTCACCGCGCAATTGGGCGCCATGCGGATCAACGAGGAGATCGACGCACTCGAATCCATTGCGATCGAGCCGATCTCATACCTGGTCGGAACGCGGATCATGGCCGGGATGATCGCCATCACGCCGCTGTACGCGATCGCCGTGATCGCCTCGTTCCTGGCGAGCCGCTTCACCACGGTGGTGATCCTGGGACAGTCCTCCGGTCTCTACGACCACTATTTCGCCACTTTCCTGAATCCGGTGGATCTGCTCTGGTCGTTCCTGCAGGCGATCCTGATGGCGATCACCATCCTGCTCATCCACACCTACTTCGGGTTCTTCGCCGCGGGCGGGCCCTCCGGAGTGGGCACCGCGGTGGGTAACGCGGTCCGGACCTCGCTCATCGCGGTGGTGTCGGTGACGCTGCTGGTGTCGCTCGCGGTGTACGGGTCCAACGGAAACTTCGAGCTGTCGGGATAGGGATGGCAGTGGTGGGAAACGAAACTCAACCGTGGGCGGGTGACGCCCGCGCGCCGGGTGATCCGCGGACCCCCGCGGGCCCCGCGCCCCGGCGCTGGCGCGACCGGCTGCGGCCGCTGGCCGGCGCCGCGCGCCCGGCGGCGGGACTGGCGGCGGTGGCCGCCGGTACCGCGATCGTCGTGCTGGCGGTGGCCCTGTTCCAGGGCGCCTTCTCCGATACCGTGGCGGTGACCGTGCACGCGCCGCGCGCCGGTCTGGTGATGTACCCCGACGCCGAGGTGAAATTGCGTGGGGTGACGGTGGGCGCGGTGGATTCCATCGTCGAACGCGCCGACGGCACCGCCGAGATCGAACTCGCCATCGACCGCGGCAACCTCACCCTGATTCCGGGCGACATCACGGTCGATATCGCGTCGACCACGGTTTTCGGCGCGAAGTACATCCAGCTGATACCGCCCGCGCAGCCCTCGTCGGGCCATCTCGAAGCGGGGCAGGTCTTCGACGCCGAACATGTGACCGTCGAGATCAACACCGTGTTCGAGCAACTCACCCAGGTGCTGTCGCAGATCCAGCCGGAGAAGCTCAACGAGACCCTCGGCGCGCTGGCCTCCGCGATGCGCGGGCGCGGTGACCGGGTGGGCCAGATGATGGTCGACTTCGAGGCGTTCCTGGCCAAGGTGGAACCGGGATTGCCCGCACTGCAGGCCGATCTGGCGATGGCTCCGCAGGTGACCGGCGTCTACGCCGACGCCTCGCCCGCGCTGCTCGACACCGTCGGCAACGCGACCCGACTCGGGCAGACGGTGGTGGAGGAGCAGCAGCAACTCGATGTGATGCTGATGAGCCTGATCGGGCTGGCCGATACCGGGAACAAGGTGATCGGCGAGAACGGGCCCGGGCTGGTGAGCACCATGGACGCCCTGGTACCGACCACGAATCTCACCAACCGGTACCACACCGCGCTGACCTGCGCCCTCGACGGTCTCGGCTACCTGTCGTCGGTGACGCCGGTGCAGGTGCCCGGTATCGGGCTCTCGGCGAACTTCCTCTGGGGCGTCGAACCGTACCGGTATCCGGAGCATCTGCCGAAGGTGGCGGCCAAGGGCGGGCCGCAGTGCTCGATGCTGCCGGTGGCCTACGAGGACTTCCCGCCGTTCGTGGTCGCCGATGTCGGTGCCAACCCACAGGCCGGGCCGTTCCGGTCCGGACTCACGCTGAATACGACCTCACTGGCCCAGGCGCTGTTCGGACCGGCCGCCGCCGGGAAGGGAGCACCCTGATGGACCGGCGCAATACGCCGCTGCTGAAATTCGGCATCTTCGCCGCGGTGATGGTGGTGCTCTCGGCGTGCCTGATCATCGTGTTCGGGGAATACCGCAGTGGATCCACCACCGAGTACTCGGCGGTGTTCGCCGATTCGTCGGATCTGCGGACCGGCGACACCGTGCGGGTGTCCGGGGTCGTCGTGGGGTCGGTGCGCGGGGTCGAACTGCAGGACGATCACCGAGTGCGCGTCGATTTCGACGCCGACCGCTCGCTGGCGCTCACCACCGGCACCGAGGTCGCGGTCCGGTATCTCAACCTCGTCGGCGACCGCTATCTCGAACTCACCGACCGGCCCGGTAACCGGCTCGAGGCCGGCGGGCAGCTCCCGATCGAGAACACCGTGGGCGCTCTGGATCTGGACCTGCTGCTCGGCGGGCTGAAACCGGTGATCCAGGGCCTCAACGCCCGGGACGTGAACGCGCTCACCTGGTCGCTGCTCGAGATCGTGCAGGGCAAGGAGGGCACGGTGAACTCCATTCTCGGCCGCACCGCCTCGTTCTCGGCGGCGCTGGCCGACAACAACGAGATCATCGAGCAGCTGATCGACAACCTGAACACGGTGATGCAGACCCTGGCCTCCGAAGGCGGCCAGTTCTCCGGTCTGGTGGACCGGCTGGAACAGCTCATCACCCAGCTCAGCAACGACCGGGACCCGATCGCCTCGGCCATCGACTCGCTCGAGGCCGGTACCGCGACGGTCGCCGATCTGCTCAGCCAGGGCCGCCCGGCGCTGGCGGGCACGATCGACCAGGTCAACATCCTGGCGACCAATATCGACAACGACAAACAGACCCTGGACACCGCCCTGCAGAAGGCTCCGGAGAACTTCCGGAAACTGGTGCGCACCGGGGCCTACGGCAACTTCATCCAGTACTACCTGTGCGATTTGACGCTACGGGTCAACGACCTGTCCGGGCAGGTCGTCGAGATCCCCGCGGCCGTGCAGACCGACGGAAGGTGCGCTCCCTGAGATGTTCCGCTATCGAGGAAGACATCTACTGCGGCACGGCCTGGTCGGCATCGTGCTCATCCTCTGCGTGATCTCGCTCGGGCTGCAGTCCCAGCAGGTGATCGCCTGGGGGACCACCGTGCGCTATCAGGCGGTGTTCGAGGAGGCCGGCGGGCTGGAGAAAGGGGACGAGGTGATCGTCTCCGGGGTGAAGGTCGGCACCGTCACCGATGTCGCACTCGACCGCGGCGTGGCCCGGGTGCTGTTCACGGTCGGCGATTCCGTATCCCTCGGGGCGGACAGCACCGCGCAGATCAAAACCGGCTCCCTGCTGGGCAAGCGGATCATGACGTTGATCTCGCACGGTGACGACCGGTTGCGGCCCTTGCATACGATCCCGGTGGAGCGCACCTCGTCGCCGTATTCGCTCACCGACGCGCTGGGCGATCTCACCAACACCACCGGTGCGATGGATACCGATTCGCTGAACAACTCGCTGAATATGCTGTCCTCCACCCTCGACGCCATCGCTCCGCAGCTGGGCCCGGCCTTCGACGGGCTGACCGAGGTGTCCAAATCCATCAACAGCCGCAATACGGCCCTGCGCGATCTGCTGACCGCCTCACGCGAGGTCACCGGGATCCTGGCCGAGCGCAGCGGACAGCTGAACACCATGCTGCTCAATGCGAATGCGCTGGTCGGAGTGCTCGACGAGCGCCGCCAGGCGATCGCCACCCTCCTGGCCAACGTCGCGGCGGTGGCCGATCAGCTCACCCAGCTGGTGGCCGATAACGAGGCGGAGCTGGGACCGGCACTGGACCGGCTGAATTCGGTGACGGAGATGCTGCAGCAGAACAAGGACAATATCGCCAAAGCGATCCCCGGGCTGGCCAAGGCCTCGCTGACCCAGGGCGAAGCGGTCTCGGGCGGCCCGTTCTACAACGCCTATGTCGCCAACCTGATCCCCGCGCAATGGATCCGGCCGTTCGTCGACGCTGCGTTCGGCGGTTCGGTCCCGCAACCACCCGCACCACAACCGGGGGCGCCACGATGAGCCGAGCCGTGATCCTCAAGGCCGGGTCGGGTGTCCTGGCGGTAGCTGTGCTCGTCGCCGCCTTCGTGGTGGTGAACCGGACACTGCTGGGCCCCACCACGGTCCGCGCCATGTTCGCGACCGCGACCGCCATCTACCCCGGTGACGATGTCCGGGTCTCCGGTGTGAAGGTCGGGACCGTGGCCGGTATCGAGCCGCGCGGTACCGCGGTCGAGATGACCCTCAACGTGGACCGGAATGTGGAGATCCCGGCCGACGCCGGGGCCGTGATCGTCGCGCAGAGCCTGGTCGACTCCCGGTACGTCCAGCTCACCCCCGCCTACAGGGGGGAGGGGCCCACGATGGCCGACGATACGCTGATCCCGCTGGAACGCACCGCGGTCCCGGTCGAATGGGACCAGATCAAAACGCAGCTGACGCGGCTGGCCACCGAGCTCGGCCCCGACGGCGACCAATCGTCGGGCCCGGCCGGACGGTTCATCGACAGCACCGCCGACGCCCTGGCCGGCAACGGTGACAAACTGCGGCAGATGCTCGCGCAACTGTCCGGCGTGGGCCGGATCCTGGCCGACGGCAGCGGCGATATCGGCGCGACCATCACCAACCTGCAGACATTCGTCACCGCGCTGCGCGACAGCAATGTGCAGATCGTGCAGTTCCAGAACCGGCTCGCGACGCTGACCAGCGTGCTGTCGGACAGTCGTTCCGATCTGGACGCGGCGTTGAACAATCTGTCCATCGCGGTGGGGGAGGTGCAGCGGTTCGTCGCCGAGAACCGCGGCAAGGCCACCGAACAGGTGGGCCGGCTGGCCGATGTCACCCAGAACCTGGTCGACAACCGCGGCGAACTCGAGGAACTGCTGCATATCTTCCCGACCAGCCTGGCCAACTTCTACAACATCTACAACCCCGATACCGGGACCGAGGCCGGGGTTTTCGTGCTCAACAACTTCTCCAATCCGATCGAGTTCGTCTGCGGCGGTATCGCCAGCGTCGAGAACATCGGCGCGGAGGAGGCGGCGCGAAAGTGCCGCGACTATCTCGGCCCGGTCCTGGGGTTGCTGAACTTCAATTACCTGCCGGTGCCGGTGAATCCGGTACTGGGCCCCTCGGCGGACCCGGAGAAGATCATCTACAGCGAACCCCATCTCATTCCGCAGGCGGTGGACCCGGGGGCGCCTCCGCCCCCGCCGGCGCCCACGCTCGCGGACATCCTGTTCCCCGGTGGGCGGTGATCCTATGACCAAACCCTGTTGCCGACGCAGATTCCGCGCCGCGGTGCTCGGCGCCGCGTGCGTGGTGTTCACCGGCGCCGGATGTTCCTGGGACGGTGTGAACTCCCTGCCGCTGCCCGGGGCCACCGGCCGTGGGCCGGACTCCACCACGCTCTACGTGGACATGAACGATGTCGGCACCCTCACCCCGAACTCGCCCGTGCTGATCGACGATGTGGTGGTCGGCAGTATCGGCGATATCCACGTGGAGAACTGGCACGCGGTGGTGGAGGTGTCCATCCAGCCCGGACAGGTGGTACCGGCCAACGCGCAGGCGCGGGTCGGGCAGACGAGTCTGCTGGGATCGATGCATCTGGCCCTGAACCCACCACCCGGACAGCAGCCCGAGGGCCGGCTCGAACCCGGTGCGCGGATCGGGCTCGAGGATACGGGGACCTATCCCTCCACCGAGCAGACCCTGGCGTCGCTGTCGGTCGTGGTGAACGGCGGTGGTCTGGGCCAGATCGGCGATATCGTCGGCAGCCTGAGCGCGGCTCTCGAGGGCCGGGAGACCAATATCAGGTCGCTGCTGGACCGCCTGGACGTGTTCCTGGGCGCGCTCGACAACCAGCGCGCCGATATCGTCGCCACCATCGACAACCTCAATCGCCTGGGCGGCACCTTCGCCGCGCAGCGCGACCGGCTCACCGAGGCGCTGCAGAAGATCCCGCCCGCACTGGACGTGCTGATCGCCGAGCGTCCCGATCTGGTCACCGCGCTGGACCGGTTGCGCACCTTCAGCGATACCACCAACAACGTGCTGACCACCGTGCACGACGATCTGCTGACCAACCTGCGCAACCTGGAACCCACCCTGAAGGCGCTGGCGGACGTGGGTCCGGATATCAACCACGCGATCCAGTTCGCGACGGTGTTCCCGTACGGCCAGTACCTGGTGGACAACGGCGTCCGCGGCGATTTCATCAATCTGTTCGCGACCGTGGACCTCACGATCCCCCGGCTGCGCCGCGAACTGCTGCTGGGCACCCCGTGGGGCGACCCGACCGCGGTGATCCAGGCGGCTGTCGGCGATCCGGGATACGCGGAGCAGACCAAGAACCCGCTCGGGTTCGGGATCGTCCCGCCCCCGGCGGCCGCTCCCGCTCCCGCACCCGCCGAGGCCCCGGCTCCCGCGCCGGCGCCCGCTCCCGCTCCGCCACCGGGCCTGCCGTTCCCGCTGCCGCAGATCCAGCTTCCCCAGATACCCCTGCCCCCCGGGATTGGAGGCGGCTGATGCTGCTGTCCCGTTTCGTCCGTGCCCAGCTGGTCATCTTCAGCGTGCTGTCGGTGATCGGCCTGGTCGTGATGTCGGTGGTGTACATGAAACTGCCGACCCTGGCCGGGGTCGGCAATATGAACGTCACCGTGGAACTGCCCGAGGCGGGTGGTCTCTACCGGTTCGGCAATGTGACCTATCGCGGTATCCAGGTGGGTAAGGTCACCGCGGTCGAGCTCACCCAGGACGGGGTCCGCGCGCATCTGGCGCTCGACTCGTCGAGCCGCATCCCCGCCGATCTGACCGCCGAGGTGCGCAGTGTCTCCGCCGTCGGTGAGCAGTACGTGGATCTGCTGCCGCGCACCGATTCACCGCCCTATCTCTACGACGGCGCCACCGTGGAGCGGGCCGACACCGCGGTGCCCCAGCCCGTGGGCCCGATGCTGGACAAACTCAGCGCGCTGGTGGACACCATCCCCAAGGACGATCTGCGCCGCCTGCTGGACGAGATGTTCACCGGTGTCCACGGCGCCGGTCCCGAACTCGATTCCCTGCTGACCTCGGCCGAGACGCTGACCTCGGAGATGAACGGGGTCGGCGACGCCACCCGGACCCTGGTGCAGGACGCGCAGCCGCTCCTGGATTCCCAGGTGCAGTCGGCCGATGCCATCCGCATCTGGACCCGCGCGACCGCCGACGTCACCGGGCAGCTGGTGGCCAACGATCCACAGATCCGGCAGGTACTGCACTCCGGTCCCGGGATGGCCGACGAGGTCGCCGGGCTGCTCGACGATCTGCAGCTCACCCTGCCGGTGCTGCTGTCGAACCTCACCTCGGTCGGCCAGCTCGCGGTGACCTACAACGCGGGCCTGGAACAGCTGCTGGTGCTGCTGCCGCCGGTGGTCTCGCTGGTCCAGGCGGTCCAGCCGACCAAGAACGCCTCCGGACTGGGTATCGGTGACTTCCGGGTGAGCGGTGTCTCCGATCCGCCCGCCTGCACGGTCGGCTTCCTGCCGCCCTCGGAATGGCGGTCCCCGCAAGACACCACGACCATCGACACCCCCGACAACCTGTACTGCAAACTGCCGCAGGACCATCCGGTGGCGGTGCGTGGCGCCCGCAATATCCCGTGTGCCGGCGACCCGTCCAAGCGCGCCCCGACGGCCGCCATCTGCAACAGCGACCAGCCGTACGTGCCGGTGGCCCCGGATCAGCCGGTGCTCGGACCGTACCCGCGCGACCCCGAGCTGGAGGGTCAGGGGATTCCCCCGGACTCGCGATTCTCGCCGCCTCCGGGGAACGCTCCGGCCGCGGACACCTCGGGTGGGGGCGCGACGGCGCCGGCGGTGGCCTACGCCCAGTACGACCCGAAAACCGGGGAGTACATGGCCCCGGACGGGCAGCTCTACCGGCAGACCGATCTGGTGTCGCAGGGGCACAGCAGCTGGGAGGAGATGCTGCCGCGCTGAGCGCGCCGGAGCACACACGAAAGGGTGGGAGCGGTTTTCCGCTCCCACCCTTTCGATTCGGCGTCCGCGCCGGCCGTATCCCCGGCGAGCCGGAGGAGGCCGCCCGCCGGTTTCACCACCGGCGGGCGGCTCGGCTCAGCTCCGGGGCAGCCCGAGGACGCGCTGGGCGATGATATTGCGCTGGATTTCCGACGTGCCGCCGGCGATGGTGCCGGAGAAGCTACGCAGATACCGTTCGAACCAGCTGGGCGCGTGATCTTCCAGATTCAGCAGGCTGTGCCGGGAGGTGACCCCGGGGTGGTTCAGCCCGTCCGGCCCGGCGGCGTCGAGCGCGGCCTCCAGACCGCGCTGGACCCCCTCCGACCCCAGCAGTTTGAGCACCGACAGCGAGGCCACATCGGTTTCGCCCCGGGATTCCTTCGCCAGCGCGGTCGAGCCGAGCAGTTCGAGGGCCTGCAGGTCCATCACCGCCGTGGCGTAGCGGTCGGCGTCCAGGGCCGTCCGCGGTTCGAAATCCTGCACCAGCATGCGCAGCCGCTGCGCGAAACTCATCCACAGCAGGGTGCGCTCGTGGCCGAGCGATCCGTTGGCCACCGTCCAGCCCTGGTTCAGCTCGCCGACCAGGTTCTCCACCGGGACCCTGGCCTCCTCGAAGAACACCTCGTTGAAATCGAGATCGTCGGCGGCGCAGGCGGAGGCGAACGGGCGGCGCCGGACACCGGGAGTGTCGGTGGGGATCAGCAGCACCGAGATGCCCTTGTGTTTGGGGGCGTCGGGGTCGGTGCGGACGAAGGTCAGGATGACATCGGAATCGTGGGCGCCCGAGGTCCACACCTTCTGGCCGGTGACCACGAAATGGTCGCCGTCGCGGACCGCGCGGGTGCGCAGACCGGCCAGATCGGAGCCCGCTCCGGGTTCGCTCATACCCAGTGCCGCGGGCATCTCGCCGCGCAGGATCGGCACGGCCCAGCGCTGCTGTTGTTCGGGGGTGCCGAAGGTGATCAGGGAGGCGGCGATGATGCCCTGGCCCTGGGGGTTGCAGCTCTCGTAGATACCGCGCGCGCCGAGTTCCTCCCGGTGCACGTACTGCTGCAGCACGGTGGCGTTGCGGCCGCCGAACTCCGGCGGGTAGCCCGGAACCAGCCAGCCGTGATCGAACTGCAGGCTCTGCCACTCCCGCGCCCATGCGGGCATATGCGAACTGGACCCCGGCCGTTCGACCGCCACCGCCTCGGGTGGGAGGTGCTCGTCGAGGAACGCGATGAACTCGGCGCGGAACCGTTCCACGTCCTCGTCGAAAGTCAGTTGCACGATGTACCTCCCTTTGACCGAATATGAGAATATCATTCTCTCATCGGGATATTCTAGTTTCCGTAGGCGGTGCGACCGTCGGTGATGGGAGGTACGGCCATGCGAAGTACCGGCAGTGGGCTGACCCTGCAGCAGCGGATCGATGCCCGGTCGGTCCGCACCACCAAGCTGTTCGGCAGTGTGCAGGTGCAGCGTTTCCTGGATGCGGCGCGAATGCTGATCACCGAGCGGGGCAGCACCGATTTCACCATGCACGAGGTGGTCGACCGGGCGGGTCAGTCGCTGCGCAGCTTCTATCTGCTCTTCGACGGGAAGCACGAACTGCTGCTCGCGCTGTACGAGGAGGCGATCGCCAAGGTGGCCACCCAGGTCCGCGAGGCCACCGCCAACGACGGTGACCCGCTGGCCCGGCTGCGCACGGCGGTGGAGCTGATGTTCGAGTTCTGCCGGCCCGATCCCGGCGCGCACCGCCCCCTGTTCACCGAATTCGCGCCGCAGCTGCTGATGTCGGATCCGATCGAGATCCAGGTCGCGCACGCGTCGCTGTTCGAACTCCTCGTCGACCTCATGGGTGAGGCCGAGGCGGCAGGGTATCTCCGGTCGCGGTCCCGGCCACGCCGGCTGGCGGCCATGACATTGCAGACGGTGATGTTCGTGGCGCAGAATGCCCGTCCGGACGAGCCGCATCCGATCACCGCCACCGAAGTCTGGAATCTCTGTGCCTTCGGGGCGCTCGGGGCCGCGGGCGGGGTGGCGGGAAGTCGCCGGTGACGGCCCGAAAAAGGACTGATCGGTCTGCTGAATCGGGGTACCGGGCCAGCGGATATGATATTCTCGATTTTCGAGAATTCCGATATCACTACCACCCGGCCGGGCGCTGGTTCGCGGCGCTCGGCGTGCAGGAAGTAGTCGCATGAGTATTTCGCTACTGCTGGATATGGCGGCGTCGAACGAACCGGACCGGGTCGCCGTCGTATCCGGTGAATCGCGCTGGACCGGAGCCGAACTGGACGCGCTGGCGCACGGCGGCGCGGGCGCGATCACGGCCTCCGGAGCGCGCAGCGTGGCCTATGTGGGCACCGGCGGCGCGCTCCTGCCGCTGCTGATCTTCGCCTCGGCGCGCGCCGGTGTCCCGTTCACGCCGTTGAACTACCGGCTCAGCGGCGACAAACTCGCCGAACTCGTGGCGCGGCTGGACGCGCCGATGGTGATCCACGACGACGCCTACGCTGCCGCCGTCGCGGGGACCGCCGAGCGGCTGTGGACCGCCGCGGACTTTCTGGACCGCGCCCGGACCTCGGATCCGGCCGGCGCCGATCCGGATCCGGACGGTCCCGCGATCGTGCTGTTCACCTCCGGTACCACCTCGCAGCCCAAAGCGGTCGAACTCTCCCACAACAACCTGGTCAGCTATATCACCGGCACTGTGGAATTCGCCTCCGCCGCGGCCGACGACGTCTCCCTCATCTGCGTGCCGCCGTATCACGTCGCCGGTGTGAGCGCGGCCCTGTCCAATCTCTACGCGGGCCGCAAGATGGTGTACCTGCGTAATTTCGATCCGCAGGAATGGATCCGGCTGATCGATACCGAGCGGGTGACCACGGCGACCGTCGTCCCGACCATGCTCGACCGGATTGTCACCGGGCTGAAGGCCACCGATTCGCGGCTGCCCACCCTGCGCACCCTGGCCTACGGCGGGTCGAAGGTGGCGCTGCCGCTGGTGCGGACCGCGCTCGAACTGCTGCCCGAGGTGGGTTTCGTGAACGCCTACGGGCTCACCGAGACCAGCTCCACCATCGCGGTACTGGGCCCCGACGATCACCGCGCCGCGCTGGCCTCCGACGACGACGCGGTGGCGCGCCGGCTCGGATCGGTGGGACAGCCGGTACCCGGTATCGAGGTGCAGATCCGCGACGAGAGCGGCGCGGTGGTACCCGCCGATGTCGCCGGTGAACTCTTCGTCCGTGGCCCGCAGGTATCGGGCCGCTACACCGGGATCGGTTCGGTGCTCGACGCCGAGGGCTGGTTCCCGACCAAGGATCTCGCGCTGCTCGACGCCGGCGGTTACCTGTTCATCCACGGCCGCAGCGACGACACCATCATCCGCGGCGGCGAGAACATCGCGCCCGCCGAGATCGAGGACTATCTGGTCGAACACGCGGCCGTGCACGATGTCGCGGTCGTCGGCGTGGAAGATCCCGAATGGGGGCAGATCATCGTCGCCGTCGTGGTGCCCGCCGAACCCGGGCGGACCCCCGACCCCGAGGACCTGCGCGCCTACGTGCGGTCCGGACTGCGCGGTTCGCGGACCCCGGACCGGATCGTCTTCCGGGCGGAACTCCCCGCCACCCCTACCGGGAAGGTTCTGCGCCGCGAACTCGTCGCCGAACTGACCCGCGAAACCGCCGGCGCGTAGCCGCGCAGCCCGAAAGGAACAACACTCATGGTCAAGACAGGTACCCGGCTACGCAGTCAGGTGTGCGATACCCAGGTCATCATCGTCCGGGCCGCCGACAGCCTCGACGATCTGCGCGCCGGCGGGGTCCCGATGGTGCCCCTCGAGGGCGAGGCGACCGTGGAAGGCGGCCCGCAGGACGGGTTCGCGGACGGGAATCTGATCGGTAAGCGCTATGTCGACGAATCCGGTGCGGAAGTTCTCGTGACCAAGGCCGGGGCCGGCACGTTGAGTGTCGGCAGCACCCCGTTGTCCATCAAGGAAGCCAAGCCGCTGCCCGCTAGCGACTAGAACGAGTGATCGAGGTGGGATAGATGCCCCAGACCACCAGCGACCCGCTGAATCTGGCGGTCGAGGAGGCCGACGCGGAGGCCGCGGCGGCGGAGGCCGAGGCGCTCGCCGCCCAGGCCTCCGCCGCCGCGGCCCGGGCGCGCGCCAAGGCCGCGCGATTGCGCCGGGAAGCCGGGGGTGAGGACCCCGGCTCCGGCGCGGGGGAGCCGGAGGGGGCGGTCGCGGAGATATCCGCGGCCGGGGACGATCCGGATACCACCGAGCGGGCCGCTGCCGGGACGCGGCCCGCCGACGTGGAACCGGAAACTTCCGAAACACCCGAATCGGATACCGCGGAATCCGGATCGGATTCCGCGGCCACGAAGGTCGACCTGGTGAAGACGGCCGCGGCACCCGCCCCGAGCGGGGCGCGCGGAAAGGCCGGGCGACTGGTGCGCAAGGTCGCGGTGCCCACGCTGCGGCGTCCCGGGCGCCGCGCGCTCGGCCGGGCGGTGGCGGTGCTGGTCATCGTCGCTTCCCTGGTGACCGGCGGCTTTTCGCTGTGGAACCACCACGAGATCGGTGCGGCGCAGGCGCGCGAGGACGAGTACCTCAACGCCGCCCGCGAAGGTGTGGTCGCGCTGACCACACTCGACGCGGCCCGCGCCGCCGACGATGTGAAACGGGTTCTGGACCATTCCACCGGGGCGTTCCGCACCGATTTCCAGACGCGCTCGGAGGATTTCACCAAGGTCGTCCAGCAGTCGCAGGTGGCCACCAAGGGTGAGATCACCGCGGCCGCGGTCGAATCCATGACCGACGAATCGGCGGTGGTACTGGTCTCGGCGGTCTCGCGCGTGACGAATACCGCCGGGGCGCAGCAGGAACCGCGGGTGTGGCGGCTCAGCGTCACCGTCACCCGCGAGGGCTCGGAGTTGAAGATGTCGAAAGTGGAGTTCGTACCGTGAGAATCCCCAACCCGCTCCGTACCCTGCCGCGCTCCCCGGAAACCATCCTGCTGACCGTGCTCGCCGTGGTCGCGGTCATCGCCGCGACCTCGCTGCTGCTCTTCCAGTACCGCCCGGACTCCCGGGGCGACGCCGCGAAGAACGAGGTCCTCTCGGCCGCGACCGAGGGCACCGTCGCACTGCTGTCGTATTCGCCGGATTCGCTGGACCAGGACTTCGCGGCCGCGAAATCCAAGATGACCGGCGATTTCCTGAACTACTACACCCAGTTCACCGAAAAGGTCATCGCCCCCGCCGCCAAGGACAAATCGGTCAAGACCGAGGCCGTCATCGTGCGTTCGGCGGTGTCCGAACTACAGGACGACTCCGCGGTGGCGCTGCTGTTCATCAACCAGACCACCACCAGCGCCGAGAAGCCGGAGCCGGCATTGGCCGCGAGCAGTGTGCGGGTGACCCTGTCGAAGGTAGAGGACTCATGGCTGATCTCGTCGTTCGATCCCGTCTGACCGCAGCGGGTGGCGCCTCGCGGGGACCGGCGCCCCGGATCCGCCGCGAGGCGCCCACCCTGGTCACCGTCTATCCGGTGCTGGACTATTTCTCGACCTGCCCCCGCTGCGGCTATCCGGTGGAGGCCTCGGTGACGGTGCGGACCTTCGCCGGCGGCGATACCGAGAAGGAAACCCATATCAGCTGCGGTTCGCCCTGCGGCTGGCAGGAGATCTGGTAGCCGCAGGGCCGAACCGATATCAGCGAGACAGGGCGGCGACCGCGTCGGCGGTGTCCAGGTCGGTGTAGGCGGCCGAATAGCGTTGGGCGAGTGCGAGGGCGATATCCGGGCGCTGCCAGAGTTCGCCCGCGCTGGCGGTGGCCAGCCAGAGGGTGAGCCCGTGGGCGACCGAGGCGCGGTAGCGCAGCCGGATCTCGTCCGTCGACGGTAGTTCCGCTGCGGGCAGTTCCAGCGCGTCACGATACTGCGCGAGCAGTTCCGGTTCGCTCGCTCGGCGGTCCTCGGTGGTCAGCGCGCCCTGGAGGAAGTACCCGAGATCCAGCGACCAGTTGCCGCGGCGGGCGACCTGCCAGTCGAGGAATCCGACCTGCCCGTCCGCGGTGAGATAGGTGTTTCCGATGTGCGGGTCGCCGTGCAGCAGTGTCTGCGGGGCCCGGGTGAGACTGTGGATGTAGGGCTTCCACAGTTCCTCGACGAGGTGCCGCATGCCGAGCGCGTGGACCTCGGGCGGGGCCTGGTCGCCGAGCCGTTCCAGCGCGGAGTGCAGCGGTGCGGCCTCCATCCCGTCCCAGGGTACGAACGGTTCGAGCCAGCCCAGCGCGGGTTCGGTGTGGACCCGCCGATCCCAGTATCGTCCGTGCAGGCGGGCAAGCCCGCGGACGCCGCTGACCGCCTGGGCGGGTGTCAGTGGGCGGGTGGCATCGCGAGGGTCGGCGCCGCGGGCGGTGAGATCCTCCATCACCAGCGCGAAGTCTTCCCCGGGCTCATCGATCGCCGCCGCGTACACCGTCGGATGTTCCAGGGGAAGTAGTACGCCCGAGGCGAACAGACGTGGCTCGTGGAACAGGCCGCTGGTCAATCGGACCAGGTCACGGTGCGCAGGATCGACGCCCTTGACGAATACCGTGGCCGGCCCTTCGCCGCGGGCGTAGGACAGCGCCAGCCGGGCGCGCCGGTTGGTGCCGTCGTCGCGCAGAACAACGGATACGGAGGCGACTTCGGCATCGTGGGTGCCGCGCAAGGCGGCGGTCATCCATTCCGGAGTGATGGCGTCCCAGTCCCGGGGGACGGTGAGTGCGGTGTGGGTCATGGCTCCTCCACCCAGCAGATAGGACACGACCCGTGTCGTATCAATTGGTGACTGCACGGTATCCCATCTCGCTGTCGACGTCCGCGGAATCGGCCGGAATGCTGTGTGCCGCAAAGAAGCCTGTGCCGAGCGCCGACGCCGCGCGCGGGGATCGGGTGCGGGCAGCCTAGGCTCGCGGTATGCCCGATATGCGAGGTGGACGGCCACGCGACTCCCGGCTACACGAGCGCATCCTCGCGGTGACACGCGAACTGCTGGCCGACCGTGGCTACGGCGAGTTGTCGATGGAAGGCGTCGCGGCCCGCGCCGAGGTCGGGAAGAAAACCCTGTACAGGCGGTGGCCGTCGAAAGCGCCCCTGGTCGCGGAGGCGGTGCTCGACGCCTACACCAGCGGGCCGTCGTTCCCGGTCGCCGACACCGGAGACCTCCACCGCGATCTACGCGCCTGGCTGGACGAACACGCGGCCTTCATCGCCGAGTCCCGCAACGCCGCACTCGTACGCGCAGTCATCGCCGCGGCCGCCGCGAATCCCGTGGACGGAACCGCGCTCTACCATCGGCTCAGCGCACCGCAGCACCACGGGCTCACCGAACGCCTGCGGCGTGCCGCGGCCACCGGGGACATCCACACAGGCACCGATATCGACGCCGTCGCGGACGCCCTCATCGGCACCCTGCTGCTGAGCACTCTCACCCCACCGGATACCGGCGCCCATACGTCGCGGAAGTTCGATGGACTGCTCACCGCCGTATTCCACGGCATCACATCCACCTCCTGACCCGACCGAGAAGGAAACCCATATCAGCTGCGGTTCGCCCTGCGGCCGGCGGGAGATCCGGTAGCCGCGGCACCCCTGCCGGGAGAGCGGGACCGGTTCAGTGGGGGTCCGGCCTGGGGATGTGGATGCCGGCGGCGCGGAGCTTCGCTTCGAGGAGCGCGGTCAGCCGAGCCGCTGCTGATTCGCGCTGCTCGCGGTGATGGGCGACCAACCGGTACCGTGTCGCGGCTTCGGTGCGGGCTTGCAGGCCGGTGACGATCCTGAGCTGCGTGGGGTTGGCGAGGTAGTGCTCGGCCAGATCGGTGGCCAGTTCGGCGACGCGGGCGTCGTCCGTTTCCCAGCCGGCCACCTCGGCCGTGCGCCTGGTCAGTTCGACGAAACGGGGGTCCTGCAGCGCGTGCTCGATATCGGTGAGGTAGTCGTCGAAGCGTTCGGGGACCAGAGCCTTTGCCAGCACGAAGGATTCTCGGGCGGTCCGCACGTCGTACGGCGTGAAGCCGAGGGTCGGCATTCCCTCCAGCATCGCCACAGCGCGGTCGGGCAACAAGGTGCGGTCACCGGAGGAGAGCCGGTGGAGCATATCCCGTTGCGCGATCAACTCGGCGATACGCTCGGTGAGGTGTCGCTCGACGTCGACGAGTGCGGCGGCGAACGACACGGCATCGGAGTCGAGGAGCGGACCGATATCGGCCAACGGCACTCCGGCGGCAGCCAGCGACCTGACTTGCACCAGCCGCAACAGATCAGCCGACCCGTATCGCCGATAACCCGAGCCGTCGCGCGCTGGTTCGTCGACCAAGCCGAGCTTGTGGTAGTGCCGCACCGTTTTGATCGTGATGTCGGCGAACGCAGCCGCCTGGCCGATGGTCACCCCGTCGGTCATCGAGTCAGCGATCCTCCTGATCGTGCGCGGCGGCGGTCTCCCGCACGGCGGCGGCGACGGCCCGGAAGTCCTTACGCAGGATCTGCGTGTGGTTGCTCTCGACCTTCGTGCCGACCCGCAGATTCGGATTCCGGCGGAGCACCGGATCGAGAGAGGTACGCATCTGCTCCATCTCCTCCGCGCCGCCACCGAGGTTCGCACCCGTCGCCAGGACGTAGCGCACCGGGCAGGCCAGCCGGTCCAGGACCGGTCCGAGCGCGGCGCAGACCTCGTTGATCTCGATATTGATCTCAGCGTGCTGAGCGGCACTCATCGAGGCGGCCAGGCCGAACGGACGTGCGAGCGGCAGGAACATTCGCATCTTGCGGAAAATGCTCCGGATCCGATCACGGCTCGCCTCCCCGGTAAGCCCCCACGGAACCGCACCGTCGACCGAGACAACGCCGGCGACCCGGTCCGGATTGCGGTCGGCCCAGTGCACCGCGAGCGCCGCACCGTAGGACCAGCCGACAAGTAGCGGCCGGTCGACCCCGGCGGCCTCGACAACCGCGCCGATGTCACGAAGACACCCCTCGAAGGAGTAATCCGCCGACCGCTTCGACCCGCCGCGGGCGCGTTCGTCGTAGGTGATGTGTCGCCAGTCGGGGCCGAGCTCGGCGATCACGCGCCGCCAGGAACGCTGACTGGCGAAGGAGCCGTTCAGATAGACAACGGGACGACCGGACCCGCGGGTGTCGGTCACCGACAGGGCCGTGTCGTCGACAGGCACCATGCCGGTCCACGGTGAAATGATCGAACGAGTCATGGAGGCACCCTCCACCTTGACCCCGGGTCAATGTCAAGGGTGCTGCTGGGGGCTCTGTTCGGGCAGGGTGGTGATGGCGTGGACCGGGCAGTCGAGCAGGGCGCGGGTCACGGCGGGTTCCTCGGCGGAGTCGAGTGTCGGATCCCCGGCCAGGACGGCGTAGCCCCAATCGTCGAGAGGGAAGCGGTCGGGGGCGTGCCGGGCGCAGATGCCGAACCCGTCGCAGAGGGTGCGGTCCAGTTTGATCTTCATATCAACGCCTCCGTTTCGACAACCCGGAAGGGGGGTTGGTCGGTCGTGGGTCCGGCGGCGCAGTCGGGGCACACGTTGTACAAGTGGGCAGCGACTTCCGCACCGAACCGGTCGAGCAGGCCGGCGGCGGTGTTGCAGGCGGCGTCCAGGGTGCCGCAGGCGCCGCGGCCCCGCAGTACCGTCGACCAGCGTTTCAGCCGGGACAGATCGTGGGGCTCGGCCCGGCCCTCGGCCAGCGCGGTGGCGGCCGCGGCCATCGCCGCGGTGCCGTTGAAACACGACCCGCACTGCCCGGCGTTCTCCCGGTCGAAGTAGTTCAGGACGCTCGCCGCGACGGCCACCGGGCATTCCTCGGTGATCACGGCGAGCGCGCCGCAGCCCAGGCCGACACCGGCCCGGCGCAGGGTTTCGTGGTCGAGGGTGAGGTCCAGGACGCCGCGGTCCAGCAGACCCGTGAAGTAGCCGCCGACGAGCGCGCCGCGCACCGCCGCGGGTGAGACCCCGTGCAGTGCGAGGAGTTCGCCGACCGGGAGCCCGTGCGGCAGTTCGTAGAGCACGGGCTCCCGGCCCGCGACCGTGACCGTGGACAGGAAGGTTCCGGGCGACATGGCGGTGCCGGCGGCCCGGTAGGCGTCGGCGCCCCACCGGTCCAGGAAGGGCAGATTCGCCAATGTTTCGACATTGCTGATCAGCGTCGGGAGTCCGGCCACGCCCGATTCGAAGGGGCGCGGAGGTTTGTCGGTGGGTTTGGCCGGACCGCCGTTGATCGCCTGGACGGCGGCCGATTCCTCGCCGGCCACGTAGCCGGGTTCGACCTGTACCACCGCCAGATCCGGCCCGTCGGGCAGCGCGCCGCCGAGTTCGTCGAGCGCCGCGTGGACCGCCCGGGCCGATTCGGGATCGGAGACGTACACGTAGCCGCGCCGGGCGCCCACGAGCAGCGCGGCCAGCCGGATCCCGTCGAGCACCAGATGCGGCCGGTTGCGCAGCAGCCAGCGGTCCTTGAACGACGCGGGTTCGCCTTCCTCGCCGTTGGCCACCAGGATCGCCTCGGTCCATCCCGCGGGCATGCCGGCGCCCGCCCGGGTGCCGGCCCGGACCGCCGCGACCTTCACCGCGAACGGGAACCCGGCGCCGCCGCGCCCTCGCAACCCGCTCTGTTCGACCGCGGCCGCCAGCGCCTGGACCGAACCCACCGGGCGGTAACCGCCGCGGTCGCGGTACTCGTAGGCGGTTTCCACCCCGTCGCCGATCCGGAGCAGGCGCGGATCGCTGCCGGGATAGGGAACCACCGTCAGGCCTCCGGCCGACGAGTAGGTGTGCTGCATCATCCCCTCCTGGGTGAGCTCGGCGCCGGGGCGCCCCTACGGAGCAGCGCCGGGGCGCCTCTACAGAGCAGTGCCGGGGCGCCTCTACGAAGTAGTGCCGGGGCGCTCGAACCGGGCCGAGTCCTCGGGGCGCTCGTACTAGGCTGATCCGCATGCGAACTGCGGTGCTGCGGGTGAATATCGATCCGGCCGGTGGGCTCACCGCCGAATCCCTGACCAGCGGTCTCGCCGAGCTGGCCGATGCCCTCACCGAGGTGGGCGGGCAACTGCTCGACAAGGATCTCGGCGCGGTGCCGCCGACGCGGCGTGAAGTGCAGGTACTGCTGGACAGCGCCGACGCGGCGGCCGATACACAGCGGATCACGGCCCTGTGCGCGCGGGTGTTCGGTACCGACGCGGCGCCCGGTGTGATCACCTATGTCAGTCGAGGTACCGACGACGACGCCCACGGCGTGCTGGCCGGCTTCGGCCTGGCCGGGGAGATCATCCGGGTGCCGGGCACCGAGGGGTACGACGTCCTGCGGGTGCGGTTGCGGGAGGCCGATCTGGAACGGGTCCCGGAGAGCCGGATCCACACCGCGCTGGAGGCCTCGACCAACTGCGAGGTCGTCATCCACACGGTCTGATCCCGGGACGTTCATCGGTCGCCCAGGAACTTCAGGATCTCCGGCGCGGCCAGCACCCAGGTGTCGAACATGTTGTACTGCTTCACCAGACCCTGCGCGCGTTCTTCCATCGCCCGTTCCCAGGCGTCCTCGGGCCACGGGGGATCGATCAGGGTGGAGCCCTCGATCAGGCAGTGCACTTCGAGCGAGGTGCGTTTGGGGTGATCGAGGTCGTGGGCGC
Source organism: Nocardia sp. NPDC049935 (assembly GCF_055586645.1). NCBI lineage: Bacteria > Bacillati > Actinomycetota > Actinomycetes > Mycobacteriales > Nocardiaceae > Nocardia > Nocardia sp. NPDC049935. The sequence goes on along the minus strand of NZ_JBVJHV010000006.1, from coordinate 459,513 downwards.
CGCCGCGGATGATGAGGGTGGGGACCCGGATGCGCTCGAACATCTCGTCGTCCACCCCGGGAATCGTCTGACCCGGTTTCGGCACGTAGGCGTTGAGCCAGCGCAGCGAGAGTTTGACGAACTCGTCCGCGTCGAGATCGCGCAGGCGCTGTTCGTTGTCGGGGTTCTCCGCGATCAGTTCGCGCCATTCCCGCATCCGCACCAGACCCTGGACACCCAGCCCGCGGACCGTCTGCAGGCTCGGCAGCACGTAGTAGGCGCCCAGATTGAAGGTGCCGTAGACGCCGCCGACGATATTCCACAGCACCAGATCGGTGACCAGCTCCGGGTAGAGCATGGTGGTCAGCATCGAATCACGGGCGCCGCCGGACCCGCCGGCCAGGATCACCGGGCCGGTGCCGAGTTCGGTGAGCAGGCCGTGCAGGGTCTCGGCGCGCATATGCGATTCGGTCTGCCCGTAGAACTGCACATCGGAGGCGCCGCAGTTGGGCCGGTCCCACAGCAGAACCCGGTGACCGCCCTCGACGAGGGCCTCGGCCAGCGGCCGCAGCCCCGGGATGTCCTTGCTGTAGCGACCTCCCGGCGTGAGCACGATGAGATCACCTGTCGTGCCGAGTATCTCGTAGACGACCTTGCCGCCGTTCACCGTTACCGCGGGCATACCTCACTCCTGAAAGGGTTCGCCGAGGACCGGCCGCGGCAGATCTCGGCGTGACCGGGCCGCGGGCGGCCGGCCGCTTCTCGTACTGTCGGGTCCCGCCGGTTCAGGCGGTGACCAGGACGTCGTCTCCCACCACCCGGACCGGGTAGGTGCGGATACTCCATTCGGGTTTCACCGCGGTGGTGCCGGTGGCGAGTTCGAACCCCCACTGATGCCAGGGGCAGTAGATGAACTCGTTGTCGCGCACCATCACCGAATCGCCGGGAACCGAATCGTCGACCACCGTGCGACCCCGGGTGCGGCCCGCGCACAGCGGGCCGCCCTCGTGCGGGCAATAGTTGGCGATGGCGTAGAACGTGCCGTTGACGTTGTAGACCCCGACCCCGTGCCGCCCGATCGGGACGACTTTCGACGAGCCGGGAGGAATTTCGTCGACGGTCGCCACCACATGTTCGCGACCCTGGGCCAGCCGTGGCGGGTTGTCCGCCGACCGCTTACCCGGGGTGGGATCCGCCTCCGGCGGGGCGGGCCTCGTACCGGGCGTCCCGGTTCCGTCCGCCATCAGTGGACCCGCATCTGCCCGTGCAGCGCCGGAACGGTTTCCGGCAGATGGTAGGTCTCGATTCCGTTGCGGAACATGACCTTCTCGCGAGCGGCTGTCGGCAGATGTTTCACCAGCCAGCGCGGATCGTCGAAGGTCCAGTGCGGATAGTCCGAGGAGTACAGCAGGATCTTGTCCGCCTCCATCCATTCGAACGCCCGGGTGAGTTCGGTCTTGTCCTCCGGGTAGTCCAGCGGCTGGGTGGTGAACTTGATGTGTTCCTTGACGTACTCCGAGGGTTTGCGGGTGATCGACATGAACGATCCGCGCGCGGCGTAGATGGCGTCCATCCGCCACATCAGCGGCAGGATCCAGGTGAACGCGTGCTCCACGAAGACGATGCGCAGTGCCGGGAAGCGGTCGAAGACCCCGTCGAAGATCAGGCTCATCACCTGATTCGCCGCCAGCAGCGAGTAGGTCACCATGAAATCGTGGTTGTAGCTGGGGAAACCGACCGGCGGCATGGGCATGGTCTCGTAGGCGCCGCGGCTGAGGTGGCAACTCACCGGCAGGTTGTGTTTCACGGCCGCGGCCCAGATCGGGTCGTAGCGGGCGTCACCCCACGACGGCCGGGGTTCGGCCTTGATGAGGATCTGCGCCATGTACGGGTGCCCGGCCCAGCGCTCGATCTCGGCGACCGCGCTCCGCGGATCGTCGATGGCTACACAGATCGAGCCGCGCCAGCGCTGATGCCAGTTGTTGTGCGAGTCCAGCCATTGCGCGTCGAGCCAGCCGTTGACCCCGGTCGCCATCGCGGCGGTGGCCTCGGGCAGGCGGGTGGCCTTGACCGTCGGCTCCAGGATCACGATATCGGAGCCGGCATCCATGATGAGCTGCCGGAACGCCATATCCGGGTCGCTGCCGGGGAATTCCCCGTTCTCGGGAAAGGTATCGACCCGCATCGCCTTCGAATGCGCGTAGTCGGGCGCGTCGTAGATGATGGTGTCGCCGACACGGTGACTGAGAAAGAACGAACTGCGCCACGGTTCCGGGATATGTTCCACCAGGTCGCCCCGCCGGGGGACCGGGTGCACATCGGAATCGACTACGCGTACCGGGACCAGTTCCGTAGACGGTACTCGCGCCTGTGCCTGTGCTGTTGTCATCACGCCTCCTTCGTAGGGGCTACATCTGATCGGCGGAGGCCGTAGCGAAGGCGGAGGTATCGCCCCATCGCGGAAAGATCCGACCGGGCCGGCCGCATCAGCCGACCGCGGTTACGGCGTCTATATCGATGCTGTACAGACGCGCGGCGTTTCGCCAGCAGAGTTTTTCCCGCTGTCCGGCCGTGAGCGCGGCCGGCAGGGTGTCGATATCGCCGCCGTGCCAGTGCGGATAGCTGGAACCGAACATCACCATGTCGTCCTTGCCGGTGAAATCCAGCCACTCCGCCGCGAACGGGGCGTCGCCGGGACCGTCGATCGTGGCGTGCACGAAATAGACGTGTCCGGCCAGGTAGTCGCTGGGCATGCGGGGCGCCCAGGGGGTCTGCTCGAGGTGCGGCCGGCCGAAGGTGTCCATCCGCCAGGTGAACGGGGTGAGCAGATCGGCGCCGCCGTCGGCCCAGACGAATCTCAGGTCCGGATAGCGTTCGAACACACCCTCGGCGATCATGTTCATCAGGTGATAGATGTAGTTCAGCCCCATGAACCCGTAGTACTGCTCGTAGGTGCGGGGATGGCCCGAGGGCGTGGGCGGCAGCCCGATGCTCTCGCCGGTCTCGATATGCACCGCCACCGGCAGGTTCGCCGCCGCGGCGGCCTCCCACAGCGGCCAGAACTGGGGTTTGCCGTACAGTTCGCGGGACTGCAGCGGGACACCGATCTGGACGATCCGCGGGTGATCGCCCAGCCGGTCGATCTCACGCAGCGCGCCGCTGATGTCCTCCGGGTTCACCCGCAGGGTGCCGCGGAAGCGCTCGTGATGGGTACCGCTGTCGAGCCAGCGCGACACCATCATATCGTTGTGGGCGGAGAGAACCGCGGTGGTGAGATGACGATCGGGCAGGATGCCACGCGTCATCGGATGCAGTACGGCCACATCGACGCCGCGCTCGCCGAACAGCCGCTCGCCCACGAACTCCGGATCCGAGCCCGGGTATCCGCGCTGCGGTCCCCGCGCGCCCTTGGCGTATTCCCCGCCGGGCGCGCCGTACCAGTCCATCTCGGCGTCGGGGATACCGCGGCTCTTGAACGGTTCGTTCAGGAACGACCGCATATCGTCGTTGGAGCGGAAGAAGATGTGCACGCTGGTATCGATCACCGGGGTGCGGGTGCCGTCGGGCAGATCCTTCATGGCGATACCTCGTCGGGAAAAGGAGTACCGGCCGAACCCCGCGGATCGGCCGGTAGTCCGGCGGTCAGTACTCGAAATCGATCACCACGGGATCGGGGTGTTCGGTCACCGGTGCGGCCGGTCCCTGTTCGTCGCAGATTCGCTGCAGCTGCTCGAGGGTTTCGTCGAGGCCGGGGCCCAGCCGCTTGCCCGGGGTGAAGGTGGCGGGCAGATGACGCATCCCCTGGATGACGCCGATGGTGTCGTAGTGCACCGTGCCCACGGGATCGCAGGTGTAGTCGGGCATCCGGTCGAGCACCGCCAAGAGCATGGACTTGAAGACCGTGCGCGCGACGTTGGAGCCGATGCACCGGTGCACGCCCAGCCCGAAGCTGAAGTGCCGGTTGCCCTTCCGGTCCATGACGATCTCGTCGGCGTCGGGGAAGATGGTCTGGTCCCGGTTCGCCATCGCCCAGGACAGCCACAGCCGGTCGCCCTCTTTGAATTCGGTGCCCTGATAGGTGCAGTCGTCGGCGATGGTGCGGCCGTCGCCCGGGGCGGGCGTGAAGTAGCGCAGGAACTCCTCGGTGGCCGAGTCCAGCAGATCCTCGCGATCGCGGCTGAGCTCCTCGCGCTGGTCGGGATTCTCCGCCAGCCACTCCAGGGAATGGGCGGTGAGCGCGGTGGTGGTGTCGAAACCGCCGCCGATGAGCAGGCCCATCATCCCGAGCAGCTCCATATCGGGCGCCGGTTCACCGTCGATGCGCAGTTCGACGAGTGCTTTGATGAGGCCGGGCTTCGGGTCGGACTTGGCTTCGTGCAGGCTGGTGAGGATATCGATACCCATGGTCCGGTGCATTTCGGCGACCCGGGGGGCGTCGGGGGAGTCCTCGGGGGTGTAGACCGAGGCGTGGACCGGATCGCTGTACACCGACCACTTCTTCAGCGGGATGCCCAGCATCGCCAGGGTCAGCACGGCGGGGACGATATTGGCGAGATCGTCCACGAAGTCGATGCGGCCCGTCTCGATCTTCTCGTCGATGCTGGCCCGGACGATCTCGTCGATGAACGGCTGCCAGCGTTTCACCGCGGCGGGTGAGAGGTACGGATTGAGGATCGAGCGGTAGGTGCGGTGTTCGGGCTCGTCCATTTCCAGCATGCCGCCGCGGACCAGCGCGGCCCGCTGCGCCTTCGGGATCGAGATGCCCTGGTAGCCACGGCGTTCGTTGTGCACATCGTGGTCGACCGATGCCTCGGGGCACCGGGCGAGTTCGAAGACCGCGTTGCCGCCGGCGGCGACCCAGTGCCCGTCGTAGGTCTCCGACCACGCCACCGGGCATTTCGCGTGCATCTCGTGGGTGATGTCGCTGAACTTCTCCCGGTACTCGGGAGTGTGCCGGTCGAAGTGGTACCGATTCTGCTTGCGCTGGTCGTTATCCGTAGAAGTCACGGTATGTAGTCCCTCTGCTGGTCACTGGGTCGGCGAACCTTCGCCGGGGGTCCCGGAGCTCTGCGCCGCTCCGGGAGTCGTCGGATGGCCGACTCGGCACCGGGCGGCGGCGCGCGTATCGATCGCCTGCGAGCTGCGCGCCGCCTGCGCCGGCGTGGCCGGGCGGGTCAGAGCTTGTGGTCGTACCACTTCAGGTAGCCGCCGGCATCGACGCGCAACTGCATACCGGTGACGAAGCGGGCTTCGTCGGAGACCAGATACAGGATGGCGTTGGAGATATCGACGGGTTCGATCCACGGAGTCTTCATGGCCTGCTGGACGTAGAAGGCCGGTTCCGCGTCGGCGCGGCCCGGGTTCTCCAGATCGGGCCGGAAGGACCGGTACATGGGCTCGCTCTGCAGCATGTCGGTGTTGCAGTTGGTCGGGTGCACGACGTTGGCCCGGATGCCGCGGGTCGAGAGGTGCCGGGCGATATCGAAGACGTAGTACGACAGTGCCCGCTTGGAGTGGACGTAGGCCATACCGCCGAGGTCGGAACCGGGGTTGTCGACCTTGCTGGTATCGACCATCGCCGCGGTCGATCCGGTCGCCACGATGGACGCGCCGTCGCCGAGATGCGGCAGCGCGGCCTGGATGGCGTTGATGGTGCCGACCAGGTTCGTGTTGATGACATCGGTCCACGCCTGGATATCCGGTTTGCCCTTCATACCGGCCACGCCCGCCTGGGCGATCACGATATCGAGCTTGCCGAGTTCCGCGACACCGGCGTCCAGCGCTGCCTTCAGCGCGGTCGCGTCCCGGACGTCGGTCTGGCTCGCGACGATACGGCGGCCGGTCTTCTCGACCAGGCGCACGGTTTCCTCGAGGTCTTCGGGCGTGGCCAGCGGATAACCGATGGTCGACATGCTCTGGCAGATATCGACGGCGATGATATCGGCGCCTTCCTCTGCCAGCCGGACGGCGTGGCTACGGCCCTGACCGCGCGCGGCGCCCGTGATGAATGCGACTTTGCCCTCAACACGTCCCACAGCATTCCCTTTCGATCTGTGTTCGGGAGTGACCTGCCCGGTGTGCCGGAACCATCTGGGGCCGACGCGGTACGGGACAGGGTGCGCGGCGAGTGCCGCGCGCCGATCCGGCCGTGGACCCGATGCTGTATTGCCGGCGGAGACCCAGCACCGCCGGGTACCGGCTGCGGACATACGGCTGTTCTCGTATGCGAAAAGAACTGCGTTTTCGCATACGAGAACGGTACTCTACCGCCGGGGTCGGCGGCAAGGTTTCGGAAGAAGCCTGGTCGATCCGGCAATCTTCGGGCAGTCGGTGAATTCATCTGCCGATCCGCACCGCCGGACGCGGGCGAGCTGCGTACCGTACGAGTATCCAATGTTTTCCTCATTGGAGAATCCAATTTTCACCAGTCGGCGGGGTTCGGGCACCGACTCGCGTTCCGGGTCGCTCGCGATGGCCGGGCCGTCGCCGCCGACGCGGAAGGGGTGACCGGGATGATCCTTGGCAACAGGCGAGGTGGCGGCGCATGACCCGCCCGATACCGGACGAGCTGCGGGCCCGGTATGTCGCCGAGGGCTGGTGGACCGGCGACACCATGGGCGATCTGCTGAGCCGGGGCCTGGCCGCGGCGCCGGACGCGGCGTTTCGCGTCCACTCCGAGGTGCGGCCGTGGCGCGGAACCTTCGCCGAGGTCGAGCGGGTGGCGCGGCGGCTGGCGGCGGGACTGCGGGCCCGCGGTGTGGGGCCCGGCGATGTGCTGGCCTTCCAGCTGCCCAACTGGATGGAGGCGGCGGCGACTTTCTGGGCCGCCTCGTTCCTGGGTACGGCGGTGGTGCCGATCGTGCATTTCTACGGTCCCGCCGAGCTCCGGCACATTCTGGGGGTCGCGCGGCCGAAGGTGTTCATCACAATGGCCGAGTTCGGGCGCCGGACCTACGATCCCGAACTCTGCGCCGATATCCCGATCGTGGGCGTGGTGGGGAGCGACTTCGAGGAGTTGCTCGCCGACGAGCCCATGGCGGGGGTGCTGCCCGCCGATCCGGCCGGGCCCGCGCTCATCGCCTTCACGTCCGGTACCACCAGTGCGCCGAAGGGTGTGGTGCACAGTCATCAGACCCTGGGCTGCGAATCCCTGCAGCTCGCCGAGCGCAATGCCGACGACCGGGGGGATCAGCTCACCGCGACCCCGGTCGGGCATTTCATCGGTATGGTCGGCGCCTGCCTGCTGCCCGTGCTGCACGGCCGGCCGGTGAACCTGCTGGACGTCTGGGATCCGGGCCGGGCGCTGGCGCTCATGAAATCCGACGGCCTGGTGGTGGGCGGTGGTCCGCCGTATTTCGTGACCAGCATGGTCGAGCATCCGGACTACACCCCGGACCATCTCGCGCATATGCGGCATGTGGGACTCGGCGGTTCGGCGGTGCCGGTGGCGGTGACCCGCATGCTCACCGATCTCGGCATCATCGCCTTCCGGGCCTACGGCAGCACCGAACACCCGTCGATCACGGCCTCGGCGCTGGACGCCCCGGAGCGGGAGCGGCTCGTCACCGACGGCCGTCCGATGCCGGGGGTGGAGATCCGGTTCGCCCCGGACGGGGAGATCCTCAGCCGTGGACCGGATCTGTGCCTGGGCTATACCGATCCCGGACTCACCGCGCGCGCCTTCGACTCCGAGGGCTGGTATCACACCGGCGATATCGGTGAGCTGGACGCCGACGGCTGCCTGACCATCACCGACCGCAAGGCCGATGTCATCATCCGCGGCGGGGAGAACGTGGGGGCGCGCGAGGTCGAGGATGTGCTCGACGCGATGCCGCAGGTGGCCGAATCAGTGGTGATCGCGCTGCCGGACAGCCGTTTCGGTGAGGTGGTGGGCGCGGTGCTCCGGTTGCGGCCCGGTGCCTCGCTGCCCTCGGAGGAGGAATTGCGGGAGTTCTTCGAGCGGGCGGGGGTCGCGCGGCAGAAGCTGCCGGCCCGGTTGTTCGAGGCCACGGACTTCCCGCGCACCCCCAGCGGCAAGATCCAGAAACATTTGATCCGAGAGGGTATTGCGGCATCCATCCTGCGAGAATAGTATTCTCGAAAAGGGAGATTATCGTTTTACGCGCGCTGGTCCGGCCCGTGCTCCGCACGGCAGCCCGCCGGACCAGCGCCGTTCACCCCGCCTGCTCGCCGAAAGGACAGCGCAGTGCCATCGCATCAAACGGCCGCCGAACCCGGCCCGCCGCACGCCTGGGATTCCGAAACCGATGTCGTGGTTCTCGGCTCCGGCGCCGCCGGACTCACCGCGGCGCTCACCGCCGCCGTGGAGGGCGCGGCGGTGGAACTGTTCGAGAAGGCGCCGACCGTCGGCGGAACCAGCGCGGTGTCCGGTGGCCTGGCCTGGATTCCGGCGCATACCCGCGCCGATCGTGAACTCACCGTCGACGACGCGCTGGCCTATCTGTCGGCGCAATCGCTGAATTCGATGGACGACGAACTGGTCGAGGTGTTCGTCCGCACCGGAGCCCGGATGCTCGACTACGTCGAACAGCACAGCGCCGTGAAATTCGAGGTCGCCGAGGGGTTCCCGGACTACAAACCGGAACTGCCCGGCGGGCGGCCCGCCGGCGGGCGGTCGATCGGCCCCGCCGCCTACGATCTGGCCCGTCTCGGCGACTGGCGCGACCGGATCACCACCTTCCCGCTCGACTGGAGCAATGTCGGATTCGACGCCGAAACCCGCGCCCGGCTCCGGGCGGTGCTGGGTGACGCCAGCGCCGATGTCTGTGTCGCCGGTCAGGCGCTGGTGGCCGGACTACTGGACGGTGTCCTGGCCGCGGGGATCACACCGCGGACCGGAGCGCGGGCGGTGGAACTGCTCACCACCGGCGGTGCGGTCACCGGGGTGCGGATCGCGCTGGAGGATCGGGAGATCTCGGTCCGGGCACGTCGCGGGGTCGTGCTCGCCACCGGTGGATTCGAATGGGACCCCGGACTGGTCACGGCGTTTCTGCGGGGCCCGATGACAGGCCCCGTCTCCCCGCCCGACAACACCGGCGACGGGTTGCGGATGGCGATGGCCCTCGGCGCCGAACTCGGCAATATGGGTGAGGCCTGGTGGGTGCCGGTGGTGCAGTTGCCCGGCGACACCATCGACGGTGAACAGCGCAGCCGCAGCGTCCGGCTCGAGCGCACCCGGCCCCGCAGCATCATCGTGAACCGGGCCGGGAAGCGTTTCGTCAACGAGGCCGCGGAGTACAACTCGATGGCCGGGGCCTTCCACTACCTCGACCCGCGCGGCGGCTATGTGAACAATCCCGGCTGGATGGTCTTCGACGCCGAACATCTGCGTCGCTACGGATTCCTCGGGGTGGAACCGGGTGGCCCGGCGCCGGACTGGTTCTGCGAATCGGCCGATCTGAACGAACTGGGCGCCCGCACCGGGATCGACCCGGAAGGGCTGCGCGCCACCGTGACCGCGTGGAACCGCGCGGTCGCCGCCGGATCCGACCCCGATTTCGGCCGCGGCGACAGCGAATACGACGGCTACTGGGGCGATCCGGACGCCGAGACGGTCGCCGGCCGGACCCTCGGCCCGCTCGATACCGGGCCCTACTACGCGGTTCCGGTGACGGTCGGTGCCATGGGTACCAAGGGCGGTCCCCGGACCGACCGGGAGGCCCGGGTCCGGCATATCGGCGGCGCGGTGATTCCCGGCCTGTACGCGGTGGGCAATGCGATGGCCGGGGTGACCGGCCGGGCCTACGGCGGCGCCGGCGGAACCATCGGACCCGGCATGGTGTGGGGCTTCCGGGCCGGATACCACGCGGCCACCGGCGATTCGGTGAAGAGCTGATCGGCACAACAAGCGGGCGAACGGACAGTGCGGCGCCCGGTGCGGGCCGCCGGGATACGGCGGGCCCGGGCGTACGGACGGAGCGGAAGGTAGAAGTGTCGGAATTCGAGAGTGTGTGGTGCGATCTGCAGGGGGTCGCGTTCGAGCAGGGATACCTGGACGTGGAGGGGGTGCGGACGCGTTACCTGCATGCCGGTGATCACGGCAGACCGGCCCTGATCCTGCTCCACGGGTCGGGCGGTCATGCCGAGGCCTACGTCCGCAATCTCGCCGCGCACGCGGAGCATTTCTCCACCTGGTCCATCGATATGCTCGGCCACGGGTACACGGACAAGCCCGGGCATCCGCTGGAGGTCGAACACTATGTGCGGCATCTGATCTCGTTCCTGGACACCATCGGCGCCCCGCGCGCCCATATCAGCGGTGAATCGCTGGGCGGGTGGGTCGCGGCCCGCGCCGCCTCCGACCACCCGGGCCGGATCGATCGGCTGGTCCTCAACACCGCCGGCGGGTCGCAGGCCGATCCCGAGGTCATGCAGCGGATCATCACCCTGTCCATGGCCGCGGCCGCCGACCCCACCTGGGAGACGGTGCAGGCCCGCATCAAATGGCTGATGGCCGATAAGAGCAAGGACTACGACGATATCGTCGCCAGCCGGCAGCGGGTCTACCGGCAGCCGGGGTTCGTCGACGCCATGCGCGACATCATGGCGCTGCAGGATCCGGAGATCCGATCCCGCAACCTGCTCGGCCCGGCCGAGTACGGCGCTATCACCGCGCCCACCCTGGTGGTGTGGACCAGTGACGATCCGACCGCCGATGTCACCGAGGGCAAACGGATCGCGTCCATGATCCCCGGCGCGCGCTTCGAGGTCCTGCCCGATTGCGGGCACTGGCCGCAGTACGAGGCGCCCGAGGCGTTCAACGCCCTCCATCTCGAATTCCTGCTGGGTGGTTGATATGAGCACCGGAAACGGCAGCGGCCCGGAACTGTACGACGTCGTGATCGTCGGTGCGGGACCGGTCGGGCTGACCACCGCGAATATCCTGGGCCGCTACGGCGTGCGGACCCTGCTGGTGGAAGAGCGGCCGAACCTCATCGACTATCCCCGCGGTGTCGGGCTCGACGACGAATCGATGCGCACCCTGCAGTCCACCGGACTGCTCGACCGGATCCTGCCGCACACCAACCCGAACCAGATCATGCGATTCGTGGACGGGCAGCGCCGGCTGCTGGTCGAGATCGCGCCCACCGATCAGCAGTTCGGCTGGCCCAAACGCAGCGGTTTCATCCAGCCGCTGGTGGACGCCGAACTGCTGCGCGGGCTGGATCGCTTCGACACCGTGGAGATCCGCTGGGGTACCGCGCTGCGCGCGGCGAACGATCTCGGCGACCAGGTCGTGGTGGAGCTCGAAGCACCGGACGGCCCGGAACAGGTGTGCGCCCGCTACGTTGTGGGATCCGACGGCGGCCGCAGCACCACCCGGCACGCGATGGGGGTGAGTTTCGAGGGTACGACCTCGCCGACGCGCTGGCTGGTCGTCGATATCGACGGCGACCCGCTCGGGCATCCGAACCTGGAGGTGGGCGCCGACCCGCTGCGTCCCAACGTCTCGATCTCACTGGCGCACGGGATCCGCCGGTTCGAATTCATGTTGCATCCGGACGAATCCGATGCCGACGCCGAGACGCCGGAATTCCTGAACCGGCTGATGGCCCCGTTCGTCCCGTACCCGGACCGGCTCGATGTGATCCGGCGCCGCGTGTACACCCACCATTCCCGGATCGCGGGCGAATTCCGCAAGGGCAGGCTCTTCCTGGCCGGCGACGCCGCCCATCTGATGCCGGTCTGGCAGGGACAGGGCTACAACAGCGGTATCCGGGACGCGGCGAATCTGGCCTGGAAACTGGCGGCGGTCACCGGCGGGATGGCCGGCGACGGTCTGCTCGACTCCTACGACCAGGAACGCCGCAAACACGCACGCGCCATGATCGACCTCTCGACCATGGTCGGCCGGGTCATCTCACCGACCGACCAGCGGGTCGCGGCGGTGCGGGATGTGGTGGTGCGGGGCCTGGCGCTGGTGCCGCCGTTGAAACGGTACGTGCTCGGCATGCGCTTCAAGCCGATGCCGCGTTACGACCGCGGCGCGGTGGTGCACGGCTGGTCGCGATCGCCGAATTCGGCGGTCGGCACGCTGTTCATCCAGCCCCGCGTCGCGACGCGGGCGCGGCCGGAGGTGCTGCTGGACGAGGCGCTCGGTCCCTGGTTCGCGGTGGTGTGCTGGAACAACCGGCCGCGGAAAATACTGGGGGACGAGGAATTCGCGGCGTGGCAGGCGATCGGCGCCCGCTTCGTCGAGGCGCGCCCGGCCACCCAGTTGCACTGGGAGGGGCACGACGATCCGGACGTACTGGTGATCGGCGACCACACCGGCGCGCTGAAGAAATGGTTCGACGGCCAGCTGGACTCGGTGCTGTTCCTGCGCCCGGACCGCTGTATCGCCGGCGCCTGTATCGCGCAGCACGCCCCCGAACTCGGCGCGGCGCTGCGCCGGACTCTGACACTCACCCCGGGAGGTTCCGATGCCGCTGGCCGTGTGCTGCGTTTCGCACAGCCCGCTTCTTGAACTGCCCGGTCCCGGTGAGCAACTGCGGGACGAGGTGGGCGCGGCCCTGGACCGGGCCCGCGCGTTCGTCCGGGATTTCGACCCCGAACTGGTGGTCCTGTTCTCCCCGGACCACTACAACGGGTTCTTCTACAAACTCATGCCGCCGTTCTGCCTGGCCACCGCGGCCACCGCGATCGGCGACTACGGCACCTACGCCGGACCGCTGGACGTTCCGGAGCCGGCGGCGCTGCGACTCGCCGAAGCGCTGCTGGACGCGGGTATCGATATCGCGACCTCGGCCGCGATGGAGGTCGACCACGGCACCGTGCAGCCGCTGCAACGGTTGTTCGGGGAGGCCACCGCGCGGCCGGTGATCCCGGTCTTCATCAATTCGGTGGCCACCCCGCTGGGACCGCTGCGCCGGGTGCGGGCACTGGGCACCGCGGTCGGGCGGCATCTGGCGACACTGGGCAAACGAGTGCTGGTGATCGGTTCGGGTGGGCTCTCCCACGATCCGCCGGTCCCGCAGCGGGCCACCGCGCCGGAACCGGTACTGGAACGCATCGTGCACGGCGCGCCCATGACCGGCGAGCAGCGCGCGGCCCGGCAGACCGCGGTGATCGCCGCGGCCCGGGATTTCGCCGCGGGGGACAGCCCGCTGCGACCGCTCAATCCGGACTGGGATCGCGCCTTTCTCGAGTTGGTCGATACCGGGCGGCTCTCGGCGGTCGACGACTGGGACAACGACGAGATCGCGCGGACGGCGGGTAATTCGGCGCACGAGGTGCGCACCTGGGTCGCCGCGTTCGCGGCGCTGGCCGCGCAGGGGTCCTATCGCACCGGCGTGCGCTACTACCGGCCCGCGCCCGAGCTGATCGCCGGTTTCGCCGTGCGGACCGCCCGGCCGGCCGACGAGCCGACGACGACAGGAGGCGAGCAGTGAGTACAGACGAGACCGCGGAATTCGACGAAACCGTCGATCTGCTGGTGATCGGCTCCGGCGGCGGCGGGATGAGTGCCGCGCTGCGGGGCGAGGCATTGGGTCTGCGGACCCTGGTGGTGGAGAAGGCCGACTACTACGGCGGCTCCACCGCGCTGTCCGGCGGCGGGATCTGGGTACCGAACGCGCCCGCGCAGCGGCGTGACGGTTTCTCGCTGGAGCCCGACGAGGTGGTCGGGTATCTGCGGACCATCACCGGCGGGCTGGTCACCGACGAACGGCTGCGGGCCTATGTCGAGAGATCACCGGACATGATGGCGTTCCTCGAGGAGCGCAGCCGCTGGCTGGAATTCGTGTGGAAACCCGGCTACGCCGACTACTACCCCGAAATCGAGGGCGGCTCCCCGCAGGGCAGCACCATCAATGTGCCGCCCATCGATCTGCGGTCCCTCGGCGACGAGGAGGAGAACCTGCTCAAACCGCTGGCGCTGGCGCCGAAGGGGATCTGGCTGGGGCCCAAGGATCTGCGGATGTTCTATCAGGTCCGGCAGAACTGGCGCGGTAAGGCCGTGATGCTGAAGCTGGTCTGGCGGATGTTCCGGGCCCGGGTGTTCGGCGACCGGATCGCCGCCATCGGCCAGTCACTGATCGCCCGGCTGCGCCTTGCGATGAAGGAACGCGATATCCCGCTCTGGCTCGGTTCACCGATGACCTCGCTGCTCACCGGCGCCGACGGGCAGATCACCGGCGCCGTGGTGGAGCGGGACGGGAAACCGGTCCGGATCCGGGCCCGGCGCGGGGTGATCGTGGCGACCGGCGGTTTCGACCACGATATGACCTGGCGCAAAGAGGAACTGCCCGAGGTCGACCAGGACTGGAGCTTCGGCAACCCGGTCGCCACCGGCGACGGCATCCGCGCCGGGCAGCAGGCCGGCGCCGCGACCGAGCTGATGGATGAGGCCTGGTGGTTCCCCGCCATCCAGTGGCCCGACGGCCGGATGCAGTTCATGCTCAACGAGCGGATGATGCCCGCCCAGTTCATCGTCAACGGGGCCGGGAAGCGCTTCATCAACGAGGCCGCGCCCTATATGGACTTCGGGCACGCCATGATCGAGGGCCAGCGCAGCGGGGTCACCCATATCCCGTGCTGGCTGATCACCGACCACCGGTCCTGGCACAGATATGTGATCGGCGGTCATCTGCCCATACCGAAGGTGCCGTTCGCGCCGGTGCCCACCGGCTACAAGATGGTGCAGGCGTGGCTGGAATCCGGGGTGGTGAAATCCGCCGGCAGTTTCGCGGAACTCGCCGGGAAGATCGAGGTCCCGGTGGCCGAGCTCGAGGCCACCGCGGCCCGGTTCAACGAGCTGGCCCGGTCCGGTCACGATGACGATTTCCAGCGCGGCGACAGCGTGTACGACAACTACTACGGCGATCCCACGCTGGCCAATCCGAATCTGTACCCGATCGGCAAACCGCCCTACTACGCCTTCCGCATCGTGCTCGGCGACCTCGGCACCTCGGGCGGTCTGCGGACCGACGAGCACGCCCGGGTGCTGCGGCCGGACGGATCGGCGATCGAGGGCCTGTACGCGGTCGGCAACGCGTCGGCCGCCGTGATGGGCCGCAGCTACGCGGGCGCCGGGGCGACCATCGGGCCCGCCATGACCTTCGGCTATATCGCGGCCGAGCACTGCGCGCACCGGACCCCCGCGCCCACGGGCGACACCTCGGGGTCCACGGGGGATACCGGCGAAGGGGCGGCCCGGACCGGGGCCGAAGGAGAAGAACAGACGATCGACACCACTGGAGGTAATCGATGAAAATATCCCTCTTCTACGAGTTCGCCCTGCCGCGGCCGTGGACCGACGACGACGAATTCCAGATGTTCCAGGACGGGCTGGACGAAGTAGAAGCGGCGGATAAGGCCGGGTTCTCCACGGTCTGGCTCACCGAGCACCACTTCCTCGAGGAGTACTGCCACGCCACGGCGCCCGAGATGTTCCTCTCGGCGGCCAGCCAGCGGACGAAGAACATCCGGCTCGGTTTCGGCGTCATGCATCTGCCGCCGGGGATCAACCATCCGGCCCGCGCCGCGGAGCGGGTGGCGACCCTGGACCATCTGTCCGGCGGCCGTGTGGAATTCGGTACCGGCGAATCGTCGTCGGTGGCCGAGCTCGGCGGGTTCAACATCGACCCCGCGGACAAGCGTGCCCAGTGGGAGGAAGCCCTCGAGGTCACCATCCGCGCGATGACCGAGAGCCCCTTCACCGGGTTCAAGGGCGAGCACATCACGATGCCGCCCCGCAACGTGATCCCGAAACCGCGGCAGACCCCGCACCCGCCGCTGTGGGTCGCCTGTACCCGGCCGTCGTCGGTGCAGATGGCGGCCCAGAAGGGTATCGGCGCACTGAGTTTCGCCTACACCGGCCCGGAGGCCCTCGGTGAGCGCGTGCGCGGCTACTACGAGGAATTCGAGAACGCCGCCGCGCCCTCGGTACCGCAGATGAACCCGAACATCCTCGCCATCGGCGGTGACCTGTCGATGATGGTCGCCAAAACCGACGAGGAAGCGGTCAAACGCCTCGGTCTGGGCGGCGGGTTCTTCTCGTTCGGCATCATGCACTACTACATGACCGGTATGCACACCCCCGGCCGCACCGGTGTGTGGGATGCCTACCTGGACGCGGTGAAGGAAGACGAGACCCTCGCCTACGGCCCCGGTCGCGGCGCCATCGGCGGCCCGGACACCGTGCGCGAATTCCTGCGCGGGTACGAGGAGAGCGGGGTCGACGAGATCATCCTGCTGCTGAACCCGCGCAGTCACGAGGGAACGATGGAATCCATCGAGATCATGGGCAAGGAGATCCTGCCGGAGTTCATCGAACGCGACGAGGTGGCCCGGGCCGCGAAGGCCAAGCGCCTCGAACCGGTCCTGGAGAAGGCCGAAGCGCGGCGCCGGCCCTGGGCGGCGCCGGAATTCGACGAGAGCTACGCGATCGGCGGGCTGCCCACCGGCCGGGGCGGCAAGTTCACCGCCAGCGAGATTCCCGAGGCCATGGCCGAGATCAACGAGGGCCGGGTGAAGGCCGCGCAGGCCTTGAAGGAACAGCAGCAGGGCTGAACGGCGGCAGCGGGAGAGGAGAGCGCGGTGCCCGAGGTGGATTCGATCGACCGGCGGTGGCGTTTCGACGGTAAACGGGTGGTGGTGACCGGCTGTGCGTCCGGTATCGGCGCCTGCCTGGTCACACAGCTGCGTGACCTGGGGGCCGAGATCATCGGCCTCGATCTGTTGCGTCCGGGCACCGAACCCGACGAGTTCTACGAGATGGATCAGGCGGATCCGTCTTCGATCGACCGGGCGGCCCGCAAGGTCGGGACCGATGTGGACGTGCTCTTCAATATCGCCGGTGTCTCCTCCGGTATCGGCGACCCGCTGCGCGTGGCCACCATCAATTTCCTCGGGATGCGGCATTTCACCGAAGCGCTCGTCCCGCATATGGAACCGGGTTCGGCGGTGGTCAGCGTCTCCTCGCTGGCCGCCTCCGGATACCTGGAGAACCGCTGGGCGGTCAACGGATTCCTGGAGACCACCTCGATGGCGGAGGGTATCGCCTGGTGCACCGCGAATCCGGACGCCCTCGCGGACGGCGGATACCGGTTGTCCAAAGAGGCGATCATTCTCTACACCGTGCGCCGGTCGGTGGAGCTCGCGGCCCGCGGGATCCGGATGAACTGCACCGGGCCCGGCGTCACCGAAACCCCCATCCTGGACCAGCTGCGCTCGGCGTACGGCCAGGACTACCTCGACGGGATCCCCAAACCGCTGGGCCGGTCCGCCGATCCCGTCGAACAGGCGTCCGCACTGCTGTTCCTGGGCAGCCGGGCCGCCGGATACATCACCGGCCAAGTGCTGTGGGTCGACGGCGGGAACCTCGCCGCGCGCCTGGCCGGGGAACTGGCCGGGCCGCGCCCGGGTGAGCCGAAATAGGCAGCTGGAAGGAAAGTGCAACGTGGCATCTCTGTCCGATTTCTACAAACTCGGTGAAACCGTGCGTAACTGGGGCCGCTGGGGCGCCGATGACGAACTCGGCACCCTGAATTTCATCACCCCGGCGAAGGTCGCGGCCGCGGCCGGGCTGGTGCGGCACGGCAAAGTCTTTCCGCTGGGAATCGACTTCAGTTCGAACGGCCCCCAGGGTGCGTTCAAGTTCCGGGCGAACCCGACCCATGTGATGACCGTCGACGGCGGCGACGCCGAAACACTGGTCGAATTCGGACCGAAATGGATGCAGAATTCCGTCGCCGGAGAATTGGCCGGATTCTTCGCCGACAACCCCTTCCGGTTCAACGACGATATGCTCATCATGCCGTTGCAGGCCGCCACCCAGTGGGACGCCTTCTCGCACGTCTACTACGACGACAAGCTCTACAACGGTTTCCCGGCGAACTCGGTGACCAGTATGGGCGCGTTCCACTGCGGTATCGAGAAGGTGGACAGTAAGGGCATCACCGGCCGCGGCGTCCTGCTGGATCTCGTGAAGCACCGGGGCGCGGATGTCTTCCTGGAGGTCGGCGAGCCGATTACCGGCGACGAACTCGACGAATGCGCGAAACGTCAGGGCGTGACCGTCGAATCCGGGGATATCGTGCTGGTCCGCACCGGATGGTGGAACCGTTTCCTCGAGGCCGGCGACGGCGCGGAGCCGTACTCGGGCCTGGACTGGACGTGCGCGAAATGGCTGCACGACCACGAGATCGCCGCGGTGGCCGCCGATAACCTGATGGTGGAGAACCCGGTGTCCGGCGTGGACGGCACGTTCCTGCCGATGCATATGCTCTGTCTCCGCGATATGGGCCTGATGCTCGGCGAATACTGGGATTTCACCGCCTTGGCCGCCGATTGCGCCGCCGACGGAGTCTACGAATTCCAGCTGATCGCACCGCCGCTGCGCGTGGTGGGCGCGGTGGGATCACCGATCAACCCGATCGCCATCAAATAGGAGACCGGTCATGACCGTGGGAAGCACAATGGTGGAGCACACAGAACCCGGCGCGGATACGCAGCCGTTCGTCGTCGGCCTCGGCGGGACGCTGCGGGCGAATTCCTCGACCGAACGGGCGTTACGCCACTGCCTGGACGAGGTGGAGAAGCGGGGCGGGCGCACCGCCCTGTTCAGCGGCGAGGACATCAATCTGCCGATGTACAACCCGCACGATCCGGCCCGCACCCCGCAGGCCCTCGCCCTGGTGGAGGCGTTGCGCGCCGCCGACGCGGTGATCGTCGGATCGCCCGGGTACCACGGCGCCATCTCGGGACTGGTGAAGAACGCTCTCGACTATGTCGAGGATATGCGCACCGATCCCACGGTCTACCTGGACAACAAGCCGTGGGGCTGTATCACCTGTGCCTACGGCTGGCAGGCGGCGGTCGGCACGCTCGGCCAGTTGCGGGGGATAGGTCACGCGCTGCGCGCCTGGCCGACACCGATCGGTGTCGCGATCAACTCCGCGGACAAGATCTGGGACGACGCCGGCGCTCTCACCGACCCCGGCGTCCAGGGGCAGCTCGAGCTGCTGGCCACCCAGGTCCTCACCACCGCCCGGACGGTCGGCGGCACCACATGAGCGGGTACGAGCACCGGACGATCCTGGTCGACGGCCTGCGGACCCATTTCCTCGAGGCGGGCGCGGGCGAACCCGTGGTGCTCCTGCACGGCGGGGAGTTCGGGGCGAGTGCCGAGATCGGCTGGGAGCGCACGATCGACGCGCTCGCCGCCCGGTATCACGTGATCGCCCCGGATATGCTCGGCTTCGGCGAGTCGGCGAAGGTCGTGGACTTCACCGACGGCCGCGGCCTGCGCATCCGCCATATCGCCCGGCTGTGCGCGATTCTCGGTATCGATTCGGCGTTCTTCGTGGGCAATTCGATGGGCGCGGTGAACCTGTTCGCCGACACCACCGCCGATACGCCGCGGCTGCCGGTGCGCGCCATGGTCACGATCTGCGGCGGCGGGCAGATCCAGGCGAACGAACATATGCAGGCGCTCTACGATTTCGACGCGACCCTGCCCGCCATGCGCCGTATCGTCACCGCGCTGTTCGCGTCCCCGGCCTATCCGGCCGACGAGGACTACGTGCGGCGCCGGTTCGAGTCGGCGACCGCCCCGGGGGCCTGGGAGTCCCTGGCGGCGGCCCGGTTCCGGCGGCCGGGCGCCGAGGCGCCCGCCGCGGCGGGGGACCGGCCCTACGAACGGGTCCGGATCCCGGCTCTCGTCGTCGAGGGCGGCGCGGACAAACTGCTGCCGCGCGGCTGGGCCGCCGCACTGGCCGCCCGGATCCCCGGCGCGGAATCGGCGGTCGTCGCCGAGGCCGGGCACTGCCCGCAACTGGAACAGCCCGAGGCCGTCGACGCGCTGCTCCTGGACTTCCTGGACCGGCAGTCGCGCACCGCGCCCGCCCCGGAGTACGCGCGCAGCGGCTGAGCGGGAGATCACGCGGACAGCAGTGGGATCAGATATTTCGTTACGGAAGGAAACGCAGCGCATGGGCAACGAGTTGGCGGGCAAGGTCGCGGTGGTGACCGGCGGCGCGTCCGGCCTGGGCAGCGCGATGGTCGAGCGGTTCGTTGCCGAGGGCGCCCGGGTGGTGATCGGGGATCTCGACGCCGCGGGTGGCGCGCGGGTCGCGCGACGCTGCGGTGACAGCGCGGTGTTCGAGGTATCCGATGCCGGGGATCCCGGCCAGGTCGCCGGGCTCGTCGACCTCGCCGTGCAACGGTTCGGCGGGCTGCACATCATGTGCAACAACGCCGGGATATCCGGAAAGATGCACAAGAGCCTGCTGCACGACGACCTCGCCGATTTCCAGCAGGTGATGGCGGTCAATGTACTCGGCGTCATGGCCGGCACCCGGTCCGCCGCCCGGCATATGTCCGAGCACGGCGGCGGGTCGATCATCAACCTGTCGTCGGTGGGCGGAGTGCAGGCCGGGGGCGGGGTGATGACCTACCGCGCCTCCAAGGCCGCGGTCATCCACTTCACCAAATCGGCGGCGATCGAACTGGCGCAGTACGAGATCCGGGTGAACTGTATCGCTCCCGGCAATATCCCCACCGATCTGCTCGCGAAGGCCTCGACGACGATGTCGCCGGAGAAGGCCGAACGGATGACCCGCGCGATGCGGGAGATGATGAACCAGGACCGCCCGCTGCCCCGTGAGGGCACGCCCGAGGATGTCGCCGAGGCCGCCGTGTATTTCGCCGGCGACCGCTCCCGCTATCTGACCGGCACGGTGCTGACCGTCGACGGCGGCACCACCGCCGGTAAGGCGCTGCGCCGCCGGACCGAATCCGCCGCCAACGGCGCCCCGGCGCGGTCGTCATGAATCGTCCGGATCCCGACCACCGCTATCCAGGAAAGAGAACGTCATGAAAGTGACTGTCGAACAAGGGAAATGCATCGCCGCCGGACACTGCGTGATGGCCGCCGACGCGGTGTTCGACCAGCGCGAGGACGACGGCATCGTGGTCCTGCTGGACGAGAACCCCCCGGACGAACTCGCCGAAGAGGTCCGCGAAGCCGCCGCGGTATGCCCCGCCATGGCCATCCACGTGCACGAGGAGTGACAGTGACCAACTCTGCTGGATCGGGTTCCACCACGGAAACCGACGAAATCCTGAACTATCCGCTGGACCGGGCCCTCGCCTGCCCGTTCGCGCCGCCGCCCGAGGTGCTCGGGCTCATCACCGAGCGGCCGCTGAGCCGGGTCCGGATCTGGGACGGCAGCACACCGTGGCTGGTCACCGGGTACGCCGAACTGAAATCGCTCATGTCCGATCCGCGGATCAGCACCGACGACCATCAGCCCGGGTTCCCGCACTGGAACGAGGGCATGCTCGATATGGTGCCGCACCGGGCCCGTTCGGTGTTCAACACCGACGGCGAGGAACACAGCCGGTTCCGCCGGATGATGACCAAACCGTTCACCGTCAAACGCGTGGACGCGCTGCGTCCGGCGATCCAGAAGATCACCGACGACCATATCGACGCGATTCTGGCCGGACCGCAGCCCGCCGATCTGGTCGAGGCGCTGGCGTTGCCGGTGCCGTCCCTGGTGATCAGCGAAATGCTGGGCGTGCCCTACGAAGATCACGAGTTCTTCCAGCAGCACGCGACCACCGGCGTCTCCCGCTACGCCACCAAAGAGGAATCGCAGCAGGGGCGGGTCGGTCTGGCGCGCTATCTGATCGACCTCATCAAATCCAAGATGGAGAATCCCGCCGAGGACATGGTCACCGAGCTGGCCGAACGCGTCACCGCCGGTGAGATCTCGATGAAGGAAGCCGCGCAGATCGGTACCGGTGTGCTCATCGCCGGGCACGAGACCAGCGCGAATATGATCGCGCTGGGCACGCTCGCCCTGCTGGAGAATCCGGATCAGCTGGCGCTGTTGCGCGATACCGACGAACCCAAGGTCGTCGCCAACGCGATCGAGGAACTGCTCCGCTACCTGAGCATCATCCAGAACGGCCAGCGCCGGGTCGCCCTCGACGATATCGAGATCGGCGGGCACACCATCAAGGCCGGCGAAGGCGTGATCATCGACCTGGCCCCGGCCAACTGGGACCCCAACCAGTTCCCGGAACCGGACAAGCTCGATCTGACCCGCCCGGCGCGCCTGCACGTCGGCTTCGGGTTCGGCCCGCATCAGTGCGTCGGCCAGCAGCTCGCCCGGGTGGAACTGCAGATCGTCTTCAAGACGCTGCTGCGGCGGATTCCCACCATGCGGCTGGCGATTCCGGCCGAAGACGTCGAATTCAAACACGACAAACTGGCTTTCGGTGTGTACCGGCTGCCGGTGACGTGGTGACCACGCCGGAACGACCGCGCCGAGAGGAGACCGACCTGTGACGACCAGTGCGCCCAGCGACGTCTATTACGACCCCTACGATGTCCAGCTGAACGCGGATCCGTATCCGATGTTCAAGCGGATTCGCGACGAGCGACCGCTGTACTACAACGAAACCCACGATTTCTACGCGCTCAGCCGGTTCGCCGATGTGAACGCGGCGTTGATCGACAAGGACACCTTCAGTTCGGCGCGCGGCGCGATCATCGAACTGATCAAGGCGAATATCGAGATCCCGCCCGGCGTCCTGATCTTCGAGGATCCGCCGATCCACACCATGCACCGCAAACTGCTGTCCCGGATGTTCACCCCGCGCAAGATCTCCGCGCTGGAGGACAAGGTCCGGGAGTTCTGCGCGCGCAGCCTGGATCCGCTGATCGGGACCGGCAAGATCGATTTCATCGCCGATCTGGGCGCGCAGATGCCGATGCGGACCATCGGCATGCTGCTGGGCATCCCGGAGGAGGACCAGGAGGCCATCCGCGATTTCGCCAACGACCAGATGCGCACCGAAGAGGGCAAGCCGATGAAGGCGTCCACGGAGGGCATGGTCAGCGGGGAACTCTTCGAGAAGTACGTCGACTGGCGCACCGAGCACCCGTCCGACGACATCATCTCCGAACTGCTGAACGTGGAGTTCGAGGACGAGACCGGCACCCTGCGCAACCTCACCCGCGACGAGATCCTCACTTACATCAACGTGGTGTCCGGCGCCGGTAACGAGACCACCACCCGGCTGATCGGCTGGGCGGGCAAGGTGCTGGCCGAGCATCCGGACCAGCGGCGGGAACTGGTGAACGACCCCTCGCTGATCCCGGCCGCGGTCGAGGAACTACTGCGGTTCGAGCCCCCGGCTCCGCATGTGGCCCGCTATGTCACCCGGGATGTGGAGTACCACGGGCAGACCGTGCCCGAGGGCAGCGCCATGATGATGCTCATCGGCGCCGCCAACCGTGACGGCCGGCATTTCGCGCCCGACGGCGACGTCTTCGATATCCACCGGGAGAGCAAACCGCATCTCGCCTTCAGCGTGGGCACCCATTTCTGCATGGGTTCGGCCCTGGCCCGGCTGGAGGGGCGGATCGCGCTGGAGGAGATCCTGAAACGGTTCCCCGAGTGGGAGCCCGATCTGTCCGCCGCCACACTGTCGCCGACCTCCACGGTCCGGGGCTGGGAGAGTATGCCCGCGAGCTTCTGAACGACCGCGACGGCAGTCGCGACCGGCCGCCCCCGCGCACTGTGGTGCCGGGGGCGGCCGGTCGCCGTTCCGGCCCGATTCGCCCATCGGGCGCGCGAACGGGCCGTCGCGTAACCCCCACCCTCTACGCTGGCCCCGTGTTCTTCATCTTCGGATTCGGCACCAAGCGCAAACCCCTGGGCCCCGGCGCCACCCGTACCTGCCCGCGCTGTCACAACACCACGCAGTGGCTCCGGATGCGCGAGTTCAAGCAGTTCACCCTGTTCTTCGTGCCGGTCGCCCGCTGGAAGCGCCGCGTGCTCGAGGTCTGCGGGATCTGCGGCACCGCGGTCGAGGTCTGAGCGGGCTTCAGGTGCCACTCGTCGGCACCGGGCCGGTCGAAAATCGGTGTGAATGCGTCTCACGCGTGTGATAGACAGGCGCGCGTAGGAGCTGCCGCACCGCCGAAAGGAGCCGGGCCGTGAACGAGGCAGCGGCACTCGCCGCCAACCGCGCCAACTGGGACGAACGGGCCGATGTGCATCGGCGCTCCGAGATGTACGACGTCGACGCCTTTCTGGCCGACCCCGCGGCGGTGTCGTCGGTGGTGCGCAACGACCTCGCGGTGCTGGCCGGGCATCTCCCGGAGACCGGCGTCCGGGGCCGGTCGCTGCTGCACCTGCAATGCCATATCGGCACCGACACCCTGTCCTGGGCCCGGCTCGGCGCGGCCGAGGTGCACGGCCTGGACCTGTCCCCGAACTCGCTGGCCCACGCCGGCCGGATCGCGCGCGCCGACGGCCGGGAGATCACCTGGGTGGAGGGCGACGCGCGGTTCGCCTCGGCGCTGATCGACCGGCGGTTCGATGTGGTCGTCACCAGTGCCGGGACGATCGTATGGCTGCCCGACCTCGCCGATTGGGCCCGGTCCATCCACGATCTGCTCGCGCCGGGCGGAGTGTTCCTGATCCGTGACGATCATCCGATTCTCGGGGCCGTGGACTTCGAGCCGTGGGAGATCACCGACGACTACCTGTCCGGGGGCGGCGCCCGGACCTACACCGATTCCGGCAGCTACACCGAGAACTCGGCCGGGCTGATCACCCGGACCGAGGTGCACGAGTGGCGTCACGACCTCGGTGAGATCACCGGTTCGCTGCTACGCGCCGGATTGCGGATCGACGAGTTCGCCGAACTGCCGTATATGGATTGGCGCGCCTTCCCCGGGCTCGTGGCCTGCCCGCAGGGCTGGGAGCTCCCGCCGGGAGCGCCGCGGATCCCGCTGAACTTCGCGGTGGTGGCCCGGCGCCCCGGCTGACCCCGCGGGTCAGTCCAGGAACATATCCGGGATCGGGTTGTCGCCGCCGCCGTATTCGGAGAGGTCGGTCCGCCCGGATTCGATGAGGGCGGTGGCGTCGATATAGCAGTTGCCCGTATTGAACCTGGCCTCCCGCGCCAGGATCTCCGCGGCGGCGTCGCCCATGATCCGCGGGCTGCGCGATTTCTCCAGCAGATCGCTGCCGTCCGGCAGATTCGCCACCGCCGAGGTCGCGATATAGGTCTGCGGCCAGAGGCAGTTCGCCGCGATACCGGCGTCGGCGTACTCCGCCGCCCAGCCCAGGGTCAGCAGGGTCATCCCGTATTTGGACAGGGTGTAGGACGGGTGGGCGCCGAGCCAGCGCGGGCTGGTGTTGAGCGGCGGTGCGACGGTCAGGATATGCGGATTCGGCGCCTCCCGCAGATGCGGTAGGCAGGCCCGGGTCAGCAGGAAGGTGCCGCGCAGATTGATCTGCTGCATCAGGTCGAATTTCTTGGCCGAGAGCCGCTCGGTGGGGTCGGTGGCGATGGCGCTGGCGTTGTTGACGCAGTAGTCGATCCGCCCGAACCGTTCCAGCGCGGTGTCCACGACCCGCGCCACATCGTCCTCGTCGCGGACATCGCCGACCACCGCCGCCGCCTTCCCGCCGGCCGCCTCGATCTCGGCGACAGCGGTATGCACGGTGCCGGGCAGTTTCGGATGCGGCTCCGCGGTTTTCGCCAGCAGCACCACATTGGCGCCGTGGCGGGCCGCGCCCAGGGCGATGGCGAGACCGATACCCCGGCTGGCCCCGGACACCACCAGTGTCCGGTCGGTGAAGATCTGCTGTTCGGTCGACATGTCACTCCCGGTCGATTATGCGTTCGCGCGAAGCGGTATTGGCATTCTCATTTTCTGCAAGTATCGTATTCAAAGATGAGCGACACAGTCCATACCTCCTCGGGTATCCCGCTCCCGGACGCGGTGACGTCCGGGCCCGGAGCCGCCGCCATGACGGTGGGCGGCGGCTCCACCTCGAAATATGTCTGAGAGTGGAGGAATCGTGCGGATCGGTGTGATGATCGGGCCCGAGCGCGGCGATACCGCGCGTAAGGCGGCCCGGATGGTCGACGACATCAAATGGGCCGAATCGGCCGGGATGGATACCGCCTGGATCCCGCAGATCCCGACGGATTTCGACGCCCTGGTGACGATCGCTCTGCTGGGCGCGGCCACCGAGCGGATCGAACTCGGTACCGCGGTGGTGCCGCTGCAGGCGCAGCATCCGGTCGCGCTGGCCCGGCAGGCGCTCTCGGCGCACGCGGTGGCCGGCGGCCGGCTGGCGCTGGGCGTCGGCCCGTCTCACCACTGGATCGTGCAGGATATGCTCGGCCTCCCCTACGAGAAGCCTGCCGCCTACACCCGCGACTACCTCGAGGTGCTGAATCCCGCGCTGAACGGGCCCGGAACGGTACAGGTCTCCAACGGCAGTTTCACCGTGAACAATCCGCTGGACCTGGGCCCGGTCGCGCCGCTGCCGGTCCTGGTCGCCGCGCTCGGCCCGGTGATGCTGCGCATCGCCGGCGAGCATGCCGACGGCACCATTCTCTGGATGGCCGACGAACGCGCGATCGCCGATCACGTCGTCCCGCGGATCACCAAGGCCGCCGCCGACGCCGGTCGCACGGCCCCGCGGATCGTGGCCGGGCTGCCCATCTGCCTCTGCGCCAATGCCGATATCGACACGGCCAAGCAGCGCGCCAATCGCATCCTGGGGGAGGCGGAGGTCTCCCCGAATTATCAGCGGCTGCTGGAGCAGGGCGACGCCCGGGATATCGGCGATATCTGCATCGCGGGTGACGAGGACGCCATCGCCGCGGGTCTGCGCCGCTATGCCGAGGCCGGCGCGACCGATCTGTCGGTGCGGCTGCTGCCCATCGGCGACAACCGCGACGAACTGATCGCCTCGAAGCGCCGCACCCGGGAGATGATCGCGGAAATCGCCAACGATCTGCGATGATGCGGTAATCCGCGTGCGCACCCTTCGCCGGACAGCCGCGTTCAGGGACCCGCGGGTCGCTCGTCGGCATCGGGCGGGCACCAGGGCGCGGAGGCCGTGGGGCGGTCGGGGTAGTCGCCGCAGTAGGCGTAAATCCGGCGGACCACGTCCCCGTTCTCGACCCGCAGCACGGTGACGGGCTTGTGCCGGGGCACATTGGGCCGGGGACGCACGCCGTAATGGAAGGTTCCGGTGGCGCCGGGAAGTACGCCCAACTCGGTGACCTGCCGGGATACCGCGGCCAGGGTCGGCTGCCCCGGCGCGGTGCGGTTCAGCTCCCGGACCGCGGTGAGATACACCTGCGCGCCGTCGTAGGCGAGCGCGGCGTGCCCGTCGAGGGAACGCTCGCTCTCGGGTTGCTGTTCGAAGGCGAACCGCTGGCGCAGCAGATCGTAGAATCTGGTCGCGATCGCGGCCGGTTCGGAATCGGTGATGGGGGCCGGGGCGAACGAGACGAAGTAGTACGGCACCCCGGCGAGGGCCTCGCGTGAGCGGGCCACCGGGTCGGCGACATGTTTGGTGACATCGTCGGCGCCGATGATCGTCGTGGCGCGATTCTCACAGGTCGACGCGCCGCGCAGATATTCGCCGAAGTCGGGAACGCCGCGGCCGGAGAAGAACGCGATACCGTCACCGGTGCAGATATCCGTTCCCGCCTCGAACGCGCTGCCGAACATATGGTCCGTACGCGGGGCCGCGTCCTCGGCGAGCAGGCCGGACGGGGTGAACGAGTGCGTCCGCACCGCGAATCCGAACTGTTCGAACCAGTACCGGACGTCGTCGCGCAGGTTGATGCTGTAGAGGTCGGTTTCGTCGCCGGAGTAGTAGATCCGGAGAGTGCGCGGCGTGGACAGTTCGTTCGCGGCGAACCCGGCCACGGTGGCGGCCTCGCGCCGATTCTGCGGCGCCACCTGGATGAACAGCGGATTGCGGTCGGCCAGCGTGTCCAGCGAGAGCGTGGTGGCCACCATCGGGATACCGGCGCCCGCGAGGACCGCCACGGTGTCCTGCGTCGCCCGGTTGCTCATATTGAAGCCGACGACGCCGACGATGGTGGGGTCCTCGCGCGCGGCCCGGATGATCTGGTCGGCCAGCTCCGGGCCCTTCGCCGTCCCCCGGCCCGCGTTACCGATCAGGATGCGTATCAACGGTTCGCCCGGGCCGACGGCGTCGATCTGCTTGCGCTGCGCGACGACCAGCCCCTCCAGGCTTTCCCGTTCGGCGGTCAGATCGGCCGCCGTACCGCTGCCGTGCTTCGGCGCGGTGAGGGACTGGAGGTTGACCAGGGTGAAGTACGGCCGTTCGGGGTGCTGTTCGTGCAGGTCTTCGGTCCAGGCGTTCTGATCCCTGAGAGTGTCGAGCACCAGCTGGATCTGGTCCTGCACGATCTGATCCCGGGCGGGCGGCCGGAAGAAATTGTACGAACCGTCGGTCAGGCCGAGGCATTCGTCGCCGTCGTGGATCACGGTCGCGATATCGGTGCCGCAGGGGTTCTCCCGATCCGGATAGATCAACGCCACCGCCACCGCGGCGCAGACCACGGCGACGGCCGTCGCCAGGGCGCCCAGCAGCCGTTTCGTGCGCCGGGGCCGGGTGATCCGCATCTTCGGCGGCGATCCCAGCGCGGGATTCGGGAACAGCGGCTCGTCGGCCAGGTCGTGACCGTCCTGCTCCGGCGAATGCACCTGGGGCCGCGGCGCGTCCCCGACCTGCCGCAGCCGTTCGGTGATGAGCCGGCACACCTGGCGCAGGCTCATCGGACCCGGCCGCCGGGGGTCGCCGTAACGCAGCACATCGAGCAGCGCCTGCCCGAACAAGGTGTAGGAATCCTCGCTCGCCAGCTGGGCGGGATCCTTGGAACTGGACGCGCACAGCAGCGCGACGCCCCCCGAACCGCCGCCCCCTTCGATCGCGGTGACCTCGTCGAACGTCTCCTCGAAAGCATCGTCGGCCGGCCGGATCTCGTCGAGTTCGTACTCGACGGCCTCCTGCGCCTTCGCCGACGCGACCTGCTGGACCTCGCTCTGGAAATCGTTGACGGCATGGGCGGCGAAACACGAATCGAGGATCACGATCCGTGAACTCCGGGGAGCGGTGTTGCGGAGCGTGCGTGACAGGGCCGACACCCGCAGACTGGTTTCCACCGGCGCGGGTTCGTGGGTGTCGCGCAGCAGCAGACAGTAGAACCGCTGTGCCTCGAAGAAGGCGCCGTGCCCGATATAGGCGACCAGGACGAGCATGCCCTTGCCGTGACGACTGCGGGTACGCCGCATATGGTGCTCGAGAAACGTTTTGACGCGGTCGAAATGCTGCACCGCGGTGGCGTCGCTGTCGAACAGGTCCAGGACGTTTCCGTCCGGCAGCCCGAGCCCGTTCTCACCCGTCAGATACGCGATGAGTCCCCTCGCGGTCCTCCCGAACGCGCTGGCCGCCGTGAAACCGTCCAGTCGCGGCCAACTGCTCGCGCCGCAGACGACCGCGACCGTCCGGTCCGGGTCATGCATGGCCGTCGCCGGAGAGGAAGTCCCGCAGGATCCGCTCGTGACGATCCGTCAGCGGCCCCTTGATATGCACGGTCTCCCCGGTGTCCGACCGGCTCAGCCGGAAACTCGCGTCGTATCTCCGCGCGCCCCAGCGGAACAGCTCACGGATGACCAGAACCACGGCGGGCTGGGACAGCACGATCGTCAGGATCGTGCCGAGGTCCTGGGTGAGCTCGTTGTCCCGGACCCGGGCGGTGGAGAGCTCCGGGAGGGCCAGGTGGAGGCTGTCGGACAGATCGGCGCACAGTTCGTCCGCGGTAGCGAGATCGACCTCGGGGAACGAACACGTCACCACGAATTCACTGTTACCGAACAACTTTCGCCCCCTCTTACCGTGTCCGGGAACAGGTTACACTGCCCCCTCTTCCACGGCCGGGCTGCTCATCGCGGCGATCGCCGGACTGGTCATGGGTTTGCTGCTTGTGGGCGTTCCCGGAGGTCTCATGGACTACTGCCCGGCGCTCAGCGGTCCGGGGACAGCGAGTACTCCTGTTCCGGGCGGCCCGCCTGCCCGTAGCGCAGACGCATCCGGAGTTCGCCGGCGCCGACGAGAGCGGTGAGGTGGCGCTGGGCGGTGGGGCGGGAGACGCCGATGGCATCGGCGACCTCACCCGCGGACAGGGGTCGGCCGGAGTCCTCGAGGGCCTCCAGCACCAGGGTTCTGGTGGGTGAGACCACCGGCGGGGCGGGTACGGGAGCGGGTGCCGGGCGCAGCGCCGCCAGGGCGGCTTCCACGCGGGCATGGTCAACCCGGGGATCCGCCAATAACCGGCGATAGCGGGCGTAGCCGGCCAGCCGGGAGCTCAAAGCCGCCGGTGGAAAAGGTTTGACGAAATAGCCGAGTGCCCCGGCGCCGAGCGCCGCCCGGACAGTATCGCTGTCCGAGTCGGCGGTGAGAACCATCGTGTCGCAGCGCATTTCGCGCACCAGATCGATACCGTTGCCGTCCGGGAGATAGACATCGACCAGCGCGAGGTCGGCGGCGAGCTCGCGATAGCCGGCCCGCGCGTCGGCCACGGTCGACAGGACTCCCACGACGGTGAAACCGGGTACCGAGGTCACGATATCGGTGTGCAGGTTCGCGATCCGGAAATCGTCCTCCACGATCAGGACCCGCAGTGGTCCGGTGCTCATCACTGCTCCCTCGTCCGCAGGACGCCGGGGATTCGTGCCACGAATTCGGCGCCGCGCAGCACCTCGGCACCACCGCCCGGACTGGACAACAGGA
Organism: Nocardia sp. NPDC049935; assembly: GCF_055586645.1. Lineage (NCBI taxonomy): Bacteria > Bacillati > Actinomycetota > Actinomycetes > Mycobacteriales > Nocardiaceae > Nocardia > Nocardia sp. NPDC049935. The sequence continues at coordinate 428,911 of NZ_JBVJHV010000006.1, read as the reverse complement.
CATCGCCGCCGCGCGCCCGGGCCAGCTGGCGGATCAGGGCCAGTCCCACACCGCGCCCGCCGGGGACCGTGCCCGGGTCACGGGTGGAGGTGCCCTCGGTGAAAATGGTGTCGACCAGTTCCGGCGCGATACCGGGACCGCTGTCGGTGACCACGATGTACAGCGTGGATTCCTCCTGTATCAGTTCCACTTCCACTCTTTTCACCGGATCGTCGGTATCCGCGACCGCGTCGAGGGCGTTGTCCAGGAGATTGCCCAGCACGGTGGTGACATCGACGGGGTCGATCAGCGCGCCGGCCACGGCGGTATCCGGCGCGAGCGCCAGTTCGGCGCCGCGCTCGCGGGCGTGGGCGGCCTTGGCCGCGAGGAATGCCTGCAGGTAAGGGTCGGCGACGGCGTCGATACCGGGGGCGGCGGCGCCGAGCGGACCCGAGCCGAGGGTGTCGTCGATACAGCGAGTGGCCTCGCCGACCCGGCCGCGGTGCAGCAGGCCGCTGAGCAGGTGCAGCGTATTGGCGAATTCGTGGCGCTGGGCGCGCAGTACCGTGCTCATCGACTGCACCGCGTCGAGCTGACGGGTCAGCGATTCCACATCGGTGCGGTCCTGCACGATGAGCACCGCGCCCAGATCTCGGCCGTCGCGGCGGACCGGGCGGGCCACGACCACCACGACCCGATCGTGCACCGTCGCGGTGGTCGGGCGCGATTCCAACGTGCGGAACAGGTCGAGCACCCGCGGAGTCAGGCCGATCTCGGCCATCGGACGACCCGTGGCGCGGCCGATCCCGAGCAACCGGACGGCCTGGTCGTTGACGAAGGTCGTGCGCCCGTCCGAATCCACGGCGACCACGCCCTGGCCGATTCCGTGCAGGATCGCGGCCTGCCCGCGGACCAGTTCCGCCAGATCGGCGGGTTCCAGGCCCAGGGTGAGACCGCGCCACCGGCGGGCCAGCAGCAGCGCGCCGGCGACGCCCAGCAGAAGTCCGGCCCCGACGACCGGCGCGGCATTGCGGAGATCCGGGGCCAGCCGGGTGGCCGCGGGGTCGATGGCGAGCCGGACGTCGACGGTGCCGGTCGCCCGCTCGGCGCCGACCGCGCGGATGGGAACCCGGGCCCAGGCGGTGCCGTGTTCGGTGCCGTACTCCTCGGCGGACGCGTGCCCCGGCGGGCCGCCGGGTGATACCGGCCCCACGGGCAGGTCCGGGCCCGCCAGGACGACGCCACGATCATCGGTGACCACGATCGCGTCCGCGCCGGTCCGCGCCCGGGCCGCGGCGACGGAGTCCTGCACCCGCGCCGCGGCCGGGTCCGCCTCGATCCGGCCCGGCTCCGGCAGCGGTGCCGAGGAGGCCCGGGTCACCTGCTCACGCACCCCGGGTTCGGCGGCGATCACCTGGGCGATGGCCAGGGCCCGCTGCCCGAACCCGGTCCGCAGCCGGGTGTCGCTGCGGAACGCCCAGATGGCGAGGGCGACGACGAAGGCCAGCGCCAGGACCAGGACCTGCAGCAGCAGGACCTGCGTGCGCAACCGGACCGTCCGGTTTCGTGCTCTGGCCATTCGTGCACGATAACGTGCGCCGATTCGGTGAACACAATGCACACAATTTTCGTTTCGACTATTTCGAGCATTGCGCACGCAAACTTGTGGTGTGGCCGCCGCCACGGAATTCTCGTTCCGTCATGACTCCCGGTGTGGGAGATGTTCGCGGAGGTGACGAGGGAGTTCCGCGAGCCTTCCCACCGGGGGTGTTCTGTCCAGTGAGTAGGTGGTGTCGGCGATGACAAGCGGTAACGGCGTGCAATTCGATGGCGCCGGAGCTGATTCCGGCGGCGACCACAGGATTTCACGGCGCGGGATCTTCGGTATCGGCGCTGCCGCGCTGGCGGTGACCGCGGTGGGCGCCTCGGTATCGGGCTGCGATTCCCCCGGATTCGACGCGGGCGCCTTCGCGGAGGTGAGCGAGCCCAGCGGTCATGTTCTCGACAGCAATCGCCGCGCCGCCGACACACTGCCCTTCTCCGATACCGCGGATTTCGCCGATGCCGATCGGGGCTGGATCGGCTCACTGGAACCCGGCGTGGTTCGCGGCGCCGGCGACAAGGTCGTCTGGGACAACGATTCGTACGGGTTCCTGCGAGAGCCGTGCCCGCCGTCGGTGCATCCGAGCCTGTGGCGGCAGTCCGGGCTGGTCGCCCGGCAGGGTCTCTACGAGGTGGTTCCGGGCATCTACCAGGTGCGCGGACTCGACCTCTCCAGCATGACGTTGGTAGAGGGGCGGGCCGGCGTGGTCGTGATCGACCCGCTCATCTCCCGCGAGACCGCGGCCGCCGCCCTCGGCCTGTACCGGAAACACCGGGGCGACCGCCCGGTCACCGGGGTGATCTACACCCACGCGCATGTCGACCACTTCGGTGGCGTGCTCGGTGTGACGAGCCCGGAGGAGGTCCGGGCGGGGCGCTGTCCGGTGCTGGCGCCCGCCGGGTTCCTCGAGCACGCGGTCTCCGAGAACGTCTACGCGGGCCCGGCGATGAGCCGCCGCGCCGGGTACATGTACGGCGCCGCACTGCCCCGCGGTCCGAAGGGCCAGGTCGGTTCGGGCCTCGGGCAGACCACCTCGGTCGGCACCATCGGCCTGATTCCGCCCACCCGCGATATCACCCGCACGGGGCAAGAGGAGACCATCGACGGTGTCCGCATCGTCTTCCATCTGACCCCGGGCACCGAGGCCCCGGCCGAGATGAATTTCTACTTCCCGGACCATCGCGCGCTCTGTATGGCCGAGAACGCCACGCACACCATGCACAATCTGATCACCCTGCGCGGCGCCCAGGTCCGGGACCCGCGGATGTGGGCCGGGTACCTCACCGAGGCGATCAATCTGTTCGGCCACTCCGCCGAGGTGGCCTTCGCGTCGCACCATTGGCCGACCTGGGGTGGGGATCGCATCGTCGAATACCTCTCGCTGCAACGCGATCTGTATGCCTACCTGCACGATCAGACCCTGCGGCTGATCAATCAAGGTTTTGTCGGCAGTGAGATCGCGGAAATGCTCGAGCTACCGCCCGCGTTGCGCGACGCCTGGCACAGCCACGGCTACTACGGGTCGCTGAGCCATAACGTGAAGGGCGTCTATCAGCGCTACATGGGCTGGTTCGACGGTAATCCCGCGCATCTGTGGGAACATCCGCCGGTGGAATCGGCCACCCGCCACGTCGACGCGATGGGCGGCGCGGACGCGGTGCTGGACAAGGCGGGCAACGCCTACCGCGACGGCGACTACCGTTGGGCGGCGCAATTGGTGAACTACGTGATCTTCGCCGACCCGGCGAATACGGCGGCGAAACAACTCCAGGCCAGTACGTTCGAACAGCTCGGTTACGGCGCGGAGAACGCCACCTGGCGCAACTTCTACCTCTCCGGTGCGACCGAACTGCGCAACGGTTCGTTCGGCACTCCGACCAGCACCGACAATGCCGGCCTCAGCGCGGCCTTGACGGTGGAGATGGTGTTCGACGCGATCGCCGTCCGGGTCGACGGACCCCGGGCCTGGGACCGGCGGATGCTGATGGACTGGCGTATCCGCGACGAGCACCGCACGCACCGGACCGAACTGCGCAACGGCGTGCTCGTGCACTACGACGTCCCGGCCGGCGCCCCCGGTGCCGCCCCCGATGCCTCCTTCGACCTGACCAGGGCCACCCTGCTGAAGGTGATTCTGGGCGGCGGGGATTTCGCCGCCGCGGTCCGGTCCGGAGATATCCGCGTCGCCGGCGATCCGGCGGTCCTGCGGCAGCTCGAGGACCTGCTCGACGCCCCGGACCCGGATTTCGCGATCGTCACGCCCTGAGCCCGTTTCTGGTGCCGGACCGCCGACGGCACCGGCCCGTGCCGACCGGGCCTTTCGGGACCGAATTCTCGGGCTGGGAAGGCTGCATCTGGAAGTCCAACGCCGGGTGGTACGACACGGCGGTGTCCGGCCCCGCCTGGATGATCCTGCAACGAGCAGGCAAGCGAGGGCCCTCATTCCGTCATTAGGGCAAGCAGGTGTTCGGACGGTGGCGGGTTGAGTAGGGGTTACGGGGTAGGTAGGGTCGGCTGGACGCGGGGGGCCGGCCGGTTCCCGGTTCGATATGGAATGCCGGTGTCGGGAGGTTCGTGATGGCCGCTGTTCGGTCGGTCCGGGGGATTCTGTGTGGTGTGGGGGTTGCGCTGCTGGTCGCGGGGTGTGATTCCGGGTCCGAGGGGACGGCGTCGCCGGTAACCACCACGACCGGGTTGCCGATCGCGGCGGAAGCGCCGTCGTCGTTCGATCCGTGTACTGATATTCCGCAGGAGGTGCTGGCATCGGAGGATCTGCGGCGTGGGGTGACGGATGCGAATGTCGATGGTTCGCAGGGGATCAAGTGGCGCGGGTGCAGTTACGTGGCTCCAGACAGCTACGCGGTCGGAATCACTACGACGAATCTGACGTTGCCTGTGGTGCGGGACAACGACCAGTTCGTGGTGCGACAGGAGTACACCGTCGACGGTAGGTCGGCCATGGCGGTGGATGCGGCCGGCGATCCTGATGTGCGGGCATCCTGCTTGTTTTATGTAGAGATGGACGGAGGCAGTCTCGAACTCTCGATGGACAATCCTGAGTCGCGGAATAAGACCGGAGACATCGATACGTGTGAACTGTCGCGGGGACTGGCAGAGAAGATCGCCCCATTGATACCGGATGCTTGAGCGCAGTGAGATTTCGGCGGTAGGCAAAGGGAGGGAGTTCGGGAATGAGTGGAGATAGCGCGCCACGTCCACTGGAGGATCTGCTGGCCCAGGCGCGGGATGGCTATTTGTCGGTGAACTTAGGCGCGGGTTCGCCGGAAGCGGTGCGGGTTAATGCTGAAGAGTTCGTATACATGGATCGCGACTGTGAAGGTTTCAAGCTCCTAATTCAAGAATTGCAGCGAATCGCACGGGAAATATATAGCCGTGAACGATGGGATCTCGGAGAGACGGCTCAAGGCCTCACCTCGGCGTCTGTCCTGGTCGATCGTTTCCGTACCAAGGCGCAGAAGTCGTTAGACGGCAACGATATTCATGCGATATTGGATGAGCATTACCGGATCGTTGAGGACATCCAGGAGTTACACAGGGTTATCGCGCAGCGGTACATGCAGACCGATGAGGCGTTCGCTGGTCGGTACAACGAGTTGATGGTTGGAGCACCGCCGATCACGCCGCTGGCGATGCCGCCCGCGTTCCCCGTGATTCCGGGTCAGTAGGGGAAACATGGTGCTGCCACACAGTGCGCCAGCCGGTATGAAGCAGGGGGAGCGATGACCTTTCAGAACGAGAGTCCGAAAATCGGTGATCCGGAGGAGCCCAACGGGTTCTCTCATACTCAGATCAACGAGGCGTTCAAACCGTTGGCGCCGGGTGATCACGGAATGACCGCCTCGGACCAATACGGGCAGATCGCCGCTATGTGGGAGAGCGGGGTGCAGGTGTTCGCGGCGCGCATCCGCCGGTCCAGCTCGGCGGCCTGGGAGGGGCCGGCAGCGGAGCAGTCTCGCCAGGCGATCGGCAATTACGCCACCCGGGCCGAAGATCTGGTTCCCGCGCTGAATGCGCTGGCTGTTCAGGTCCACGACTCGGTCGTCTCGATCATGCGTACCCAGAACAACTTGCCCGAGGTCCCCGGGGACAAGTCGTGGATCAATCCGACAGGGTGGTCGTGGCTGCCGTTCTACGAGGACACCGATCGCAGTGATGCCGAGGAAGTGGCACGGCAGGTGATGGGCGACAACTATGTGACCGGCTTCGTCGCGGCCGATACGAAGATTCCCGTCCTGCCCGTCCCCGTGAACCCGACCCAGCCCCTGCACACAGATCTGCCCACCGATACCGGTGACCAACCCGGCCCCGGCGATACGTCCACCGAGGAGGGTGGTAACCCGAACAGTCCGGATACGGGCACGCCGGACGGAGAGAATCCCACCGGGGAGGAGCCCGGCGAAGAGCAGCCCGGTGATGATCCGGGCACCGAGCAGACAGAGGAACCGGGCACCGAGCAGCCCGGCGAGACGCCGACCGAAACGACGCCGTCCACCACGGATAGCCCGGTATCCACCACACCGAGCACCACGACCATGCCGAGCACGACGACCTCTCCCGGTCCGGGATCCCCGGGGTCGCCCGGCGGAAGTCCGGTGACCACCGGTGATCCCGGCCGCAGCGTGCCCGGTACCCCCAACACCACCGCCGCCCCTGCCGCGGCGGCTGCCGGGACCACCAGTTCGGGTGCGGCGCGCAGCGGTATGCCGGGGATGATGTCGCCGGGGGCGGGTCGCGGACAGCAGGGGGGCGATGACGACAAGCACGAGATCCCGGACTATCTCATCACCGCCGAGAACACCGACGAACTGCTCGGGGAGTTGCCGCCCACGATTCCCGGCGGGGTACTGGGGGCCGACGTACCGGCCGCGCGCCCACCGGAACGCGACTGAGTTACCTGCCCGCACCGGGCTCCGGCCGGCGGCTGCCGGAGCCGACGCTCCGGCAGCCGTGACGTAATCGAGGAATAACCACCGACAATGAGCACATGGATCTGGGAGCCGGACGATTTCGCCGCGCTCTGGTATCGCGACGGGATCGATCGGTTCCCGCGCCCGCTCCGCTATCTGAGCGTGTACAAGACCCGCAACCCGTATGAGGCGCATGTGGCGGCCGTGCGGGAGCGGTACGACCGGGATGAGCGTGAACTGATCCGGCGTGCTCTGCACACCGTGTCCGACGGTGACCTGCGGATCGAGATACTCGGTGCCTCGACCGCGACGTCCAAGGGCCGGATTCGGGAGTACCGGGTGGTCGGCGCGCGCAACCCGCAGTACGGGGTGGTGCTCGCGCAGTCGGTGATCGACGGCGTCTACGGCTCGGTCCACGCGCACCTGTTCGCCGCCGGGCAACTTCCGAAACGCCTCGCCGCCATGGTGCCGACGTGTGACACCGGACGGGAAGCGGCGGGCACGTTCCATATCGACGACCTCGCCCCGGGCCGGGAACAGCAGCAGTCCCACCGGCGTGGCCCCGGCGAACAATACCGGCGCCTCGCGCTGCGGCCCGCCGATGGCGGCGGTAGCGCGGGCCTGCGGGTCGGGTCGATTCTGGACCGGCCCGAGCCCTGGTACGGACTCCAGTGGTACGACATCACCGGTGACGGCAGGTACCTGGAGAGTCGAACCCGGGAACACGTCACGGTGCGGCCTGCGGGCGCGTCCGATCTCGCGGCCGCGTTCGCCGAGTGGATCGACCGGGCCCTGCCCCGCCTGCGCGAGGACGAGGCGGACACCTGGTAGCAGTGTCCGTGACTGCCCGGATACCCGAGGCGGTGCCGAGCGGCCCGCGTGAGGCCGGGGGAGCGCTTCGCCGCTAGCCATCGAGATACCGCGCGATATCGGTGAGAGCGGAAGCCCCGTACAGCGTTTCGCCGTCCGTGGCGTCCAGCAACGACCATCGCGCCGGCGTGCCCGGCTCGCGGACGAGACGGTAACCCAGGCTTCCGGCCTGTGCGGCAAGCGAATCGAACAGCGCAGTGTGATAGTCGCGCGCTCGGCGTCTGTTCACCTGCCCGCCCGGTTTCCCGTGATGGCCCACCGGCGCAATGCGTTCGACACCCGGAGCAGTGTGGCGGGGTCGGCCGGGGATTGCCAATTCCTCCCCGGCGGTACCGGAGCCGCACCGGGGAGGCGACGCGGCAATTCTTCTTTCACTGATATATTTCCCTTCACCCGGTCGGATCAGTACTCGGAGAATTCCCGGGCACCGGGAACCATTCTGCGTTCCTCGACCAGCCGTGCCCGGGCTTGTCTTTTGATCGGGCACGCCGTCGGCGGGCATTCGATATGGGTCTGCATCACCTGGTGGGCGTGGTCGACGGTCATCACCGGCACCGTCCGGTGGTCGGTTACCGGTAGTCCGAACAGCATGGTCACCTCGTAACGTCGGGATGGTCTGGCGTGCAATATGGAAAATTCCGCCGTGGAATATTCCATGGCGTCGTCCGCGCAATCAGTCAAGCATCCCTCTTGCCGATTGTGAATCCATACGTAAGATTCTGTGGCACAACGGAATTACATCGGGTGGATAGGTAATTCCGAACTGTTCGACTATTCCATTCGAGTTGGAATAACCGCGAGTAACGGCTACGAAGGGGAGTGTCCATGTCCATCGAATCGAATCCCGCGAACCCACCTACCCTGCCGCGGCGGGTACTGGGCCGACGTCTGCGCGAACTGCGCGAGCTGGCCGGGATGAGCCGGGCGAACGCGGCCCGGAAGTGCGAGATGGGGGCGCAGACACTGTGGCGCTTGGAATCCGGGCGCAACAGCGAGACGAAGAAAATGGTGGTCAATGCGCTTTGCGATGTGTACGGGGCAAGCGGCACCGAGCGTCGTGAGCTGCTCTGGCTGGTCGATGAATCTCGCAAAGACGGATGGTGGCAGTCCTATGACGATGTCATGTTCCCCGAGTTCGAGATGTTTCTCGGTTTGGAACGAGCTGCCTGCAAGATCTTCTCGTGGCAGTCGACAACACTGCCGGGGCTGGTTCAAACGCCGGATTACCGACGTGCGACGTGGGATATCTCCACCGCACTCGGGGCTCAAATCGACCTCGACCGAGAGCTCGGCTTGCTTCGGAAGCGTCAGGAGCGGTTGCAGGACTCGCCTGGCTTCAGCCTCGACGTCGTACTCGGCGAGTCGGCACTTCGGCACGTAATCGGAAACGCCGTGACCATGGCGGCCCAGTTGGACCATCTCATCGAGCTCTCCGCCTCGCCGACCGTCTCCCTGCGGGTAGTTCGATTCGACGCTCCCAATCATAGTGGTTTGGCGGCGAAGGACTTCGTGTACCTGGAGTTTCCGGAGCATTTGAATCCGGTACTGACAGAACCTCCTGTCGTGTACGTGGAAGGTTTCACCGGGGCGCTGTACCTGGACAAGCCGAGCGAAGTCGACCAATATCAGGCGGCCCGCGACTCCATCCTGCACGTAGCATTGGACGAGCGAGAAACACAGCGCTTCATCGAGGCGACGGCAAGGGAGTATCGGGCGTGAACATCGACCTATCCGGCGCAACGTGGTTCAAGAGCAGCCGCAGCGTCAGTGGAAAAGACTGCGTCGAAGTCGCCCATCTGGCCAGTGGAATGGTGGGCGTGCGGGACTCCAAGAACCCCACCGGCCCGGCCCTGGTTTTCGGTCCAGGGGAGTGGGACTCCTTCACTGCTGGTCTGCGTGGGGCCGGACCGAAGCCGACGGTCTGAGCGATCGGGGTAATCCGGAGGTATCGACACTCCCGCCGCCGAGGGGGAGTGTTCGGTCCGGCGTCATATCGCGCGGTGCCTGTGCGTCGCCCGAGCAGGCGGACCGCGGTCTGCAGCAGCCGGTGCGTCGAGAACATCATCGCCCATCCGGGTACCCCGCGTTACCTGAGGTCGGTGGGAACGACCGGCGTTGCGAATCCGTCCGGTGAATCGGCTCCGCGGTTCGCGGCCGATGTCACAGCCGCTGCAATTCGCTGCGGCGAAATCGTACTTCGCGTTCCGCTGGGAACGGGGGAGACGGTGAAAACTGGCCGACCGGACATAGGAATCCCCAATCGGCAAGATACTGCCGATTGCTCGCGAGGTTTGCTTGTGACCTCCCATGAGGTCCAGATTTCGGCAGGATCCTGCCGAAAACGATCGCCCGTATTTTCCGCCTGCTGGGTACTGGGCCCGGCCGCTCAGAAGGCGAGCGAGGCCCAGGGGATTGCGATCGGGAACGGATATTCGAACGCCACCTCTGTCCCGTCGGCGGGTGTCCATTCGCCCACCAAGCGGTAGTCGGGCCGATGCAGCGGCCGCACGCCCTCCGGCAACGTGGCGACCCCTGTTTCCAAACCATAGGCTCGGATGGTCGCGATGGCGCTGATCGCCGGCCGCAGCGTGACCTCCTAGGGGATGCCCGCGGCGGCGTAGCGGCTCTTCTTGGCCTCGACATCGGATTGGGTATTCGAGGGGGAGAGCACCTCGCCCACCAGCATCGTGTCGGCGGCGCGTACGTCCTGGTACGGCGGTATGCATCGGTGGACGAGAAAGTCCGGGGTCAGGAAGTCCGACTTTCCGCTGAGACCCAGAAACACGTTGGTTTCCGACTCGACCTCCCAGCAGCGGTCGGATCGAGCGGACATGCGCTCACGCGCGCAGCGCTCGAACTCGTTGACCAACCGCCGGGTGAACTTCTGGTGCTCACGTCGTCTGGGCCGCACCCACACGACCCGTCCGTCCCAGAGTTCGATCCGGTCCGCTACCTCGTCCGGTAGCCGCTCCAGTTCTTCCCAGGTCATGTACTCCGGGAGGTCTGGCCGGTCGATCCAGGGCGGGGACATGGTCGAATGGTAGGTGGTGCCCATGACCGGTCGGACCGATCGCGATGACCTCTGCCCGGATCGCTGCCGGGCACCTGGACCACCCTGCCGAGATCGACGACCGGGGGCCGGAGAGATTGCCGGGCGGCCATGGGCGCGAGCAGGGTGGTGGGGTAAATGAGATCGCGCGATCTGATTGCGCTCCTGAAGAACTTCGGAAATGTGGAATGGTATCGCCACTCGGGGGGAATCGGCGACGACGGTACAGCCAGGCCGCCGCTCGTGGTCTGGCGGTTCTCCGAGCCTCGACCGGAAGAATTCGAGGGCACGCTACGCCGCATCGTCGAAGCCGACGACCGCCAGGTCGACTGGTTGTTCGATACCTCTCACCGAAACTGGGTGCTGGTGCCGAGCCGGGTGATGGAGGAGAAGGATCGTCAGAGGTTTGAGGTCGAAGCGCAGGCTGCCGGTCTGCTCGAGCGCGAGGATCCAGAGTTCAGCCGGCGGTCGGTACATGACTTCGAGCGAATCCTGCGGGCTCTGCCGGGTGTCGGCGGGGTGCCCTACCATCGCCGAATGTCGTTCACCGTGCGCCAGTGGCCCACCGATACCGGCGAACCCGAGCCGGACCCCACGCTGCGGGATACCCCGGTCGCTCACCGAGAGGTGCTCGGTCCCTGGACGTTCGAGATCCGCAGCGGTATCCCACTGTCCCCGGTCGACTGTGAACGGGTTATCGCCTCTGTCGTTTCGCCGGACGGTGACGGGCCGGACCCCGCGGATATCCCGGCCGATGCCGCGGCGCGGGCGGAGGCGGAGCTCACCGGAGCGCTCGGCACAGGGCGCAGGCTGGACGACTTCCTCGACGACGATGCGTCGCTGTTCGTCCGGACCGATTTCGACGACGACGATGCGTGGCGGTTGGTGGCGGCATTGGCGATGGCTCCGGGCGTGGGTGAGGAGGCCGAGTTCGTTGCCTCTCTGACCTGTATCGACAATCGCGAGAACGACGGATTATCCGTCGATGCGCTGCTCGAGAGGATCGGCGACCGGCCGACCTACTTCGCCTTCTTCGCCGACGCCGTCACTCTCGGCGACCCCGAACATCCGATCCTCGCCGTCGACACCGGACCGGAGGAGACCGGTCACGAACGCGGCCGGACGGTCCGGATACTCCCCTCGGAGATGTGGGGTATCGAAAACAATCTGTCCATCGCCAATATGGATTTCCAGGACTTCGCCGACGCCGCCGACCCGGACGGTGTGTTCCGCGGCTTCGCCTGAAGGCCCGCGGCGGATGCGATGAATTATCCGTGCGGAAGGCGTCTGTACCGGTATGTCGACACATACGCTCGAGACCGCCGGTGCCGATCTCGTCTACGACGTGCACGGACCGCTGCCCACGGCCGGAGGGAAGCCGCCGCTGTTCATGATCGGGCAGCCGATGGAGGCCGCCGGTTTCCGTGCGCTCGCCGCGCAGTTTCCGGACCGCACCGTCGTCACCTACGACCCGCGGGGGATCGGGCGCAGCGTCCGCAAGGACGGCCGCGTCGATCAGACACCGGAAGTGCAGGCCGGGGACGTTCACGCCATCATCGAAGCGCTCGGGGCCGGACCGGTGGAGATGTTCGCCAGCAGCGGCGGTGCGGTGACCGCGCTCGCGCTCGTGGTGGCCTACCCCGACGACGTGGTCGCCCTGGTGGCGCATGAACCGCCCCTGATCCCGGTCCTGCCCGATGCGGGGGCCGCCGAACGGGCCCGCGCGGCGGTAACGGACGCCTACCGGGCGAAAGGGTTCGGTACCGGGATGGCGGCCTTCGTCGCCATGACCTCGTGGCAGGGTGAGTTCACCGACGAGTACTTCGCGCAGCCCGCCCCCGATCCGGCCATGTTCGGGATGCCCGCCGAGGACGACGGCTCCCGAGACGACCCGCTGCTGTCGGATCGATCCTGGGCGGTCAGCAGCTACCGCCCCGACCCGAGCGCGCTGGCCGCGGCAGGTACTCGCGTGGTCGTCGCCGTGGGGGTCGAAACGGGGGAGGCGTTCACCGGGCGTACCGCGGTGGCGACGGCGGCTCTGCTGGGTGGGCAGGCGGCGGTGTTCCCGAGTCATCATGGTGGCTTCGCCGACGGGGAATTCGGGTACGCGGGTCAGCCGGAGGAATTCGCGCGCCGGTTGCGCGAGATTCTGGACGGCCGGGAGTGAGCACATCCAGGTGTGCACCTCTGTGTCGTCCCAGGGCTGGTGGTGTTTTCCGGCCGCCGGTACGGTGACTCTGCTCGGTCGCGGATCGCGTAGCGAGTGGACGCCTCGTTCGAGGCATTCGGGATCTACTCGGACGAGGTGATGTCATGCTCGACGGACTCCGCTCGGTCACGCTGCTCGCGGCGACCCTGGCGACCGGCCTGATGGCCGGAGTCTTCGGGATCTACGCGCTGGCGATCATGCCCGGCCTGCGGACCACCGACGACCGGACATTCATCGGTTCCTTCCAGGCCATCGACCGCGCCATCGTGAATCCGCTGTTCCTGCTGACCTTCATGGGCGCGCTGGTGCTCTCGGTGCTGGCGGCGGTGCTGCAGATCGGTGGCGGTCGCGGCTCGGTGCTCGCCTGGACCGCGGCCGCCGCGGTGCTCTATCTGGCGGCGGTAGTGATCACCGTCGCCGTGCACCTGCCGCTCAACGACGCGCTGAAGGCCGCGGGAGCGCCGGCCGAGATGGCCGACCCCGCGGCGGTCCGGGCCGATTTCCAGGAGGCCCGGTGGGTGGCCTGGAATATCGTCCGCACCGTGACGAGCACCGTGGCGTTCGCGTGCCTGGGCTGGGCGCTGGTGTTGTGGGGCAAGGCCCAGGCCGCCGGCTGATCCGCGTCAGAAGGCCGACTCCGGCCAGCCGATGTGGATGGGAACGGGGCGAGAGCCTATTCGTAGCGCACGGTCACCGAGGGGGTGTCGGGGACGGCCTGGCAGGTGAGGATGTAGCCCTCCTCGAGGTCGTCGTCGGTGAGCGCGTCGTTGATCCGCATGGTGGCCTTGCCGTCGGTGAGTTTGGCCATGCAGGTGGCGCAGTTACCGGATTCGCAGGAGAACGGCGGGGTCAGCCCGGCTCGGCGGGCGCTCTCGAGCAGGGTTTCGCCGTCGCGCCGGGGAACCGACTTCTTCTTCCGGTTCAGGAAGATCGTGATCGTGCCTTCTTCTTCGGCGGTGGCGGGCGCCGCCGCCGGTGCGTCGGCCGGGGTCACGGCGCCGGCGGGTGCGCCCTGCCGCTCCGCGGTGTGGGCGGGGGCCGGGGCGGTGTCGGCGGGTTTGGCGGGGGTGGCGGCGCCGAAGCGCTCCGAGAAGATCCGGCCCGGTCCCGGTAGTGCGTTCTCGACCAGTTCCATGAACGGTTCCGGCCCGCAGATATAGGCGTCGCCGGCGGTATCGGAGCCGACGAACTCGAGTACCTTGGCGGCGTCGACGTAACCGTGTTCGTCGTCGCGGTGCCGGAGCACCGTCAAGCGGCCCGGATACTTCGCGACGAGTTCGTCGAGGGCGGCCTCGAAGATCGCGGAGGGGCGGTCGCGGTCGGCGCAGAGCAGGCGGACGCTGCGGCCGGTGGTGGCCAGGGTGCTCTTGGCCAGCGAGATGATCGGGGTGATACCGCTGCCGCCGGAAAAGCCGAGCAGGGGGACCTCGGCCTCACGCAGGCAGAACCGTCCGGTGGGCACCGTCAGTTCGACCTCGTCGCCTTCGCTGAGGTTGTCGTGCATCCAGTTCGACACCGTGCCGCCGGGAACCCGTTTGACGGTGGTCATGAACTCGGTGTCGGTCTCGGGCGCGCTCGACATCGAGTACGACCGGAAGAACGGTTTGCCGTCGACGGTGAACTTGAACGTGCAGAACTGCCCGGCCTGGTAGGAGAACGGCCCGTCCTCCGGTTCCAGCACGAAGGTGCGGGTGTCCGGTGTCTCCTTGACGATCCGGATCACCTTCGCGCGCCGGAACAACGGTGGTCTCGCCATGGTCGCCTCCTTCTGGTATTAAGATTCTATCCAAGCGAGAATAGTATTCTCAAATTCGGATAGGAACAGCGATGAAGTGCTACCGGATCGGGGGACGCAGATGACAGGTCCCACAGTGCTCGCCTTCGAGGACCGCGAGTACACCCGCGCCGAACTGGATGCGACGGCGGACGGTCTGGCCGAACTGCTGGCGGGCCGAGGGGTCCGGCCGGGGCAGCGGGTGGCGCTGATGTCGTCCAACCGACCGGAATTCGTGAGTGCGGTACTGGCCGTCTGGCGGCTGGGCGCGGCGGTGGTGCTGCTGAGCCCGGCCTGGAAACAGGCCGAGGTCGCGCATGCGCTCGAGATCACCGGCGCCGAGCACGCCCTCGGCGATCATCCGGTGCTGGGCGAGCTCACGGATATGCTGTCGCTCGACGAACCGGTGCCCGCCGTCACCCGGACCTTCGACCCGCCGGACCCCGGTAGCGACGCGGTCCTCGTCTTCAGTTCGGGCACCACCGGATTGCCCAAGGCGGTCCGCCACACCCACGCGTCCTTCGCGGTCGCGGTGGAGCACTGGCGCGTGGCCCTCGGGCTGGGCCCCGGTGACCGGATCCAGGTGGCAACTCCGCCCTCGCATATCCTCGGCATCCTCAATATCATCACCGCGCTGGAATGCGGATCCTGGCTGCGCCTGCACCGCCGGTTCGACCTCGAGCGGGTGCTGCGCACCATCGAGGCCGACAAGATCACGGTGGAGATGGCGGTGGCGCCGATCGCGCTGGCCATCGCCCAGCATCCCGGCCTCGAGTCCTACGACCTGTCCTCGCTGCGCTACATCATGTGGGGCGCGACACCGGTGACGCCCAGCGTGGCGGAGACGGTCACCCGGCGGACCGGTGTCACCTGGTTGCCGGCCTACGGGGCGAGCGAACTCCCCGTGATCGCCTGTAATCCGATCGACGGTCCGCGGCTCGACAGCGTGGGTAAGGCCGTACCGGGCGTGCGGGTCCGGGTGGTGTCGCTCGACAACGGAGAACCGGTGGCGCCCGGCGAGGACGGGGAGATCCAGCTGCGGGCCGATTCGCTGATGGCCGGGTATCTGCCCGATTCGGCGACCGCGGGCGCGCTCGACGACGGCTGGTACCGCACCGGCGATGTGGGAAATGTGGACGGGGACGGCTGGATCCGGCTCACCGACCGGTCCAAGGAAATGATCAAGGTCCGCGGGTTCCAGGTGGCGCCCGCGGAAATCGAGGCCGTCCTGCACGGGCACGACGCGGTCGCGGACTGCGCGGTGTTCGGGGTGCCCGACGGCGCCAACGGCGAGGCCATCGTGGCGGCCGTCGCGACCGCCTCGCCCGTGACCGCCGAGGAACTGACGACGCTCGTACACGAGCGGCTGGCCGGTTACAAGCGCCTGCACCGGGTGCTGTTCGTGGACGAGATCCCGCGCCTGCCCTCGGGCAAGGTGCTGCGGCGAGTGCTGAAGGAGCGTTATGGACGTCCGGCTGACGAGTGAACAACGCCAACTCCGGGACGCGGCGGCCGAACTGGCCGATGAACTCGGGCCCGGGTCGGTGCTGGATCTGGCGGACGCCACCCGCCGGGCCCGGCTGGAGAAGGCGGTATCCGGCACCGGGTTCCGCGAACTGCGCTCCGACGGCGCCACCGGCGTCGAGGTGGCGCTGGTGGCCGAGGAGTTCGGCCGGGGTCTGGTGGATGTGCCGTTCCTCGGCCCGATTCTCGCCGACGATCTGCACGGGCGCGCCGACGGTGAGACCGCGCTGTGGACGGTCGCGGTGGACGGTATCGCCGTCGACGCGACCGGCTGCGAGCGGGTGCTGCGCCTCGACGGCAGTACGCTGCTCGCCGGCCGGGTCGCCGGGCCGGCGCCGGGCGCCGACCTCACCCGCGCCGGCGCCGTCGCGGAGGGGCCCTGGGAGTCGCGTGGCGATATCTCCGACCGGCACCGCCACCGCTGGCACGCGCTCGCGCTGACCGCGACCTGCGCCGATCTGGTGGGCACCGCGCGGGGCGCGCAGCGGCTCGCGGTCGAGTACGCGAAAATGCGCGCCCAGTACGGCAAGACGATCGGCTCCTATCAGGCCGTCGCGCATCTGCTGGCCGAGAGCGAGGCGCTGATCGAAGGATCGATCAGTGTGCTCTGGCATGCCGCGTGGGCGGTCGACGAACTCGACCCCGCCGAAGCGCTGCAGGCCGCGCGGATCGCCAAGATCTACGCCGCCCGCGCCACCCGCACCGTGTGCGAGACCGCGATCCAGGTGCACGGCGGTATCGGCAACACCTGGGAATGTCTGGCCCACGTGTATCTGCGGCGGGCCCTGGTGTCCACCGAACTGTTTCCCGTCCGATTGGAGGAGGCCGGCCTTGGACTTTCGTGATTCCCCGGAGGAGGCCGCGTTCCGGGAGCGGCTGCGCGGCTGGCTCGCCGATATCGCCGGCAAATACCCGACCTCGGGTGACGAGTACTGGGCCCGGCAGGGCGAATGGCATGCCGAGTTGTACCAGGCCGGCTTCTTCGGGCTGTCCTGGCCGAAGGAGTACGGCGGCCAGGAACTCACACCGGTTTTCGATGTGATCCTCGACGAGGAACTGGCCATCGCCGGCGCCCCGCCCCGGCCGAGCCTCGGTTATCTGATCCAGGGTCTGGGCCATCACGCGAGCCCCGACCTGTGCCGCCGCTTCCTGCCCGGGATGATCGACGGCAGCCAGCGCTGGTGCCAGGGCTTCAGCGAACCCGGCGCCGGTTCCGACCTCGCCTCGCTCACCACCACCGCCACCCGTGACGGTGACGACTACGTCATCCACGGGCACAAGATCTGGACCAGCTACTCGGATGTGGCGGACTGGTGCCTGCTGCTGGCCCGCACCGATCCGGACGCGCCGCGGCACAAGGGGATCTCGGCGTTCGTGCTGTCGATGAAACAACCCGGCGTCGAGCAGCGCCCGCTGGAGATGATGAGCGGGGTGACCACCGAATTCGGGCAGGTCCTCTTCGACGGGGCGCGGGTACCCGCCGATCAGATGGTGGGCGCGCCCGGCGAGGGCTGGAAACTGGCGATGACGGTGGTCGGGCACGAACGCGAACCCTCGACCCTCGGCTACGCCGCCCGGTACGGCAAACTCGTGCGCCAGCTGGCCGCGCGGGTGGACGGGCCGCTGCCCGGCGACCTCGCCTGGGCGGCCGTGCAGTCGGAGATGCTGCGCCTGCATGTGCGGCGGCGGCTGTCCGAACAGCTCGACGGTGTGGTCCACGGGCCGCAGGGGTCGCTGGACAAACTGCTCATGACCTGGGTGGACCAATCGGTCGGGCATGCCGCGCTCACCGTCGCGGGTACCGCCGATACCGAGATGTTCGGCGCCTACCTCTACAGCCGCGCGCAGAGCGTGATGGGCGGGACCTCGCAGATCCAGAAGAACATCATCGCCTCGCGGATCCTCGGATTGGGAGTCTGAAATGTACGATATGCCCGCGGAAATCGACGTCCGGGCCGAAGGCGTGCTGCGCATCGTGACGCTGAACCGGCCCGATGCCCTCAACGCGGTCGACGACGCGCTGCACTCGGGGCTGGCGCGGCTGTGGCCGCGGCTGTCGGAGGATCCCGAGGTGCGGGCGGTGGTGCTCACCGGCGCCGGTAAGGCGTTCTCGGCCGGTGGTGATTTCACCTACCTGGAAGAGCTGGGCCGGGATACGGCGCTGCGGGAGAAGACCATCGCGCACGGGCGCGATATCGTCCTCGGGATGGCCCGCTGCCGGGTGCCGGTGGTGACGGCGGTCAACGGTCCGGCCGTCGGTCTGGGCTGCAGTCTCGTCTCGCTCAGCGATATCGTCTATATCGCCGAGCACGCCTATCTCGCCGATCCGCACGTCCAGGTGGGCCTGGTGGCCGCCGACGGCGGTCCGCTGACCTGGCCGCTGCACACCAGCCTGCTGCTGGCCAAGGAATACGCCCTCACCGGCGCGCGGATCTCCGCCGAACGCGCCCGCGAGATGGGCCTGGCCAATCACGTGGTCGCCGATCCGATGGCCGAAGCGCTGGCCTGTGCGAAGCGGATCGCCGAAATGCCCCGCCAGGCCGTGGAGGCCACCAAACGGGTACTGAACATGCAGCTCGAGAAAGCTGTTCTCACCACCCTGGACTACGCCCTCACCGCGGAGTACCAGTCGTTCCAGACCGACGATTTCCAGGCGACCATCACCCGGCTCACCTCCGGGAAGAAATAAGCCGCCGGCGGGCGGGTTGTCACAGTGGCCCCGGTCGTTTCGTCGTCATGTCGGAACGACATCTGCCGAGAACGGAGTGCCACCATGGCGATCGAGATCATCAACCCGCCCGGACTGCACGATCCGGTGCCGTTCGGCTACAGCCATATCGCCCGGACCCAGGGTGAGCTGGTGCTCATCGCCGGACAATACGATTCCGGCGCCGAAGGCCACCCGACCCGTGCGGATTTCGCCGGGCAGGTCGAGGCGGCCTTCGCGAACCTGGGAATCGCCCTCGCCGCGGTCGGCCTCGGCTACGCCGATGTCGCTTCGCTGCGCACCTATATCGTCGACCACGAGGTGGGCAAACTCGAGATCCTCGGCCGCGTGATCGCGGGGATCTGGGGCGACCGACCGCCCGCGCAGACCCTGCTGGGGGTCGCCGCGCTCGCCCTGCCCGAGATGCGGTTCGAGGTCGACGCGGTGGCGGTGCGATCCGGATAGGTCGCGGTGCGGGTCAGGCGGTGCCGTCGCGCCAGTCGGTCGGGGTGAACTGTTCGGTGCGGATCCGGGTTTCCGGAATACCGTGCTCGCACAACGCCGCACGCACGGTGGTCAGGAACCCGGTGGGGCCGCAGAGCAGGAAATCGGCCTCCGCGGGCAGGTCGAGTGCCCCGGGATTCACCGCGAAGTGCGCACCCGTGCCCTGTTCGCTGTAGTGGAATTCCAGCGTCAGGGCGGGTAACCGCGGAACCAGTTCGAGCAGCCGAGCGCGCAGTGGGACGGCATGCGGGGCGCGGTCGGCGTGGGCCAGGAGCACCTGCCGGCCCGGGCTGTGGATCGCCAGCGCCTCCAGGATGCCGATCATCGGCGCGATCCCGATCCCGGCGGAGATCAGGACCAGCGCGGTCGTGGCCGCGGGATCGACCGTGACCTCTCCGGCGGGCAGGGTGAGGGTGAGCGCGTCACCCGGCGAGAGATGCCGGTACAGCCGGGTCGACACCTCACCGGCCGGCAGCCCCGGCTCACCGTCGACGCGTTTGACCGCGAATATCAGCCGCCCGCCCCCGGCCGGGCCCACCAGGCTGTACTGCCGCAGCTGACGGGCGCCGTCGGGCAGTCGTCCGGCCACCGAGATGTACTGTCCGGGTGCGAATCCGGGAAGCGGCCGGTCCGGGTCGGCGGATTCCACCGTGAATACCGCCACGCCGGACGGATCCTCGTCGCGGGCCACCACGACGGCCTCCCGGAATACCGCGCCGGGTGCGGTCCCGGCCCGCGCGTAGAGCCGGTTCTCCTGTTCGATGAGCACTTCGGCCATCAGCCAGTAGACCCGGTCCCAGGCGGCGGCGACGGGTTCGGTGACCACCTCGGCGCCGAGCACGGTGACGATCGCGGCGAACAAGTGCTCGTGCACGACCTCGTACTGTCCGGCGGTGACTCCCAGTGAGACGTGTTTGTGGCCGATCCGGGCCAGCATGGAGTCCGGCTGCGGGGCGGCGGGGTCGATCAGGCGCGCGGCGAAGCGCGCGATCGACGCGGCCAATGCGCGGGGCTGGGAGCCCACGGCCTGATCGGCGCGGTTGAACAGGTCGCGTCCCAGTTCGGGGTGGTGGTCGAAGAGTTCGCGGTAGAACACCTCGGTGATCTCGTCGATATGCGCCCCGATCAGGGGCAGTGTCGCGCGCACGATTTCGGCGTGCTCTCGGCCGAGCGCCGGGAGTGTGGTGCTCATAGGCGGGTCTCCAATCGTCGGAGTGCTCGCCCGCAGCCCGGTCCGATCCGGTGATAGAGCGAGTATTTCCGATTACATAATCGCCTATATGGCCAGCTTCTGATGATGAAATCAACAGAATGATGAATAACTTATCGAAGCCCTGCGGGAAACGGGTCCGAGGTGTGGCGGTGGCAGATGCGGGGCAGGGGTCTCGGGGCGGTGACGTGATACCCGGCGCGGCACGAATCGGATGCCAAAAAGTTGCTGACTAGCGAAAGTGGAAGTAAACCAGTCTATCCAAGGTGGTTTACTCGGGTTTGCCGAACCAGCACCGGCGGGGGTGCGGGAGTGGGAGGATCGGCTCGTGGTCGACTGGCTTACCGCGGAAGCCGTCCCGGTTCCGTCCGGTTCGTGGTGGAGGGACGTCCTGACCGTCGCCGCCCCGCTGGCGATCGTGCTCGCCGCGTGGACCGGCGGCCGGTACGCGTCCGGGCGGGCCCGCAGGGCGCCGTACGAGCGACTCGACGCACTCGTGAAGGTCCGGGCGGAATGGCCCGAGGGGCTGGAGGGGCGGGACTCGCTGGACCGGTCGGTGGCCTACGCGCTGGCCGAGATCCGGCAACTGGAGGGCGATACCACCCATCTCGACACCTCGCCCAACGCGCGGTGGGCGGACTATCACGTGGCGCTGGCCTATCGCCGATTCGCCTGTCTGCGCGCGGTATTCGGCGCGATCGCCCTCGTTGTACTGGCGGCGCTGGGCGTCTGGAGGCTCCCGCTGTGGCTCGATATCGTCGACCGGTACGGCCGCCGGGAGGTCCTGCGAACCGTCTACCCGCTGTCGGTTCTGCTGCTGGGCGCGGTGGTGGTCATCGCGATGGCGCTCTGGGAATTGCATCGGCTCCGGCAG
Source organism: Nocardia sp. NPDC049935 (assembly GCF_055586645.1). Taxonomy (NCBI): domain Bacteria; kingdom Bacillati; phylum Actinomycetota; class Actinomycetes; order Mycobacteriales; family Nocardiaceae; genus Nocardia; species Nocardia sp. NPDC049935. The sequence continues at coordinate 407,680 of NZ_JBVJHV010000006.1, read as the reverse complement.
CGGGCCGGCCTGCCGTCGGCATGAACACCGCCCGGCCTTCCGCCGGCCCGGCCCGCTCACCGTGTGGTGAGCGGGGAACCGGTCCGGCTACTTCGGCGGGAAGCGCAGCGCGCCGTCGAGGCGGATGACCTCGCCGTTGAGGTAGTCGTTCTCCACGATCGACTGCACCAGCTGCCCGTACTCCGGCGACCGGCCCATCCGCTTGGGGAACGGGATCTGCGGGGACCAGTACTGTTCGAGCTGGTCGGCGGCCTTACCGTAGGCCGGGGTGTTGAAGGTGCCCGGCGCGATGGTCACCACCCGGATCCCGAGCGGGGACAGGTCGCGGGCCGCGACGAGGGTCATGCCGATCACGCCGCCCTTGGCGGCGGAGTAGGGGAGCTGGCCGATCTGGCCCTCGTAGCCGGCCACCGAGGCGGTGTTGACGATGACCCCGCGTCCCCCCTCTTCGGTGGGTTCGGATTCGGCGATCGCCGCGGCCGACATCCGCATCACGTTGAACACCGCGATCAGATAGAACTCGATGGTGGTGCGGAACCCGTCGAGCGGCAGCGGGGAGCCGTCCTTGCCGACCAGCCGGCCGCCGGCCGCCGGGCCGCCGTGGGTGTCGACCGAAATACGCAGCGGTCCGAGGGATTTCGCCTCCTCGATAGCCGCCCGCACCGACTCCTCGCTGGTTGCGTCGGTGTGCACATAGCGGATACCGAGCTCGTCGGACAGTTCCTTGCCCTTGTCGTCGGCCACATCGGCCACCACGACCTTCGCGCCCGCGGCATGCAGACGGCGGACGGTCGCTTCGCCGAGCCCGCCCGTGCCGCCGACGACGATCGCCGAACTACCTTCGATCTGCATAGCGCTACCCTCTCTTGCGATTCTCGCTCTCAGATTGAGAGAATACTATTCTCATGTATATAGGCAAGATCGTCGACGTGGCGGAAACTGGAGTGAACTGATGCCTGAAGCCGTGATCGTATCCGCGCTGCGCACCCCGATCGGGACCGCCGTGAAGGGAACCCTGCGCGAGACCACCGCATTCGACCTTGCTCACCACGTGGTCGAATCGACCACCAAACAGCTGGAAACCGATGCCCCCATCGACGACCTGATCCTGGGTGAGGGCCGGTACGGCGGCGGTGTGATCGCGCGGCACGCGGCCGTCACCGCCGGGCTCACCGGAGTGCCGGGCCTGGCGCACAACCGGCACTGCGCGGCCGGAATGGCCGCTGTGCAGACCGCGGCGGCCGGTATCCGGTCCGGAATGGACCGGCTGGTACTGGCCGGCGGAGTGAACGCCGATTCCACCGCACCCAAATCCCGGTTCCGGGTGGGCCCCGACGAATGGGTCGATCCGTGGACCTCGCCCTCGCATCCGGACCGGCCGGACGCGCCGAACCTGGATATGTCGATCACGGTCGGCTGGAACGCGGCGGTGAAATCGGGGATCTCGCGCGAGGAGCTGGACGCCTGGGCGCTGCGCTCGCACCGGAACGCGATCGCGGCGATCGACGAGGGCCGCTTCGCCGATGAGGTGGTGCCCATCGACACCCCCTTCGGGCAGTTCGCGGTGGACGAACATCCACGGCGCACCACGACGCTGGAGAAGCTGGCGTCGCTGAAGGTGCTGCATCCCGAGATCGAGGGCTTCTCGATCACCGCGGGCAACGCCGCCGGCGCCAACGACGGCGCGGCGCTGCTCACGGTCGCGAGTGACGAACTGGGATTGCCGGCGCTGGCGACCATCCGGTCCTGGGCCTCGGTGGGAGTCGATCCCGCCGATACCGGCCTGGCGCCCATCGAGGCCATCACCAAGGCCGCCCGGAAGGCGGGGATCTCGCTCGGTGAGGTGAAACTGTTCGAGATCAACGAGGCCTTCGCGTCCGTGCCGATCGCGGCCATCCGGGCCTTGGACCTGAACCCCGAGCTGGTGAATGTGAACGGCAGCGGCTGCTCGCTCGGGCATCCGGTGGCGGCCACCGGCGCCCGCATGATCGTCACCACGATCCACGAGCTGCGCCGCCGCGGCGGCGGTCTGGCGATCGTCGCGATGTGCGCGGGCGGCGGTATGGGTTCGGCGACGGTGCTCGAGGTCGCCGCGCCGTGAGCGTGAACGGTTCCGCCGGGGCCGGTGGACGATCCCCGGCGGAACCGATCGCCGCCGCGCGTACCGGGTCGGTGCGCGCGGTACTACCCTGACCGGCGGTCGCCGGGCCCGTAGGGGCCCGCCAGGGAGGCGTCGACAACCGCGCCGGAACGCGGCGGCTCCTCGGCACCGGGTCCGCTCGGCGCCTTGTTATCGCTCGTCAGCCGGATCACGGTGCGTTCCAGCGCGGGCAGGATATCGGTGACCTCGAGGGCGCCGTCGACGTACCGGCCGATCAGCGCGTAGATCATATTGGACAGGATCAGTCCCACATCGGAGACATAGTCGGGGTCCGAACCCGCGAACAGCGCGGAGACCGCCGGAAGTACCTCGCGGATCGCCCGTTCGTCGAGTCTGCGGCCGCCCGGGCCCGACCGGGCCCGGTGGTAGGCCTCGAGCATATGCGGATGGGTTTCCCAGGGCGCGAGGATATGCCGGAGGATGCGTACCAGCCCGGACCGCGGCGATTCGCCGGCCGGCGCGGGGGCGGTGGGGGAGAAATTGTGGGCCGCCATCCACCGCTCGACCGCGGTGACGATGAGCTCGTCGCGGGTGGCGAAGCATTTGTACACGGTCGCCAGGGAGACGTGGGCGCGGCGCGCGACCTCGCGGAGTTGCACAGCGGCGTAGCCCTGCGACTCCAGCATCTCCTGGACGACGATGACGATGTGCTCCGCCGGTGCGACTTCGTTGCGGCGCTTCATGGTGGTCGGATCCTTCGCGGTTGCCTCCGGGATCCTCGAGACTAGGCCATCCGGGTGCCGGTGTGTCCGGTTCGCTCGTCGTGCGCCGGCCCGCCGGAGCCGTGGCGGGCGGCGATCAGGCCAGTGTGTCGACCACCGGCAGGAGTTTGGCGACCTGACCCAGGCAGCGGGCGACGTGACCGATACCCTCGCCGATCTCCTCGATGGCCAGGTCGAAACCCGAGGCTCCCGTGGCTGCCCGGAACGGGCCGGTGGAGGTGCTCGCGGCGAACTCGGCCGGCGCCGATACCGCGATCCGGTCGCGCGCGCGACGATCGCCGAGGGTGGTGCCCACGAATCGGTGCGCCGCGCGCGTGCAGTCCTGGATCGCCTCGAGGGCGATGAGCAGTTCGTCGGGCAGCGCGATGATGTCGTGCGTGGCCGCGCACTCGCCGGCGACCTCCATATGCTCGACGGTGAATTCGAGCAGATAGGCCAGGCGGTACAGATCCGCCCGGCGGGGCAGGGCCGCCCCTTCGGCGGCGGCCGTCGCGCGCAGGGCTCGGGCGTCCCTGGCCCCGGCGCTACTGGCCGCGGCGAGCCTGGACCGGATACTTCGGGGATCGGCCGGTGGATCCATGAACTCCGCCAGAATCGTCGCGCCGTCGACGGTATGCGCGGTCAGGCCGGCGAACTGCCGGCGCAGCCGGTGCGCCGCCGCCCTGCCGACCTCGGTGTTCGGTTCCACGGTCGTTCCCCTCCGCAATCTATCGCGAGAACCGGGGACGCGACTTCGTGCGCCGCCGGCTCGCGGGCTCGGCTCGGCCGGGCGCGAGCGAACCATCCCCACCATGATAACGATGTTACTGAGCGGCCGGAACCCGGCCCGCACGCGAGGGAGCCGGGTCCGCCGGTGTCAGCAGCCCGGGTTCCCGGCGATCATGGCGAGTTCGACGGCATCGGCCATCGCGCGATAACCCGCCGGGTTGGGGTGCAGGCGGTCCGGGCTCGACAGATCGCGCCGCAGTACCGAGGGGTTCTCCGGATCCCGCAGCGCGGCATCGAAATCCACGACACCGTCGGTGCGGCGCTGGGTGCGGATCCAGGCGTTGATCTCCTGCCGGTGCCGTTCGCTGTCCGGAGTGAGCAGGACGCCGTCGACCACGGCATCCGAGGCGGGCAGCAGGGTGCCGAGCCAGATCCTCTTCCCGGCACGGCGGGCGGCGTCGATCAGCTGTTCGTAACCGGCGATCACCTGGGCGGCGGTCGCGGGCGGCGGCAGCCCGAGATCGTTGATCCCCTCCTGTACCAGCACGCCGCTGACGCCCGCCTGGTTCAGCGCGTCGCGTTCGAACCGGGCGACCGCGCTGGGCCCGAACAGCAGCGGCTCACCCCCGGTGACCACCCGGTTGCTGCCGATTCCGGCGTTGACCACGGAGACCGGGATCCCCGCGGCATCGAGCCGGCGCTGCAGGAAATCCGGGTAGCGGCTGTCGGTATCGGAGACCGCGCGGTCGACCGGTACACCCACGGGCGTACTGCCCACGAAACCGTCGGTGATGGAATCGCCGAACGCGACCACGGTATGGGTGCCCGCGGGCGCGAGCACGTCCAGCGCGTGCACGTAGAACCACGATCCGGTCTGCGCCTCGAAACGGTCGGGTTCCGGGTGTCCGGTGAGGTTTCCGCTGCCCGGCGGCGCGTAATAGGAGGTCGCGTTGGCGTTCCAGTGCTTGGTGGGCGGGCCCGCCGGACCGCCGATATGAATACTGACGGCCAGCGGCCGCGCGGCGGTCACCGGGAACGGCAGTGGGTCGCTGACGATATCGCCGCCCGCCGGTACGGTGACCGACCGGTCATCGCCGAAGGTGACCGCGCGGATACCGGTCGCGGCCGCCCCCTCCGTCTGTTCGCCCACGGTGACCTCGGCGAAGGTGACCGGGCCCTGCCCGAACCGGTTCGTCAGATGCAGCCGGACCCGGGTTCCGCCGATATGCGGTGTGACGACCATGCGGAAGGTCTGATCGTCGACGGCGAGCGGCACCGGAGTGCCGGCGGCGTCCACCGGGGTCAGGGAGTCGGTCGGGCTCGCCGTCCACGACGCGACGAAACGGTCGCCGCCGCAGCCGGGATCGCCGGGTTGTGCTCCGGCGGTACCGGTCAGCACGGTCGCCGCCACCACGGCCGCGGTCACCGCCGCGCCCAGGGCTGCCGGAGCGGCCGTCGACCGGCGGCCGGGGGAGCCGGAATCCTCGGTTATCGGCATCGAGTCACCTTTCAGATGAGGCTGTCGATATCGCGGGCCACGATATTGTCGAGCGCGCGTTCGGCCACGGCGGCGATGGTCATCGACGGATTGCAGGCCGCGGTGTTACCGGGCATGAGAGCGCCGTCGAGGACGTAGAGGCCGGGCTGGCCGTGGACGCGGCCGTCGAGATCGCAGACCGGACCCATACTCGCACCGCCGAGCGGATGCCAGGTGGAAGGAAACAGGGCGTTGGTGTCGAGCAGTATGCCGTCGGGTCCGGCGATCCTGCGCACGGTGGGGTCGATGTGGTTGTTCTGGATACCGCTGTCACCGTCGGCGGGCCAGTGCAGGACGGCGTCGTCGCGGGCGGCGTCGTAGGTGAAGGTGCCCCGGCCGGTGCTGACGCCGTAGCCGACCATGATGGTGCTGCGCGGGTCCAGCGACAGCGGTGGGATGGATGCCTGGATGACAGTGAAGGCGGAACGCGGATCGTCCCAGTTCTTGCTGCCGTAGACGACCGGGCCGCCCTGGGGCGCGCCGAATTCGGCGGACGGGTCGGTCCACACGTAGATCCGGTCGGCGTTGGTGCCCCAGCCGCCGCCCAGACCGTCGGGCAGATCGCGGATGAGGTCCTTGGCGGCGGCGCGGACCAGCAGCCGGGTCGTATTGAGGCTTCCGGCGGCCATGATCAGCGCGGTGGTGGTCAGGATCTTGTGCTCGACCACGGCGCCGGTGGTGTCGAGCCGCCGGACGTGCACGATCCAGCGGCCGTCGGGCGCCCGTTCGACATCGGTGACCTCGTGCAGGGTTTCCACCCGGACCCGTCCGGTGGCCTCGGCGGCGGCGATATAGGTGACGTCGACGGTATGTTTCCCGCCGTTGTTGACACCCATGGCCCCGTCGCCGTTGGTGTAGGAGGGCTTCATCTCGCCGCGCAGCTCGGCCAGGGCGTAGTCCCAGTCGATGGGCATCGGGATCTTCGATACGGGCAGACCCGCGGCGCGGGCGCGATCGGCGAACAGCCGGGCCACCCGGTAGTTGTCGGACGCGATCAGTTCGTCGGGAGCCTCGGCCAGGCCGAGCATCTTCGCCACGCGCGGGTAGTGCACCCGGTCCATCAGCGCCCAGTCCAGTTCCTGCGGGAAATGGGTGTTGAACACCGCTTCGGTGGGTTGTAGCGACATGCCCTGGTAGACGAGGGATCCGCCGCCGAGACCGGCCGCGCACAACGCGGTCATATTGGTGCCCTGCACGGCCTCGACCAGGCCGGTGTAGGGCTCGAACAGCATGGGCTGGCCGAAGAGGTTGGGGCTGGAGCGGCACCACAGCAGCCGCTTGTCCGGCGCCGTCGCGCGCGGGAAGGTCTCGGAATCGGGTCCGGTGGGCCAGCGCAGCCCCCGTTCGAGCACGGTGACCGGCACCCCGGCCTGCGCCAGCCGCAGCGCGCTCACCCCGCCGCCGAACCCGGACCCGATCACGACGACGCGATGCTCTTCCCGGGTGAGCGGAACGCTACCGCCCTGCGGCGCGGCCTGGGCCCGGGCGTGCGGAAGCCGGGTGCCGGCGAGGGCGGCGCCGCCGACGGTGAGACCGGTCAGCAGGGACCGGCGCGAAAGGTGGGGCATCAGTGGAACTTTCGGGTGTCGGGTATCGGCGAGCAGTGCGCGTGCCGGAGGCCGGGAATCGGGATGCTGGGTACCCCGTGACCGGTCGGCCGCCGGATCGGCGGGGACGCCGGATTCCGGCGCTCGGAGACCCGCCGAGGTGTGGCGGAATGTCGGCGACGTCTGTGAGGTGTACGACATCGCTCGTAGAACGTAGCGAGTGCCACAGACGGCGGCGGTATCCGGGTTACTGGCGTCGGTGGACGTGCGGAGTTCTGCGGTGAACGGTCGATCGGGCGCGGTGAACGGCTCCGGCGAGTCGTTTTCGCCTGTGGCACCTATATTTCCGGCCCGGATTTGTGACATCACACAGACGCGTCGACCGGAGATCCCGGTGAATCTACGATGCGCCGACCCGCGGGTACGCGGAAGCCCGCCCGGGTGTCGTACCGGGCGGGCTACCGTCGCAGCGGACGGTCAGGAACCGTCGGCGGGCCGGAAGTCCATATGCAGCCGGGTCAGCCGGGACGAGCGGATGAGCCAGTGCCCGCCGGTCTTCACATAGGTCTCGTGGTAGTGGCCGAAACCGTGTAGCCGGCTTCCGTCCGGCCAGATGAGCCGGTCCTCCATGGCCCAGATGCCGGTGGCCTCGGTTTCGGAGGTCACCTCGAGTTCCGGCGTATGACCGTGGTGCACGGTGATCACCGCGCCGATCCGCTCGGTGAGGAAGGCCAGGAAGGCGTCGGCGCCGGTGATGACCTCCCCGCCCGAACCGGAGACATCGATGACGACGTCATCGTGGAACACCCGGCGGAAACCGTCCCAGTCCTTGGTGTCCATGGTGCGGAAGTAGCGCCCTTTCAGGCTGCGCAGCGCCTCGTGGTCGTTCATGGTCATCCCAGGGTCGCGGTGATCGGCGGCAGATCCAGCACCGTGCGGATACCCGGCGGCGCCGCGCAGACGTGGCGGACGGCGTTCACGGCGCGGTTGGCGGTGTAGGCGGGGGAATGCTCGGCCATCCGGTCGAGCGGGAACGGGAAGACCATATCGATCTCCAGTGGCGCATCGCCCTCGACCGAGATGTGCCAGCCCGTGGGACGGATGTCCCAGCCGGTCTCGGCATCCGCGCCGCAGTGCCAGACGGCCTGGAAACGCACCACGTCCCGGTCCTGCCGGACGCCGGTGATCGTGATGCGCTGGGCCGCCACGGTTCCCGCGGGAATGGTGCCCGCCGCGATCTCGAAGGTATGCCCGGCGGTGGCCACTTCGCCGGTCGCGGTGACCTCGTCGAGTGGCAGCCCGATCCCGTCGGCGAGCAGGCGCAGCGACGGCCCGAAGCTGTTGCGCAGATGGTCGAGCCGCCACTGGGCGAAATCGGCCGGTGGACTGCCGAATCCCATGATGTCGAAAAGGATCGCGGGCGAATCGCGGCGGGACAGGTCGGCGTACTCGGAGATGGTGAGCAGATCCAGGCGCCGCTGGATCGACGACAGGACCAGGGGAACGGCCTCGGTGATGAAACCGGGGCTGCTGCCGGTGCTGTGGATCGAGGTGCCGCCGCCGGCGCAGGCCGCCTCCACCCGGGCCCGGACCTCGGGGTCCATACTGCCCGGATGGTGGAACAGGCCGCAGGTGGTGACGATATTCGTACCGGCCGCCAGGATCCGGCAGATCTCGTCGATATCGGGGGTCTGCGGCATGTACAGCACGCAATCCGGCGGATCACGCAGGATTTCGCCGATATCGCCGGTGGCCCGGATACCGGTCGGGCTGTCCAGACCGCACAGTTCGGCGGCGTCGCGACCGTGTTTGTCCGGGCTGTGCGAATACAGACCCGCCAGGGTGAGTTCCGGATGTGTGGTGATCGCGCGCAGGGCCCGGGCGCCGATGGTGCCGGTCGCCCACTGCGCCACCCGGAGACCCGCGGCGGAGTCCAGGGCGGTGGGGGAGGTCAGGGGATTCGGGTCCATCGGGCTCTCTGTCCGTAGTGCGGGGACCGGGGCGGGTCAGGGGCGGAAGCGCAGCAGGGCTTCCTGGGCGAACGACGCCACGAGGGTGCCGTCGGCGGTGAGCACGTCGCCGCGTCCGAAGGCGCGGCCGTGGGCCATGACCAGGCCCTCGTGCCGCAGCAACAGCCAATCGTCGCTGCGGAAGGGCCGATGGAACCAGAGGGTGTGCGAGGTGGTGGCCGAGGTGAACTCGGTACCGTTGCCGCTGTGATCGAACCCCTCCACCGGGCGCAGCACCGTGCCGATTACGTTCAGGTCCGTGGCGTAGGCGACCAGGCCGGGCGCCAGTTCCTCGCCGACCTGCGGGGTGCGCATCCACAGGTCGTATTCGGCGGGGCCGGCGGCCTTGTCGTTCAGATCGGTGAGTGACCGTGTCTCCCAGGGGATCAGGCCGATCTCGATCTGCCGGTCGGCGCCGGGTACCGCCGGTACCGGGGCGATCTCCTGGTTCTCGCGGCCGTCCTCCATCGCCGTCATGGACACCAGCGCGGTCGCGATCACATCGCCCTTCTGGCGCGCGACGATGGTCAGGGTGGCGAACGAGCGGCCGCGGTGCTGCGGCTGCACCACGTAGTAGACCGGGGCGTCGCTCTTACCCTCGCGCGCGAAGATCACGTGGATCGATTTGACGGTCTTGTCCGGGCACGCGAAAACCGCGGCGCGCAGGAACTGCGCCAGCAGCTGGCCACCGAAGAGCCGGTGATACTCCAGCTGCTGATTGGGGCCCTCGAACACCGAGAGGGTGGCCTGCGGGTCCGGCTCCGGGACGTCGTCGTCACCGGTATGCGGCGTGGACGGGCGCAGGCGGAGGTCCATGCAGGAGAGTAGATCGGTCCAGAGATCAGGCATACAGCGAGTGTAAACCTGTATCTCTGATTTGGAGAACGCTATTCTCCCCTATTTCTGCCGGCTGAATCCGCGCGCGCAGAACTCCCAGATCTCCTCGGCCGAGATCGGGTAGGCCGTCTCGTCGTCGATCCCGCCGTTGGACTGGGCCGTGAACATGACCGTCTGCATGACCATGGCCGCCATCCGCCGCGGATTGAGTTCCGCGCGCAGCAGTCCGGCCTCGTCGGCGTCGATCATCAGCTCCGTGAACAGCGTGACCAGCGGCGCGTGCGCCACCTTCACCTGTGCCGGGTGGCTCACCAGCAGTTGCGGCGCGAAATCGGTGAACAGCGGGCGCTGGGCGGTGGGGTCCGGGCGGCACAGTTCGTACAGCAGTTCCACGGCGAGCTGCAGCCGGTCCAGCGCATTGTCCTTACCCGCCACGGCGGCCCGGATCTGGTCCGCGGTGCGGCTCAGGGCATCCTCGAACAAGGCCAGCAGAAGTTCGTGCTTACCGTCGAACTGCAGGTAGAAGCTGCGCAAGGACTGCTTCGACCGATCCACGACCTCCTGGACCGTGAAATCGGTGGTGCCCTTCTCGGTGATGATCGCCTGGGCGGCATCGAGGAAGCGCTGCACTCGCTGTTCGGCGCGTAATTTGGCAGTGCGAATGGAGCGCTCGACGGCGCGCTGCTTCCAGGCCGGTTCTTCGCTCGGACTGGTCACCGGCCCGCCCGTCCGATCGCATCGATCCCATCTGTGGAGAACATGAGTGCACTGTACCGGAGAACGTCCCATGTCTGGGCAGGCACGTGGCGTGTTCGCACCCTTGAGGAGACTATTAATTTCATCTCAAGAGAATGCTATTCTCCTGAACGTAACGCAACCCCGCCAACAGGAGGCAGCCCGGATGCTCTTCGAGTTCGATGCCGATCAACGGCTGCTGCGCGATACGGTCCGGGAAGTCACGGCCAAGGAGTGCCCGCCGTCGGTCATCCGGGAGATCGTGGACGCCGGTGCGGACTCCGGCCGGCTCTGGAAGACCTACGTCGAACTCGGCTGGACCGAACTCCTCGAACCGGAGGCCACCGTCGAACTCGGAATCGTGCTGGAGGGGCTGGGCCGGGCCACCGATCCGACGCCCTATCTCGCCACGATGACCCAGTACGCGCCGCTGGCCGGGGATTCCACCACCGCCGACGGTACCGGCGCCGCGATCTTCGAGGGCGTCACCGCCACCCGCGACGGTGACGGATGGCTGCTCAACGGTACGGCCCGCCAGGTTCTCGACGGCGACCGCTGCGATCGCCTCGCCGTGGTCACCGAGGCCGGTGTGTTCCTGGTGCCCGCGCACGCGGTGAGTACCCGCCGGGCGGCGGTTTTCGATCCGGTCCTGCATATCGCCGACGTCACCTTCGACGCGGTGCGGGTCACCGACTCCGATCGCGGCACCGGCGATCCGGTGCGCGCCCGTCAACTCGCCCTGACCGGTTTGGCGCTCACCACGGTGGGCGCCTGCCAGCGGGTGCTGGATCTCGTCCTGGACCATGTGCGCACCCGGCGGCAGTTCGATACTCCGATCGGCGCCTTCCAGGCGGTGCAGCACAAGACCACCGATATGCATATCGCCATCGAACGCGCGCGGGCGCTGGGATACTTCGCGGCACTGTGCCTGGCGGAGAACGACTCCCGCCGCACCCTGGCCGCGGCGATGGCCAAGGCCGCCGCGGGCGAATGCCAGTCCCTGGTGTTCCGGCACGGTGTCCAGTTGTTCGGGGCCATGGGATTCACCTGGGAGAACGACCTGCAGTTCGCGATCAAACGGGCCAAGGCCGGCGAACTGCTGTTCGGCGGCGCCGCCGTGCATCGCGCCGTGGTGGCCGCCGAACACCGTGCGTCCCGGCGGTGACCGGCGACATCATGGGATCGCGCCCGCCTCTCCGCCGGAGCCACCGGCGCCGGGCGGCGCAGTAAACGGAATACGAGCATCGGGGCCCGCCCCGGTGCGTCCCGGAACCGAGGAGCACTGTTTTGTCGTATATCGACTACACGGTCGCCGACAAGATCGCGACGATCACCCTGAATCGGCCCGAGGCGGCCAATGCGCAGAATTCCGCGCTACTGGACGAATTGGATGCCGCCTGGACCCGGGCCGCGACCGATGACGAGGTCGTGGTGATCGTCCTGAACGCGGCCGGAAAACATTTCTCGGCCGGCCACGATCTGAAGGACGACAGCTGGCCGAAGCCGGAGAAGATCACGCTCGACTGGATCTATCAGACCGAGAGCCGACGGTATCTGGAATACACCCTGCGGTGGCGCAATGTGCCGAAACCGTCCATCGCCGCGGTGCAGGGCCGCTGTATCGCGGGCGGCCTGATGCTGTGCTGGCCGTGCGATCTGATCATCGCCGCGGATAACGCGCTGTTCTCCGATCCGGTCGCGATGATGGGTATCGGCGGGGTCGAGTACCACGGTCACACCTGGGAACTCGGCCATCGCAAGGCCAAGGAGATCCTGTTCACCGGGCGTGCGGTCACCGCCGCCGAGGCCGAACAGGCGGGCATGGTCAATACCGTGGTGCCCCTCGAGGAACTGCCCGCCAAAACCGCGGAACTGGCCGCGCAGATCGCGAAGATGCCGCCGTTCGGGCTGCGGCAGGCGAAACGGGCGGTCAACCAGACGCTCGACGTCCAGGGGTTCTATGCCGCGATCCAGTCGGTTTTCGATATCCATTCGACCGGTCACGGAAATGCCCTGAGCGTGAGTGGATATCCGATCCTGGTGGATCTGGAACAGATGAAGACGAACATCAAGTAGATGTCCATCGGGGGATCGTCCCGTTCGCCGCGGTGACGATCCCCCGATATCGAAGAGAATATCGATGCCGAGCAGGAAACCGGCGATCAGGGATTCTTTCTGACACGGGCAGCGTAACCGAATTACGACCGCCCGGGACCCTGTTTCTGAATTTCCCGGATGGACAATTCGGTGACGAAGTGCCCATCGGAAAGGTTTCCGTCATGCGCTCCAGCAGAACGCGGCGTACCGCCGCTCTCATCGGCCTGATGGCCCTCACCGCCACCGCCGTCATCGGTTGCGGCGATTCCGAGGACGACGCCGCGGCGGCGACCTCGGCCCCGGCCGCCACCACGTCGGCGGCCCCGGCCACCGCGTCCGCGGAGACCGAAAAGGCCATCACCGACGCCTATGTCACCTTCTTCGACGGCAAAGCCCCGCCCGCGACCCGGGCCGGGCTGGTCGAGAAGGGCGACGCCTTCAAGCCCTTCCTGGAGGGAATGGCCTCCGATCCCCGCGCCTCCGGTACCAGCGTGACCGTCTCGGCCGTCCAGCTCGTCGACGACAAGACCGCCGATGTCACCTACACCCTGCTGCTGGGTGGTAATCCCGTGCTGCCGGACCAGTCCGGGCAGGCGCTCAAGGAGGGCGATACCTGGAAGGTCGCGGCCATGACCTTCTGTGCGCTGCTGGCGGTTCAGGGCAGCGGCCAAGCGGTTCCCGCGTGTAGCTGACACCCGTCCGGGTGTCCGTACCCCGCCGCCTCCTCGGGGGTGGGGATTCTCGACCCTCCGTGGAGCGGGTGTTCCGCGGAGGGGGTCCGGCCGGTGGCCGGATGTGTCGTATCGGTTGCGCAGTATCGATATGCCATCCGGCCGCCGGCGGTCCGGTTTCGCGTGCCCGGATATTTACCGGATATCCATCCGCTCAAAGCCTCGAATCCGCCTATACCCCAGGGGGTCCCGGGCTAAACTCCGCTGCGCCCGTGGAAACGCCGTTTCCCGGGCGGCGTATCACCACTCTCCAGAAAGACAGATCGATGTCACGAAGACGCCGGGTGGCCCGAACCGCCGCGGCCTGCGGGGTCGCCCTCTCCTTGAGCGCGATCACCGGTTGCGGCAATTTCTTCGGTCCCGACAACTGCTACGTACTACCGACGACCGAAGTGCCGAAGGAGGTGGCGGCCGCGGCGCCGGAGGGTCCCGGCGCCGGTGTCGCCGTGTCGGATTCGCCGGCCGCGGCCGCGGCGGCCATCAACGGTGTCTACGACACCTTCTTCGCACCCGCCACCCCGACCGCGGACCGGATAGCTCTGGTCGAACGGGGCGAGGATTTCGAGACCGAGATCGGCGGGATGGTCAACCACATCCGCACCGCGCTCACCACCGTGCAGATCTCCGATGTGAAACTGCTCGATTCCAGCAGCGCGGAACTACGATTCACCCTGAACATCTCCGGAAATCCGGTGGTGAGCAATCAGCTCGGTCACGCGGTCCGGGAAGCGGACGGGTGGAAGATCGCGGCCACCACGATGTGCGGACTGGTCGCGATCTCCGGGGGGACCTCCCAGGCGTGCGCCTGATCACCCGGGTCTGAGACCCGGAGCCCGGTGGCCGGAATGTCGTACCGACGTCGTTGTGCCGGGCGGCCCGTCGATCCCCACCCTGGTGCGCCGCCGGGGCGGAGCGGATCGGTATGTGGTCACAGCTGGGCGAGGCGGGGTGCGTAACCGAGATTGCGCAGCATCGCGCCCGCCTCACGGGTGAGTTCCCGCGCGCTGCCCAGTAATCCGTCCAATACCAGCACCCGCTTGTAGTGCCGGTGGAATTCGTGTTCGGCGGTGAAGCCGATACCGCCGAGAACCTGCTGGCAGTGCCGCGCGGTGAGCAGTGCCGCCCGCCCGGCCGCGGCCTTGGCGAGCAGCGCCGCGAGCGCGTCGGACTCTTCCGGATTCGAGCGCTGGGTATCCGGATGCGCCGGGTGGTGCGCGTCGTCCGGGGTGAGCCCGAGAGCGGCCTCGGCGCCCTCGATGGCGACCAGCGTCTCCGCGAGACGGTGGCGGATCGCCTGGAACCCGGCGACCGGCCTGCCGAACTGCTGCCGCTCCAGCGCATGGGTGCGGGCCAGGGTGAGCATGGCCCGCGACGATCCGGTCAGCCACCAGCCGATGGCCCGCCGCGCGGGCGTCAGGAGCGGACCGGTCGCGGCGAAGGGGGATCCGGCGGCACCGCCGAGCCGCACCAGCGGCAGATCGGGGTCCAGCAGATCGTCTCCGGCAACCGCTTCCGCGCGCCAGCGCACCAGGCTCCCGCCGGTGAAGGGCAGGGCGGGGGCCTCCCCGAACGGCCGGCCGGCCGCATACGCGACCACATCGTTGACGAGCGGGGCATGGGCGCCCGTTTCGCCGAGCAGCCGGAAGACCAGTGGGACGGCGATATCCGCGGTCTCCGCGCCGGTCAGCAGGTCGTGCCAGCCGAGTTCGCACAGCGCGGGATAGAGCCCGCCGCCGGGCGGCGCGGTCATGGTCTTGCGCAGCGTATCGGTGAGCAGGGTCAGTTCGGCGGCATCCACCCTTATTCCTTCCCCAGATCCAGCAGGCGGCGAGCGATGATATTGCGCTGGATCTCGGCGGTACCGCCGTAGATCGTGGCCGCCCGGGAATACAGGAATTCCGAACGCCATGCGGTGTCGTCGAGTTCTATCTCCCCGGGCAGCAGGTCCCGGGCGGTATCGAACAGTTGCTGTTCGGCGGTGGCCAGCAGCACCTTGTCGATCGATGTGTCGGGCCCCAGCGCGGCGCCGCCGGCCAGGCGCCGCTGGGTCTCCCGGGAACGGCAGCGCACCGTGTGCAGGGCCAGATACGCGGCCCCGAGGTCGGCGTCGTCGCCGTCGGCGGTCTGATCCAGCACCCGGTCGAGCCGGGTGAACAGATGGGCGATGCGGTGCCAGAAACAGGTGGAGCGCTCATAGGGCAGCAGATCCATGGCCACCCGCCAGCCGTCGCCCGGATCGCCGAGCATCCGGTCGGCGCCGACCACCACATCGTCGAAGTACACCTCGGCGAATTCGTCCACTCCGTGCATGGTCCGCAGCGGGCGGACGGTGATACCCGGGGTGTCCATATCGACGAAGAACGCGGTGATCCCGTCGTGGCCGGGCCCGGTCCGGGTGAGCAGGACGCAGCGGGACGCGAACTGCGCGAGGCTGGTCCACACCTTCTGCCCGTTGATCACCCAGTCCGTACCGCGCGGTTCGGCTCTGGTCCGCAGCGACGCGAGATCGGACCCGGAACCGGGTTCGGAGAACCCCTGACACCACTGTTCCGAACCGTCGAGCAGCCGCGGCACCATCTCCGCGGCCAGCTCCGGGCGCGCGAAGGAGATCATCGTCGGCGCCAGGACCTCGATCATGGAATAGATCCCGGGTTCGGCGAGGTCGCGGGTGGCGACCTCCTCACCCAGCACGGCTCGCAACAGTGGTGCGCCGCCCAGACCGCCGACGGACTCCGGCCAGCCGTAGCGCATCCAGCCGGCGTCGTAGAGGGCGCGGCGGACCCGCGCCAGTTGCGCCACCTGGGCGTCGAATCCGTCCTCCGGCCCGGGGGAGAGGTCGTGCTCGTCCAGCCAGCTACGCAATCGCGACCGGAATCCCTCGATCTCCGGGCCCGACCCGCTCATGCTGTGTTCGTGGGGTATGAGCGGCGGCCCTGCGTGGTGACGCTCCGCTTCCGCCTCCGGGCCCGACCCGCTCATGCTGTGTTCGTGGGGTATGAGCGGCGGCCCTGCGTGGTGACGCTCCGCTTCCGCCTCCGGGCCTGAGCCGCTCATACCGTGGGCCGCTCGAATGCGTGCGGGATCCCGGAGTCGTGTTCGCCGCTGCGCCGGATGAACGTCATGGCGCGGGTCCGCAGCCGCCAGCCCCGCTCGGTGCGCAGATAGGTATCGCTGTAGTAGCCGATCCGCATATCGTGGCTGGAATGCTCGACGAAGCACAGCGGCTGGGTGCCGGTGCCGGTATCGCCGTCCAGTTCGAGCAACGGTGTCCCGGTGAGGAACAGGCCTTTCGGCGCGGCGTCGACGAGTTCGGGGAACACATCCAGGGTGTAGGTGTCGCCGAACGCGCTGTAGGTGCCGTCCGGAGTGAAGACGCCGATCAGCCCGTCGATATCACCCTTGGTGATGGTGACCGCGTAGCGCGCCAGCAACTGCTGGATCTCGATGATGTCATCGGTTGCCGCCATAGACCTTTCCGCCTTTCATCACGAACCGCACCTGCTGGGTGACGGTGATATCGGCCAGCGGATCGCCGGGAACGCCGATAACGTCCGCCAGCAGTCCTTCGGCCAGCCGGCCCCGGTCCTCGACCTGGATGAGCTCGGCCGCGGTGACCGTCGCGGCGCGGAGCACGGTGAGCGGATCGAGTCCGCGTTCGACGAGGGCCACCAGTTCGTCGGCGTTGCGGCCGTGCGGTATCGCGGGCGCGTCGGTGCCGACCGCGATCTTGACGCCCGCGTCGTAGGCGGCCTTCACCGAGGTCCGCGCACGGGGGAACATCTCGGCCGCTTTGGCCTGGAGTTCCGGGGCAGCCTTGGAGACATCCATCGCATCGGCCAGTCGAGTGGTAGGCACCAGATAGGTGCCCGCGCGAACCAGTGCCTCGATGGCCTCGTCGTCCATCAGGAATCCGTGCTCGATACAGTCGATCCCGGCCGCGACCGCGTTCTTGACCGCGTCCGCCCCGTGGGTGTGGGCGGCCACCCGCAGCCCGCGGCGATGCGCCTCGTCGACGATCGCGCACAGTTCCTCGGTCGAATAGTGCTGGGCGCCGGGCGCGCCGGTCAGCGACATCACGCCGCCGGATACGCAGACCTTGATGAGCTGGGCGCCGTGTTTGATCTGGTACCGCACCGCTTTGCGGACCTCGTCGACGCCGTTGGCGATTCCCTCCTCGAGGGTCAGCTTCAGCACATCGGGGGCGAACGCCGAGAACATCGTGGGGTCCAGATGTCCACCGGTCGGGGTGATGGCGTGACCGGCGGGCACGATCCGGGGCCCGTCGATCCAGCCCGCGTCGATCGCCTTGCCCAGCGCGACATCCAGCAGATAGCCGCCGGTTTTCACGAACAGGCCCAGATTTCGCACGGTGGTGAACCCGGCGCGCAGTGTGCGCCGGGCATTACCGACCGCCCGCATCATGCGCAGCGGGGGATCGTCCTGCACCGAGGAGCTGAGGCCGGTTTCGCCCCGCCCGCCCATCAGCAGGTTGACCTCCATGTCCATGAGACCGGGCAGCAGGACGAGGTCACCGAGATCGATGACCTCCCCCTCCGCCTCACCCCCGACACCGACGATTCTGTCGCCGTCGACACGGAGGATGCCGGGACGGATGATCTCGCCGGTGTCCACGTCGAGCAGGCCGGCGGCTCGTAGGGTAAGCACGTCAGACCACCGGCTCCCGCACGATGTCCAGGTAGGCCGCGCCGCTGTCGGGCACCCGGGGCTGTTTCCACACCTCCACCGGGAACGAGGCCATCACCAGCGACTGCATCAGATGGAACAGATTGCGGGCGTCGTCGGGCAGATCGTCGAGATCGAACCGGTCGCAGTAGGCGATGGCGTCCTCGAGGCGGGCCATCCCCGCGTCGTAGAACTCCTGCATCTCCGGCATGCTGGAGGCCAGCCGCTTGGCGTACCGCTCGGGCTCGGTGGGCAGGATCCAGTCCTCGAACTTCGCGAGATCGGCGAATTCGGCCGGCAGTTTCGACTCAGTTGCCATTGCGGTATTCCTCGACTTTCTTCTGGGCGGTCTTGTGCAGGTGGCGCAGCAGGATCTCCTGGTCGTTGAGCGGGAAATCGGTGACCGTACGGGTGGCGATCATGGTCTGGGTGGCCTCGAGGGTGTTGGCGTCCTGCAACGCGTATTCCTTGAAGGTCACCCCGGCCAGCTCCTGCGCCAGGCGCTCGCGGGCCGTCTTCGCCGGCACGAAGTAGAGATTGGCCTCGAAGATGTGCTTGTTCACCGCGGTCGGCCAGTAGTGGTAGGTGAGGTACCAGCCCGGCGCCCAGAACAGCAGCGACATATTGGGCCAGATCTCGAATTCGTCCACGCCCCAGGCCTTGTGGCCGGCGGGATTGATACCCACGGGCAGCGGATCCAGGCCCTCGATATCGGGCCGGTCCCACGGGCCGAACAGACCGCTGCGCAGGATGCGCTCGATCGGCTTGACCATGTTCAGGTCCTTGGGCGGGGCCATACCGCCCCACGACGAGATCATCGAATGCGGCGCCTGGATGTCGTAGTGCAGCGCCTCGTAGCCGTAGCCGGCGAGTTTGTCGGCCTCGTCCTTGACCGCCTGCTTCATATGCAGGATCGGGGCGTGGTAGAACTCGGCGAACGCGTCGATGAACAGCTTCCAGTTACTGCCGACCTCGGCCTTGTAACTGAACACCTCGGTCATCTCGTGGAACGGATAACCCTCGAGTCCCTTGATCATCGGGCCCAGGAAGGTGGTCAGCGGTTCGGCGTCGGGGTCGAGGTTGACGAAGATGAACCCCTCCCACACCTCGCAGCGCACATCCTTGAGCCCGTAGTCGGCCTTGTCCAGGCCGAAGAACTCCTTCTCCTGCTGGACGAAGGTCAGCTCGCCCTCGAGGCTGTAGCGCCAGGCGTGGTACTTGCAGGTGAACTGCTTGCAGAAGCCCGAGGTCTCCTCGTTGGGGAAATCGTCCCAGACCAGCTTGTTACCGCGATGCCGGCAGACGTTGTGGTAGGCGTGGATCTCGTTGTCGTTGCCGCGGACGATGATCAGCGACGTCCCGGCCGAGGTGAGTTCCTTGGTGAAGTAGCTGCCCTTGCGCGGCAGCCGTTCCACCCGGCCGACATTGAGCCAGGTCCGCTTGAAGATGGCCTCGCGCTCGTCCTCGTAGAACTGCGGATCGATGGAATCGCTGTAGTCGACCGGTTCGGTGCCCAGGTCCGGGTAATGCTCGGTCCAGCTACCCGCTGCCGGTTTGTTGAAGTGTGCCAAGGGATTACCTCTCGTACTCGGATCGGACGCCGAAGGTGTTGAAGGCTGCGGCGAGCGTGTTGTAGGTGCCGATGGTGAAGATCAGATCCATCCGCTGGTGTTCGTCGAGTTCTGCGCACAACGCGTCCCAGGTCGCGTCGGTCAGATTCGATTTCTCGTCGAGTTCGTCGACCGCGCGCAGGACGAGGCGGTCGAGCCCGGCCTCCGCCTCACCGCGGCGGACCGCCTCGATCTCCTGTTCCGTGATGCCCTCCGCGAGTGCGGCTTCCCGGTGGTGGTTCCACTCGTAGACGCAGTCGCGCAGATGAGCGACCCGCAGGATGGCGAGTTCGCGCAGCCGTGCCGGCAGCGAGGACTGGAACAGCAGGTGGACGTTCAGGGTGAGAAACGCCTTGGTCAGCGCGGGATGCCGGACCAGTGTCGACAGGGCGTTGCTCGCCGACTCCGGATTGCGCAGCCGGCGCGGCAGCATCACCCGGAGCGCGCTGTCGACCTCCTCGTCCCACCGGTCCGCGGGTAGCGGCGGTATCCGCATCGCGCCTCCTCTCGATGAGAATGATATTCTCGCTTTCGGATAACAGATTTCCACGGGATGGCCGGATAGTCAACGCGACGTATTTCCGGCCAGGTCGCAGGCCCCTGCGGGGTCGCGGCGACAACGCGGCTCGTCCGGCGCGAACACAGTCCTCCGGAGGCTGGGGTACCCGAAAAACAGGATATTGATTCTCGATAAGTGAGAAGCTAGTTTTCATTCACCGAGAGCTGCGGATACGACCCGGTCGGCCGGGAAGGCTCGATGCGGAGCTCGGTGTCCGGGCGGGCCGCTGTCCCGCCTGATCACGATCGGCTGGCCGATGGGGCCCAGCGCAGAAAGGACCGTCGTGAGACCGAAGCGAACAGCCGCCGCAGCACTGCTGGCCGTTGCTCTGCTCGCCACCGCAGGATGCGGAGGCCGCACCGGCAGCGAAGTCGAGTCGTCGTCCTCGGACGACACCGTGGTCGCCGATTTCGGCGATCTGAGCGGGGTCTGCCAGGGCGGTGACGCCTCCGGCTCACCGACCCAGGGCGTCACCGACAAAGAGATCACCATCGGCGTCTTCTCCGATGTCGGCTACTCCAAGAACCCCGAATTCGTGGATGCCGCGAAGGTGTTCACCTCCTGGTGCAATGCCGCGGGCGGAATCAACGGGCGCACCGTCACCACCCAGATCCACGATTCCAAGGTGATGGCGGTCCGCCAGAAGATGGTGGAGGCCTGCCGTACCGATTTCGCTCTCGTGGGCGGCGGCGCCGGCCTCGACGGTCTCGGTACCAAGGAGCGGCTGGAATGCACGCTGCCCGATATCCCGGCGCAGGTCTCCCAGCAGCCGAACCTCGGCACCGACCTGCAGGTGATCCCCTCCCCGAGCACCTACGCCCACTACGACCCCTACAACGCCTTCCGGCAGTGGCTGACCAAGGAGGCCTACCCGCAGTCGGCCGGCGCGGTCGGCATCATCAACGGCGACTCCCCGGTCACCAAGGTCCTCGGTGACAAGGCGGTCGAATCGCTGAAGGCGATGGGCGCGAACGTCATCTACAACCAGCTGTATCCGGTGGGCGGCGTCACCGACTGGACGCCCTACGCGCAGGCCATCAAGAACAGCGGGGTCCGCGGTCTGATCTGGTACGGCGAAGATGCGCCGCTGGCCAAACTCGAGGAGAAACTGACCTCGATGGACTACAAACTGGACTGGATCGACCCGAACAACAACGCCTTCCGGCCCGATTACGTAGACTTGCTGGGCCCGTCCGCGACCTATCAGAACAACCTGGTGGATCTCGGCGGTGTGACACCGCCGCAGCAGGCCGACAAGTCCCCGTCCATGCAGCAGTTGCAGGATCTGTACAAGAAGTACGCCCCGGACGCCGTGATGACGCTGCCCGCGGTGCGCGCCTTCTCGGCCTGGCTGCTGTTCGCGAAATCGGCGAGCGCCTGCGGATCCGAACTCACCCGCACCTGCCTGATCGAGACGGCGAAGAAGGAAACCGAATGGACCGGCGGCGGGCTGCACAGCCCGAACGATCTGTCCGATTCCGACGCGCCGCCGACCTGCTTCAACGTCATGCAGGCCACCGCGGACGGCTGGAAACCGGCGGATTTCGGCGCCAACAACGGCCTGGTGCGCTGCGGGACCCCGCCCTACCGGTACACCGGCAACTACGGGGAGCCGATGACGCTCGCCGATGTCGGTAAGACCATGGCGGACGTCAAGTAACCGATCATGGATCAATTCCTCGCCTTCGGGATCGTCGGGCTGAGCACCGCCGCCGTCTACGCCGTGATCGGCAGCGGCCTGGTGCTCACCCATACGACCACCGGAATCTTCAATTTCGCGCACGGCGCCGCCGGGATGATGGCTGCCTTCTCCTACTGGCAGCTCACCGCCGGCTGGGGTGTCCCGGTACCGATAGCCCTCGCCGTGGTGCTGCTGGTGCTGGCCCCGCTGTCCGGTCTGCTCGTCGAACGAGCGCTGCGGGCCGTGCAGGGTCTCGGCGACGCCGAGAAACTGGTGATGACGGTCGCGTTGCTCAGTGGTCTCATCGCCCTCGCACGCTGGATCTGGGATCCGATGGAAGCCCGGACTCTGCCCACCTTCTTCGCCGAGGTGGAGCCGATCCGGCTCGGCTCGGCGACCGTTACCTGGCATCAGCTGCTGACCATGCTGGTGGCGGTCGCGGTGGCGGTGGGATTGCGAGTGCTGCTGTTCAACACCCGCACCGGCGCGGAGATGCGGGCGACGGTCGACGACCGGGCACTGGCCGGACTCACCGGCGCCGACCCGGTCCGGGCCAACCGGGTCGCCTGGATCCTCGGTATCGAACTCGCCGCCATCGGTGGCATCCTCATCGCCCCGACGGTCTCGCTGGATGCCTCCACGCTGTCACTGCTGATCGTCAGCGCGTACACCGCCGCCATCTTCGGGCGGTTGCGCAGCCTGCCGATGACCTTCCTCGGGGCGGTCGTGATCGGCCTGATGGAAAGCTATCTGACCGGGTATCTTCCGCAGAACGAGTACCTGCCGGGGCTGCGGCTGGCCGCGCCCGCGTTGTTGCTGCTGCTGGCACTGCTGCTGTTCCCGCACGGCCGGTTGCGGGGCCGGGACCGCAAACTCAGCCCGGTGCCCACGCCTTCCCGCGGCGGCGCGGTGTTCTTCGCCGGGGTGATCGTGCTACTCGGACTCATGGTCGCGACCACACTCGGCGAAGGGGATCTGATCGCCTACGGGCCGATGTTCGCCTTCGGTGTGATCGCGCTGTCGTTCGTGCCGCTGTCGGGATACGCGGGGCAGATCTCGCTGGCCCAGCTGACCATGGCCGGGATCGGCGCGGTGGCCTACGCGCATCTGGCGCCGGACGGGCAGTGGTGGGGCCTGATAGGCGCCGTGCTGATCGCCGCGATCGCGGGCGCGCTGGTCGCGGTGCCGGCGCTGCGGTTGTCGGGCGTGTATCTGGCGCTGGGTACCGCGGCGTTCGCGGTGATCATGGACCGCTGGATCTTCAACCTGCCCGCCTTCGAGGTGGCCGGGGTGCGGATCTCGTTCTTCGACCAGGGCTCGGTGGAGGTCGCCGGACTGAATCTGTTCGGGCTGCACCTCGATACCGTCGAGCGGGTCACGATCTTCGCGGCGGTCTGCCTCGCGGTCGCCACCCTCGGTGTCGCGGTACTACGGCGCGGGCGGTTCGGCCGCCGGCTCATCGCCCTGCGCGACAGTGAGGCCGCCTACGCCACCCTCGGCGGGAATCTGCTGCTGGCCAAGGTCGCGGTGTTCGCGCTGAGCGCCGGTCTGGCCGGGCTGGGCGGCGCCCTGTTCGGTATGCAGATGGGGTCGGTGACCCCGGAACAGTTCAATTTCGTGGCCGGGATGCCGATCTTCCTGGTCGCGGTGTTCGCCGGACTCGGCGCGCTCGGCAACGGCCTGTTCGTCGGCGTGGCCCTCTACGGCCCGCTGCTGGCGGTCCCGGTGCTGTTCCCCTCGACCGAGAACCTGATCCATGTGATCCCGGCGCTGGCCGGTATCGCGTTCGGCGGCGGTGTGGTGAGCCACGGCGCGGTGGCCCGGATGCGGGAGGGCTTCGAGGCCGCGATCCGCAACCGGTTCGCGCTGGCCGCGATGATCGGTATCCCGGTGGCGCTGTGGCTGCTGCGGCTGGCCGGTGCCGTCGACGGCTGGATCCTGTTCTGGGGTTCGGTGCTCGGCGTCTTCGCGGTGCGGATCTGGGCGAACAACCGGGAACAGCGGGCGGCCGCGGGCGAGCCGGATGTACCGGTCGAATGGTGGGGCGTGAAACGCCCGTGGCGGACCGGGGACAAGGAGGTGCTCGACGATGCCATCGCTGCTGCACGTTAGCGATATCACGGTCACCTTCGGTGGCCGCCGGGCGCTCGACGGCGCCGGCCTGCGGGCCGAGGCCGGGCAGGTCACCGGACTGATCGGCCCGAACGGGGCCGGTAAGAGCACGCTGTTCGACGTGATCTGCGGATTGCGCCGGCCCGCGGCGGGCCGGATCCACCTGGACGGCAAGGACATCACCCGTGCCGCGCCCGCGCGGCGGGCCCGCCACGGTATGGCCCGGACGTTCCAGCGGCTCGAACTCTTCGGCCGGCTGTCGGTGCGGGACAACCTGCTCGTGGCCGCCGAACTCGGCCCGCACCGGCGGCACGCCAAACAGATCGCCGACGAGATCATCGACCGCCTCGAACTGGGTTCGCGCGCCGACGATCTCGCCGACGCCCTGCCCACCGGTCTGGCCCGGCTGGTGGAGGTCGGCCGGGCGCTCGCCGTCCGGCCGACCCTGCTGCTGCTCGACGAACCCGCCGCCGGCCAGGACAGTACGGAAACCGACAGGTTCGCCGATCTGCTCCGCTCGGTGGCCGCCGACGGCACCGCGGTGGTGCTGGTGGAACACGATATGGGTCTGGTGATGAGCGTCTGCGATCACATGTACGTCCTGGATCTGGGCTCGGTGATCGCCGAGGGGCCACCGGAGGTGATCCGCGCCGACGAACAGGTGCTGGCCGCGTATCTGGGGGCCGCATGACCACCATGCTGGAACTGCGCGGGATCCGCGCGGCGTACGGGGCGATCACCGTCCTGCACGGTGTCGACCTGAGCGTGCGGGCCGGTGAGGTGGTGGCGCTGCTCGGGCCCAACGGCGCGGGAAAGACCACCACCCTCTCCGTCGCCGCCGGAGTGCATCCGGTGTCGGAGGGGGAGTTGCGGCTCGGCGGCCGTCCGGTCAACGGCGTCGATCCCCGGGATCTGGCGCGCGCCGGCGTCTGCCTGATCCCCGAAGGACGCGGGGTGTTCCCGAATCTGACGGTCCGCGACAACCTGCTGATGATGACCTTCACCGGGCGGCCGCGGGAACAGATCGAGGAGATCGCCTTCTCCCGGTTCCCGATCCTGGCGCAGCGGGCCGATCAGACCGCCGGCACGCTGTCCGGCGGTGAACAGCAGATGCTGGCCCTGGCGCGCGGGCTGGCCACCGACCCCGCGGTGCTGATGCTCGACGAATTGTCCATGGGCCTGGCGCCACTGGTGGTGGGCCGGCTCTACGAGCAGGTCGCCGAGATCGCCCGGCAGGGCGTCGCGGTGCTGATCGTCGAGCAGTTCGCCGCCGCGGTACTGGATATCGCCGACTCGGCGGCCGTACTGGTCCGCGGCCGGGTCGAGTATCAGGGCCCGCCCGACGCGGGGCTCCGCAACGAATTGGCCACCCTCTATCTAGGAAGTTCATCATGACCGAATCCACCCGTGCGGACCGTTTCGTCCAAGAACTCGCGGAGTTGAAGATCCCCGATCCCGCCGCCGGGCGCGGTGCGCTGTGGCTGCGGCTCGGCGTCGCGCTGCTGGTGCTCGGACCGGTGGTGACGCTGCTGGCCTATCTCATGTCGCACAACACCTCCGACGCGCTGGTGCAGCGCGACGCGCTCACCATCGCCCTGGCCGGGGTGGCGTTGAGCGTGGTGGGCGCGGCGCTGTTCCTGCGTTACTCGCTGACCGGCGTGCTGCGCTACTGGATGGCCCGGCAGTCCTACGATCTGGCCCAGCTGGCCGGCCGGCTGCCCACCGCCACCACCGAGCAGTACGGGGAGGTCGGCGCCACGCAGCGATGACAGGTGTACGGGCACCTCGGGTGAACAGCGTGGTCACCGCGGTGCACCGGAGTCACCCGAGGCGGTCGGCGCAGACCACCGCGGGTGAACCGGCGGGGTCGCGATGCGGCCCTGCCGGGTGCGCCGTGCCATCACGGCGCACCCGGCAGCGGCGGGTGACCTATGACGAGAGGGAGTTGATGTGTCCGACGGTATGAGTTTCGAACTGAGCGAGGATCAGCGGCTGATCCGGGACGCGGTGGCCGAACTGGCCGCCAAATTCGACGATCAGTACTGGATGGAGAAAGACCGGGAACACGAATTCCCCACGGAGTTCTATCGCGCCATCGCCGACGGCGGCTGGCTGGGCCTGTGTATTCCGGAGGAGTACGGCGGGCACGGTCTCGGGATCACCGAGGCGTCCATCCTGGCCGAACAGGTGTCGCGCTCCGGCGGCGGGATGAACGCCGCCAGCTCGATCCATATGTCCATCTTCGGGATGCAACCGGTGATCGTGCACGGTTCCGAAGAGCTGAAACAGCGAACCCTGCCCCGGGTCGCGCAGGGTGACCTGCACGTCTGCTTCGGCGTCACCGAACCCGGATCGGGTCTGGACACCAGCCGCATCACCACCTTCGCCCGCCGCGACGGCGACCACTATGTGGTCAACGGACGCAAGGTGTGGATCTCCAAGGCGCTGGAGTCCGAGAAGATCCTGCTGCTGACCCGTACCCAGAAGTACGAGGACGTCGAGAAGAAGACCAGCGGTATGACGCTGTTCCTCACCGATATCGACCGCGATCACATCGATATCCGCCCGATCCCGAAGATGGGCCGCAACGCGGTCTCCTCCAACGAGGTGTTCATCGACGATCTGCGGATACCGGTGGAAGACCGGGTCGGGGAGGAGGGCCGCGGTTTCGAATATCTGCTCGACGGCCTGAATCCCGAGCGGATGCTGATCGCGGCCGAAGCGCTGGGCCTGGGCCGGGTCGCACTCGACCGCGCGGTCCGGTACGCCAACGAACGCGTGGTCTTCGGGCGCCCGATCGGCAAGAACCAGGGGATCCAGTTCCCGCTCGCCGATTCGCTGGCCCGCCTGGACGCGGCCGAACTGGTGCTGCGTAAAGCGACCTGGTTGTACGACCAGGGCAAACCCTGTGGCCGGGAGGCCAACACCGCCAAATATCTGTGCGCGGAGGCCGGTTTCGAGGCCGCCGACCGGGCGATGCAGACGCACGGTGGGATGGGGTACTCGGAGGAATATCACGTCTCCCGGTACTTCCGGGAGTCGCGCGTGATGCGGATCGCGCCGATCAGTCAGGAAATGATCCTCAACTATCTGGGGTCGCATGTGTTGAAGATGCCGAGGAGTTACTGATGGCAGCGAAGAACGGACTATTCGATCTGACGGGGCGTACGGCGCTGGTCACCGGCGCCGCGGGCGGTATCGGTTCGGCTGTGGCCCGGGCCTTGGCCGCGCAGGGGGCGGCCGTACTGGTCACCGATCTCGACGGTGACGCCGCCACGGCGGTCGCCGAGAAGATCACCGCCGACGGCGGGACGGCACGGGCCTGCGCCCTGAACGTCGCCGATCCCGAGTCGGCGGTCGAGGCCGCCCGGCAGGGCGCCGAACTGGGCGGCGGGACGCTGAACGTCGTGGTCAACAATGCCGGGATCACCGCCCCGTCGATGTTCCCGAAGACCACCCCGGAATCCATGCGCAAGATCTTCGACGTGCATGTGCTGGGCACCTTCAACTGCAGCCAGGCGGCGCTGCCGTACCTGCCGTCCGACGGCACCGGCCGCATCATCAACGTGACCTCGTCCGCGGGCCTGACCGGCACCCTGGGCCAGGTGAACTATTCCGCCGCCAAGGCCGGGATCATCGGAATCACCAAATCGCTGGCCCGCGAACTGGCCCGGAAGAACATCCTGGTGAACGCACTCGCCCCGCTGGCCGCGACCTCGATGACCGAAACCATCCGCACCGACGAGAAATTCGCCGAGCAGATGATCAACCGTATCCCGCTGCGCCGCTGGGCCGAACCCGACGAGGTGGCCGGCGCGTTCGTCTTCCTCGCCTCCGATGCCGCGTCCTTCGTCACCGGGCAGGTACTGCCCGTCGACGGCGGCATGGTGATGTGATGACCTCCTCCGGCCCACTGGCCGGGGTGCTGGTGGTGGCGCTGGAACAGGCGGTGTCCGCGCCCATGTGCACCCGTACCCTGGCCGATTTCGGCGCCCGGGTGATCAAGGTCGAGAATCCGGCCGGTGGTGATTTCGCCCGCCACTACGACGATGTGGTGGCGGGGCAGGCCGCGCATTTCGTCTGGGTCAACCGGGGCAAGGAATCGGTGACACTGGACCTGAAATCCGAGCGGGGCCTGGCGGTTCTGCACGATCTGCTGGCCCGCGCCGATGTACTGGTATCGAATCTGGCACCGGGCGCCACCGCGCGGCTGGGGCTCTCCCCGGCGGATCTGGCGCAGCGGCATCCCCATCTGATCGCACTGGAGATCGACGGATTCGGCGCGGGCGGCCCGCTCTCGCACAAACGCGCCTACGACCTGCTCGTCCAGGCGGAATCCGGGGTGTGCTCGGTGACCGGGCGGCCCGGCGAACCCGCCAAACCCGGTCCGGCGGTCGCCGATGTGACCACCGGTCTGTATGCGGCGCTGTCGATCGTGGCGACCCTGTGCGGGCGGCAGCGCGCGGGTGGCGAGCCGGACTCCGCGGCCGTTACGGGTTCGTCGATCAGTATCAGCCTGTTCGACACCATGGCCGAGATGATGGGCTACCACCTGAACTACACCAAGCACTCCGGCGTCGAACAGCAACCGCTGGGAATGAGTTCACCGGCGGTCGCTCCCTACGGCGCGTACGCGACCGGGGACGGCCAGACCGTCGTACTCGGCACCACCAACGACCGGGAGTGGCAGCGGCTGGCCCGGGAGATCCTGGGCCGCACCGACCTGGCCGAGGACCCGCGGTTCCGGACCAACTCCGATCGGGTGCGCAACCGCCCCCTGCTCGACGAGGCCATCGGTTCCTGGTGTGCACGTCATACTCTGGCGGAGGTGCAGAAGGCGGCCGACGACGCCGGGATCGGCAACTCCCGGTACAACACCGCCGCGGAGGTACTCGACCATCCGCAGCTGGCGGCCCGCGACCGGTGGCGCGATATCGACAGTCCCGGCGGCCGGGTGCCCGCGCTGCTGCCACCGGCGGTGATCGGCGGTTTCGATCCGCCGATGGGTGCGGTGCCGGGGCTGGGCGAACATACCGACGCGATCCTGCGCGAATTCGGGCGGGACGCGGCGGAGATCGCCGAGTTGCGTGCGGAATCGGTGATCGGGCCCGCCTACGACGGCACGGCGAACGGCTCGCCCTCGTGAGCGGGGGCCGGGCGTGACCGCCGGACCGGCCGGTGCGGACATGACGGCCGATGTGCTGGTCACCGACCGTGACGCGGTCCGCACGGTGACCCTCAACCGCCCGCATCGCAAGAACGCGATGACCTGGGCGATGTGGCAGGAACTCGCGGATGTGCTGCGCGATACCGGTGGCGACCGTGCGATCCGGGCGCTGGTCCTCACCGGCGCAGGGGGCGCGTTCTGCTCGGGCGCCGATATCTCGGTACCCGATGCGCGGCATCCGATGGACAAGATGCGGATCTTCACCGATCTGGCCCAGCAGCTGCACGATCTGCCGACCCCCTCGATCGCCAAGGTCACCGGGGTGGCGGTCGGCGCGGGCTGGAATCTCGCGCTGGGGTGCGATCTGGTGGTGGCCACCCCGGAGGCGTCGTTCGCCCAGATCTTCGCCCGGCGTGGGCTGTCGCTGGATCTGGGCGGTTCCTGGCTGCTGCCGAAACTGGTCGGGTTGCAGCAGGCCAAAC
The DNA here is from genome assembly GCF_055586645.1 of Nocardia sp. NPDC049935. Taxonomy (NCBI): domain Bacteria; kingdom Bacillati; phylum Actinomycetota; class Actinomycetes; order Mycobacteriales; family Nocardiaceae; genus Nocardia; species Nocardia sp. NPDC049935. The sequence continues at coordinate 378,302 of NZ_JBVJHV010000006.1, read as the reverse complement.
GCCTGGCCCTGCTCGCCGAAACCATCGATGCCGCGCAGGCCGAGGCGCTCGGCCTGGTGACCTGGGTGGTGGCGACCGAGGAGATCGATACGTTCACCGACGAAGTCGCCGACCGGCTCGCCGCCGGGCCGCCGGTGGCGCTGGCCCAGACCAAGGCGCTGCTCAACGAGGGCGCCGATTCGACAATGCGGGAGGCCCTGGCCGGTGAGGCCCGGGCCCAGGGAGTCAATTTCGCTACCGCGGACGCGCCGGAAGCGTACGCGGCCTTCGCCGGGAAACGCTCGCCGCGGTTCACCGGCACCTGGTCGCTGCCGCCGGCCGGCGGTGAGAAAAGGAGCGGGTAGATGCGGGAAGTTGTGATCGCCGGCGCGGTGCGGACACCGGTCGGCAAACGTAAGGGCGGCCTGTCCGCCATGCATGCCGCCGATCTCTCGGCACTGGTGCTGCGGGCCCTGGCCGAGCGCACCGGGGTCGACCCGGCGCTGGTCGACGACGTGATCTGGGGTTGCGTCTCGCAGGTCGGTGACCAGTCGAGCAATATCGGCCGCTACGCGGTGCTGGCCGCCGGCTGGCCGGAGTCGATTCCGGGCACCACGGTGAACCGGGCCTGCGGATCCAGTCAGCAGGCGCTGGATTTCGCGGCCCAGGCCGTGCTGTCCGGACAGCAGGACCTGGTGGTCGCGGGTGGGGTGGAGGTGATGAGCCGGGTACCGCTGGGCGCCGCCCGGGCCACCGGGCAGCCCTACGGTCCGTCGGTTTTCGCCCGGTACGACGATTTCTCGTTCAACCAGGGGATCTCCGCGGAACTCATCGCCCAGAAATGGGGTTTCACCCGGACCGTTCTGGACGAGTACTCGGCGCGCTCGCACGAACTGGCCGCCGCGGCCCAGGACCGTGGCGCGTTCACCGAGCAGATCGTCGCGGTGGACGCGGCCGCCGGGGAATTCACCGAGGGCGGGCGGATCACCGCGGACGAGGGGATCCGCCGGGGGACCACGGCCGACAAGCTGTCGAATCTGAAACCGGCGTTCCAGGACGACGGCGTCATCCACGCCGGGAATTCCTCGCAGATCTCCGACGGCGCCGCCGCGCTGCTGGTGACCACCACGGAGAAAGCGGCCGAACTCGGGCTCACTCCGCTGGTGCGGTATCGCGGTGGGGCGGTGTCCGGCTCCGATCCCGTGCTCATGCTCACCGGGCCCATCCCGGCGACCGAGAAGGTGCTGCGCAAGACCGGGCTGGCCCTGTCCGATATCGGCGTCTTCGAGGTCAACGAGGCGTTCGCGCCGGTCCCGCTGGCCTGGCTGGCCGAAACCGGCGCCGCCCCGGAACTCACGAACCCCCTGGGCGGCGCCATCGCGCTCGGGCATCCCCTGGGCGGCTCGGGAGCGGTGCTGATGACCCGCATGATCCATCACATGCGGGACAACGGGATCCGCTACGGGCTGCAAACCATGTGCGAGGGCGGCGGGACCGCCAACGCCACCGTCGTCGAACTCGTCTCCTAGGAAGATCATGCGTCGCGATCTGTTCACCCCCGACCACGAAGCGTTCCGGGAGCTGGCCCGCGAATTCATCGAGAAGGAGATCGTCCCCCACTACCCGGACTGGGAGAAACAGGGCCGGATGCCGCGGGAGGTGTTCCGGCGCATGGGCGAACTCGGCCTGCTCGGTACCGCGCTTCCGGAAGCGTACGGCGGCACCGGCCAGCGGGACTACCGCTACAACGTGGTGCTGCAGGAGGAGGCGCAGCGGGCTCTGGTGACGCTCAGCACCGTGCGCACCCAGCTCGACGTGATCCTGCCGTACTTCCTGGAGTACGCCGACGAGGCCCAGCGTGAGCGCTGGTTTCCCGGTCTCGCCGACGGCACCCTGCTCACCGCGATCGCCATGACCGAACCGGGTACCGGCTCCGATCTCGCCGGGATCCGCACCACCGCCGTCCGCGACGGCGACCACTACGTGCTCAACGGCGCGAAAACCTTCATCACCGGCGGTCTGCTCGCCGATCTGGTGGTCGTGGTGGCCCGTACCGCCACCGATCCGGACAACCGGCGCGCGGGCCTGACCCTGCTCGTGGTGGAGGACGGGATGGCCGGTTTCGAACGCGGCCGGGTGCTGGACAAGATGGGCTGCAAGGTGCAGGACACCGTGGAGCTGTCGTTCACCGATGTCCGGGTTCCGGTGGAGAACCGCCTGGGCGAGGAGGGCGCCGCCTTCGGCTATCTCGGCCACAATCTGTCCCAGGAGCGGATGACGGTGGCGGTGGGGTCGGTGGCGCAGGCGCGTGCGGCGCTGGCCGCCACCATCGAGTACGTCAAGGAGCGCAAGGCGTTCGGTACACCGGTGGCCTCGTTCCAGAACACCAAGTTCGAACTGGCCGCCATCTCCGCCGAGGTCGAGGCCGGGCAGACCATGGTGGACCGCGCGGTGCGCGATCTGGTGGACGGTGAACTGTCCGGGGCCGACGCCGCCCGGGTGAAGCTGTTCGCCACCGAGACCCAGGCCCGGGTCGTGGACCGTTGCCTGCAGCTGTTCGGCGGCTACGGCTACATGATGGAGTACCCGATCGCCCGGCTCTACACCGACGCGAGGGTGGCGCGGATCTACGCGGGAACCAGCGAGGTCATGAAAGTTATCATTGCCAAAGACCTCGGTTTGTGATGTATAGCACACTTAATAATTTGATGAGATATGCGTCACAGGGGCTCGGTCGACCCTACTGTTTCACCAGTTGGTTTATCGAACGGAGTACCCGGTGATCGGTTCGCGGGATGAACATGGGGCTGATTGCCTACTGGACGCCGACTGCGCGGTCGGCCCGGGCCTACGTCCCGTCGACATCATGCGGGCGCACGCCCGCCGCCATCCGCTACGGCACCGGCTGGCGATCGTCGCGCCGAACACCGTGGACGCGGTGCGCTACGCGGGCGGGTTCATCTTCGACCGCATGATGGGCGGCTGGGAGGTGATCGCCGTGCTCACCGAGCACGACGATGTGCGCCCCCTGGAAATCCTCGGCGCCACGGTCCTGGACCTGCCCACCGCCATGGCCTCCCCGGTGCACGACACCTGGCCGGAAAGTGTGCTGCTGGCCCCCGACGTCTTCGTCTCGAACGAATGGGTCCGTACCGGCGCCATCGCCTGTCTGGACAACGGCCTGGCCGAATTCGCGGTCTGGGGCGACGATCTGCCCGCCGAACTCGCCTGCCGGGTCGCCTCGGCGCACCACCGCCTGAGCTCGGCGGCCCAGGCGTTCAAACGATGCGCCCTCGGGGCGGCGGGAATCCCCGAACTCGACCGCGAGGATGTCGAGGTCTTCCACAGCGGTGAGGTGCTGCTGGCCGACCTGCGTGGCAGGCAGGGGCTGGTCCGCGCGGTCTGACGGCGGAATCACCGGCCGGCCGGGTCGCCGGGTCGGGCCGGCGCGGTGAGGAAACGCTCGGCGAACTCCGAGAGCTCGTCGCGCTGCTCGGCGGGGTCGGTGGTGGTGGCGGTGACGACGATCCGGCCGACCCCTTGCGCGGTGAACGCCGCCAGCCGTTCCTCGGTGAGGTCCAATCCGCTCCAGCGGGTGTACTGCAGGGCCTCGGGGTCGCGTCCCACCTCCGTGGCGGTCGCGCGGGCCAGGTTCCACTGGGCCGCCCGCGCATCGGGCAGCAGTGCGCCGCCCGCGAAGTATCCGTCACCGCGCCTGCCCACCCGCCGGGCGGCGGCATCGCTGGAACCGCCCACATGGATGGGCAGGGTGGTCGACCGGTACGGCTTCGGGAACTGGACCAGATCGTCGAACGAGAAGAACTCGCCGTGGAAGGAGACGCCGTCCTCGCCGCCGGCCCAGAGCAGCCGCAGCACATCGATCGCCTCGTCCGCGCGCCGCCCCCTGGTCCGGAAATCCACACCTGTCGCCGCGGCCTCGGCCGGTAGTACGCCCAATCCCACGGTCAGCAGCCGCATCCGGCCTTTGGACAGGACGTCGATGGTCGCCAGCTGTTTGGCCAGTACGGACCGGATCCCGGTACGGCAGCAGCAGTACACCGGTGCCCAGCAGTAGCCGGTCGGTCACCCCGGCCACGAACGCCAGAGTGTCGAGCGGGTCGAGAAACGGCAGCGCGGGGTCCACCTCGATCCCGTGCATACGGGCGCCGGGGTGCAGCACCAGATGTTCGGAGAGATACAGCCCTTCGAATCCGAGCGCTTCCGCGTGGCGCGCGTACTCCGCGATGCGATCCGGGTCGGTGCCGAAATAGGCGGTGTTGTAGCTGACGGCGTACTTCATCGTCTTCCTTCCGATACCCACCCGGTGCCGATGCGCCCGGACCCGGTCCGGCGGACCGTCGATTCCAGCCGGAACCTGTTCCCGGAGCCCGGTATTCCCGGTCGCCGCCCCGCGCCGCGGCAGGCGGTGTGGGTGTCGCGATCCCGCGGCCGGTGCGCGCAATTCGGGCAAACGTTGCAATCCTTACGAGGATTGACGTAATGTCGGTCACACTGAAGTCGTCTCTGCCCGTCCGGGAAGGTTTGTCAGGCAGGTGTTCTCGCTGTCGTGCCCGAGATGAACGCGCGGGCCGATATCGGTGCCGCGCACCGGCGGGTCCGGCAATCGTCCGGCAAGGCAGGAACCGCGCCGTCCCCTCCCTCGGAACCGGCAGCGCAGCAATCTCGATGAGGTAGTGCAGTGGTGAAGAAGATCCTTCCGATGGGGGTGCTGGGACTCGCCGCGGCGCTCGTCCTCTCGGCCTGCGGTGGTTCCGGCGGGGAAACCGAACTCAGTGGCACCCGGGCCACCGGCGATCCGATCGTCATCGGCGCCCAGGCGCCGCTGAAGGGCGCCACGGCCTATCCCCAGAGCGGTTTCGGGATCGACGCCGCCGAGTACTACATCAACGAGGTGCTGGGCGGCATCCACGGCCGCCCCATCGACGTGGATGTGTGCAGCGGCGACGGCAGTCCGGAGACCTCGATCAACTGCGCGAACGGTTTCGTCTCCCGCAAGGTCCCCCTGGTGGTCGACGCGGTGGACCAGAGCATGGGTGCGGCGGTGCCCATCCTCGGATCGGCGGATATTCCGATCATCGGCACCCTGGCCGGATCGTTCCTCGCCGATCAGGCGGGTTACGGCAAGGCGTTCTATTTCACCGGACCGGTATCTTTCGCCTCGCTGAGCAGTATGACGCTGTTCGATTCGATGGGTAAGAAGTCGGCGTCGCTGGCGGTCAACGAATCGCCGACCAGTCATGCCTATGTGGACGATCTCATCCGTCCCATCGCCGGCAACCTGGGCATCGACGTCAAGGTGCAGTATCCGCCCGCCGCGGGGGCGAACCTGAATGTCGTGGCAGCCACCCAGATAGCCGACGATCCGGACGTCGCCGGGGTCATCGCGCTACCCGAGGACGCCTGTACCGACCTGTTCACGGCGCTGCGGCGGCAGGGCTACGAGGGCATGATCCTGGCCGGTTCGTGCTCGCAGTTCATCGAGCGGATGGGAGCCCAGGGCGCGGGCGTCGTCACCCAGCCGCGCCTGTGGGTGCCGCTCGCCGAGGAGTCGGCACCGCCGAAAGTGCGAGAACAGCTGGACCTCTTCGCGAAGGCGATGGACGCGGTCGGCCACGGTGACGAACTCTCGTCGCGTTCGCTCTACACCTTCGCCGCCCTGGTCAATATCGCGAACATCCTGAACGCGGCGGGCGGTACCGAGGTCACGGCCGAGGCGGTGACCGCGGCCTTCACGAAGGTCGCCGGCTTCGAATCGTTCGCCGGACCGACCGTCACCTGCGACGGAAAACAGTGGCCCGGTGTGCCCACCACCTGCAACGGTCAGGCGATCTTCTTCGAGGTCCAGGACGACGGCACCCTCGCGCCGGTGAACGAAGCCGGCTACGTCGATCTGGATCTGTCCGTCCTGCCGCGGTCCTGAGCCGCGGCGATACGGAGACGAGCCGATGGAGACCTACCTTCAGTTCGTGGTGCTGGGCCTGGGCCTGGGCGCGGTGTACATCGGCCTGGCCAACGGCCTGCTACTGGTCTACCGGTCGACCGGGATCATCAACTTCGCGCAGGGCGCCACCGCCATGTGGGGCGCCTATGTTTTCGCCCAGCTGTGTGACGACGGCACGCTGGTGCTGCCGATCGGAAGTGTGCGGTTCCCGGAGCCGCCGCCGATCTGGGCGGCCGTGACCATCGGGCTGCTCTCCGCGGTGGTGATCGGGCTGATCACGCACTACCTGGTGTTCCGTCCGGTGCGCAACGCGCCGGCGCTGGCCCAGGTGGTCGTCTCCGTGGCGTTGATGCTCACGGTGCAGGCGCTGGTGGTCATCCGGTTCGGTCCCAACAACATTCCGGTGGAGGCGTTGATCCCGCCGGGGTCGGTGGAACTGCTCGGCACCCGGCTCTCTTCCTCGGAACTCGTCATGGCGGCGCTCATGGTGGCGACATCCGCGCTGATCTGGGCGTATTTCGGTTTCACCCGACTGGGTGCGGCGACCCGCGCGGCGGCGGCCAACCAGCGCGGCGCCGTCCTGCTCGGCTTCTCGCCGGACCGGCTCGCCGCGATCGCGACGGTACTGGCCGCGGTGGTCTCCACACTCGGGGTGCTGCTGGGCTCCAGCCTGACCGGTCTCAATCCGATGAACTACACGCTGCTCGTCGTCCCGGCCCTGGCGGTGCTGCTGGTCGCCCGGATGGAATCGGTCGGCGTGATCGCGATCGCCGCGCTGGTTCTCGGCGCTTTCCAATCCCTGGTGAATCTCTTCACGGGTAAGGAATGGTGGCCGGTCTGGGCCGCGTCGGGGCTGGACCAGGTGGTGCCGTTCGTGGTGGTGATCGTGATCCTGCTGCTGTTCGGCGGCAGACTGCCGTCACGCGGGTCCTTGCAGACCATCGCACTGCCGGATGTGCGCGTGCCCGTGTTCCGTCCGGTCGGGGCGGCGGTCCTGCTGGTGGCGGTGGGCGTCGCGCTGGCCGTATCGTCGAGCACCTACCGTTTCGGGCTGACCTACTCGATCATCCTGATGCTGCTCGCACTCTCGTACGTGGTGATCACCGGCTATCTCGGGCAGATCTCGCTGGCGCAGACGGCGTTCGCCGGGGCGGCGGGGTTCACGCTGTCCAAGTTCACCACCGAGTGGGCCATGCCGATGCCGCTGGCGGTATTTCTCGGCGCGCTGGTGGCCGCCTTGCTGGGGATGCTGGTCGCGCTGCCCGCGTTCCGCATCCGCGGAGCGCAGCTCGCCATCGTCACCATCGCGGCCGCGCTGGCCATCGAACGGTTCGTCTTCAACAACTACAGCCTGACGCCCGCCTCCGGGAATCCCATCGCGAACCCGACCCTTTTCGGGCTGAATCTCGGTATCCGGGAGGGCAGCGAGATCGCCCGGCTGCCGTTCTCGCTGCTGGTGCTGGCCGTCGCCGCCGTTGTCGTCTGGGTTTTCATCCGGCTCGCCTCGGGCGATACCGGGCGGACCTTCCTGGCGGTCCGGGCGAACGAGCGCGCCGCCGCGTCGGTGGGTATCGACGTCCGGCGTACGAAACTGCTCGGGTTCGGGTTCTCGGCGTTCATCGCCGGTCTGGCCGGGTGCCTGATCGGCTACAGCGCGGGCCAGTTGTCCGCCGAATCGTTCACGGTTTTCGTGGGTCTGCAGGTGCTCGCCGTCGCCTATCTCGGTGGGATCACCTCGTTCGGCGGCGCCGCGCTGGCCGGTGTCCTCGGACCGCTCGGGATCCTCTACGTGGTGTTGCACGAGGTCCTCGAACTCGGTGACTACTACGCGCTGATCTCCGGAATCGCGCTGATCGTGACCGCCGTACTCAACCCGGTCGGCATGGCGGGAGAGGCCCGCCGGACCGTGGACCGCCTCCGCCGCAGATCTCCGGCGCCGGCGGTCTCCGGGCCGGGCGCGGACGGTTCGAAAGAAGTGGTGGGACAACCGTGACCGAATCGGAAGGCCTGACGACCACGGACCTGACCGTCCGATACGGGGGAGTGGTGGCCAACAGCGCGGTCTCGCTCACCCTGCGGCGCGGTGAGATCGTGGGACTCATCGGACCGAACGGGGCCGGCAAGACCTCGTTCGTCGACGCGATCACCGGGTTCACCGGATGCACGGGTTCGGTGACCCTCGACGGCGCCGATATCACCCGGCTCGCACCCCACCGGAGACGGCGGGCGGGACTGTCGCGGACCTGGCAGTCCGGTGAGTTGTTCGGGAATCTGACCGTGGTCGAGAACGTCACGGCCGCACTGCGCCCGGGCGGCTTCGCCACCGTCCTCTCCGATCTCTTCGGCCGCCGCCACCGGACCGATCCGGCGGTCACCGCGGCGCTGCGCACAGTGGGTCTCGGTGAGGTGGGCGATATCGCGGCCCGGGACCTGACACTGGGGCAGCAGAAACTGGTCGGTGTCGCTCGGGCGCTCGCCGGGCACTGCCGGATCCTGCTCCTGGACGAACCCGCCGCCGGGCTCGACAGCCGGGAGAGCCGCGATTTCGCCGAGCGGATACGCGGTATCGCCGCCGGCGGCCCCGGAGTACTGCTGATCGACCACGACATCTCCCTGGTGCTGGGCGTCTGCGACCGGATCTATGTGATGGAGTTCGGGCGGATCATCTTCTCGGGAACCCCGGCCGAAGCGCGGGTCGACCCGGCTGTGATCGCCGCCTATCTCGGGGCGCCCAGGGAGGACGCCGATGTCGCAGCTCCGGGGGAGGACGCCGATGTCGCAGCGTCGAGGGAGTACGCCGATGTCGCAGCGTCGAGGGAGGACGCCGATGTCTGAGACCGCGCTGCTGGCAGAGGGACTCGTGGTCGGGCACAACGGCATACCGGCGGTCCGAGATTTCGATATCGCGCTCGCCGCGGGAGAGGTCACGACGCTGCTGGGCCCGAACGGGGCCGGGAAGACCACCACCTTGCTCGCGCTCGCCGGTCTGCTGCCCCCGATACGCGGCCGCGTGACCGTTCTCGGCGCACCGGTCGATCACCGGCGGCCGTACCGGACGGCCCGGCGTGGGCTGCGGCTCGTCCCCGATGATCGCGGGCTGTTCCCGCCGCTGACCGTCGCCGAACATCTCCGGCTCGCGGCCCCCACGCCCGATCCGGTCCGGGAGAAGGCGGTGCTCGCCCGGTTTCCGGCACTGGACGGGTTGCGCGCCAGACGTGCCGGACTGCTGTCCGGCGGCGAACAGCAGATGCTGGCCCTCGCCGCCGCGTTGGTGGGCCGTCCGAAAGTGCTCATGGTCGACGAGATGAGTCTGGGCCTGGCGCCGCTGGTCGTGCGGGATATGCTGCCCGCGATCCGCGAGACCGCCCGGGAGGAGGGGATCGCGGTACTGCTGGTGGAGCAGCACGCCGACCTCGCGCTGGCGGTATCCGATCATGCGATCGTGCTGAACCACGGCCGGGTGGTGCTGTCCGGGGACGCCGCCGGGTTGCGTACCGACCGGGACCGGTTGGCAGCGGCCTACTTCGACGGCGCCGGCCCGAGGGATTGCTAGAGCGTCAGGTCGATCAGGACCTTCCCGATCGCCCGGCCCGCGGCGATATCGCCGAGAGCGAGTGCCGTGTCCTCCAGCGGATGGACCGCGCCGATATGCGGAGCGACCCGCCCCTGCTCCAGAAGTGCGGCGAGTTCCTCGTCGTTGCGCCGGAATTCGTCCGGCGCGACGTCCTGGAACTGGAATCCGAGTACATGCACGCCCTTGACCAGCACCAGGTTCAGTGGAATGCGGGGGACCGTGCCGGAGGCGTAGCCGATGGTGACGAAGCGGCCGCCTCGTCGCAGCGCCCGGAGCGCCGGTTCGGCGAGGTCACCACCCACCGGGTCGAGGACGGCGGCGGCTCCGGCAGGGACCGCCGCGCGCAGGGCCTGCCGGAGATCACCGGCACGGTGGTCGATCAGGTGCGCCGCCCCGTAGGACCGGGCGGCGGCCAGCTTCTCGGCCGAGGACGCCACGGCGACCACGTCGGCCCCGAGTACGACGGCCAGCTGTACCGCCGCCAGGCCGACACCGCCGCCCGCACCGAGGACGACGACCGGATCGCCCGGCCGGATCCGGGCCATCGAGCGGAGCGCATGGTAGGCGGTACGGTGCGCGACACCGGAGGCGGCGGCGGTGCGGTCGTCCACCGCCGCCGGTATCGCGGCGAGGTTCGCCGCGGGCACGACGATATCGTCGGCGAAGGCTCCGTAGAGGCCCGTTCCGGTGACCCGATCGCCCACCGCGACCCCCTGGCAACCCGGCCCCAGCTCTTCGACGGTGCCGGCGAATTCGCTGCCCGGTACGAAGGGCGGCGGCACGGTGATCTGGTACTTCCCGGCGATCAGCAGGATATCCGGGAAGTTGGCCGCGGCCGCGCGAACCCGGATACGCGCCTGCCCGTCGCCGGGACGCGGCGGCTCCCGGCGTTCGAGCCGCAGCACCTCCGGGGTGCCGAATTCCGGGCAGATCACCGCCCGCCCGGAACTCATTTGCCCTGCCACTCCGGGGCGCGCTTCTCCATGAAGGCCATCGCGCCCTCCTTGGCGTCCGCGCTCGCGAACACCACTTCCTGCCAGTGCCGGAGCCGCTGCGCGGCCTTCGCCGGATCGGTGACCGACAGGCGCACCAGTTCCTTGCAGGCCGCGACTCCGAGGGGGCCGTTGGCGGCGATGCGCTCGGCGAAACCGAGTGCCGTGTCGAGCACCTGATCGGCCGGGACCACCGCGTTGATCAGGCCGATCTCATAGCCACGCGCCGCGGAGAAGAATTCGCCGGTGAGAGTGAGCTGCAGGGCGATTCCGAGTGGGATCCGCTCGGCGATATAGGTGCCGCCGCCGCCGGGAAAGAGCCCACGCTGTACCTCGGGGAGACCGAACTTCGCGGTCTCGGCGGCGACGATCAGATCGCAGCCCAGCAGTACCTCGAGACCGCCGCCGACCGCGGATCCGTTGGCCGCGCCCACCACCGGGACCTCGACCGCGCCGCGGGCCAGCCGCTGGAACGCCCGGTTCTCCGGGGTATCGCTGAACCCCACATCCTCTCCGCCGGAGAACGCGCGCAGATCCATCCCGGAACAGAACGCCCGATCGCCGGCCGCGGTGATGACCAGCGCCCGGATACCGGGATCGCGTTCGGCCTCCAGGACCGTCGCGCCGATCGCGCCGATCAGATTCCCGTTGAGGGCGTTACGCGCCTCGGGGCGGTTCAGGGTGAGGACGGTGACCGGACCGCGCCGGTCCACCAGGAATTCTTCGTCGCTCATGAGCGGTACTCCGTTGATTCGGCGAGTTCGGCGGCGGATCGCATGAGTTCGGGAACGATCGGGCCGAAGGACTGCAGTTTGATGTCGTCGCCCGCGCGCTGGAAACCCTGTTCCAGCACGATCGCGAGCTTCCACTGGGCCAGGACCAGGTAGTAGTCGAGATCGTCGACCTGCCGCCCGGAAACCTCCGCGTAGTGCGCGACCACCTGATCGCGGGACGGCATACCGTACATATCGACGTAGCCGGACTCGCTCGCCTCGGGCGCGGAGGTGTCTTCCGGCCAGCCCTGGACCATCCAGGCCAGATCCAGCTTCGGATCGCCCACGGTACCCATCTCCCAGTCCACGATGGCGGCCAGTCGCGCGGGCCCGCCGTCGCGGTACATGACATTCGCGAATTGGTAGTCGCCGTGCATGAGACCCGGGACGAAATCCAGCGGACGGTGTTCGCGCAGCCAGCGGGTCGCCGTCTCCATCCCCTCGAGTTCGCGGCCCTTGATCCGTTCGAAGAACCCGGTCCACCGTGCGACCTGCCGTTCGTGGAAACCGTCCGGCCGGCCCAGATCGTCCAGGCCCCGTTCGCGCCAATCCACCTTGGACAGCAGCGCGATCCCCTCGGCGAGCTGATAGGCCAGCCCCCCGCGCGCGGTGAGATCGGTATCGAACGGCGCCGGCCACACCCGCCGGTGGTCCATCGGCGACCAGCCGTCCACGAACCCCATCAGGTAGAAGGTCCGGCCGAGCACCGACGGATCGGTGCAGACCCCCACCGCGGACGTATGCGGGACATCGGAGCCGTCGAGGGCCTCGATGATCCGCCATTCCCGCAGGATTCCCTTGTCCCGGTCGGCCGGGGCGTGGGTCGGCGGAATGCGCAGCACGCTGCGGTGCTCGCCCCGGGTGATCTCGTAGATCTCGTTCTGCGTCCCGCCCGAAAGCAGTTTCGTCTGTAGCGGCTCACCCTTACCGGGGAGTCCGGCCGCGTCCATCCAAGGCCCCAGTGGCGCGAAGTCGATCACAGGTTGCCCACCTCGTTCTCCAGATAGTCGGCGTATTTCGCCCGCGCCGATTCGAGCTTGCGGGGAATCCATTCGGTGGGCCACAGATCGTCGCTGGGCGAGTAGTCCCGCAGCACCTGTTTGGCGACGGTCATCTTGTGCACCTCGGTGGGTCCGTCGGCCAGGCCCATCACTCCGGCGCCGTGGATCATCGTGAAGAACGGCAGTTCGTTGGTGGTGCCCAGGGCGCCGTGTACCTGCATGGCCCGCCAGGCGATATCGTGCAGCACGGTCGGCATCACGACCTTCACCGCGGCGATATCCTTGCGGACCTTCTTGTAGTCGTTGTACTTGTCGATCTCCCAGGCCGTGTAGAGCACCAGCAGCCGGAACTGTTTGAGCTGCGCGTAGGAGTCGGCGATATAGCCCTGGACGAACTGCTTGTCGGCCAGCCGGCTGCCCGCGGTCTCGCGGCTCAGTGCGCGTTCGCACATCATGTCGAGGGCGCGCTGGGCCAGGCCGATGGTGCGCATGGCGTGGTGGATACGGCCGCCGCCCAACCGGGTCTGCGCGATCACGAACGCCTGCCCCTCCCCGCCGAGCAGGGCCTCGGCCGGAACCCGCACATCGCGATAGTGGATGAGGGCGTGCGATCCGTCGTTCAAGGGTTCGCCGGCGAGTCCGATATTGCGTTCGATCTCGATACCGGGGGTGTCGGAGGGGACCAGGAACATCGACATGCCCTTGTACGGGCTGATATCCGGGTCGGTCACGGCCATCACGATCAGGAACGCGGCGGTGCGGGCGTTGGAGGAGAAGAACTTCCAGCCGTTGATCACCCAGTCGTCACCGTCGCGTTCGGCCCGGGTGCGGAACAGGGTCGGATCGGCGCCGGCCTGCGGTTCGGTCATCGAATAGCAGGAGAACAGTTCGCCCTCGAGCAGCGGCCGCAGATAGCGCTCCTTCTGCGCCTCGGTGCCGTAGTGGGCGATGATCTCCGCGTTGCCGGTATCGGGCGCCTGGCAGCCGAAGACGATCGGCGCCCACGAGCTGCGGCCCAGGATCTCGTTGAGCAGCGCCAATTTCAGCTGCCCGTAACCCTGCCCGCCCAGTTCCGGGCCGAGATGGGTGGCCCACAGTCCCTGTTCCCGTACCCGTTGCTTGAGCGGTTCGATGGCCGCCCGGCGGGCGCCTTCCAAGGGCACGAACTGCTGATGCGGCCAGACCAGATCGAGCGGTTCGACCTCCTCGCGGACGAACGCGTCGGCCCAGTCCAGTTTCTCCTGGAAGTCCGGGTCGGTATCGAAATCCCACGCCATTTGCGCCTCCTCTCGTCCGGTGAGAATATCCTTCTTGTGAAGAAGAATGCAATTCTTTCGGAGTCCGATCCGGGATCGGGCCTGGTGGGCCGGATCGCCCGGAAGGCGGTCGCGGAACGGGAGGCCGAATACGCCGGCGAGATCCGCCGGTTGCTGGACGCCGCCCTGGATCAGGTGCGCCGCTGCGGTCCGCGGGGCAGTCCGCGGGTGGCCGATATCGTGGCCGCGGCCGGGCTGTCCAATGACGCGTTCTACCGGCATTTCCGGTCCAAGGACGCGCTGATGGCGGCGCTGCTGACCGACGGCACGGAACGGCTGGGCGACTATGTCGCGCACCGGATGGCGAAGGAAGCCGGTGCCGCCGCCCGGATACGCTGCTGGGTCGCCGCGATCCTGGCCCAGGCCGATGCGGCGATCGCCGCCGATACCCGGGCGGTGCTGTGCCAGACCGGTGCGCTGGGGGTGGATCTGGTGTCGGGCCGGGCCGGATCGGCGCCGCGCCGGCTGGCCGAACTGCTGAATGCGCCGCTGGCCGAACTCGGGGTGCGCGATCCGGAATACGTCGCCGGTCTGCTGGCCTATTCGGCGGTGGGAAAACTGTCGGAATACCTGTGGTCCGGCGTCGAGCCGACAGCGGAAGAGGTGGCGCGGCTGGGTGATTACTGCCTGGTCGTCGCGTCGGCCGCGGAGGCGGGTGGGGTGCCGCCGGTGTGAGCCGTGCGGGCGCGGGCTCTGGAATGCCCGCGAGCCAAACCAGCAAACATTGCAATCCTTATGAGGATTGCCGTAGGGTACGCCCATGGACTTCACGATGGGTGCGACCGCCGGGAAGCTCCGGGGCGAGCTGCGCCGGTTGATCGCCGACGAGGTCCCCGCCGACTTTCTCGGTGCCTTCACCGACGACCCCGCGGACCTCGCCGTCGCCCAGCGCTTCTGCGCCACGCTCGCCGAGCGCGGTCTGCTTTGCCTGGCCTGGCCGGAGGAATTCGGCGGCCGCGGCGCCTCGATCTGGGAGCAGACCGTGGTGCGCGAGGAGATGTGGGCGCAGCACGAACCGCGCGGGGCGCAGTACATGGGCGTCAACTGGGTGGGTCCGACCATTATGCGGCACGGCACCCCCGAACAGCAGCGCAAACACCTGCCGCCGATCGCGCGCGGTGAGGTGATCTGGTGTCAGGGCTTCAGTGAGCCGGACGCCGGGTCCGATCTGGCCTCGCTGCGCACCACCGCCCGGCGCGACGGTGACGGCTGGTCGATCTCCGGCCAGAAGATCTGGACCTCCTACGCCACCATGGCGCAATGGTGTTTCCTGCTCGCCCGGACCTCGAACGCGGGCCGGAAACAACAGGGGCTCACCGTGTTCCTGCTGCCCATGTCCGACCCCGGCATCACAGTGCGGCCGATCGACGCGATGCTCGGCCCGCACCACCTCAACGAAGTGTTCTTCGACGGCGTCCGGGCGAGCGAGGCCGATGTCCTGGGCGAGGTGGACCAGGGCTGGTCGGTCGTGCAGGAGGTGCTGGCCTTCGAACGGGTCGGGATCGCCCGCTACGCCCGGTGTGAGCGATTGCTGCACGCGGCGCCGGAGGCGCTCGGCGCGGCCTGGGACGAGGTTCCCTCCGCCCTGCGCGGTCGCTGGGCACGGATGCTCACCCGGTGCCGCCGGGCCAGGTTGCTCGCGTACCAGGTGGTGTCGCTGCAGAATTCGGGCACCGTCGCGCCGGGCGATGCCGCCGCCTACCGGATCGCGGTGACCAGGCTGGATCAGGAGAGCGCGGAGGTGCTGGTGGAACTCGCCGCGGCCGTGCCGGGAGATTCCCCGGAGCGCCGCCGGTTCCGGAGCGCGGTCGATGACCACTGGCGTTACGCCAATGCCGCCACGGTGGCGTCGGGGAGTATCGAGGTGCAACGGATCCTGCTGGCGCGCGAACTCCTCGCCGCGCGTGGCGATTCGGCCCGTCGGGCACCGGGCACGCCGGACCGCCGGGAGAGCCGCCCACCGGCATCCGGGCGGGCGGCATCGTGAAACCCGCGCCACGTGCGCTACCGGCCGCGGAGATCGCCGGCGGTCCTGCCGTACCGTCCGCCGCTATCCGGCGGGTCGAGCGGCGCCGCGTGCGGATCCGGCCCCGAGCCCGCACCACCACCGGCCCGGACGAGGCCGGACCATCCGAACCGCCGGCGGTGACGGCCGCGATCGGGCCGGCCGCCCCGGTCGCCGGCGCCGCGACGGCGGCACACCACCGCAGGGGATACCGCGGCCGCCGCAGGAGGACAGTGTGAGTACGTCGAGCGGGCCGGCCGGATCCGAGCACGAGGTGCGGCTCGAACTCGCCGCCGAGGCACAGGAATTCGGCCGCGAGGTGGTGCGCGCGCTGCGCGCGGCCGGTGGCGACGACCTGGTGCAGCGGGCCGAACGCGAACCCGCGCGCCGCCGGGAGCTGATCGAGCCGGTGCTCGGGAATCTGGGCGCCTGGGATCTGGCGCCGCGGCGCGACCCGGTCGAACTGGAGGCCGCCGCGGCGCTGTGCCGTGGCGCCGGGTACTGGGCGACGCCCTACCCGGTCGCGGAGCGGCTGGCCCGGCCGGAGGATCCGGAGTTCGACGGGTTGATCGTGGTGTCGGGACCGGAGCCCGCCGGGCAGGTCGCGGAAGTGGATCTGCGGTGGGCGACCGTCTCGACCGACGGCGCGCGCGGAGTCGCCGTGCCGATCGGTCCGCGGGAGTACACCCGCAACGCCGCCTTCGTGACCCGGTTCGAGATCCGGCCGCTACCCGGTGACGGCTCCGCCGATCTCGCGCTCGCGCTGACCCTGCCGTGCTGGACGCTGCTGGGCATGCTGGACCGGGCCGTGGAGCTCGCCCGTGCCCATGTGCAGGTCCGCGAGCAGTTCGGGCGGTCGCTGAGCGAATTCCAGGGGGTGCAGTTCCAGCTCACCGACGCCGAGGTCGAACGCAGGGGGGTCGATCTGCTGGCCCGGTACGCGCTGTGGAGTATCCAGTCCGGTCGTCCGGAGGCGGTCGACGACGCGCTCGCGTTGCGGCTGGCGGCGCTGGAGGCCGCCGATATCGTGTTCCGGATCGCCCATCAACTGCACGGTGCGACCGGTTTCTGCGACGAGACCACGCTGTCGTGGCTGTCGCGGTACAGTCTGCCGCTGCGGCGGTTGCCGGTGGGTCCGGTGGGGACCGAGGAACTGCTGTCCGGCCGGATCGGCCGTCGCGGTCTGGCGGGGTTGTTCTCCGATCCGGCGGGAGTGTGAGGCGCTGTGCGATACGACCTGCCCGAAGTGCTGACCGTCACCGGTGACGGCCCCGTCCGCACCGTGACCATCAACCGCCCGGACGAGCTGAACGCGGTGAACGCCGATCTGCACCGTGCGCTCGCCCAGGTGTGGCGGCAGCTGGCCGCCGATACCGAGGCGCGGGTGGTGATCCTGACCGGGGCCGGCCGGGCGTTCAGCGCCGGCGGTGATCTCGACTGGATCACCTCCTTCCTCGACGATCCGGTGGCCCGCGACGAGAGCATCCGCGAGGGTGCGGAGATCATCGAGGAACTGCTGCGCTTCCCGCTGCCGGTGATCGCCGCCGTGAACGGGCCGGCCGTGGGACTGGGCGCGAGTATCGCGATCCTCAGCGATATCGTCCTCATCTCCGACCGCGCGCACCTCGCCGACCCGCATGTAGCGGTCGGATTGGTGGCCGGTGACGGCGGTGCGGCGTTCTGGCCGCTGCTCACCCCGATCCTGCGGTCGCGCGAATACCTCTACACCGGTGACCGGATCGACGCCGCGACCGCCGTGGAGCTCGGGCTGGCGACCCGGGTGGTGCCCGCCGGCGAACTCGCCGAGGCCGCCCGCCTGCTGGCCGGCCGGCTGGCGAAACAGCCACAGGGCGCGCTGAGCAGCACCAAACGGGTGGTGAACATGTATCTTTCGCAGGCGCTGGCGGGGCCGCTGCAGGCCGGTTTCGCGGCCGAGGTGGTGACCATGCAGTCCGACGAACACCGCGACCGGTTGCACGCGCTGCGCGACCGGGCGCGGCGGTGAGGCTGCCGGTGATGGCCGACAGCGATCTCACCGCGTTCCGCGCCGCGGTGCGGGACTGGTGCCGGGCCAATGTCCCGGCCGGGTGGCGTGCGGCCCAGACCGGAGCCACCGACGCCGATTTCGTGGCGTTCCAGCAGGAGTGGTTCCAGCGTCTGCGATCGGCCGGCTACGCGGTGCCGCACTGGCCGGCCGAGTACGGCGGCGGTATGCCGATACCGCAGCAGATCGTGCTGTATCAGGAGCTCGCCGCACACGACGCACCACGGCTGGTACTGGCGTTCGTGGCGATCCATCACGCCGCCGCCACTCTGCTGGCGGGCGGAACCGCCGCGCAGCGGGAACGCCATCTACCGGCGATCCTGGACGGGGAACTCTGGGTGCAGGGCTTCTCCGAGCCCGGTGCGGGCTCCGATCTGGCCGCCCTGCGCACTACCGCCCGGCGCGACGGCGACGACTACGTGGTCACCGGGCAGAAGGTTTGGGCCAGCGGGGCGCAGTACGCCGACTGGTGCCTGCTGCTGGCCCGCACCGATCCGGAAGCGCCCAAACGTAAGGGCATCTCGTATTTCGTGATGGATATGCGCAGCCCGGGAATCGAGGTGCGGCCGATCCGGCAGGCCACCGGGGAATCGCATTTCTGCGAGATCTTCCTGGATCAGGTGCGGATCCCGGCCGCGAATCTGCTCGGCGAGGAGAACCGGGGCTGGCAGCTGGCCCAGCAGACGCTGGGCGCCGAGCGCGGCCTCACCATGCTGGAACTCGCCGAGCGTCTCGGGCACGCCGGATTCGGATGGTTGCTCGCGGAATGCCGCCGGCCCGGACCCACCGGCCGCCGGCCCGTCGACGACGCCGTGACCGCCGACCGGCTGGCCCGGCTCGAGATCGAACTGACCGGGTTGCGGTCGCTGTGCCGGGATCTGGTCGAACGGCACGCCGCCGGGACGGTCGGCCCGGCCGACGCCTCGATCGTGAAGCTGTACTACAGCGAACTCCTGCAGCGGATCACCGATTTCGGCGCCGAGATCAGTGGTCTGCCGGGCCAGACGGTTCTGCGGAAGCCGATGTCGGGCGGCTGGGAGTCGGGAGCCTGGGTGCTGGACTTCCTGGGCTCCTGGGAATGGACGATTCCCGGCGGCAGCAGCGAGATCCAGCGGACCATCATCGGGGAACGCGGCCTGGGCCTGCCCCGCGAACCGGCGGGAGCGTGATGAGCGGCGAATTCGGCGAATTCCACGACGAACTGCGCACTGTCGCACGGGAACTGCTGGGCAAGGGCGGGGAAGCCGAGATCGGGTGGCCGGTGCTGGTGGGCGCGGGATGGCCCGGGCTCGAGATCGCGGACGGGTACGACGGTGCGGGCGCCACCTTCACCGAGGTGGCGATCCTGCTGGAGGAGATCGGCCGGGCGGCGGCGCGGACCGCGTACCCGAGTGTGGCCGCGGCGGGTATCGGGGCGCTGTCGCTGCTCGATTCCGACTCCCGCCGCGACGCACTCCTGCGGGACACCGTCGCGGGTACCGCGGTACCGATCACGGTGCTGGAAGGAAATATGGTGCCGGCGGCCGGCGGCGAATCGGCTTGTGCCGGCACCGGAGGCATAGTACCCGGCTTCCGGTTGACCCAAACGTCCGAGGGGTTCGAGTTGTCCGGATCCGCGGCGTTCGTGCCGGACGCTCCGGCCGCGACCACGCTGCTGATCCCCGCCCTCGACCCGGCCGGGGCGATTCGCCTCGCCTTCGTGGCGCCCGGCGCTCCCGGGCTGCGGATCACCGCGGAACCCGTGGTCGACGCGACCCGGACCGTGGGCCGGGTGGACGCTTCGGCGGTGCCGCTCGCACCGGACGAACTGCGCCCGTTCCGGGCCGATCCGGATCGCGGCCCGCGGGTTCTCTACGACCGGGCCGTGCTCGCGGTCGCCTGCGACAGTGTGGGCATCGCCGCGGCCGTGCTGGACGCGACCGTCGACTACGCCCGTGTCCGTGAGCAGTTCGACCGGCCCATCGGATCGTTCCAGGCGGTCAAACACGCCTGCGCCGATATGCTGGTCGAGCTCACGATCGCGCGCCGGCTGCTCGCCGAGGCGCTGGCGGTCGCCGGGGATTCGTCGCCGGACAGTAGTCGCGCGGTGGCGGCGGCGAAATCGTACGCCGGTGAGGCCGGAGTGCGGATCGCCGGTAAGGCCATGCAACTGCACGGTGGTATCGGATACACCTGGGAGAGCGGTCTCCACCGCTATCTCAAACGCGCGACCCTGAACCGGGCGCTCTTCGGCGGCCCCGCCGACCACCGTCGCGAGATCGCGCGCGCTTACCTGGCGCCCTGACGGTAGCGCTCACGATCCCGTGCGCACGAGTTCGCCGACCATCCGGCGCACCTTGTCCACACTTCCGGAATCGCCCAGCCGCAGGGCGATATTGGCCGCGTTGAGGGCGGCATCGATCTGGAAGGCCGCCAATTCGGCGTCGCCGCACCGTAGCCGCCCCGCGGCCGCGATTTGTTCGAGCCGACCGGTCAGCGTGTCCAGCCATCCGCGGTGCTGCCGTTCCAGCAGATCGCGTATCGGTCCCGGGTGGCTGTCGAACTCGGGCCGGTTGGCGCCCCAGAAGCAGCCGCCGGGGAAGAGCGGCCGGGCGGCGTAGTCGATCCAGCGATCGATCAGCGCGTACAACCGCGGGGCGCCCTCCGGCGCCGGCAGTGCCGGAGCCACGACCGTCTCGGCGAACACCTCGCCCGCGGTCTCGGCCGTGGCCAGTTGCAGTGACTCCTTCGTGCGGAACAGGGTCTGGATACCCGCCTTGCTGATATCGAGTTCCTCGGCGAGGCGGCCGAAACTGATCCCGGCCAGACCGTCGAGTGAGGCGATATCGACCGCGTGGCGGGTGACCATATGCCGGGACCGGGCGCCGCGTTCGCGCCGCCGGTCCCGCGGGTGTTCCGTCGCCGTCACAACACCCGTTCCACGTGATAGGCGACGCCACCGTCGACCGGGCGCCCCGACGCCACGGCGACGATATCGTTGAGCCAGGAGTGTTGTGCGGAACCGGTTTCGAACAGGATGGCGGTGCGGAAGTAATACCGCGCCGGATCCACGGCGTAGAGGTCCGCGAGACCGGTGATCGTGCGCTGCACCTCCGGCGGGATCACCCACCGGCCCTGGTAGGTCATGTACACCAGGTCGCCGTCCGCGCGCAGGGTCAGCCGGACATCGAGCAGCATCGTCCCGTCGGGACGATAGAGCGCCCAGTCCCCGCCGCCGGGCACCACCTCCCCGCGAAGGCCGGGCCCGTCGAACGAACCGCCCGCGGCGCGGTGGAGAACCCGGCGGCCGATGGGCCCGTCTTCGAAGTTCAGGGGTTTCTCCAGGTCGACCGTGATATCGAACAGGGGTTCGGTCCGGATCGACTCGGCGGGTCTGCTTCGGGTGTCCGTGGCCATCGCCGTTCTCCTCTGTCCCGTGGGGGTGCGAGCCTCGATCAAAGAATACATACGACCGTATGTATTCACAAGGGTCGGGGAGAGGCCCGGGCGTGAGGACGAGTCGTCAGGGGAGGGGCTGCGACCGATCGAGGATGGCGTCCACGGTCTCCTCGACCGTAAGGTCGGAGGTATCGAGCCACAATCCGATCCGCGGTGTGGTGCCACGCAGGCCGGAATCCAGATCCGCGACGGTGAACACGCCGTAGGCCTTCTTGGCGCGGCCCGCCTCGCGGGCGGCGACCACCTCGGGTCGCGGTACGAGAACGATCACATGGCACGGCCGGGTCCGGATCCGTTCGGCGAACCACGGCAGATGCTCGCCCAGGACCACGTCCTGCACCACCGCCGAAAAACCGGCCTCGGCATACGCGTCGGCGCTCGCGGCCGCGAGCCGGTAGCGCAATCGCAACTGTTCGACGGCCGCCGCCGACGGTTCGGGGCCCATCTCGGCCCGGCCGTTGACCACGAACGTGCGGAAGGTATCGCCGCGGATATGCGCCGACCGCGGCAGCCGCTGCGCGAGCGCCTGCGCGACGGTAGATTTACCGGCGGCCTGGATTCCGGTGATGAGGTAGACGGTCCCTGTCATGCCCGCCAGGCTGGCCGATCCGGCGGCCGCCCGCAATCGAATTCGGCCGCGACCGGCCGCCGCGCGTGCACTCGCCCTAGTCGCCGGCCCGATCGCGAAAAGGCGCGTACCAATCCCGGGGGCGTTCCTGGATCTCCCGGAGCTCGCCGATCGAATCGTCGACCTTCGCGAAGCTGGTGAAAGTCAGCGGATAATAGGCCGCCGACATGGCGTCGTCCCGGGTCAGCACCCGCAGCTCGGCATGGGTTCCGCCGGTCGTCTCCAGTGTCGCCCGGAACCCGGCCGCCACGTCCGTGTGGATCTCCAGTGACCCGGGTGGCCGTGGCGCCGCGAAGGTCAGACGCCAGACCGTCTCCCACTGCCCGTCGTCGCGTCGCGCACGGCTTCCCCACACCGTCGGGCGCAGGTTCGCGGCGGAGTACTCGGAGGGGTCGTCAGTCAACGTTGGGAGTCACTTTCCACTTCCAATCCATTTTGTCGTTCAAGGTGGCGAACGAACCCGGAGCGAAGATGGTTTCGTCCGGCACCCCGTCGCCGACCTGCCGCACCGTCACCAACCCCTTCTCGACCAGCTCCTGATAGGTCGATTCCGGCAGCCGTCCCACGAGCACTGTGGACGGAGAGTACTGGCTGTGCCGCAGACCCCATTCGTATGCGGCCTGGAAGCCCGGCGATGCGCCGCTGTCCACCTCGTGGGTGAAGAACGATCCGCGCCGGCTCATCGACCCGCCACGCGAGGCCGTCGAGGCCACCTGCTGGTTGAGACCGTAGGTCATGATGTAGTCGGCGTGATCTGCCGAGGTACCGTGCGCGAAGTCCCGGTGGGTGCGGCCCGTCGCACATTCTCTGGGTACCAGCCCCAATGGATCGCACCAGGTGAGGGGATTGTGCGGATAGGCGACGGGGTTCGTGGCCGGACCCGGTCCCAGCGGATCCCGGGTGAGGTACCGCCCGGTGGCGGGATCGTAGACGCGGTGCAGGTTGTAATGCAGACCGCTCTCCGGATCGTACTGCTGGCCGGGATAACGCAACAGCGTCCGGCTCGTCCCCGACCAGGTGGTCTCCCCCCACAGTGTGCTGGTGGCGGTCGCGGCCACCTGCCCGGATTCGGTGAGAAGCCGGATCGGCGCCCCGACGAGATCGGAGACGATGGCG
This sequence comes from Nocardia sp. NPDC049935, assembly GCF_055586645.1. Lineage (NCBI taxonomy): Bacteria > Bacillati > Actinomycetota > Actinomycetes > Mycobacteriales > Nocardiaceae > Nocardia > Nocardia sp. NPDC049935. Next base: position 355,474 of record NZ_JBVJHV010000006.1, on the reverse strand, counting down.
ACGAATTCGCGGTCGACGCTGTCCTGCTCGACGGTCTGGGTGAGCGGGACGTGGGTGCCGGGGTGATACGACCACTGAGTCGTCGCGCCCCGGACCGTCTGTTCCGTCAGCCGGGTGCCGTCCCAGGTGTAGTCCGTTCGGTCGATCGCCTCTCCACCGGCCGAGAGGCGATATTTCGATGTACGCCTTCCGAGCGCGTCGTAGGTGTAGCGCCAGCGCTCGCCGCTCGCGGTCCGTAATTCGACGAGCTGGTCGAAGGCGTTGTACCGGTAGTGCCGGACCTCCGGCCGGCGGGAGGGGCGACCGGTGACGCTGCGGGCCAGCCGGCCGCTCTCGTCGTAGTGGAATCGCGTGCGGCCGCGCCGGACGAGCGCGGCGTTCCGGTAGTTCCGCACGGATACCGCATCCGGCCCGCTCGGCGAATCCGCTGTCGCCCCCGAGGCCGCCGGAACCGCCCCGCCGGACAGGATATTTCCGAGCCGGTCGTAGCTGTATCGCTCGGCGACCTGTCCGCCGACGGTGATTCCGGTGATCCGCCCGACCTCGTCGAGATCGTATTCGCGGCGGGTCGCCGGACCGGTACCTTCCGTGGTCACCTGCGCGGTGGGGTACCCGTCCGCCCGCCAGACGTAGTCGTCGCGGACGATGGGGAGGCCGGTACCCGGTCCGGAGGGAACGGTGCCGGCGGTCCGGGCAACGGTCCGCCCGGCAGGCGAGTAGACGTGGTCGACCGTGAGAGCGCCCACTCGCCAGCCGGTGGCACGCCCGAGCCGGTCGTGGACGAAGTTCAGACGGCGACCGCCGGTCTGCAGCGCCGTGATCCGATGGGCCGGGTCGTACTGCCAGGTGGTGACCGTCCCGCCGGGTGCGGTGCGCGAGATGCGGCGGCCGTGCCGGTCGTATTCGAAGAGGCTCGGAGGGCGGTCGTCCAGCTGCTCGCCGGCCGGTCGGCCGTCCGCGGTGTGCGTGAACCGGAGTGTGTGTGTCACGAGCTCGGCGATACCGGAAGTCGCGGTCGTCATCCGGCCCGCGGTGTCGTAGTCGTACCGCAGCCATTCGCCCGTCGTGGCGGTCACCGCGGTCGGCCGCCCGAGGATGTCGTAGGTGTGGGTCCGGGTGACACCCGTCGCGGGTGTCACGGTCGCGATCCGGCCACACGAATCGTGGCTGTAGCGGGTGAGCGCACCGGAATAGTCGGTTTCGGAAGTGCGCCGGCCGGCCCCGTCATAGGTGTAATGCCAGGTGTCACCGACCGGGTTGGTGATTCCGACGAGCCGGCGCTGGGTGTCCCAGGTGTAGCGGGTGGTGGCGCCGTCCGGATCGGTCCGGCTGTTCACCAGGTCGAACGCGCCGTAGGTGTACTGGGTCCGGCCGCCGGCGCGGCCGATATGGGTGAGTAGATTGCCTTCCCCGTCGTATTCCCAGCTTTCGCCGTGGCCGTCCGGGTCGGCGCGCCGTACGAGCCGGTCGTCGCCGGACCAGCTGTAGGTCGTGACACCGCCGAGGCCGTCGGTGACGACTGCCGGGCGGCCGAAATGATCGCGTGCGATGGTGGTGACCGCGCCGTGGGCATCGGTGACCCGGACGGGTAGCCCCGCCGGGTCGACCTCGATATCTGTGCGCGCCCCGGTGGATTCGGTGACGGTCGCGACTGCACCGCAGCGGTGATGGCCGAACTCGGTTCGTGCGCCACCGGCGCCGACCACCGCCGAGACCGTGCCCGCGTCGTCCCACTCCTGGTAGTGCGGCTCCTGTCCGGCGGCGGTGACAGCGGCGGGTCGCCGCCGGGTCGTATAGGAGATCCGGATATGTCTGCCATCGGGGCGGGCGACCTCGACCGTATCGCCGTCCGCGTTGTACCGGTAGGCGGTCACGGCGTCGTCGGCGGCGACGACCCGAACCGGGCGGCGGTCGTTCGCGTATTCGGTCCGGGTCCGTCCGCCGAGCGGATCGATGTGCTCGCACAGCCGGAATTCGCGATCGAGGACGTATTCCGTGGCCGCGCCTGTGGAGTCGATGTGGACGGTACGGCGAAGTCCGGTCTCCGGGTCCGCCGTGTATTCGAAGCGGGCGTCGAGAATGCCGGCGGTGCCGTGCTGCGCCACCACCCGGCCGGCCGCGTCATAGGTGTTACGCATGCGGTTACCGTTGGAATCGGTCCACGATGTCATCCGGTGCTCGGTGTCGTAGGTGTAGCGCGTGGTCGCGCCGACCCCGTTGCCCACGGTCTCCAGTTCTCCGGAGTCGTATCCGAATTCCCGCACGGTAGTGCTGTCCGCGTCCTCGGACCCCGGCACCCGCAGGGCCGTGACACGGTCGTTCTCGCATTCGATGAGAACCCGGTAACCGCCGCAGTGTTCGACCTCGACCGGAACGCCGTCGGCGTCGTAGTGGAAGGTGATCCGGTTTCCGTGCCGGTCGGTGAGGGCGGACAGCGCGTAGCCGCCGCCGCGGTGATCGACGGTTCCCGGTTCACGAGCGGTGAGAAGCCAGACGAATTCGCGATCCGGATCGGTCACGGAGTAGCCCCCGCCCTCGACGGCCCGCAGCGACCACCGCGGTCCGCCGTTGACCGGCAGCACCGGTCGCTCCTGCTCCGGGTGTGGATACACCAGCAGGAGGCCGTCCTCGCCGACGAACGTGACGGTGGCGATGTCCACGACGACGCGCATATCGAGGGTCGCCGACCAGGAGGGCCCGAACCAGCGCCCGAACCGGAAACCGGAGCGGTGCCGCCGTCGCAACACCAGCGGCAGCACCCCCGGCAACCGCAGATCGGTGTCCGGGAGTACGAATTCGCCGGTGGCCACGTCGACCGGGTCGTTGCAGACGGTCACCTGGTCCGCGGTCCGGTTCGTCTCGGCGCGATTCGCCAGTGCTGTATGAGCGAGCCGGCGGTCGGCATCGGTGCGGTCCCGCTGCCCGGTCCGCACCGCCGGCCGGGGTCGGCCCGGCGTATCGCTCGGGGTGTGGGGCGCGCTGCGGATCCGCGCGTCGCCGCGGTCCTGGGCGTCGAGATGGGTCTTCGCCGCGCCCGAGAGTGCACCCTCGTGGTTGGGTGATCTCCGGCCCCAGCCGGTCGCGATATCCTTGGCGACGCTCGACAGCCGCGATCCCGCCGCGACGAACGCCTTCGATACGAACACGACCTCCTCCTCCCGGCCGCTGGCATCATCGCACGGTGGCCCGGTGCGGCGGTCGATCCGGTGAGAGGGCGTTCCGCGTTCGAGAGGCCGCTGTCACCGGCTATCGCGGACCAGGCCGGTTACGAGGGGGTGAGTCGTGCGGCGGCCAGCGCGCGGAGATCGGCGGATTTGATCTTGGCGCTGCCGGTGAGGGAGAGATCGTCCTCGGTGAAGAACAGGATCTCCCGGGGAACCTTGTAGCTGGCCAGGTGGGCGCGCAGATGTTCGCGGATCTCCCCGGCCACCAGGTCGCGGCCCGTATGCGGAACCACACAGGCGACCACCATCTCCCCGAGGGTTTCGTGCGCCACGCCCACCGTGCGGCCGATCTTGACGCCCGGGTACTGGCCGAGCACATCGTCGACTTCGAGCGGGGAGACGTTCGCGCCGCCGGTCTTGATGATGTCGGTGAGCCTGCCTTCCCAGTAGAGCCGGCCCTGCTCGTCGAGGTAGCCGCCGTCACCGGTGTGGAAGTAGCCGTCGGCGTCGAGGGTTTCGTCCAGCGGGATGCCGAGGTAGCCGAGCATCAGGGTCGGGCCCTTGACGCAGATCTCGCCGTGATCGCCGCGGCCCAGTGCCGCGCCGGTGAGTGGATCGGCGATCTTCACGGTCACCCCGGGCAGCGGGACGCCGCTGCTGCCGGCGATCACCTCTTCCGGCGTACAGGCCGGGAAACAGGTGGTGATGGTGAAGGTTTCGGTATTGCCGTACGCGTGGCCGGGTTCGGTCCAGTCGGTATCGATGGTGGGGTGGGTGGCCAGCGGCAGATCGCGGTCGACGAATCGCAGACTGCTCAGATCGGCGGTGTCCCAGTTCGGCGCGCCCTGCAGCTGGGCGTGCTGGTGCGGCCAGGCCACGGGGAAGGTCACCCGGTGCGACTGCATGAGTGCCAGCGCCGCGGTGGCGTCGAAGAGCGGCTGCAGGATCAGTGTGCCGCCGGCGGCGAGGGTCGCGCCGAGGGCCTGGGCGAAATTGCCCGACCAGAAGAAACCGTTGGCGGTCCAGCAGCGCACCTCGTCGTCCGGGCCGAACCCGAACATCCGGCGGAACCGCCACATCTGGATGGCGACCCCGCGATGCGCGCTGCGGATCCCCTTGGGCTTGCTGGTGGTACCGGAGGAGAAGTACAGCACGGCGGTATCGCTGGGCTGGACGGTCGCGGCCGAGGCATCGATCAGCGCGGGGTCGATATCGGCGCCGCGTCCGAGGAAGGCGTCCCAGGATTCCACCGCCGTGCCCGGTACCGGATCGCCGACCGAGGCCAGATGCCGCAGGAAGGGGTACGCGGTCGAATCGACCCGGCCCGGTTCGGCGCCGGACAGTCCGGGCTCCAGGCCGGTGAGCACCGCGCCGAAATCCGTTTTCGCCACCTGCCGTTCGAACAGCAGCACCGAGACGCCCGAGATACGGAGCAGATGGTCGAGTTCCGGCGGGGTGGAGAAGGTGCTCAGCGCCACCGCCACCCCACCGGCCAGCGAGGTGCCGAAAACCGCCGCGAGCCATTCGGCGCGGTTGGTCATCAGCACCCCGACCCGGCTGTCCTTGCCGACCCCGCAGGCCCGCAGCGACCGCGCCACCGCGTGCGCCCGGTCCCACAGTTCGGCGTAGGTCCATTCGGTGCCGTCGTCGGGTGCGACGAGCGCCGTGCGGTCGCCGTAGCTCTCGGTCACCTCGCGGAGGAAGCCCGGGAGGGTGAGCGTCCCGAGCCCGGGTTCCTCACTCAGCGGCGGTCCCGCGACGATCGCGGCCCGGTCGGGGGTGTACTGGGTCCCGGTGCTCATCGCCGGTTGTCCTCTCTGACAGTGCTGCCGCGACGGTCCGCGGAATCCGCCGCTACAGCGGGAGTTCGACCTCGGCGGTGCAGGAGACCAGCTTGCCGCCGTCTTGATTGGTGAGCGTGAGCTTCACCTGCACCAGGGGCACGCCCCAGGTGGATTCCGGGTTCTTGTCCACGATCTCGGCATCGAAGTAGGTGACATCGCCCTCGAACGCCGGCAGCCGGAAATCGGCCTTGGTGTGCCGCACCAGTCCGTCGTTCCCGGCCCAGTAGGCCAGGTAGTCGGTGCACCAGCCGCCCATCGTCGCCCCGTAGCCGTAGGCGCGGGCCATACCCACGTCACCGGCCTTCTCGGCGTCGATATGACCGCGCGAGGGCCCGACATAGAGACCGTCACGCAACCGCGGATCGATCTTCGCGCCTTCCTCGTCGAAGCCGAATCCCTCGGTCCAGCCCGGATCCTGGTAGACCCACGGATCCTCGACGCCTTCGGGGGCGGTCCAGCGGAAGGTGCCCCAGATATTGAAGAGGAAGGCCCGGTACTCGGTGGTGAAACTGGCGATACTGTGCGGGCCGATCACCCGGCGCGGCAGTTTGTCGCCGACCTTCACCTCGTCGAAATGCGGGGACACCCCGAGCCGGTTGGACATCAGCCATTCGGTGCGCAGCGCGTCCACTTCGGCGAGTTCGGCGGCCGTCCACTTCTTGATCTCACCGAGCTGGCTCTCGTACATACCCCGCTTGTTCGCCTCCTCGGCGAGATAGCGGATGGCGGTCGAGCGCTCCTTGGCGACGAGCGCGCCGTGCTGGTTGCGGTGGATCGTGTCGCCACGGGAGAACATGGTGGGCCCGGCGAAATTCGTCTGGGCCACCTTGTAGTCGTGGAAGCGCCGTTCCTGGAACAGCTGGTCGCCGGGGCGGACCGGGCAGCCGTAGAACCACCACTCCTCGCCGCCGAAGATCAGGTGGCTGTTCGGGATATGACCCACACAGGCCGGGGCCGCGCCGTGTCCGTAGTCCAGGGCGACGGCGATCGACTGCGGCGCGACGAGTCCGCCGTAGCGCGATTCCCGCGCGAACTCCTGATCCCAGTGCAGCGGGTTGGGATAGTCCATCGCCATCACCCAGCGGCGGATATCGGAGGTGCTGCACGGATCCCACAGCTGGCCGCCGCCGATCGGTTTGCCCACGCGATGGTCGACATCGCTGAGATCCAGCTCGACGGTGCCTTCGTCCGGTTTCTTGCTCACGAGAACTCCTGCTCAGCGATTCACGTCGACGACGATGCGGCCGCGAACGGTGCCGTCGATGAACCCGCTCGCCGCCCCGACGGCTTCGCCGAGCGTGATCTCGGCGGCGATCGAATCGAGAACGGCCGGGTCCAGATCGCGGGCGAGCCGGTTCCAGGCGTCGAGACGTTTCTGTTTGGGCGCCATCACACTGTCCACGCCCAGCAGCGAGACGCCGCGGAGGATGAACGGGGCGACGGTCGCGGGGAAATCCATGCCCTGCGCCAGACCGCAGGCGGCGACGGCGCCGCCGTAGCGGGTCTGCGCGGCCGCGTTGGCCAGGGTGTGACTGCCGGCGGTGTCGACCACCCCGGCCCACCGCTCCTTCTGCAGCGGTTTGCCCTTCTCGGTGAGTTCGGCCCGGTCGATGACGGTGGTGGCGCCGAGCTGCTTCAGGTAGGCGTGTTCGTCGGCCTTCCCGGTCGCGGCGGCCACGGTGAAACCGGCCTTGGTGAGCAGGGCGATGGCCACACTGCCGACACCGCCGGTCGCGCCCGTCACCAGGATCTCCCCGGAGCCGGGGGTGAGGCCGAACTTCTCCAGCGCGTCCACGCAGAGCGCGGCGGTATAGCCGGCGGTGCCGATGGACATGGCCTGGCGTTCGGTGAACGCGGCGGGCAGCGGGATCAGCCAGTCGCCGTTGAGCCGGGCGCGCTGCGCGAGCCCGCCCCAGTGGGTTTCGCCCACGCCCCAGCCGTTGAGGACCACCTTGTCGCCGGTCTTCCAGTCGGCGTGGCCGCTGGTGCGAACGGTGCCGGCGAGGTCGATACCGGGGACCATCGGGAACTTGCGGACCACCGGCGAGGCGCCGGTGATCGCGAGCGCGTCCTTGTAGTTGAGCGTGGAGTAGGCCACCTCGATCTCGACATCGCCCTCGGGCAGCTGCGCTTCGTCGATCTCGGACAGTGCGACCTGCGGTCCGGTCTCACCTTTGTCGATGAGAATTGCGGAGAACATCGGTGATGTGGTCCTTCCTCGATCCATTCGGATATGTGCCGTTCCAGCATCTCGAACGGTGATGTGCCGGTGGACGGTCGCCGGTTCCGCGATAACGGGTGAGAATTTGATTCTCTGAAACAAGAATCATATTTCCACCCGGGTTATGCGCTGTCAACACCCTCGGGCGATCAGCGCGCGGTCCAGCCGCCGTCCACCACGATGGTCTGGCCGGTGACGTACCGGCCCGCGTCGCCGGCCAGCCATACGATGGCCCCGACGATGTCCTCGGCCGTCCCCTCGGTGGGTAACGGGGTATTGCGGCGCAGATACTGCCCGCCCTTATCGCTGTCGTAGAGACTGTCGGTGATCTCGCTGCGGAAGAAACCCGGCGCCACCGTGTTCACGCGGATGCTATGGCGCGCCCACTGCACCGCGAGTTCGGCGGTGAGACCGGAGAGCCCGGCCTTGCTCGCCGCATAGGAGGCCTGCGGTATTCCGGGGACCCCCACCAGTCCGCTGATCGAGGACACGTTCACGATCGACCCGCGACCCAGCTCGCGCATATGCGGGAACACCTGCTGGGCCAGCAGCAGCGGCGCCACCAGATTCAGGTCCAGGGTGCTGCGGATATCGTCGAGCGGTTCGGATTCGGCACGTTCGGTGCCGAACCGGTTGCCCGCGGCGTTGATCAGGATCTCCGGCGGGCCGAGCCCGTCGGCGACGGCGGGCACCAGCTCGGCGATCCCGGCCGGGTCGGACAGATCGCAGCCCAGTGCCAGCCCGTCGATCTCGGCGGCCAGCGCTTCCAGCCGGTCCCGGCGCCGGGCCACCACGGCCACCCGGGCGCCGAGCCCGGCGAGCGCACGGCTCACCGCGGCGCCGAGCCCGGACGACCCGCCCGTCACCACCGCGACCCGGCCGTCGAGTTCGAACGGGCGTACGGCCGCCGCGCGATCGGCGCTCATACCGCACCGCCCCGGCGGGCGAGGGCGGGCAGTTCGGTGCGCACCACTTTGCCCATCGCGTTGATCGGCAGACTGTCCACCACGGCCCAGACCTCGGGCACCTTGTATCCGGCCAGTTCGGCGCGGCAGAACTCGGCGAGCGCTGCGAAATCGATCTCCGCGCCCCCGGTTTCGATCACCGCCGCGACCTGCTGGCCCAGCCGCTCGTGCGGGACCCCGCAGACCGCCGCCTTCACCACGGCCGGATATCCGGCCAGTACCCGTTCGACCTCGAGCGGGTAGATATTGGCGCTGCCCCGGATGATCACCATCTTCTTGCGGTCCAGCACGGTGAGCCAGCCTTCGGCATCCACCGTGCCGATATCCCCGGTGGCCACGGGTCCCTCGGGCGGGGGTGTGATCCCGCCGTCGGACCAATGCCCGAGCAGGGGTCGCCACAGCCCGGCCCACGGGCCTTCCGTGCGCGGGGCCAGGGACAATTCGCCGAGTTCGCCCGGGGCGAGCCGGTTCCCGTCGTCGTCGTAGGCGGCCACATCGAATTGTGGCAGCACCCGGCCGCTGGACCGGGGACGCCACTGTGCATCCGGCGGGTCGATGGCGACCACCGTGGGCGCCTCGGTGAGCCCGTAGGTCACCCGGGGCACGATGCCGTGCGCGTCGGCGAACGCCGTCCGCACGGCATCCGGGGTATCGCTGCCGCCACTCCACACCTCGCGCAGGGAACTCAGATCGAGATCGGGCCGGGCGGCCAGATCGTAGAGCTGGGCCGGGGCGCCGTTCCAGACCGTGACCCCGCGGGTGGCGATCCATTCCGCCACGCCGGTGAGGTCGCGCCGGTTCATGATCACCGCGCGGCCGCCCGCCTGGGCGGTGAGCAGGGTGGACAGCACCATCAAGTTGAGGATGGTGAACGGGAAGCTGTCGCCCTTGCGCAGATCCGGTCCGTAGCCGCGGGTGGCCACCAGTGCGGCGCCGGGCAGGAGCAGGTTGCGCTGGCTGTGCACCACGGCTTTCGGGCGGCCGGATGTGCCGCTGGTGAACGCGATCGCCGCGGGTGCGTCGAGATCGGCGGCGACCGCCGGGACCGCGGGCGCGGAAAGCGCCGCGGCCCATCGGCCGGGATCCACGCGAGCCGGTGAGTCGACCTGATAGCGGTCGCCGGCCAAGACCACCGCGGGTTCGATCAGATCGTGCAGGTACTGCTGTTCGCCGGCGGCCAGGGCCTCTCCGATGCCGGCCCAGATCGCGCCGATACGCTGCGCGCCGTGGAAGGCGGCGACGATATCGAGGTCGTTGGGTAGGCAGGCCCCGACCCGGTCGCCGGGCCGGACGCCGAGAGACCACAGCGCGGCGGCCGCGGCATCGGCGCGGGCGTCGAGTTCACGGTAGGTCCAGGTACCCGAGACCGCTTCGAGGGCGATGGACTCGGGGTCCCGGGCGAGTGCGGGATCCAGGACCTCGGCGATGGACGCCGGGAGCCGGGGCGCGGCGGTGTCGTCGCGGGGCCCGGTGCTGAGGTGGCCGCCGCTGTCGCCATTGAAACTGGGCACCTCTCCTTGATATCACTATCCTTACAAAGATTCATCAGATAGCCGCTGATTTGTTCCGGTGGCCCGGTGAAGGTAGGGCGTATGCAGCACACAGGGCCGTTGGCCGGAGTGCGGGTGATCGATCTGACGTCCATGGTGATGGGCCCGTACTGCACCCAGATCATGGCCGATATGGGTGCCGAGGTCATCAAGATCGAACCCCCGGCGGGTGACAACACCCGCTACATATCGGTGGGCCCCGGCGAGGGGATGGCCGGGGTCTTCGTCAATGTCAACCGCGGGAAACGCAGTGTCGTACTGGATCTGCGCCGCGAGGAGAGCAAGGCGGCGCTGCGGGAGCTGATCGCGGGCGCGGATGTGTTCATCCATTCGATGCGGGGGCGCGCGGTCACCGCCCTGGGATTCGGCTACGAGCAGGTGGCCGCCGTGAATCCGGGGATCGTCTACACCAACTGCTACGGCTACGGCCGGCGCGGCCCGGAGGCCGACCGCACCGCCTACGACGACACCATCCAGGCCGAATGCGGTCTGCCGCATGTCCAGCGGTTGCTCACCGGCGAACCCGGTTACGTCGGCACCATCATGGCCGACAAGGTGGCCGGGATGACCGCGCTCTACGCCACCATGATGGCGCTGTTCCATCGGGAGCGCACCGGCGAGGGGCAGGAGGTCGAGGTCGCGATGTTCGAGACCATGGCCTCGTTCATGCTCGTCGAACACGCCAACGGCGCGATGTTCGATCCGCCGCTGGGTACCGCCGCCTATCCGCGGGCGGTGACCTCCGAGCGGGCGCCCTACCGCACCGCTGACGGCTATATCTCGGCGCTGGTCTACAACGACAAACAGTGGACCGCGTTCGTGAACGCGGTCCGCCCGGCCTGGGCCGGACCGGAGTTCGCCACCCTGGCCCAGCGTGCGAAACAGATCGGGACCGTCTACGCCCATCTACGCGAAACCTTCGCCACCCGCACGACCGCCGAATGGCTGGAACTGCTGAACTCGCTGGAGATCCCGGCCGCGCCGGTGCGGACCCTCGACGAACTCTTCGACAACGAGCATCTGAACGCGGCGGGGTTCTTCGAAACCGTCGAGACCCCCGACGGCCCGATCCGATTCCCCGGACCACCCACCTGGTTCTCCCGGACCCCGGGCCGGGTGGCGGGTCCGGCGCCGCGCTTGGGCGCGCATACCGAGGAGGTGCTGCGCGGTTCCGGCGCCGCGACGGCGGACGGCGGCCGCGGATGACCGTGTACACCGACGCCGCCGACCTCGACCTGCGGCAGTTCCTGCGGCCGGGGGACCGCATCGTAATCGGGCAGGCGTGCGGTGAGCCCAGCACGCTGATCGAGGCGCTGATCGCCCAGGGCGGGGAGATCGGCGGATTGTCGGCGTTCGTCGCGACCAGCTTCTCCGGCATCTTCACCCCCGGATCCGTGGCCGGCTTCGCCCTGTCGAGCATGGGGGCCATCGGCGCCCTGCGCGCGCTGACCAAGGCGCACGAACTGGGGATCGTGCCGTGCCATGTGAGCCGGGTGGGTCCCATGATCGAGGACGGGACCCTCGGCTGCGATGTGGCCTTCGTCCAGGTGGGTCCCGCCGACGAGAACGGCCGCCACAGCTTCGGGCTGATCGGCGATCACACCCGGGCGGCGGTGGACCGGGCCCGGGTGGTGATCGCCGAGGTGAACGACCGCGTGCCGGATGTCCCCGGAGAGGGCCTGGGCGCCCACGAGATCGACTGCGCGGTCACGGTTTCCAGGCCGCCGGTGCAGGTTTCGCCGGCCGCGATCGGTCCCCTCGACGAGGCCATAGCGAAATACGTCGCCTCCTATATCGAGGACGGATCGGTCCTGCAGACCGGGGTGGGCGCGGTCCCCGACGCCGTACTCCGCCAGCTGGGCGACCGCCGTGACCTCGGCGTGCACTCCGGCATGATCGGGGACGGTCTGGTGGATCTGGTCGAGGCCGGGGTGATCACCAACGCGCGTAAACGAATCGACCCGGGGGTCTCGGTGACCGGCGCGCTCATCGGCACCGACCGTCTGTACCGGTTCGCCCACCGCAATGCCGAGCTACGCCTGTGCGCCACCTCCTACACCCACGACGCGGCGGTGCTGGCGCAGGTGGACGGTCTGGTAACCCTGAACTCCGCGCTCGAGGTCGACCTCACCGGTCAGGTGAACGCCGAACAGAGCGGCGCGGCCTACCTCGGAGGCACCGGGGGACAGGTCGATTTCGTCCGGGCCGGGGTCAGGTCCCGCGGCGGCCGTTCGGTGATCGCGCTGCCCGCCACCGCGCGCGGCGGTACGGTCTCCCGGATCACCGCCCGCCTGTCGGGTCCGGTGACCACCGCTCGCAGCGATGTCGATGTGATCGTCACGGAGTTCGGCGCGGCCGAACTCGCCGGTCGCGATCTGGCCGAACGGACCCGGCGGCTGATCGCGATCGCCCACCCGGACTTCCGGGAGGGCCTGTCCCGGGACGCCCACGAGATCCAGCGAAGAGGATTCTGAATGACCGACGACGCCGTGCTGTTCGACGCCCGCCCCGACGGGATCGCGGTCATCACCCTGAATCGCCCGGAACGCCGCAATTGCCTGGACAAGGAAATACGGCAGGGCCTGTTCGCGGCGTGGGACCGGTTCGAGCACGATCCGGCGCTGCGGATCGCCGTCCTCACCGGCGCCGGGCCCAAGGCGTTCTGCGCGGGTGGCGATCTCGCGGAGATGGTGGAAACCCGGATGGCCGAACCGCCGCGGGAGATGTTCCCGCTGCCCTACGACACCATCGAACTGTCCAAACCCACCATCGCCGCGGTGAACGGCGCCGCTTTCGCCGGCGGCTGGATGATCGCGCAGGCCTGCGATCTCTGCGTGGCCAGCACCACCGCCACCTTCGCGGTCACCGAGGTGAAGGTCGGGCGCAGTTCGCCGTGGGCGGCGCCGCTGATCCATATGATCCCGCAGCGGATCATGATGGAGATCCTGCTCACGGGCGACCCGATCACCGCGCAACGCGCCTATGAGATCGGCCTGGTGAACCGGCTGGCCGAGCCCGGCGAGTTGCTCCCGGCCGCACTGGAACTCGCGCGGAAGGTGCTGGCCGGGGCGCCGCTGTCGGTGCGCGCCGCCCGGGAGACGGTCATGCTCGCCACGGAGATGGGCCGATCGGCGGCACTGCAGGCGGCCCGCCATTCCGCCGCACGCGCCTATCGCAGTGCGGACGCGCAGGAAGGTCCGGCGGCGTTCGCGGAAAAACGGCGGCCGCGCTGGAGCGGCGAATAGCCGGTCAGAAGGATTCGGATGCGAAATCTCCCGGATCCCGGACGCCCAGCACCTCGCGGAGCACAGCGGTCACGATCGAGGCCACCCGCCGGTCGTCGTCCCCGGTTTCGTCCGGGCGCATTTCGTAGTCCGGTTCGCTGGGGCGGAACCCGAGCTGTGCCAGCGTCGCGATCTGCCGCTCGGTGAACCCCGCCGGGGCGGCCGGATCAGGGCGGGTAGCACGTCGCCACCATCCGCGGCGGCGGTGTCGCGCGGGATCCACGACCTCGAGATGGAATACACCTCCCGGTACCGCCAGCCATTGCACGATCCCCCGGTCCGTGGTGAGGACGACGGTCCGGTGTCCGGTGGCCCCGCGATCCCTTTCTCGCGTCGAGTCCGTCACCAATCGGCCGATCTCATCGTCGAGCGCGGACATACACGACTCCCGGGACAGTGGCAGTTCGGTTATCGCCCAGTATCGGTATCGCGGCCGCCGGGCGCATCCGGGAAACTACTCGGCTCCGCGCGGCCCGGCGCTCGGTGTTCGATGCGGGAGGTCGCGGATCTTCCGGCAGGGATTGCCCGCGGCGAAGATCCGCGGCGGTAGATCCTTCGTGACGACACTTCCGGCGCCGACCACCGTGTCCGCGCCGATCGTGACCCCGGGGCAGACGATGACGCCGCCGCCCAGCCAGACATTGTCGCCGATGGTGATCGGCGCCGCGGTCTCCCAGCGTTCCCTGCGCAGTTCGTGGTCGTCCATCGGATGCAGGGCCGTCAGCAACTGGGCGCGGGGGCCGATGGAGACATCGTCTCCGATGACGACCGGGGCGCAATCCATGACGATGGCGTCGTAGTTCAGGAAGCTGTTGCGGCCTATGTCGATCAGCGAGCCGTAGTCGCACTGGAAACGCGGCATGATCCACGATCCGGCGCCGAGGGATCCGAGCAGCGCGCCGAGTATCTCGCGGCGCTCGTGGTCGTCATCGGACAGTGTCGCGTTGAACCGGTCCAGCAGCCGCTGGCAGGCGCGGCGTTCGGCGACCAGTTCGGGGTCGTTGTCCCGGTACGGTTCTCCGCGCAGCATGCGCGCTTTCTGCGTCCCCATGGTGGCAATCCTGCCCGACCCGGCGCGGATCCGATCGGCTCGATCCGGTAGCGCGTGGGGCCGGATCGAGCGCAGGCGATCGTCGCCGACGGACGAACCCGGTGATCGAGTCCGCCGGTCGGCGACGAGGGGTGATCCCGCTACCCGGCGGTTTCGTCGACGATCTTGATCGCCCACTCCGGGCAGGCGTCCTTGGCGGTGGTCACCGCCTCCTCGAGATCCGCGGGGATCTCGGTATCGATGGCCTCGGCATAGCCGTAGTCGTTGAGTGTGAAGACCTCCGAGCACAGCGTGGTGCAGATACCGTGGCCTTTACAGGAGTCCGCGTCGACGATGACCTTCATGGGACCTACCCTTCCGTGCGGTCGAATTCCAGGTGCAGCGACGTGATTCCGCGCAGGATGAACGTCGGCAGATACGTGTAGTCGCGGTTGTCCGCCGGGCCGTGCGCGCTTTCGTCGATCCGGATATCGGTCGTGCGCTCGAGCAGGCGTTTGATCGCGACCTTCGCCTCGGCCCGCGCCAGCGGCGCGCCCGGGCAGGTGTGGATACCGCGGCCGAAGGCGATATGGGAGCGGGCGTTGGACCGCTGGGCGTCGAAGGTGTCCGGATCCTCGAACCGGCGAGGGTCGCGGTTGGCGCCGCCGTTGGCGAGCATCAGGACCGTCCCGGCGGGTACCTCGACCCCGGCGACCGTGGTGGTCTTCTTCGCCATCCGGAAGTCGCCCTTGACCGGGCTCTCCATCCGCAGCATCTCTTCGATGAAGTTGTTGATCCGCTCGTGGTCCTCGCGCAGCCAGCGCTGCAGTTCGGCGTCCTCGGCGATCATCTTCAGCGCCGAGGACAGCAGCCGGACCGTGGTCTCCTGGCCGGCCGAGAACAGGTTGGCCGCCACCCGCACCACATCGAGTACTTCCGGCTGACTGCCGTCGGGGAAGGTGGCCTCGGCGAGGCTGGTCAGCACGTCGGCGCGCGGGTTGGCGCGCCGGTCGTCGATATAGGCGGAGAACTTCGCGTAGAGGAATTCGATGGGGTTGTGCGACATCCCGCCTTCGCCCTCGGTGCTGCCCACGGTTTCGGTGCGATGCGGGTCGCGCTGCAGGGCGTTGAGGAATTCTTCCTGGTCCTCGGTGGGGACGCCGAGGAGATCGGCGATGATGTAGAGAGTGAACGGACCGGCGAAATCGCGGATCAGATCGCCCTTTCCGGGCGCCAGATAGTCGTCGAGGACCTTATCGGCCATATCCCACATCGCCTCTTCGTTCTCCTTGAGGCGTTTGGGGGTGATGAGCCGCATGAGCAGGCCGCGGTGCGCGGTATGGGTGGGCGGATCCAGGGTGGGCAGCTGATCGCTGAGCGGCAGCGTATCGCGGTGCTCGGCGATGAGGGCGTCCACATCGGAGGTTTCGTCGATGGGCACCGGGAAACCGGGGAACGGGCCGGTCACCGAGATGCACGAGGAGTACTGCTCGGCGTCGTTGAGGATCTCGAGCGCTTCGTCGTAACCGGTGACCATCATGACGTTGTGGTGCTGTTCCCGGGTAACCGGACATTTATCGCGAAGCGCCTGGAAGTATGGGTAGGGGTCGGCTACCAGCTCCTGGCCGAGGAAGAAATCGAGATCCTCGAAATTTTTCACGTGACGGGTCCCTTCGCTTCGCCGGCTCCTACCGCCACGAGCAGCTCCGCCGGTTGACTTTCGCATTTGAGAATATAACTCTCATCTGTGAGTATGAGATTTCCACACGGCGTGCCGTGCGTCAACCGGAGGACCGGACATCATGAACCTCGATCTCACCGCTGACCAGCGGCTCTTCCAGCAGACGACCCGGGAATTCCTGGCCGGGACCGTGCCGGTCGCGACCGTGCGCGCGCTCGGCGAGTCCGGGTCCGGATTCGAGGCGGACTGGTGGCGCTCGGCGACCGAACTGGGCTGGACCGCGATGCTGGTCGCCGAAGAATACGGCGGCGGAACCATTTCCGGGCGCCCGCTCACCGAACTGGCCCTGGTGGCCACCGAACTCGGGCGCGCGTGCGCGCCGGGGCCCTTCGTGACCACCAACGCGGTGCTGGCCGGTCTGGCCGGCGCGGGCGAGGGATTCGGCGAGACGGTGGGCGAGATCGCCGCCGGTACCCGGCTCGCGTCGTGGGCGATCTACGAACCCGGACGCGGGCTGGATGTCCTCGCCGCGCTCACCGGGCCGGCGGCGGCCGATACGGTCACGGCGGTCGCCGACGGCACCGGTTACCGCCTGACCGGAGCCAAGGATCGCGTCGAATCCGGCGACCGCGCCGATACCTTCCTGGTGACCGCGCGCGGTCCGGAAGGGCCCGTCCAGGTGCTGGTTCCCGCGGACGCCCCCGGCGTATCGATCACCCCCACCTGGACGCTGGATCTGGTCCGGCGCACCGCCCGCGTCGATTTCGACGCGGTGGCGGTACCCGCCGAGGCGGTCACCCACCGCGGGGCGGACGCGACCGCGGCGGTCCGCGCCCAGTTGCACACCGCGGCCGTGCTCACCGCCGCGGAAACGGTCGGCGCCACCGACAAGGCCCTGGACGCGACCCTGGGCTGGCTGAACGACCGTTTCACCTTCGGCCGGCCACTCGCCTCGTATCAGGCTCTCAAACACCGGATGGCGGACAACAAGACCTGGCTCGAGGCCTGCCGGGCCACCGCGACGGCCGCGGCCACGGCCTGCGACGACGATCCGGCGAGCGCGGACGAGGCGGTCAGCGTCGCGAAATCCTATGTGGGCGCCAAGGCCCCGGTGATCGGCCAGGACTGCGTGCAGTTGCACGGCGGGATCGGGGTCACCTGGGAACACGATCTGCATCTGTACCTGCGGCGGATCGGTCTGGGCCGCGCGCTCTACGGCACCCCGGAGGAGCACCGGCGCCGGATCACCGATCTGCTCGTCGCCGCCGCCTGACGCGGCCGATCACCTCGTGGAAGGCAGTACCGCTATGACCACCGAAGTCGAACCCGTCGCCGAATTCCGGGAACGCGCCCGGGTCTGGTTGCGCGACAATCTTCCGCCCGCGCCGCCGGAGCAGGGCCCGCCCGACAGCAAAGAGGAATGGGACCGGACCCGCGAGTTGCAGCGCATGCTCTACGACGGCGGTTTCGCGGGGATCTGCTTTCCGGAGGAATACGGCGGCCTGGGGCTCACGCCGGCGCATCAGCAGGCCTTCAGCAAGGAGTCCTACGGCTACGAGATGCCGGTCAACCTGAATGTGCCCACGCTGTCGATCTGCGCGGCGACCCTGCTGGATCTCGGCACCGAGGAGCAGAAGCGCGAGCATCTGCCCGCGGTGCTGCGCGGAGACGAACTGCTGGTGCAGTTGCTGTCCGAGCCCAACGGCGGCTCGGACCTGGCCGGGCTGACCACCCGTGCCGAACGGGACGGCGACCGCTGGGTCCTCAACGGCTCCAAGATCTGGAGTTCGGGGGCGTACGCGGCCGACTACGGCCTGTGCCTGGCCCGCACCAACTGGGAGGTGCCCAAACACCGTGGGCTGACCATGTTCCTGGTGCCCCTGGAGGCCCCCGGCGTCACCGTGCAGCGGATCAAGCAGGTCACCGGGTCCACCGAGTTCTGCCAGGAGTTCTTCGACGATGTGAGCCTGGGCGACGACGCGGTGCTCGGTCAGGTGGACAACGGCTGGGAGGCCGCGTCCCGGTTGCTGTATCACGAACGGTCCGCGATCGGTGGTACTTCGCCCTACACCAGCGGGGCCCGGCCGCATATGGGCGGCGAGGATTCACCGATCTTCGACCTGGCCCGCGAGACCGGCCAGCTGGACGATGTGCGCGTCCGCGAGGACGTGGGGGAGGCGCGCGCCATGGCCGTGGTGCGTGATCAGCTCATCACGCATATCACTCGCAGCATCATGGCCGGGGAGCTGCCGCCCGCCGCCGGTTCGATCACCCGGCTGTTCAGTGCCGAGTACTCGTGGTTGCAAACGGATATGGCGGTCAAGATCGCGGGCTCGGCGGCGGCCACGCACGCCCCCGGCGATCCGGCCGATACCGCGAAGATCGGGACCGATTTCCTGTTCCGCGCGGCCTGGAGCCTGGCCGGCGGCAGTACCGAGATGGCCCGCAATGTGATCAGCGAGCGGGTGCTCGGGATGCCGCGCGAATACGCCGCCGATCGCGATGTGCCGTTCAACGAGGTCAAGCGCGGCCGGTAGACCGGACCGTCCCGAATTCGCGGAGGTAACAGTGCGGTTCATCTTCCACTATCCGGAGACCGGCGGTGTGGACGCCGATGTTCTCGATCCCGGACCGCTCGGCGAGGTGGCCGTGGCCGCCGAGGCGGCGGGGTTCGCCGGGTTCTCGCTCAGCGAGCATCCGGCGCCGGGCGCGCGCTGGCTCGGCGCGGGCGGCCATCAGACGCTGGACCCGTTCGTCGCGCTCGGCTACGCCGCGGCGCTCACCCGGCGGATCCGGCTGATCACCTATCTGTCGGTGGCGCCCTACCGCAATCCGATGCTGCTGGCGAAGGCGGCCGCGACGCTGGACAAGCTGTCCGGAGGTCGCGCGATCCTCGGTATCGGCACCGGCTATCTCAAGGGCGAATTCCACGCGATGGGTGTCGATTTCGAGGAGCGCAATACGCTGTTCGACGAGGCGCTCGACGTGCTCCCCCTGCATTGGAAGGGGGAGCCGTTCAGCTATACCGGCACCCATTTCAGCGCCCGCGATGTGCAGGCCCGGCCGACGCCGGTGCAGCAGCCGATCCCGATCTGGATCGGCGGCAACTCCGCGCTGAGCCGGCGCCGTGTGGCGCGGGCAGCGCACGGCTGGATACCGATGTCGGGCGGGGCCGAACTGAGTACCACGGCCCGGACCCCGGAACTCGGTTCCATCGACGACCTCGCCCGCAAGATCGCGGAGGTGCGGTCGGCGGCCGAAAACGCCGGGCGCACCGAACATATCGATCTGGTGTACTCCTACAGCCACACCGGCCTCACCGGTCCCGGCGAGGATCCGGAACCGCACCGCAAGGCGTTCGAGGCGCTGGCCCGGGCCGGGGTGGACTGGATCGTCGTCTCCACCCGGGCCGCTGTGCACGACACCCTGGATCCGGCCGTGACCTTCGATTTCCTGTCGGCCTTCGGCACGACCTATATCGACTGAGAGGGACGACGATGGGCTGGTTCGAGGAGCGGGCCGGGCTGGCCGGCACCGTCGCGGTGGTCACCGGCGGGGCGGGCGGATTGGGCCGCGCGGTGGTCACGGATCTGGCGGACAACGGCGTCCGGCCGGCGGTGCTCGATATCGACGCCGACGCCGTGGCGGAGCTTGGGGAGTTTCTCGGCGCCCGGGGCATCGACGCCCTCGTGGTGCACGGCGACGCCCGCGATCCGGAAGCGCTCGCGGCCTTGTTCGCCGCGGTGGACGAACGCTGGGGCCGGCTCGACATCCTGGTGAACGTGGTGGGCGGGACGTTCCGCAGCCTGTTCACCGAGACCCGGCCGAAGGGCTGGGACGCCCTGCTCCGCACCAATCTGACCCATGTTCTGCACGCCTGCCATCTGGCGGTACCGCGGATGCGAGCGGGTGACCGCGGCGGCAGCATCATCAATATCTCCACCATCGAGGCGCATCGCGCCGCACCGGGGTTCGCGGTGTACGCGGCGGCGAAGGCAGCGGTGGAGCAGTTCGCGCGCACGCTCGCCGTCGAGGTCGCGCCCGACGGTATCCGGGTCAACAACATCGCCCCCGATTTCGTCCCCACCCCGAATCTGGAACGGATCGGCACCGGCGACAACGCGATGCTCGATCCCGAAGGGGTGCGGGTCGCGATACCGATGGGCCGCGCCGGGGAACTCGGCGATATCTCGGGCTGCGCGGTATTCCTGGCCTCGCGGCTGTCGTCCTATCTGACCGGCACCACCTTGCATCCCGACGGCTGCACCTCGGCGTCGGCGGGCTGGTTCAACTGGCCGGAGGAGGGCTGGGCGAACCACGCACCGCTGCGCGTGCTGCGGGGAAACTGACCCGCTGCTCGCGCCCGGGGGGATCGGCCCCCGTCGGTGCGGCGACCGGGCCGCGCCTCCGCGCCGTTCGACTGGCTGAATCCCGGCTAGCCGCTCGTCTCGGCGCCGTCCGGACCGGCCGCGCCGAGTATTCGCAGTGCGTTGAGGAAACCGCGCCGGTCGCCGGCGGGGAGTCGTCGTAGTAGCTCCTGCTCCCGCGCCCGGATCTCCGATTGCGCGGCCGCGTGCAGACGGCGTCCCTCGGCCGTGAGTTCGAGCAGGCGCGCGCGCCGGTCGGCGGGGTCCGGGGTGCGTTCGATGAGGCCCCGGGCCTGGAGATCGTCGAGGGTCGCGATGATGCGCGTCTTGTCCGCGCCGATCTCCTGGGCGAGTACGCCCTGACCGCGGGCCGGTCCCGCGGACAGTGCCGTGAGAACGGCGTAGGCCCACATGCTCAACCCGTGGTCGTCCAGTACGGGGCGTTCCATGGCGATGAGACTGCGGGTCAGCGGCGCGAGCATTGCCGCCAGATCCGGCCGGTCCGTTGATCCCATGGGTAGAACCTACCGACCCAAAATAATGGGCATGGACATATGATATGCACCTGCTTATTATTGCGATATGACTGCAGACCTTCGTGAACTCGACCGCACCGCGGTCCTCGATACCGTGAAAACCGCCGAACTCGTCACCTCCGCGCATTTCTCGCTGCCGACACCCTGCGCCGGCTGGACCGTCGGCGACCTCCTCGCGCATATGGCGGCGCAGCATCGTGGGTTCGCCGCGGCGGCCCGCGGCGACGGGGCCGATCTCGCGCTGTGGCATCCCCGCGCCCCCGGCCCGCACACTCCGGCCGAATACACCGAATCCGCCGCCGAGGTGCTGCGCGCCTTCGAACCCGCCGATGTTCCCGAACGGATGTTCGCGCTCCCGGAATTCGGCCCCGACGTCACCGTGCCCGGACAGCAGGCCCTCGGCTTCCACCTGGTCGACTACGTTGTGCACGGCTGGGATCTGGCACGTGCCCTCGGACTCGACTACGAACCGGCCGCGGCCTGCGCCGACGCCGTCCTGTCCATCGCCGCCGCCGTGCCCGACGGCCCGGAGCGCGAGAATCCGGGATCACCCTTCGCGCGGGCGCTACCGGGCGCCGAGACCGGCTCACCGATGGAGCGGATCCTGCGGATGCTGGGCCGATCCCCGGACTGGCCGGCGGCCGGGTGACCGCGGCGGCCGGACTCCGCCGCGGTCCGGGCCGGAACCGGTAGCCGTCAGGCGGGTTCGACCGCCGCGCGGATCGCCGGATCCAGTAGGCCGAGATCACTGCCGAGCCGCCCGGCGAGTTCCCGGGCCACCGCGACATCCTTGCGGAGGAAATCGCCGACGGATTCGGAGAAGGCCGCCACCGAGCCCTTCGCGGCGACACTCAGGACGGCCCGGCTCGAACTGCTCGCGTGCGGAAGTGCGGCGAGGACCTCGGATTCGGTGAGCCCGAGTTGCTCCGCCAGGCGCACCGCCTCGGTGACCAGCCCGATCTGAGCGGCGAACAGCGAATTGTTGACCAGTTTGACCCGTTGGCCGTTGCCGAGGGCGCCGACCGCCAGCACCGGATCGGCATAGGCGGCCAGGACGGGACGGGCCCGCTCGACCGCCGCCGGGGCGCCGCCCAGGAAAACCGTCAGGGCGCCGTCGGCGATATTGTGCGGGCCACCGCTGACCGGGGCGTCCACCACCAGCCGCCCGGCGGCGGCGGGCGCGGCGGCGATCGCGGTCGCGGTATCGGGACTGCCGGTGGTGTGCAGGATCAGCACCGATCCGGTGGGCATGGTTTCCAGCAGACCACTGTCCAGGCAGACCTCACGCACCTGCTCGTCGGTGAATACGCAGATCACCACCGCCTCGGCGTGGCGCCCCGCCTCGGAGGCGGCGCCGACAGCGGTGGCGCCGGCGCCGGTGATCGCCTCGCGGGCGGCGGGGGTGCGGCCGACGCCGCGTACCTCGTGGCCGGCGGCGACGAGCCGCCGGATCATGGGGACGCCCATCCGGCCGGCGCCGACGAATCCGATACGCACTCGGTTCTCCTTCGTTCGTGGGCGCGGAGAATCACCGTGCCCCGGTGGGGCGCACCGGGGCACGCGACGGGCGGCCGGTGCGGCGCGGGTTCAGCGGGGCCGGCCCATCAGGGCCAGCGTCGCGTCGGCGGTATCGAGTACCGCGCCCGGGGTGATACCGGCCGCGGCGGCCAGTTCACCGATCAGCCGGACGTCCTTGCGCAGCAGATCACCGGCATGCGTGGCGATCTGGTCCAGCGAGCCGCCCCCGGCCAGGATCCGGCCGAGCGCGAAGCTGTTCCCGCTGCCGTTGCCGATCACCTCGCCGAGGCGCTGCGGGCTCACGCCGAGTCGCTCGCCGAGTTCCAGAGTGCTCACCGCGGTGGCCATATGGGCGGTGAAGAGCAGATTGTTGAGCAATTTGGTGGTCTGCCCGGCACCCACCTCGCCGAGGTGCACCACCGGGTTCGCGTAGGTCTCGAACACCGGCAGGCAGCGCTCGAGTGTCGCGGTATCGCCACCGGCCATCACCAGCAACCGTCCGGCCTCGACCGCGGGCGCGCCGCCGCTCACCGGTGCGTCGATCAGCGCGATGCCCTGCGCGGCGGCCGCGGCGGCGAGAGCGCGGCAGGTATCGGGGTGCACGGTGCTGTGGATGGCGATGATCGGCGGCGCGCTCCGGCCCGAGGCCGACGCGGCGAAACCGGCCAGCACACCGTCCTCGCGTTCCAGGACCTCCCGCACGTCGGCGTCGCCGACCACGCACAGGCACACCAGATCGCTGTCGGCCGCCAGCGCCGCCGGGCTCTCGGCGACCTTCGCCGCGGTATCCGCGTAGGGGTCGGTACTCGCCGCGCGGCGGGCCCACAGCGTGGTCGGGTACCCGCCCTCGACGATGCGGCGGGCCATCGGCCCGCCCTGACTTCCCAGTCCGATGAATCCGACGCGCATATGACTCTCCGTTCGTACAGTTCAGGATTCGGTGCCCGGCGAGGCGGGTTCGGGCGCCTGCGGCCGCCAGAAGACCGCCAGCAGCCCGGCCGTCGCGAGGACGCCGACACCGAGTGCGATACCGCCGCCGGCCCACCCGGTGATCTCGATTCCGGCGGCATGGTCCAGCGAGAGCCATCCGGGGCCCAGCAGGCCGATCACCACACAGACCACCCCCAGCACGAGGACGTACTCGTACCCGTCCTTCATCACGAAGAACCCGTTCTTCCGGTGCGCGAGCAGTGCGGCGACCAGCATCACCGACACCACCGCCGCGGCGGCCAGCGGTGTCAGCAGACCGACGACGAGCAGGACTCCGGCGCCGATCTCGGTGATCACGCTCAGCCAGGCCTGCAGGACTCCGTTGCGCAGTCCGAGACTGCTGAACCAGCGTCCGGTCCCGGCGATCTTGCCGCCGCCGATCCAGTGGTTGACCCCGTGCGCGATCATGGTCGCTCCTACGACCAGCCGGAGCAGCAGCAGTGCGATATCGGTGACGTCCATCGTTACCTTTCCGGCGGCGCCGCCGCGCCGCCGTCGAATTGCAGGGTGGGCCCGGAGAACCGTCCGGTCTCGCGGGCGATACGGCATTCCTCGGCGAAGGAGAGCACATCGAGGTGGTAGGCGGTGGCAGTATGGCCGAGGCTGATGTTGTGCCCGGTATTGGGCCGCAGGTTCAGCACGACCCGCGGCGCGCCGGTGAACAGGGCGCCGGCGGCTGTCATCTCCCCGGGATCGTTTCGCCACACCCGTTCGTATTCGCCGAGGCTGTAGCGCACCGGGATCCGGATCCGGGGTGCGAGTCCGAGGAAATCCCGTTCCGCCCACTCGTGCAGATTGCGTGATTCCAGGGCGGAACCGCGCGCGGAGACGCTCGCCCCGCCCAGTACATCGGGCGGGTAGAGGCGCGGCTCCTCCCAGATCAGCCGTCCGACACCCTGCGGCCGCTGCCCGGCCATCCGGGCCGGACCCCACAGCAGTTCCTGCGCGGCGGGTTGATGCCGGCGCCCGGTCCCCGCCAGTTCCAGCCCGAGCAGATCGGCGCCACGGTCGGCCGCCGCCATCCGGACCGCGAGTTCGCAGCCCGCCGAATGGGCCAGCAGGAAAACCCCGGCGCCGCGCGGTGATCCGTCGAGCAGGGCGTCGACGGCGCCGTACATCAGATCGACCCGGCGATGCGGGTCGGTGAGCCGGTCGGCATGGGGCGCCGAACTCCGGAACCCGGGGCGGTCCAGCGCCAGCACCGTGTATCCGAGCCGCTGCCCGAGCCGCAGCAGCGACAGTTCCGGATGACCCGGGCAGTCGAAATAGCGTGAATCGACCGCGCCGCCGTGCAGGGCGACCACCACCGCGCGCGGTGCGGCCGCCTCGGCGAGCAGGCCGGAGACCGGAATACCACCGGCCTCGGGCGCGTCGGCGACGACCGGTAGCGGCCCGCCGGCATCGGCGGGCGCCAGTTCGGAATCGGTCAGGGTCACGATATCTCCCGGGTCATCGCGTACCCCGCGGCGGCGGGTTCATCAGGAATCGCTCCGCAGCAGCATGGCCCCGCCGGGCGTGAGACCTCCGCTGGACACCACCGCGACCCGGGCGTCGCGGACCTGGCGTTCGCCGGCGGTGCCCCGCAACTGCACGATCGCCTCGTGCAGCAGGCCCATACCGTGGGTGCGGCCGTGTGAGAGCTGGCCGCCGTGGGTGTTCAGCGGCAGGATGCCGTCGCGCGCGATGTTCTTACCGCCGTCCAGGAAGTCCTTGGCCTCGCCGATCTTGCAGAAGCCCAGCGCCTCGATCCACGACACACAGTTGATCGTGAATCCGTCGTACAGTTCGGCCACGTCCACATCGTCGGGCCGCAGATCGGTGCGGGTCCACAGATGCGCGGCGGGCCCGAGAACCTGCGGCTCGTGGGTGAGGGTGCTCTGATCCCATTCGATCCGTTCGGCGATCTGCGTGCCCACGGCCTCCACCCGGATCGCGGGAACCGGCAGGTCCGCGGCCGCTTCGGCCGCCGAGACGATCACCGCCACCGCGCCGTCACACGGCACATCGCAGTCGTAGAGCCCGAAGGGCGTGGTGATGGGCCGCGCGCCCAGGTAGTCGTCCATCGTCAGAGGGTCGCGGTAGACGGCGGTGGGGTTCAGGGCGGCGTTGGCACGCTGGTTCAGGGCCACCCACCCCAGCGTTTCGCGGGTGGTGCCGTAATCGTGGAAATGCCGCTGCGCCTTCTGCGCCAGGGTGTGGGCCGCGGAGGTGGCGCCGAACGGGTTCATCCAGCTGGTGGTCCGCCCGCCGCCGGACGCGGTGATGGTGCCGCGTTTCATCAACTCGTTGAAGGTGGCCTCCCAGACCGTGCGGAAACACAGCACATGGGTGGCCAGCCCGGCGTGCACCGCGAGCATGGCCGCGATCACCGAACCGCCGGGTCCGAAGGTCTCGATACCGCCGTTGTGCCAGGTGGGTTTGATGCCCAGGGCGGCTTCGAGCGCCGTGACCCCGCCCTCACCGAAGCCGCCGAGATTCCCGCCGCCCGGGTACGAGGACAGGCCGTCGATATCGTCCATGGTCAGACCGGCGTCGGCCACGGCCCGCTCGCACGCGTCCACGGTGAGTTCCAGCGGCGGCCGCATGAGCCGCCGCCCGATATCGGACATGCCGATACCGGTGAGCGCGACACTGTCCTCGAACTTGGCGCGGCTCCGCAGGGGCGCGACATGCTGCCCGAATTCCTGCGGCGCGATCTCGTCCACCGGCAGCGGGGCCGGGCCGGGTTGTTCGGCGGCGGGCCGGAACAGCGGCAGCCAGACGTCGTCGTCCTGCTGGAACACCACCTCGAGCCGCATACCGAGGGTGAGTTCCGCCGGATCGCAGTCGACGATATTGGTGGTGAGCCGGACCCGGTCGTCCTCTTCGAGGGCCACCGTGGCCACCACGTACGGCGGCGGCAGACCGGGAAGCGCGAAGCGCTGGTTGATCGTGAACGAGGCCAGTATCGCGCTGCCCGAGACGATTCGGGGCGCGAGATCGCGGGCCCGGCAGTACCGGCAGATCGGCTGCGGCGGATGGATCAGCGCCGAACAGGCCCGGCACTCCTGGATGCGGAGGCGCCCGTCCGCGCCCGAGGTCCAGAAGAACTCGGTATCCAGGGACAGCAGCGGGAGCGGTCGTCCGGAGCGGGGTGCCGGATCGTCGCCGGTCGTCGATGCCATATCGCCTCCTCGTGTCGTCGTGCGGCCGGGACGGCACCCGTCGCCGGCGACTCTGTCCAGTACTTCACGCGCGCGGCGGGTGACCGGTTGTCCGGCCACCCGCCGCGCGCCGATGATCCGTTGTGCCGCCGATGACGCCGGCCTCAGATCTGTGCCGCGCCGCGGCGCACGGTCACCGGTTCGGCCAGGCGCTGTTCATCGCAGATGGTCTGCAACTTCTGCAACGTCTCGTCCAGGCCGGGACCCAGCGGTTCGCCGGGGGTGAACGTGGCGGGCAGATGCCGCATCCCCTGGATCACCGCGATCGTCTCGTAGTGGACCGCGTCCTCCGGTATGCACCGATAGTCCGGCAACCGGTCCAGCACCGCGATCAGCATGCGCTTGTACACCGCCCGCGCCACGTTGGAACCGATGCAGCGGTGGATCCCCAGCCCGAAACTGAAGTGCCGGTTGCCCTTCCGGTCCAGAACCACCGCGTCGGGCTGCTCGAACACCGCCGGGTCCCGGTTGGCCATGGCCCAGGACAGCCACAGCCGCTCGCCCTCGGCGAAGCGGGCGCCGGCCAGCTCCACATCGGTGTTGAGGGTGCGGCCGTCACCGGGGGCCGGGGTGAAATACCGCAGGAACTCCTCGGTGGCCGAGTCGAGCAGCTGATCTCGTTCCCGGCTGAGGGTTTCGCGCTCGGCGGGATGCTCCGAGAGCCACTCCAGGGAATGCGCGGTGAGCGCGGTGGTGGTGTCGAAACCGCCCCCGATGAGCAGGCCGAGCATGCCCAGGATCTCGATATCGTCCAGCGGTTCGCCGCCGAGGGTCGCCTCGGTGGCCAGCGCGTGGATCAGGCCGGGCCGGGGACGTTCACGGATCTCGGTGAGATTCGTGTACATGTCCAGGCCCATCTCCTGATGGAGCCGGTGCACCCGCTCGAACTCCGGGGAGTCCGGCGGGGTGTAGACGGTGGCGTGCGCGGGTTCGCTGTACACCGCCCAGTTGCGCAGCGGTATGCCCAGCATCGCCAGGGTCAGTACGGCCGGAACGATATTGGCCAGATCGTCGACGAAATCGATATGCCCGGTGGCGATCTTCTCGTCGAGCGCCGCCCGCACGAGTTCGTCGACGAACGGGATCCACCGCTGCACCGCGGCGGGGGAGAGGTAGGGGTTGAGCACCGCGCGGAGTTCGCGGTGCTCGGGATCGTCCATCTCCAGGATGCCGTTGCGGATGGCGGCCTGATTGGTCGAGGGGATGGTGATGCCCTGGTACCCGCGCCGAACGCCCGCGACATCACGGTCGTTGGAGACGTGCGGGCACCGTGCGAGTTCGAAGACCTCCCGGTTCCCCGCGGCGACCCAGTATCCCTCGTGGTTGTCGGTCCAGGCGATCGGGCAGTGGCGGTGCATCTGCTCGGTGATCGACTGGAACGATTCCCGGTAACCGGGACCGTAACGGTCGAAATCGAAACGGGGATGCAGGCGGTCGGTGGGTTCGATGGCGGACATCGGATGCCCCCTCTGTGCTACTCGGTGAGCGAGATGGCGCGCTCGGGGCAGGAGTGCACCGCTTCGCGCACCTGGTCCTCTTGGTCGTGCGCTACATTCTCGTCCACCGGCGACGAATGACCGTCGATTTCGCTGAGTTCGAACGCTTTCGGGGCGATCATCGAGCAGAGGGTATGTCCCTGGCAGCGATCCTGATCGACATGGACCTTCACGGTTGTCACTTCCCTTCGGATGAGGTCGGCGGATTCCTGGGGCTGATTCAGGTATTCCGTCCGCCGTTGACGCCGATGATCTGGCCGGTGATGTAACCGGCCTCCTCGGAGATCAGGAAAGCGCAGGTGGCGGCGATATCCTCGGGTTTGCCGACGCGCCGCACCGGGGTGCGCTGGATATGGTCCTCGACACTGCCGCCGAGCAGCCGGCGTTCCTCGGAGCGGCGCAGCATCGGGGTGTCGATGAAACCGGGGGGTACGGCGTTGACCGTGATTCCGGAGGGGCCGAGTTCGAGCGCCAGCGATTTGGTGAGCCCGTTGACCGCCGATTTCGACGAGACATAGTGCGACATGAACGGCTGACCCGACTGCGCGCTCGACGAGGAGATGTTCACGATCCGGCCCCAGCCGGCCTCGAGCATATCCGGCAGTACGGCCTGGACGGTGTGGAAGACGCCGTGCAGGTTGACCTCGATCACCCGCTGCCATTCCGCGAATTCGATGTTCTGGAAGCGTTTGAAACCGTCCACGCCGGCGGCGTTCACCAGGACGGTGACGGGGCCCAGTTTTTCGCGGATGCTACCGAGCGCTTCGGCGAGACTGTCCGGGTCGGTGACGTCGGCCCGGTAGGCGGAATCGTCGTCCGCGGAGGCATTCCGGTCGAGTGCCGCTACGTGGAATCCGTCGCTGCGCAGGCGCTGCGCGATGGCCAGTCCGATGCCCGAGGCGCCGCCGGTGACAACTGCGGTTTTCACGCTTGCCTCTCCTCACCTCTCGCGCCCGGTGGCGCAAGAACATGCATTCCGAATACGAGAACCGTACTCTCGGCGAGATCGGCTGCGCAAGATCTGGGCCAACCCGCCGAATCGGCCGCTTCCGGCGCTTTTTCCGGGATTGCCCCAGCTCACCGAATCGGCAGCGGGAGTGCCCTTGCCAAATGTACTATTCTCCTCAAGCGAGAATGCTATTTCCACGAACTTCTGAGGAGGCGGGATGTCAACGCAGGAAGAGGCGGTGACTGCCACCCAACGGCTGCTCATCGACGGGCAGCTGATCGAGACCGGGAGCACCCTGGCCTCGATCAATCCCGCGAACGGCGATGTGGTCGGCTATGCGCCCGAAGCCGGCGTCGCCGAGGTCGACGCCGCCGTGGCCGCCGCCCGCCGCGCGTTCGACACCACCGACTGGTCGACGAACCACGAATTCCGCGCCCGCTGCCTGGACCAGCTCTACCAGGCGCTGCAGGACAACGTGGAACAGCTGCGGGCCCTGATGATCGCCGAGGTCGGCGCGAGCTTCATCCTCACCAAGGGTAACCAGCTCGAGACGCCGTTCGAGATCGTCAAGTACTACGCGGGCGTCCTGCGGGACTACACCTGGACCGAGGATCTGGGCCCGGTGGAGATCCGGGGCGCCCAGCACCAGCGGTGGGTCGAGAAAGAAGGCGCCGGCGTGGTCGCGGCCATCGCCGCCTACAACTACCCGTACCAGCTGGCGTTCGCCAAGCTCGCGCCGGCGCTCGCCGCGGGCTGCACGGTGGTCCTCAAGGGTGCTCCCGACACCCCGCTGATCACCCTGGCCCTCGGCGAACTCATCGCCCGGCACACCGATATCCCGGCCGGCGTGGTCAACATCCTGACGAGTTCCGAAGTGGCCGTCGGCGAGCGGATGACCACCCACCCCGATGTCGACGTGGTGTCGTTCACCGGATCCACCCCCGTCGGCCGCAAGATCATGGCCGCCGCCAGCGAAACGCTGAAGAAGGTGTTCCTCGAGCTCGGCGGTAAATCCGCCGCCATCCTGCTCGACGATGCCGACTACAACATGGGCGCGATGTTCGCGGCCTTCAGCATCTGCTCGCACGCCGGTCAGGGCTGTGCCATCACCACGCGGCTGCTGGTACCGCGCGCCGATCACGACAAGGTCGCCGAACTGGTCGCCGGGAATCTGGCGAATATCACCTACGGCGATCCGGCCGACCCCAAGAACTACATGGGTCCGCTGATCAGCGAGCGCCAGCGCGACAAGGTGCACGGTCTGGTCGAGCGCGCGGTCGCCGCGGGCGCCACGCTGGTCACCGGCGGCGAGAAGGTCGATCCGGGCTTCTTCTACAAGCCCACGCTGCTGTCGAATGTCGACCCCGACAGCGAAATCGCGCAGGAAGAGGTCTTCGGGCCCGTGCTGGCGCTGATCCCGTACGACGATATCGACCACGCCGTCGCGATCGCCAACAACTCCATCTACGGCCTGTCCGGCGGAGTCTTCGGCGCGGACGCCGAACGGGCCCGTTCGGTGGCGCGCCGGATCCGCACCGGCACCTTCAGCATCAACGGCGGCAACTACTTCCATCCCGACGCCCCGTTCGGCGGCTACAAGCAGTCCGGTGTCGGCCGCGAGATGGGCGTGGTCGGGATGGAGGAGTTCATGGAGCGCAAGACCCTCGCGGAGGTGCTGGCATGAGCGAGTCGGGCCCGGAGGCGGGAGTGCGATACCTCCGCATTCGCTACGGCCTCCGCGAAGGTATGCGGACGGTTTGCCGAATCTCGCTCATGCCGAATGGAGGCGTCTCGTGAGTGGGCCGCTGGAGGGGATCACGGTCCTCGAGGTCGCCATGTACGGGTTCGTGCCGTCGGCGGGTGCGGTGCTCGCCGATTGGGGCGCGAACGTCATCAAGGTCGAGCACGCGGTGACCGGCGATCCGCAGCGGGGTCTGCGCCAGATCGGCAAATTCAAGGTCGAGGGCGATCCCAACCCGAATATCGAACACGCCAACCGGGGCAAACGCAGTATCGGCGTGGACATGTCGGTCGAGGGCGGCCGTGAGGTGATCTACGAACTCGCCAAGCGGGCCGATGTGTTCCTCACCAGTTTCCTGCCCTCGCACCGGCAGAAGTTCGGTATCGATGTCGAGCACATCCGGGAGGTGAACCCGGGCATCGTCTACGCGCGCGGCAGCGCGCTGGGTCCGCGGGGTCAGGAATCCGACCGCGGTGGCTACGATATGACCGCTTTCTGGTGCCGGGGTGGGGTGGCCGCGACGATCACCCCCGAGGGGACCGACGGCATGATCTCGCCGCCCGGCCCGGCCTTCGGCGACACCATCTCGGGTACCAACCTGGCCGGCGGTATCGCCGCGGCGCTGCTGAAGCGGGAGCGCACCGGGGAGCCCTCGGTCGTGGATGTCTCCCTGCTGGGCAGCGGTCTGTGGTCGCTCGGTCACACCGTGGCGCTCTCGGCGTACCAGGGTGAACCGATGCTCGCGCCGCCGCCGGGAACACACGGCGCCATGTCGAATCCGCTGTCCGGGCTCTACCGCACCGCCGACGACCGGTACCTGTCGTTCGTGATGCTGCAGCCCGGCAAGTTCTGGGCCGATGTCTGCCGCCATATCGATCGCCCGGAGCTGGCCGAGGATCCGCGGTTCGCCGACGCGGCGCAGATCGCGGCGAATACCGAGGCCGGGGTGGAGATTCTGCGCGAGGCCATCGCCGGACGCACCCTCGCCGAGTGGACGAAGAAGTTCGCGACCCTGAAGGGCCCGTGGGCTCCGGTCCAGGACTCCTATCAGGTGGGTCAGGACGATCAGATCAGGTCCAACGAATACCTGCTGCCCGCGGGCGAGCTGGAGTTGGTGTCGAGTCCGGTGCAGTTCGACGTCCAGGCGCCGCAATTGCGGCCGGGACCCGAATTCGCGGCCCAGACCGAGGAGGTCCTGCTCGAACTCGGCTGGGATTGGGACCGGATCATCGAATTGAAAACCAGTGGGGCGGTGGCCTGAACCGGGTCACCGCGTCCGAAGCGACCGGGCCGGGGCGTATGCTCCGGCCCGTTGTCGTGCGCTCAGCCGACGAAGCCGCTGCAGTCTCGCACGCGGGGGCGAGCGACCCGGGCGGATTTAATGCAAACGTGACCTATAAAATCGTCCCGCTCCGCTCCGCCGAAACCACCCGGATCGGGTGAAGCGGGGAATCGTCACGATCGCCACGCTGTTCTTCCCCGAGACCTGCCCGCGCATTGGACCGCAGCCCCCGGAGGTATTGATGACCACACCCGGCATCCACGAGCTGTTCGATACCGGTACCGAATTCGGAGCCCGCGTCGCCGCGCGCCTGACCGGCGAGGAGATCGTCTGGCTCACCACCGTCGGGGCCTCCGGCGCCCCGCAGCCGAACCCGGTGTGGTTTCACTGGGGCGGCGACTCCTTCCTGATCTTCAGCGAGCCCGACCGCCCGAAACTCCGCAATATCGCCCGCAACCCCCGGGTGGCCCTGCATTTCAACAGCACCGGCAGCGGTGGCGATATCGTCGTCTTCGGCGGCGCCGCCCGGCTCGAGGTCACGGTCGACCCGGAGGAACAGGCCGCCTATCTCGCCAAGTACGAACAGGGACTGCGGGGACTCGCCCTGACGGCGGAAGAATTCCGCGCCGACTACTCGGTGCCGATCCGCATCGTCCCCGACCGGCTGCGCGGTTTCTGAGCGTCGGCCGGGCCCGGGGCCCAGCGGTGGCGGTCAGCGAGCGCGTTCGGGTGGATGCGCCGAGCGGGCCCACGAGCCCAGGATCCGCAGGCGCTGAGCGGAGGGGGAGCCGGGCTCGGGCGTGTAGACCATGAGGATCAGGCCGGGCTCGGCGGTGATCGCGAGTTCCTCGTAGGCGAGGACCAGCTCTCCCGCCTCGGGATGGTGGAACCGTTTGGTGCCCGTACCGTGCGTCCGCACATCATGGGTCCCCCACAACCGCCGGAAGGTCTCGCTGCGGGTGGACAGCTCTCCGACGAGGTCCTGCAGGCCCCGGTCGTGCGGGTCGCGGCCGGCTTCGGCGCGCATGATCGCCACGCACATCTCGGCGAAGGTGTCCCAGTCCGGATAGAAGTCGCGGGCGGCGGGGTCGAGGAACTGGAAACGGGCGAGGTTGGGCGGGCGTCCGCCCGTGCCGAGCAGGGGCGAGTAGAAAGCGCGTCCGAGCTCGTTGGTCGCCAGCAGGTCCTGCCGCGGGTTGCGGACGAAGGCGACCGCGTCGTAGATGCTGTCCAGCGCCCATTGCAGGCTCGGCCGCGCCGGAGCGCGCCCGGTGGTTCGCCGGCGGGTCCGTCCGGAGGTGGGGATACCGTCGGCCGCGCGGGCGAGGTCCAGCAGGTGGGCGTGTTCGGTGTCGTCGAGCTGCAGGGCACGGGACAGGGCGTCGAGCACCGACGCGGAGGCCCCGGCGATGGCGCCCCGCTCCAATTTGGCGTAGTACTCGACGCTCACCCCGGCCAGGGCGGCGACCTCCGACCGCCGCAGTCCCGGCACCCTGCGGTTCGGCGCCGCGGGGATTCCGGCCCGTTCGGGGGTGATCTTTGCGCGCCGCGACATCAGGAACTCGCGTACTTCGTCCCGGTTGCCCATACCCGAAGCGTAGGACGAGCCGGACCCGGCCGGGGCGCCCTGCCGGTACACCCCTCGTGGGGGACTCCCCGGGCCGGCGGGAGAAGTGTTCACTGGATATCGCTGGTGGGAACGGGCCCGCAGAGCGCGACGCTCCGCCGGCCCGAGCGGACCGGCCGGGTTGCCCTGCGGTCTCCGCTCCGTCACAGCTGCGCGTGGCGCGGTGGGATCGTGACCCACCCGCGCGACGATCCGAACCGACAACGGCGAAGGAGAACCTGATCATGCGTGGAGTCATGTTGTACGCCCCCCGGGATGTGCGGGTCGAAGACCGCGACGACCCGGTGATCGTCGAGCCCACCGACGCGGTCATCCGGGTCGCCGCCAGCTGTATCTGCGGCTCGGATCTGTGGCCCTACCGGGGCGTGGAAGAGGTGGACGGACCGGCCCCGATGGGGCACGAGTACATCGGTGTCGTGGAGGAGATCGGCCCGGATGTCCAGGGCGTCGCGGTGGGTGATTTCGTGGTCGGATCGTTCTTCGCCTCGGACAACACCTGCGAGATCTGCCGCGCCGGTTACCAGAGCCGCTGCGTGCACGCCGTACCGATGGGTTCCATCGGTACCCAGGCCGAGCGGGCGCGTATACCCCTCGCCGACGGCACCCTGGTCGCCGTACCGGTTGCTCCGTCGCCGGAGCAGTATCCGAGCCTGCTCGCCGCCTCCGATGTGCTCGGAACCGGCTGGTTCGCCGCTGTCGCGGCCGAGGCGGGACCCGGGAAGACCGTGGTGGTGGTCGGCGACGGCGCGGTCGGTCTGCTCGCTGTGCTGGCCGCGCGACAACTCGGCGCCGACCGGATCATCGCCATGAGCCGCCATGCCGACCGCCAGGCGCTGGCCCGCAAATTCGGCGCCACCGAGATCGTCGAAGAACGCGGCCGGGAGGGTGTGGCCCGGATCAAGGAGCTCACCGGCGGCCTCGGCGCGCATTCGGTGATCGAAGCGGTCGGCACCCAGGAATCGATGACGCAGGCCATCAGGTCGGCCCGGCCCGGCGGGCATATCGGTTTCGTCGGGGTGGCCCACGATGTCGAACTCGACGGTTCGCGGCTGTTCTTCTCCAGCGTCCACCTGCACGGCGGGCCCGCGCCGGTACGCCGTTTCCTGCCCGATCTCATCGACCTCATCGTGCGCGGCGAGATCGACCCCGGCGATGTATTCGATCTGACCCTGCCGCTGGAGCGGGCCGCCGAGGGTTACGCGGCGATGGACGAGCGACGCGCCACCAAGGTCCTGCTGACGGTATGACACCGCGGCCGCTACCGCCGGCCGCGGTCGCGGCCACCGACCACCCGATCGTGGAGGACCCGATGGACATCCTGAGCAAACCGCCCACCACCGAGGCGCCCGCGGAGATCTTCACCGGTCCCGTCTGGTTCGACACCCTCTACCGCGGTGAGGACCCCGCCCGGGCCCGGCTCAACGCGGTGCATTTCGCTCCCCGGTCCCGTACGAACTGGCATACCCACGGGCTCGGGCAGACCTTGCATGTCACCGAGGGCATCGCACTGGTCGTCACCCGTGCCGGCGAGGTGGCGGTACTGCGCCCGGGCGACACCGTCTGGTGCCCGCCCGGCGAGCAGCACTGGCACGGCGCCGCGCCGGATCATTTCATGACCCATCTCGCGCTCTGGGAGGGCGACGACGTCGACTGGGCGGAACCGGTCACCGCCGCCGAATACAACCGCGCGGCCGCGCGGATCCGACGCCCCGGCACCGGCCGGTAGCGAGCGTGGCGGCGGACTCCTGGTGGGCCGATGCTTTTCGCATCGACGAGGGGTGGGCTCGTGCCTCACGCACCGTCGACCGTGTTCGCCCGGGCTTCTGAGGCGCCGGCGGTCGCGGGCGGCGGGGTGCGGCGGAGGTATTGCCCGAGCGGTCCCGCCGCGTCCAGCATGGCGACTCCGCGCGCGGTGAGCGCGCGCTGCCACCCGGCGAGCGCGGCGGCCGTCGCGTCGGTGCCGCCCGCGATCCGGATCCGCTCGACCACCCCGGCGATATACGGCAGCCCGTAGCCGCCGCGCCGGAGCAGATGGGCGAGTTCGGCGTCTCGGATATCGGCGCGGCCGTAGACGCGATATCCGGTGGCCGGATCCCGCGCGGGAGCGAGGATTCCCGCGTTCTCCCAGGCCCGCAGGGTGGCCGGGGTGACGCGGAGTCGGCGGGCGAGTTCGCCCACGGTGTAGGTGGGGTCCGGCCCCGGATCGTGGAGGTCTTCGTTCGCGGTGGTCAGGTGGCCGATGGCCGCGCGGACGGCGCTCAGGGTCTCCCGGTCGCGGAGTAGCCGGTGGTGTCCGCGATCGAGGAGTTCGAGCGCGTGATCGAGGTCGCCGTGGTGGATCTCGGTCATGATCCGGCCGGCGAGGGTGTGTCCGTACGCCCGGATGAGCGCCAGGTAGGTGCGCAGCGCCGCCGCGTGGACCTCGCTGTAGACCCGGTAACCGCTCGGCGTGCGCTCGGCCGCCGGGAGGTAGCCGTCCCGCTCGTAGTTGCGGACGGCCTGCGTGGAGAGGCCGTGCTCGCGGGCGAGGTCGGCGGGGCGCAGTGTGGGCATCGGTTTGAGACTTTATTCGAGGAATTCTGGCGAATCGAGAGAAAAGCTTCCACCGAACCTTCAAAGATACGATCGAGTAAATGGAATACGCCCTCGACTCCGTCCTGTCCTCCTCCGCCGATCTGCTCGCTTTCGGCGAACCGACCCACCTGGAGCCCGCCTTCGGCTGGGTCCGCAACGATCTGTTCGCCGGTCTGGTCCGACGCGGTTTCCGGTCCATCGCCCTGGAGACCGACCGTGTGGCCGCACTCGTCGTCGACGACTATGTGCGGGCCGGGGTGGGTTCCCTCGACACCGTGATGGCGGAGGGCTTTTCGCACGGCTTCGGTGATCTGGAGATCAACCGGGCGCTCGTCGCCTGGATGCGGGAGTACAACGAGAACCGGCCGCCGGAGCAGCGGCTGGCGATCCACGGTTTCGATGGCCCGATGGAGACCATGAGCGCGCCCTCCCCGCGCCGTTTTCTCGAATACGCGCGCGACTACCTGGGACTCGCCGACGATACGGCCGATCTGCTCGGCGCCGACGAACGGTGGCATCGCACCGAGGCGCTGCTGGATCCGGCCGAATCGCCCGGCGCGGATGCGGGCGCCGTCGTCGTCCGCGCCCGCGCCGACGATATGCTTTCCGAGCTCTACCGGCGAGCGCCGGAGCTCATCGCGGCGACCTCGCTCGGTGAATGGCTGCGGGCCGAAACCCATCTCACCGCGGGCCTCGGCCTGTTGCGATACCACCGCCGGGCCGCGCGGCCCGGGGAACCGGCCGCCCGGTGGACCGTCCTGTGCGCCACCCGGGACGCGTCGATGGCGCGGAACCTGCTCGATATCCGCCGTATCGAGGCCGGCCGGGGCCCGACGCTGGTGTTCGCCCACAATCTCCATCTCCAGCGCAACCCGAGCAGTATGCGGATGGGGGAGATGTCCATCGAGTGGTCCGGCGCCGGGGCCGTCGTCGCGTCTCTGGTGGGTGCTCGCTATGCCGTGATTCTCGGGAGCCTGGGTCGCGACGAGCTGATCGATCTGCCCGAACCGCGGCCCGGCACCTTCGAGAGTTTCCTGCAGACCCGGATGACCACCGTGGGCACCATCGCGCCCGGCGAGATCCCCGCCCGCGAGGTCCGTGCCGATCACACACCCGCGCACGGTTACTTCCCGCTCGACCGGGCGGCTGTCGACGCCGCGGACCTGATCCTGCACATCCCGGACGGTGCGGCCGTGCGGCGCGGCGCGACCTGGGCCGACGGCTCGCGCACGACGGCTGCCGACCTTCCTTAGGCAAGGCTTTCCTGTGTTCGGTTGTTCTGGATAGACTGCGCGTGACTACCACCCGAAATCATGTGTAGGGGATCCTCCGTGCCCGAAGACAGCCCGGCCGGCGACGGCCGCCGCGAGGCGGCCGCCGCCACCAAACAGGCGAAACAAGCCGAGAGGGCGGCGCGCCGTGCGGTGCTCGCACCGGTGCGCGGGCGCCTGACCCTGGCGAGCGCCATCGTTTTCGTTTCCGCGGTATGCGCGGTGCTGCCCTATGTGCTCATCGTCGAGGCGGCCCGCCGCCTCCTCGACGACGCGCGCAGCGATGTCTGGCAGCCGGTGCTGGTGGCGCTCATCCTGCTCGGCCTGCGCGGCATGCTGTATTCGGGCGCGCTGCTGTGGACCCATGTCATCGATGCCGACAACCAGTTACTGCTGCGGGAGGCGCTCGCGGACAAGCTGCGCCGGGTGCCGCTGGGCTGGTTCGGGGCACGTTCCTCGGGTGAGGTCAAGAAACTCCTCCAGGACGATGTCGAGTCCATCCACTATCTGGTCGCCCACGCGCAGATGGAGTTCACCGCGGCGATCGTGACGCCGGTGCTGACCCTGGGCTACCTGTTCCTCGTCGATTGGCGGCTGGCCCTGGTACTGCTGGCGCCGCTGGCGCTGTACGGCGTGGCGCTGGCGGCGATGATGGGTCGCAATTACAGCGAGAAGCTGCGCGAATACACCGAGTGGGAGAAGAAATCGGAGTCGGCCACGGTCGAGTTCGTGGACGGTATCCAGGTGGTCCGCGCGTTCGGGCAGGCTCGGCGGGCGCATCACCGCTACCGCGAGGCGGTGGAGGGGTTCACCGACTACTTCACGGCCTGGACCACGCCGATGACCCGTATCGAGGCGGCGGCGGGCCTGTTCCTCAATCCGGTGTTCCTGCTGGTGGCGGTACTGGCCGTCGGCCTTCCGCTGGTCTCGGGCGGGATGCCGGCACTGGATCTGCTGCCGTTCCTGCTGCTGGGCCTGGGGTTGGGTACCACCGTGCTGACGGTCGGCTATTCCGCGCAATCGCTGAGCCAGGCGGACGCGGCGTGCCTGCGGCTCTACGAGCAGCAGCAGGTCGCCGAGCTGGAACAGCTCGCCGAGTCCGGGCCGGCCGGTGACGAGCCGGCCGGGACCGTCCGGTTCGAGGACGTGTGGTTCGGATACCACGAGGGGCACGATGTGCTCAAAGGCGTGACGGCGACCCTGCGTCCCGGCACGATCACCGCGCTGGTCGGCCCCAGCGGCTCCGGAAAATCGACCATGGCCAAACTGCTGCCGCGGTTCCACGACGTCACCCGGGGGCGGATCACCATCGACGGGCGCGATATCCGCGCACTGCCCCAGCAGGATCTGTACCGGCGGGTGGCGTTCGTGTTCCAGGACGTCCGCCTGCTGCACGAGACGGTGCGCGCCAATGTGGCACTGGCGCGGCCGGAGGCGACCGACGAGGAGATCCACCGCGTCACCCGGGCCGCCCAGATCCATGACCGCATCCTGGAACTACCGCGCGGCTACGACTCCGTGATCGGCGACGACGCGCGACTGTCCGGCGGTGAGGCGCAACGGCTTTCCATCGCGCGCGCCCTCCTGGCCGACGCGCCGATCCTGGTGCTCGACGAGGCGACCGCCTTCGCCGACCCCGAATCCGAGGCGGCGATCCAGGACGCCCTGGCCGAACTCGTCGCCGGGCGCACGGTGCTGGTGATCGCGCACCGGCTGCACACCATCACCGGAGTCGACGAACTGCTGGTCCTCGCGGACGGCACGCCGGTCGAACGGGGCACACACGACGAGCTGCTCGCACTGGGCGGCACCTACCGCGCGCTGTGGGACGCGAACGAGGCCGCGGTCCGCGACCTCGGCGAAATCGAGGGAGTCGCACGATGATCCGCCAGATCGTCCGGTTGGTCCCGGACCGGTACCGGCCGCTGCTGCCCCGCTACGCCGCGGCGCTGATCGTGCTCGGGGTCGCGCAGGGTATCGCCTACGTCCTGCTGGCACCGCTGCTCGAGGATGTTTTCGCCGACCGGCTCGGCCGCGCGGGCTGGTGGCTCGCCGCGATCGTGGGCGCCTTCGCCGTGGTCGCCGCCGCCAGCTTCCTGCAGGCCCAGATCGGCCTGCGCATCGGTGTGGCCCTGATGCGGCATCTGCAGATGCGGCTCGGCGATCACCTCGCCGCCATGCAGCTCGGCGCGTTCGGCGCCTCCACCTCGGGCCAGGCCACCCGCCTGATCACCTCCAGCACCCGCGAGGTCATGGGTGTTCCGGCGCATCTGCTCACCCCGCTGGTCACCGCCGTGTTGGTACCGGCGACCGTCGCGGTGGGCATGCTGTTCATCGACTGGCGGATCTCCCTGGCGATGGTCGCCAGCGCGCCCGTGCTGTACCTGGTGAACCGGTGGGGCGGCGCGCTCTTCGCCCGGGCTACCCACGGCCAGCATCAGGCCGCGGCCGTGGCCAACTCCCGCGTGATCGAGTTCGCCCAGGCCCAGCCGGTACTGCGCGCGTTCGGCGCCGACGACTCGGGCACCCGGTCGCTGCGCGCGGCGCTGCACGAGCAGGGCCGCGCGACCAAGAGCGCCATCGGTGCGTCGGTCCCCGGGCTGGTGCTGTTCTCCTTCGTCGTCCAGCTGACCTTCATTCCCCTGGTGTGGCTGGTGATCTCCCTGGCGACCTCGGGCGATATCTCGGTGCCGGTGGCGATCGCGCTGATCGTGGTCAGTTCCCGGTTCGTCGAACCGCTCAACCAGGCCGCCGAATTGTCGACCGCCATCCGGCGCGCCATGGTCGCGGTGAACAAGATCAACAAGTTCCTGGACGGACCGGTTGTCACCGAACCGACCGACGCGGCGGAACCGGTCGATGCCGGGATCCGGTTCGAGGACGTCACCTTCGGATACCGTCCGGAGGAGACCGTGCTGAACGGTGTGTCCTTCGTGGCCGCCCCCGGCACGACCACCGCGATCGTCGGCCCCAGCGGCGCGGGTAAGACGACGGTGCTGCGGCTGGCCGCCCGGTTCTACGACGCCGGTGCCGGCCGCATCGCGCTCGGTGACCGCGATGTGCGCGACCTGACCTCGGAAACCCTGCTGAACCGGGTCTCCCTCGTGTTCCAGGATGTGTACCTGTTCGACCAGTCGGTGCTCGACAACATCCGTGTCGGCCGCCCCGATGCCAGCGACGACGAGGTGCGCGAAGCGGCCCGCATCGCGCGGGTGGACGAGATCGTCGCGCGCCTGCCCGAAGGCTGGGACACCCGGGTCGGCGAGGGCGGCACCGCGCTGTCCGGCGGTGAGCGGCAGCGGATCTCGATCGCTCGCGCCCTGCTCAAGAACGCTCCCGTGGTCCTTCTCGACGAGGCGACCAGCGCCCTGGACCCGCAGAACGAAGCGGCCGTCGTCCGGGGCATCCGGGAACTCACCGAGGGCAGAACCGTACTCGTGGTCGCCCACCGCCTCCCCACCATCCGCCATGCCGACCAGATCCTCTTCCTGGACGGTGGCGGGATCGTCGAACGCGGCACCCACGACGAACTGCTCGCGGCCGGCGGGCGCTACGCGGCGTTCTGGTCCGAGCGCAGCCGGGCGGCCGGGTGGCGGCTCACCGCGGCGGCCCGGGCCTGATGCCGCGCGCCCGCGGTGGACCGGCGGCCCATTCCGGGTTCCAGTAGGGTTGCCCTCATTCGAGGGGAGGGAGACCCGGGTGGGGCAGGTGCTGGCGGACGGCCGGGAATTCGCGGGCTACCGCATCGAACGGCTGCTCGGCGCCGGCGGAATGGGCGAGGTCTACCTCGCCCGTGATCGTGATCTGCCGCGCTGGGTCGCGCTGAAGCTCCTGGGTGGGGCGGTGACCCACGATGCCGATGTGCGAGCCCGGTTCCAGCGTGAAGCCGATACCGCGGCCCGGCTGGCGCATCCCGGTATCGTGAACGTGTACGCCCGTGGTGAGCACGAGGGGCATCTGTGGATCGCCATGGAGTACGTGGACGGCACAGACGTCGGGGCGCTGCTGCGGCACGGGCCGCTCTCGCCGGACCACGCGGTGTGGGTGGTCACCGAAGTGGCACGAGCTCTGGATTACGCCCACTACCACCACATCTTGCATCGGGATGTGAAGCCGGCCAATATCCTGCTCACCAGCGGTGCGCACGAGCGGGTGCTGCTGGCGGATTTCGGTATCGCCAAGGCGCTGGACGAATCCGTGAATATCACCCGTACCGGTGAAGTTTTCGCCAGCTTCCGCTACGCGGCGCCGGAACAGTTCGACCCCGCCTCCGGTGTGGATCCACGGGTGGATGTCTACGCGCTGGGCGGAACTCTCTACCACATGCTCACCGGGACCTACCCGTTCCCCGCGACGACCAGCGCGCAATTGATCCACAGTCACCTCAACCTGCCCGTTCCGTACGCGTCCGCGCAGAACCCCACGCTCCCACCGGGTTTCGACGCGGTGATCGCCAGGGCCATGGCCAAGAACCGGCACGAGCGCTTCGGCAGTTGCGGTGAACTGGCCGCGGCCGCCTCCGATGTGCTGCGGGGGCCGGCTGCCGGACCGTCCATGGCCGCGGTTCCCGGCCAACGCGTCCCGCCTCGTGGAAAGCGGGGCAGGAAAGTACTGCTCGCAGGGGCGGTGGTCGGCGTCTTGGCGATGCTCGGCGCGGCCGCCACGGCGGTACTGGTGGCCGTGGACAACGCCCGCGAGGTCGAAGAGGACCAGAAAGGCCGCCGGGCGCTGGAAGCGCGCGCGTGCGAAATCGGCGAACTGCTGTTCTCCGTGGACCATCGGAATGCCGATACCGCGATGAAGGCGATCTCCGATAATTCGACCGGGCAGTTCAAGACCAGTATGGACGGAAGCGCGGGCACACTGGCCGACCTCCTACAAGAGCAGCAGGTCACCACGCGGGCACAAGACCTGGAGTGCTTTTTCAAATCCGGTGACGATCAGCGCGCCGACGTCTTGGTCACCGGAACCCAGCTGACCACCAGTGCCGCGAATCCCACGGAAACGCCCAAGCACATCACCATGACGATGGGACTGGAATACGTCGACGGC
Source organism: Nocardia sp. NPDC049935 (assembly GCF_055586645.1). NCBI lineage: Bacteria > Bacillati > Actinomycetota > Actinomycetes > Mycobacteriales > Nocardiaceae > Nocardia > Nocardia sp. NPDC049935. The sequence goes on along the minus strand of NZ_JBVJHV010000006.1, from coordinate 313,129 downwards.
CGGTGGCTGTGCGGTAGGGCCGATATGCCGGCCTGAGGTTCGCGCCACGGTGATCCCGCACATTCGCGAACGGCGGTGTTGTGTGAGCTCGCGGGAATCCGGGCAGTCGACGGCCGTCGGCTCCGTACCGGGACCGCGCGTGTGACAGGATCGTTCAGTTCGTCGTCGCTGCGCTGAGGGGCTCTGGTTTGGTTTTTCGATTCGGGCCCAACGGATTCGGTCGGATCCGGCGTGTGGTGCTGGTGGTCGCGGTCGGCCTGGGGGTGCTCGGCGCGCCGGGCCCGGCAGCGGCGGACGAGGGTATCGACCCCTATCTCGATCGCCTCGCCGAGGGCGCGGCGACTCCGGCGCTGGAATGGTCGGACTGCCAGGACGGCTTCCAGTGCGCTACCGCGGAAGTGCCGTTGGACTACCACCGGCCACAGGGCGATCGAATCGGACTGGCAGTGATCAAACTGCCCGCGACCGATCCGGCACACCGTCTCGGCACCCTGTTCGTGAACTTCGGCGGACCGGGCGCCTCCGGCGTGGACCGGCTGCGGGAGCGGGCGCGCTGGCCGTGGCTGTTCTCCGAGGAATTGCGGGCGCGGTTCGATGTGGTCTCCTGGGATCCACGCGCGGTGGCCCGCAGCGCCCCGGCGCGCTGCTTCCCGTCCGAGGACGAACAGCTCGCCTTCCTTACATCCGCACCCGAGATGCCCGCCGCGGCCGACGCCGAGGCTCCGTTCTACGACTGGTCCCGCCGATTCGCCGAGCGCTGTGCGCAACAGGCCGGGCCGATCCTGGATCACGCGTCGACCGGTAACACCGCCCGGGATCTGGATCTGCTGCGGCGCGCGGTCGGCGATGCGAAGCTCAGCTATCACGGCATCTCCTACGGCACCCAGCTGGGCGCCGACTACGCGAATATGTTCCCCGGGCGGGTCCGGGCCCTGGTGCTCGACGGATCGCTGGACTTCGAGGGCAATATCAACGGACATGCCGCACAGGGTGCCTCGCTACCCCTGGACACCAGGCAGAACGTCGCCGATGCGATCGCCGCCACCTTCGACGCCTTCCTGCGCGACTGCGCCGCCGCGGGTCCGCGCTGCGCGTTCTCCTCCGGTGACCCGAAACTCAAATGGACGACTCTGGCCGAGCGGGCGCGCGTGGCGCCCATCCGGGTCGACGGCCGGGAGTGGACCTATTCGGCGATCGTCAACGCGGCGGCGAGTCTGTCCCAGCCGTCCGGATACGCCGACCTGGCGGTTCTGCTCCAGACGTTGTTCGACGCGGGCACCGCGATTCCGGGACCGCTACCGGCCGCCGGTTCGTCCTATTCCGGCAACCGCACCGAGGCCTACCACGCCGTCCAGTGCGCGGACAGCACGGTGCCCGAGGATATCGGGAACTACAGTCGCGCCGCGGTATCGGAAGATCGGCGGGTGCCCTATTTCGGGCGCGTGGCCGTGTTCAGCAGTATCTCCTGTGCCTTCTGGCAGGGCCACGACGAGGATCGGTACACCGGGCCGTGGAACCGGCGCACGGCGGCGCCGATACTGGTGCTCAACAGCAGATTCGATCCGGCGACACCACTCGCGGGCGCCGAATCCGGCGCCGCGCAGCTGGCCGACGCGCGGGTGGTGGTGACCGAAGGAGCCGGCCACAGCAGCATGTACGTGCCGAGCGGCTGTACCGAACGGGTGAAACGCGACTACCTGTTCACCGGTGTCCTGCCGCCCGAAGGTACCCGCTGTCCGATCGACGGCCCGCCCTTCGGCTGACCGGCGTATGCCGTGCGGTCGATGCGGTGGGAAGCTCGGCAATCCGTTCCGGTCACTCCGACGCCTGCGGGACGCTCCGCGAGGTCGGCGCGGGCTCGCCGAGGGTCCGGCGGTTGGCGGGGCGGCAGGACGCGTGGTGACCCTGCCGCCCGTGCCGTCAGCTCGCGTGTTTGGCGGCGAACCGCTCGGCGTACTCCGCGCGGGTGGTGGTGGACAGATCCACATCCTTGGCGGCGGCGCGCAGCGCGCCGACCGTGGCCTGTTCCCGGGGGATGTGCTGGAACGGATCCCAGCTCAGATGGCGGCACGCGTTCTGCCAGGTGATCTTGTCGATATCGGAATCGTCGGCGCCCGCTTGTTCGAGCTCGTTCAGGACGAACTCGGGCGCACCGGGCCACAGCGAATCCGAATGCGGGTAGTCGCATTCCCAGGCGATGTTGTCGATACCGATCTCGTGCCGCAGTTTCAGCGACGTCGGGTCGGTGACGTAGCAGGCGAGCACATGCTCGCGGAACACCTCGCTGGGCATCTTGCCGCCGAAATCGCGGCGCAGCCAGCGCTGATTGGTGTAGTGCCGGTCGGAGCGGTCCAGGAAGAACGGGATCCAGCCCACGCCGCCCTCGGACAGGGCGATCTTCAGCTTCGGGTAGGTGCGCATCGCCGGACCCCAGAGCAGGTCCTGGGTGCCGATCAGCGAAATACTGGGAGCCAGGACCATGAGGTTGTCGATCGGGGCGTCCGGCGCCAGTTTCAGCACGCCGAAACCCTGTCCGATGTGCAGGTTCATCACCGTGTCGTTATCGCTGAGCGCCTGGAAGACCGGGCCCCAGTAGTCGATATCGTGGTAGCTGGGCAGACCGTCGATATGCGGCAGCTCCGGCATGGTCACCGAATGACAGCCCTTGGCGGCGACGCGTTCGATCTCGGCGACCGCGAGTTTCGGATCCCACATCGGCAGGATCGCCAGCGGGATGAACCGGCCCGGATAGGCGCCCGCCCATTCCTCGATATGCCAGTCGTTGTAGGCGGAGATCATCGCGACGGTGATCTCGTCCATGCCGCCGCGGCTGAGATGCCCGGCGCTGAACCCGGTGAAGGTGGGGAAGCACATGGACGCGAACACGCCGTTGGCGTCCATATCGCGGACCCGGTCGTGGATGTCGTAGACGGCGGGCCGCATCTCGGCGTAGCCGGCGGGATCGTAGCCCCATTCCTCCGGCGGCCAGGAGACGACGGCGTTGAGACCGGTGACGCCGGTCGGCCGGTCCCGGTAGATCCAGCGATCGATCCCGTTGTCGTCGACGACGACCTTGGGCACGTACTCGGCGTACTTCTTCGGCGCGTGGTTGTCGAACATATTGCGCGGCTCGACCACGTGGTCGTCGATGCTGACCAGAATCATGTCGTCGATATTCACCGGACTCCTCGCTGTTCAAGGTCGACGCCGGGCACGGCCCGGCTCAGGAGATCGAAAGTCTCTAATTATGAGAATCGCACTCTCTTTTGTGTCCGACGATACACCGTGGCGGGTGCCCCGGTCGAGATCCGGCCGATACGGCCGCGGGTCGGGAAAAGAGAAACGAGGCGGAGGGCGGGGACGCCCGGCCGCGGACGACGCGCACCGGATTCCGGCGGCCGCCGCGACGGCCGCCGGATATCCACCGAGGTCAGCGCAGTTGGTCCTTCACCACCTTGCCGGTGGCGTTGAGCGGCAGCTCGTCCAGGAATACCACCGACCGCGGCACCTTGTACCCGGCCATCCGGTCCTTGCTCCACGCGAGGAGTTCGGCTTCACCGAGTTCGCCGCGCTTCACCACGAAGGCCTTGCCCACCTGGCCGAGCCGGTCGTCCGGGACGCCGATCACCGCGGCCTGGGCGACCGCCGGATGCTCCAGCAGGAAACCTTCGATCTCCGCGGGGTAGGCGTTGAACCCACCCACGATGTACATATCCTTCTTGCGCCCGATCACCTTCAGCCGGCCGCCGTCGTCGAGGCTGCCGAGATCGCCGGTGTGCAGCCAGCCCTCGGCGTCCACGGCCGCCGCGGTGGCCTCCGGGTCGTCGAGATACCCCTGCATCACGCTGTATCCGCGGATCAGCACTTCACCGTCGCCGGCGATACGCAGTTCGATCCCGTCGCAGGCGCTGCCCGCGGTGGTCGCGATCTGCTCGAAGGTGTCACCGGGGCGGGAGGCGGTGGCGGTCCCGGCCTCGGTGAGCCCGTATCCGGTCATGATCGACCGGAACGGCAGGTCCTCCCGGATCCGCCGGATCAGGTCGACCGGGATATCGGCCGCACCCGTCACCGCCGCGCGCAGCGAGGAGATATCGCGCGCGCCGCGATATTCCAGCAGGGAGTGGTAGAGCGTCGGTGGCCCGGGCAGCATGGTGACCCGTTCGGTCTCCACGAGTTCGAGCACCTTGTCGATGTCGAACACCGGAACCGGCAGCATGGTCGCACCCCGGATCAGCGAGGACACGATGCCGGCCTTCAACCCGAAGGTGTGGAAGAACGGGTTGACCATCAGGTACTTGTCGCCGCGGCGCAGATCGGCCAGATCGCACCATTCCGCGTAGAGCCGCAGCGTCTGCAGATGGTTCATCATCACGCCCTTCGGGCGACCGGTGGTGCCCGAGGTGTAGATGATGTCGGCGATATCGGTGCCCGCGACCTCGCGTTCGAAAGGCTCACCGGAGGTGAGGAAATCGGATTCGAGGTCGTAGACCGGTACCCCGGGCGGCGCGGGATAGTCGCCGCCCAGGAATCCCTTCTGCACCAGCAGGGCCTTGGCGCCGCTGCGCCGGATCACATCGGCGGCCTCGTCGGCTTTGAACCGGGTGTTCACCGGGACCAGGGTGCCGCCCGCGGTCATCAGGCCCAGGGCGGCGACAATCCAATTCGCCGAGTTGGGCGCCCAGACCGCCGCGCGATCGCCCTTGCCGATACCGGCCTCGGCGAACGCTCCGGCGGCCCGGCGCACCCGGTCCCCGAGTTCGGCGAAGCTCCACCGCAGTTCGCCGTCGACGACCGCTTCGGCATCACCGAAGCGGTCCGCCGCCGACAGCGCCAACTGCGGGATGGTCTGCCATTCGCTCATGGGATGGTCTGCCCGCTCATACCTTGAGCAGCCGCGCCAGGTTGCCGCCCATGATCTTGGCCTGCTTCGCTTCCGGCATATCCTTGATCTCGTTGATGTAGCGCGCGGGCTCGGCCAGGCCCTCCGGGTGCGGCCAGTCGGAGCCGAACAGCACATGGTCTTCGCCCATGACCTGCGACAGGCGCTCAAGATCCTCTTCCCAGAACGGGCTCACGTAGAGGCTCTGCTTGATGGCCTCGATCGGATCGCGGAAGCCGAAGCCCTCCGGGGCCTTCTTGTAGACATCGGACAGCTGCTGCAACAGCGGCTCGAGCCAGGCCGAACCGTTCTCGATCACGGCGATCTTCAGATCGGGGAAGCGGTTCAGCGCACCGTGGCACACCCAGGAAGCGACCGCGTCGGTCACCGGCCGCCACTGGTTGGTCATGGCGAAGGTGTTGGTCTGGAAGGGCAGCATCTCGGAATCGCTGCCGTCCCACTCGGCGTCGAAACGCGAGTAGCCGCTGTCCGAGGAGTGCATGGTGACCAGCACGTCCAGTTCCTGAACGCGCTTCCAGAACGGATCGAACTCCGGCATCGCGAACGAGCGCATGCCCTTGAATCCGGGCACCGGCGCCGGGCGCACCAGGATGGCCTTGGCGCCGTGTTCGACGACGGCCCAGTTCAGCTCGGCGATGGCCCGCTCGACGATCGGCAGGGTGATCACCGGAACGGTGAAGATACGGCCGGAGTGCACGAAGCTGCCGTCCTGGCCCCAGTCGTCGAGCATCCAGCGGTTCAGCGATTCGATCACCGCGTGGATCAGTTCGGGATGGTGGCGCATCCGCTCCTCGACCAGGCTGGCCAGGGTCGGGAACATCAGCGCGCGCTCCAGCTGCAGGTCGTCCATGACCTGAAGCCGGGCCTCCGGGTTGCGGAAGGCGTCGATCGCCTTCATCGACTTGCCGAAGATCTCGCGCCGGCTCTTGCCCTCGGGATTGCCGTTCTTGAAGTAATCCTCCATCGCGCCGGGGCGGGCCACGACCTCGAAGGTGGGGTTGGGGATGTACTCGCTGATCTGGCCGAGTACCGCGATCTTGGTGCGGCCGTTGATCTCGACGTACTGGATGGCGCCCCGGTACTTCTCCGGCAGGTGCCGGGTGAGCGCTTCCTTGGTCTCGTAGAGATGGTTGTCCGCGTCGAAGAGCTGGTACGGCAGCTCGACTTTGCTCATGGAATCCTCCTTGGCTATTTATGAGAATCGTATTCTCATAAGGGTTCGGTTGCAACGGCCTCGTTGCGCGCTGCGGCCAGCTCGCGCCGGATGACGAATTTCTGGATCTTTCCGCTGGGGGTGCGCGGGAAGTCGGCGACGATATGCAGTTCCTCGGGCCATTTCTGCTTGGCCAGCCCGGCCTGCGCGAAATGCGCGCGCAGGGCCTCGATATCGGGTTCGGGCCGGTCGGGTAGGCAGCGGACCACCGCGGCCGTGCGCTCGCCCAGGCGGGGGTCGGGCACGGCCACCGCCACCCCCTCGGCCACGCCCGGGAGAGTGAGCAGGACCTCCTCGACCTCGAGGGCGCTCACGTTCTCCCCGCCCCGGATGATGATGTCGGATTTGCGGTCGGTGATGGTCAGATAGCCGTCGTCGTCCACCACGCCGATATCGCCGGTGTGGTACCAGCCCTCGTCGTCGAAGGTGCGGGCGGTGAGTTCGGGATCGGTGTAGCCCAGGCACAGATCGGGGCCCCGGCTGACGATCTCGCCGTCCTCGCTCAGCCGGAACTCCACCCCCGGTAGCGCGTTACCGTCGGTGAACAGCCGCTTATCCGCCGCGGCGGTGGCGAGGGAGCCGGTGATCGACGGGTGTTCGGTGCTGCCGTAGGAGCGGAACACGGTGATGCCGAGCTTCTCGAGCCGGGTGCTCACCGCCACCGGGACGGCCGCGCCGCCGAGCCCGGCATAGCGCAATCGCGACTGGTGCACGGGTCGGTAATCGGGATGGTCCAGCAGGCTGGTCATGAAATAGCTCACGCCGCCGCCGACGCAGATGTTCTCGGTCTCCATGAGCTCGAGCACCCATCCGGGATCCCAGGTATCGAGCAGATGGATCGGCGCGCCGTCGAGAACCGGGATGAGCAGGGCGTTGAGCATGCCGATGAAATGCCCGACCGGCGCCGCGGTGAGCTGATCGCCGCGATCGGGCGGGTACATCCCGGCCAGCTGGCGTACCTCGTAGCCGAGAGTGTTGTGGCTGTGTACGACACCCTTCGGCGCGCGGGTGGTTCCGGAGGTGAAGGCGATGCAGGCCGGCGCGTCCGGATCGGTCACCAGTAGCCCGCTCATCGGCTCGGGTTCGAGCAGATCGTCGAAATCCCGGCCGACCACACCGACCACCGGCACCGATTCGCCGACCCGCGGATCGAACTCGTTGTGGCCGAAGCGTTCGCAGGTGATGAACACCTTCGGCGTCACCGCGCCGAGGATGTAGCCGAGTTCCTTGCGTCCGTAGAAATGCGCGATCGGGACCACCGTCGTACCGAGCAGCGCCGAGGCCCAGTAGGTGGCCGCCGCCTCCATCCAGTTCGGCAGCTGGAACGCGACGATATCGCCCGGCCCGACGCCGCGGCGCCGCAATCCGGCGGCCAGCCGTCGCGCGATGCGCTCCACCTCGGCGAAGGTCCCCGACCACGGGCGGATCCGGGAGTGCACCCGGAAGATCGCCCCGGGTGCGGCGCTCAGGCTGCGGGCGAGCAGTTCGCCGAGCGTTTCGTCGGCCCACCACCCTGCTTCCCGATAGCGCCGGGCCAGCTCGGGGGGGATTTCTCGCAGGGTTGATCCGGGCCCGGGGGCGGTGCGTGATCCCGCTGGGCTCTCGCCGGTGCGTCGTTGCTGAGGCATGTGGAACTCCCGATCCCACCGCCGGAGACCGGCGGGAAAGTATATGGTTCTCTATGCAAGAGAATCATATTTCCGCCGAGGAGAACAAGTCATGATCGAGCCGGGGAGGGCGCGGGGCGGCGAGCGGGAGTATTCGTCGGGATGAGCCGCCTATGCTCCGCTCTCGAGGAAGCCGATCTCGCGTTCGGCGAACGCGAACGTTTCGGCGTGCCCCGCCGTCATCCCGAGGGCCTCCTCCAGGACGACCATCCGGGCCGCGCTGGTCATCAGCACCGAGAGCACATCGGCGGGGAAGCGGCTCGTATCCACCCCGTAGCCCTCGAGCAGCCGGCCCAGCGCCTCGGTCTGTGCCGCGCGGAACTGCTCGGAGTAGCGGACCACCTCGGCCCGGATGGCCGGTTTGTGGTTGGCCAGCCCGACGAATTCCATGGTGAACCGGGCCGCCGTGGTGTCGGTGCTGAACTCCCACAGCGCGTGCAGCGGGCGATCGGATTTCAGCACCTGGGCCAGGGCCTCCAGGCCCTGATCGGCGCGGCGCCGGAACACGTCGAGGAACAGGTCGTCCATCGACCGGAAGTAGTAGTGCACCAATTGCGGTTTGAGACCGGCGTATTCGGCGATCCGCCGCGAGGTCACCGCCGCCCAGCCCTGTTCCATCATCAGCCGTTCCGCGGCGTCCAAGAGGACGCCGCGGTTCTTCGCGTCGGGCGCACCGAGCCGACGGGGGGATGACATGTTCCGGCCTCCTCTGGGATATCCGCGATGTCCGCGCAGCTACGCCGGTCATGGGATCACCCGGGATGGTATCCCGCGGGCGGCCACTGTTGACGTGCTACCTCCGGCCATGCTAAGCATGTGCTCAGCATCACATCTGAGCGCTCGCTCAGCAAGGGTCGTCCCGGATCGGTACCGGGATACGGCTGTGACCTCGGATGGAGTGCGCGACGGCGCGAGGAGGCGGCTGTGGACATCCCGGAGCGGCAGTGCGCGTCGGCAACGACCTACGGCGGCGACTGCCCGAGCGGGCGCCAGCGAATATGCCCGCGCGGGCAGCGGAGCGCACGAGCCGTATCAACCGGTGATCCACGGTTGGCAACACGATTCTGTTGATATCAGGAGGTTCCCGTGACCGATTTCGATACGGTCGACTACTTCACCGACCCTGCGCTGGTACCCGACCCGCATCCCTACTACGACCATCTGCGCGCGAAGTGCCCGGTGACGCGGGAGCCCAACTACGGCGTCTGGGCGGTCACCGGATACGAGGAGGCCATCGAGGTCCTGCGCGATTCGGACACCTTCTCCTCCTGCATCGCGGTCGGCGGCCCGTTCCCCCCGCTACCGTTCACCCCCGAAGGCGACGACATCACGGCTCAGATCGCCTCGCACCGTGAACAGTTGCCGATGCACGAGCATATGGTCACCATGGATCCGCCGGATCACACCGCGGCCCGCTCGCTGCTGAACAAACTGCTCGTTCCCTCCCGGTTGAAGGAGAACGAGGAGTTCATGTGGAAGCTCGCCGACAAACAGCTCGACGAATTCATCGACGACGGGAAATGCGAATTCCTCGGCGCCTACGCCAAGGTGTTCACCCTGCTGGTGATCGCCGACCTGCTGGGTGTGCCGGAGGAGTATCACGAGGAACTGCGTATCAACCTCGCCGGCGGGCCGACCGTGGGATCGATCGACAAGGAGATCGTGCCGGTCAATCCCCTGGAGTGGCTGGACAACCTGTTCAGCAAGCTCATCTCGGATCGGCGCAAGAACCCGCAGGACGATGTCCTGACCTCCCTGGCCCAGGCGAAGTACCCCGACGGCTCGACGCCCGAGGTGATCGACGTGGTGCGTACCGCGACCTTCCTCTTCGGCGCCGGCCAGGAGACCACCGCCAAACTGCTGGGCAGCTCCATGCAGTTCCTGGTCACCCGCCCGGACCTGCAGGACGCGCTGCGCGCCGATCGCAGCCGTATCCCGGTGTTCATCGAGGAGACCCTGCGGATGCAGGCGCCGGTGAAGAGCGGTTTCCGGCTGGCGAAGAAGCCGGTGGAGATCGGCGAGGTCCCGCTGGACGCGGGTTCGCTGGTGATGGTCTGCCCCGGTGCGGCCAACCGGGATCCGCGGCGTTTCGAGAACCCGCACGATTTCGATCTGGACCGCCCGAACTTCCGGGAGCACATGGCCTTCGGCCGCGGCGTGCACACCTGCCCGGGCAGCCCGCTGGCGCGCGTCGAGGGCCGGGTCTCACTGGAACGGATCCTGGACCGGATGCTCGATATCCGGATCGACCCGGAAAAGCACGGCTCCCTGGACAACCCGACCTTCAACTTCGAGCCGACCTTCATCCTGCGCGGCCTGACCGATCTGCACATCACCTACACGCCCAAACGCTGACGAACCCGCAACACACGAAGCGATAACACGATCCGGCCGGCCGGATCGAGGAAAGAGGTAGACATGACCGGACGGGTCGAAGGCAAGGTCGCCTTCATCACCGGCGCGGCGCGCGGCCAGGGCCGCAGCCACGCGGTGCGGCTGGCCGAAGAGGGCGCCGACATCATCGCGATCGATATCTGCAAGCCGATCGATTCGGTGGAGATCCCGCTGGCCACCCCCGACGATCTCGCCGAAACCGAGGAACTGGTCAAGGCCACCGGCCGCAAGGTCGTGACCGCCGAGGTCGACGTCCGTGACTCCGACGCGCTGAAGGCCTCCCTCGCCGAGGCCGTCGGCAAGCTGGGCCGGCTCGACATCATCGTCGCCAACGCCGGGATCGCCAGCGGCGGCGATACGCTGGCCGAGACCGACGAAACGGTCTGGCAGGACATGATCGACGTCAATCTCAGTGGTGTGTGGAAATCGGTGAAGGCCGGTGTCCCGCATATCCTCGAGGGCGGCCGCGGCGGGTCGATCGTGCTCACCAGTTCGGTGGGCGGGCTCAAGGCCTACCCGCAGACCGGTCACTACGTATCCGCCAAACACGGTGTCGTGGGCCTGATGCGGGCCTTCGCGGTGGAGCTGGGTCAGCATATGATCCGCGTCAACTCGGTGCACCCGACGCATGTGAGCACCGCGATGATCATGAACGAGAAGACCTTCGCGATGTTCCGGCCCGATCTGGAGAATCCGACCGCCGACGATATGGCGCCGATCTGCCAGATGTTCCACACCCTGCCGGTGCCGTGGGTGGATCCGATCGATATCAGCAACGCGGTGCTGTACCTGTCCTCCGACGAGGCCCGCTACCTCACCGGTGTGACGCTGCCGGTCGACTGCGGGTCGATGCTGAAGTAGCCGGACATATCTCACGCGCGCGGCCCGTACGGCATACCGTACGGGCCGCGAGTGCATCCGTGCCCGTACAACGCCTCGACACCGGGCGCCGAGTTCAGCGAGGCCCACAAAGGGCAGACGCTTCGGGGGCCGAACCCCCGCGCGGCGAAGCCGCGCCGATAAACAGGGAGTACCCCGTACCCGCCCTCGTCGTCACGAATCCGCACCCGGTGGTGAATTATGCGCTGTGCGCACTCACCTGTGCACGCTGCTGGGCTGCGCTGTCGGTTGGGGAGTCGAACCCCCGCACTGCCCTTCGTGCGCCAGGAGGTGACCGATTGCCCGTCGGTCAGCGGGTTGTGCGCGCCTTCGTGAGGACTACCTGCTCCCTCTCCACGGTCAGTCCAGCAGATCGACCTCCCAGTTGGTCCGCTGTATCCGGACGTCGAGTTCCCGCAGTTCCGTGGCCAGCCGGTCGGCCTGTGCCCGGAGATCGGCGACCGGCAACGCGGACAGAATCTTCAGTTCCGACCGGAGTTGGCGCGCGTATCCGGGCCGGTTCTTGCCCGCGGCGGCATCGGCGGCGTCGGTGAGTACCGAATGCCGCAGTCGCAGCGCGTCCCGGCGGGCGAGCGCGTCGGTGAGGGTGCCGTCGGCGCCGATCCCGGTGGCGGCGTTGGTGCGATTGATCCGGCGGATCAGGGCCTCGTATTCCGTCAGCACTTCTCCGGCCTCCCGCAGCAGGGCCGCCGCGTCCTCGGCGGGCTCCTCGCCTTCCTGGAAGCGGGCGTTACCGACGATGCGGGCGCGCAACTGCTCGACCCGGCGTGCCGCGTCGGCGCGCAACGACAATGCCTCTGCCAGCTTCATACCCCACCCCTTCGGTCGTGGATCACGAGGTTCCGAGTATGGACCGGATCGCCCGGAAGATCATCTCGATTTCCGAATTCCGGGCTCCGGCTGCCGGATGAGCGATTATTCGGTCGGTAGCGCGCGGCGCAGTTCGGTGACCGCGATCCGCGCGGCCTCGGCGATCGCCGCGTCGACGGCGGGGAGTGCGGGGTCGGCGCGGGCGGCCCGGGTGAAAACGGCGACAGCGACCGGATATTCGCCCGGGAACTCGACCACCGCGACCTCGTTGCGGATGATGCCGACCGTGCCCGTCTTCCCGGCGACCGTCACCGCGTGGTGCGGGAATCCCGCCGCGATCCGATGCGGCCAGACCTGGCGGCGCATGACCGATCGGGCGAAGTCCGTCTGCGCGTCCGATACCACCGTGCCGCGCCACAGCGCCGAGAGCAGCCGGGTCATCTCCTCCGGGGTGGTCGCGCTGGTGTAGGCGGGGTCGTAGGCGGAGACGGTCCAGGCCTCGTCGTTGTCGGCGAGCGCGGCGAACGCCGCCGCGGTGTCGTGGGTATCGGTGTCCCGGACCAGGCTCGCGTGGATATCGGCGGTCCCGCCGACCAGCCGCGTGTGTTCCAGCCCTGCCGATTCGAGCAGTTCGTGCACGGCGGCGAGCCCGATCTCACCGAGCAGCAGATCCGCGGCGGCGTTATCGGAGACGGTCATCATGGAGGTCGCCAGATCGCGGCGGCTCAGCGTGACCGGATCGTGGAGTGTGGACAGGCCGGTGGGCCCGGGCGTACAGCCGGCCGGGTCCACGGTGAGGCGCGACAGTGGATCGATCCGGCCCGAATCGACCGCGCGGCAGTAGGCCAGCAGCAGCGGGAGTTTGTACACCGAGGCGGTGACCACCCGTTCGGCGCCGCCGACCGAGATCTCCTGCGCGCTGCCGTCGCAGCGGCGGGCGTGCAATCGTCCGGTGCATCCGGCGTCGGCGAACACCGCGCGGATGCGGTCGGCGACGGTCACCGCAGGCGCTCCCGGTAGAGAACCCGGTCCAGGGCGTCGGCCTGGTCCTCGGCGCCGGGGCGGTGGATCACCCGGCAGCGCAATGCCACGGCCTGCGGAGCGATCCGCAACCAGGCGACCCCCGGGATATCGGCGGGCGGGGTGGTGGTGAGTCCGAAGCTGCTGCCGGCGGCCACCGCCGCGAGTACCGCGCGGTCGTCGTGCACGGTGCGGGTGGGTACGTCCAGGCCGCGTTCGCGCAGCAGATCCCGGACCGTATCGGAGGCCGGGGGATTGGCGGCCCGGGGGTAGGTGGCATGGGTGAGGCCGGCCAGCATCGGGAACACCGGGCGTTCGGTGGTCGCGCTGCGGTGGTCGGCGGGAACGACGATCCAGCGCGGCAGTTTCACCACCGGCCGGCACTCGACACCGTCGACGAGTGCCGGATGTTCGATCACCGCCGCGTCGCAGAGTCCCGATCGCACCGCGGCGACGAGGTCGACCGTGCCGCCGACATCGGTGGATACCGCTTCGCCGGAGGTGTTCCCGCTGCGCAGAACGGTCACACAGGCCGTGACGAGCCGGTCGGGCAGCGCCGAGGTGGCTCCCCAGTGCACCGTGCCGCGGGTCCGGGCGATGCGCTCGGCCTCGGCCAGCAGCCGGGCCGCGTCGTCGACCAGTAGCCGGGCCCGGGGCAGCAGTTGCCGTCCGGCCGCGGTGAGGACGGCGCCCTGCCGGGTGCGGTGCACGAGTTCGACCCCGAGCCGGGTCTCGAGCCGCCGCAACCCCTGGGAGAGCGGGGGTTGCGTCATATCCAGTACGGTGGCCGCCCGGCCGAAATGACCCTCGTCCGCGATGGCGACGAAATAGCCGAGATGGCGGATGAGGTCCATAGCGATATTGAACCAGGGGCTCTCCAGGGGCCCTCCGGTAGTCGGTCGACACGCCGATCAGAGCAAATAAATGCCCATTGACCAGCTTTCATATCAAATATGAATCGCAGGCGGGAGTGTTGGATATTGGCGTCTGCCACGAGGATGCGTGTGTGCTGCCGGGGTGAACCCTCACCGATCCGAATCGCGTGCGCCCGCGGGCGGGCGAACGATGCTGGCCGCGCTCGCCGTCCTCGCGCTGACGGCCGGGGGCTGCAGCACCGACAAGGGTAGCGAGCCGCCGGCACTCCCCACTCTGAACGTACCGGGGAATTCCGCGCTGGCCACCACGCTGATGGAACTCGAGGAACGGCACAACGTGATCTACGGGATCGCCGCCTACAGTCCGACCGGCGCCCGCACGGTCGAATGGAACGCCGGCGACCGCTTCGCGATGTGCTCGACATTCAAGGTGTACGCGGTGGCCGCGCTGTTGCGGCTGGCCGAACGCGAGGAACTGAAACTGGACGAGCGGGTGCCGATCGCCGAGGACGAGATCGTGCCGAACTCACCGGTCACCAGCTATCGCGTGGGTGAAACCCTCACCTGGTACAGCCTCGCGCAGGCCGCCATCGTGCGCAGCGACAACACCGCCGCCAATCTCATCCTGCGCCGGATCGGCGGTCCGCGCACGGTCACGGATCTGGCGCGTACCGTCGGCGATACCGAAACCCGGCTGGACCGCTGGGAACCCGCGCTCAACGAGGCGCTGCCCGGCGACACCCGCGACACCAGTACCGCGACCGCGATGGCCACCGGCTACCACCGGCTGATCCTCGGCAACGGCCTCGCTCCCGAGTACCGGCGGATGCTCACCGGATGGATGCGCGGCAGCGTCACCTCGGGGGAGCGGATGCGCAAGGGGCTGCCGGTCGGCTGGGTGGCGGCGGACAAAACCGGCGCCGGTGGTTTCGGCACCGTCAACGATGCCGGTGTGGTCTGGAGTCCGGCCGGGACCTCGGTGGTGCTGGTGATCTTCAGCCGTTCGACCACCGGATACCCGATCGCGGCACCCAGCAACACCGCCGTCGCGGAGGCGACCACCGCGGTCCTGGAGGCGATGACCACCGCACGGTGAGGCAATACATTCGGTGCTCACCTGCGTCGATATCGAATCGAACTCGGAACCGGGCGAATCGGATATTGGCGCGGGGCGTGGTCCCGCGTGTGTGCTGCGGTGGTGAAAACGAACCTCTCCACGCTCCGGGCCCGCCGGTCGCTGACCCTGCTGCTCGTGGCCGCCTCGTTGTCGGCCGGTGGCTGCGCGGCCGGTGCCGAGTCCGGTGACGCGACCACGTCGGTACCGGCCCCGGCCTCGGCCGGCGCGCAGGATTTCGGCGCGCTGAACACCCGGTTGTCGGAACTCGAGCAGCAACACGGGATCCGGTACGGCATCACCGCCTTCGTCCCCGGCTCGGACGGCGTCTTCGGCCGCAACGACGATCAGCGCTTCGCGATGTGCTCCACGTTCAAGGCATACGCCGCGGCGGCGGTGCTCCGGCTGGCCGAGCGAGGTGAACTCGATCTCGACGAGCGGGTGCCAGTGGCGGCCGAGGACATCAAGGAGAATTCGCCGGTGACGAGCGCGGCGGTCGGCTCCACTCTGAGCTGGACCGAGATCAGCCGCGCGGCCCTCGAACGTAGCGACAACACCGCCGGCAATCTGCTGCTGCGCCGGATCGGCGGGCCCGGCGCGATCACCGAGTTCGCCCGCACGGTCGGTGACGGCGAAACCCGCCTGGACCGCTGGGAAACCGAACTCAACGAGGCGGTCCCCGGAGATCCGCGGGATACGACCACACCCGCCGCACTCGCCGCCGGCTACGAGCGTCTGATCCTCGGAGACGGCCTGAACGCCGACAGCCGCGCGAAGCTCACGAGCTGGATGCGCGCCAGCGTCACCTCCGAACAGCGGATCCGCAAGGGGCTGCCGCAGGGCTGGACCGCGGCCGATAAGACGGGCGGCGGCGCCTACGGTTCGGTCAACGACGCCGGGGTCGTGTGGAATCCCGCCGGCACGCCGCTCGTGCTGGTGATACTCACCCGGTCGGCCACCGACGATCAGGCCGCGGTTCCGAACAACCAGGCCATCGCCGACGCGACAGTGGCGATCGTGGACGCGTTCTCCCGCTAGAGCGTCCGGTTCGTCACCCGCCGAAGCGCAGTGTCAGCTCCGGGGTCACCGGGCGAGCGCGACAGGGCAGGACCCGGCCGGCGGCCAGATCGTCGTCGGTGATCGCGGCCAGCGGATCGGGTTCCATCCGGGCCTCCCCGGCTTCCACGGTCGCCAGGCAGGTGCCGCAGGAACCGCCCAGGCACGAGTAGGGGAGATCCTCGCGCCGGTCCAGCGCGGCGTCGAGGATCGCGCGGTCGCGCGCCATATCGAAAGTCAGCGGGCGGCCGTGCCCGGTGAGGGTGACCCGGGTGCGGGCTCCGTCGGCGGGCGCGGGTGGGGCCGGCGGCCGGGTATCGAACAGTTCCACCATGATTCGTGTCCTCGGGACGCCGCGCGCAGTGAGTGCCGCGACCGTGTCGGTGACGAGGGGACGCGGACCGCACAGGAACCAGTGATCGGCGTCCCGCTCCGCGAGGTCCGCGGGGACGATCCGGCCGGATCGGTACTCCGCGGCGGCACCCGAACCGGAGTCCGGGCCGGTACGGGTCCGCGCGCCGCCGGCGAGTTCCCGGGACAGATGGTGGACGACCCGCAACCGGTCCGGGTATCGGGCCAGGAGGGTTTCCGTGCCGGCGGCCAGCATGATGTGGGCTCGGTCGCGGCTGCCGTAGTACAGCGTGCAGCGGCTGTGGGGTTCGGATTCGAGAACAGTGGCCAGGATCGACAGGATCGGTGTGATGCCGCTACCCGCCGCGACCGCCGCGTAGGTCCGGCGGGCCTCCGGATCGAGCCCCGGGGTGAAGGTGCCGGTCGGCTCGGAAACGTAGAGCGCCGACCCGACGATGCGGTCGTCGAGGGTGTAGGCGCCGAAGGCGCCGCCGGGCACGCGTTTGACCGCGATGCGCAGGCGGGCCGGATCCGCCGCGTCGCAGAGCGAATAGCTGCGGCGGATCGGCTCGCCGTGCCGGGTGCCGCGAATGATCACGTGCTGACCGCCGGTGAACGCGAAGCGGTCCCGGAGATTCTCGGGAATCTCGAACTCCAGGACGGCGCTGTCGGGGGTGTCGGGGACCACCGACCGCACGGTCAGCCGGTGGAAACCGTGAGCGGGGCCGTGCGGCAGTGGATCGAACAGCGGCGCCGGGGGCTCCGTCCGCGGGTTCGCGATCCGGCTCAGGTGCCGGGCGCCCAGGCTGCCCAGCGTGACTGCGGCGCGGCCCATCAGGTCCGGGCGTAGCAGGGATACCGGTGGGTCCAGGAGCCCGGCGATCCGGGCCACCTGCCTGCCGATCGCGGGGTCGGCTTCCCCGACCGCCATCGCCAGGCCGGTCAGCGGCCCGAGCGCCCGCGACGGCGACGCGGTGGAAGTGCCCACGTGCGGCATGGCGAGGTCGAACAGCCGGGTGATGGCCCAGGGATCGTCGACGGCCGCCGCGACCGCGCGGAAGAAGCGCTGGGCGAGCGCGTGGTCGCCGGCGGCGAGGACCTCGCGTAATCGCAGCGCCTGCAGGGCCGAGACCGTCATCCCCTGGCCGAAGGCCGGGCTGAAACTGCAGACGGCGTCGCCCAGGACCAGCAGCCCGTGCGGGAAACGTGTCAGCCGCTCGTAGCGGCGGCGCTGGTTGGCCGGATAGCGGTAGGTCGCGATATCGGTGAGCGGTTCGGCGTCCACCAGCGCCGCGCGCACATCCGGGGGCGCCACCGAGGCCGCGAACCGCCAGAAACCGTCCGGATCCGCCGGTGGGTGGTCCGTGCCGTAGCCGATCAGCGTGAGAATGTGACGGTCGTCCTCCACCGCGAACAGCGCCAGGCCCCGGGCCGGATCCTGATTCGCGACGACGATCTCCTTGTCGCCCCCGGCCGAACCGGCCGGGAGCCGGAGATAGCGGCTGGCGTACTTCATATCGATCCGCACGCCCTCCTCGGGCGGGCGGTCGTAGCCGAGATCGGTGAGCCAGTCGAGGATCGGCCCGTGCCGGCCCGTGCACGCGACCACCAGATCGGCGTAGACCCGGGCGCCGGTGTCGAGGTGGACCCCGGTGACCCGGGTCCGGGCGGTATCCGTGAGCAGGCCGGCCGCGGCGGTACCGTCGGTGATCTCCACGCCCGGAAGCGCCCGGACCCGTTGGCGTACCTGCCATTCCAGGAAGGGCCGGCTCGCCTGCAGCAGTGAGTATCCGGCGTCGGACTGCCGCAGGGTACGACCCGAGATCGTCATCCGCATCTCGGTGAGCGAGCGGCATTCCACGGCGCCCGCGGCGAGGAGGTCGTCCGTGAGGCCGGGGAAGAACTCTTCGAGGATCTGCCGGCCGCGGGCGAGGAGGGCGTGCACATGCCGGCCCTGGGGGACTCCCCGCCGGTCTCCCGGGGCCGACAGATCGTCACGTTCGACCACTGTCACCCGCGCGAAGCTCTCGCTCAGGACGCGGGCGGCCAGGAGTCCGGCCATGCTCGCTCCCAGCACGACGGCATGTCCGCGCGGTTCCGTGTACTGCCCGGTAGCGCTCATCTGTGCCTCCGACGTCGTTGCCCGGTTCCGCGGCGGCCGGCCGCCGGTTCGGACGCTACCGATACTGAGACTAATTGGCAAACTAGTCTCAGAACAGCGGGTGCGGTGACCGCTTTCCGGCTGTTTCGAGGTACAAAGAGCCATGACCTCTTCGACCCGGTCGTCGGACGCGCTGCTGGACGCGGCGGTCGCGTTGATCGCGGAAGGGGGTCTGGACGCGCTCACCCACACCGCCGTCGCCGCCCGGGCCGGAGTCTCGCGGGCGACCGCCTACCGGGAGTTCGGTGACAAGGACGGTCTGGTCTCCGCGGTGGGCCGCCACGAGGTCGGCACCATGGTGGCCGCCGCGTTCACCGCCCTCGATCCCGGTGCGCCGGTCGGCGAGATCGCCTATTCGGCCACTCTTTTCGCGCTCCGCTATCTCCGTGGGCACCGCGCCTTCCAGTACATCCGGGTGCACGAACCCGCCTGGCTGCTCACCGTCGCCATCGAAGAGGGGGATTCGCGGCTGACCCTGGTCGGCACGGTCGCGGCCTTCGCCGAACCGCTCATCGCGGGCCGCGCGGATCCCACCCTCGCCCTGCCCGCGCGGCAGGCCGCGGAGGTGGTCGTGCGTACGGTGCTGTCGCACGCGCTGATCCAGGACAGCGCTCTCACCGACGAGGAGGTCGCCCGTACGGTCGCCCGTGCGATCACCCGGGTGCCCGGAGAAGCCGGCGGGCCGGTATGAACGATTCGCCCGAACGCCCCGAATTCACCTACTCCGAAGTCGGCGCGACCCGTGACGAACTACCACCCGGCTACCACCACCTGCGGCTGCGTCGTGAGATCGGCCGCGGTGAGTCCGAATTCCACCGGCTCGGCGAGGCCGTGCTCGGCTACCGGATGCAACGCGGCCTGGGCATCCTCCGGGATGCGCAGAGTCCCGTGGCCGAGCCGGGTGCCGATATCACGGTGCAACTCGGTATCGGCCGGTTCGGGTTGCGGGCGCCGTGCCGGATCGTCTACGTCCTGCGCGAGCCGGACCGGATCGGTTTCGCCTACGGCACCCTGCCGGGCCATCCGGAATGCGGTGAGGAACTGTTCGCGGTCGAGTACGACCGGGACTCCGATACCGTATTCGGCGTAGTCACCGCGTTTTCGCGCCCCGCGAGCCGGTTGACCCGATTCGCCGGACCGGCGACGGTGCCGGTGCAATGGGCTGTCGCCCGGGGCTACCTGGCCGTTCTGCGGCGTACCCCGCGCGCCTGAACACCGCGTGACCCGTCCGGGCGAGCCGATCCGCCTTACTTCTGTTGGCGCAGCCAATGGATGTACCGTGAGGTCATGGAGGAGACGCCCGCCCGCCTGACCGAGAAACCGAGCTGGTTGCTGACCCAGGTGGCGGTGTACGCCCATCGTTTCGCCACGGAGGCGTTCGCGGCGGCGGGTGCGCGCGGGTACCACTACCGCATTCTGGCCGCGTTGGACGAGTTCGGGGTCGCCAGTCAGGCCGAGATCGGCCGCCGCTGCAATATGGACCGCAGCGATGTGGTGGCGGCGATCAACGAGTTGGCCGAACCCGGGTTCGTACGACGGTCGCCCGATCCGGGTGATCGCCGGCGCAACCTGATCAGTCTCACCGAGCCGGGCCGCCGGCAGTTGCGGCGCCTGGACCGGGAGCTCGATCGGGTGCAGGACGATCTGCTGGCGCCGCTCCCGGACCGGGACCGGCAGGCGCTGGGCAGGTTGCTCGCCCGGTTGCTCACGCACCATCAGCAGGGGTAGGAGCGCGCGGGGGGATCGCGGTCTCCGGCGGCTGTCCGGGTCCGGAATTCCCCGGAGGTGGTCGCACGAGTTTCGCCGGAATGGGTCGTCCGTAATCCATCTTGTTGGTTACGCCAACGTTTGTTAATGTTGGCCACACCAACTATTTGGGAGTCGTCATCTCCGCATCTCTCCGCTGCGCCGCAGCCGGTCTCGCCGCGGTAACCCTCGTTATCGGCGCTGCCGGATGCGCGTCGCCCGCATCCCCCGTCATGCACCCCACCACCCAGGAGGCCGCCGTGAACCCGACCGCCGTCACCCCGTTCCATATCGATATCCCCCAGTCCGATCTCGACGATCTGACCGACCGGCTCGCCCGCACCCGCTGGCCCAATGAGATCGACGGCGCCGGATCGGACTACGGCTTCCCGCTGGGGCGGCTGCGGGAACTGGCCGAATACTGGCGGACCGGTTACGACTGGCGCGAACACGAGACCGAGCTCAATCGGCTCCCGCATTTCACCACCGAGATCGAAGGCCAGAACATCCATTTCGTGCACGTGCGGTCGCCGAAGCCGGATGCGCTCCCGCTGATCCTGACCCACGGCTGGCCCGGTTCGTTCCTGGAATTCCTGGACGTGATCGAACCGCTCTCGCGCGATTTCCACCTGGTGATCCCGTCGATCCCCGGATTCGGTTTCTCGGGCCCCACCCATGAACGCGGCTGGGATGTCGCCCGGGTCGCGCGGGCCTGGGCCGAGCTGATGCATCGGCTCGGGTACGAGCGCTACGGTGCGCAGGGCGGCGATTTCGGGGCGGGTATCTCCACGGCACTCGGGGCGCTGGCGCCCGGCCACGTAGTCGGAGTGCACGTCAACTACCTGCCCACCCGGCCGGACCCGGACGCCGGTATCCCGTTGTCGGAGACCGACGAGGCCAGGCTCGACAAGGTCCGGCAGTTGCTCGCCGACCGTCCGCCCTACCAGGCGCTGCAGGCGCTCACCCCGCAGACCCTCGGCTACGCGCTGACCGATTCGCCGGTGGGCCAGCTGGCCTGGATCGCCGAACGTTTCGCGCAGTGGACCGATCCGCGCACGCCGGTCGACGACGAACGGATGCTCACCGATATCTCGCTGTACTGGTTCACCGCCACCGCGGCGTCGTCGGCGCGCCTGACCCGTGAGACCGCGCGCGGCAGCGCGCCCTGCCGGGTGCCGTTGGGGGTGGCGGTATTCGCCCACGACATCACCCAGCCGGTGCGGCCGCTGGCGGAGCGGCTGTACAACATCACGCACTGGTCGGAATTCGACCGTGGTGGCCATTTCGCCGCCATGGAGGTTCCGGACCTGTTCGCCCAGGATGTCCGGGAGTTCTTCCGCACCCTGGAATGATCACCGCGGGTGCGAGACCGCGCGGGGTCCCGGGCGGGTCGTGGCCCGGCCGCGCCGCCTACTGGCCGGGTCGGTGAGGACGGGCGGCTGCCAGGCGGTGTCCTCGGGGTTGACGTCGGTGCCGGGCGCGACGATACGGTCGATGCGATCGAGGACGGCGGGATCGAGCCGGATCTCCGGCGCCGTCAGTTGTGCCTCCAGTTGTTCCGGTGTGCGCGGCCCGATGATCGCGGAGCTGACGGCGGGGTGTTCCAGGACGAAGGCCAGTGCCAGATCGATCAGGGTCAGCCCGGCTTCGCCGGCCAGGGCCGCCAGTTCGGTGACGATCTCCAGCTTGCGCCGGTTGGCCGGGGTCGACAGATCGTAGCGACCCCCGGCTCCCGGCCGGGCGGGCAGACGCCGGTCCCGCTCGCTGGTATTCGCCCGGCCCGCCCCGAACCGCCCGGACAGCCAGCCGCCGGCCAGCGGGCTCCACGACACCACCCCCATCCCGTAGGCCTCGGCGACCGGCAGCACATGACCCTCGATTCCGCGCACCAGAATCGAATACGGCGGCTGTTCCGTCGTGAACCGTTCCCGTCCGCGTTTCTCCGCCACCCACTGGGCTTCCACGATCTGCTCCGCCGGGAACGTCGAACTGCCGAAGGCCCGGATCTTGCCCTGCCGGACCAGATCGCTCAGGGCGCCCAGCGTTTCGTCGATATCGGCGGCCGGATCGGGACGATGGATCTGATAGAGGTCGATGTAGTCGGTGCCGAGGCGGCGCAGACTGTTCTCGCACGCGGTCACGATCCAGCGCCGGGATCCGCCGCGAGTGTCGGGGCCGGTACCCATCGGCGAACCGAATTTGGTGGCCAGCACCACGCGCGACCGGTCCACCGAGGCCAGGGCCTTGCCCACGATCACCTCCGATTCCCCGGCCGAGTAGACGTCGGCGGTGTCCACGAGAGTGATCCCGGCGTCGAGCGCCCGGCCGATCATGCGGACGCAATCGTCGTGGTCCGGGTTACCCCACGCGCCGAACATCATCGTGCCCAGGCCGAGCGCGCCGACCTCGATCCCGGTTCTTCCCAGGGTGCGTGTTTCCATACGGCCATGAGACCGCGGGAACGCCGGTGACCGTGACGCCGATCCCGTACGCGGCTTGCCCGATCCGGTCGCGATCGCCCGGATCGGGCCGGGCGGCGTTGCGCGGCCGGAACCGGGGTGCTGCACTCGGATAGTGACCCTCCTCGACGAGTTCCGGGCGCTGGTGATGCGTTACGCGGGGTCCGGTGGCCGGCGCGCGGTTCGGGTTCCCGGCGGTGTTCCGCTCACCGCCGCCCACGCGCCGACCGTGCTGGACGGGATCTTTCTCACCACGGTCCGCGAGCCGACCCAGCCGATCGGCACCATGGCGGAGCCGACGTTCGCGCTGGTGGGCGGTGGTGTGAAGCGGACAACGCTGAACGGGACGCCGTTCGACTGCGGCGCGGGGCAATACCTGGTGGTCCCGGTGGATCTACCGGTGACCGGCCAGGCGCTGCGCGCCGATGCGGACGAACCCCTGGCGGTGTTCAGTATGCGGCTGCGTCCCGAGTCGATCGCACCGCTGCTGATGGAGTCCGCTGCCGCCCCGCGCGCCACCCGCCCCGCCGGTCTCGCCGTGAGCACCGCGCCGCCGGACCTGCTCGATCCGGTTGTCCGGCTGCTGCGCCTGCTCGATCATCCGGACGATCTCACCGTGCTCGCCGCCGGACTGCAGCGGGAGATCCTGTGGCGGCTGATCAGCGGTGACCAGGGTGCGCTCGTCCGCCGCATCGGCCGCGCCGACGGCAACCTCGCCCATATCGCCCGCGCCGTCCGCTGGATCCGGGCCCACTACGACCGGCCGCTACTGGTGGCTGACCTGGCCGCCGCGGCCGGTATGAGCGAGTCGGCGTTCCGGCGGCACTTCCGGGCGGCCACGTCGATGACGCCGATCGAGTTCCGCCGGGCGATCCGGTTGCACGAGGCCCGGATCCTGCTCGGCGCCGGGGCGGCCGCTGTCGCCGAGATCGGGTATCGCGTCGGCTACGAGAGCGCCTCGCAGTTCAATCGCGAGTACCACCGGACATTCGGGATATCGCCCGGCCGCGACGCCGTGCGATTGCGGTCGGCGGGGCAGGGATGAACGGGACCGCGCCTACTTCTGCTTCTCGGCGGCGGTCCGCAAATCGGCCAGCCAGGCCTCCAGTCCGGCGCCGAGGAACTGGGTGGAGGTCGGCACATCCACTTCGACCTGGGCCCCGTTCCAGTTCTCCTCGGTGCGGACGAGGACGCCGCCCGCGACTTCGGTGAACGTCCAGACGTGTATGCCGTTGTCGATACCCAGGCCCTCGCCGGTCGCGGGGCCGCTCCAGCGGAGGCACCGGTGATCCTCCACATCCCGGACGGTGGAGGTGATGGAGAGCGTGGTCGCCGGGGTGGTCGCGGTGGCGGGGACCGGTGTGGTCCACCGGAACTGCGAATCGGGGCGCAGCGGCCCGGAATCGCGGCGGTCGAGGGTGGCGACGGCCTGCTGCCAGGACGGCCAGTTCGCCACATCGGTCTGCAGGTTCCAGAGGGTGTCCAGCGGCGCCGCGATCAGCGCCTCGGTCCGGTAGTGGATCGGGGCCTCGGTGTCGATGGTCTGTCCGCCGCAGCTCAGCGGCGCCGAGTCCGGCGCGGCAGTGCTGCCGGCCGAGGGTGTGGCCGCCGGTGTAGCGGTGCTGTCGGGCGTGGTTCCACAGGCGGTGGTGCCCAGGGCGAGGGCGACGAGTGCGGCGCCTGCCAGTGCGACCCGTCCCGATCGGTTGTCGCCGGCGACTTTCGGCGCTCCGGTGTGGTGGATGTGGTTCATGGTTCTACTCCTGTGTCGCCGGGCCGTGGCCCGTTCTGTTATCAGTTATCGCGTTGGTTAGAAGTTATAACTCAGTATGGTGAGAGTCAAGTACGAAAGTGATAGCCTCTAACGAAATAGGCGCGGAGAGAGGCGGTCCATGGCTGCGGAGGCGAAGAGCCCGCGCGAGCGTTATCGCGCGCAGATGCGGGAAGAGATCAAGGAACGTGCGTGGGAGCAGATCGCCGACGCGGGCGCGTCCTCGCTATCGCTCAACGCGATCGCCAAACAGGTGGGAATGAGCGGACCCGCGCTCTACCGGTACTTCGCGAGCCGGGACGCGCTGATCACCGAACTCATCCGGGATGCCTACCGCGGTCTCGCCGATACCGCCCGGGCGGCCTCCGAGGCCGGCGCCGACCGCACCGGCCTCGCCTACGCGATCAGGGCCTGGGCGCTCGCTGATCCGCAGCGATACTTCCTCATCTACGGCACACCGGTTCCCGGCTACCGCGCGCCCGGCGACACCACGGCCATCTCCGACGAGATCCTGGCCGTGCTGCTCGAAGTCCACGACCGCCTCCCCCCGCCCGCGGCGACCCCCTTCGACACCCACCTCGACGAGCACAGCCCGCTGATCGGCCCGCCCCCGCGATCCGCCGCGACCCTGCACCGCGCCCTGGTGTTCTGGACCCGCCTGCACGGAATCCTGTCCCTGGAACTCGCCGGCCATTTCGCCGGAATGGGATTCGACCCCGCCGAACTGTTCGCCGACCAGGTCGGCGAGCTGTCGTAAAACGCCGGGGCTAGAGCGCCTTCACCTCGAGACCGGCGGCCGCGGCGAACGCCGGGGCCAGGTCGAGGAGCTGGTCCGGGGTGACGATCGCGCCGCGCAGGGCGTTCACCCCGTCGCCGATTCCCAGGATCGCCGCCTGCCGGAAATCGACCTTCTTCAGCTGCGCGTCCCGCACCACCAGTGCCGCGATCTCGGTGCCCGGGAACTCGACCTCGGCGAGGTTCGCCCCGCCGAAATCGACATGCCGCAGTACGCAATCGACGAAGCGGACCTTCGACAACTTCGCGCCGCGCAGGTTCACCGAGTCGAACTTGCAGTTGTGGAACACCACTCGCCGCAATTCGGCGCCGCTGGCCTCCACACCCGACCAGGCGCCTTCGATCACCTCGGCGTCCATCCACACGGCGTCGGGCATCTCGGTACCGGTGAACCGCACGCCGTGTAGCCAGACATCGGCGAACCGGGCGCTGTGGGCCGAACCGCCCGAGAAGGTCACCGAGCGGAAGGCGCATTCGCCGAATACCGCGTGCCGGATATCGGCGGCGGTGTGTTCGGCCGGCTCGAACAGCGCGCAGTCGTACTCTTCGTCGGAGCCCAGGTCACCGGCCGTTTCCAGCCACTGTGCGAACGGCAGATCGGCGAGCTCCCGGGGCATTCTCTTCCTCACTGGACGGGCGGTCGATGCTACGCCGGTGGACGCTACACCGACCGCCCGACACATCACGCCGGCGCCCGGCGCCTCACTCCTGCTCCGGGGCCAGGAGTTGCGCGAGGGTCGATCCCGTCCGCCCGGCGAGCTCGGCGAGTTGCAGCCGGCAGGAGAAACCGTCGGCGAGGATCACCGTTTCGCGACCGGCCGCCCGCACCGCGGGCAGCAGGGTGGTTTCGGCGACGGCGACCGATACCTCGTAGTGGCCCTTCTCGACGCCGAAGTTACCGGCCAGCCCGCAGCATCCGCCGAGGGTGGTGAGGGTGGCTCCGGTCCGTTCGAGCAGTCGTGCGTCGGTGTCCCAGCCCAGGACCGAGGCGTGATGGCAGTGCGGCTGGGCGAGGATCTCGATGCCGGTGAGATCGGGCGGCTGCCAGCCGGGGGTGTCGGCCAGGATCTCGGCGAGGGTGCGGACCCCCGCGGTGACGACGGGCAGGCGCGGATCGTCGAGCAACTCGCGGGCGTCGCTGCGCCACACCGCCACACAGGAGGGCTCGACACCGATCACCGGGGTGCCATCGGCGATGATCGGGTAGAGCACGTCGAGGGCGGCCTCGAGCTGCCGGCGCGCCCCGGCGCGCTGGCCGGTGGAAATCCAGGTCAGTCCGCAGCAGGCCGTGCGGTCGAGGAACCGGGGCCGGTAACCGGCGGCGGCGAGCACCCGCACCAGCGCGTCCAGGTGGTCGTTCTCGAAACCGTCGGTGAAGGAGTCGACCCAGATGACCACGGGCCGCCCCGTGGTGTGGGGTATGCGTGTGGCGCGTCGATTGGACCGGCGGGCGAAGGCGGGCAGGTTGCGGCGCCGGTCCACACCGGCGGACCAGCGGATCAGGTTGCCCAGTCCCGGAACCCGGGTTCCGGCATTGAGCGCCGGACCCAGCCGCAGCGCCGAGACCAGCCGGGCCCAGCGGGGGAGCAGGCCCAGCGCGTAGTGGCTGCGCGGCCGGATCTTCCCGGCGTAGGCGCGGTCGGTGGCGAGGGATTTGTACGAGGCCATATCCACGCCGCTGGGACAATCCCGGGAACATCCCTTGCACGACAGGCACAGGTCGAGGGCCGCGGCGACCTCGGGTGCGTCCCAGCCGGTGACCAGTTCGCCGTTGACGAGCTCCTGCAGCACCCGGGCGCGGCCGCGCGTCGAATCCTTCTCGGCCCCGGTCGCCTGATACGACGGGCACATCACCTGACCACCGGAATTGCCGTTCGCCAGGCATTTCCCCACCCCCGAGCACTGGTGGATCGATTCCACCAGCAGCGGTTCGCTCAGCGCCAGCGGCCTGGTGCGGGCGAGCGGGATCCGCATATCGGCCTCGACCGGCCGCGGATCGACCAGGACTCCGGGGTTGAGCAGATCCCGCGGATCGAAGATCGCCTTCACCCGCGCCATCAGTGCGATGGCCTCGGCGGAGTACATCCGGGGCAGCAGTGCCGAGCGCGCGCGGCCGTCACCGTGTTCACCCGATATCGACCCGCCGTAACTGCCGACCAGTTCGGCGGCCTCCTCGACGAAACGGCGGTAGGCCCGGGGCCCGTCGGGTGCGTCGAGCGGGAAATCGATCCGGCAGTGCACGCAGCCGTCCCCGAAATGCCCGTAGGGCAGTCCCCGGACCCCGTGGCCGCTCATCAGCCGATCGAAATCCCGCAGGTAGGAACCCAGCCGGTACGGCGGCACCGCCGCGTCCTCCCAGCCGCCGTAGGCGGGCCGGTCCAGGCTCAGCGCCGCGAGCCCGGCGCCGTCGGCCCGGATCTTCCACAGCCGGTCGGCGGCCCGCGTGTCCTCGACGATCCGGCCGTCCCGGGCGCCGGTGCCGGCGAGCAGGGCGTGCGCCCGTTCCCGCAGCAGATCCGGATCGTCGTCGACGAGTTCGACGAAAACCCAGGCGTCGCCCGCGGGGAGCGCGGGAATGCTCCCGGCGCCCTGCTGGTGCGCGACGACATCCACGATCCGGCGGTCCAGTCCCTCGGCGGCGGTCGGGCGATGCCGGAGAATGGCGGGCGCGTCGTCGGCGGCCTCGGGCATGGTGGGGTAGCCGAGGACGATCATCGCCTTGTGTGCCGCGTCGGCGGCGAGGCGGACGGTGGCCTCGGTGATCACGGCCAGCGTCCCCTCGGTGCCCGCGAGGAAGCGGGCGACGTCGAACCCGTTCTCCGGCAGCAGATGTTCGAGGGAATAGCCCGAGACCTGGCGGCCGAAGCGGCCGAACTCGGTGCGGATGATCGCCAGGTTGTCGCGGACCAGTTGCTCCAACGCGTCCAGGGTCGGGGAGGCGGTCCGGGTCCCGGACTCCAGCCGCAGCCGTTCTCCGGTGCCGAGCACGACCTCGAGGGCGGCGATATTGTCGGCGCTGCGCCCGTAACCCAGCGCTCGCGGGCCACAGGCGTTGTTGCCGATCATCCCGCCGATCGTGCACCGGTTGCTGGTCGAGGGATCCGGTCCGAAGCGCAGGCGGTGCGGTGCCGCGGCCCCTTGCAGCACCGCCTGCACCGTTCCGGGTTGCACGGTCGCGGTACGGGCCTGGGGGTCGATACCCAGAACTCGGTCGAGGTGGCGGCGCGTGTCCACGATCAGGCCCGGTCCGATGGCGTTGCCGCAGCACGAGGTGCCCGCGCCCCGCGGGGTGATCGCGATATCGTCGCGCAGCGCGGTCCGCACGGTGGTGGCGAGTTCCTCGGCGGTGCGGGGATAGGCGATCGCCTGCGGCACCACCCGGTAGAGGCTCGCGTCGCTGGTGTACAGCGCGCGGGTGAGCGTGGAATCGTCCACGGCGACGCCCGTTTCACGCAGGTCGGCGAGCAGCCGGGTGAGCCGGTCCGGGTGCCGGTGGTCGCGGGAGATGTCGGTATCCGTCATGCCCTCTTGTCCGGTAGTCGGGATTCGTCTCCTCGATGGTGCGGGTTGCCGGCGCCCGATGTGCGGATTTGGACCGTGGCGCCCGGTCTTTTCCGGAAACGGGCGCGCACGATCCGGGAAACCGGGGCTACCGCGGGATCGACGGCACCGCGCGGCGGAACGGGATCACGACCGCGCGCCCCGCACCGTGAGACCGCGGGTTCCGGCGGCGGCGAGGTTTCCGCGCAGGGTGGTGGATTCGTAGTCGTCGCGGAACAATCCGCGGGCCCGGAGCAGCGGGACCACCTCGTCGGCGATCACCTCGAGGCTGTCGACGAGGATATCGGGCTGCAGGTTGAACCCGTCGCAGGCGTAGGTGCGATACCAGTGTTCGATCCGGTCGGCGAGCTGTTCCGGGGTGCCCACGAAACCGCCGTGCCCGGACCCGGAATAGCGGGTCTGGCGTAGGTACTCCCGGACGGTGGGGCGGGTCTGGCGGATCTGTTCCAGGATGGATTCGCGGAAACCGATACTGCCCGTGAACAGGTCGGGGTCGGCCGGGCCGCCCAGCACCTCGGCGGGGAACGGCTCGTCGAGATCGAGCACGGAGACGTCGACCCCGATGGCATGCGACAGCCACGCCGCCGAATAGGCCGCGGGGCTGGACTCGTACAGTTCGTCGACCCGGCGGCGGGCCTCCTCCTCGGTGGAGCCGAGGGTCAGCAGCAGGCCGGGCATGATGGCGACATCGGAGGCGGCGCGGCCGGCGGCCACCGCGCCGTCCTTCACCGTGCGGTAGTGGGCGCGGGCGGTTTCCGGGGTGATCTCGGCGGTGAAGACGCCGTCGGCGTAGCGGGAGGCGATATCGCGGCCGCCGGGTGAACCGCCGGCCTGGAACAGCACCGGCAGGCCCTGTGGGGAGACCGGGGCGCGGAAATCGCCGTCGTAGTCGAAGAACGCGCCGTGGTGCCGGACCGGCTTCCCGGTTCCCGCCGCGGACCACAGGGCCCGGGCCAGTTCGGCGAATTCGGCGCCGCGTTCGTAACGCTGGGTCCGCGGTACCACCCGTTCGAGCCCGAAATTGGCCGCGGAGCGGTCGTCACGGGTCGTCACCAGGTTCCAGCCGGCGCGTCCGTGCGAGAGGTGATCGAGGGTGAGGATGCGGGCGGCGAGGTCGACCGGGTCGTTGAAGGTGGTGGAGGCGGTGGCGATGAGGCCCACGTGTTCGGTGGCCCGGGCGACGTGGGCCCAGATGATGTGCGGGTCGAGCCGGATGGGGTTGGCGTCGTAGGCGGGGTCACCGAGGCCCAGGCCGTCGGCGAGGAACACCGCGTCGAGGCGGGCGCGTTCGGCCAGGCGGCCGATGCGCTCCCAGTAGGGCGCGGAGACGAAATCCAGGGTGCCGAGCAGCGGCGAGCGCCAGGCCGACGGAAGGTAGCCGTAGACGAGCACATTTACGCCGAGCAGCACATGACCGGAACGGGGTTCGGTCATGGCGGTTACGCGCCCTGGCCCTGCGGCCGCAGGAAGGTGTTCGACCCGCCCGGCGGCGGGGTGCCGTTGACGTAGTAGTCGCCGAGTACGCGCTCTTTGAAGACGCGCGGATTGTGAGAGGACAGGGTCCGTGCGTTGCGCCAATGCCGGTCCAGGCCCGCGGAGACGGCGGTCGCGGAGGCGCCGAGGGCGTCGAACACCGCGGCCGTCACCTCGAGCGCGGATTCGACGATCACCGTCTGCGCCTCGTGCGTGCGCACGGTGGCCTCGATGAGGGCGTCCCGCTCGGCCGCGTCGTCGCCGCGCAGATGCGCCGCGGCCACGGAATCCAATGTCGCGGACTGCTTCTCGAGCGCGGCCTCGGCCTGGAACACCCGGGTGGCGAGCAGGCCGATCCGCTGCTGCAGCAGGGCGTCCCGGGCCGGGATCTCGTCGGTGCCCAGCGGGTAGTTGCGGGTCCGCCGGCGCAGCGACTCCGTCCCGTCTCGGAACGCCGCCCGCGCGATACCGACCAGCACCGCGAGCAGGGCGGTCTGATAGAAGAGGCCCTGATAGGCGAACCGCTCCTCGGCGGGGAAGAGTCCGTGTTCGTCCACTACCGCGTCGCGATAGCGGGCCGATCCGCTGGCGGTGGTCTGCTGACCGAATCCCTCCCAGTCGTCGGTCAGGGTGACGCCGTCCTGGTCGCGGGCGACGAGCGCGGTGACGAGCCGGTCGTCCTCGTCGCGGCCGATCACGTCGAGCCAGTCGGCGTAGAGGCTGCCGGTGGCGTAGTACTTGTTCCCGGTGAGCCGGGTGACCCCGGCGGTGGTCGTCAGCCGGGTGCCGATATCGCCGAATTTCGCATTGTCGGCCTCGGTCCAGCCGCCACCCACGAAATCACCGCGCCGGAAACGGTCGAGCCAGACCGCGGTGGCCGGATGGTCCGGGGAATTCAGTCTGTCCTCGACGAACGCGAGATGGTTGCGGAAGACATGGGCGATATTCGGATCGGCGGTACCGAGATCGGCGAGCAGCAGGAACACCTGTTGCAGGGTGGCGCCGTCGCCGCCGAACGCCCGGGGAATCCGCAGCCGCGAGAATCCCGCCTCCACCAGCAGCCGCACCTCCTCGAACGGGAACTCCCGCGCGCGTTCCCGGGCCGCGTTGCCCGCGGCGATCCGGTCGAAATGCGGGCGGTAGGTGCCGGCCAGTGCGTCGTAACCGGCCTCCGGACGGGCCAGCAGTGACCGGAGATCGGCCGTGGTGGGCGCTGCCATGAGGGTCCTTCCTTCGGTGGATGAGCGGTATCAGCGGTAGACCCCGGTGGACGGCGCGGCGAACGCCGGTGCGGCAGCGGTCAGCAGATCGGCGGGCGGCGGCAGACCCAGGATGTCGCGCAGGGTCGCGCCCGGATCGGGGACAGCGGCGCCCAGGGCCGGGGTGAGTCCGGCGGCGGTGCGCAGCAACGTCTCGGCCGTGGCGGACGGCGGCTCGTCGACCGCGGTGCGCAGCAGGATTCCGGACGCTCCGGTCGCGAGCAGTGCGGAGGCGGCCGCCGGATCGTGGGCGGGTACCTCGGCCAGCACCGGTCCGGCGCCCTCGTCCGGGTCATGCCGAACCGCGGCGGCGACGGACTCGCCGTCCGGGAACCCGCCCAGCACGGTCAGGTCGTAGACGCCGGTGCGGTGCGCCCCGGCCGCCGGATCGGGTTCGTACCACGCCAGTACCGGCGTGCCCTGGATCGTGCCGGGGATACTCAGCGGGCCGGCGGTGACGGCGGCGCCGCGGTGATCGACCCGCCGGATACGTTCCGAACGCACCAGGATCCCGGATTCCTTGTCACCGACGATGCTGTCCCGGGGCCAGCTCTGCCACAGTCCGGCCACCGCGCGGGCGGTATCGGCCGCGGTGCCGGGCCCGAGTGCGGCCGACGTTCCCAATCCGGCTCCACCCCAGGCGTTCTCGGTGCGGCCGCGAGGGTCGCGGCTGCCCAGCAGTACACCGGAGCGGCCCCGGGTGAGATGGTCCACCGACAGCGCCCGGCGGGCCAGGTTGTAGGGCAGATCGATATGCGCCGTCGCGGCGAGGACGACCGCCGGACCGCCACCGGCGGCCAGCGCCGTGGCCAGGAGGCTGGGATCCAGATCGGTGGCGGCCGGGGTACCGCCGGGTCCGGCGAGCCGGTCGATACCGATCACCGCGAACGCCGCGGGGTGGTGGGCCCAGCTCCGCGCCAGTCGCCGATCGCCCAGGATCGCCGCTACCTCCGCAGTGGTGAAGGCCGCGGCGACGACTGGGCCGCGGGAGTCCGGAGGGGTCATGGGCGCAGCGCTTTCGTCGGGCCGAGGTCGGCGTCGAGCAGGGCCCGCGTGGCAGGGGAGCGGGCGCTGTCGTAGAGGTGCTCGGTGGCGAATTCGTCGACCAGCCGGCCGCCGGAGAGGACGCCGATCCGGTCACTGACCCATTCGACGAGACCGAGATCGTGCCCGACGAACACACAGGTGAGGTTCAGCCGTTCCCGCAGCCCCAGCAGCAGGTCGATGATCTCGGCCTGGGTGGAGACATCCAGCGAGGAGGTCGGTTCGTCGAGGATCAGCAGGTCCGGTTCCAGGGCGAGTGCCCGGGCGAGACAGACCCGCTGGGCCTGGCCGCCGGACAGCGCGTGCGGATAGCGGGTGGCGAATCCGGCCGGGAGGCCGACGAGTTCGAGGGCCTGTGCCACCGCCTCGGCGGCGGTGGCACGGTTGCGGACCCGCCCGAACCGGCGTAGCGGCCGGGCGATCTGTTCGCCCACGCGGAGACCGGGGTTGAGCGAACCGACCGGGTCCTGGAAGACGTATTGCAACCGTGCGCGCAGATCACGCCGACCGGCGGCCGGTGCGCCGTCGATCCGGCGGCCGTCGAAGACGACCGTTCCGGCGGAGGCGGGCAGCAGTCCGCCCATCACCCGCCCGAGGGTGGACTTTCCGGAACCGGAGGGTCCGATGAGGCCGTAGACCTCGCCGGGCCGGATCGCGAGGGATACCTCGTCGACGGCGAGATGATCGCGCCTGGGGAGACCGGTGCCGAAACCGCCGACGGTGAACCGTCTGGTCACCGACTCCAGCCGCAGCAGTGGTTCTACCGTCTCCTCCTGGGCGGGCGGGGCGGCGGCCTCCGGTTCCGGGGCGCCCGACGACAGCGTCCGGGGGCCGTGCCAGTGCGGCAGTGCCGCCCGTTTGCCCAGTCGTGGGACCGCGGCGAGCAGCTCGCGAGTGTACGGATGGGCGGGCGCGGTCAGCACGGTGTCGCGCGGGCCCTGTTCGACGACGCGCCCGCGCGCGAGCACCACCACGCTGTCGGCCATATGGGCCACCACATCGAAATCGTGGGTGATCAGCAGCAGGGCGGATCCGGTGGTGCGGGTGACATCGCGGAGCAGATCCAGGATCTGGCGCCGGACCACGGTATCCAGGGCGGTGGTGGGTTCGTCGGCGATGAGGACCGCGGGTTCGGACAGGGCCGCGAGTGCCACCGCGACCCGCTGGCGCATACCGCCGCTCAACTCGTGCGGATAGGAAGCCGCGACGCGCTCGGGGTTGTCGAAGCCGACCTTGGTGAGCCATTCCGCCGCCAGTACGCGGCGCGCGGCGCGCGGCGTATCCGGGCGGTGCCGGACGAGTACCTCGTCGAGTTGGGCGGCGATCCGGTGGGCGGGATCGAGTGCGCCCAAGGGATTCTGGAACACCATGCCGATGCCGGTGCCGCGGTAGCGGGTGAGCTTGCGCTCCGGCAGCGAGGTGAGTTCGACCGCCGGTCCGCTGCCGGAGTGGAAGCGCACCGCGCCGCCGAGTACGCGGGCGCCCCGGGGCAGCAGGCCGATGATCGCGGCCGCGGTGAGGCTCTTCCCGGACCCCGATTCCCCCACCAGGGTGAGTACTTCCCCGGCGGCCAGCGCGAAGGACACGCCGGATACGGTCGGCTCGCCGGTGCCGTCTCCGGGGAATCCGATGCCGAGATCCGCGACCTCGAGCACGGGCGGCGCGGACGGCGCCGGCCGCCGGGTCTCGGTGTCGTGGGTGGACAGTGCGGTCATCGGCGCTCGCCTCGGATCCGGGGATCGGACAGATCGTGCAGGGCGTCGCCGAGCCAGTTGAAGGCGAGGGCGACGAGCGCGACGGTGACGCCCGGGATCACCGCCACGTACATATGGCCGGAGAGCAGCACTTTCGCTCCCGACGCGATCATCTGACCCCAGTCCGGTGTGGGTGGCTGCACGCCGATCCCCACCGCGCTGAGGCTCGCGGAGAACACCACCATGGCGGCGACCAGACCGGTCCCGTAGACCACGATCCGGCCTTGCACATTCGGCAGCACCTCACGCACCATCAGCGACCACCGGCTCGCCCCGAGCGCGGTCGCGGCTTCCACGTATTCACGGCGCGTATGCTGCTTGACCTCGGCGAACACCACCCGGGTGACATAGGGGACGACGTGGAAGACGATCGCCACCACCACGACCGCGGAACCGGGCCGCAACAGCGCGGCCAGCGCGACGGCCACGAGCACCACCGGGAAGGCGAAGAGCATATCGACCATCCGCATCACCACCCCGCTGACCCGGGGCCCGGCGAACCCGGCGAGCAGGCCCGCCACCGAACCCGCGGCGGTGGCCCCGGCCACCGAGAGCACGGCCAGCAACAGGGAGGTCCGGCCGCCCCACAGCACCCGGCTCAGCAGATCCCGGCCGAGGTCGTCGGTACCGAGGAGATGGCCGTCGCTGCCGGGCGGCAGGAATTTGGCGGACGGATCGGTCGCGAGCGGATCGTAGGGCGCGATCAGGGGCGCGAACAGCGAGAGGAGGACGACGGCGCCGATCACGGCCACCGCGGCGGCGAACTGAGCGCTGTAGCGCCGGCGCGGTCCGGAGGTGATCGCCGAGGCCCGGGGGAGCGCGAAGACCATCACACCCCCCGCAATCGTGGATCGAGGGCGTCGACGACGATATCGGTGAGCAGGTTGACGAGCAGGTAGCACAGTGCCACGAGCACGATCCCGCCCTGGATCACCGGATAGTCCTTACCGTTCACCGCGTTCACCAGCTGGGTCCCGATACCGGGCCAGTTGAAGACGATCTCCACGAAGAACACGCCGGTGATGAGGGTGCCGATCTCGAGCCCGGTGACATTGACGATGCTCGGCGCGATATTGCGGAACACATTGCGGCCGTAGATGATCCGTAGCGGCACGCCTTGCGACCGGAAGGTGCGCACGTAGTCCCCGGCCGCTTCGCGGATCACCCCGATCCGCACGAACCGGGCCAGCACCAGTGTGGAGATCAGTGCGGCGGATACCGCGGGAAGCACCAGGTGCCGGAGCAGATCACCGAATCCGCCGCCGCCCCGGGACTCCATCCCGCCCACCGGCAGCCACCCCAGCCGCAGGGCGAACACGCTGATCAGCACGAGCCCGAACCAGTACACCGACAGATTGCTGCCGACCTGCGCCACCAGCATCACCGCGCGGTCGATCCAGGTGCCGTGGAAGACCCCGGCCAGCCCGCCGATCAGGGTGCCGAACACCAGGCACACCAGAGTGCCGGCGACGGTGAGGATCAGCGTGTTGAGGAAGGGCGGGATCAACATATCGAACACCGGCGTGCCCAGGGTGAGCGACAGACCGCCGCCGTCGGCCGCGAGATTCTTCAGCCAGACGAAGTACTGCTCCCACAGCGGGCGGTCCAGTCCGTAGGTCGCGCGCAGTTCGTCGAGTTGTTCGGGGGTGTAGCGCGAGGCGAACTGGGCCTCCACCGGATCGCCCGGTGTCAGCACACCGAGCAGGAACGCCAGCACCGAGACCAGGAACAGGATCGGCAGCATGTTCACGAGGCGGAACCCGAGGGGGCGTAGCGATCTCATCGCGAACCCGAGAGCCCGACCGGTGCCAGGTCGTACCAGTTGGTGGCGGGGAACACGAAGCCCTCGACGTTCGGTCCGGCGGCGTAGAAGCGGTTCTGGTTCACCACGGGGATCACCAGCGCGTTCGCGCGCAGCTTCGCCTCCGCCTGCTGCCACAGCCGGATGCGGGCGGCCGGGTCGGGGTTGTACAACGCGGTCTCGATCGCGGCCGTCACGTCCGGGTACTTCGACGGATCCAGTCCGCGGTTGCGCAGACCGTTATAGCCGTTGTACAGCCATTCCGCGTCGGTCTCGCCGAACTCGTCGATGCTCAGGCCGTCACCGGGCTGCGGGGTGACGATCCGCGCCGAATAGTTCACCCGGTCCAGGCTCACGATATCCACCTCGACCCCGATGGCCTTCGCATGCGCCTGCAGCCACTGCCCGAGGTTCTCGTTGGCCACATCGATGACCAGGTTGAACCGCAGCTCGCCCGGCCCGAAACCGGCTTCGGACAACAATTGCCGGGCACGGTCGGGGTCGTAGGGGAAATCGCGGGCCGCCGGATCGTAGGCCTCGTTCCCGGGCGGCAGGAACGAGTACTGCGGTGTGGCGTAGCCGTTGAAGACCTCTTTCGCCAGCGCCTCCCGGTTCAGTCCGTGGATCAGCGCGCGGCGCACCCGGTCGTCGTCGAAGACGGGGTTGCGGCGGTTGAAGGAGAAATAGACGAGTTCGGCGCCGGTACCTTCGGGCACCTGGAAGCCGGCGTTCTCGAGCCCCTCCACATCGTCGGGCGGGACGTAGCTGATCAGATCGACCTCACCGCTGCGCAGCGAGGCCACCCGGGTCTGGTTGTTGGGGATGATCCGGAAGGTGAGGGTGTCGGACCGGGGGCGCTCACCCCAGTAGTCCGGATTGCGCTGCAGCACGATGCGATCGCCGATCGCGCGCGAGCCGAAGCGGTACGGGCCGGTGCCCTCCGGGTGCCGGGCGAACTCGTCGTTGCCGAATTTCTCCCAGACCGCCGGATTTCCCACCGGCAGTGTGTACATCGACTGGGCGAGGATACGCGGGAAGCCGAGGAACGGTTTGTCGAAGACGAAGGTGTAGGTGTGGTCGCCGGTGGGGTGGGCGTCGCGCAGGTTGCCGAACCAGACCTTCACCCGGCCCGCGCTCTGCTCGTCGAAGGATTCGTAGGAGCGATCCCAGACCCGGCGGACGTTCTTGTGCAGCGCGGCCGCGTCGAACGGGGTGCCGTCGTGGAACCGGACGCCCTCGCGGAGCCGGAAGTTCCAGATCCGGCCGTCACCGTTGTGGGTCCATTCGGTGGCGAGGACGGGGACCAGCCCGGGCACCCCGTCGGTGGTGGTCAGATCTTCCCCGACCAGCGGTTCGAAGATATGACGTGAGACGCGGTAGGTCTCCCAGTAGGTCTGCCGGTGCGGATCGAGCCCGCGTGGTTCCAGGTACAGGCCGGTGATCAGCTCGCCGCCGGCCGGCGCCGGCGAGCCGGACGAGCAACCGGTGAGCAGCACCACGGCCGCGAGCCCCGCCGCGATGATCGCGTTGCGTTTGTTCCTACGCACTTCAGTCGCACACTTTCCGTCCGGGATCGTTGTCCTCCGACCGGGCAAGGTATCCCGGACCGCGCTGCCGATCACGGCATCCGATCGCCGTGATTCGTTTGGGGACATGGACGCCGGGCACGGGTTCCGGCGGCGGCGCCGCGCGGGGTGGCTCCTCGCGGCATACCGGAGGCGTCTCGGCCGTGGCGTCGGGCGATAGGTGGCCTGAGCTGCGAAGAAAGTTGTTCCTCGAACTCTGCGGAGTTGCCTGTTTCCCAATCGGAGAATGGTATTCTCATTTGTGATCGGCGGAGTGTGAGCATCCGGGACCCGACCGGCGGAGGTGCCCGGGCGGCCTGGTTGACACGCGCCCCGATCCATCCTTATAAAGATTGCAATACTTATTGCGCTTGCCTGGATGGAGCGTTAGATTCCTTACAAGTCCTCGACATCGAGGCGGATCAGCGCTATCGGCCGGGTCGGTTGGGAGTCAGTCGGAATGTTGCAGCAAGAGGCGCGCTTTCAGGGCGGTCAGGCGATCGGTCTCGCGGCGGGCTGGAGTCAGCGGCGGATCACCGCGCCCAGCCGGCTCTTCGGGGCCAACGGTCTACGGACCGGCCCGGACGGCCGGATCTACATCGCCCAGGTCACCGGGAGCCAGATCAGCGCCCTCGATATCGATACCGGCGCGATCGAAACCATCAGCGCCAAGGGCGGCGATATCATCGCCCCCGACGACTGCGCCTTCGGCCCCGACGGCACCCTGTACGCGACCGAGGTGATGGACGGCCGGGTCAGCGCCCGGCACGCCGACGGCACCACCCGGCTGCTGCGCGCGGATCTGCCCAGCGCCAACGGCATCACGGTCCATCAGGGCCGGTTGTTCGTCAACGAATGCCGCCCCGGCGGCCGGCTCATGGAAATGCCGCTCGACGGCAGCGCGCCCCGCATCCTGCTGGAGAACATCGAGCAGCCCAACGCCATGGAGGTCGGGCCGGACGGGTTGCTCTACTACCCCGTGATGGGTCTCAACGAGATCTGGCGTATCCACCCCGACGGCGGCGAACCCGAACGGGTGGCCGGTGACCTCGGCGTACCGGATTCCGTGAAGTTCGATTCCGAGGGCTACATCGTCTCCACCCAGGTGGCCTCCGGCCAGGTGCTGCGGATCAATCCGCGCAACGGCGAGAAAACCCTGCTGGCCCAGCTTAACCCCGGGCTGGACAACTGCACCCTGGTGAACGGGCGCCTGTTCGTCTCCAACTTCACCGGCGAGATCACCGAGATCCTGGCCGGTGGCGAAACCCGGACCACTCTGCCCGGGGGCCTGAACTGGCCCCTGGACCTCACGGTGGGTCCGGACGGCACCCTGTTCGTCGCCGACGGCACCTACTTCTACGCCGTCGGCCCGGACGGGCTCGAAACCCAGGGCATGCTGTTCAGCCCGGGCTATCCCGGCTTCGTCCGGGGCGCCACCGCCACCGGGCCGGGCGAGTTCGTGGTCGCCACCGCCGGGGGTCAGGTGGCCCGCTGGCGGCCCGCCGCCGGGGAGAGCGAATTCCTGGCGGGCGCCGAGGCGCCGCTGGATCAGCTCTACGGGATCGAGGTCGGGCCGGGTGGGGTCATCGTGACCACGGAATTCGGCACCGGCCGGGTGCTCGGGGTGAATGGCAGCGGCGGGGTCGATGTCCTGGCCTCGGGTCTGGACAAGCCGATCGGCGTGGCCTTCACCACCGGCGGCACCTGCCTGGTCGCCGAATCCGGTGCGGGCCGCATCGTCTCGGTCACCCCGGCCGGCGTGGACACCGTCGTCGACGGTCTCGACACCCCGCAGGGCATTCTGGTCCGCGGCTCCGAACTGCTGGTCGTCGACTCCGGGGCCAAGAATCTGGTCTCCATCGACCTGGACACGAAGGCCCGCGAAGTACTGGCCTGGAACCTGCCGGTGGGCGCGCCCCCGGGAGTGACACCGAAACCACTGCTGGGCATGCCGCCCTTCTCGGGCCCCCAGGGACCGTTCGCGGGGATCACCGCGGGCGCCGACGGCACCCTCTATCTCGCCGCCGACGCCGAGGGCAGTGTGCTCGCGTTCCGGAAGGACGGGTGAGAAATCCATGACGAACGACTTCTTCGGCCTCGACGGACGCGTGGTGATCGTGTCCGGTGCCGGCGGCGGCGGTATCGGCACCGCGGTGACCAGGCTGGTCGCCCGGGCCGGGGCCACCGTGCTCGGCGTGAGCCGGGGCGCGGAGAACCTGGCGAAGCACGTGGAACCCCTGGCGGGTGAAGGCCTGAAGGTGATCCCGGTGCAGGCCGATGCCGCGACCGACGAAGGAGTCGCGACCGTCCTGGAGGCGGCGCGGCAGGCCGACGGCGATCTCTACGGCCTGGTGAACATCGCCGGCGGCGCCGCGCCCGCCACCTGGATGCCCGCCACCCGGGTCACCCGGGAGGACTGGCGGGCACTGTTCCACCAGAACCTGGAATCGATGTTCTTCATGAGCCAGGCGGTGGCGGCGGAGATCAAAGAGCAGGGGCGGGCCGGTTCGATCGTTTCGCTGTCCTCCATCAGCGGGATGAACACCGCGCCGTTCCATATCGCCTACGGCACCGCCAAGGCCGCACTGGTCGCCGCGACCCGCACGCTCGCGGTCGAACTGGCGCTCAGCGATATCCGGGTGAACGCGATCGCGCCGGGCGTCACCGAGACCCCCGCCTCGGGCACCTACGTGGACGAGGACCCGCAGCGTGATCGCACTGCCATCGCCATGGGCCGGCGCGGCC
Organism: Nocardia sp. NPDC049935; assembly: GCF_055586645.1. Taxonomy (NCBI): domain Bacteria; kingdom Bacillati; phylum Actinomycetota; class Actinomycetes; order Mycobacteriales; family Nocardiaceae; genus Nocardia; species Nocardia sp. NPDC049935. The sequence continues at coordinate 272,695 of NZ_JBVJHV010000006.1, read as the reverse complement.
GGCCCGAGGAACAGGCCGGCGCGGTGCTGTTCCTGCTCTCGCAGCTGTCGTCCTATATCACCGGGCAGACGATCCTGGTCGACGGCGGCCTGAACCTGAAATGGACACATCTCGGCGCCGACAACACCTCGCTGTTCCTGAAGGACGAGGGGTTCCGGGCCGCCATCACCAGCTGATCACCGAAATGTATTGCACCGACACCGACTGTCCCCGGACCCGGGGTGGGAGAACGCCATGAGCGAGACCGTCGACGATATCGCCGCCACGAACACCGAACCGCTGTCCTCGCCGAAGACCATCGGGGTGGAGGCGTACCTGAGCCCCGAATACGTGAAGGCCGAACGCGACAAGCTGTGGCGTAAGGTGTGGCAGCAGGTCGGCCGGGTGGAGGAGATCCCCCGGGTGGGCGATTACCTCACCTACGAGATCCTCGACGATTCGCTCATCATCGTGCGCACCGCACCGGACAAGATCCGGGCCTATCACAATGTGTGCGCGCACCGCGGCCGGCGCCTGGTCGACACCCCGCCCGGGGAACGTAACGCCCACGGCCAGAAGAAGCAGTTCGTCTGCGGATTCCACGGCTGGCGTTACGACCTCGAAGGCCGCAACACCTTCGTGCCCGAGCGTGAGGACTGGCCGTGCGGTCTCACCGAGGGCCGGGACGGGCTCGTCGATGTGCACGTCGACACCTGGGGCGGGTGGATCTTCGTCAACCTCGATCCGGCTCCGTCGGAAACCCTGCGCGAATACCTGGAACCCGCCGCCTCGCTGCTCGATCCGTTCCAGCTCGAGAACATGCGATACCGGTGGCGCCGGTGGCTGGTGTTCGACTGCAACTGGAAGGTCGCGCTCGAGGCCTTCATGGAGACCTACCACGTGCCCTACACCCATCCGGAGTTCATGAACTTCGGCATGTTCCTGGGCTGGGCGCGGGCGCAGGGCAAACACAGCAATATCGGTTACGACGCGCCGAAGGGCCAGGAGGAGAGCCAGGGCAAGATCCGCCTCGGCCACGGCCCCGACGCGCGCAAATCCACCATCGAACTGCAGAACTTCACCTGGGAGAACGCCAACACCAACACCACCTGGACCATGGTGGAGGCGGCGCGGCGGCTCACCGACGAACTGCCCGAGGGCACCCCGGGACCGGAGGTCATGGCGCACTGGCTGGCCTCCGCGCGTGCCGACGACGAGAAGCGCGGCGTCATCTGGCCGACCGTCACCCCGGCCGATGTGGCGGCCGCCGGCACCGCCTGGCAGATCTTCCCGAACTTCCAGATCGGCCACGCCGTGAACAACATGCTGTGCTACAGCGCCCGGCCCTACGGCTACGACCCCGATAAATGCATTTTCGAAGCGGCGGTGTACGAACTGTTCCCCGAAGGCGAAGCGCCGGATACGGAATGGATCCATACCCCGGAGGGCGATCCGGCCTGGCGCACCGTCCTGCCGCAGGATTTCGACAATATGGCCGCGGTGCAGCAGGGCATGAAGACCCTGGGCTTCTCCGGCCCGAAACCGAATCCGTATCGCGAGCGCAGTGTTGTGAATCTGCATCACAACCTCGCCGAGTACATGGGCACCGGCGCGCCGCGTGACCTCACCTGACCCCGGCGCCGCCGGCCTCCCTCTCCATCCCCCCGAGGAATCCGAATGAACAACTGCGCACCCACGCAGACCCCCGATATCGACCATGCCGCGCTGCGGGCCAAATATCTGGCCGAACGCGATAAGCGGCTGCGTCCGGAGGGGCAGAAGCAGTACGTGGCGTCCGAGGACGGGTTCACCGACTTCTTCGAAGGCGACCCCTACACCCCGGTCGTCCCCCGCGAACCGCTGTCCGAGGATATCGACGTCGCGGTTCTGGGCGGCGGCTGGGCCGGGCTCACCGCCGGCGCGCGGCTCGTCCAGGCCGGCGTCGAGGACTTCCGGGTGATCGAGCTGGCCGGCGATTTCGGCGGCGCCTGGTACTGGAATCGGTACCCGGGTATCCAATGCGATTCCGATGCCTACTGTTATCTGCCGCTGCTCGAGGAAACCGGCTACATCCCGACCCAGAAGTATGCCCGCGGCGACGAATGTTTCGAACACGCGCAGCGCATCGGCAAGCATTTCGGGCTGTACGAGAAGGCCGTCTTCTCGACCATGGTGAAATCGCTGGAGTGGGACGAGGCCATCCAGCGCTGGCGGATCGGCACCAACCGTGACGACGATATCCGCGCGCGGTTCGTGGTGATGGCGCAGGGACCGTTCAACAAGCCGAAGCTGCCGGGTATCCCCGGGCTGGGCGATTTCACCGGCCATACATTCCATTCGGCCCGCTGGGATTACGCCTATACCGGTGGCGATATGAACGGCGGGCTCACCGGCCTGGAGGACAAGAAGGTCGCGGTGATCGGCACCGGCGCCAGCGGTATCCAGGTGATTCCGCATATCGCCCGGTCGGCCGAACATCTGTACGTATTCCAGCGCACGCCCTCCTATATCAACGAGCGCGGCAATGTCCCCACCGATCCGGAATGGGTGAAATCCCTGCAGCCGGGCTGGCAGTTGCAGCGGCGTCGCAACTTCCACACCGCCGCCTTCGAAGCCTTCGCGCCCGGTCAGCCGGATCTGGTGTGCGACGGCTGGACCGAGGTCAGCCGGAACGTGCAGTCCTATCTGGACGAGAACAACCTCTGGGCCGAGGTGACCCCGGAGAAGTTCATGGAGATCCGGGAGAACCAGGACTACCGGGCGATGGAACGGGTCCGGCAGCGGGTGGACGCCATCGTGCAGGATCCGGCGACCGCGGCGGCGCTGAAACCGTATTACCGGTTCCTGTGCAAGCGGCCCTGTTTCAACGACGAGTACCTGCCCACCTACAACCGTGACAATGTGACCCTGGTCGACGTCGCGGCCACCAAGGGCGTCGAGCGGATCACCGCGAAGGGGATCATCGCCGCCGGGGTGGAACACGAGGTGGACTGCATCATCTTCGCCAGCGGTTTCGAGATCACCACCGAACTCGACCGCCGCTACGGAATCCATCCCTTCGCCGGCCGGGACGGGCTCTCGCTCTACGAGCACTGGGCGAACGGCTACCGCACCCTGCACGGGCTCACGAGCAACGGGTTCCCGAACCTGTTCTTCACCGGTTTCATCCAGGGCGGCGTCACCGCGAGCACCACGGATATGTTCGACCAGCAGGCCACCCACGCCGCCTACATCATCGGCGAGGCCCTGAACCGGGGCGCGCACACCGTGGAGCCGACCGTCGAGGCCGTCGACCAGTGGTGCGCCACCATCAAGGAAACCGCGGTCGACAACAGCAACTTCCAGCGGGAATGCACACCCGGTTACTACAACAACGAGGGCGAGCAGAACATCCGGTCGCATCTCGGCGAACCGTACTGGCCGGGTTTCTACGCTCTCGAGGACATTCTGCAGAGCTGGCGGGAAACGGGCGAGCTGGAGGGTCTGGCGCTCGGCGAATGATTCGCCGCGGCGAAGGTTAGGAGAAGCGTTGTCCGAAATGCGGTTCGACGGACGGGTCGTGGTGATCACGGGGGCCGGTCGCGGTCTGGGGCGTGCGTACGCCCTGCTGCTCGGTTCCCGCGGCGCCGCGGTCGTGGTCAACGATGTGGGCGGCGGTATCCCCGGCGGCGACTCCGATATCGGGGTCGCGCAGTCGGTGGCCGACGAGATCGTGGCCGCCGGCGGGCGGGCGGTGGCCAGCGCCGATTCGGTGGCCACCCCCGAAGGCGGGCAGGCGATCGTCGCGAAGGCGATCGACACCTACGGCCGCGTCGACGTGGTCGTCCACAACGCGGGCAACGTGCGGTACGCGCCGCTCACCGAGATGAGTTACGAGGATTTCGATTCCGTGCTCGACGTCCATCTGCGCGGCGCGTTCCACGTGGTGCGGGCGGCGTTCCCGGTGATGCGGGCGGCCGGATACGGGCGGGTCGTGCTGACCTCGTCCATCGGCGGCCTCTACGGCAATCAGAACGTCGCCAATTACGCGGTTTCCAAGGCGGGTGTGATCGGGCTGTCGAATGTGGTGGCGCTCGAGGGCGCCGAATTCGGTGTGAAATCCAATGTGATCGTGCCCGCGGCGGTCACCCGGCTCGCCGACGGGCTCGATACGTCGAAGTATCCGCCGATGGAACCGGAACTGGTCGCCCCGGCGGTGGCCTGGCTCGCGCACGAATCGTGCTCGGTCAGCGGTGAAATGCTGGTGGCGCTCGCGGGCCGGGTCGCGCGGGCCTATATCGCCGAGACCCCCGGCGTGTACCAGAAGGAATGGACGCCCGAGGACGTCGGCGCCCGTATCGACGAAATACGTGACACCAAGGATTCATGGCTGCTGCCGGTCGTTCCATCGGCCCACAGCGACCATATCGGTCGGAGTTTCGCAATGGCCATGGGAGGAAAGTGAGTATGGCGGTCAAAGTCTACGAACGGATTCTGGATCTCTTCGAAGCCGAAGGTATCAACACCATCTTCGGCATCCCGGATCCGAATTTCGTGCACCTGTTCCACCTCGCGGACGAACGCGGCTGGAATGTGGTGGCCCCGCATCACGAGGAATCCGCGGGGTTCATGGCCGAGGCCGTCTCCCGGATGACCGGTAAGGCCGCGGTGTGCATCGGCACCCTCGGCCCCGGCGTGGCGAATCTGGCGGGCGCCATGATGTGCGCCCTGGTGGAGAACTCCCCGGTCATCTTCCTGGGTGGGCAGCGCGCGCGGATCACCGAGCAGCGGGTGCGCCGCGGGCGGATCCAGTTCATCAAACAGTCCGGGCTGTTCGAGCCGTCGGTGAAATACGCGGCGAGTATCGAATACGCCGATCAGACCGACGAGGTCATCCGGGAGGGCCTGCGCAAGGCGCTGTCGGGGACGCCGGGCCCGGTCTACATCGAGTACCCCTCCCATGTGATCCAGGAGGAACTCGACGTGCCCGCCGCGCTGCCGCCCGAGCGGTACCGGCTGGTGGGCCAGACCGCGGGCCAGGACCGGATCGATGCCGCCGCCGACCTCATCCGGCAGGCGAAGCAGCCGATTCTGCTGGTCGGGCACGGCGTGCACACCGCCCGGGCCGGAGCCTCGGTGAAGGCGCTGGCCGATCTCATGGCCTGCCCCGTCATCCAGACCTCAGGCGGCACCTCCTTCATCGAAGGCCTCGAGGACCGCACCTTCCCCTACGGCTTCTCGCCGTCGGCGGTGGACGCGGTGGTGAAATCCGATCTGTGCCTGGCCATCGGCACCGAACTCGGCGAACCCGTGCACTACGGGAAGGGCCGGCACTGGGTGGCCGGCGAGGAGAACCGGAACTGGATCCTGGTCGAACAGGACCCCAGCGCCATCGGTGTCAACCGGCCCATCGACGTACCGCTGGTCGGTGATCTGCGCGCGATCGTGCCGCAGCTCACCGAGGCGCTGAAGAACACGCCGCGCACCGAGACTCCCGAACTCGCCCAGTGGATAGAACAGGACGCGTCGCGGCTGCGGGAACTGGCCGAGACCGCGCCCTCGGGCGGCACCCCGGTCCATCCCGCGCGCCTGGTCGTCGAGGCCACCAAGGATTTCCCCACCGACGGCATCCTGGTTCGCGACGGCGGCGCGACCACGATCTTCGGCTGGACCTACACCCAGTGCAAACCGCACGACGTGATCTGGAACCAGAACTTCGGCCACCTCGGCACCGGCCTGCCCTACGCGGTCGGCGCCTCCATTGCCGACGGCGGCAAACGCCCGGTCCTGATGATCACCGGCGACTCCTCCTTCCAGTTCCAGATCGCCGAACTGGAAACCGCGGTCCGGCACAATCTGCCACTGGTGTGCGTGGTCGCGGTCGACTACGCGTGGGGTCTCGAGGTCGGCGTCTACAAGCGCACCTTCGGCCAGGGATCGCGTGAAACCGCGGTGCACTGGAGCAAGGAGACCCGCCTCGACAAGGTCGGCGAGGGCTTCGGCTGCTACGGCGAATACGTCGAGAGCGACGCCGAGATCGCGCCCGCCATCAAGCGCGCCTTCGCCAGCGGAAAGCCCGGCGTCATCCACGTCGCGGTCGACCCGAAGGCGAACTCCGAGGAAATGCCCAGCTACGACGAGTTCCGCACCTGGTACGCGGAAGGGATGCAGTGATGCGCGAGTATCCGAAGTTCTATATCGGCGGCCGGTGGGTCGATCCGGTCTCCGACCGGACCTTCGAGGTGATCAATCCCGCGACCGAAGCGGTCTGCGGGAAGGTCGCCCAGGGTTCGGCCGCGGATGTCGACGCGGCTGTCGCGGCGGCCCGGGAGGCCTTCCCGGGCTGGGCGGCGACCGGTATCGCCGATCGGCTGGACCTGTTCGGCGCCATCGGCGCCGAATACCAGAAGCGCACCGGTGATCTCGCCGCCGCCCTCACCGAGGAGATGGGCGCTCCGAGTGCGCTGGCCGGCGGATTCCAGGTGGATCTGGTGCTGGGACATCTGCAGAAGGCCACCGAGGTGCTGCGGAGCTACCGGTTCGAGGACCAGCAGGGCGCGACCCTGATCGTGAAGGAACCCATCGGGGTCTGCGGTCTGATCACCCCGTGGAACTGGCCGATGGCCCTGATCGCGGTGAAGGTGTTCCCCGCGCTCGCCACCGGCTGCACCATGATTCTCAAACCGTCGGAGCGGTCGCCGTTCACCGGGCAGATCTTCACCGAGGTACTCGACGCCGCCGGGGTCCCGGCCGGGGTTTTCAACCTCGTCCAGGGCGACGGGCCCAGCGTGGGTGTCCCCTTGGCCTCGCATCCGGGCGTGGACATGATCTCGTTCACCGGCTCGACCCGCGCCGGTATCGATATCGCGCGCAACGCGGCGCCGACGGTGAAGCGGGTGGCGCAGGAACTCGGCGGCAAAGGCCCCAACATCATCCTCGACGACGAGGATTTCGCCACCAATGTCGGCCAGGGCGTCGCGGATATGATGGGCAACTCCGGTCAGACCTGCAGCGCCCCGTCGCGCATGCTGGTGCCCACCGCCCGCATGGAGGAGGCGGTATCCGCGGCCCGGGCCGCCACCGAAGGGGTCACGGTCGGCGACCCCACCGGCGAGGTCGCCATCGGACCGGTGGTCGCGGGCTCGCAGTGGGACCGGATCCAGGCGCTCATCCAGAAGGGTATCGACGAGGGCGCCACCGTGGTGGCCGGCGGTCCCGGCCGGCCCGACGGCCTGGAGAAGGGCTTCTACGTCAAGCCCACGGTGTTCGCGGAGGTCACCAATGATATGACCATCGCGCGCGAGGAGATCTTCGGACCGGTCCTGGCGATCATCGGCTACGACAGCATCGATGACGCGATCGATATCGCCAACGACACCGAATACGGCCTGTCCGGATTCGTGGCGGGCCGGGATCTGGAGCAGGCGCGGGCCATCGCGCGGCGGCTGCGGGCGGGCTCGATCGCCATCAACGGCGGTTTCGATTTCGCCTCCCCGTTCGGCGGCTACAAGAAGAGCGGTAACGGCCGCGAATGGGGTGAGGCCGGTTTCGACGAGTATCTCGAGGTCAAGGGCATCCAGGGTTACGCACCCGACGCGGCCCAGGCCTAGATCCGCTGTGACCACCGAGGGCACCGAGCTATGACCACCGAGGGCACCGAGGAGATCGCGACCGTACTCGCCCACGCGCGCATCCGGGACTGTATCGTCCGGCTCGCGCGGGGCGAGGACCGCCGCGACGCCACCCTGGTGAAGGATGCCTTCTGGCCGGATGCCACCGTGGATTTCGGTATCTTCGACGGCACCTTCGACCAGTACCTGAGCTGGGTGATCCCCGGGTCCCCGGCCGTGGTGGCGACCCAGCATCTGCTGGGACAGACCTCGATCGATCTGCGCGACGCCGTGGCGCTGTCGGAAACGCAGCTCATCGCCTACCACCGGCTCGATACCGGCGCCGAGCACCGTGATTCGGTGCTCGGCGGCCGCTACCTCGACCGGTTCGAACGGCGTGACGGCCGGTGGCGGATCGCGAAACGCATCATGCTCTACGACTGGGCGCAGGATCAGGGCGTCTCGGTGGACTGGTCGCAGGGCGTGCTGGGCGCGCCGCTGCGCGACGACCGGTTCATCGGCCGGGCCCACGGCGACTTCAGCGAACAGTTCTTCGGCGAATAGGCGGTACGGGATGGGGTCACCGACCGGCCGGGTCGCCGTGGTCACCGGCGCCAGCCGCGGGATCGGTAAGGGGATCGCGCTGGCCTTGGCGGAGCAGGGCGCCACGGTGTATGTCACCGGCCGTACGGTCGCGTCCGGGGATCACCCGTTACCGGGCACGATCGGTGAGACCGCGGCCGAATGCGGGCGCCGCGGCGGCACCGGGATCCCGGTGCGAGTGGACCACGGCGACGATGCCGAGGTCGCCGCTCTCTTCGAGCGCGTCGGCGCCGAACAGGGCCGGCTGGACATCCTGGTCAACAACGCGTTCGCCCTGCCGGAGAATCTCACCGATCCGGCGCCGTTCTGGGAGAAACCGCTCGCGGACTGGGAGATGGTCGATATCGGCGTCCGGTCGAATTTCGTGGCCGCCCGCTGTGCCGTTCCCCTCATGGTGCCGGGTAGATCCGGGCTGATCGTCGCGATCTCCGGCTACACCGGGGTCGCCTACACCTACGGGGTGGTGTTCGGCACCGCGAAATCGGCGGTGGACCGGATGGCCCGCGATATGGCCGTCGAGCTGAAACCGTTCGGTATCGCCTCGATCTCGCTGTGGCAGGGTCTCACGCTGACCGAACGCGCCGAACGCAACCTCGCCACTATTCCCGGCCTGTCCGGCGGCGCGGCTACCACACCGGCCGACGGATGCTCGCCGGAGTACCCGGGCCGGGTGATCGCGGCCCTGGCCGCCGATCCCGCCCTCATGAGCCGGTCCGGCGGCACCTTCATCACCGCGGAACTGGGCCGTGACTACGGCATCACCGATACCGACGGCCGGGCGATCCCGTCGCTGCGGGCCACCCGCGGCGCACCGATCTGGGCGCCGATCCCGTGACCACGGGCCGCACAGAATCACCGAGGAACCCATGACCACCACCGATCATCAGGGCCGGCTGGCCGCTCTGCTGGACCGCCAGGACATCATCGACTGCCTGACCCGCTTCTCCCGCGGTATGGACCGGTTCGACCGTGAGGTCTTCCTGTCGGCATTCCATCCCGACGCGGTGATCGCGGCAGGTGATTTCGTCGGCAGCCCCGCCGATCTCTACGACTGGGCCGCCGCCATGCACGAACAGGGACAGTCCGCCACCCATCACAACCTGCTCAACCACACCTGCGATATCGACGGCGATCTCGCGCATACCGAGACCTACTATCTGTTCGCCGCGCGCAATCGCGACGACAGCAACTGGCTCGCCGGCGGACGCTACCTCGACCGGCTGGAACGCCGCGCCGGCGAATGGCGGATCGCGCTGCGGACCAACGCCATCGAATGGTCCGGTGTGGTCCCCACCATGCCCCTCCCGTTCGCCGAGGTCGCGGATCTGTACGCCAACGGGACGCCGTCACGCGATACCGGCGATCCGTCCTATACCCGCCCGCTGCGCAATCTGCGGGCGCCGAACATCCCGGGCTGACCGGAAAACGCGCAGCCGTACGGGCGGGCGGCAGCCCTCAGAGAAAAGGAGTCGGATATGGAGCGGATCCCCCCGCTGAAACCCGCGGAGTGGTCGGCGGAGCTGCTGGCCTTCTTCCGTGAGTTCCGGACCCAGGTGCATCACGGCGGTCCCGCGCCGTCCAACACCCAGTCCGGCACGAACCTGCTGGGCACTCTCGCCCGCTATCCCGCCTTCACCATGGCGTTCCTGCCGTTCAACGGTCATCTGCTCTACGGCACCAAACTCTCCGACCGGCAGCGGGAGATGCTGATCCTGCGTGTGGCCGATCTCTGGGGCAGCGAGTACGAGTGGGCCCAGCATGTGGTGCTGGGGGGTAACGCCGGATTGTCCGACGACGAGATCGCCCGGATCGCCGCCGGACCGGACGCGGCCGGCTGGACCCCGGAGGACGCCGCGCTGCTGCGGGCCGCCGACGAACTGCGCACCGACGGTGCGATCGGCGACGAGACCTGGCAGGCGCTCGCGGGGGAGTTCGACGAACAGCAGCTGATGGATATCGTCTTCACCGTCGGCTCCTACGCGATGCTGGCCATGGCGCTGCGTTCCTTCGGGGTCCGGCCCGAACCCGGACTCCTGCCGTATCTGCCTGTGGCACAGTGAATCCGGGGGGGAAACGTACAGATTCGGAGCAGCAATGAGCGAACAACCCGCACCCTCCGGCTACGACCGGCATCCCGACTACCGTGTCGATCTGCTCGCCCGCACCAATGTGATGACCGCGGTCGCCGGCGGGCAGCAGCTGGCCTCCAGCGATGCCTGTCTCCTGGTGGACGAGCAGGATCACGGTCTGGTCGTGTACTTTCCGCCCGACGCGGTGGACCTGACCCGGCTCGAGCCCGTCGCCGATCTGCACACCGTCTGCCCGTTCAAGGGTGAGGCGTCGTATTGGACACTGCCCGGCAGCGACCGGCAGTGGATCGCCTGGACCTATCCGCGGCCCCATCCGCCGGTCGCCCGCCTGGCCGGCTATATCGCCTTCGACCAGAGCGCCGTGGCGGTGACCGTCGGCGCAGGCCGCTACACGGGGGTCCGGGCATGAGCGAGTCAGGCCCGGAGGAGGTAGCGGAGCGTCACCACGCAGGGCCCTCGCACATGCTCCATGGACACAGCATGAGCGAGTCAAGTCCGGAGGAGGTAGCGGAATCCTCGGAATCCTCGATGGCGCGGATGATCGAGATCTTCGATGTGCGTGCCGATCCGGTGGTCCCGGCCCGGTATTTCGGTGACAGCGACGGCGGCAGCAGACGCGTCGTGGACGGCAGCCAGATCCTCGGCCAGAGCATCGTGGCCGCCACCCGGGCCCTGCCCGGCCGGACCGTCCGCTCCGCCCATGCGCTGTTCGTCGGCGCGGCCGATCCCGATATCCCGCTGGACTTCACCGTCACGCCGATCAAAACCGGCCGCAGCTACGCCAGCGCCACCGTGACCGTGCGCCAGGAACTGCGGGTTCGCACGAGTTGTACGGTGCTGCTGGACAGCCCGCAGCCCGACCTGGTCCGCCTGGATACACCCGCCGGACTACCGGTGGCGGGGCCGGAGCGGGCCGTCCCGGCCGACAGCCTGCCGCTGCCGGGCCGCGAGGTCCGGATCGTCGACTGCGCCGATATCAACGACCCCGACGAGGTCGGCCCGCCCGTGGTCGATGCGTGGCTGCGCTACGACGAGGTCCCCGCCGCCGACGAACTGCGCCGCGCGATCCTGGCGCATTTCACCGGGCACCTGGGCATTTCCACGGCCCTGCGCCCACATCCGGGCCTGGGCACCGCGCAGGCGCACCACACCTTGTCGACCGCGCCCATGGGTATCACCGTGACATTCCACGACCCCGTGAAATGGGACGGCTGGCTGCGTTACCACCACGAGGCCGCGTTCCTGGGTGCGGGCAGCGCCCATATCCGCGGCCAGATCAGCACGGAGAGCGGGGTGCTCATCGCCTCGTTCGCCCAGGACGCCATGATCCGCGGGTTCGAGCCCGGGCCGGTGACCGAGATCCACAGCGCGGCCCGGTTGTAGGTCAGCGGCGCGCGCCCCGGTCGCCGCGGATGGCCTGTTGCGCCATGGTCGACGAGGCGTTGACGATCCCGTCGTCGAAACGCTTCAGCAGCAGCGCCTGCGTGGCGGCCAGGTGCGCGCACGCCATATGCTCGGCGGCGGAGGCCTGCCCCGCGGCGATATCGTCGACGATCTTCTGATGGGTACGCACCGCGGCCCGCGCCTGCTCCGGAGAGGGGTATTCGCCGCGTCCGGTCAGCGCCTCGGCCCACGCCTCCTCCTGGGCCGACCACAGGGCCACCAGGCTGCTCACCACATAGCGGACCGTGGCATTCGGCGTGAAGGAAACCACCAGGTCGTGGAATTCGCGCGCGGTCTGGGTGAAGGCCACACCGTCGTCGATCAGTTCCATCGACTTCGCGATGTTCTCGGTGAGCGCCGGTACCACCGCGTCCATCCGGTCCTCGCGGCGCGCGCATTCGGCCGCGCACATCGGTTCCAGCATCTGCAGGCCGGTGGCCAGATCGCCCAGCGTCACCCGACCGCCCTGCAGGGCGAGCCCGAGATGATAGGCCGCCGAGGTCTCGTCGGGGCGGTGCACCTCCGCGCCACCGACATTGCCGCGCCGGACGGTGACCAGGCCCTCGGTCTCCAGGATCCGGATGGCCTCGCGGATGGACGGGTAGGAGACACCGAACTCCTGCACCAGCTGATCCTGGGTGGGGAGCCGGTAGTCGTCGGTGCCGTTGAGGATCCGGGTGCGCAGCTCCGCCGCGACCGTCTGCGCCACGCGATGCTGCGTGACCCGTCCCCGCCGCGGGGCCGTCACGACAGCCGCTTACGGCCGGATGGGTACACCATGAACTGGAGTTTATCGCGACACGTTTAGTTCATCAATGATTGCAATATTTGCAAGGACAGCCTGCCGGTCGCACAACCGGACCGGACAGCGGCCGTTCCAGTGAGCTATCCGGAACGCTCCCGTGATTCCGGTCCGCGCCCCTGCGCGCGGTCGGGCTCGCGCGACCAGGTAACCGCCCACCCGGCCAGCGCGGACACCGGTCCGAGCAGATCCCGCCCCGCGGCGCTCAGCGAGTATTCCACGCTCGGCGGCACCGTCGGGAACACCGTCCGCACCACGAGCCCGTCGGCCTGCAGTTGCCGGAGGGTGCGGGTCAGCATGCGCTGACTGATCCCCTCGATCGACCGCTCGAGTGCGTTGAACCGCTGCGGCCCGCGGCCGAGCAGGGTCAGGATCAGCACCGTCCACTTGTCTCCGAGCCGGCGCGCGATCTCGGTCACCGGACAGGCCTCGTACTCGGCGCGGGGAACCGGTACCGGCAGGTCCGCCGTGAGCAGGACCGGAACATCGGTGTGCGTACCGGACATGAAACTGCCTCCTTGTGCCCGCCGCCGGACGCCCCGACGATCGGCCTCATGAGCGATGATACGAAGACCGTCGTGATCAGCGGCGGCACCGACGGGATGGGCCGCGCCCTGGCCCTGGCCCGTCTCACCCGCGGCGACCGAGTGGTCGTGATCGGCAGCAGCGCGGAGAAGGGCCGCGCGCTGCGGGACGAAACCGGCGACCGGGTCGAATTCCTGCGCGCCGACCTCTCCCTGGTCGCCGAGAACCGGCGGGTGCTCGACCATCTCACCGGTCGCTACCCCTCGATCGACGCGCTGGCGCTGTTCGCCAACCGGCCCTCGCCCCGCCGCCGCGAAACCGCCGAGGGCCTGGAATCGGTCTTCGCGCTCTACTACCTGAGCCGGTATCTGCTCGCGCACGGCCTGCGGCGGCAGCTCGAGGCGGCGTCCGATCCGGTGATCGTGAGCGTCGCCGGTGTGGGCGCCACCGCGGGGGCCGTGCGGTGGGACGATATGCAGCTCACCCGCCGCTACGGAACGGTCCGCGCCCAACTGCACGCCGGGCGCGCCAACGACCTGCTCGGGGTCGCCTACGCCGAGCGCGGCGGCGCGGCGGTCCCGTTCGTGATGTACCACCCGGGATTCACCCGCAGCGGTGATCTGTCACCGTTGAATCCGCTGGTCCGCACCATGATTCGCACCCTGGCGCGGTTCCGGGCCCGGCCGGTGGAGGCGTCCGTGGCGCCGATTCTCGATTTCATCGACCGGCCGCCGGCCGCCGCCTTGACCGCCGTCGACAGGGGAAAAGTCCTCGACGCTGCTTTCCCGACACTGGACCCGGCCGCGGCCCGCCGGCTCGCTGCCTATACCGACGATCTGCTCCGGACCCTCTGACCGCTGTCCGGGTCAGGTGTGGTCGGCTTTGAACTGGTTCACCGGTCCCTTGTCCATCCGGACCTCCACTCCGCCATCGGGACGCAGGACCACCTCCGGGCGGCGCTCGGAGAACCGCTTGCTGTAGAGCTCGAGCCGTTCGATGAGGACGCCCTCGGGGCGGTTGTAGACGATGCCCGGCACACAGGTGAAGATCCAGGCGGACTTCTTGGCCTGGTCGGCGGGGATGGTGACGCTGTCGGCGCCGCTCTCGATCGAGAGCGTCACCCGGTACTTGTGGAACGACCCGGTGCCGTTGTTGATCGCCGAGTACGCGACCGGGATCACCGCGAGGATCTCGGGAGCCAACCGGACCTCGATGATCTCCTCGGCCTGCCCGCCGCCGCGCCGTACATCGCCGCGTCCGCGGTCGCCGAGATGTCGCACCAGATCTCGATACACCGGGTCGGCAGGGGTCCCGGCGGCCGGGAAGGTGGCGACATGCACGACCTCACCGCTGGTCAGTACGACCAGGGCGTAGGCCTCGTAGTCGGTGCCGCTGGCCCACGCCACCCGTAGCCGGACCAGCGGCGTCTTGCGCAGCAGCACCGGGGGTGCGCCTTTGGTGAGGGTCACCGCGCCCTTGGCGAAATCGACGGCCGGGGCGGGTGTGGGGTCGGCCGGTGCCGGATCGTCCACCGTGATCCCGAAATCCGTGGCCAGACCCGCCAAACCCGTGGCGTATCCCTGCGCCACATTCCGGATCTTCCACGTGCCCGCGCGCCGGTAGACCTCCGCCAGGATCACCGTGGTCTCCGAGGTGAGCCCGGTGATCGGCAACTCGAAGGTATCCGCGCCGTCCTCGACGACCCGGACGCCGAGTGCCATATCGCCGAAGGTCCCGGAGTCGATCGACGCGGCCACCACGATCCGGTCGGTACTCACCGCCACGGCGGGCAGGTCGATCTCGAGTTCCGCGCCGCTCACCCGCAACGCGCCGTCCGGTGACCTCGGCTGATTGTAGAAAACGAAATCCTCGTCCCCGCCGACCTTGCCGTCACTTCGCAGGCACAGGGCGGTGAGGTCGATCCCCGCCGGGGTGGCCGAGATCCGCACTCTCCCACCCCGCACGGCCGCATTGCCGCCCTTACCGATCACCTTGGCCATCCGCACTCCGCCGACGCTCGATCCTGTTGGCCCTCAGACCAGGTCGCCCCTGCGGTTCCCGGCCCGATCCGCCCGAGCCGGCCGCCCCGCTACTCTATCGCTGCTCGAATCGTTCGTAGAGTGCATTGAAGAGGTTCTCCTCCGGATCTCCGAACCACGGAAGCAACTGCGTACCATCGCTGATCTCGGTGGCCCGCCAGGCATCGGCGCCGACTTCTTCCAGCAGGATCGTCAGTAATTCGCCGAAGTCGGAAGATACGACGAAATGCTGCTCCTCGTTCCGCCCGAAGTTGATTATCTGACCCGGGTCACCTTTTTCGCCCGGGTCGAGGTCCAGGCCTATGTAGTCGGATTCTTGCGGGTCGGACCACAGTGGAATCCAGCCGGGCGAAGTGTAGAGCGTCTTGACCCGCCCTTCGGCACCGGGAAAAACATCTCCCATTTCCTGTAGGTCTTCGATATCCGGATCTCGGCGTATCTCCTCCCATTCATTCCAGCATTCCCCGATGAGAGCGGTGGACAGAAATGAGAGGGTGGGCAGGCAGGGGATCGCGTATGCGGAATGGGAGGAGGTCATCGTCTTCCGCTGACCGTTGTGAATCGAGAGGACCGCCTTGACGTCGGCCGGTAGTTCGCGGCCGATCGCGGATTCGAGTTCATCCAGTTGGGCGGAAGTCGCCGGAGGAGCGAGATTCTCGTACGCCAACGGCACATTCTCGCGGAGCCAGGAAACATAGGCCTCGAAGGTTTCCACTGCAGCCATGGTGCGAACCTATCAGATCCGATATCCGGCGGCCGGGTCGCGAGGCGAGGCGGTCACGTGCCCGAATACGAGAAGTCGGCGGCCATGCTCCAGCTTCCGCCGGGGTCCTTGGTGTATCGGTAGGTCGCCTGCGACAGTCCGGAGTTCGCCCGCTCGTGGAGATTCGCGAGTTGCCCGACTGCCTGATACAGGTCGTCGGATGGAACCACCATCGATTGGGTGCTGGCGGTGAGCGTCACGCGGATCCCATCGGCGCCCAGCGAGATCGCCAACTGTGCGGCGGTGTCGTCCTCGTACATCTCTTCCAGCACCAGCCTGGCGATGGTTCCATCCACTGCGTGTTGTTCGTCCAGAGGCACCTCGGGCACTCGTATCTCCTGTTCCTGTCGCCGGCCGATCCGGAAGTTCTAGGGACGTGGGTATTTCGGCTTCGCGGGAGTGGTCACCCCTCGCTGATCGGTGTCCGGATTGTTGATCGTCACTCTGAAACCGGGGATTTCCTTGCCGGCGCTATCGTATAGCGAGTAGGTCGAACTCGTCGGGCGGCCGTTAGAGTCCCGCCCGTTGATGGTCGCCTGCATCGTTGTTCCCGGATGGGCCTTCGCATACTTGATGGCCGCGTTCTCCCACCTTTTCTTCAGCGATGTATTCGCATTGCCCTGCTGGGAGAAGATGTTCTCTCGTACATTGACATCCCGATGGTTCTGGACGCCGGCCTCCGGAATCAGATGCCCTCGGTTGTCGAGGTCCTCGATCCAGCCCGCGGGATGTTCGAGGTGGCCGACTCCGCGTTTCTTGTAGTTCGTGGGGGGATCGAGTTTCGCGACCGCGGTATGCGGCCGGCCGGCACTGTCGAGATAGTAGGTGGATCCTCCTCTGGTCACCCGTCGGAACTCGCCTTCCGGCAGGACTGTTCCGTCGGGTAGCGGTTCGTTCTTCGGCGCCTCGCCGTCTGCCGGGGTCGTCTCCTCGCTACCCGGCCGTCCGGTCTCGGGGTCGGGGTCCCGGACCGTGGACGGGTCGGTGTCGGGGACTCGGTCGGTGTCGGCGGTCGGGCGTGCGGGAGTGGGGTCGTGGGGGGTGGGGTTGTCGGGGTCCGGTGTGGGTTCGGAGTCGGGATCGGGGGTGTCGTCGGTATCGCAGGATCGGGGGAGCAGACCCAGGGGGTCGCTCCAGACGGTCGGGTTGTGTGGATAGCTGTGGGGGTTCGGCGCGGGGGAGAGGCCGAGGGGGTCGCGGGTCAGGAATCGGCCGGTGGCGGGGTCGTAGTAGCGGTAGCGGTTGTAGTGCAGACCGGTTTCGGGGTCGTGGAACTGGCCGGGGAAGCGCAGGGGGGTGGCGGTGGGACCGGACCAGATGGTCGCGCCCCACAGATCGGTGGTGGCGGTGGCGAGGGTCTCACCGGTGCGAGGGTCCACGAGATGCGTCGGGGTGCCGACGAGATCGGTGACGATCACGGTGAGTTCGGGGTCGGAGCCGTCCCGGTGGATGGTCTGGGTGAGCGGGACCGGGGAGTCCGGGAGGTACTCCCAGCAGGTCGTGATTCCGGGCTCGGCGCATTCGATCAGCCGGTCACCGTCCCAGGCGTAGTCGACGCGCCGCAGAACCGCACCGGTGATGTCGAGTCGTTGTTTGGTGGTGCGGCGACCGAGCGCGTCGTAGGTGTACTGCCACCAGTGCCGCTCCGGGGTGTAGACGTCGGTGAGCTGGTCGAAACCGTTGTAGCGGTAGAACCATTCCTCGGTGCGGCCGATCGCGGTCTTGCGGGTCAGGCGGCCGGCGCGGTCGTAGCCGTAGCGGTGGCGGCCGTCCTGGATCAGCAGGTTGTTGTCGTACACGCGTGTGGATCCGGAATCCGGACGGCCGGTGGCCGGAGCGGGATCGTGCGGCGGAGGCGTTCGCCGGGCGCCGGTGATATTCCCGAGCGCGTCGTAGTCGTAGTGCTCGGTGGGCTGATTGCCGCCGGTGGCGGTGGTGACGCGGCCCACGGCGTCGAGGGTGTAATAGCGCTGCAGCGGCGGGCTTCCGGGCCGGTCAGCCGTGTGCGCGGTGAGGTGGCCGTCCGCGCGATAGTCGAATTCGTCCCGGTGGAGCCGACGCGGGGCCGGTCTCGTTCCCTCACCGAGACCGAGGGACAGCAGCGGTGCGGGAAAGGCGGTCACGTCCTGGCGGGTGACGCGGCCGGCCGGGTCGAGTGTTCGGGTGACCGCTAGTTCGCCGGTGCGCCAGCCGGTCCGGCGGCCGAGGGGATCGTATTCGACGGCGATATCGTGGTCGCCGGCACCGATCCGGTCGATACGGCCGGCGGGATCGAGATGCCACCCGGTTTCGGCGCCGGTGGGGGCGGTGCGTCCCGCGCGGCGACCGTGCGGGTCGTAGGCGTAGCGCAACGGTGGGCGATCGTCGATCTGTTCGGTGACGAGCAGACCCGTCGCGCTGTAGTGATAGTCGAGGGTGTGGGTGGTGTCGCTCCCGGAACCGGTGGCGGCGACGAGAACGCGGCCGGCGGCATCGTGGGTGTAGCGGACCCATTCGCCGGCGTCGGTGCCGATCTCGGTGAGCCGGCCCAGGATGTCGTGCCGGTGATAGCGGGTGATGCCGGTGGCGGGGGTGACGGCGGCGACCCGTCCGGCCGCATCCCGGGTGTAGGTGGTGGTGGCCGCGGAGTAGTCGGTTTCGGCGATGAGCTGCCCGGCGAGATCGTAGTCGTAGGTCCAGCGCTGCCCGAGTGGATTGTGCACGGCGGTGAGCCGACGCTCGGTGTCCCATGCGTAGCGGGTGACCGAACCGTCCGGATCCGTCCGTGACCGGATCAGGTCGAAAGCCCCGTAGCTGTATTCCGTGACACCGCCCGCACGGTCGATATGGCAGGTGAGATTGTCTTCACCGTCGTAGGACCAGGACTGTTCGGCGCCGTCGGGATCCGTTCTGCGGATGAGATTTCCGGCCGCGGACCACTCGTAGTGCGTTGTGGAGCCGTCGGCGGAAGTTCTCCGGACCGGCCGCCCGGCGGCATCGCGTTCTATCCGGATGACCCCGCCGTGTGGATCGACGATCCGGATCGGTAGTCCGGCGGCATCGCTGTGTACCACGGTGGTGCCGCCGCCGGAGCCGAAGGAGGCGACGGCGCCGTCGGGGTGATGGGTGAACTCGGTCCGGGTGCCGGCGGCGTCGAGGACAGCGGTCAGATCGCCGCTCTCGGACCATTCGCGGCGCCGCACCACCCCGTCCGCGCCGGTAATGGTGGCCACGCGATTGGGCAGCGCGTAGTCCATACCGATAACGGACCCGTCCGGGCGGGTGATCGTCGTCGGATCGCCGTCGGAGTTGTAGACGTAGCGGGTCCGGGTGGCGCGATCGGGACCGGTGACCACCAGCGGTTTGCGGTCGATGTTGTAGTCGTAGTGGAATCGCCCGCCGCCGGGTGTCACGAGGTCGCGCAGTTGCAGATCGCGGTCGAATCCGTGGGTCGTGACGGCACCCAGCGAATCGGTGACCCTGGTCAGCCGGCCGGTACCGTCCGGTAGGTCCAGGTACTCGAAATCGCAGTTGAGCATGCCGTCGCTACCGCGTTGGCGGACGACCCGCCCCGACTCGTCGTAGGTGTTGACCATCCGGTTGCCGTTGGAATCGGTCCACGAGGTCAACCGGTGCCCGGCGTCGTAGGTGTAGCGGGTGGTGGCGTCGGCCGCGTTGGTGACGGCCACGAGTTCCCCGGCGTCGTAGCCGAACGTGCGCAGCGGGACGGCCGTCGGCGAATCCGGGCCGCCGGTGCGCAGCGACAGCCGGGTGATGCGGCCGCCTGCGGTATCCACGCGGATCCGGTACCCGCCGGAATGGGAGACCTCGACCGGTACGCCCCGGGCGTCGTAGTGGAAGCGGATACGGTTGTGGTGGCGGTCGGTGACGGCCGATACGGCGTAGTTGCCGAGGGCGGTGTCCAGGCCGCCGAGTACCGGTTCCGGCGCGAAATGCCAGGTGAGTTCCCGCTCCCGGTCCCACACCCGGTAGCCGCCGGTATCGGTGCGGGTCAGCGACCACTGCCGGCCCCCGGTGAGCGGCGGGGCCGGGAACCCGGCCTCGGCGTGCGGGTAGGCGAGCAGGATGCCGTCCTCACCGAAGAAGACGACGCCCTCGGCCGTGACGGCGATCCGGGTGTCCAGTGTGGTGGCCCACGACGGTCCGAACCAGCGTCCGAATCGGTAGTTCGAATGGTGCGCTCGTTTCAGCAGCAGCGGCAGCACGCCGACCAGCTCGATATCGGTTTCGGGAAGCAGGAATTCGCCGGTGCCGATATCCACCGGGTCGGTGGAGCAGGTCTTCTGTTCGGGAGTGCGGTTGTGGTCGGCGCCGGATTCGCGGGCGTGGTCGTGGGCGTCGCGGTCGGCATCGGCCCGATCGCGCGGGGTGGGGGTGTCGCGGTCGGTGGGGGTGTCGTGATCGCGGTGGTCCGGATCGCGTTCGCGGGAATCCGGATCGCGGTCGCGCTGGTCCGGATCGCGTTCGCGGGGGTGCCGGTCGCCCGGGGTGTCGTCGGTATCGCGGCGGGGCCGGTCGTTCGGTGGGTCCGGATCGTCGCGCCTCGTGGGGGAGTGAGGTGCGTCGTGCTCGCCGGTGCGCGGGTGGGTCCCGTCGCGCGGTCCCCGGCCGTCGGGAGAGTCGGGCCGGGACCCGGGACGGCCTGTCGGATCGCCGGACTCCGGTCGCCGCGCGGGTGCGTCGTGATCCGGCCGGGTGGACGGTGCCGAGTCCGGGTCGGTCCTGGACCGCGACGACGCGTCGGGATCCGGTCGCGTGGTCGGCCCGGAACGGCCCGGTGTGTTTCCGGGGGCCCGGTTGTGCGGCGTGGTGTCGGGGGTGCGCGCGGGTGAGGTGTTGTCCGGCGTCCGCGAAGCCGGTCCGGATTCCGGGTTCCGTGCCGGCGACGAGGTGTCGGGTCGCGGGGCCCGGTTGCCGGGGTCCGGTGTGCGGGTGTCGGGGCCGGGGTCCGGGCGCAGCGGCGAACCGGGCCCGGTATGGGTGCCGGGGGCGAGGTACGGCGAGGGTGTGTTCGTGGCGTCGCCGGGACGGGATTCGGGGCCGGACCGGGGTCCCCCGTCCGGACCCGGATCGGTGTGCGCATCGGGCGAACCGTCGGAGTCGGGTGCGTCCGGCCGGTCGGTGTCGCGGACGCCGGGTGGTCCGGAATCCGTCCGCGCGGCGGGCTGGTCGCCGTCCGGCCGGACGGCCGGCGTGTCCTCGATATCCGGGTCCGGCCGCGGGGCGGAGGTTTCGCTGTCGGGATGGGCCGGGGAGCCGGGATCGTCGGCGCGGGAGCCGGTGTCGTCGCGCGGGGCGGGCGATTCGGCTTCGGGATGCGTTCCGGGCCGGTCGTTTCCGCCCTCCGGCGCCGAATCCCGGGGCGTGTCCTGGGTGTGGTCGGGACGAGCGGGCGGGTCGGTGTCGGGCTGGGTGGCCGGTGGCCGCTGGGGATCGTCGTGTGCCGCCGGATGCGGGCCGGAATCGCCGGGGGTGTGCGCGGTCGGGCTCGAATCGCCCGGTGTCGTGGACGGTGGGTCGGTATGGGCGGACGGGTCGGCCGCGTCGGGGCGCGGCTCGGTGCGCTGTAGCGGTGGGTCGGGATCGTCGCCGGGGCCCTGCGGGTCCGGATCGGGGTGGCGATCGGGCTCCGGGGTGTGGGATTGCGATGGCGGGGAGTCGGTATCGGTGTGCGCGGGTGGGTCGTTGTCGGGGCGGGCGGCGGGCGGATCATCGGGCGTGTGGTCGGGTAGTTGCCCGCCGCCGGGGTCGTCGTCGGTATCGCGGTCGCGCGGCGGATCCGAGTGGGCCGGAGGATCGTCCGAGGTGCGGTCGCCGCTACCGGGACCCTCCGATTCGGGACGGCTGCCGGTGTCCATGGGGTTGGTATCGGGGGTGTGCCCCGAGTCGGGCGACGGTCCGGCCTGGTCCGGTGGCCGGCTGGGATGGCCGGGCGGGTTGTGCGGGTTCGGAGCGTGCGTATCGGGCAGGTGGCGGCCGAGTTCGGCGAGATCGTCGAGCCTCCTGGTGGCCTGGCCCGCGTCGGCGAGCCGGCGCAACGCGCTGATCGCGACCTTGGCGCTGCCTCCGCCGCCGGTGGCCGCGGTGAGCAGGGCGTCACCGGTGAGCGCGCCCATGAATTCGAAGGGATTGCGGCGGGCGTCCTCCAGGATCGCCGACACCGCGGCGCCCGGATCCGCGGCCGCGACCACCAGTCCGGTGCCGAGGTTCGACAGACCTTCCAGGTAGTCGGCCGGGTGGGTCATGTTGTAGGTGTCGAACGGGTTGATCTGGCGCACGAACTGGACGAGGCCGGTAAGGCTGGTCAGCAGTCCGGACATGAAATTCAGCGCCCCGTGTTCGAGGACGCCGCCGAGATCGGAGAGGTTGGCCAGCCAGCGATCGGTGAACGGTGGTTCGGCCGGGGCCAGCTCGGTGGCGGCGGAGATCGCATTCACCGCGACGGTGGCGCCGTTGTCGCGCGCGATCCGGGCGTTGCGCAGAATCGCCCGGGCGTTGTTGCGCATCGGGGTCCAGGTGTCGATCAGAGTGGTCTGCGACTGCTGTTCGGCGGTCAGCGAATTCCACCAGGAGATCTGGCGCTGTTCCTCCCGGGCCGCGGCCTTCCATTCGTCGATGGCGTCCGCGGCCTTACCCTGCGCGGTTTTCACCACGTTGTGCCAGGCGGTCATCGCCTCGGCCGCGTCGGCCATGGCGTCGGCGCCGTCGAACCACAGTTTCGGCTGTTTGTCGTAGACCTCGTTGAACGCGTCGGCGCCCTCGCCCACCCAATTCGCCGAATCGATCTGTTTCAGGGCCTCGCCCGTGGATTCCAGGGCCGCGGACATATCGTTCAATGTCTGGGCGGTGGAACCGATCTCGGCGGGATTTCCGAGAACGAGCTCGGTGGGGTCCTCGGATTCCCCGAGTTCCCGTTCCTCGACGTCACCGCCGGTGGCCGAGGCGATCTCGTCGCCGAAATCGTCGAGTGCTTCGGCGGCGCCGTCGAGCCCGATGGCATCCGCGCCGTCGGCGACGAGATCCAGCCCGTCGTCGATCAGTTCACCGGCGCCCTCGACGACGTTCTCGACACCGTCCTCGATCGCCTCGCCGATATCGTCGACGAAATCGAAAACCCCCACCTACTGCCCCCCGGACTCCTGCGCGATCTCCGCGGCGCGTTGCGCGGCCCCCGTATTCCATCCCGGCGTCTCACCGGTGACCTCGCTGGTCAACGGCATGTTCACCGGGCTGAGGACACTCAGATTCGCCAGTGCCTGCGGCCCGACCTCCTGGATGATCTGGTTGTTGGTCTCGATGGTCTGGAAGGCCCGGTCGAAGGATTCCGGGCTGTAGTCGGGGTTCAGGACATGGTTGATGGGGTTGTCGGCGAAGGTATCGCCCCAGGACCGGCTGGTGATCTCTTCCTCCGACAGATGCGGATTGCCCAGCATATGGGTCCACATCTGCTTGAGGGTGCCCTCGGCCTGGTTCTCCATCTCGTCGTAGCGGCCGGCGGCCAGCCCGAGGGTCTGTGCGATCGAATTGCCCGCCTGCACCAGCGCGCGCACCCCCCACGACCAGCGTTCGGTGAACTCCTCGAAGGATTTCTGCACGGTGTGTTTGCCGATTTCGAGGGTCGACATGGTCAGCAGCGAGAAACCGCGGCCCATATTGCCGGTCTCCCCGATCCCCAGCTCCGTGAGTTCCCCGATGGTGGCCTCGATCCCGTCCGCGGCCTGCTGCAGCACCGCCGGATCGACCTGCACCTGCTGTGTCATTCCCCGCCCCTCCCGTGGTTGTCCCTACTCCATGACGTTCGGTGGGAAGGCCATCGGCGCCTTCCCCGCGATATCCACCGCGATACCGGTGGGATCCTCCTGCCGCCCGGCGTATCCGAGCAGGCGCGCACCCCGGAACGTGTGATATCGGTATTCCCGGTCCGCCACGACTCCGCCCGCGGTCATGGTTTCGCGCGCCATCGTGTACCGCGCGTATTCCTCGACGTTGGTGAAGGCGCACAGCCAGCGCAGTCCGCCCGACCGGAGCAGGAACACCCGGTCGTCCTCGGTCACCGGTACCAGCAGCGCGGCCGCGCGTAACGCGGCCCGCAGACTCGCGGGCTGCCCGAAACCGGCGTAATACGATCTGATCTCGTCACGCAGAACCGCGAGTCCGTCGTCTTCCGGCATCCCCGCACCTCCCTCCCGCGTGATGGATCCCCGGCCCGATCGACGGATACGTTCATGGTACCCATCCCGATTCGGCGCCCATCCGTTAACGGGTGTTCGCCCAATGGTCGTCGAGGGGTGCCGCGGCATGCGGGAGCTGTGCGGGAGCCGAATCGGAACAGCCCGGCCGGCAACGATTTACCGGCTAACCGGCAGGACGCGTACCCACTCCGATCAGGGTGGTCGCTTCCAGTTCGGCCACACCTGCCGCGTCGAGCTCTTCGAGATAGGCCGTGCGGACATCGGCGATCTGTGCGGTGTCCAGGCCGGACAGTGCGGCGACGTACCCGGAACCGGTCACGACCAGCCAGGCCGTTTCCGGGGTCATGGTGAGGCGCAATTCGTGCTCGGTCACGGCCACCTCGGTGAGGCCCCGGGCGGTGAGCCAGTCCCGGAACGCCCCGGATTCGTTGATGCCGTCGAGCGGATGCTTCGGGCGGGGCTCGGGCGCCTTTCCCGTTACCCGGGCGAGCGCGGTGTGCAGATACCGGCCCGCCTCTTCCATGGAACCGCGGCGCCAGATGGTGAACCCGACCCGACCGCCGGGCCGCGCGCGCGTGATCAGATGTTCGGTTCCGGCGGTCATATCCGGGAAGAAGAAGATGCCCAGTACCGCCTGGACCACGTCGTATCCGGTATCCGGCCACGAGGTGACATCCGAGGCGCAGGGATGCAGCTGCGGTACCTCGGCGGCGCTCCGGCGCAGCTGCTCGATCATCGGGGCGGAGAGGTCCACGGCGTCGATATGGCCGGTGCTTCCCACCCGGCCGGCCGTGGGAAGGGCCGAGGCGCCGGTCCCGCAGCAGGCGTCCAGTACGCGATCGCCGGTACTCGGTGCCGTCGCGGCCACGGTCGCGGCCCCGATCGGGTTCCAGAGATGGACGCCGAGACGATCGAAATCGCTGCTGGCGGTATCGAAGGCCCGGATGCGCTGTTCTTCGTCGGACATGTATTGACGATAACGGTTTTCAGCTATGGATGGGTTCGCCCGCCCGGCGACTGTCGTGCGACCGGGCGGGCGATCCCGCTCAGGAGACGACGCCGCTGAGCTCGTTCGGCGCATCGGGCAGGGTGACCGAGGCCGCGATCGTGCCGGAGTCCAGATCGATCCGATGGATCCGCGCGGTCGCCGGATCACTCACATAGGCCGTGTGGTCACGGACGAACAGCGCCGGCCGCGGCTGCTGCCATTCGATCGGTTCCTGCCACGGGTCGAGGACATCGATGGTGCGGGTCACGGTACCGGTCTCCGGGTCGATCACCCGGAGCCCGCCGTCGGTGCCGAGGACCAGCGCCTCGCCGTGCGGTCCGCGTTCGAGCGAGCGGAAGGTGTAGCTGGTGCCGGTATCGACCAGCCGCATCGTGCCCTTCTCGGTGTCGATCAGCGAGACCTGCTCGGGCCTTTCGAGTTCGGCGTCCTCGTCCTTCTTGTAGTCGCCGAGCACGATGGGCGATTCCTCGCTGCCCGCCTGGTTGCCGATCCGGCCGTAGGAGTCCGGGCTCTTCACCTTGGTGAGTTTGCCGTCGCGGTAGACCAATACGCCGTTCTGGCAGCCGACGACCAGGGTGTCACCGGCGGCGGTCGCCTCGCCGTGCACACCGGGGCATTCCTCGTTGCGGGTGATCTCCTTGCGATCGGCGTCCAGGATCGCCAGGCCCACCCGTTCCTCCTCGGTACCCAGTGTGACGGCCAGTTCGCCGCTCTCCAGTTCGACCGCTACGCCGTGATGCGGTGCGGCGGCCTCGTACCCGGCGGTTTCCGGTGCGCCGTCGGCGAGCCGGGACGGGTCGAACGAGGTCACGGTGCCGGTGCCGTCGTCGAACAGCACGGTACGGCCCGCGTGGCGCACCACATGGCCCGGTTTGGTGGCCGGGAACTCGATACCGGTGAAACGTGCTCCGGCGGCGTCCAGTACCTCGAATCCGTCGGAGGTCGAGACGATGACGTGCCGGTCGTCACCGGCCGGGTTCACCCGCAGGAAGCCCGGCAGTTCCACCCCGCCACCCCGCTCCAGAGTGGTGCCGTCGAGCAGGTGGATCCCGCCGTCGTAGGTCACTGCCAGCGGATCGGCGATCGTGGCCGCCGCGGTGGTCGCGCCGTCCTCGCCGCAGCCGCTCAGCGCGACGACCGCGGTGAGCAGCCCGGTCAGGGTCGCGGCACGTACGGTGCCGGTGCGGATGTGCATGACATTCCCTCATCTTTCCTGTGCTGGCCGCCGCGGCGTGATCGCGCGGCGGTCCGGGTCACGCGGGCGCCAGGCCGTCCACCATGGCGGTGGTGTTGGCGCGCATCATTTCCAGGTAGGTGGCCGCGCCCCCGCCGGGCGCGGTGAGCGATTCCGAGAACAGCCCGACGATCCGGACCTCGACGCCGGCCTGCTCGGCGAGCGCCCGGGCGAGGCGGTCGGGCCGCGCGGAGTCGACGAAGATCGCCGGGACGCCGGTGGCGCGGATGGCGCCGGCGAGGTCGGCGAGATCGGCGGCGCTCGGCGAGGCGAGAGTGGTGCCGCCGGGGATCACCGCCCCGACCACCTCGAAGCCGAAACGCTGTGCGAGATATTCGAAGACGTGATGGTTGGTGACCAGTTTGCGGCGTTCGGGGGCGAGGGTGGCGAACCGGTCGCCCATCCACTGCCCGAGGCCGTCGATCTCGGCGAGATACCGGTCGGCGTTCGCGCGGACCGCCGCGGCGTCGATACCGGGCACCGTGTCGATCACCCTGTCGCGGATCACCTCGACCGCACGGCGCACCCGCTGCGGGTCGGTCCAGAAATGTGGATCCGGTTGTCCGGCGCCGTCACCGGCGCGGTAGGGCAGGGCCTCGATATGCTCACCTACCGACAGCACCGGTACACCGGCGTCGGCAGCGGTGGTCACGTGCCGGGCCAGTCCCTCCTCCAGGCCCAGACCGTTCGCCACGACCAGATCGGCGCCGTCGAGGACCGCGGCCTCCTGCGCCGACAGGGCGAAGGAGTGCGGGTCCGAGTTCGGGGGCATCAGCACGGTGACCGGCGCCGTATCGCCCACCACGGCGCGGGTGATGTCACCGAGGATGTTCGTGGTCACGACGACCCCGTCGCCGCCGGAACCGCCGGTCCCGCAGGCGGTCAGTGTGAACGCGCCGAGAAGCACAGCGGCGCAGAGCCGGAGAATCCTTGTCATCGGCCGGTCTCCACCATCAGGTCGGGTCGGATATCGAGTGGGAAACTGCGGGCGATCCGCAGTCCGTCGGCGTAGTCGATCTCGTGGATCTGCCGGGCGGCCGGATCGTTGACGTAGGCGCGGTCGGTATCGACCTGCAGCACCGGCGGTGCCGCGGGATCCACCGGCCCGGCGAGGATCCGGTTGTGGGCGGTTTCGGCGCCGGACTCGGGGTCGTAGGCGTGCAGCACACCGTCGGGGGACAGCGCGAGGATCGCGGTGCCGGCCCCGGCGGTGGTCGCCGCGGTGACCGGGCCGGTTCCGATCGGCCGCCACGACCGCTCACCGATATCGAGGACCAGGACCCGCGAATCCCGGGCGGTCACCAGGACGTCGCTGCCGCTGCGGTGGAAGAATTCGCCGGCGCTCCCGGATGTGCCGGCAGGGTAGGGAATCTTCTCGGCCGTGAAGGCGTCGTTCTCCTCGTCGACCAGGAGGGCGCCGTCGGCGCAGGAGAACACCGCGCCGCGTCGCGTCAGCGCCTGCCCGCCCGGGTCCGGGCAGGGCGGCGCCAGCGTCCGTACCGGGCGGTTGTCCCGGGTCCGGACTTCGATGCGATCGGCACCGGGGGCCGCGACCAGGAGATGGCCGCCGTAGGGGAACGCCGTGCCGTCCAATACCGGTCCGGGGCGCAGTTCGCCCTCGTCGAGCGCCGGCCGATCGGCCAGGGCGGTGGTGTGGTCGTCCAGGACGGCCGCGGCGAGCACGGTATCGCTGTGCGCGCTGCGGGCCGCCCCGTCGAGGGTGCCGGTCCGGCGCGGTTGCGCGCGGTAGTAGTGCACGTGATCGCCGTGATCGACCACCCAGCTGCCGCTGTCGAGGACCGTGGTCCGCTGCCCGGCGGTGAGATAGGCGTAGCGTCCGTCGCCGGAGACCCGGGTGACGCCCGGAACCGGGTCCTGCGACAGGACCTCCTCGGTCACCAGATCCAGAATCCGCACCTCACCGGAGCCGCGATCGGCCAGCACCAGCCTCGGCTGGGCGCTCGCGCTCTCTTCCGCGCCGGCGACGTAACCGTGCGGGGTGGGCTCGGCCGGGGACCCGGTGTTCTCGCTCCCACACGCGGCGACCGGGATCAGCAGTAGCGCCGACAGTCCCGCGCGCGCGGCGTTTCTCCGAGTGAACGCCCACGTCCGTCTCGGCGTCCGGCCCATTCCCGTACCGCCGCCGGTGCGGTGTCGCAGGGTGGTGCGGACGCGGCTCGCGAACGCCGACAGGAAGAAGATCGCCACCGCCGTGGCGGCGATGGTGGCGCCCGCCGCGGTGCGCGCGTGCCAGGAGACGAGCAGACCCGTCACGGTGGACAGGGCGCCGAATCCGGCGGCCAGCAGCATGATCCGCGGTATCCGGTGCGTGAAGTAGGTGGCGGCCGCGGCCGGGGCGATGAGCAGTCCGAATACCAGCAGGGTGCCCACGATGTGGAAGGACGCGGCGATCGCCAGGGTCAGCAGCGCCAGCAGGGCGATCTGCGCCCGCCGGGGATGCAGTCCCAGGGTGTGCGCGGTGCGCGAATCGAAACTCAGCGCGACGAACGCGCGGTGTCCGAGCACCGTCACGGGCAGCGCGACCAGCAGTGCGGCCAGCAGGAAGAGCAGATCCCGGGGACGGGTGGCCAGGACGTCGCCGAACAAGAATCCGGTCAGATCGACC
This sequence comes from Nocardia sp. NPDC049935, assembly GCF_055586645.1. Taxonomy (NCBI): domain Bacteria; kingdom Bacillati; phylum Actinomycetota; class Actinomycetes; order Mycobacteriales; family Nocardiaceae; genus Nocardia; species Nocardia sp. NPDC049935. The sequence continues at coordinate 243,801 of NZ_JBVJHV010000006.1, read as the reverse complement.
GCGAACGATTGCGAACGCGATACCAGGATCACCCCGGCCGCGAGCATGCCGACGAACAACAGGCCGATCCCGGTATCGGTGGACAGCCGCCGATTCCGGCTCAGCACCGAAACGCCGGCGGCCATGGCCGAGGCGCTGACCAGTGCTCCGAGCAGCAGATTCCCGCCGAGCAGCGCGGCCACCGCGACCCCGGGCAGCATTCCGTGCGCCATGGCCTCGCCGAGGAATGCCATCCCCCGCACGACCACCCAGGTGCCGGCGAGCGCGCACAGGCACGAGACGAGCAGTCCGCCCCAGAGAGCCCGTTGTACGAAGGTCACCTCGAACGGGGCGATCAGCCAATCCATGAGCAGAACTGTAAACTGATAACGATTGTCATTACAAGTTGGTGTCGGGAGTTGTGGGATGCGTACGGCGGATATCGAGATCGCCGGTCTATCGGCCGGTTACCAGGGCACGCCCGTATTGCACGAGGTCTCGGCGACAGTTCCGGGCGGCGGGGTGACCGCTCTCGTCGGACCCAACGGGTCGGGGAAATCGACTCTGCTCGCGGTGCTCGCGGGCATCATCGCCCCGGTGCGCGGCACGATCACGCGCGCCGGTACCCGCCGGCCCGCGCTGGTGGTCCAGCAGCAGGCGATACCGCCCACGCTGCCGATCACCGTCGGGGAGACCGTGGCGATGGGCCGGTGGGCGCACCGGGGACTCTGGCGCCGGCTCACCCGCGCCGACCGCGCGGTGATCGCGGACTGCCTCGACCGCCTGGAAATCGCCGACCTCGCGACACGGCGGCTGGACACGCTGTCGGGTGGTCAGCGGCAACGGGTCCTGCTCGCCCGGGCGCTCGCTCAGGAATCCGATCTGCTGCTGCTCGACGAGCCGACGACCGGGCTCGACTCCGCCTCGCACGCGGCGGTCGGCGCCGCGCTCCGGGAGGCCGCGACCGCCGGAGTGACGGTCGTCCACGCCACACACGACCGCGACGACGCTCGCCGCGCCGATCACTGCGTGCTGTTGCGTGGTGGCCGCCTGGTCGGCGAGGGAATCCCGGAAGAGGTGCTGGCGACTGCTCGGTGACCCCGGGTGCGGGTGGCCGGGCCCGTGCCGTGGACCCCTGGTGCGACGATGAGAACATCCTCTACTGTTTGTCTCATCGCTCACCCGTGGCGACGACGAGGAGGTCGGATAGTGGATGCCCATCGGCTGCCGCCGCCGGCCGCTGTACCGCGCCGAGCCGGAATCCATCGACGGGAGCCCTAGTGCAGAACCGACCGACCGCAGCCGAACTGCTGGAATCACTCGCCGAGCTGCTGGAGGAGACCCTGCTGCCGGCGCTGCCGCCCGATCTGCAGCACCGTGCGCGGGTCGGGGCCAATCTCGCGCGGATCCTCGGCCGCGAGGCCGAATACGGACCCGCCGCGGCGGCCCGGGAAAAGGAACTGCTGGCGGCGGTCCCGGCCGGGGACGACGCCGCGCTGTGGCAGGCGCTCACCGAGATCGTGCGCGCCGATCTGGCGATCGCCAAACCGGGCTACGACAGCTGGGAGGACTCATGAGTACCGACCCGGCCCGCGGGCTCACCGACTATCTCACCGCCGAGTTCGGCGAACCGGTCGCCATCTCGGATTTCCAGTTCCTGTCGGCGGGGGCGCGGCGGCGCAATATCGCCTTCACCGCGACGATCGGGGATACCGCGCGCCGGATGGTCGCCACGGTGGTACCGCCCGCGGTCGAGTTGATGCCCGTCGACGCGGAGGCCGGGGTCCGGGAACTGGCCCGCGCGCACGGAGTTCCGGTACCGGCGGTGATCGCGGTGTGCCCCGGCACCACCCATATCGGTGAGCCGTTCCTGATCTCCGAGCATATCGACGGGGAGACAGTGCCCCGCAGAGTATTACGCGCCCTCGCCGCCTCCGGGAACGCGGAGCGGACCGCCGAGCAGTGGGGTGCGGCCATGGCGCGCCTGCACGGAATCGACCCGGCCGCCGCCCCGGACGCGGTCCCCGCCGCCGGCGCCGATCCGGCCGCCGAGCAGCTGGACGAGGTGCGATCCGTCGTCGACACCCTGCTACCGGACCGTCCCGTTTTCGCGCTCGCCCTGCGCTGGCTGGAGAAACGGCTGCCCGGACCACCCGAGCGGCCGGCGCTGATCCACACCGATATGCGCAACGGCAACCTCATCGTCGACGGCGACGGGCTGCGGGCCGTACTAGACTGGGAGGGCGCCCAGCGGTTCGGCGACCCCATGCGCGATATCGCCTGGCCGGCCCTGCGGATGTGGCGATTCCGGGAGGATGCCCACGAATTCGGCGGCTTCGCCGATCGCGATACCTTCGTGCGCGGATACGAGCAGGCCGGCGGGGTCTTCGACCTGGACCGCTACCGCTGGTGGAAGGTCATGGGCACCCTCTCCTGGGGTGCCGGGCTGGCCCAGCAGGCGGCTGCCCACCTCGACGGAACGGTCCGGGATATCGTCATGGCCGCCAGCGGGCGCCGGGTCTCGGAAATCGAATGGGATCTGCTCATGCAGATCCGGCCACAAGCGAAAGCATAGGAGTCACCGTGGATTTCGAGCTGCCCGCCGAATTGAGCGCCTACCTGGGCGAACTCGACGAATTCATCGACCGCGAGATCACGCCGCTCGAACAGGCCGACGACAACATCCGGTTCTTCGACCACCGGCGTGAGGACGCGCGCACCGATTGGGACCGCGGCGGTCTGCCGAGCGCGGACTGGGAGGCGCTGCTCGGCGAATCGCGGCGGCGGGCCGACGCCGCGGGCCACTACCGCTACGCCTTCCCCAAGGAATTCGGCGGCCGCGACGGGACGAATCTCGGTATGGCGGTCATCCGGGAACATCTCGCCCGGCGCGGGCTGGGCCTGCACTGCGATCTGCAGAACGAGCACGCCATCGTCGCCAACAATGTCGGTCTGCTGCTGATGCTGGAGTACGGCACCGAGGAGCAGAAGAAGGTGTGGGTGGACGGTCTCGCCGCCGGCACCCGGTTCTTCGCCTTCGGCATCACCGAACCCGAACACGGGTCCGACGCCACCCATATGGAGACCACGGCGGTCCGCGACGGTGACGACTGGATCATCAACGGCACCAAGACCTGGAATACCGGCGTGCATATCGCCGACGCCGACCTCATCTTCGCCCGCACCTCGGGCGCGGCGGGCGACGGGCGGGGGATCACCGCGTTCCTGGTGCCCACCGATGCCCCCGGGTTCACGGTCGAGGAATATCTGTGGACCTTCAATATGCCCACCGACCACGCCCGGGTCTCGCTCACCGATGTCCGGGTCCCGGATTCGGCGATCTTCGGGCGCGAAGGGCGCGGGCTCGGCGTGGTGCAGCATTTCTTCAACGAGAACCGCATCCGGCAGGCGGCGTCCAGTCTGGGCGCGGCACAGTACTGTGTGGACCGCGCGGTGGCCTATGCCAACGAGCGCAAACCATTCGGGAAACCGCTCTCGTCCAATCAGGCGATCCAGTTCCAGCTGGTCGAACTGCACACCCAATGCGAAATGCTGCGCGCGCTGGTGCACAAGACGGCCTGGTCGATGGACACCTACGGCACCTTCGCGGTCTCCGAACAGGTCTCCATGTGCAACTACTGGGCCAACCGGCTGTGCTGTGAGGCCGCCGACCGCGCCATGCAGGTCCACGGCGGACTCGGCTACTCCCGCTACACACCGTTCGAACACATCTACCGGCACCACCGCCGGTACCGCATCACCGAGGGCGCCGAGGAGATCCAGATGCGCCGGGTCGCGGGCTATCTGTTCGGGTTCATGGACCGCGCGGTCGTGAAGGGTGTGGGTTCCGGGCAGCCGGCGCAGGGATAGACGCACCGATGAGCGCAGAGCCGCGCACGATACTGGTGGCCAACCGCGGCGAGATCGCGCTGCGGATCCTGCGGGCCGCCCAATCGCTCGGGATCGCCACGGTGGGGGTGCGGTCGCAGGACGACGAGGGCGCCCTGCACGCGGACCGCTGCGACGATCTGGTCGTATTGCCCGGCGCGGGGCCCGCCGCCTACCTGGATATCGAGGCGATGGTGGCGGCCGCCGTGGAATCCGGCGCCGGGGCGGTGCACCCGGGCTACGGGTTCCTCTCCGAAAGCGCCGCTTTCGCGCGCGCCTGCCGCAAGGCGGAGATCGTGTTCGTGGGACCGTCGGCGGAGACGCTGGAACTGTTCGGCGACAAGGGCCGCGCCCGGCAGCTCGCGCTCGATACGGGAGTGCCCGTCCTGCCCGGTACCACCGGACCGACCACACTCGCCGCGGTGACCGATTTCCTCGCCGCGCAGCAGGCGCCCGTCATGATCAAGGCGCTGGCTGGGGGCGGCGGGCGCGGTACCCGGGTGGTGCGGTCGGCCGAACAGGCGCCGGACGCGTTCGCGCACTGCCGGGCCGAGGCGCTGAGCGCTTTCGGCAACGGCGACCTCTACGTCGAGCGGGTGCTCACCGGCGCCCGGCATCTGGAGGTCCAGCTCGTCGGTGACGGTAGCGGCGTCACCCACCTGTGGGACCGCGACTGCACCCTGCAGCGCCGCCACCAGAAACTGGTGGAGATCGCGCCGGTTACCGCCCTCGCGGGCGACGCCCGCACCCGCATGCTCGAGGCGGCCGTCGCGCTGGGCCGGGCCGCCGGCCTGCGCGGAGTGGCCACCGTGGAATTCCTGGCGCTGTCCGACGGTACGTTCTTCTTCCTCGAGGTCAATCCGCGGCTGCAGGTCGAGCACACCGTCACCGAAATGGTCACCGGCACCGATCTCGTGCTCACCCAGTTGCGGCTCGCGGCGGGCGCGACCCTCGCCGATCTCGGCCTCGACCGGCCGCCCGCGTACACCGGCTGCGCGATCCAGATCCGGGTGAATGCCGAAACCGTCCGGCTGGACGGAACCCTGGCGCCCACGGCGGGCACCCTCACCGGGTTCGAGATGCCCGGCGGCGCGGGCGTCCGGGTGGATACCGCCGGGCGGACCGGCGCCCCGGTCAACCCGCGTTTCGATACCTTGCTGGCGAAAATCGTGACACACCACCGCGAGGGATTCGCCGCCGCGCACCGGCTCGCGGTACGGGCGCTGGCGGAGACCTCGGTCACGGGTGTCGCCACGAATCTCGCGTTCCAGCGCGCCCTGCTGACCGATCCGGCGTTCGCGGCCGGTGAGTTCGACACCACCTGGGTGGATCGCGATCTCGCCCGGCTGGCCGCCCGCGCCCGGGAGTTCGAACAGACAACCGGGTCGTATCCGAGGCCGGCCGGGCACGAGGCGACCCCGGCCGCCGGTGGAAATCCGCGGCAGCCGCCGGACAACGGCGACGACCGGGTGATCCGGACCGCCACCGCGGGGGTCGTGGTGGCGGTCGAATACGAACCCGGGACGGTCGTCGCGGCGGGGGCGACGGTCGCGGTGGTCGAGGCGATGAAGATGCACTATCCGGTGCGGGCCGAACGCGCGGGCACGGTCGAAGCGGTACTGGTACAGGTCGGCGATTTTCTCACCGAGGGGCACCCACTGCTGCGGCTCGGCCCGCTGACCGGCGACGAATCGGCGGCCGAGGACGCCGGAACCGGTGTCGCGGTGGACCATATCCGCGGCGATCTCGCCGCGCTGCGGAAACGGCGGGCCGCACTGTACGACGACGCCCGCGCCGAAGCGGTCGCCAAACGGCACCGCCTCGGGATGCGCACGGCGCGGGAGAATATCGACGCGCTCACCGACGGCGGATTACTGGTCGAATACGGCGGTCTGGCGGTGGCCGCGCAGCGGGCCCGGCGTGATCTCACCGAACTCGAGGAGCGCACCCCGGCGGACGGGATCGTCACCGGGCTGGGCCGCGTCAACGGCGAATTGTTCCCCGCCGAGCGCAGCACCTGCGCCGTGCTCGCCTACGACTACACCGTGCTCGCCGGTACCCAGGGCTATTTCAGCCATCAGAAGACCGATCGGCTGTTGCGGCTCGCCGGGGCCAGGGGCTATCCGGTGGTGCTGTTCGCCGAGGGCGGGGGCGGGCGCCCGGGCGACAGCGATCCGCCGATGGTGGCGGGCCTGCACTATCCGACCTTCGCCGCGATGGGTGCGCTCAGCGGGGTGGTCCCCACCGTCGGAATCGCCGCCGGGCGCTGTTTCGCCGGGAACGCCGCCCTGCTCGGCACCTGTGATGTCGTGATCGCCACCGAGAACTCCACCATCGGTATGGCGGGCCCTGCCATGATCGAGGGCGGCGGCCTCGGGGTGTACGCGCCCGAAGAGGTCGGTCCCATCGGGATGCAGCGCCACAACGGCGTGGTGGATATCGTCGTCGCCGACGAGGCCGAGGCCACCGAGGTCGCCCGGCGGTACCTGGCGTATTTCCAGGGTGCGGTCCCCGATCACGAGGCGGCCGATCAGCGACTCCTGCGGCATCTGGTGCCCGAGGATCGCAAACGCGTCTACGACATCCGCGCCGTGCTCGACACGCTGTTCGATATCGGCTCCGTCCTGGAACTGCGTCGCGATTTCGCGCCCACCGTACTCACCGCCCTGGCCCGGGTGGACGGGCGGCCGGTCGGCGTCATCGCGAACAACCCGGCTCTGCTGGGCGGTGCGATCGACGCGCCGGGCGCCGATAAGCTCGCCCGCTTCCTGCAACTGTGCGACGCCTACGGCCTGCCGGTCGTATCCCTGTGCGATACACCGGGTTTCATGGTCGGTCCCGATTCGGAACAGCAGGCCGCGGTCCGGCATTTCCCGCGGTTGTTCGTGCTCGGCGGGCATCTCACCGTCCCCCTGGTGACCGTGGTTCTGCGCAAGGGCTACGGGCTGGGCGCGCTGGCGATGGCCGGGGGCGGCTTCCACGAGACCGATATGATCGTCGCCTGGCCCACCGGCGAATTCGGCGGGATGGGTCTGGAGGGCGCGGTCCATCTGGCCTCCCGGGATATGCTGGCCGCCATCCCGGACCCGGACGAACGCGCCCGCCGCTTCGACGAACTGGTGGCCCTGGCCTATCGGCAGGGGAGTGCGGTCAATACCGCCGCCCATCTGGAGATCGACGATGTGATCGATCCGGCGGACACCCGCGACGTACTGCGCGCCGCGTTGCTCGCCCGGCCCGGGCCGCCCCGCGACGGCTGGCGCAACACCGCCCGCCGCACCGGTATCGACACCTGGTAGGAGAAACGAGATGACGACTGCCGCGGTTCGGGTCGAACGGGACGGCCCGGTGTACACGGTGATCCTGTCCCGGCCGCACGCCCGCAACGCCGTGGACGGCCCGACCGGCACGGCGCTGTTCGACGCCTTCGCCGAGTTCGAGGCCGATGAGACCGCCGCGGTCGCCGTGCTGTGGGGTGAAGGCGGAACATTCTGTGCCGGAGCCGATCTGAAATCGGTCGGCACCGACCGCGCCAATCCGCTCACCGCCGACGGTCGCGCGCCGATGGGGCCCACCCGGATGCGGCTGAGCAAACCGGTGATCGCCGCCGTCGCCGGGCATGCCGTGGCCGGGGGGCTGGAACTGGCGATCTGGTGTGATCTGCGGGTCGCCGCCGAGGACGCGGTCTTCGGGGTGTTCTGCCGCCGCTGGGGTGTTCCGCTGGTGGACGGCGGTACGGTGCGGTTGCCGCGGCTGATCGGGACGAGCCACGCCATGGATATGGTGCTCACCGGCCGGGCCGTCACCGCCCCCGAAGCGCTGTCGATGGGCCTGGCCAACCGGGTCGTACCGCGCGGCGAGGAACGCGCGGCGGCCGAAGCGCTCGCCGCCGAGCTGGCCCGTTTCCCGCAGGCCTGCCAGCGCCACGACCGGCTGTCGCTGCTCGAACAGGACGGCCTGTCCGAGCGGGAGGCGATGGCCAACGAATGGGAGCACGGCATGATCTCGTTCGCCGCCGGGGCGGCCGACGGCGCGCGGCGTTTCGCCTCCGGGGCCGGGCGTGGAGGGTCGTTCTCGGACCTCGGATAGGGCCGCATCGCGAGATCGCGCCGGCCCGGGCGGTATCAGCGCAGCCGCGGCGCGACCTCGGCGGCGAACAGCTCCATGGTCGCGGCGGCCTGTTTCGCGCCGACCATGAAGACCACGGAATCGATCCCCTGTCCCGCACGATCGGACAGCCGATCCGCCACCATCTCCGGAGTACCCACATAACCCTCGTCCAGGCCGAACGCCTCGGCGCCGTAATGGCGCTGCGCGCGTTCCCGGACCGCGGGGAGCTCGTCCTCGTTCGCCGCGAGTGCGAGGACGGCCTGGTGCGAGCGGCGTATCGTCGCGGGATCGCGGTCGATCCGGGCGCATTCGGTTTCGAGGAGCCCGGTCAGGCGGCGGTGGTCCCGGAGCCCGTAGGTGGGCACGTTCCAGACGTCGGCGTACCGCGCGACCAGCGGAATCGTGTACTTCGGTCCGACGCCGCCGATATGGATGGGCGGGCGCGGCCGCTGCACCGGGCCGGGCACATTGGCGATATCGCGCACCCGGTAGTGGGTGCCCTCGAAGGTGGTGCGGTCCCCTGCGAACATGGAGGTGATGATCTCCAGCGCCTCGCCCAGCCGCCCGGAACGCTCGGCGGCCCCGCCGAACGGCAGGCCCGCCTGCCGATGCTCCTCGGCGATCGACCCACTCCCGAGCCCGAACTCCAACCGGCCGCCGGAGATCACGTCCAGGGTCGTCGCCATCCGGCCCAGCACCACCGGATGCCGGAAGTTGTTGCACAGCACCAGGGCGCCCACCCGCAATGTGGTGGTGTCGGTGAGCAGCGCGGTCGCGGTGGTCCAGGCCTCCAGCGCGGGATGATCGGGCATCCCCGGCGCCGCGAGATGGTCGAACAGCCAGAAACTGCCGAATCCGGTGCGTTCGGCGGTGCGGGCCAGCTCACGCATGCGGGCATAGTCCGAAACCAGCTGCGGTACATAGATCCCGAATTCCGGCACACTCACGCCGGGGATTCTGCCAGCCGTGGGCGGTCCGTACGGCCGGGTTGCCCGGATTTCGCGAATGGGAAGAATCGCCCCGACCACCTGCTGCTACGGCCACCCTCCGTGTCGCGGCCGCGCCACGGCCGGCTGGATAGCCTGCCGCGCGCCAGGCCGGCACGGGCACAGAACTCACTGCATCGAGGTAGCGCCCGGAATCATCGCCGCCGCAGGAACTTCTAGCCGTGACCGGACTTCTCGTACATCATTGCTCCGTGGACAAGGCGCTCGCGGTCATCGGAACCGTTTCAGGCGTAGGAGCACTCGTTGTCGCCCTGCTCCAGTTCTCTCAAATCGAGCCGAAGAAAGCCCTCCGCGGCTTTGGCTGGTTCCTATTTGCCGTCGGGATTTGCATAGTCATATTCGGGATAGTGGGCGTACTCGTCGTACCGTCTGCGTGGGCGTCTACCCTGTTTGTCATCATCATCCCTGGCCTGCTGATCTTCAGCGGGGGACTTTGGCTCACGGACATTCAGTGACCTCGCTGTGCCTGCTGAGCGGTAGCCAGCGGAACCACCCGCAGCCCTGAGACATCCGACCTCGCATGACATTCGATATGCAGCCGATCCCGACCTACGAGCTCCCCCTCACCGGTGACCGCAGCGTGTCAGCAGATACCGCGGAGGCGCGGCACGCCTGGATCGACGAACGGGGAGAGCCCGCGGAAACTACTGCTCGCCCGCCCGGCGAGCGAGAGCCCTCGTGATCAGCTCGCGAGCGTCACGCCCGGTCTTGGCCTGATTCGCCAGCGCATCGAACGCCCGCCCGTATGTGGCAACCTCGCGCGGCTGCGTGATGGTCAACTCCGCGGTCACGTTCTCCACCCGTACCATCCGGTTGTCGAACATCACGAAGTTGTAGCTGGGCACGCGATAGTTGGCTTCGCCCGGCACGATCCCGAACGAGATGCGCGGCATACCGAGAACGGCGAGCAGGCGGTCCAACTGCCCGGTCATTATCCGGTCGTCACCGACGGTGGTCCGCAGCGCCTGCTCGCCGATTACGAAGTGGAATTTGTGGTTGCGCCGGTAGAGGATCTGCTGCCGTTCCATCCGTTTCGACACACCCGCGTCGACGTCGTTCGGGATGCCCTGGAACGTGACCACGTTCCGCAGGATCTCCTCCGCGTATTCCGCGGTCTGCAACAACCCGGGGACGAGCAGCGGGTTGAACACCCGCATGAACTCGGTTTCGGCCTCGATCCGCAGCGATTGTTGCTGTCGGCGCTTCGTGCCCGAGCCGAGCAGCCGCCGCCACTCCAGGTATGCGGACTCCAGATTGCGGACCGTAGCGATGAGGTCCGAGAGCTGGTCGCCCGAGCTCGTTTCCGCACACCAGGTTCTGATATCGGCCTCGGTGGGCTTCGTCTTCCCGTACTCGATCTTCGACACCTTCGTCTGGTGCCAGCCAGCGCGTCGCGCGAGTTCGGTGCCGGACAGCCCGGCGTCTTGGCGAAGCTCCCGGAGCCGTGCCCCGAGAGCTTCCCGGACGTCGTGAATACCGCTGGTCACAGGTGGACATACTCCGCGTATGGGATCGCCAGGTTCCAGAGCCGGTCCCGAACAGCCTGGCAGTACTCGACGATGCCGGGGTCGGAGGTGACAGCGACCCCGGCCGGTGCACTGTCTCCGTCGACGACGTTGAAGGCAACTTCCCGGTCGTCCAGCAGCCACCAGTCGTCGGTCGGCACTCGGCCGGCCTGGTGCCTCGGCAGGTACCGGATGTCCTCGCCTGCGTCCTGGTTGCCTTGCGTCACTGACAGTAGCCAACGTTGGTAGTCGCTGTGGGGCACGGTGACTACCCGGACGCGGCTGATCGAGACACCGCGCCCTGTCGCCTGCCGGACCAGGTCGTGCCACGGCACCGGAGCGGAGGGTTTAGGTTCCTCGCCGTTCAGGAACCGTCGCAGGCGTTCAGCCTCCGCGGGAACGTGGTAGGTGTCGCGGACTTCGAGATGGAACGCGCTGCGCCGCAGCTCCCGGAACAGGTCGGGCCACAGGTCTGGCTCATCCTTCGGTCGCAGTCGCACCGTAGAAGGTCCTCTCCAGCATCGGTATCTCGATCGCGGTTTCGTTGTCGGCCAGGCGAAGCTGCTCCAGCGTTCCGGCCTCGGCGACTGTCCGCCCGGCCAGTGTGAACGTCCCTCGCCCGGTGTCGGTCAGCGGTGCGCCGAGGTAGGTGTCGGGCAGCGCGAAGCCGGTCAGAAGGTGGGGGATTTCGACGGTTCCGGTCTGGTCGGTCTTCCATCCTTGGACGAGGTAACTGTGCTGGTCGGTGGCATACAGGCTCGGGCAGTCGCCGCCCTCTGATCCGCCTTTGCCGAGGAACTGTAACCGCATGATGTGGCCTCCAATGGGTTCATGCGTGCTTATGCTCGCACTACTCTGATGATCCCTCAGTTTTGTGGGGCTTGCTGTGCGAGGAATGATTTCGAGCATGGTGGAGCATGAATCTGGACCTGCATAGCTGAGATTCCTTAGCGTCGGTGACAGCCGCCCGACGACCGCCGAACGCCCAATGTCGCCGGTATCGCCGGGCGGCCTTCCGGAGCCAACCCCTGAACCCGTGAGGTGACCCGCATGGGCGAGACCCTGCCGCCGCTTCCTGTCCGGCCGCCACGTAATCGCGCGATGGTTGCGGCGCTGCGCTACCGGCACAGCAGCCGTGCCCGCGACCGCTCGCTACTGGAACGGGTCGCCCGGGGGTTAAGGGCATTACCCGATGAGTTCCCGTCGTCGCACTGCCGCAGCACCGTGCCGATCCGTGGGCACGCGCATGCCCACCAGTTGATGGCGATCCACGCCCGGCACCGCTGCGACCGCTACACCGAAGCGGTCCGGTTCATCGGGGCGGTGACGACATGACCCGGACTGAGACTGCCCGCCCGGCCGGGGTGCACACGCCGGTCGGGGTCGACACCACCCGCCCGAGCATGCCGCGGGTCTGTAACTGGATGCTCGGCGGCAAGGACAACTACCCGCAGGACCGAACCGTCGGCGAGCAACTCGACCTCATCGCGCCCAGCCAGACAGCGGCCGCATGGGAGTCGAGGCAGTTCCAGCAGCGCGCCCTCCGCTACCTGATCGAGCACGCCGAGCTGCGTCAGTTCCTCGATATCGGCGCCGGCCTTCCGCTCCCCGCGCCCTCCGACGTGAACACCCACCAGGCGACCGCGTATATGCCGGACGCGGACCGCCCGACCGTCGTCTACGTCGATCACGATCCCGTGTGCCTCGCGCATGGTCGGGTGCTGCTGGAAACCACCGACCAATCCCACTACGTGCAAGGCGATCTGCTCACCCCGGACCTGACCGGGTCGGAGGCTGCGACATACCTCGAACCGGAGAAGCCCGTCGGTGTGCTGCTGTGCGGCGTCCTGCACCACGTCGACGACGAGACCGATCCGGCCGCCGTGGTGCGCGGCTGGGTCGACTCGGTCCCTGCCGGTTCGTATTTCGTGATCACGCACCAGTGGAATCCCGGCCGCGAGTCACCGTTGGCCGAGGCGGCCGCGAGGTGCCAGGATCTGTATTGCGACCTGATGGGGTCGGGCTGGTTCCGCAGCCGCGAGAAGATCTCCACCCTCTTCGACGGCTTGGAGTTGCTCGACCCCGGGCTTGTCAGGCCAGGGGCGTGGTGGCCGACCGGTCCGGCAGGGAAATTCCCGAGTACGGCAGAAAGCCTGGTGCTGTCTGGGGTTGCTCGGAAACCGGAGGCGTAGGTGGCTGCGCCGAGGCATCCTGTCCGTGTCTCGACCTACAGACGCGGATCGTGCACCAGACGGAAGTCGTGCAGCCGCTCGTGCCGGCCTCCCGCAGCCGTGAACTCCCGGCCGACCACCTCACCCGCCGGGATATCGCAGTCCCGGCCCATCTCGGCAGCCGACAGGACGAGCGAGTCCCGGCGCTTGTGCCACGGCGTCACGCAGTACGCCTTGTCTCCGACGGTCAAGGCCACGTAGACCGGCACCCGACCGTCCGGCAGCACCTCGTAGTCGTCGCCGATCGGGGCCGCATCCCAGTCCAGGCCGTACATGTCGTCGCTCACCGCGCATCCTTCCTCGTATCCTCGATTATTGCCCCCGGATCACCCGATAAGCCCGCTGCGGCGCCTGCCCGGCCGTCGTAATCCGTGCAGCCCCGCATGATCGGGCATGATCCGCTCTGTCGACTTCGCGTAATGTGTTGCGCGCCACCGTGACGCCGTATGGGGGAGGGAACCCGCGTCAGCCGTCGGCCGGACGGCCCGCTTCGAGGCGACGGGCCCGCCCGCCGACCCTCTTGGCGATCAGCGGGAAGAGCAGGACCGTGGTCGCACCTGCGGCGACCAGGGTGGATGCCAGTTCCGGGGTGATGAGGTCGGCCCGGGTCGCCACCTGGGTGACCGCGACGATGATCGGCAATCCGGTCGCCGCGTACAGCGCCAGCTGGAGACGTTCGTGCGGAGATTCGAGATTGGCGCCGTGTGGCACGAACCGTTCGCTCACCCATACCGTCGACCCGCGCGCCAGCGCGATGGCGAGTACGAACACCAGCCAGGTCACCGGCGCGCCGGCGACCGCGGCCGGATCGATGCCCATTCCGGAGACGACGAAGAAGATCGGAATGAGCACTCCGAACCCGATGGTCTCGAGCGACCCCTGGATTCCGGGATGGGTCTCGGCGACCAGCCCGCGCAGGATCAGGCCCGCGGCGAACGCGCCCAGCACCACATCGAGGTCGAAGACCTCGGCCACCGTCATCAGGATCAGCAGCAGCAGGAAGACCAGCCGCACCGGGAGCTGGGTGGTCCCGGCGGCGAGGGCGGCGATCAGGCGTTCGGCGCCGGGCCGGCGTTCCAGCATGCGCTGCGGAACCCAGGCCAGCACCGCCGCGGCGGCCCCGAACAGCAGCAGGACCACCAGCGCGGCGACGGGGCTGTGGCCGGAGAGCAGCAGCGACATCGCCAGCACGGGCCCCAGCTCGCCCACCGCGCCGTGGGCCAGGACGGCGCGGCCCAGGGGTTGTTCGAGGATGCCGTCCTGTTTCACGATCGGCAGCAGTGTGCCCAGCGCTGTCGAGGTGAGGGCGATGGCGACCGCGATCAGCGCGGTGAAACCGGCATGGGGAGCGGCGAACCACACCAGCAGCAGCGCCAGGACCAACCCGGCCAGCCAGGTGAACCACGCGGTGCGCCCCGGGCGGCCGCGCAGCAGCCGCGGATCCAGTTCGTATCCGGCGAGCAGGAACAGCATGCCGAGCCCGAGTTCGCTCAGCAGTTCGACTCCGCCGGCCGTACCCGCGAGGCCCGCCGCGTGCGGGCCCAGCACGATACCGGCGACGAGCAGCAGCACCACATCGGGTATCAGGCCCCGGAGCAGCCGGGACAACAGCGGCGCGATGACCGCGACGGCCGCGATCCAGCACAGTGAGACGATCGCCGACGGTTCGGTGTCCACGGGCGCCGCCGACAGCGTCATCGGTTCATGGTCGCATTCGCCGGACGTCCCGGCGCGCGCCGACACGGTCGCGGATCGATCCCGTTCCCGTGCCGGCGCTTCGCGGTGGGGTGGCGGATCAGCTCCGGGCGGGATCCCAGGTGGCCAGCGCCCAGATGATCACGACATCGATCGCGATGATCAGGATCGACCACAGTGGGTAGTGCGGCAGCCACAGGAAATTGGCGACGATCGACAGGCAGGCCAGGCCGATGGCGACGATCTTCGCCCAGGTCGCCCCGGTCATCAGGGCCAGCGAGGTGAGGATCAGCAGGATGCCGAACACGATATGGACCCAGCCCCAGCTGGTGAGGTCGAGTTCGTAGACGTATTCGGGTCCGGAGACGAAGACCTCGTCCTCGGCGAGGGCGGCGATGCCCTGGAACAGGGTGATGATGCCGGCCGTGAGCAACAGCGCGGCGGCCGCGATCGAGGCGCCGGTCGCCACGGCCTGTTTGGTCGTATCGTCCGCGTGGGCGGCGTGGGCGCCGGTGGTGGTCGCGCTCGTCGCGGTGGGTCTGCCGGCGCCGGGCGCGGCGGGTTGGGTGGTCATAACTGCTCCCTTCAGGATGGGAGGGGCCACACCGGACCCTGAGAACTGATCGCCGGCGACGCCCTCATACGCCACACTTCGATTCCCTTGTTCAGACCGTAAATTATGCCACTGTCCAGGTGTTTCTCCCAGAATGGAGCCGAGCCCGGGCCGCGTCGGAATTTTCCGGGAAGATTTTTTCGCGGAGCTGTCGATCCGGAGGGCCGCCCGTTCGACCTATGGGTGAAAGGGTCACCCGGACCCGCCGAAACGAGGAGAAACGATGAAATACATGCTGATCATGCGCGCGACCGACGAAGCTCTCGCGCAGATGGGCGAGATCGATTTCGACGAAATGCTCGAAACCATGGGTAAGTTCAACGACGAACTGATCCGGGCCGGTGTATTGCTCGCCGCGGAGGGCCTCGAGGACGCGGGCGACAGCGTGGTCGTCGACTACTCCTCGACCGACCCCGTGGTCACCGACGGCCCCTACGGTGAGACGAAGGAACTGTTCAACGGGTTCTACATCCTGAACGTCGCCTCCAAAGAGGAGGCGGTGGAATGGGCGAAGCGGATGCCGGTGACCGGCGCCGGTTTCAAGACCGAGGTCCGCCGGGTGCCGGCCATCGACGAATTCCCGCAGGACAACATCTGGATCCAGAAGGAGCGGGCGTGGCGCGAGGCCACCGGTCAGCTCTGAGTGCTCGCGGTGGCCGAATACACGGGCCGTGAGGCGGTGGCCGCGGTGTGGCGGATCGAGTCGGCGCGTATCGTCGGCGCCCTCGCCCGCTACACCGGCGATTTCCCGCTCGCCGAGGATCTGGCCCAGGAGGCGCTGGCCGAGGCACTGGTGACCTGGCCCCGCGAGGGGGTGCCGCGAAACCCCGCCGGCTGGCTGCTCACCGTGGGCCGGCGGCGCGCCATCGACGGATTCCGGCGTCGTTCGGCCCTCGACGACCGCTACGCCGCCCTCGCCCGGGATCTGGGCGAGGGCGGCCTCGCCGCGGGTGGCGCCGCGACCGGACCGGAACCGGAGGTGCTGTGGGATCCGGACCGTATCGATGACGATGTCCTCGCCCTGATGTTCCTGTCCTGTCATCCGGTGCTGGCCCCGGAAGCGCGAGTGGCCCTCACCCTCCGCGTGATCGGGGGTCTCACCAGTGATGAGATCGCCCGCGCGTTCCTGGTGCCGACCGCCACCGTGCAGGCCCGGATCACCCGTGCGAAGAAGACCCTGGCCGCGGCCCGGATCCCGTTCGAGATCCCGCCGGTGGCCGAGCGGGCCGACCGGCTGATCTCGGTGCTGCGGGTGATCTACGTGATCTTCACCGAGGGGTCGTCGGCCAGTTCCGGCGCCGATCTCATCCGGTTCGATCTGGCCGCCGAAGCCCAGCGGCTGGCCCGGGTGCTGGCCCGGCTGGTGCCCGACGAGCCGGAGGCGCACAGCCTGCTGGCGCTGCTGGAGCTGACCGCGGCCCGGTTCCCGGCCCGCACCGGCGCCGACGGTGAGCCGATCCTGCTGGAGAACCAGGACCGGCGGCGCTGGGACCGGGCGGCGATCGCCCGCGGCCGTGCCGCCCTGGCCCGTGCCGAGCGGGCCCGGCGGGGCCTGGGTATCTACGGGTTGCAGGCCGCGATCGCCGAATGCCATGCCGTCGCCCCGTCGGTGGCCGAGACCGACTGGTCCCGGATCGTCGTCCTCTACGAGGCCCTGGGACGGCTGGCACCGTCGCCGGTGGTGGAGGTGAATCGTGCCGTCGCGGTCGCCATGGCACAGGGTCCCGGCGCGGCGCTGGCGATCGTCGACGAACTGGTGGCCGCCGGGGCGCTCCCGAATTCCCATCTGGTGCCGAGTGTGCGCGGTGAACTGCTGCTGCGGCTCGGCCGGGACGACGAGGCCCGCGCCGAGCTGGTCGAAGCGGTGGCCCGCTGCGGTAACGAGCGGGAACGGGCGGTGCTGATACGCAAGGTCGAGTCGATCGGCCGGGATCAGCGGTCGTAGGCGGACTCCCGGCGCACCTGGTCGGCCAGGTGCACGGGCATCCGGTCGTGGCGCAGGTAGGCGCGGGTGAACTGGGCGACGCCGTGGGTCAGCGAACGCAGTTCCACGGTGTAGCGGGTGAGTTCGGACTCCGGCACCTCCGCGTGGACCGCGCTGCGTCCGGAATCGGCCGGTTCGGTACCCAGGATGCGGGCCCGGTGCACCGAGAGGTCGGTCAGTACCGCGCCCAGTTGTTCGTCCGGTGCCCGGACCCGGACCCGGGCGATGGGTTCGAGGAGGTCGATCCGGGTACCGGACGCGGCGTCGCGCAGCGCCAGCGCGCCCGCGGTCTGGAAGGCGGCGTCGGAGGAGTCGACCGAATGCGCCTTCCCGTCGACGAGCGTGACCCGCACGTCCACCAGTGGATTACCCGTCGCCACACCGCGTCCGGCCTGCGCCCGGATCCCTTTCTCCACCGAGGTGACGAACTGGCGCGGCACGGCGCCGCCCACGACCTTGTCCACGAACTCGATCCCCGACCCCTCCGGCAGCGGTTCCACCTCGATCGCGCAGACCGCGTACTGGCCGTGCCCACCGGACTGTTTCACATGGCGGCCCCGCCCGGTGGCCTTGCTCGCGAACGTCTCTCGCAGGGCGACCCGGCATTCCTGCACCTCGACCTCGACGCCGAACCGTTCGCGTAGTCGTTCCAGCGCCACATCCCGCTGCGCCTCCCCGAGACTCCACAGCACCAGCTGGCCGGTGTGGTCGTTGTTCTCCACGCGCAATCCACGGTCTTCGGCGACCAGGCGCGCCAGACCCTGCGGCAGTTTGTCCTCATCGGCCTTCGTACGGGCCCGGACCGCGGTGGGCAGCAGCGGTTCCGGTAGCTTCCAGGGTTCGATCAGCAGCGGCGAATCGGTATCGGAGAGGGTGTCGCCGGTTTCGGCGTGGCCGAGTTTGGTGACGTAGGCGATATCGCCGGCCACCGCTTCGCTCAGCGGCCGCTGCTCCCGGCCGAACGGCGCGGTCACACCGCCCACGCGTTCCTCGAGATCGTGGTCGGTATTCCAGCCGTGCCCGCTGATATGGACCGTATCGTCGGCGTGCAGGGTTCCGGAGAACACCCGCACCAGCGATACCCGGCCGACGTAGGGGTCCGAGGAGGTGCGGATCACCTCGGCGGCGAGTTCGGCCGCCGGATCGCAGTGCACTGCCACCGGCCGCTGCCCGTCGCCCGGGCGTACCGCCGCGACCTCGTGCTCGGGCGGTGCGGGGAAACCCGCGGTGACGAGTTCGAGCAGTTCGACGGTGCCCAGCCCCTGCCGTCCGGACGCGGCGGCCGGTGCCGCGAACAGCACGGGATGGAAGCTGCCCCGCGCGACCGCGCGCTCCAGATCCGCCACCAGCGTGGCGAGTTCGATCGCCTCCCCGCCCAGGTACCGGTCCATCAGGGTCTCGTCCTCGCTCTCGGCGATGATGCCCTCGATGAGCCGTTCCCGGGCCCGGTCGAACAGCGTCTCCTCGCCCGGGGAGGTATCCGCCCATACGCGTTCACCGGTCGAATAGCCGGCCGTACGCTGTTCGAGCAGCGCTGTCAGCCCGGTCGCCGGGCGATGCCCGTCGGCGCTCGCGGGTCCGTAGACCGGCAGGTGCAGGGGAAGGACGTTCTCGGTGGCGCCGCCGCCCAGTAGGGCCTGGCAGGTCCGGGTCATCTCGTCGAAGCCCGCCCGGGCGGTGTCCAGGTGGGTGAGCACGATGGCCCGCGGCATCCCGACACTCGCGCATTCCTCCCACAGCGCCCGCGATACCCCGCCGACCCCTTCGACGCCCTCGGCCGCGGAGACCACGAACAGCGCGGCGTCCGCCGCCCGCAATCCGGCTCGTACCTCCCCGAGGAAATCCGCGTATCCCGGGGTATCGATCAGATTGATCTTCACCCCGTCCCACTCGACCGGCACCACCGACAGCTGCACGGATCGGTGCCGCCGCCGCTCGATGTCGTCGTAGTCCGACAGCGAGGTCCCGTCCTCGACCCGGCCCACCCGGTTCACCGCCCCCGTGGCCAGCGCGAGCGCGTCCACGAGGGTGGTCTTGCCCGCCCCGCTGCCTCCGACGAACACCACATTCCGGATGTCCGCCGGGCGCCGGGCGCCATTCGCTCTGTCCACCGTGACTCACCGTCCTCGGGAACTGTCTTCGCGCTGTCTCTTCGAGCTTCCCACTCGCGGCGTCCGGGGTCCATGCGCCAGGGTGTCCGGTTGCGGTCACGGCAGTGTCTCGGGGCACGTCACGAGCGTGCTCATGCCGTAGCGGTAGCCGTATCGCGCGGCACGCGGTAGCCTCCTGAACAGGAAAAATAGCTATGTAACATTAATTGGCGCAGTTGTGATCTACCTCCCAGTGATGCGATGACTCATGTCCTTCGACCAGAGGAGTCACAGTGACCAACCCTCCCGGCGACCAGACCCCGCACCGGGGGCCGCGGGACCATCGGGAGCGGCCCGCCGGGGACGTCTCGCCGGAGGGGGCGCGCAAGAGACCGAGATGGCCGTGGATCGCCGGCGGCGCCGTGCTGGTGTGCGGGTTGCTGGCGGGTGGCGGCACCGCGGCAGTGGAGGGTCTGCGGAACCTGGTCGTCCGCGACGCCGCGCCGGCGCTCACGGTGACCTACCGGGTCGAGGGAACGGGCACCGGTATCTCCATCACCTATCTGGGTCGCGACCTCGGCATGGCCCGGGAGATCGCGGCCGCCGTGCCGTGGACCAAGGACGTGCCGATCCTGGATCTCGGCAAGATCGTCTCCCTGACCGCGACCAACAGCGCCCACGGCGGTGACATCACCTGTCGCATCCTGGTCGCGGGACGGGTGCTCTCCGAACAGACCTCCACCGGCCCGTACGCGTCGGCCGGGTGCTCGGGAGACGCCGACGGCCCCCCGTCGGGTGGACAACAACCGAGGTGACCCCGGAACGCCGGGGTGGGGCGACGGCACCGCACGCGATCGCCGCGTAACGGCGTGGCGCGGTGCGGAGGCGCTCAGCAGTTCGGCTGGAACGGGAAACACGTCCGGGCCGGTGGTGGGGCCGGGGCCCGCGGCGGCGCGACGGCGGGTGGCGGTGGCGCGGCGGGTTGTTCGGCCACCGAACTGATCTGGTGCGAGGGAACCGTCTCCCGGGGCGCGGGCTCGCCGCCCGCGACCCGGCCGAGCAACCACAGTCCGGCGCCGAGGACGGCGATCACCGCGAAGGCGGCGGCGGTCTGATAGTGGGGGCGGCGGTCGGCGGACTGTGCCGGGGCGGGCTCGGCGGGTACCTCGGGTTCGGGTGCGGGCGTTCGTGGTCCGGGATCGGGCGGAATGGCGCCCGGCGTACCCCTGTGCCCCAAGGGCGGATCTATGGGGGAGGCAGGATCCGGAGGCGTAGTGCGGGACGCCGCCTCCGGCGGATTCGTCCGGGAAGCGGCCTCCGACGAGCTCGCGCGGGACGGTGGGGGTGCGGGGGAAGCCGCGGCGGTGGAGCCCGCGCTCGCGGGAGGGGACGGTGACGCCGCGCCCGCGGCACTCCGGCGCGGGGTCGCCGATTGTGGCGATCCCGGGGTTTCGGACCCCCGGGGCGCTGGCGGGGCCGAGATCGGGATCGGGACGAGAGTCTGCGGTACGGAGATCGGACTCGGCGCGGGCGCCGGAGAGGCGAACGCGGAGACCGCGGGTTCCGGGTGTGCGTCACCGGGTGCCGGTCCGGTCTCCGGCTTCGCCGGGTCCGGCACGGGAGTCGAGGGCGAGGGGAGGGCGGACTCCAGCGGGAAACCTTGGTCGGCCAGGGCGTCGACGGTGGTCCGGCCGCCGTATTCCAGCGCGGCCACCAGCGAGTACGCCTGCTCCGCGGTCCACACCACGGCGCTGCGATGATGCGCGCGGTGGAACCAGGCGCGCAGCGGATTCTGCGTGCCGCACAGCAGGACATCGCAACCCTGGGGCGGTGCGGATTTCTTCTCGAGCCGCAGCCTGGACCCGCGCGGCGGCACCACCACCACGAGGCCCTTGACGAACCCGCCGCCGTCGAGTTGCTCCGCTTCCGCCTTGAGTTTGAAAACTCCGTCGCGGACCTGGTCGTACGGTGTCGTATCGCCGTCGCGGACCCCGACCGGATCGCCCTCGAACTCCGGTATCCGCCACGGACTGTTGGTGGTGCACTGCAGCACACCGCCGGTCACGCGCGGATCGAGGCCCTTGATCTCGCCCACCACGGTGGTGTGCGGAGTGACCACCACCAGATCGACCTCCTGCCCGGCGAGGTAGCAGTTCATGATCGCGACACCGGGAACCCGGTAGTCCCCCTCCCAGCGCCGCAGCCATCCGGCCACGCGTTTCTCCGCGCCCGATCTGAGCTTGTCGGCGATGACGAGCATCGCGACCACCCCTCCCTGTCGCCGGTGATGCGAACACGATATCCGCCGCCGTGAACCGGTGAACGAATCCCCTTGCCCACCTGCACCGTTCCTGCCGGCTATTGCGGAAACGGCATACCGTGCGGTATTCGAATTAGGGGAGCGCCATCGGAGGCTGCGCCGATTCGTCGGCTTCGTGCCGTCACGGTGTGCACCGCTGCACCGCAGCCGAGACCGAGGCCGCATCGGAGGACCACATGCTGTTCGATATCACGCCTGAACAGGAGTTCTTCCGTTCCACGACGGCGAAGTTCCTGAGCGCGCGGGCCCCGGCCGCCCAGCTGCGCGAACTCCGCTACGACGACCACGGGTTCGAGGCGCAGTACTGGAGTCGCGGCGCCGAACTCGGCTGGACCGCGCTGCTGGCCGGGGAGGACTCGATCAGCGGGCGCCCGGTCGTGGACCTCGCCCTCATCGCCTACGAATTCGGCCGTCACGCCGCCCCCGGCCCCTTGGTCCCGGCGAATATCGTGGCCGCCGCGTTGCACGACACCGGCACCCATCCGGAGATCCTGGGCGAAGTGGTCGCCGGTGAATCCGTGGCCACCTGGTGTCATGCCGAACCCGCCCCGCATCACGCGTTCGGGGCGGTCGGGCTGGAGATCCGCGCCGACGGCCCGGATCTGGTGCTCGACGGCGTCAAACAACCCGTGGAGTCGGCCGCCGCGGCCCGGCATCTCCTGGTGACCGGCCGCTACGAGGGCCGGCTCACCCAGGTGCTGGTGCCCGCGGACGCCGCGGGGGTATCGATGACCGCGTTGCGTTCTCCCGATATCACCCGCCGGTTCTCCGCGGTCGCCTTCGACGGTGTCCGCGTTCCCCGCACCGCGCTGGTGGGGGAACTCGGCGCGGGGGAGCAGCAGATCGAGCGGCAACTGGAACTGGCGCTCGCCGTACAGTCCGCGGAGACGACCGGGGCCATGCAGACCGGGTTCGAGATGGTGCTCGACTGGGTTTCCGACCGCTATTCGTTCGGGCGGCCGCTGGCGTCGTATCAGGCGCTCAAACACCGGATCGCGGATCTGAAATCGTGGCTGGAGGCGGGGCACGCCGTCGCCGACAGCGCCGCCGGCGCGGTCGACGCCCGGAGCCCGGCGGCGGGCGCGCTGACCGATGCCGCGCAGGCGTTCCTCGGCCATCACGGGCCGGAACTGCTCCAGGATTGTGTGCAGTTGCACGGCGGGATCGGCCTGACCTTCGAACACGATCTGCATCTGTTCCTGCGCCGCGCCACCGTCAACCGCATGCTGTACGGCACGCCGGCCGAACACCGCCGCCGCCTCGCCGACCGTCGCATCGAACAGGAGCTGCCGGTATGACCGCCGAATCCGTCGAGAGTTTCCGGCTGCGGGCCCGCGCCTGGATACGGGCCGAACTCGGCCCGTATCGTGCCGAGGCCGTCTCCGGGCTGCGGAAAACGGCCCGCGCCGACGAACTGGCGGCCGTCGAGTACGACCGGCGGCTCCAGCGCAGGTTCTACGATGCGGGTTTCGCGGGGATCGCCATCCCCGCCGAGTACGGCGGTCAGGGACTCACCGCCGGCCATCAGCGGGCCTTCACCGACGAACTGGCCGGCTACGAGTATCCGTCCCGGTTCCAGGTACCCACCATGTCGCCGTGCGCGGCGGTACTGCTCGATTTCGGGACCGATGAGCAGAAGCGCCGCCATATTCCGGCGATTCTGCGCGGTGAGGAGATCTGGATGCAGTTCCTCTCCGAGCCCAGCGGCGGTTCCGATGTCGCGGGAGCGGTGACCACCGCGGTCCGCGACGGCGACGACTGGGTGCTCAACGGCGCCAAGATCTGGACCACCGGCGCCTGGTACTCGGATTGGGCGCTGTGCCTGGCCCGGACCAACTGGGATGTGCCCAAACATCGCGGGCTCACCGTGTTCATGCTGCCGATCCAGCAGCCCGGTATCGCGGTGCACCAGATCGAGATGCTCAACGGCGCCCAGGATTTCTGCCAGGAATTCCTCACCGACGTCCGCGTGCCCGATTCCGACCGGATCGGTGCGGTGGACGACGGCTGGACGGTCGGGACCCGCTGGATGTTCCACGAACGCCTGCTCTCGGAATCCCCGTACACCACGGTGCCGGAGAAGCCCGCCATTTCCGACCGCACCCCGGTGGAGATCGCGCACCACGCCGGAACCCTGGACGATCCGGCGGTCCGTGATCTCATCGGTGAATCGGAGATGCTCGATATCGTCGGCACCGAATTGCAGCGGCGGCTCGGCGCCGGGATGGTGTCGGGCGCGATATCCGATCATTCGGCCGCCATCGGCCGCCTGTTCCGCGGGCTCGCCGAATCGCGCCGGGCCACGATCGAATTCGAGATCGCCGGTTCCGGTGGTGCGGTGTGGACCGAGGAGCTCGGCGATATCGGGGACACGTTCCTGATGCGGCAGGTGAGCTGTATCGGGGGCGGGACCACCGAGATGGCGCGCAATGTGATCAGTGAACGAGTGCTCGGGATGCCGCGGGAGGCGCGCTCCGATCACAATATCCCGTTCCGGGATGTGCCCCGGGGCGGCCGACGCGGCGGGTGACGCCCGGCGGTCCGATCCGCCGATCGATGCCCGCTTCCGGCGCCACGTGGCTGACGCTACCCGAGAATTAATCTCCTGACCTGGTGTTTCATCGCGGGTTTCGGCGCTCGCGGGCCTAGCGTGAAGAGATGCCCCCAGATCGGAACGAGACCGCCGCGACGGTCCGGCGCAGCGGCGCGGCAGGCGCCGCTCCCGGTCCGCGCGGGCGGGCCCGGCCGTGAGCGGCCGGGGACCCGAGGTCGCCGCGAAGGTCGGCCGGTGGCTGGGCGCCGCGATCGCCGTCTGTTTCCTCACCGGACTGCTCAGCCATCTGATCCAGCATCCGCCCGAATGGTTCCGGTGGCCGGCGAATCCGGTATGGCTGTACCGGGTCACCCAGGGCGTCCACGTGCTGTCCGGTATCGCGGCGATCCCGCTCGTGCTGGTGAAATTGTGGGCGGTGTACCCGCGATTGTTCGCGCGCCCGATCCTGGGTGGGCCGCGGCGGGCCCTCGAACGGCTGTCCATCGCGGTCCTGGTCGGATCGGTCCTGTTCCAGCTCGCCACCGGACTGTCGAATATCGCGCAGTTCTACTGGTGGGATTTCTATTTCCCGTCGGCCCACTACGCGATGGCCTATATCGCGGTGGGCGCGCTGGCCGTCCATCTCGCCGTGAAACTGCCGGTGATCCGGGACGCGCTGCGCGCGCGACCGGCGGCGCCACCCGATTCCGCGACCCTCATGTCACGCCGCGCCGCCCTCACCGGCGCCGGCGTCGCGGCCGTCGCGGCGGTCCTCTCCGTCGCCGGGCAGTCGGCCGGGTTTCTCCGGCCGCTCGCGGTGCTGGCCCCGCGCAGCGGGAACGGGCCGCAAGGACTTCCGGTGAATCGCACCGCGGCCCGCGCCGGTATCGAACAACCGGCCCGCGACCCCGCCTACCGGCTGACCGTGATCGTCGGCGACAGACGGCGCGAGTTCACCCGGACCGAACTGCTCGCGCTCCCCCAGACCGCCGTGCGCCTTCCCATCGCCTGCGTGGAGGGATGGAGTGCCACCGCCCACTGGACGGGTATCCGGCTACGGGATCTCCTCGCCGCGGTGGGACCGGCCCGGATCGGCGATGTCGGCTTCGAATCACTGGAACCCGCCGGGCTGTACCGGGTGTCGAGACTCCCGCATCCGCACGTGGTCGACGACCGCACGCTGGTCGCGCTCACCCTCAACGGCGAAACCCTCGATCTCGATCACGGCTACCCGTGCCGCCTCATCGCACCCAACCGCCCCGGTGTACTGCAGACGAAATGGCTGTCCCGGATCGAGGTGCTCGGATGACCACCACCCGCGTTCTGCTCCTGCTCGCCGGCCTGGCGCTCGGCGGCTACGGCATCACACTGCTCGTGGACCTGGGTCCCGAGGTCGTGCGCGAGATCGCGCTGTGGTCGGTGGTCGCGATCGTCGCGCACGACGCGGTGTTCGCGCCGCTGTGCGCGGCCGCCGGATACACGGTCGGCCGGTTCGTGCCCGCGACCCGGTGGGGTGTCCTCACCTGCGGCGCGGTGTGCACCGTCGTCTTGGTACTGGTCGCGCTGCCGATGCTGATGTCACCGGCGACCGGGAATTCCAGTCTGCTGGACCGGAACTATCCCGCCGGTCTGGTGGTCGCGGTGGCTGTGTGCTGGACAGTGGCGGTGTGCGGGTACCTGATGAGCCGGTACCGATCGCGCCCGCGAGTGTGAAGGAGCCCGCGCCTCAGTGCGTTGCGCCGGTCGCCAGGATCTCGCGGGCGGCTTCGGCGAGCCGGGCCGGGCGGCGGGAGAGTTCGTCGACATCGACATCCTGGTCACCCATCACCCCGGCGCGGAAGCGCGCCGCCACCCCCTCCGCGATGGCGGCCAGCCGCCAGAGGGCGAAGGCCTGGTAGTACGGCAGATCGTCGAGAGCGCGACCGGTGGCGTCGGCGTAGCGGGACAGTACGGTGTCGAGGTCGAGATAGCCCTCGGCGGGTTCGGGCGCCCAGCCGAACACCTCGGCCGACGACCAGGAGGCGGCGAGCCAGCCGATATCGGCCATCACATCGCCGACTGTCCAGAGTTCCCAGTCGAGGACCGCGCGGACCGTACCGTCGGTGCCGATCAGCAGATTGCCCGGGCGGAAATCGCCGTGGGCGATACCGGTCCAGCGTTCGGCGGGCATGCTCCGGGTGAGCAGTTCGTGCACATCCCACAGCGGGCCCGGTCCGACTCCGCCGGCGGTGAGCTGGCGGTGCCAGCGGCGCAACTGCCGTTCCAGGTAACTTCCGGGTTTGCGCAGTTCGGCCAGCGGGCCGGCGCTGGTGTCCACGGCGTGGATCGCGGCGAGCGTATCGACGATATGGCGGGAGGCGGCCGCGCGGCGCGCGCGCGGGATACCGGCGGCGGATTCGGCGTCGTCGGGGACGATGCCGTCCACATGCTCCATGACGTAGAAGTCCGCGCCGGTGACGGCGTGGTCGGTACAGCAGCCCAGGACCGGCGGTACCGGGACCGGGCTGCAGGCGAGCAGATCGAGGATCCGGAACTCCCGGACGACATCGTGCGCGGAAGCGAGTACGTGGCCGGTGGGCGGGCGGCGCAGCACCCAGCGGGTTCCGGATTCGTCCTGGACGCGGTAGGTGAGATTGGACCGGCCACCGGTGATCAGGTCGAAACGCAGGGGTGGCGCGACCCGGGGGACGTGCTCGGCGAACCAGGCGGTGACCCGCTCCACGTCGATACCGGCGGGAGTGGCCCCGGGGGCCGTGTCGTCGTACTCGTCGGGGGTCATCTGTGCGCCATCTCCTCGGGTCCTGCCATCGCGGCGTATCGCGGCCTGTCCAACGAGGCCAGTCTCCTATAAATGAGACGTTTTATGCCAGTGTTTCATAGCCGGGTGGCGCGACCGTGGCAGCTCGCCGGTAGCGAGCAAAGGAAGGCTCAGAGGGACGGAGGCTCAAAGGCGTCACCCGAAAATTTGTCGGCCGTAAGGGCGTGACAAGGGGGGTAATCTTGCCGAGCCTGAACAGACACCAGCCCTAGATCAGAGGTTCGATTTGTCCAGCACTTCCCCTCCTTCGTTTGTCGACGCGGCGCAATCCGAACTGCACCTCCGGGCGATCCTCCGCGATGTTGTCGCTGAAGTCGCGCAGGATGAACTACTGCTGGTCGACGCCGTGCTGGAGTTGAAGGACTCCGGGTCGGGAGGATGGTCGCGGCGCTCGCGCCGGCCGGTGCCTTTGGGGTTCGGAATCACCGAGGTGGTGGTCCTCGCTACGCCCATCGTGTGGCTGGCCCTGGAGGGTGCGGCGCAACGCTTCGGTGAGTGGGGTGTGGACCGGGCGACAGGCGGAATGGGCCGGTGGTCTCGTCGGTTCCGGCGTCGGCAATCGGATCGAATCGAGATCCCGCCGTTGACTGTCGAGCA
The DNA here is from genome assembly GCF_055586645.1 of Nocardia sp. NPDC049935. Lineage (NCBI taxonomy): Bacteria > Bacillati > Actinomycetota > Actinomycetes > Mycobacteriales > Nocardiaceae > Nocardia > Nocardia sp. NPDC049935. The sequence continues at coordinate 216,431 of NZ_JBVJHV010000006.1, read as the reverse complement.
GCTGGGTGAAGTGCGTAAGCATGTGCTCGAGTTGGCGGCGGACCGCGGTCTCGACGCGGCCCGGGCCGCCGCGATCGCAGACGCGCTCGTGGGCCGCCTCGCGTTGGCAGCGCTCGGTGCGGCCGATCCGCAACTACCTGTGGATCCCCCGAGGCCACCGGATACCGCATCCGATGGATGATGGAGCGGGCGGGCGGCTACCCAACCGTTGACGAGTCCAGGATCCCGGACGGCAGCAAGGCTCGTTTTCTCCTTCTGGCGGTGTTGATCCTTGTGGCCACCAATTGGATCGTGTCCGAGACCATCGCAGGTTACTTCGACCCGATCGGGTTGAAGTGCCTACTCGCCGCGGGCGGTGATCCGGAGGGTGGGCGGCAGCAGATCGTCGAGACGTTGCTTCAGCAACCGGGGGCGGTCCGCTCCTGTTCGGAGCGGTGGTTCACCGCTGTACCCCTCTGGTGGCTGAGCCTCGTGTGGTCGGTCGCCGTGTTCGTATCCGCCGTGGCCCTGTTCTTCGTGATGCCCGTCTGGAAGTCCCGGCGGAGACGATTCGCCGATCTGCGGTCGATCGCCGACGGCTCGATAATCTCCGAACTCGCACAACTCTCCCGGATCAGCGGCTTGCCGCGCGTTCCACGTCTCATCGTGAACCCGGCGGTCATCTCGGCCGGCGCCGAGGTCTTCGGGAGAAATGCGCGGCCAGTGATCTGCTTGCACGGCGGCCTGCTCGTATGCCGGAATGCCGATCCGGATCGATACCGTGCCGTTGTTCTCCACGAACTCGCGCATGTCCGCAACCGGGACCTCACGATCACTTATCTCACGGCTGCGCTGTGGCGGGTGTTCCTGGTTGTGGTCCTGCTGCCGTATGCACTCATCAATGTCGTTTCTCTTGTCGACCGAGCAACCGGCGGTCGTGAACACGCGTCCGACCTTCCGTCGTTCGTGAGGGGATTGGCGCTGGTCGGCGTGATGATCGCGCTCGTCTACCTCGCCCGCGCCGATATCCTGCGCAACAGGGAGCTCTACGCCGATAGGGCCGCGGTGCGCGCGGGCGCCGACCCGGCCTATTGGAATGCTCAGAATCCCGTCATATCGGAACATCCGGCTCGCCGAGCCCTCGAGGCATTCGAGCAGGTGTGGCAGACTCATCCGCGATGGTCGAAACGTCGCGAGGCGTTGTCGAATCCAGAGCGCCTACTCGACATCTCGGCCCCTGCGATGTTCCTGACAGGGCTCGCCGCGGCGTTGCTGACGAGGATGCTGGAGGCGGAGCCCTGGAAGTATGCCATCGTCGGTGGCCTGAGCGAGTTGTGGAGCCCTGAACTCCGGGGAATTGTTCCGGCGCTGTTCGTCACGGCTGCCGTCGGTACTGCGCTGTGGCGCAGGGCCCTGTTCTCCGCCGATGCCGCGCGAATCGATTATTCCGGCCTGGTGCCCGGATTGTGGCTGGGGGCGGGATTGATCCTCGGTGAGATCGCTGGTCACCCTGGAAGCTCCGTCGATTGGATTGCCGGCCGTTCTGCCGTGCTGCTGGTCGCGATTCCCGCTGGAGTCCTGTGGACCTCGTGGACGACCCGGTGCGCCCAGTTGTGGATCGGCCGGCGTCCGGTCGGGTTCGTTCCAGCGGCCCCGTGGATCGTTCTCGGACCCGCTGCATTGGCGATGTGGGCCTTTTTCATCTGGTGGCCCCGGGTCGGGAAAATGGCATGGTCGCCCATCTCTCCGGTCTACGGTGTGCTGGACGGCCTGGATCTCGATGGCAGCACATTCCCGGGACATCCCGTCGAATTGCGTGTAGTGGAATTCTATTTGACGCAAGGTTTCTATCTGCCGAATTCGCCGTTTACTGTCTGTGCGATCGTTGCTCTGTGGGCGGTTCCTGTAGCCATGTGGACGATTCACCCCGCTCGGCGCGGCAAAGGGCGGGTAGAACAGGCGAATTCGGGGGTAACGGAAGTTACGGAGAAGGAGGTCTACCCGCCATCTCTGCGAACAGCTCTGCTGCCGGGAATAATTGGTGGAGCCGGAGGCTGGGTTGCGCTGGTTTGCGTACAAATAGGGATGAGCACGCGAACGGTGGAAACCCAGACCGATATCGATTGGTATGTTCTCCTCTATGTCGCGGAGGTTTTCGTCGCTGTCCTGATTTCCTTGTTTGCGGCTGCGGTCGCGAGCACTCGGCGGGGCCCGTTCCGGTTATTGCACATGCTGATTTCCGTGGAGTTCGGATTGGCTGTGAGCTTCTTCGGGGCATTTTTCCTGCTGTCGTTGGACGGATGTATCCCGGGTGTCGATGCGCTCGCCGGCTCATGTCAGTGGGCACCCGAGTTGGGCTTCTCGATACTTGTGCCGATGGTGGCGCCGGGCGCCGCGCTCGGTGTTGTGGTGGTGGCGATTCTGTCATCGGCGAGAGGGGCATTCCGGCGGCTGCCGCGCCGGCGGTCGAGAGAGGATTCGCCTGCTACACGGTCGCGGGTATCCCGCACCGATCCGAGTCGAGCCGGGCACACGATGTGGGCCTGCGCCGCTCTGGCAGCCGCCGTTTCCCTCTGCGTCGTAGGAGCGACCCACGAGTGGAAGAAGGCCGGTCGGCCGGTACAGGACGAAGGGGCGGCACTGGCTGCCGCCCGGGATCCGCGTCCGGTTCCCGATTCGGTCAGGGCGAACCGCGTCCTTGCCTGGTCCGAAGTCGGCGGTGAGGCGGTTATCGGCAGAATAAGCGCCGCGGGCGCAGGTTTCGCATCGCTGAGCGTGATGGAATTCGGTGCCGGTGGATTTCCCTCCACACTTGTTATTTCCGCATGCGATGATCTGCAGGATGCCATTCGAGATGCGCAGTTCTTCTTCCGAATACCGGAACCCGAAATCCAGGAATCATGGCGGCGAGGCCTTTTCGACGCCGAACTCGGCAGCATCGTATGCAAGGAGGAAGCAAGGAGGTCGGGCGCCGGGGCGAGTCGTACCCCAGGTCGGACACCCCCGAACTTTTCGCGTTCCATGGAGCAATCGGCCGGACAATTGGCGCGCGCTTTCGCAGTGATCGACGGCGCCATCAGCGAGATGGATGCTGTCGCCGCGCTCCGATGACCAGAATCCTCCGATCACGATGGGCAGTGCCCTCCGAATCGAGAGGTCTGCCCGCGCAGTGGCTGCGCTGCCCAGCGCTGATCAGGAGGGATTGCCGTGGCGGGCGTAGAGGTGGCGGTCGGTGCGGGGGCCGCCGGAAGTGTGGGCGCCGTAGCGGGTGATCTCCGCGTCGAGGTCGAGGGGACGGGTGGGTGGGACGCCCGGGCCGAGTTCGGCGGAGACCAGGTGGTCGGGGACCAGCCAGGTGACCTCGAATTCGATACCGTCCGGATCGCGGCCGTAGAGGGCCTTGGTGGCGGCGTGGTTCGCCGCGCCGGTCAGCGCGTCCGCGTCGCGGAGGCGGGTTCGCGCGTCGGCCAGGGCGGCGAGGGTTTCCACCTCCCAGGCCAGGTGGTAGAGGCCGACCGAGCCGTCGGGGGCGCGGTCGCCGCGGGCCTGGAACAGGCCGAGATCGTGGTCGTTGCCGGAGGCGGTGCCGCGGAGGAAGGCGGCGCCCGGGAAATCGGCGGGAATACGCTCGAAGCCCAGCACCCGGGTGTAGAAGTCGACGCTGCGCTCGACGTCGGAGACGAACAGCACCGCGTGATTCAGGCTACGGATGGACATGCGGTTCTCCTGAAGGTCGAGGGCGTCGGGCTCGGTGCCGGGCAACTCCGACACTACGTTCCCCCGCGCTGCGCGGTTGCGCGTCTTCCGCCCGGTGGGACCCGCGCTCCGGTGAGCCCGGCCGCGTAGCCTGGACGAATCCGTGACGTCGGCGACGAAAGCGGTTCGGTATGCGTGCGAGGCCGCCTCGAAGGAGGCTTTCCGGATGGGTCGCGGGGGCCGTGATGTCGGCGGTCGCTCTCGTGGCCTGTGCGGACGAACCCGCCGGCCTGCTGGGTGCGGCATCGACACCGCACCCGTCGCCGGCCCGATTCAGCGCTCCGGCCGTGGTGACGGACGGGCTCGCGGCCCCGTGGGCGATCGCGTTCCACGACGGTGTCGCGTTGATCGGGGAACGTGACTCCGCCCGCGTTCTCGAACTCGGCGCCCGGGGCGGTACGCGGGAGGTCGCCACCATCCCCGGGGTGGCCGGAACGGGCGAAGGGGGGATGCTCGGGATCGCGGTACGCGACGGAATCCTCTACGTCTACTCCACTACGCCGGAGGGCAACCGCATCCAGCGATTCCCGATCACGGGGCGGCCCGGGTCGCTGGGGATCGGGCCGGGCGACACGCTGCTCGACGGAATCGCCTCGGCGCGCTACCACAACGGCGGGCGGATCGCCTTCGGGCCCGACGGGATGCTGTACGCGACCGTCGGGGACGCCGGTGACCGCGCGAGCGCGCAGGACCGGAATGCGCTGACCGGAAAGATCCTGCGGATGACACCGGACGGGCGGGTGCCGCGGGACAACCCGTTCCCGGGTTCGCTCGTGTACAGCTACGGGCACCGGAATCCGCAGGGTATCGGCTGGGCCGCGGACGGCACCCTGTACGCGTCCGAGTTCGGCCAGGACACCTGGGACGAACTCAATATCATCGAGCCCGGCGGTAACTACGGCTGGCCGGAAGCCGAGGGGGTCGCGGGGCGCCCGCAATTCCGGGACCCGGTGCAGCAGTGGGCGCCCGCCGACGCGAGCCCGAGCGGCGTGGCGGTCACCGAGGACGCGATCTTCGTCGCCAACCTGCGCGGCGAGCGGCTCCGCGAGATCCCGCTGTCCGACCCGGCGGCCGCGGCCGAACATCTGGTCGGCGAGTACGGGCGGTTGCGTGACGTGGTGATCGCCCCGGACGGCGCCCTCTGGGTGCTCACCAACAACACCGACGGCCGGGGTGACCCGCGCTCCGGCGACGACCGGGTGCTGCGCTTCGTCTCCGGCCCATGAGGCCGGCGCGCCACCGTTGTTGGACGCTTGTCCGTTTCCCTGATTTCACCGAATCGTCCCCGGTGGCTCACCTACCGGCGTCAAGCTCACTCGACTGTCCGGCAGAGCGGAGTTCGAGGACCTATGACGACGGCGAAGACGAGTCGACTGGTGGCGGTGGCCGCCGCCCTGGCCCTGCTGGTGGCCGGATGCTCGGGCGACGGGAACGACGCCACCGATTCCTCGATCGAGTGGAAACTGCCGGATGCGCAGCGCTATCACCGGGCCGCGACCTATCCGGTGTACCTGAACCGGCCGGCCGGTGAGTCCGCGGATTCCGAAACGGTGGCCGAGATCTCGACCGTCACGCCGGACGGCAATACCATGGTCTACACCGACGCCGCCGCCAAACGGATCGGGTTCCTGGACATCCGTGATCCGGCGAAACCCGCGGGGCTGGGGACACTGTCGCTGAAGGAACTCGGCCACGCCGACGATCAGCCGACCTCGGTGGTCGCTTACGGCGGATATGTCCTGGTCGTCGTCGACACCACCGGCGGTGACCTCATGAAACCGTCGGGCCGCCTCGATATCGTGCGCGTCGCCGACCGCACCCGGGTGCGCAGTATCGACCTCGGTGGCCAGCCGGATTCCATCGCCGTCAGTCCGGACGGTGCCTTCGCCGCGATCGCGATGGAGAATCAGCGCGACGAGGAGTTCGCGCCGGCCGGCGGCGAGGACGGCGATCTGCCGCAACCGCCGACCGGGTTCGTCCAGCTCATCGGCCTTGCCGGCGTACCGGACGCGTGGACGGCCCGGAAGGTCGAGTTCGATGTGGAGCAGGCCCGGGCGGCGGGTCTGGACACTCCCGAGGATCTCGAACCCGAATACGTCAGCATCAACTCGCGCGGTCAGGTCGCGGTGACGCTGCAGGAGAACAACGGAATCGCGGTGATCGACGGGACCACCGCGACGGTGACGTCGATCTTCGACGCCGGATCGGTGGCCGTGACAGGTATCGACACGGCCGAGGACGGCGTCCTCGACCAGACCGGCGCGATCCCCGAGACGCCCCGGGAGCCGGATGCGATCGGCTGGATCGGTGACGACCATCTGGCCACCGCCAACGAGGGCGACTGGAAGGGCGGCACCCGCGGCTGGTCGATCTTCGACGCCGCGACCGGCGCGGTGGTGTGGGACGCCGGTAACTCGTTCGAGCGGCTCGCGGTACGGACCGGCCTGCACACCGAAGGCCGTGCCGAGGCCAAGGGCCCGGAGCCCGAAGGTCTCGCCATCACCGAGATCGGCGGCCGGCCGGTCGCACTGGTCGCCTCCGAGCGCAGCAATTTCGTCGCGGTGTACGACATCGGTGACGTGGCGGCTCCGGAATTCGTCCAGATCCTGCCGACGACGCCGGGCCCGGAAGGGATCGTGCCCGTCCCGCAACGCGATCTGCTGGTGATCGCCTCGGAAACCGATGATCCGGAGGCCCGGGTCCGGGCCGCGGTGAACATCTACGGATTCGGCGCCGCGTTCGCCGACGGCGGGGGTTCACCGGCCTTCCCGTCGATCGTCTCGGCGGAGACCGGGGGAACACCGATCGGGTGGGGCGCGCTCGGCGCGTTGTCCGCCGACCCGGCCGATACCGGACGGCTGTTCACCGCCACCGATATCGCCTACGGCCCGGCGCGGATCCTCGGTGTGGATGTGCGGAACTCGCCCGCGGTGATCGATCGCGAGCTCCCGATCACCGAGAACGGCGCTCCGGTCACGCTCGATATCGAAGGGCTCTCCGCGCGCCCCGGCGGCGGATTCGTCCTGGCGGTCGAGGGGAAGGAAGGACCCGGCAACGAGCTGGTGACCGTGGCCGCGGACGGCGCGATCGAACAGCGGGTGGCGCTGCCCGCCGATATCGCGGCGGAACTGGGAGGCCAGGGGCTCGAAGGGGTCGCGGTCGACGGCGACGCGATCTGGGTGGTGCTGCAGCGGGAACTCGGGACCGATCCGAAGGGTGTGGTCCGGATCGGGCGCTACACCCCGGCCGACCGCACCTGGCAGTGGTTCGGTTACCGGCTGGAGCAGACCGCGGTGCGGGGCGACTGGATCGGGCTGTCCGAAATCGCCGTGCACGAGGGCGGCCTGCTGATCGTGGAACGGGACAAGCTCAACGGGCCGGATGCCGCCCTCAAGGCGGTCTATCGGGTCGAGATCCCCACCGCCGCCGGGGTGACCGGCGCCGGGCAGGCTCCGAAGGTCCTGCCGAAGACATTGGTCCGGGATCTACTGCCGGATCTGCGGTCGACCCGGGGGTTCGTCCAGGAGAAGGTCGAGGGTCTCACCATCGGCGGCAACGGAAACCTGTTCGTGGTCACCGATAACGACGGCCTCGACGACGCCAACGGCGAAACGGTATTCCTCGATCTCGGCCCGGCCGGCGCCGCACTCGGGAACTGACGGTGTGCGCACCCGGCGGCCCGGCCGGAATCCGGCGTTCCCGGCGGCGCGCCGGTCGCGCACGCTCTAGGCTCTGACCCATGGGACTCGACGTGTATGCGGTCCGGCCCAGCCAGGGGCGGGTGACCGATATGGCGGCCTTCCAGCAGTTGCAGGCGACTCCGGAGGAGGAACGCGGGGAGTTCGGATGGTTGCATCCGGCCGATCTCGCGCCGTTCCGGGATCTACCACGGGATTTCGCCGAGGGCGGGCTGTTCTGGCCGTCCGACGGCGATCCCACCGGGTTCCGTGGGCAGGTGTACGAGAAGTGGGTGTCCGACGAGTTCCGGATGAGCCTCTACGACCTGTTCGACCCGGATGACGTGCGGGTACTGCTCGAGCGGGTGGACGAATGGTTCGATCGCGCCGAGTCCGGCGAAGTCCAGATCCCGCTGTTCGGGCACGACAGCGATGACGGGCACGCTATGGAACGGGTGCGCGCGTTCGCGGAGTTCCTGCGGGTCGCGACCGACCAGGATCTCTGGTTCTTCCCGGACTACTGAGCCACCCGGTCCGCGGCCGGGCCGGCGCCGAGCAGCGCCAGGCGGCTGGCGGTGCGGTGGATATCCGGAGGCAGGTGATCGCCGGTGAGGCATTCGGTCACCGGTGCCGCCGCGATGAGATCGGCGGTGATATCGCGATCGCAGAGGACATCGACGAGATTGGCGAAGCGCTGGACGGCGTCCCGGTCGGTGCCGGACAGCACCGGGATTCCCGCGAGCGTCCAGCGGCGGAAGCGATCGGTGAGCGCCAGATAGTCGATGGTGGAATGCGGGCGCTCGCACAGGTCGGCGAAATCGAACCAGACCGCCTCGCCGCGGACGGCGCGAGCGGTGACGGGGTGGGTGCCGGCCATGATCGTCTGCCGTTCGGACGGCGCTGGGGTGTGCAGGCCGGCGGCGGTCAGCTGTGCGCCGGTACCCGGCCAGAGGTAGCGGCCGCCGCGGAAACCGGACGGCGGCGGGCCGGTGTGGCGCGCGCGGCGGTAGTCGCGCGGGCCGGATACGGCGACGATATCGAGGGTCCGCTCCAGGGCCTCGGCGACCGGCCGGATCAGATGGTGGAACAGCGGGTTGGGCAGCAGACCCGACGGCGGGTAGTTCGAGGTGGCGACCAGCGTGATCCGCTGTGCGAACAGCGAACCCAGAACCCGGCCGATGATGGTGGCGTCACCGGGATCGTGCACATGGAATTCGTCGAAGCACACCAGGCGGTAGTCGCCGAGCAGATCCCGCACCGCCCGGCCGCAGGCGTCGACCGAACCGCGGTGCGCGGCGTAGCGGGCGTGGAACTCGCGGAAGAATTCGTGGAAATGCACCCGGTGCTTGCGGGTGGGTACGGCGTCGTAGAAGGTGTCGGCGAGCCAGCTCTTACCGCGGCCCACCGGACCCCAGAGGTAGACCCCGCGCGGGGCCGCGCCGAACAGTCCACGGCGCCGGGACAGTTCGGCGCCCAGCCGGGAGAGCCGGACCGCCGCGGCACGTTGCGGGTCGTCGAGGGTGTACCCGCGGCGCCGCGCCGCCGACTCGAAAACATCCGGCGCCCAACCACTCGGTTTCCCCACGGCCGTCCCTCCTCCGGGTCTCGGAGCCAGCCTGGCAGGCGGGCGCGTCCGAGCCCAGAGACGAGTCGCACATGTGAGGATCGTCGCGGCGGATCAGGCGGCGCGGGTGAGGGTGTAGTCGTCCGGGTCGAGGGTGCGGACCCGGCGACGGTAGCGGGTAACGGTGCCGGGCCAGTTGTTGGTGATCTTGCCGGCCGCATTGCGGTACCAGCTCGAACAGAAGTTCCACGGGGTGCGGTCGAGCCGCTTCTGCAGTTCCTCGTTGAACGCGCGTTCGGTCGCCGCGCGGACCTCCAGCGTATGACCTGGCCGCCTGTCGAGCAGTTGTACGGCCTGGCGGATATAGCGCGATTGCGATTCGATCATGTAGATGATCGAGCCGACACCGAGATTGGTATTCGGCCCGTACACCAGGAACAGATTCGGGAATTCCGGCACAGTCATCCCGTAGTAGGCGTGCGCGCCGTCGGCCCAGGTCTCGGCGAGTTCGCGGCCGCCGCGCCCGCGGATGCGCATGGGCCACAGGAATTCGGTGCCCTTGAACCCGGTGCCGTAGATGATCACATCGGCTTCGTGCAGGGTGCCGTCGCCGGTGCGGACGCCCCGCGGGGTGATCTCGGTGACAGGCGAGGTGGTGACCTCGACATTGGGCTGGGTGAGGGCGGGGTAGTAGTCGCTGGAGAAGAGGGTGCGTTTACAGGCGATCGGATAGTCGGGGGTCAGCTTCGCGCGTAACCCGGGGTCGTCGACGTTCTTGGTGAGATTACGGGCCGCGATCCGCGAGACCAGCCGGCTGATGATCGGCAGTTCCACCAGTCCCAGGGAGGAGACCTCGGCGGTGAGCCACCACCCGAGACGTTCCAGTAACAGCATGCCGGGAATCTTCGCGAAGAGTTTGTGCTGGACGGGGGAGTAGTCGGTATCGAATTTGGGCAGCACCCAGGCGGCGGTGCGCTGGAACAGGGTCAGCTGCGCCACCTGCGGCTGGATCGCCGGCACGTATTGGATTGCGCTGGCGCCGGTGCCGATACACGCCACCCGTTTACCGGTGAGGTCGACCTCGTGATCCCACAGCGCGGAGTGGAAGGCGGGACCGGTGAAGCTCGCGATGCCCGGGATATCCGGGAGCTGCGGCCGCGACAACTGGCCGACCGCCGAGATCAGGACGTCCGCGGTACGGGTGGCGCCGTCGGCGGAATGGACGGTCCAGCGGCCCGCCTGCTCGTCGAATTCGGCGTCGGTGACCTCGACGCCGAATTCGATCCGGTCCCGCAGTCCGTGCCGTTCGGTGACACCGCGCAGGTATTCGTGGATGGCCGCCTGCCCCGAGTAGCGCTGCGGCCAGTCCGGTTTCTGTTCGAAAGAGTACGAATACAGCGGTGACGGCACATCGCAGGCCGCGCCGGGGTAGGTGTTCTCCCGCCACACCCCGCCCAGGTCGGGGGCCTTCTCCAGAATGGTGATGTCGTCGAACCCGTGGCGGCGTAGTTCGATCGCTACGCCGATCCCGCCGAATCCGGCGCCGATGACGAGAACCGACACCGGGCGTCCCGCACTCATACGCACTCCTGTTCGCTGTGTGGTCTATCTCACTTTAGGACGCGATCGGGGAGGTGGATCGATACTTTCGGCCAAAGATCCACGGCCCTCCGCCGGGTGTGTACGGAACCGTGCCCGGGGTGAATTCGACGGCCGTGGGCGTGGACGGGCCGGTGGCGGGACCGCGGCCGGCCCGCGTGGCTGCGGAAATGCGATTGCCCCGGGCGGCGGCTACCCGATAGGTTGTCGCGGTTTGTCCGACAAACGGAAGGAGACTCTCCGTGCAACCCCTGACCGAGCCCGAGATCCGGGCATCGTTCGTGAACTGTTCGAAGGGCGATGCCAAGCGGCTGACCCTGCCCCCCGACCTGGCCGACCGCCCCTGGGCGGATCTGGACTTCCTGGGCTGGCCCGACCCCGGACTCCCCGGACGTGCCTACCTGGTGGTTCCCGAGGAGGAGGGGTTCGCCGGAATCGCGCTGCGCTACGAGACCGGCGGACCGCGCCGCTCCCAGATGTGCACGATCTGCTCGACCACGCATTCCAACGGCGGGGTCGTGTTGATGACGGCGCGTAAGGCCGGCGAAGCCGGGCGGCGGGGTAACTCGACAGGTACCTATATCTGCGACGACCTGGCCTGTTCGCTGTATGCCCGGCGGAAGAAGACCCCGGCGATGGGCCGCGCCTATCGCGACGATTTCGATTCCGAGGACCGGATCCGGCAGGTCCGGGAGAACGTGACCGCGTTCCTGGCCCGGGTCCGCGGCTGATCGATTCCCCAATGACACCCACAGCACAGAAAGAGGTCGAGGCCATGCGCCGATACTCGAGACCCGTCACCGGTGTTCCGGACTTCCCGTCCCGCGGGAATCCGGAACACCGTGCTCCCTCCCCGGCCGGGAAGGTCCGGTATCCGGGCCGTGCCGGCCGGGGAGGGAGCGCCGCACGGACCGTTCCGGACCGGCTCCGGTGGCTAGCCTGGGCGGTATGACCCGATATGAGCGCCACCGGGCGGCTTCCGGAGATCCCGGACGGTCACCCGGGCCGGGGGTATCGGCGATCCCGCCCGAGGTGCGCGCCTATCTGGAGTCGCTTGTGCGCCGGACCGTGACGGTCTGCGGGCCCGGCCCGGTCGGCGTGTTCGCGGTGGGATCGCTGGCACTGGGCGATTACCGCCACGGTCGCAGCGATATCGATATCACGGTGATCGTATCGCCGGATGTATCCGGGGAAGCGGTGCGCGACCTGGCCCGGGTACTGGACCATACGCGATTGCCCTGTCCGGCGGCCGGACTCGAACTGGTGGTCTACGACGCGGACTTCGCCGCCACGCCGTCGTCGCGGGCGGGATATCTGCTGAACCTGAACACGGGCGCCGGGCTGCCGGAGGTGGCCGATACCGATTCCGGCCGCGCGCCGGATTTCTGGTTCGTCATCGACCGGGCCATCGCGTCCCGGTGCGGACTGGTGCTGGCCGGTCCTCCGATAGGCGAGGTGCTGGCCGCGCCGCGGCGCGACGCGGTGCTCACGGCGATCGGAGATTCGGTGCGCGAACACGCCACCGGGGCCGGGCATCTGGCGGACAACCGGGTTCTCAACGGGTGCCGTGCGGTGGTGTTCTGCCGCACCGGCGGGTGGACGGCGAAACGGGCCGCCGCCCGGGTGATCGCCGCCTCGGAACCGCGATTCCGGCCGCTGGTGTCGGCGGCGCTCCGTAGTTTCGAGCGGCCGCGCGCCGAGGCGGAGAACCTCCCGCCCGCGGAGCTGTACGACTTCTTTCTCTGGGTCGGGAGTGTCGTGGCTGCCGCCCGGGCCGCGAGCGACTGATACGCGCAGACCCGGATTCGGATCCTGATCGGTTCCTGATATGCCTTGACAGGAATATTCCTCAAGGGGAATTATGAACCCGTGGCACGCGATGTATTCGAGGTTCTCGCCGACCCCACCCGGCGGCGGATCCTGGACCTGCTCCGGGACGGTGAACGAACCGTCGGTGATCTGGTGGATGCGCTCGGCACCGCGCAACCCAATGTGTCGAAACATCTGAAGATGCTCGACGCGGCGGCGCTGGTGCGGGTGCGGGTGGAGGGCCCGCGCCGGCACTACGGTCTCGCGCCGGCGCGGCTCCGGGAACTCGACGCGTGGCTGGCCCCGTTCCGGGAGATCTGGGCCGACCGGCTCGACGAACTCGAGCGGTATCTGGACGCGATGCCCGGCGAGGAAACTCCCGGGGACGCTCCGAACAGCGACAACGAGGAGTGATATGACCGAAACGACCGACCGTCTCGGCGAGGTACTGCGCGACGGTGATCGGCTGGGTGTTCGCTACGAGCGCCGCCTGGCGCATCCGCCGGCCGAGGTCTGGCGGGCACTCACCGAATCCGAGCACCTGCGGGCCTGGTTTCCGGCCGATATCGTCGGCGAGCGTCGTACGGGTGCGGAGATCCGGTTGCGGTTCTGGCCGGAATCGGTCGAACGCGCGGGTGCCGAAATCGCCGAAGTGGGCCTGGACCTCGAGGATCCGGAGTTGCCGGGCCGCATCCTCACCTGGGACCCGCCTCGAATTTTCGAATTCCTCTGGGACGACGAACACCTGCGGTTCGATCTGTTCGAGGACGGCGCGGGCACCCGGCTGCTCTGCACCGTCCGGTTCGGGCGACCGGGGCCGCGGGGGCATTCCGGAACCGCCGCCGGATACCACGTATGCCTGGATTCGCTGCGGGATTCGCTCGACGCGGGACCGGGTGGGATTCCCGGCCCCGCGCGGATCGCGGCACTCGAGGGTCGCTACCGCGAACTCGTCGAGCGGGCCTCGTCCTGAGTCCGGGGCTCTATTCCGTGGTCAGAAGGGTGCGGCCCAGGGCGGAACGGTTCTCGACGGCCGTATGCGCCCGGGCGGCCTCGGCCAGCGGATAGGTCTGGCCGACGACGACCTCCAGCCGCCCGGCAGCGACCTCGCCGAGTACGCGGGTGGCATACGACCCCCGGTGGTCGCCGCCGGTCGGGAGGTCGAACAGGCCCAGCACCTCGACCCCGCGTTCCCGGGCCCGCTCCGCGCCCGTTCCGGCGAATTCCCCGGCGGCGGCGCCGTAGCCGACGAACCGGCCCTTATCGGCGGTGATCGCCAGCGCGGCCTCGCCCGGCTGCCCGCCGGCGCCGTCGAACACCACATCCGGGCCGCGGCCGCCGGTCGCGGCCCGGACCCGTTCGGCCCATCCGTCCTCGGAGTAGTCGACCGCCGTCCCGGCGCCGAGCCGCCGGGCGAGCGCGAGCTTGGCCTCGCCACGGGCCGCGGCGATCACCTCGGCGCCGGCCTGCCGGGCCAGCTGGGTGAGCAGCGTGCCCAGACCGCCCGCGGCGGCCGTGATCAGCACGGTCTCGCCGGGGCGGACGGCGGCGCTGTCGAAGGCCGCCGACGCGGTATGGCCGTCGTGGACCAGGGCGGTGGCCTGCGCGACGGTGACGCCGCCGGGGATCTCGGTGAGATACCCGAGCTCGGTCAGCGCCGATTCGGCGTATCCGCCGATGGGCAGTCCGCCCCCGATACCGCTCGCGGCGGTGCGGGCGGCGACCCGGGTGCCCAGCACCGCCGGATCGACATCCGGTCCCACGGCGGTGATCACACCGCCGATCGCGCCACCGGGTACGTAGGGCGGGCGCACGGGAAAGAAATCGGTTCCCCACCCCGACCGCAACCGGGTGTCGAGGAACATGACATCGGCCGCCTCCACCCGCACCAGGACCTGGCCGGCCGCGGGCTCCGGATCCGGTAGTTCGTGTAGTTCCAGGACCTCGGGTCCGCCGAATTCCCTGACCTGCACCGCTCGCACGATGAACCTCCTCCGGTTCGTCTCCGTCGAATGTCCACCAGTCTTGAACCTCTAGTTAGGTTCAGGTCAAGGGCGGGTTCCGGACCGTCCCGCGCCGCCCGCTCCGGCCTGCGATGACCAGGTATGACGAATCCGTGACATCGGCGCCCGCGTCCCACTCCCGGCGCCACGGGGAGGGCAGGATCGGGAGGATGCGAGTACTGCTGACCGGCGCCGCCGGATTCATCGGATCCCATATCCACACCGCATTGCTCGCGGCCGGACACGCTGTGGTGGCCGCCGATCTGATGCTGCCCGCCGCGCACGGCCCGGACGCGGATCCGCCGGACGGAGTCGCCCGCCTCGATATTCGCGATCCGGTCGCCTTGGACGCGGCGCTGCGCGGGGTGGACGTGGTCTGCCATCAGGCCGCCGTGGTCGGCGCCGGGGTGAACACCCAGGACGCGCCCGCCTATGCCGGACACAACGACTACGGCACGGCGGTGCTGCTGGCCGCCATGGACCGGGCCGGGTGCGCCCGGCTGGTTCTGGCCTCGTCGATGGTGGTCTACGGGGAGGGGTTGTACCGCGGACGCGAGGGCGTGGTCGCGGTGGGGCCGCGTACCGGAGCCGATCTCGCGGCGGGCCGGTACGAGCACCGGTACGCGGGCGAGGACCTGGACTGGGCGCCGGTGCCGGAGGACACGCCGTCGCGGCCCCGTAGCCTGTACGCCGCGAGCAAGGTGGCACAGGAGAACTACGCGACGGCCTGGGTCGCGGCGACGGGTTCGGCCGTCACCGCGCTGCGCTACCACAATGTGTACGGTCCCGGAATGCCCAGGGATACCCCGTATTCCGGAGTGGCGGCGATCTTCCGGTCGGCGCTGGCGGCGGGGCGGGCGCCGCAGGTGTTCGAGGACGGGGGCCAGACCAGGGATTTCGTGCACGTCTCCGATATCGCCGCCGCGAACCTGGCCGCGGTGGAGGCCCGGCTGCCGGGGTTCGTCCCGCTCAACATCTGTTCCGGGCGGCCCATCACCATCGGGGCCGTCGCCCGGACCCTGGCCGCCGCCCACGGCGGTCCCGATCCGGTGATCACCGGCGGGGCGCGGCCCGGCGATGTCCGGCATATCGTCGCCGACCCCGCCCGCGCCCGGGCGACGCTCGGGTTCACCGCGCGGGTGCGCCCGGAGGAAGGCCTCGTGGAATTCGCCTCGGCGCCACTGCGCGGCACCGCGGCGGGCGCGCCTATCGGCTGACCGCTGCGGTCTCGGCCGCGCCGCGAGCCACTCCGCCGGGTCCTCACCCCGGCTGGGCCGGGAGCCGGATCTCGAAGCGGCAGCCCACATCCCGGTTGGCGGCGGTGATCGCACCCCGATGCGCCTCGACCAGGCCCGCGGCGATGGCCAGGCCCATCCCGCTGCCGGTCGGCACACCGTTGTCCGCGACCGGCGACCGCGCCGCGGTGCCGCGATAGGCCACCTCGAATATCCGCGGCAGATCGCCCGCGGCGATCCCCGGACCGGAATCGTCGACTCGCGTCCACACCTGGCCGTCGGTATGCCCGGCGGTGATCACCACCTCCCCGCCGGGCGGGGTGTGCGCGATGGCGTTGGACACCAGATTCGCCAGGACCCGGCCCAGCGCGTGATCGTCGGCGGAGACCGGGAGCGGGGCGGCGGGCTGGCGGGCGGTGAACCCCACACCCGCCCGGTCGGCGGTGGCCCGGTGGGCGGAATAGATCTCGTCGATCAGTTCGCGCAGATCCAGCGGTTCGAGGTCCAGCCGCAGTGCCCCCGCGGAGATCTTGGACATCTCGAACAGGTCGTCGACCATCCGGGAGAGGCGGTGGGTCTCCCGGCCGATCTGGTCGGCGTAGCGGGCGATATCGGCCGGATCGTTCACCACACCGTCCGACAGCGCCTCGGTCATCGCGCGGATACCGGCCAGCGGCGTGCGCAGATCGTGACTCACCCAGGCCACCAGCTCCCGGCGGGACTGTTCGGCCGCGCGCTCCTGCTCCCGGATCTGCTTCTCCCACACCGTTTTCCGGGCCTGCTCGCGGCCCAGCAGGATGGCCGCCGGCACGGTCACCGCGGCCACCAGCAGCAGGACCAGCGAGGTGCGGCGGAACTCCGCGGTGAACATCAATCCACTGACACCGGTGATTCCGGCCAGGGTCGCCAGTGTCGGTATGAGGACGAGCACGGCCATGCTCGCGGTGAGCGAACGGTCTCGCAGCGCGCGCAGCGCGAGTGCGCCGGCCAGTACCACCGGCAGCGAACACGCCAGGGTGTAGCCGATGATCTCCAGCAGATTCTCAGGCATCGGCGGGCTCCGCGATGAGATCGTCGCGCCCCCAAGCGTATCCGCGTCCCCAGACCGTATCGATACGGTGGTCGGCGCCCAGTTTGGCGCGCAGCCGTTTGATATGCACCGTGACGGTGGACAGATCGCCGAAATCCCAGCCCCACACCCGGTCCAGCAGCTCCTCGCGGCTGTAGACGCGGCCCGGATTGCGCAGCAGGAACGCCAGCAGATCGAATTCGCGCGGGGTGAGTTGCAGCGGATGCTCGCCGGCGAAGGCCAGCTGGGCCGCCGGGTTCACCGTCACCCGGCCGTCGCGCAGAACCCGCCGGTCGGTGGCGGGGCCGCGGTGTGAGCGGCGCAGGACCGAGGCGACGCGCAAGGCGAGTTCGCGGGGGCTGAACGGTTTGGTGACGTAATCGTCGGCGCCGGCCTCCAGGCCGAGAACCCGGTCGTCCTCGTCGCCGAGCGCGGTGAGCAGGATGATCGGGGTGTCCGGGTGCTCGCCCGCGCGGATGGTGCGGCACAGGTCGATTCCGGTGGGGGCCGGCATCATCACATCGAGGACGGCCAGTTCCACCTGGCCGGCGCCGCGGGTCAGCGCGTCGTGGGCGGTGCGGCCGTCACCGGTTTCCAGCACGATGCGGCCGTCGCGTTCGAGATAGCGGCGCACCACTTCCCGGACCACCGGGTCGTCGTCGGCTACGAGAATGCACATGGGCGCCTCACCAATTCGTCTTCAGCAGATGGACCAGGACCAAGGCGCCGGCGGCCTGCACCGCCAGCCAGGGGCGCGTTCGCGCCGCCGGCAGGAAGGCCGTCGCCACGAGCAGCCACATATCGAACGGTAACCAGATCCGTTCGGTTTCGGCTTTGCTGAGCCCGCTGATATCGGCGGCCGCGACGGCGCACAGCGCGGCGGCCACCAGCAGCGACCCCGGTTCCAGTGCGCGGAGCCGGGCGGGCGCGAGCGCGTGCGCCAGCGCGGCCGCGGTCGCGAGACCGACGGCGCAGACCGTGGCGGCGAGATTGCCCCACCACCAGTATCCGTACGGCCGGTCCAGGGCGATCCCCTGGTAGTAGCGCTCGACCACCAGGTGATACCCGTCGAACCACCAGAAACCCGCGAGGGCGAACGCGGCGACCACCACCAGCGCGCCCGCGATCGCGGGGACCAGCGGTCGGGCGGTCCGCGCCGCCAGCAGGACGGCGATCGCGAGGAAACCCATGAGGACCAGCCCGTAGTTCAGGTACATCCCCAGGGCGAACAGCATTCCCGCCGCGAACGCCGTCGCCGCGCTGTGCCGGTCGCCCGATACCGCCTTCGCGCGCCCCGCCGCGACCGCCAGGAGCGCGACCGCCCATGCGGTAACGGCGGTGAACACCGCGTCCGCCGAGACCGCGATCCAGATCGCCGCCGGTGCGAGCACCAGGAACGGCAGCACGGCGCGAGCACGGTCCGCGCTGCCCAGGGCCCGCAACGCCACCGCCACCGCGATCGGCGCGGTACAGCCGATCAGCACACAGACGACCCCCGCCCAGGCCGGCCCGCTCAGGCCGAGGCGGTCCAGCAGCACGAAGAACAGCAGTGCTCCGGGCGGATGCCCCGAGACATGCGTGGTCCAGGAATCGGGCTGTCCGTCCAGGATCCGATCGGCGAATCCGCGCAGCATGGCCGGAATATCGGTGACACCGGGCACCTCGGCGAGGTATTCGTGCCCGTCGGCGAGCCGGGAGGTGATTCCGCGCTTCCAGCCGTCGACGAACGCGAGGGCGAATGCCCACGCGAGCGCGGTCAGGTAGCCGACGGCCAGCAGCCGCGGCCAGGCCAGGCGGCGCGCGAGGTCCGGGCCCCACAGCACCACCGCCACAGCCAGGACGAGCGCCGGGACGGTGCCCCAGCCGAGGCGCGGGGCCCAGTGCCCGAATATCGGGGCCGCGGCGGCGAAAACCTTGTCCCGCCAGGATTCGCTCGCCAGTTGCGGGACGAGGAAGGCCGTCGTCACCAGCGCGGCGGCGAGGCCCGCGCCGAGCAGTTCGCCGCGGACCCGGGTCCGGGGTTTCGTGAGGTCGATCAGATCCGGCACAGAGGCCACCCTATGCCGGTCGGCCCGGTGAACAGCGGATTCATCGCGACCCGGGACACGACGTCATGCTTTTGTCACAGGTTTCCGGCGGATTCCGGCCTAGCGTGACACCCATGGCGACTGACCCTCCCGACGCGGCCGGTGTGACCGTCGTGATCCCGTGCCGCAACGAAGCCGAAGCGTTGCCCGGCGTGCTGGCCGCCCTACCGCCCGGATACCGGCCGATCGTGGTGGACAACGGCTCCACCGACGGCACGGCCGCCGTCGCCGCCTCCTGCGGGGCGCGGGTGATCCACGAGACGCGCCCCGGCTACGGCGCCGCGGTGCAGGCCGGGATCGCGGCGGCGGGCAGCGGGCTCGTCGCTGTCCTCGACGGCGACGGATCGATGGATCCGGCCGAACTCCCGCTGCTGGTGGCGGCGGTCCGCGCGGGCGCCGATCTCGCCGTCGGGCGGCGCCGTCCGGTGGCGCGCGGGGTGTGGCCGTGGCATACCCGGCTCGGCAACCGGGTGGTCGCCCATCGCCTGCGGCGCCGCTACGGACTGCCGGTGCACGATATCGGCGCGATGCGGGTCGCGGGCCGGGAGCGGCTGGAATCCCTGGGCCGCCTGCACGACCGGTTCGGTTATCCGCTGGAACTGCTGGTGCGCGCGGCGGACGCGCGCTGGGAGGTCCGCGAGATCGATATCAGCTATCACCCCCGGGCCGGCGGGACCTCCAAAGTGTCCGGTTCGGCGCGGGGTTCGCTGCGCGCCACCCGGGATTTCCTGGCGGTGCTGCGGTGAGCCGCACCGGGGCCGATGGTCGTGCCCGGGGGGTGCTGCCGGCGACCGTGCTGATCGTCGCCAAGGCGCCGGTCGCGGGATTCGCGAAAACCCGCCTGACACCGCCGCTGTCGGCAGTGCAGGCGGCCCGGCTGGCCGCCGCCGCCCTGCTGGACACTTTGACCGCGGTCCGGGAGTGCCCGCTCGCGCACCGGATGGTCGCGCTCACCGGGGATCTGGGCGCCGCCGAATACGGTGACGAGATCGCCGCGGCACTGGCGGCCTTCGACGTGCGGCCGCAGCGGGGCGGCGGGTTCGGGGTGCGCCTGGCGAACGCGCACGCCGATGCCGCCCGGGCCGGGCTGCCGGTGCTGCAGATCGGGATGGACACCCCCCAGCTCACCTCCCGCATGCTCACCGAGGCATCCCGCGCCCTGGTGGCCGGTGGTGACGCTCTTCTCGGCCCGGCCACCGACGGTGGGTGGTGGGGGCTGGGGCTGCCCGATCCCCGGGCGGCGCGACTACTGGCCGAGGTGCCCATGTCCACTCCGGATACCGGCGACCACACCCGGCGCGCTCTGCGGACCTGCGGGTACCGCGTCGGGCCGCTCCCGCTGCTCACCGACGTCGACCACTACGACGACGCGCTGCGGGTGGCGGGCGACTGCGCCGGCCGGTTCGCCGCGGAAATGGCCGCGCTGACGGCCGGGCAGACGATCCGGTGATCGGGCGCTTCGATCCCGCTCTCACCGGCGGCGACTGCTGGATCCGCAGTGCCGACGGCGACCGGACCCGGCTGCCGACCCGCCGCTGGCTCGGCGGCGGCCGCATCACCGAGGCCGACCGGCAGGTGGATTCGGCGCTGGTCGGCTGTTGCGACGGGCCGACCGTCGATCTCGGCTGCGGCCCCGGCCGGCTCGTCACGGCGCTGTGCCGGCGCGGGGTGATGGCGCTCGGCGTGGATATCTCACCCGTCGCCATCGCGGTCACCCGGCACCGCGGCGCGCCGGCGGTGGCGCGGGATGTCTTCGGCCCGTTGCCGGGAGACGGGCGCTGGCACTACGCGTTACTCGCCGACGGCAATATCGGAATCGGCGGCGATCCCCGCCGGCTACTGGGCCGGGTGGCCCGGCTGTTACGGCCCGACGGTTTGGCGGTGGTCGAATTCGACTGTCCGGGAAAGGGAATCGTGGTCAGGCAGATCCGGCTCGAGACGCGAGATCACGCGGGGGACTGGTTCCCGTGGGCCGAGGCCGGTATCGACCGGGCGGATGCGCTCGCGGCCGAGACCGGGTTCGAACTGCTCACCGTCGCCGAGATCGCCGGCCGGCATCTCGCGTGGTTGCGCCGGACCGGTGCGGGCCCGGCCGATACCGCCCCGGTTCCGGCGCCGGACCCCGCGGCCGGGGATCACCGGGTCGGTGCGAAACTCGCGCGGTAGAGCGACTCCATCTCCGCGGTGAGCTCGGGCGCCGGACCGTCGGTGACCGCGCCGGGTACCACCTCCCGGATCGACAGCGTGGCGACCGGGGACGCCGGTGCGCCCCAGGCGTGTAACCAGTCCGCGAGCTGACGGCCCGATGCCGCGAAGACGATGCGGCCCAGGCCCACCCAGCCGTGGCTCGCCGAGCACATCGCGCAGTGCTCGCCGGAGGTGTAGACGGTGGCCGCGGCCCGCTGTTCCGGGTCGAGATGGGCGGCCGCCCAGCGGGAGATCTCGAATTCCGGATGCCGGGTCGCGTCACCGCCCGCGACCCGGTTGCGGTCCTCGAACAGCACCGAGCCGTCGGCGCCGACGAGCAGCGACCCGAACGGCTGGTCCCCGGCGGCGAGTGCCTCGCGCGCCAGGGCGACGCAGCGGCGCAGATGGTCGAGATCGTGCGAGGTGATCGTCATGCACGCATCCTCGCCCATGAACCGGCGACGGGCGGTGACCCGGTGGGGGATCACCGCCCGCGCGGCGTGTGGACGCGTCCGGGCGGACGGGCGCGTCCACCGGATCAGCGAGCCGTTTCGGCCGGTGAGCCCGTCGACGGTGTCGCGGTGGGCTCGGTGGTCCGAGTAGGTTCGCTGGTGGTGGTGGGGGCCGCCGAGGTGGTCGGCGCGGCCGGTTCCGTGCTGGACGGGGTGGCCGGTGCAGGTCCGGGCGCCGCGACCTCCGACGGTGCGTTCGTTCCCGCGGTGGTGCTCGGCGTGGTGCCGGACGGTTCGGTCGTGGTGCCGCGGGTCGTGGTGCTCGACGCCGACGGCGTGGTGGTACCGGCCGGCGCGATCTCCGAGGTCGTGGGCACGGCCGTGGTGGAGGTCTCCGCCGCTGCCCGGTACGCGTCGTCGAGATCCTCGGCGGTGGGCGTCGACTTCGTGTTCACCGGCTCGCCGGCCTGCGCCTGCTTCGCCAGATGGGTGAGCCACGCCGCCGCGTACTCGGCCGAGGTCAGCGGTTTGCCGTTACCGGGGTCGGCATCACGCCAGTAGTCGAAGTGGTGTCCGGTGGCGTTCGGGCCGAGGGTGAGTTTGTAGGGGTCGGACAGGATCACCGGAATGGTGTTCTGGTTGGTGACGATCAGACCCACGATCTCGTTGAGCACCTTCTGCGGCAAATAGGCCAGCGGCGATATCTCGTCGGTGGAGATGTTCTCCGCGGGCTGCTCCGGGGCCGGCGCGGGAGCGGCGGGGTCGTAGGCCGGATCGGAGACCCGCAGCAGCACCTCCAGGAAGGTTTCGTCACTGGCCATCCAGTTCGGCTGCGACCGGATATCGGCCAGCGCCAGCAGGGCGACCCGGCTGAGCGCCACCGCGACATCCTGTCCGGTGGCCGGGGTCAGGCCTTCGCGTTCCAGGGCGTCGGCGTTCACCTGCCGCGCCACATTGACCACCAGTTGCAGCAGCGCGATATTGTCCGGCGCCGCGCAGGTGAGGTCACCGTCGGAGCAGAAGGAGGCGATCTTGCCGTTCAGCGAGCCGAAATCGCCGGAGGTGCCGGGCAGCGCGCCCTGTCCCGGGACCGGCGTCTTGCCGTTCTGATAGACCTGATCGAATCCGTCCGGGTTGCCGAACGGGTTCTCCGCGCCGGGGAAGGGGCCGTCGCCGGCGGTGCGGCCGCCGTCGGCCAGGATGACCACGCCGGTCACCTTGCCGGGGTCGACGATGGCGTAGCCGCCGTCGGTCTGCTCCTGATGCCCGACCTCCATCGCGACCCGGCGCACCACATCGGCGCCCTCGCTGTAGCCGACGATCGCGAACCGGGTGTCCGGGCAGGCCTGCGCGATCTCGCGCATCACCTGTTTGGTGTTGGCCGCACCGGTGGTGACGGCGTCCTCGTAGGTGGCCATATTCGCCGGATAGGCGATGTAGACGGCGGCATAGGAGCCCGGGGCCACATCGTCGGAGGGGGCGTTGACCACCGGGTCGACCCATTCGCTGCTGTGGTCGCCGGACAGGGCCGCGGGCAGCGGGTTCCCGTTGGCGTCCACCAGCAGTTTCGTCGTGCCCGCGGCCGGTGTGTCGCCACGGCCGGCCACCGAGATGGTGACCATATCGTGGCATTCGGTGACCGAGGCCCGCAGCTGGGTGTCCACCTGCTGCGGCGCGGTCACCGAGTAGGCCGCGCCCACGGCCGCGACCACGCCCAGCGTGGCCGGTGCCGCGATCGCCGCGGCGAGACGATGCTGCGCGAGATAGTCGCGACAGCGCACGAGGTAACCACTCCGGAAAGCCATGTCCCCAGCTCCATTCCACAACCCGATAAATGGACGGGCCGGCCCCCCGACGGGCCATTACGTCACCGGAGACGTCGCCGCGCGGGTCCGCGGCGTTACGGCGTCACTTCACAGGCAGGGCCCCGCCGTGGTAGCTCACGGACGGACTCCACAGGAAGAAACTATCGATCCCCACCTTCGCGGTGGCATCGATCTGTGCTCTGACCTGCGCGTCTCCATAGTCGACGCCGAGACTGAAATCCTGCAGCCAGGGAATCACCCGGGCGCCGGTGCCCTCGGTCACGGTCTGGAAGTCGCGCAGTGAGGCGGCCACGATGTCGTAGGGCTGGGAGTTGGGATCGGCCACCCCGTACTCACCGGGGCCCCAGTGCGACGGATAGATCATCGGGGCCACATAGTCCACCTGCTTCGCGATGAGGCCGATGTCCTGCGCGATCTGATCGGGGCGGGTGGCGGCGATCCCGTAGACCGCCGCGCTCTGATGGGCGCCGGCGGCCTGGACCGGGGCCCGGCTCTGCCGCAGGAATTCGGCCACCGCGACGGTCGCGGGACCCTTGATCCCGGGGAACCGCATACTGGTGAGCGGGCCGTCGGGGCGGCGGACATAGTCGTACATGACGCCGTCGAACCCGAGTTCGGCGGCCTCCACCGCGAGCGCGATGTTGTAGCCGCGGACCTCGGGATGGGCGAAATTGGTGAACGCGATCGCGCCGTAGTGACTGGAGTAGGGCTGTCCCGCCGGGTTCTGGATCACCCAGTCGGGCCGGCCGTGATGCCAGGCCCATTCGGCGAGTGCCGGATCGCGGAAGGCGACGATCCGGCCCACCACCTGCACGCCCATATCGTGGAGTCGCCGCAGGGCGGCCCGGGCGTCGTAGATGGGCGACGCGGCGCCGGTGGTGCGGGCCAGCGGCACCTTCGAGTCGTAGCCGACCACCCCGTCCTCGTCCTTGATATCGAGTTGCACCGTATCGATGCGGCCCTGCCGGGCCAGGTCCAGCACCGCCTCCCGCATCCCGTCGTGGGACCAGGCGTGCGCGGTGACATGCACGGCGCGCATCCGCGGCAGATCGATCCCCGTGGTGAGCGCCCGGGTGGTGGCATTGCCCGCGGCGTCCACCGCGACCACCTCCGAACCGCTCGGGCTGTGCGGCAGTTCGGTCTCGAAACTGCCGTCGGGGCCGGGGGCCACCGCGTGCTCGCCGATCGACACCCGCGCGGCGTCGGGGGCGCGGCCGCGCACCGTCACCGGGTCGCGGTAGGAGCCGGCGGTCTCCGGCTGCGCCACCTCGAGTTCCGGGGCCGCCGTATCGACGGTGAAGGTCGCCGCGGCCGCGGGGTCGCGCCGGAGCCAGCCGGCCGGGATCTCCGCGGCGAAGGTGTGCTCACCGTCGGCCAGGTTCTCCGGGTGGTAGAGCACGCTCTCGCCCTCCACCCGGCCCTCGACGGGCGCGCCGTCCAAGGTCAGCCGGACCGCACCGGGATCGTGTCCGGCGGCGTCCACCCGCAGGGTGAGATCCGGTAGCGCCGCCGCACCCACCGGACCGGGCGGTAACCCGCTCAGCGGGAGCCTTTCGACCGGCTGCCGGGCGGCGCCGACCCCCACCGACACCAGGACAACCGCGAGGACTACACCGAAAACCAGGACCACCGACCGCTTCCGGCCGAGGCCCCGTACCCGCATGAGCACAGCACACCAACTTCCGACAACACCGTTCCCGGACAGGATGGCCAGTGCGCGGCGTCACCAATCTGTTTCGTGGAGATGAACCGTAAATCGTTGTCGGCACGTAACATTCGTCCGATGGTTCGATACCCGGTGAGCATTGTTCGGGTCGTCGTGGCGGCGCTGTGCGCGGTGGGCGCCGCGGCCTGCGGTGCGACGGCCGAGACCGCGCCCGCCCCACCGCCGCCGCCTCCGCCCACGGTGACCACCACCCCGGGACCCGATCCCGCGGCGGTCGGCGCCGACGAACTGGGGCAGGTCCCGATCCTGATGTACCACCAGCTGTTCGCGCGCCCGGCCGGCGAATACGACCAGACGCCGGCGGAGTTCCGAGCGGAACTGGACCGGCTCTACCGGGAGGGCTACCGCCCGATCACCGCCGCCCAGTACATCGCCGGTGATATCGATATCCCCGCCGGGACCCATCCGGTGGTGCTCACCTTCGACGATTCGACCACGAGCCAGCTGCGATTCGGACCCGACGGCAGACCCGCCCGCGACTGCGCCGTCGCGATCCTGGAGGAGTTCGCCGCCGCCCATCCGGATTTCCCGGCCCGGGCGACCTTCTACGTCACCAACGACGCCTTCGGCGGTGAGGCGCGGGCGCTGCCGTATCTGGCCGCGCACGGTCACGAGATCGGTTCGCATACCGCGAGCCACGCGAATCTCGCCGACTCCGACGCCGCGCGGATCCAGCGCGAACTGGCATCGAACGTGGCCGCCATCGGCGCCGCCGCGCCCGGAACCGCGGTGACCACGCTGGCCCTGCCGCTGGGTATGGCGCCCGGCGATCCCGCACTGGCGCGGGCCGGCAGTTCCGGCGGCACGTCGTACCGGTTCGACGCGGTCATGCTGGTCGGCGCGAATCCGGCGCCGTCGCCGTTCGGCGCGGTGGACCCGGGTCAGGTGCCGCGGATCAGGTCCGGTCTGGGCGCGGTGCCGTTCGACAGCGCGTATTGGCTGGATCAGCTGGCCGCGGATCCCGGTGCCCGCTACACCTCCGACGGCGATCCGGACCGTATCTCGTTCCCCGCGGAGTCGGCGGACCGGCCCGCCGGCCGGTGGGCCGGGCAGGCGCGGCCCTACTGACCCGGAGCCGGTTCAGTCCGTGACCCGGGATCCGACGGTGTGCACGAGGACCACCTCCGGGCTCCACGGCACCAGCGAATCGACGGACCGTTTCAGCTCGTCGACGGGCGGCAGCTCCTCGGGCGCGCGGATCTCGATGGTGGCGGTATCGCTGTGCAGCGTCACGTCGGTGACCTGCGCGCCCGGGATATCACGCAACCACTGCCGGGTCGCGTCGGCGATCTGGTCGGCCCACAGCGAGGTGAGTGAATTGACCACCATCGGAATCGCGACCACGACCAGCGCCGCGGCCAGGACCGCGTAGGCGCGCCCGCGCCGCGCGGCGCCCGCCCCGGCTTCGTGGGCATACCCGGTGAACACCAGGACCACCGCGGCGGTGATCATCATCGCCACCATATTGGAGGCGAACAGCACGAACGCGCCCAGGCCGAGCGCGGGCGCCCCCGAACCCAGGCAGACTCCCACCACCGCCAGCGGCGGCACCAGCGAGATGGCGATCGCGACCCCCGGCAGCACATCACCCACATCGCGCCGGGTGATGGCCACCGCGCCGACGAGCCCGGTGGCCAGGGCCGCGGACAGATCGACGATCCGGGGCGAGGTGCGGCCGAGGACCTGCGAGTTGCCGAGCACATCGGTCGGAATCGGCAGGAGTTGCGCGACCAGGAATCCCAGCAGGATCACCGTGGCGGCGCCGGCCGCCACCAGGAGCAGACTGCGGGCGACGAGCCGGGCGTCGCTGGTGGCGATACCCAGACCCACGCCCAGGATCGGCACCGACAGCGGCGCCACGATCATCGCGCCGATCACGGTGGCGGTGGAATCGCCCACCACCCCGGATACCGCGATCACCCCCGACAGCACCAGCATGATCCAGAACGCCGACCGTTTCGCGCGCGAATCGCCGGTCGAGAGGTTCAGTCGTTCGGTGACCTCGTCGAGGGTGCGGCGTTGGCTCGCGGGGACCAGCGCGGACATCGCCGTCTCAGTCCGGCAGCCGGTGCATCTCGAGCACGGTGAGGCCGAGATTGTCGATACGGGCGAGGATCGTGCGGACACCGGTGGAATCGGTGACCGGGCCCGACAGCACCGTGGTGCCCTGGTCGAGGTTCCCGGTGAGTTCGGGGAAGGCGGCGAGCGCACGCTCGGAGAGTTCGCCGTCGATGGTGAACTGGTATCGCATCGCCATCTCCTGCTGGTCGCGGCTCGGGTGGGCGGCGTTCCGGGCGTGGAGAAAGCGGTCCGGGTGCCGGTGATCCAGTGTCGCCCGGCGCCCGGGGCGGGCACCTCGTCCGCATCGGGTGAAAGACGGCCGCGGCGCGGGGAACTCGCCGCCGCGGCCGGTCCGGGCCGTCAGAGCAAGCCGGCGCGGCGGGCCTCTTCGAGCGTTTCCATCCGCGAACTCGTCCCCAGCTTGGCGTAGATCCCGCGCAGATGGGTTTTCACCGTATTGATGGAAACGCCGAGATCGTCGGCGATGTGCTGGGTGGTGCGGCCCGAGGGGAGCTGGCGCAGGATGGTCGCCTCGGTCGCGGTCAGCGGCGGGTGATCGGCCCGGCGATGCGCGTGCCGGCTGGCCCGCACGGTATCGGCGAACGCGCTGTGGTGACCGAAGCATCCGGCGTAGTAGTCGAGCAGTTCGACCGCGCCCGGCACATCGAAGAACGGCCGGGTGATCTGGTGGCTGGCGGCGAGCCGCAACCCCTGCTCCACCGCCTCCCGGGATTTGGGGTCGTTGCCCAGCTGGTGATGGGCGCGGGCATCCAGTAGCAGCGCGGTCAGCCGGCTCACCGGATGGGCGGCGGGGGTGGCCGTCAGCAGCGGTTCCACCTGGGTCACCACGGCCTGATGGTTCCCGGCGAACGCGGCCAGCGCCGCGCCGGCCAGCACGGTGTCGGGTGTCCGGCCCAGGACCGCGCGGGCCCGTTCGACCAGCCGCTGCGCGGTGGGCGCCTCGTTCACGCCCAGCAGGGTCCACACCGCGGCGCCGAGCAGACCGCCGCTGAGCGCCGGCGGCGGATCGGCGTCGAGCACCCGGCCGATACTGCGGCGCAGCCGGTCGGTGGCGGTGGCCCGGTCGGTGGCGCACTGGCAATGCAGCAGCGTGCCGACGGTATGCGGTAGCCAGCCCGCCACCGGGCCCGGTGTTCCGTCGCGCCGGATCCGTTCGGCGCACAGGATTTCGATCCGGCCCGGTTGCGGATCGGTGCCCTGCAGGTAGGCGCCGTAGGCCTCGAGAGCGGTGGCGTGCACGGCCTCGGGCAGATCCAGCAGATCGTGGTCGCGGGCGATGGCGCGGGCGCGTTCGGCCCGCTGCCGCATGGTGGTGATCGATCCGGCCAGTCCGGCGGTGACGGCCAGCCGGGTCACCGCGATCAGCCGCAGTCGTGGATGGCAGCGGGACCGGGTGCGGGTCAGCGCGACCCGTAACCGCTCCTCGCCGCGGGCGAGTTCGCCGCGCAGCACCAGCACCGTTCCGGTGGTGACGGCGAGATAGCCGTCCAGATCGGGCCGGTCGGCCGGCGGTAGCCGCTCCGGCAGCACGATCGATTCCGGCGCGACCCCGGTGGTCACCGCGAGTTCGGCGTCCACGGCAGTGCCCAGCGCCTCGAGCCGGTACGGGCCCGCCAGCGATACCGGTTCGTCGTCGGCCTGCAGCCGGGTGCTGTCGCGGTAGGCCAGCGCCGATCCGCTGTCGCCGTGCAGCAGCGCGTCGGTCGCCTGCAGCAATCGCAGGAACGGGTCGGTCAGCACCTCGGGTACGGTCCCGGCCAGCGCGTCGAACAGCGCCTCGCCGTGGTCGGCCAGGACCAGTGCCAGTGCGTGGTCGGCCAGGAACGAGGCCAGTGGGCGCCGGTCGGGCACGGCCAGCAGATGCCGCAGCGCGGCCCACAACTCACCCGTGGCCGTGAGCTGGCGGGCGGCCCGCAGATGCAGGTCCGCACACAGATCCTGGCCGAGGCGGTTCGCCTCGGCCAGGAAGTAGGCCCGCAACATCGGATGGTAGGAGAACCAGACCGTGCCGCCGCGCGAGAGCGAGGTCATCGGGAACTCGAGCCGGTTCAGCTCGTAGAGCTGGTGTGCCGCACCGCCGCCGACCAGATCGTCGGCGAGCTGCTCGGTGAACTCCTCCGGGATGCTGGTGCAGGTCAGGAACTGGCGCAGTGAGGGTGAGAGGGTGTCGATGAGTTCACCGACCAGGATATCGGCGAACGCGTGCGGGGGCCGGGCCAGCGCGGCCAGCGCGTCGGTGTGGTCGACGGTGTTGGTGGTCAGATAGATCGCGGCGATCCGCACCAGTGCGGCCCAGCCCTCGGTCAGCGACATGAGGGTGTCGAGATCGCCGTCGTCGAGTGCGCAGTCGTGGCCGTCGCAGAGCTGGGCGGCCTCACCGGGGGACAGCGCGAGATCCCGGGCACTCCACCGGGTGAGCCGGGAATGCAGATCGAGCAGATGCCAGCGGATCGGCGGATCGAACCGCGCGCAGAGCACGGTCGTCACCGAATCGGGCGCGTTCTGCAGGAAGTACTCCAGCCCGGCCAGTGCCAGCGGGTCGGTGATCAGATGCGCGTCGTCGATGACCAGGACGGTCGGCGTCGGCTGGGCGGCCAGGGCCGCGAGGAGCGCGTCCGCTTCGCCGATCCCGGCCGCGGGCCGCGCGGCGACGATACCGCGCAGGTGCAGGCGCGTCCGCAGTTCGGCCCACAGCGACATCTGATCGCGGATCGTGATCCACGCCGTGCGGGTATCCGGGTGTGTCCGCGGCAGATGGCTCGCCGCCCAGTCGGCCACCGTGACGGTTTTGCCGATACCGACCGCTCCGCGGATCAGCAGCACCCCGCCGTGACCGCGATCGACCACCGAGTCCAGCGCGGTATGCAATCGGTGCCGGGCGACCGGGGTGAACGGGAAGAGCGGGATAGGTGATCGCGACCGAGCTCGCGATACCGGGCGGCCCGTCAGATCCAGTGTTGGCGAAGTGGTCACGGTGCCTCCCGACGAAGATGTCCGAAACAGCACTAGCACGCACTCAGCGGGAGCCTACCCGAGGCGAGACCGGGGCCGAGCGGTCCTGAACCAACCTGTTACCAGGGCGTATCCGGCCGGATTCATCCGTGACGGGTGAGCCGGAAGCCGGTGCGCGCGACCTAGCGTGGCGGCTGTCGCCGCCCGCGGGGACCCCTGTATCCGAGGCAAACGAGGTGGGCCATGTCGTTCTGGGAAGCGCTCTGGCTGGTCGTGGTGAGCTTCGCGTTCATCGCGTATCTGCTCCTGCTGTTCCACATCATCGGTGACCTGCTGCGCGACCGGGAGA
This sequence comes from Nocardia sp. NPDC049935, assembly GCF_055586645.1. NCBI lineage: Bacteria > Bacillati > Actinomycetota > Actinomycetes > Mycobacteriales > Nocardiaceae > Nocardia > Nocardia sp. NPDC049935. The sequence goes on along the minus strand of NZ_JBVJHV010000006.1, from coordinate 186,079 downwards.
CCTCCGGGTGGGTCAAGGCACTGTGGGTGGTGCTGCTGATCCTGCTGCCGCTGGTGTCCTCGCTGGTGTACCTGATCGTGCGGGGCCGCGGCATGACCCAGCGAACGATCGCCGCCGCCGAACAGATGCAGACGGCCGAGAAGCAGTACATCCAGCAGACCGCCGGGACCAACCCGGCGACGCAGATAGCGGACGCGAAACGGCTTCTCGCCGACGGCACGATCACCGAGGCCGAATACGAACGACTCAAGGCCAAGGCCATGTCGTGACCGATTCCGCCGCAGGCGCGGCGTCGGGATGGTCGATGCCGCGCGGACTCATCGTGCTGCTCGCCACGGCCTCCGGGGTCGTGGCGATCGGCGGGACCAAGATCTTCTCCGGGGTACTGGGCCCGGTGTTCCTGGCGCTCATGCTCGCCGTCGCGGTGCAGCCCATCCAGACCCGGCTCCAGCGCCGGGGCGTGCCGCCCTGGCTGGGCATGCTGGCGGCCCTGGTCGTGGTGTACCTCGTACTGCTGGGACTGGTGGCCGCCCTGGCGGTATCGGTGGCCCAGCTCGCCACCTCGCTCCCGGACTACACCGATCGGTTCGCCGATCTGCTCGATCAGATCCGGACCCTGCTGCACAACTTCGATATCGACAAGGAGCGGATCGAGCACGCGCTGAGCGGTTTCGATTTCACCAAGGCGATCGACCTGCTCGAAACGCTGCTGGTCGGGCTCAGCGGGATCTTCTCCGATCTGGTGTTCATCCTCGCGCTGCTGCTGTTCATGGCCTTCGACGGGATGAGTATCGGCCGCCGCACCGGGGTGCTGGCCACCATGCGGCCCGATATCGCCGGGGCGCTGGGCGCCTTCGCCGCCGGCACCCGGAAGTACCTCATCGTGTCCACCGTGTTCGGGCTGATCGTCGCCGTGCTCGACGGGGTGGCGCTGTGGCTGCTGGCGGTCCCGTTCCCGCTGCTGTGGGCGCTGTTGTCGTTCATCACCAACTACATCCCCAATATCGGGTTCGTGGTGGGCCTGGTGCCGCCCGCGCTGCTGGCGCTGCTGGACAGCGGGTTCACCAAGATGATCTGGGTCATCGTGCTGTACTGCGTGTTCAACGTGGTGGTGCAATCGGTGATCCAGCCCAAATTCGTCGGCGACGCGGTCGGCCTCAGCGTCACGGTCACCTTCCTGTCCCTGGTGTTCTGGACCTGGGTGCTGGGCGCGCTGGGCGCGCTGCTGGCGATCCCGCTGACCCTGCTGGCCAAGGCGCTGCTGATCGATATCGATCCGTCCACCCGCTGGCTGACCGTGCTCATCAGCGATCGCGCCCCCGATCACCCGGACACCTCCGGGCCCCGGCGGGAGGACACCGGCGAGCCCGAGCCGGGAAAGAGCGCCGGCCCCGGGCGCGGGAGCCCCGGAGACGGCCCGCCCGCGAAGCCGGACGCCTGAGCCGGGACGGCCGGATTCACCCGCGCCGGGTGAGGCGCGGCGGTATCGCCGGGCGCGAGAGTCGTGCCACACCTGTGCTCGGAAGGAGTGGAGATGACAACAGCACCGGACCAGAGGGCACGCACCTCCGTCGAATCGCCGCTCCGGCAGGGGGTGGCCGCCGGCACCTCGATCGGGGCCGCGATCCTGCTGCTCACCGTCGGCGTGCTGTCCCTGCTGCAAGGTATCGCGGCGCTCGCCGACAACGGGCTGTTCGTGGTCGGGACCGATTACATCTACGAATTCGACCTGAACACCTGGGGCTGGATCCATATCGTGCTCGGCGCGGTCCTGATCATCAGCGCGCTCGGCCTGATGACCGGTACGGCCTGGGGCCGCGGTCTGGCCATCGGCATCCTGGCGCTGTCGATCCTGGCGAATTTCCTCTGGCTGCCCTATTACCCGTGGTGGTCGACGCTGGTCATCGTGCTGGATATCGTCGTGATCTGGGCCATCGCCACGTGGCGGCCACGGACCACCTGATCCGGTACTCCGGCGCCCGCCGGGACCGCCGGTATCCATGAAGCGCCGGGCCCGGTGGCTGCGCGCGGTCCTGCCCGACGAACGGATGCGGCGCGACGATGTGTTCGCCGGGCTGGCCGGCGCCATCGGCAGCATCCCGGACGGTATGGCGGCCGGGGTGCTGGCCGGGGTCAGCCCGGTGCACGGGCTCTATGCCGGTATCGCCGGCCGGATCGCGGGTGGATTCGCCACCGGCACCCGGCGGATGGTCGTCACCGCGACCAGCGCGTCCGCGCTGGCGGCGGGTTCGGCGCTGCTGGCGGTCCCGGAGGACAACCGTCCGGCGGGACTGGCGCTGCTGACGCTGCTCGCCGGGATGTTCATGATCCTGGCGGCGGTCCTGCGGCTGGGCCGCTACACGCGATTCGTCTCGCATTCGGTGATGACGGGGTTCCTCGCCGGAATCGCGGCGAATATCGCCTTCGGCCAGCTCGCCGACCTCACCGGGTCCGATACCGACGCCGATATCGCCGTCGCGCGGGCCGTTCAGGTTTTCGTGCATCCGGGCCGGATCGACCTGCCGTCGCTGATCACCGGCCTCACCGCGATCGCCCTCATGCTCGGGCTCGCCCGCACGCGCCTGCGGATGGCGGCGGCGCTGGCGGCGCTCGCGGTACCGACGGCGCTGGTGGTCGCCTTCGGCTGGGATTCGGTGGAACGGGTGTCGAGCAGCGGGGAGATTCCCGCGGGCCTGCCGAGCCTCGGCCCACCCGATCTCACCCTGCTCAGTCCCGCCCTGATCAGCGGTGCGCTGGCGGTGGCGGTGATCGTGCTGGTCCAGGGCACCGGGGTGGCGGAGGCCGCACCGAACCTCGACGGGTCGCGGGTGGACGTGAACCGGGACTTCACCGCGCAGGGGGTGGGGAATATCGCCGCCGCGCTGGTACGCGGTATGCCCGTCGGCGGTTCGATGGGGCAGACCGCGCTCAATCAGGTGGCCGGCGCCCGCACCCGCTGGGGCGGGATCTGGTCCGGGATCTGGGGCCTGGCGATCCTGGCCGCGTTCGCGCCGGCGGTCGGCCGGGTGCCCATGCCGACCCTGGCCGCCGTCCTGATCGTCGCGGCGGTGGGGTCGATTTCGCAGGCCCGGATCAGTGCCATCTGGAGTAGCGGCTCCACCTCCCGGATCGCGCTGACAACGACCTTCGTCGCCACGCTGGTGCTCCCGGTCGCCGCGGCCGTCGGCGTGGGCGTGGCACTGTCGCTCCTGCTCCAGCTCAACCGGGAGGCCATGGATCTGAAAGTGGTACGGCTGCGCGCCGAGGGCCACCGGCTCCGTGAAGCGCCGCTGCCGGCGACGGTCTCCGACGACGAGATCGTGATCCTGGATGTCTACGGCAGCCTGTTCTACGCCGGTGCCCGGACCCTGCAGGCCCAGTTACCCGATCCCGCCGGCGCCCACGCTCCGGTGGTGATTCTGCGCCTGCGCGGCCGTACCACGGTGAGTGCCACCTTCTTCGTGGTCGTGGCCGCGTACGCGCGGCGGCTGGCCGAACACGACGGCCGGCTCTATCTGAGCGGAGTCGACCCACGGGTCCGCGACTTCTGGACCGATGATCTGCTGGCGGCGCAGGGGGTGCGGCTGGAGTTCTTCCCGGCCACCGCGACGATCGGTGAATCGACGCTGGCCGCCTACGCCCAGGCGCGGGTCTGGTTGCGGGATCATGACCGCCCGGCGGATCCGGGCTGATTTCACCCGTTACGTATGACGGTCGCCGCGGCCGGACTGCCTAGCGTGACGGGTATGGGCACAGTGATCGGTGATCTTCTTCCCCTGGCGGTGGGAGTGGCGATCTCACCCATCCCGATCGTGGCGGCCATTCTCATGCTCCTGTCCAAGCACGCGTCGGCGGCGGCGGGCGGGTTCGCCCTCGGCTGGACGCTCGGGATCATCGTGGCCACCGAGGTGTTCATCGTGCTGGCCGCTCTGTTCGGCCTGGACTCCGATACCGGGCCCGGCGCCGCCGCGGCCTGGACCGAGATCGTTCTCGGGGTGCTGTTGCTGGCGGCGGGGTTCGTCCAGTGGCGGCAGCGGGCCGAGACCTCGACCCCCGGCTGGATGCGGGGTCTCGATGAACTGACCACCGGTAAGGCCGTCGGGCTGGGTGCGCTGCTGTCGGGGGTGAACCCGAAGAACCTGCTGCTGTGCGCCTCGGCCGGTGTCGTCATCGGCGCCGCCGGGCTGAGCGCGGGCGGGCAGGTCGTCGCCCTGGTGGTGTTCACGGTGCTCGCCGCGAGCAGTGTGCTGGCCGTGGTCCTGGGTTATGCCGTGGCGGCTGAACCGCTGCGGCCGGTGCTCGACCGGACCCGGGACTGGCTGGAGGCCAACAACCGGATGGTCATGGCGATGGTGCTGCTGGTCATGGGCGCGGTGGTGTTCGGCAAGGGAATCGGCGGGCTGTGAGCGAGGGGCGGGCGGCACCCGCCGCGGGCTCGCGGTGGCAGCTGTTCGGGTCGCTGCGCGGGTACCGGAGAGCATGGCTGCGGCCCGATGTGATCGCCGGGCTCACCGTCTGGGCCGTTCTGGTACCCGAGGCACTGGCCTACGCGACGATCGCCGGAGTGCCACCGGTGGTCGGGCTGTACGCGGCGGTGCCCGCGCTGGTGCTGTACGCCCTGGCGGGTAGTTCGCGCCATCTCGTGGTGGGGCCCATGTCGGCCACCGCGGCGCTCTCGGCGGCGTTGATCACCCCGCTCGCCGGGGCGGACGGTGGGCGCTATATCGCGCTGACCACCGCGCTGGCCATCGCGACCGGGGTGGTGGGGTTGATCGCGGGACTGCTGCGCCTCGGGTTCGTGGCCGCGTTCATCTCCGAACCGGTACTCAAAGGGTTCATCATCGGGCTGGCGCTGGTGATCATCATCGGGCAGGTGCCGAAACTGCTGGGAATCGAGAAACACGAGGGTGATTTCTTCGCACAGACGTGGGGTGTGCTGACCGGTCTGGGCGATACCCGGTGGCGGACACTGCTGGTCGGCGGTCTGAGCCTGGCGCTGGTGCTGGGGTTGAAACGCTGGCTGCCGCTGGTTCCCGGTTCGCTGGTGGCCGTGGTGGCCGGGATCGTGGCGGTCGCGCTGTTCGATCTGGACGACCACGGGGTCGAGATCGTCGGGACGATCGAATCCGGGCTGCCCGTTCCCGGCCTGCCCGACGCGGGATTCCACGACTACCTGGATCTGCTGGGCCCCGCCGTCGGTGTCCTGCTGATCGGTTTCGCGGAAGGGCTGGGCGCGGCCAAGACCTACGCGGCCCGGGAGGGCTACGAGGTGGACCCCAACCGGGAGCTGATCGGCCTGGGCGCCGCCAACCTGGGATCGGGGCTCAATGCCGGCATGGTCGTCAACGGCAGTCTGTCCAAAACCGCGGTGAACGGTGCGGCGGGCGCCAAGAGTCAGGTCAGCGGGCTGGTGGTGGCGGCCCTGACGATAGTCACCCTGCTGCTGCTCACCGGCCTGTTCGAACAACTGCCCGAGGCGACACTGGCCGCGGTGGTGATCGCGGCGGTGATCGAACTGGTCGATATCGCGGCGCTGCGCCGGCTCTACCGGGTGTGGTCGCGGTGGCTGGGCAGTATCTACGGCCGGGCCGCGCGCGCGGATTTCGTCGCCGCACTGGCCGCGATGCTGGGCGTCCTGCTCTTCGATACGCTGCCCGGACTGCTCATCGGCGCGGGAATCGCCATCCTGCTGCTGGTATACCGCACCTCGCAGCCGCATATCGCGACGCTGGCGCCGAGCGACGGGCTGTGGCTCGACACCGCCCGGCATCCCGGCCTGAGCGGACGGCCCGATGTCCTGGTGGTGCGGGTGGAGTCGGGGTTGTATTTCGTGAACGCCGATTTCGTGCGCCACCGAGTCGAGCATCTGTGCACCGACCGGACCCGGCTGGTGGTGCTCGACGCGGAAACCTCCCCGGCGATCGACGTGACGGCGGCGACCATGCTGCTGGACCTGCGCGACACCCTGGCCCGGCGCCGGATCGACTTCCGGATCGCCCGCTCGATCGGGCAGTTCGGCGAGGAACTCACGGCCGCCGAGGCGGGGAGCCACAGCATCGCGGTGTACCCGACCATCGCCGCCGCGCTGGGGGATACCACCACACCGGGCGGGTAGGGCTGAACAGCCCGGTCCTCAGCGGCGCGAACGCCGGAACAGCCAGCCCGCGACCATACCGGCCAGGAACATGATCAACAGGATCAGCCACATCGGCGAGGTGACCGTGACCAGCAGGAATTCGATATTCACCCGGTCGCGGTTCGCGAGGATGAACACCACCGCCAGAACGGTGACGACGAGTGCCAGCCACTGATTCAGCGTGATCCGGGACAGCAGCGACTTCTTCGGCGCGGGCTGGTCGGTCATGGCGGTCCTCCGGGTACGTCTCGGATGGTGCGGACTGCCCGAAGTGTGCGCCGCCGCGGCACGCCGGTACCTCACCCGCGGCGGATGAGGTGCCGCCGCCCTGGCCATCCCGGCGGCGGCGGGGCGGGATATCACCCGCAACAGGCGATTGCCGGAGCACGCCGGATGGTTAGCGTCGGCCGCAACCGGTGTGCCGCCGCCGCCCCCACCCGTCCGGGCGGCGGCCGGATCCCACGCCGGCGACCGGAAGGCCGGCCGATCTCGCGAAGTGAGGTAACGATGACCATGCAGGTGGACTTCGACGACACCACCGATTTCGACAACGCGTCACGCGGTTTCGTCGCCGGACTCGAGAGTCCCCAGGTGCGCACGGCCGACGGCCGGGTCATCTGGGATATCGACGCCTACCGCTTCCTGGACGGGGACTGCCCGCCGACCGCGAACCCGAGTCTGTGGCGGCAGAGCAAACTCTGCAATATCGCGGGCCTGTTCGAGGTGACCGAGGGCATCTATCAGGTGCGCAACCTGGACCTGTCGAATATGACCTTCGTGGAGGGGCGCGAGGGCGTGATCGTCATCGATCCGCTGATCTCGGCCGAGACCGCCGCCGCCGGCCTGGCCCTCTACCGCCGTCATCGCGGCGACAAACCGGTGACCGGGATGATCTACACGCATTCGCATGTCGACCATTTCGGCGGCGCCGAGGGGATCCTCCCGGAGGGCCATCCGGCGGTGCCGATCCTCGCGCCCGAGGGTTTCCTCGAACACGCGGTCTCCGAGAACGTCTACGCCGGTAACGCGATGAGCCGGCGCGCGGTCTTCATGTACGGGGCGGTCCTGGCGAAGGCTCCCGACGGGCAGATCGGCGCCGGCCTCGGGATGACGACATCCACCGGCACCGTCACCCTGATCCCGCCCACGGTCGATATCACCCATACCGGCCAGGAGGAGGAGATCGACGGGGTGCGGATCGTCTTCCAGCTCACCCCGGGCACCGAGGCACCGGCCGAGATGAACTTCCTGTTCCCCGATCGGCGCGCACTCTGCATGGCCGAGAACGCGACCCACAATATGCACAATGTGCTGACCCTGCGCGGCGCGGTGGTGCGTGATTCCCGGATCTGGGCCCGGTACCTCGACGAGGCCATCGCGCGATTCGGCGACAAGGCCGATATCGCCTTCGCCTCGCACCACTGGCCCACCTGGGGCCGCGAGAACTGGACGGCCTGGCTCGCCGGGCAGCGGGATATGTACTCCTATATGCACGATCAGACGCTGCGCCTGACCAACCAGGGTTTCACCGGACCGGAGATCGCCGAACAGCTGGAGTTCCCGCCCGCGCTCGACAAGCTGTGGGCCAATCGCGGGTACTACGGTTCCACCAACCACAATGTGAAGGCGATCTACCAGCGCTATATGGGCTGGTTCGACGGTAACCCGGCGCATCTGTGGGAGCATCCGCCGGTCGAACAGGCCCGGCGCTATGTCGCCGACTACGGCGGTATCGACGCGATCGTCGCGAAGGGCCGGGAGTACGCCGGCGCCGGAGATACGCGGTTCGCCGCCACCCTGCTGGGGCACGCGGTCTTCGCCGAACCCGGCCACACCGGCGCCAAGGAAGCGCTGGCGCGGGTGTACGAGACCCTCGGCCACGGTGCCGAGAACGGTACCTGGCGCAATTTCTATCTCGTCGGCGCCGCGGAACTACGGGGCGGGCCCAGCCCGATCGCGGCCCAGACGGCCAGTGCCGAGATGCTGTCGGCGCTGACCCTGGACATGATCGTCGATTCCCTGGCGGTCCGCCTGGACGGGCTGCGCGCGGCCGAACGCGATTTCGTCATGGACTGGGATCTCACCGACGAGAACCGGGTGCACCGGCTCACGGTGTCGCGGGGCGCGCTCACCCATCGCACCCCGACCCCGGAAACGCCCGCCCCGGAACCCGCGGATCTCACGCTGTCGCTCACCAAACAGCAACTGCTGGGCGCGGTGGCCGGGCAGGGATTCGACGGGATCACCATGAAGGGCGAGGAGAGCCTGCTGGAGTGGTTCGTCGGGCTGCTCGACACCCCGGATCCGCGCTTCCCGATCGTCACCCCGTGAGAGGCGGGGCGGTGCCCGCGCGCCCGGCCGCGTCCCGCCCCGGCGGCAGCGCGGGCCCCGGTCGCGCGCGGGCGGTGTCGCGCCGGGCCGGGCGGACGCGGCTTCACCCCCGGCGGGTGATCATCTCCGCCGTCCCTCCCGGCAGGCTGAGGGCACCCGGCGCGCCGGTGCCCAGGTCCTGGCGCGCCGGTGCAGTCCACGGCAGCGCACACGAGGAAGGCGCCCAGATGCAGTCGAAGTTCCGGGAGCGGCCACCGACCGGACGGGCTTTCGCCGCCGCCGGTTCCGTGGCGGTCGCGGTGCTGCTGCTCGGCCTGGCGGTGCTGGAACTGGTGCAGGGGATCGCGGTGGCCCGGGGCGCCGACTGGCTTTCCTCGGTACCGCGGTATCGCTACCGTTTCTCCACGACCACCTGGACCTGGATCCATATCGTCGACAGCATCGTGCTGACCGTGGTGGGTATCGGGCTGATCGCCGGGATCACCTGGGCCCGGGTGGCGACCGTCGTCCTGGCGGTGGTGACCATCGCGATCAACTTCCTGTGGCTGCCCCGGGCGCCGCTCTGGTCGATCATCGTGATCGCCGGGTGCGCGTTCACGATCTGGGCGGTCACCGCGTGGCGCCCGGAGCAGATGTAGCGCTACTCCCGGAAGCGGTGTCCCATCCCGGGTTCGGTGAGCAGATGCCGCGGATGGGAGGGATCGTCCTCGAGTTTGCGGCGCAGCTGGGCCATATAGACCCGCAGGTAGTGGGTTTCGGCCTGATACGCGGGACCCCACACCTCGCGCAGCAGTTCGCGGCGGCCGACCAGTTTGCCGCTGTTGCGCACCAGCATCTCCAGCACACCCCATTCGGTGGGCGTGAGGTGGACTTCCCGGCCCGCCTTCACCACCTTCTTCGCGGCCAGGTCGACGGTGAACGAATCGGTCACCACCACGGGTTCGCCGGTCTCCGCGGATTCCGCGGCCCGGCGCAGCGCGGCGCGCAGCCGGGCCAGGAACTCGTCCATCCCGAAGGGTTTGGTGACATAGTCGTCGGCGCCGGCGTCGAGGGCGTCCACCTTGTCCGCCGAATCGGTGCGCGCCGAGAGCACGATCACCGGGACCCGGGTCCAGCCGCGTAATCCGGCCAGCACCTCGATCCCGTCGATATCGGGCAGGCCCAGATCCAGCACCACCACATCGGGTTTGCGTTCGGTGGCGGCGCGCAGGGCGCCCGCCCCGGTGGACGCGGTGACCACGTCGTAGCCGCGCACCGACAGGTTGATCCGCATGGCGCGCAGGATCTGCGGTTCGTCGTCGACCACCAGAACGGTGGTCCCCCGACCCGGCTGCGGTCCGGTATTCATCGTGATACCTCCGTGGGGGTCGAATCTCCGCCGACTCCGGCCGCGGCCAGGTCGACGGTGACGGTGAGCCCACCGCCCGGGGTGGGAGAGGCGGCCACCGACCCGCCCATGGCGACCGCGAAACCGCGCACCACCGACAGGCCCAATCCGAGTCCGCTGGTGTTGTCGCGGTCGCCCAGCTGCTGGAACGGGTCGAACATCCGCTCGGGGTCGGCGCCCGGGAGGCCGGGACCGTGATCGACGACCCGGACGAATACCCGCCCGTCCGAGGCCGCGGCGTCGATACGCACCTCCGATTCCGCACCGTAGCGCAGGGCGTTGTCGACGAGATTGGCCAGGACGCGCTCGAGCAGGTCCGGATCGGCCTGTACCGCCGCCGGTCCCACCCGCACCGTCACCCGGTCGAGCGCTCCCCGCCGCGCGCCGCGCGGGCTGACCCCCACGCTGACCAGTGCCCGGTGCACCACTTCGTCCAGGTACACCGGGCGCAGCGTGGGGCGCACCACGCCCGCGGCCAGGCGAGAGGAGTCGAGCAGGTTACCCACCAACGCGGTGAGCTGATCGGCCGATTCCTCCACCGTGGCCAGCAATTCGGCCCGGTCCTCGGGGGAGAACTCCACATCGTCGGACCGCAGGCTCGAGGTCGCCGCCTTCACCGCCGCCAGCGGGGTGCGCAGATCGTGGCTCACCGCCGACAGCAGATCGCGGCGCAGCCGGTCGGCCTCGGCCAATGCGGCCGCCTTGTTCGCCTCCTCGGCCAGCTGCTGCTGGCGGACCAGTCCGGCGGCCTGGTTGGCCACCGCCTCCAGCACCCGGCGGTCGCGTGCCCGCAGGGTCGGCCCGGCAAGCAGCAGCCGGTAGTCACCGTCGTGGACCTCCACCGCGGTATCGGCTTCGCCGCTGCCGCCGGGCGGGTCGTCGCCGACGGACGCGATCACCGAGCCGTCGCCGTGCCGCAGGCATACCGAGCGCTGGCCGTAGGTCTGGCGCAGGCGCTCGAGCAGCGCGGTCAGATCGGCGCCGCGCAGTACCGAACCCGCGAACAACGCGAGCAACTCGGCCTCGCGCGAGGCCTGTCCGGCCTGTTCGGCCCGGCGGGCGGCGGTATCGACCAGTACCGCGACCGCGACGGCCACGACCAGCAGCAGCAATGCGGGCAGGAAACTGTTCGGCTCGGACACGCTGACGCTGTAGCGGGGATCGGTGAACAGGACATTGAGCAGGACGCCCGCGATGAGCGCCGCGGCGATCGCGGGCAGCACCCCGCCGAACAACGCGACCGCGAGCACCGCGACGAAGAACAGCGCGCCCTCGCTCACCAGATCGAGGTAGGGGTCCAGCCATACCGCGATCAGCCCCGCGATCAGCGAGGGCACGGCCAGTGCCGCGATCCAGGCGGCGGTGCGGCGGCGCACCGGCCGCCACCGTCGTCGTCGTCGCCCCGCCTCCTCATGGGTCACCATGTGCACATCGATCGCCCCGGAGCGCTGCACCACATCGGCGCCGATACCCTCGTCGAACATCCGGGCCCAGCGCGAACGCCGCGATGTTCCCAGCACCAGCTGGGTCGCGTTGACCAAGCGGGCGAAATCCAGCAGGGCCGCCGGGACATCGTCACCCACGACGGTATGCAGTTCCGCGCCGAGATGGGCGGCCAGCGCGCGCACCGCGGCCATCTGCGGTGCCGCCACCCCGGCCAGGCCGTCGCCGCGCACCACATGGACGACGATCAGCTCGGCGCTGGACTTGGCCGCGATCCGCCCCGCCCGGCGCACGAGCGTTTCCGATTCCCGGCCGCCGGTCACCGCCACCACCACCCGCTCCCGGGCCTCCCAGGTCTCGGTGATCCGGTGGTCGGCACGATATCTGGCGAGCGCGGCGTCCACCTGGTCGGCGAGCCACAGCAGGGCCAGTTCCCGGAGCGCGGTGAGATTGCCGCGCCGGAAGTAGTGCGCGAGCGCCGCGTCGGCCTTCTCGGGCGCGTACACATTGCCCAGCGAGATCCGGCGCTGCAGGGCCTCCGGGGTGATGTCGACGAGTTCGATCTGGCCGGCGGCGCGCACCACCGCGTCGGGCACGGTTTCGCGCTGGGTGACGCCGGTGATCTGCTCCACCACATCGTTGAGGCCCTCGAGGTGCTGGATGTTCACGGTGGACACCACGTCGATCCCGGCGGCCAGCAGTTCCTGGACGTCCTGGTACCGCTTGGCGTTGCGGCTGCCCGGGGTGTTGGTGTGCGCGAGTTCGTCCACCAGCACCAGATCGGGCCGGCGCGCCAGCACGGCGTCCACATCCAGCTCGTACTGCACCGTGCCGCGGTAGGGGATGGTCAGGCGGGGCAGCTGTTCGATGCCCTCCAGCAGATCCGCGGTCTGCGCGCGACCGTGCGTCTCGACCACCGCGGCCACCACGTCCTGCCCGCGGCCCAGGCGGCGGTGCGCCTCCCCGAGCATGGCGTAGGTCTTCCCGACTCCGGGGGCGGCGCCGAGATAGATGCGCAGTTCACCCGGGGTGCGGTCGTGTGTGGTGCTCACTCCGGCATCATGTCACCGAGCACGGTTCACACGCCTGGCGACGCTGCCGGACACCGGATACCGCGACCGTGACCACGCGAGGGGCCGGGATCGACACTTCGCCTCCGTTCCGAGAATCCGCGGCAGCGGCAGCACGACACGATCGAACCGGCTGCGGTTGCCGAACCGGATCGAAACTACGAGCCGCGCGACCCCGGCATCGCCGCCCTTGACGGCTCCTTTACGTCCTCGCCTCCGGCCTTGACGCGTTCCTTGCGCACACCGGCCGCGTTCTCCGGTTCGCGGGCATGGCCGGATCGTGACCTCGAATCGCGGCCGCGGTGGCATCGGGCGGCGCACGCTGTAGGCCAGACCCGCTCGCACCGGACCGGCACCGGTCCGGATCCGCCGACAGCCCGCGGAGGACCGTCCATGCACCCATTCGACTATCAGCCGCTCGACCTGATCCAGGCCGTGATCCTGGCCGTGCGGTGCGTGCTGCACGTCTACTCCTCGGGCACCCCCTGCGTGCCCGTCTGAGGGACCCCGCCGCCCGGCCGGTGACAGCGAAGAAGCCGGGCCCGCCGCGGTGGCGGGCCCGGCTTCCGGACGAGGGCTGTGCCGCGGTTATCCGGCGGCGTCGAATCCGGCGCGCAGGTCGGCGAGGATATCCTCGATACCCTCGATCCCCACGGCGAGCCGCACCAGGCCCGGGGTGACCCCGGAGCTGAGCTGCTCCTCCGGTGTCAGCTGGGAGTGGGTGGTCGAGGCGGGGTGGATGACCAGCGACCGGACATCGCCGATATTGGCGACATGGCTGTGCAGGGTCAGGGCCTCGACGAACCGCTTGCCCGCGTCCACGCCGCCGGCCAGCTCGAAGCCGACGACCGCGCCGGTGCCCTTCGGCGCCAGCTGCTTCCCGCGCTCGTACCAGGGCGAGGACGGCAGGCCCGCGTAGGACACCGTGGTCACCTCCGGCCGTCCGGCCAGGAACTCCGCGACCGCCTGCGCGTTCTGCACATGCCGTTCGATCCGCAGGCTCAAGGTCTCCAGGCCCTGGCTGATCAGGAAGGCGTTGAACGGGGCGATCGCCGCGCCGAGGTCGCGCAACAGCTGTACCCGCGCCTTGAGCGCGAAGGCCGGTGCGCCCAGATCGGCGAAGACGGCACCGTGGTAGCTGGGGTCGGGTTCGGTGAAACCGGGGAAGCGCGGCCCGTCGCCCGCGCGCACGGTCCAGTCGAAGGTCCCGCCGTCCACGATCACACCCGCGATGGCCGCGCCGTGCCCGCCCAGATACTTCGTCGCCGAGTGCACGACGATATCGGCGCCGTGCTCGAGGGGTTTGATCAGATACGGGGTGGCGACCGTGTTGTCGACGATCAGCGGTACACCCGCGGTATGCGCGACCTCGGCGATTCCGGGGATATCGAAGATATGGTTCTGCGGGTTGGAGACGGTTTCGCCGTAGAACGCCTTGGTGTTCGGCCGCACCGCCGCGCGCCACTGGCCGAGATCGTCGGGATCGTCCACGAACGAGACCTCGATGCCCAGTTTGGGCAGCGTGTAGTGGAACAGGTTGTAGGTGCCGCCGTACAGGCGCGGGCTGGAGACGATGTGGTCGCCGGCGCCGGCGAGGTTCAGGATCGCCAGGGTCTCGGCGGCCTGCCCGGACGAGAGCAGCAGGGCCGCGACACCGCCCTCGAGGGCCGCGATGCGCTGTTCCACCGCGTCCTGGGTCGGGTTCATGATCCGGGTGTAGATATTGCCCGGTTCGGCCAGCCCGAACAGTGCCGCCGCGTGCTCGGTATCGCGGAAGGTGTAGGAGGTGGTCTGGTAGATCGGCAGGGCACGGGCGCTGGTGGCGCCGTCGGGGACCTGCCCGACGTGGATCTGCTTGGTCTCGAAACTCCAGGCGGCGGACGGGTCGGCCGGTGGGGTGGAATCGGTCATCGCGAAATCTCCTGTCGGTGGGTGTACAGCCGATCGCGCCGGAGGTGCGCGTGAATCCGATTCGGGCAGCGCGCGTTCCGGCCTGCCGCGGCCGTGCGCCGCTGCGGCCCGTTCAAGCTAGGGGCAACCTCGCGGGCACGGCCACGGTTGTGTTCGCCCTGAGTCCAACTATGCCGTGTCCGGCCGTGCCGCCGGGGCGGGATCGGCGCGGAGATTCGCGGCGGACCCCGGTTCTCTCATGAACCGGCGATATCGCGGGGCGCGTACATGATCACCGCGACCCCGGCCAGGCACAGCAGAGCCCCCGCGATATCCCAGCGGTCGGGACGGTACCCGTCCAGCGCCATACCCCACAGCAGTGATCCGGCGACGAAGACGCCGCCGTAGGCCGCGAGGATCCGGCCGAAATGCGCGTCGGGTTGCAGGGTGGCGACGAATCCGTAGGCCCCGAGGGCGAGCACGCCCGCGCCGATCCAGGCCCAGCCGCGGTGTTCCCGCACCCCCTGCCACACCAGCCAGGCGCCGCCGATCTCGGCCACGGCCGCGAGCAGGAACAGCGGGATCGACCGGAGGACGCTCATGCCCGGCGAGCCTAGCCGGGCCGGTGGGGCCGATCGGTGGCGAGTGCGGGCGGGCGGAACCCGCTGTCGAGCGAGTATCGGCGAATGTTAGACAGAATGTCAGTTCTGTCTTATTGTCGGAACATGACGGCAGAAACGTTTCATCGGCCCGCGCGATTCGAGTTGTGCTCCGAGGAGTCCTGGCGCACCCCGTGGGCCATGTACGCCGCCCTGCGCGACCACGATCCGGTCCACCGGGCCGTTCCCGCCGAGCGCCCCGAGAACGACTACTGGGTGCTCACCCGGCACGAGCACGTCTTCCACGCGGCCCGCGATGTCGCGACCTTCTCCTCCGGCCAGGGGCTCACCGTCGAATACGGGGAACTCGAACAGATCGGGCTCACCGGCAACCCGCCGATGGTCATGCAGGATCCGCCCGAGCACACCGAGTTCCGCAAACTGGTGGCCCGCGGCTTCACGCCCCGCCAGGTCGCCGATGTCGAACCGGTGGTGCGCGCCTACGTACGGGAGCGGCTGGACCGGCTGGCGGAGCAGGGCGGCGGCGATATCGTCACGGATCTGTTCAAACCGCTGCCGACGATGGTGGTCGCGTACTACCTGGGCGTTCCGGAGGAAGACCGGCACCGGTTCGACGGCTGGACCGACGCGGTGGTGGCGGCCAGTACCCAGCGCACCGCCGACGCCCAGGCCGCGTCGATGGAGATGCTCGGGTACTTCGCCGAACTGATCGCCCGCCGGCGCACCGATCCGGGCGACGATACGGTCTCGCTGCTGGTCCAGGCGGGCTTCGCCGCCGACGAGACCGATGTGAACGGTCTCGTGCAGATCCTCGCCTACACCTGGACCATGGTGGCCGGCGGTAACGACACCACCACCGGACTGCTGGGCGGTGCGGTGCAGCTGCTGCAGCAGCACCCGGAGCAGCGCGCCGCGCTGGCCGCCGACCCCGAGCGGATCCGGATCGCGATCGAGGAACTGGCCCGCCTCACCTCGCCGGTCCAGGGGCTGGCCCGCACGACCACCCGCGATATCGAACTGGACGGCGTGACCATTCCGGCGGGTCGTAAGGTACTGCTGGTGTACGGATCGGCCAATCGCGACGAACGCGCCTTCGGCGCCGATGCCGCGGACCTGGATATCGACCGTGATCCGCAGCGCATCATGACCTTCGGGCACGGCCCGCATCACTGTCTCGGCGCGGCCGCGGCGCGGATGCAGGCCCGGGTGGCGCTGGAGGAACTGCTGGACCGCTTCCCGGACTACCGCGTCGATATCGACGCGGTCACCTACGCGCCCGGCCCGTATGTGCGGCGGCCGACCTCCGTACCGTTCCGATGCACGGCCTGAACCGGGCCGCCGCGGGAGCGCGCCGTGGGCGGTGACTGGCTGGCCGCGGGCCGGACCGAACTCGCGGCCGAACGTATTCTCGACGCCGTCCGCGCCCTGGTCATCGACAAGGGCGCCGGGACGGTCGGGATGGCCGAGGTCGCCGAGGCGGCCGGATGTTCCCGGGCCACCCTGTACCGGTATTTCGACAACCGGCAGGCGCTCTATGTCGCTTTCGCCGGCCGGGAGGCGACCCGGTTGATCGAACGGGTCTGGCGCGATCACCCGCTGGAGGGGCCGGATCGGGCCGGACGACTGCTGGACGGGCTGGTCGCGACCCTCGCCGAAACCCGGAAGACACCGCATCTGGCCGTCTGGTTCGAACCCGCGAACGCGGGTATCGTCGCCCGCCTGTCGGATTCGTCGACGGTGATCGACGCGCTGGTCGCCGCGTTCGTCGCGCGGTTGCGGCACGATCTGTCACCGGCCGCCGCCGAGCGGCTGGGCCGGTGGGCGGTGCGGGTGATGGTCTCACTGCTCACTCTGCCGCCCGCCGGGGAGGACGAGGAGCGGGCCCTGCTGCGCACCTTCCTGCTGCCGTTCCTGCTGGACCCCGGTCTGCCGATCGCCTGACGCCGGGGACCGCCGACGGGGCGCGTTGCTCCGTGGAGGTGAAGGCCGTGGGTTTCAGTCCGGCGGCGCGGGGTCGGGCAGATCGAGCATCCGCTGGGTGAGCTGGATGAGCGTGGCGCGCAGGGTGTCGTCGTCGAGGTCGGTGACCAGGGGGTTGACCACCGCGCCGGCGATCGCCGCCGAGAGCACCGCCGCCGACACCCGGGCCACCGTATCGTCGGCCTCCCGCTCGTCGAGCAGTACCGCGTAGAGCCGGCTCATGAACAGGCGGAACGGTTCGTGTTCGCCGAGGACCCGGACGATCACCGGATCGTTGGTCAGCGTGCTCACCCAGCGGCGCCGGGAGACGGCCATATCGATCACCCGCGTCAACAGGACCGTGCGGGCGCGCACGCGTTCGGATTCGGCCTCGGCGGCGATGAGCGCGTCCTCGATGATGGCGAGTTCGTTCGCGGCGACCGCGATGACGATCTCCTCCTTGGTCTTGAACTGGTAGTAGACCGCCGCCTTCGTCACCCCGACCATATCCGCGATCATCTGCAGGGACGTCCCGCTCACGCCGTGCGCGCCGAACAGATCCAGCGCCGCGTCCATGGTCCGGCGCTGCGCCGCGGTCCACCGGATCGTGCTGAACGGACGCGGTGACGGCGTATCGGCGAGCATGACTGCAGGTTATCCGACACGGCGCCGCCGCCCGGCGCCCCGCCGCCCGGTCCGGGCGGCGCCGATGAGGTGGATCACCGGCCGTGGTTTCCGGCGGGCGGGCGCCGCCGGTGGGCGGTACCGTGACCGCATGGGTGCTCCGGCGACTCTCGACTTCCCGCTGCTGCTGGCCGATTTCCAAGGGGAGTTCCTCGCTTCCGTCCCGGACGCCGATCCGTCGGCGCCGGTGCCGCGCTGCGGTGACTGGACCGTCCGCGATCTGGTGGAACATCTGGCGTTCGTGCACCACTGGGCCGCGGCGAGCGCGCGGGCGCGTAAGGCCGAACCACTGGGGGACGGGCCGTTCGATCTGATCACCCACTACTCCGCGTGCGCGACCGAACTCCGGGAGACCCTGGCCGAACTGGACCCGGCGGCCACCGCGCGGATCCTGGCGTACCCGAAGCCGATGGGGGAGGGCCCGGTCTCGTTCTGGCAGCGTCGCCAGGTACACGAAACCCTGGTCCACGCGCACGATCTGCGTGCGGCGATCGCGGGCCGGGGTGCGCTCGGGCTGGTGCGGGCGGTGCCCCGGGTCTGGGCGGATACGGTCGAGGAGGTGTTGACCGTGTTCTATCCCCGTCAGGTGGGCACCGGGCGGATGGCGCCGCTGGACGCCGCCGTGGCGCTGACCGCCACGGATATCGACGGCGGCTCCGGGTGGGTACTCGGCGAACCGGGCGACGGGGGAGAGGTCGCGGTGCGGGTGTCCGGCCCGGCCGAGGGGCTTGCGCTGCTGCTGTGGGGACGGATGACCGCCGCCGAGGCGGGGCTCACCGTCGCCGGCGCCGCGGATGTTCTCGACGAGATCCTGGCGCAACCGATCGTCCCCTGAGCGTGAGGGGATTTCGCGGACACGGCGAAACCCCCGGCCCGGCAATCCGGCTCACGGATGGAGTGCGGGCGTAGGCTGCGCCGTTATGTGCGCACCGGAGATCATCGGCACCGTCCGCGATACCGTCGCCCGTGCGCCCCGCAGCGGCCGGCGGGCCTTCTTCGGACTGTCGGCGGCCGCGGCACTGGCGGTGACGGCCGCCCCGGCCGTGGCGCGCGAATCCCGCGGCGCCGTGGCCGATCTCACCCATCCGCTGAGCCCGCGGACGCCGGTCTGGCCCGGCAACCCGCCGTTCGCGATGGTGCCGGTGGCCTGGGACCGGATGGGCGGATTCAACCAGAACATGCTCACCCTGTGGGAGCACACCGGCACCCATCTGGATGCCCCGGTGCACCGCCGCTCCGGCGCCGCCACCACCGACGCCCTGGCCGCCGAGGATCTGGTGGCGCCGCTGGCGGTCATCGATATCAGCGCCCGCGCGGAGCGTGACCCCGAGGCCGTGGTGACCCTCGCCGATATCACCGACTGGGAGTCGCGGCACGGGCGTCTTCCCGAACGGGCCTTCGTGGCAATGTATTCCGGCTGGGAGGGGCGCCTGGCGACACCGGAGCGATTCGTCGGCCTGGACGGCGACGGTGTACCGCACGCCCCCGGATTCGCCGGTGACACCGCGGATTTCCTGGTGTCCGAGCGCGGGATCGTCGGCGCCGGAGTCGACACCCTCAGCCTGGACCGGTCGGCCGATAAGGACTTCCCGGTCCATACCGCGATCCTGGGGTCCGGCCGCTACGGCGTGGAGATGCTGGCGAATCTCGCGGCGGTGCCACCCGCCGGGGCGACGATCGTGGTCGGCGCGCCCAAACATCTCGGCGGCACCGGCGGCCCGTGCCGTGTTCTCGCACTGACCTGATCGTCGGTGTGCGGTGATCTCAGGCCAGTTCGGCGAGCTCGCGTGACCAGCGGTCGAGTCGCGCGGTGTCGGTGGGGGAGTCGGGTGAGAGCCGCCAGGTGGCGGCCAGGATCCGGTGCCCGAGCCGGCGGATGCGCTGGTGGCGGGTCCAGTGCCCGCGGGTCCAGCCGGGTTCGTTGTGCGCGGCGTCGATCGCGGCCAGGGTCGAGCCCATCAGTTCGAATTCCAGTTCCCGGCGCAGGGTGGGCACCTGCGCGCGTTGCCCCGGCGGGCGCGCGGTGAGCCGTATCAGCCGGTCGAGGGCCTCGATGACCCGTTGATCGTCGCGCACCAGTACCCGCCGGTGCGCCCGGCGGTCCACCGACCACAACGCCGCCAGGCCGATCGCCACCCCGATCGCGCTCTCGAGGAGCCGGTCGCGCAGTACCGGGAACACATCGCCGTAGAGTCCGCCACCGCCCATCAGCAGTGCCAGCGGCGTGATGAAGACGACCGCGAGCCCGTAGTTGCGGGCCACCAGCAGTTCGATCGCGAATTGCAGCGCCATCAGGATCAGCACCAGTGCCCAGGCCCGCGGTTCGAGCGCGTAGAGCCCGGCGAACAGCACCAGGCCCAAGGCGGTTCCGCCGATACGGTGCACGCCGCGGTAGGTGCCGCGGATACGGTCGGGGCCCTGGTGCAGCAGGACGGTCACCGTGAGTACCGCCCAGTCGGGGCGCCCGAGATCGAAGGCGACGGTCAGGCAGCCTGCGGCCAGGGCCGCGAGGGCGAGCCGGGTCGCGGAGACGGCCGCGTGGCTGTCAGGTGAGAGTGAGCGCCGGATCCGGTAGCGCAGCGAGGGGCGCGGAGTCGGCGCGGGATGGCCGGTATCGAACAACAGATCGGATTCGTCGTCCTCGTGCTCGCGGTACAGCAGGGCGGCGAACCGCCGCTGTGCGTGATCGAGCGTGGCGGCCAAGTCGCCGTCGAGGTTCCCGGCATCGTCGAGCAGGGTCCAGGCGGTGCGCACCTTCATGGTCGCGGTGTAGCGCGCGCCGGTCGGCTCGCTCGCGGGATCGAGCCCGGCAAAGGCCTCGACGGCTTCGACCGCGTCCGCCACCGCGCGCTCTTCGGGGGGCCGGGCCGAGGTGAGCGCCGCCGACATACCGACGATCACAGCGCTGAGCCCGCCTGCCGCCGTCCACAGCGCGATCTGGCCGGGGGCCACCCCGTGACCGGCGATGAGCGCGCCGACCCCGGCGGCCAGCACGAAGAAGAATCCGCCCGGCGGCCCGAGCCGCAGTGCCGAATTCACGAAGGTGGCGGCCACCGCGACCGCCGACATCAGCACCACGAGCAGCAGTTGCCACCACTGCGATCCGCCGGCGTCGAGCCGGTGGTGCACCAGATTCCCCACCAGGCCGCCGGCGAACGCCACGCAGATCAGGCAGATCGCGGCCGTACCCACCACCCGCAGCCGCCGCCGGTAGGCCTGACCCTCGCCGAAGATCACCGCCAGCGCTCCGGTCGCGGCCATCAGACCCTGCTGTTCGTGACCCAGTGCCACCGCGAGCAGCGCCGGCGCGCCGAAGGCTACCGCCGCGCGGATCGCCCCGGGCAGCCGGCGTCCCGCGGGCGGCAGGCCGAAGAGCACCGCGCGGGCCGGAGCGGGTGCGGGGAGTTTCGGGCCGTCGGTCACCGTCGCCTCCTCCGCGTCCGCCGGTTCACTCCTTCGTCACGAAACCCTGCGCCACCATCCAGTCGCGGGCGACCTCAGCCGGTTCCCGGCCCTCCACATCGACCTGCCGGTTGAGCTCGGTGATCGATTCGTTGGTGAGCAGCCGCGAGATGGGTGTCATGATCCGGGCGACCTCGGGATATGCGTCCGCGAACTCGGCCCGCATCACCAAAGCGGCATTGTACTTGGGAAAGAAGGCCCGATCGTCTTCCAGCAGCACCAGGTCCAGTGCCGGGATCCGTCCGTCGGTGGCCGCGACCGAACCGAACGCGCACTGATCGGCGTCGGCGGTCGCCTGATAGACCACGGCGTCCTGCACGATCCGTTTCTGCGCGCGCCCGGGGTCGATCCCGTACGCGCGGGCCATCCCGGGGTAGCCGTCCTGGCGCACACTGAACTCGGTGCCGACGCAGGTCGCGGCGGCCGCCGGGTCGGCGGCGAGCAGTGCGGCGTACGCGGAGAGGGTGCGCACACCGGTGCGTTCGGCGGTCCGCCTGCTGGTGGCGAGGGCGTAGGTGTTGTTCATGGGGGCCATGGCCGACCAGACGATGCCGTGGGCCGCCCGGTCGGCCTCGCGCACGGCGTCGAACTGCGCCCGCTCGTCGGGCACCGGGGTCTCGTTGCCCAGATAGTTCACCCAGCCGGTGCCGGTGTAGTCGTAGGCGATATCGATCTGGCCGCTGAGCTGCGCGTCGCGCAGACTGTTCGACCCCTGGATATCGGTCAGATCGCGTACCTCGGCCCCGGCCGCGACCATCGCGAATTCGATGATGTAGCCGAGGATGTTCTGTTCGGTGAAATCCTTGGAACCCACCGTGATCGGCACTCCGCTCAGGGCGGGTTCGGCGACGATACTTCCGGGCCCCACCTGCAGCGGCACCGAACCGCCCGACTGCAGCCCGCAGCCGGCCAGCAGTACCGCGGCCGCCGCGACCAGCACCCGCACCGCCCGGTTCGTCCTCATTCCAGCCCCCGGGGTCCGAGAAAGCGTTCGGCCACCGCGCCGAGCCAGTCCACCAGCAACGCGAGCGCCACCGCCAGTACCGCCCCGACCACCAGCGTGACGTTGTCGCGCAGTTTGTAGCCGGTATCGATGAGGATGCCGAGCCCGCCCGCGCTCACGAGGAACGACAGCGTGGCGGTGCCGACCGCCAGGACCAGGGAGGTGCGCAGGCCGGCCAGGATATAGGGCACCGCGAGGGGGAATTCGATCCGGCGCAGCACGGTGCGGGCGGACATGCCCTGGCCGCGGCCCGCGTCGATGAGCATCGGATCGACCTGCTGATAGCCCAGGATGGTGTTGCGCAGGACGGGCAGCAGGGAATAGAAGGCGATCGGCGCCACCCCGATCCAGAACCCGGTGGTCCGGGTGAGGAGATAGAACAGCACGATCAGGCCGATGGCGGGGGCCGCGGCGCCGATATTGGCGATGGTCACCACCAGCGGCGTGAGCCGCCGGTAGCCGGGCCGGGTGAGCAGGGTGCCCAGCGGGACGCCGACCGCCACCACGATCAGCGTCACCGTCGCGGTGATCACGATGTGCTGCCAGGTGACGGTGACGATATTGTCCGCGTTCAGGCTGGTCTGCTGGGTGACGGTGAGATCGCGGCGCAGCGCCCAGACGAGAACGCCGACGGTGAGCAGCGCGACCACCGCGGGCTGCACGATCAACCGGAGCGTATCGGCGCGCCGCTCCGCCGATCTGCGCCGGGGTTCCGGCCGGGTATCGGTGATCGAGGCGGCGGCCGTCATGCGGTCGCGTCCGATCCGGCCCGGTCGCCGTGCGCGCCGCGCAGGGCGGACAGATGAGCGACCAGGGTGTCGATGGTGACCACCCCCGCGTACTCGCCGCGCGAACCGGTGACCACTGCCGCGGCGTTCTGATCGTTGAGCAGGGCTTCCAGCCCGTCCTGCAGCGTCGACGCCGTGGAGAGGGTTTCGCCGAGCGCGGAGCCGGACTCGCGTACCGAACGCGCGTGCGCGAGCTGGTCGGCGGAGATCCGGCGCAGCGGGCGTCGCCGGCTGTCGAGCACCAGGACCCAGCCGTGGCCTGCCTCGGCCAGCGCCGTACGGGCCGCCTCGACCGTGACGTCCTCGGTGACCGTGGGGTAGTCGTCCAGTTCCACATCGCGGATGCGGGTCAGCGTCAGCTGTTTGAGCGAGGCGTCGGCGCCGACGAAACCCGCCACCGTCTCGTCGGCGGGGTCGGCCAGGATCGCGGCGGGCGTATCGTATTGCAGGATCCGGGAGCCGGTACCCAGCACCGCGATCCGGTCACCGAGTTTGACCGCCTCGTTGAAATCATGGGTGACGAAAACGATGGTCTTGCCGAGTTCGGCCTGCAACCGCAGCAGTTCGTCCTGCAGTAGTCCGCGGGTGATCGGATCGACCGCGCCGAACGGTTCGTCCATCAGCAGAACCGGCGGGTCGGCGGCGAGAGCGCGGGCCACGCCCACCCGCTGCTGCTGACCACCCGACAGCTGACGCGGATAGCGGCCCCGGTAGATATCCGGTTCCAGGCCCACCAGTTCCAGCATCTCGTCGGTGCGCGCGGTGATCCGGGCGCGGTCCCAGCCCATCAGCCCGGGCACGGTCGCGATATTGCGGGCGACGGTCATATGCGGGAACAGGCCCGCCTGCTGGATCGAATAGCCGATGCCCCGGCGCAGCCGGTCGGGGTCGATCGAGGCCGCGTCCCGGCCGTCGATGGTGATCGTGCCGGAGGTGGGTTCGATGAGGCGGTTGATCATCCGCATGGTGGTGGTCTTACCGCAGCCCGACGGCCCGACCAGGACCACGATCTCGCCCGCGGGGATCGTCAGCGAGACCGCGTCGACGGCGGGCTCGCGCTGCCCCGGATACCGTTTGGTGACGGTATCGAGCACGATCTCGACACCGGACACCGCCGCGCCGGTCTGGGAATCAGTCACGGATACCCCTCGAAATGGTGAGACGCCCGACGAGGACGAAGATCCCGTCGAGCAGCAGAGCGAGAACGACGATCAGCACCGTGCCGGTGAGCGCCTGCGGGACGGCGTTCGGGCTGCCGAGCCGGGAGAGCCCGGAGAAGATGAGGTTGCCCAGGCCCGGCCCCTTGGCATAGGCGGCGAGGGCGAGAATGCCCATGATCAACTGGGTGCTCACCCGCATACCCGCGAGGATGGCGGGCCAGGCCAGCGGCAGTTCGATCGTGGTGAGTACGCGCAACCGGTTCATACCGACCCCGCGCGCCGCGTCGACCACCGCCGAGTCCACCGATGACAGACCGATGAGCGTATTGCGCAGGATGGGCAGCAGAGCATAGAGCACCAGCGCGGTCACCGTCGGCACCACACCCAGTCCGAAGATCGGGATCAGCAGCCCGAGCAGGGCGAACGACGGCACGGTGAGAATCGCGCCCGCCGCCGCGGTGGCGGCCGACGAACCGATCGGACTGCGATACACCAGGATGCCGATCAGCACCGCCACCGCCGTGGCGATCAGCAGCGATTGGACGACCGCCGAGACGTGCAGATAGGAGTCGATGAAGAGCTGGTGCCGCCGTTGCACGACGAAGGTCCACCACGTGTCCAGGATCCGACCTCCCCGTGCCCGGTGTCCGTCGACTGTCGCGGCCTTCCCGCAGCCGGACCGGTTCCGGGCGCGGCGCGTCGCCGACGAGAGCGAAAATCAGGGCAGGGGCGTACGCGCGGCGCCGTCCGGGCCCGGATCAGAGATGCCCAGGACGGTGGAGATCGAAACATGATGTGCGGTGTGTCCCGCTCCGGGAATGCCGGTGACCCGGGCGGACGGGCCCGCACCCGATGCCCTTCCCGGCCACGCCGGGGCTACTGCCCCCGGTCGCCCGGCGGTTCGGAAGTGTCCGGGTGCCCGCCCGCCCGGCGCCGATAGCGCAGGGCGAGCGTGACCAGGACCGCGATCCCGAGGACCACGAGGAATTCCATATCGCGCGCGTACCCGGCCGGTTCGGGGCAAACCGACCCGGCCGGACACGATCACGTCTCTCCCGTGACCCCGATCGTTACGTCAATGGCCACGCTGTTCCCACAGCGCGGCTCCTTCCGCGGCCTTGACCCGGCGGTGCTCGGCGACCACGATCGCCACGCCGGCCACCAGGCATAGTCCGCCCAGGATTCCGGCGACCAGTGCCCAGCCCGCGAATCCGTATCCCGCCGCGGTGAGGGTGAGCCCTACCAGCACGATACCGAGGGCGGCGAGGATGATGCCCGGCCAGTTCCGGGTGTCCTCGATCGATTCTCCGGCGTGTGACCGGGTGGTGCGCGTGTCGTCGGGGAAGTTGTGCTCGGGGGCAGGGGTGTTCTGATTCGGATCGTCGCGTCCGGCGACCATGGTCTGTCCTTCCTGTCGAGCGTGCGACCAGGGCAATGAGGCGGATACCCGCATCGAGGTCGTCGAATCACCGGCCGCGCGGCGGTGGCGCCGCCCACAACAGGGGTTCGCGCGCCGGCCCGGGGGTGCGCGTGCGCTCGCTATGCTCGGGCCGTTGCCGAATCGAACGGAAGGGCCCGCATGCCGCGAATCGCCACCGCCGACGCCGTCGGCCGGTCCGCGCTTCTGGAATTCCTCGCGTCCCGCCACCACGGTGTCCTCGTCACCCACCGCTCGGACGGGAGCCCGCAGATGTCCCCGGTGACCTGTGGCCTCGACCCGGCGGGGCGAGTGGTCGTCTCGACGTATCCGGGCCGGGCGAAGACCCGCAATATCCGCCGCGATCCCCGGGTGTCGATCTGTGTGCTCTCCGACGAGTTCGACGACGCCTATGTGCAGGTGGACGGGCGCGCCGAGGTCATCGATATGCCCGAGGCCGCCGACGGCCTGGTGGACTACTACCGCGGAATCACCGGTGAGCACCCGGATTGGGACGAATACCGCGAGGCGATGGCCCGGCAGAACAAATCGCTGATCCGGATCGAGATCGACCGGTGGGGGCCCGTCGCGACGGGCGGTTTCCCACCGGATCTCACTCCGCCGCGGTGAAGCGCCGGCCGCTCGGCGCCGGTATCAGCTCGCGGTGACCGCGGCGCCGATCCGCTGCCCGGCCGCCCGCATCGCCGCGGCGTCGGAGGCCACGATCACCTCGGCGAACCGCGCCCGGTAGTCGCCCAGGTCCGCGCCCACCGATCCCACCACGGCGAAAACGGGGACCGAGCCCGCGCGGTCCAGGATCGCCGAGATGATCTTGCCGGCCCTGGTCTGCCCGTCCAGGCGCCCTTCGCCGACCACGATCGCCGACGCCTGCCGCGCGTGCTCGTCGAAACCGCCCGCGTCCAGGACGTATTGCGCGCCGGAGCGCAGTTCGGCGCCGTACTGCGCCCACATACCGCCGGAGAAACCGCCCGCGGCGCCGGTCGCGTCGACACCGGAGGGATCACGCGGTAGGCGCCGCGCGGTCTCGGCGAGCCGCCGGGTGAGCAACTCCACCGTGGCGGGGTCGGCGCCTTTCTGCGGCCCGAACACCCGGGCGGCGTCGAGGTAGCGGGTGGTGACGTCGGTGAGGACGACGACGGACGCGGTTCCCGGGCCGCCCGCCTCCTCGAGTGCCGCGATCGCGCCGGTCCCGCCGTCGGTGGTGGCCGATCCACCGGCCGCGACCACGATCCGGCGCGCTCCCTGACGTACGGCCGCCGCCATGAGCATGCCGGTGCCGTAGGTATCGGCGGTGACAGGATCCTTCGGCCCGTCGTGCGGGGTGGTGATCCCGCTCGCCGCGGCGATCTCGATCACCGCGGTACCGTCCGCGGAGAGCCCGAATTCGGCCCGGTACGGCGCACCCCAGGGGTTACGGGCCTCGGCCGTCACGATGCGCAGGCCGAGGGGGCGGGTGAGTACCGCGAGCGTGCCCTCGCCGCCGTCGGCGACGGGCAACCGGATCGCCGTACCGCCGGATGCCTCGATTCCCGCGCCGACGGCTTCGGCGACCTCGGTGGCGGTGTAGGTGCCCTTGAAACTGTCCGGGGCGACGAGAACGGTCATGGTCGCCGACTCTATATTCCGCGCGCCGGCCGGGGCGGATCCCCGGGCGCCCGGACGCGACACCACGCGTCCCGGGCGCACCGGAGCCGCGGAGGTCCGCAGACCCCCGCGGCTGCGCGGGACCGGCCGGTCAGGCCCGGGACTTCACGCCCCGCTCGATCCGGTCGCCCAGATCCTTGTCGACATTGCGCCAGTACTCGAACGCCCGGTGCAGGACCGGTTCGCTCACCCCGTCGAGCAGATGGCCGACGATATTGTTCACCAGCCGTTCGCGCGCCGCGTCGTCGAGCACCTCGCGCACCAGGGTTCCGGCCTGGCCGAAATCGTCGTCCTCGGCGTGCAGGGTGTAGGCGGACCGCACCATGGCGCCGTCGGACTGCCAGCCCGCCGGTTCACCGTAACGATCGGTATCCGGCCGCGGCCCGCCCTTCGAATTGGGCGTGTACACCGGATCGGTGACCGGTTCGACGCGCATCGCGCCGTCCTTGCTGTAACTGTGCACCGGCACATGGGGCGCGTTCACCGGGATCTGCTGGTAGTTGGCGCCCAGCCGGGCCCGGTGGGCGTCGGCGTAGGAGAACACGCGGCCCAGCAGCATCTTGTCCGGGCTCAGACCGATACCCGGCACCAGATTGTTGGGCTGGAACGCCGCCTGCTCGATCTGGGTGTGGTTGTCGGTCGGATTGCGGTCCAGCGTCATCCGGCCGACCTCGATCAGCGGATAGTCGCCGTGCGGCCACACCTTGGTGAGATCGAACGGATTGAACCGGTAATTCTGTGCGTCGTGGAACGGCATGATCTGCATATGCAGCGTCCAGCTGGGGTATTCGCCCCGGTCGATCGCCTGATACAGATCGCGCATGTGGTAGTCGCTGTCCGCCCCGGCCATCCGGTCGGCCTCCTCCTGTGTGAGGAAGTCGATGCCCTGGTCGGTTTTGAAGTGGTATCTGACCCAGAACTTCTGGCCCTCGGCGTTGACCCACATATAGGTGTGGCTGGAGTAGCCGTTCATATGCCGCCAGGTCTTGGGGATACCGCGATCACCCATCAGCCAGGTGACCTGGTGCGCCGATTCCGGTGACAGCGTCCAGAAATCCCACTGCATATCGTGATCGCGCAGATTGCTGTCCGCGCGCCGCTTCTGGGAGCGGATGAAGTTCTGGAACTTCAGCGGGTCGCGGATGAAGAAGATCGGCGTGTTGTTACCGACCATGTCGTAGTTGCCCTCGGTCGTATAGAACTTCAGGGCGAAACCACGCGGATCGCGCCAGGTATCCGGGCTGCCGCGCTCGCCGGCCACGGTGGAGAACCGGGCGACCATCTCGGTTTTCGCCCCCGGCTGGAACAGCGCCGCCTTCGTGTAGGCGCTGACATCGTTGGTGACCTCGAACCGGCCGAACGCACCACTGCCCTTCGCGTGCGGCTGGCGTTCCGGGATACGTTCCCGGTTGAACTGCGCCATCTGCTCGATGAGGTAGTGGTCCTGCAGCAGGATGGGGCCGTCGGGGCCGACGGTGAGTGAATGCTCGTCACTTTCGACGGGGATACCGGCGTCGGTGGTCAGGATTTCGGGCTTGTCGCTGGTCATGCTCGCGGCGTCTCCTTCCGAGCGTTCGGGACGGCACCGCGGCGCGGTGCCGGCGACCGGACGGACGGCCGGATCGAGCGCGAGGAAACGAGCTGGTCCGCAGCCGTCCACACACTGGCAGTACCCAGCATGTCACCCGGTACTCGGGTTGGGAAGATTCGATTCGCGATCCTGGTGTCCGGGCAGCTCGGACGGTGTTTTCCGCCCGGATCCGGGTGACCGGGGCGGCCGGACCGCGGCCGCCCCGGTCCGGCTCAGCGCGGCAGCAGCAGCGCGGAGGCCCGGTCGGCGATGGCGTCGCCGATATCGGTGGTGGTGGCCGTGCCGCCGAGATCGGGGGTATGGGGCCCGCCCGATCCCAGCACCTCGGTCACCGCCCGGTCGACGGCGGCGGCCGCCGAACGCTCGCCCAGATGCTCCAGCAGCATGGCGCCCGCCAGGATCTGCGCCACCGGGTTGGCGATGCCCTGGCCGGCGATATCCGGGGCGCTGCCGTGCACCGCCTCGAACATGGAGGGAGCGTCGCCGGCCGGGTTGATATTGCCCGACGGCGCCAGCCCCAGCCCGCCGGTGACAGCGGCGGCGAGGTCGGAGAGGATATCGCCGAACAGGTTCGACCCGACGATCACATCGAGCCGGTCGGGATGCAGGACGATCTCGGCGGCGAGCGCGTCCACATGCATCTGCCGGGTCTCGACCGCCGGGTATTCGGCGGCGATGCGCTCGAAGATCTCGTCCCAGTAGGGCATCGAATGGATGAGCCCGTTGGATTTGGTCGCCGAACACAACCGGCCCCCGCGTTCGGTGGCCCGCTCGAACGCGTAGCGGATGATCCGTTCGCACCCCACCCGGGTGAACACCGACTCCTGCAGCACGAATTCGTCGGGGCGGCCCGGATTGTGTTTACCGCCGATCTCGGAGTATTCGCCCTCGGAGTTCTCCCGCACGATCAGCAGATCGAGATCGGCGGCGTCGCGATCCCGCAGGGCCGAGGTGGTGCCGGGGAGCAGCCGCACCGGGCGCAGGTTCACGTACTGCCCGAACGCGCGCCGCAGCGGGATCAGCAGTCCCCACAGGGAGATGTGGTCGGGAACGCCGGGGAAGCCCACGGCGCCCAGCAGGATCGCGTCGAATCCGGCGAGGCGTTCGGGGCCGTCGGCCGGCATCATCGAGCCGGTCCGCAGATAGTTCTCGCAGGACCAGTCGAATTCGGTCCATTCGATACCGGGCAGCACCCGGTCGAGGACCTTCACCGCCTCTGCCGTCACGTCGACGCCGATGCCGTCGCCGGGGATGGTCGCGATCCGATAGGAACTCACAGAGTCACTCCGATGTACTTGATCTCGAGGAATTCGTCGATTCCGACCAGGCCGCCCTCGCGGCCGAGACCGGATTCCTTCACCCCGCCGAACGGCGCGGCCGGGTTGGACACCACGCCCTGGTTCAGTCCGACCATGCCGGTGTCGAGGGCTTCGCAGACCCGCAGCCCGCGGCGCAGGCTCTCGGTGTACACATAGCCCACCAGACCATAGGGGGTGTCGTTGGCGCGGTCGAGGGCCTCGGCTTCGGTATCGAAGGCGGTGATGCTCGCGACCGGGCCGAAGACTTCGGTATGGCAGATATGCGCGGTATCGGGGACGTCGACCAGCACGGTGGCCGGGTAGAAGTTCCCGGGCCCGCTCAGCGGCTCGCCGCCGACCAGCGCGCGAGCGCCCCGTTCCCGGGCGTCGGCGACGAGATCGGTCACCTTGGCCACCGCGTCCTCGTCGATGAGCGGTCCGACGACGACACCGGGTTCGGTCCCGCGGCCCAGCGGCAGTTCGCCCATCCGGGCGGCGAGGCGCTCGGCGAACTCGGCCAGTACGCCGCGCTGGACGAAGAACCGGTTGGCCGCGGTGCAGGCCTGGCCGATATTGCGCATCTTGGCGGCCATGGCGCCTTCGACGGCCGCGTCCAGGTCGGCGTCGTCGAATACGAGGAAGGGCGCATTGCCGCCGAGTTCCATGGAGGTGCGCATCACGGTCCGCGCGCACTGCTCGAGCAGGATCTTGCCCACCGCGGTGGAACCGGTGAACGACAGTTTGCGCGACCGCGGATCGTGGATCAGCGGGGTCATCACCGCGCCGGGATCGGAGGTGGTCACCACGTTCACCACACCGGCGGGTACACCGGCCCGTTCCAGGATGTCGGCGAGAGCCAGGGTGCACAGGGGGGTCTGCTCGGCGGGTTTGACCACGCTGGTGCAGCCCGCCGCCAGGGCCGGGCCGAT
The DNA here is from genome assembly GCF_055586645.1 of Nocardia sp. NPDC049935. Taxonomy (NCBI): domain Bacteria; kingdom Bacillati; phylum Actinomycetota; class Actinomycetes; order Mycobacteriales; family Nocardiaceae; genus Nocardia; species Nocardia sp. NPDC049935. Next base: position 155,246 of record NZ_JBVJHV010000006.1, on the reverse strand, counting down.
CTTGCGGGCGCCCATGGCCATCGGGAAGTTCCAGGGGGTGATCAGCAGACTGGGGCCGACCGGTTGTTTGGTGACCAGGAAGCGGGATCCGCCGGCCGGCGCGGGCATGTATCCACCGTCGAGCCGGACCGCTTCCTCGGCGAACCAGCGGAAGAACTCCGCGGCGTAGACGATCTCGCCCCGGGCCTCGGCGAGCGGTTTACCCATTTCGAGTGTCGCGACGAGGGCCAGCCGGTCGGCGTCCTCGAGCAGCAGCCGGTGGGCGCGCATCAGGATCTCGCTGCGTTCGCGGGGGGCGGTGGCGGCCCAGCCGGCCTGCGCGGTCGCGGCGGCGTCGAGCGCGGCCAGGGCCTCGTCGGGGGTGGCGTCCGCGACCGAGCGCAGGGTCCGGCCGGTGGCGGGGTCGAGGACCGGCATCGTGGCCGCGGTGGTCTGCCACTGCCCGCCGATATAGAGCCCGCTGGGTACGGACTCGATGGCGGCGCGCTCGGCGGCGGTGAGTGTGTCTTCCGTGAGCATGGCGGCTGCTCCTCCCAGTCGGCGGCCGGTCGTGCCCGGACCCTGATTGTCGACAATCCTACAATAGGGTGGACTGTCGGCCGACGTTGCGCAAGGGCCCCGGTCGTCCGGATCTCAGCGCGGCCGATCGAGGCCGATCCTCGCCACCAGCGCGCGGTGATCGGAACCGGGCAGGACGACCGATTCCACCTCGACGGCGCGACCCCCGGCCACCAGGATGTGGTCGATCCCGACGAAGGGCGGCCAGCGCTTATCGGTCGGATAGGTGACGAGATGGCCGGCCCCCGCCTGGCGCGCGGCGTCGGCGAACCGCCCCGAGAGCAGGGCCCGGTACTGCGCGTGGTCGTGGGTCGCGTTGAAATCGCCACCGGCCAAGGCCGGGCGGTCGGCCGGGGCGCGATCGAGGATCTCGCCCAGCCGGGACAGTTCGTCCGCCCACACCCGGATGTCGTACACCGGCGGGACCGGATGCAGCGCATACACCGTGACCGGTCCGGCGCCGGGAACGATCGCGGTCGCGGCGAGCTGGTTGAGAACGAAGCCGTCGTATTCGACGGTGTCCGACAGCGGGTAGGCGCTCCAGATCCCGGTTCCGGCGGCATTGCGCCCGGGGGAGACGTACCGGAACGGCAGCACCCCGTCCAGGCCCGCGCGCTCCAGATCGCCGATTCCCGCGCGGGTGACCTCATTGACGGTGAGCAGGGTGACGTCGCGGGTGCGCACCTCCTCGACCAGGGCGCGTGGATCGGCCCCGTCGAACAGCAGATTGGCCTGCATGACGGTGAGGTCGGCGCCGCTCTCCGCACCGGCCGCGGCGGTGTACAGCGGAGCCTGGGTCCAGGCGGCGGTGGCGACGACCACTGTCGCCACCGCCGCCCCGCCCCAGCGGCGCAGCGCGACACAGCCCGCCGCGCCGATCAGCGCGCAACCCATGAGGTAGGGCGCACCCGAGGCGCCGAGTACCAGAATCCGCTCCGACGACCGGCTGAAGTGCAGGGCCACTCCGGCCGCTCCGGCGAGCGTGGCGGCCCAGGCGAGCGTTCCGCCGGCGCGGGCGGATATCGATGTCACGCGTACAGGTAACCACGATCGGGCGGCGATCCACGGACCCCGCCCGGCGCGGTGAAACCGTCGGGCGGAGCGCCGATCCGGTGTCCGATCGGGAGCGGCTTCCCCGGAGCGGGAAGTCCGGGAGGGGTGGTCTGCTACGGAAAGCCCATATCTTCTTTGCTGTTAACTAATCCGTTGCCGGGAGGTGACCCGGTGCTTGCGACCGCGGCACAGACTGCTCACGAACGGTTCGGATGGAGAGTGTGGTTGCCGCATGGTCGTGGGTCGCGGAGTGGATGAGAGTTCTTGTCGTCGCCGGGATCTACCGGACGAACACGGCCGGTTCGGCCGGTTCGGCGGTAGATATGTGCCCGAAGGGCTGATGGCGGCGTTGCTCGAACTCGAGGCGGCCTACGACCGCGCCCGCGCCGACCCGGTGTTCACCCGGGAATTGCGCGAATTGTTGCGGACGCGGGTCGGCAGACCGACTCTGCTGCACCAGGTACCGCGGTTCGCCGCCGGTCTGGCGACCCCCGGTGTGAAGGTGTACCTGAAACGGGAGGATACGGCGCACACCGGCTCACACAAGATCAACAACGCGCTCGGCCAGGGCCTGCTGGCCCGGCGGATGGGTAAACGCCGGGTCGTCGCCGAGACCGGCGCGGGGCAGCACGGGGTCGCCGTCGCGACGGTCTGCGCCATGTTCGGACTGACCTGCACCATCTACATGGGCGCCGCCGATATGGACCGCCAGCAGCACAATGTGATCCGGATGGGGCTGCTGGGCGCGGAGATCCGGGCCGTGGACACCGGCAATCGCCGTCTCAAGGAGGCGATCAGCGAATCCGTGCGCGACTGGGTCACCAACCTGGATTCCACCCACTATCTGTTCGGGACCGCCGCCGGCCCCGCGCCCTATCCGCGAATCGTGCGCGATTTCCAGACGACCATCGGCGTCGAGGCCCGGGCGCAGATCCTGGCCGCCGAGGGCCGGCTGCCCGACTATGTGCTCGCCTGCGTCGGCGGCGGGAGCAACGCGGTGGGCGCGTTCCACCCGTTCGCCGACGACACCGGCGTCCGCCTGCTCGGTGTGGAGGCCGCGGGGCGCGGCGTCGATACCGGGGAACACGCCGCCTCGCTGAGCGCCGGGCGCCCCGGCGAGATCGACGGCAGCTTCAGCTATCTCCTGCAGGACGACGACGGCCAGATCGCCGGAACGCACAGCGTCGCGGCCGGGCTGGACTATCCGGGCGTGGGTCCCGAACTCAGCCATCTGAAGGAAACCGGCCGCGTGGACTACGCCGCCGCCACCGATACGACGGCGCTGCGCGGTCTGCGGGCGCTGAGCCACAGCGAGGGCATCATCGCGGCACTGGAGTCCGCGCATGCCGTCGGCCATCTCCTGGAACTCGACGATCGCCGGGAGCTCGCGGACGGCGCGGTGATCCTGCTGTGCCTGTCGGGTCGCGGCGACAAGGACCTCGAGGTCGCCGCGCGCCGGTTGGAGGCGGGCTGACCGGTCTCGGTGCGGCCATGACTCCGGTCACACCCGCAGCGCCACCGGTTCCGGGGCGCTCCGGGCGGTGACCGGCCGATTCGCGGCCCGGGGCGGGAATACACGGGCCGGAAAATCGATTGATACGGGGCGGACCCCCAGGAAACACTGACGCATCGCCGATGAGCGCGGTGTCGCGGTCTCGTCTGTCCTCATACGGCGTCCGGGCACGGCCGCCGCTGCCCACCCCGCGCCCTTGCCGCTCGTTCGACCCCCGGAGGTAGCCGATGTCCGCTCGATTATCCGTCCACAGAACCGGCGGCGGTACTCCGGTGGTGGTCCGGCTACTGGTGTTCGCGACCTTCGTGGTGATCCTCAACGAGACCATCATGATCAACGCGATACCCCGGCTGATGAACGATCTGGAGGTCACCGAACGGGCCGCCCAATGGGTGTCCACGGCGTTCATGCTCACCATGGCCGCGGTGATCCCGGTGACCGGCTGGTTCCTGCAGCGGGTCACCACCCGGCGGGCGTACGCGCTGGCCATGGGGGTGTTCCTCGCCGGCACCGCGCTGTCGGCGGTGGCGCCCTCGTTCGCGGTCCTGCTGATCGGGCGCATCATCCAGGCGGGCGGGACCGCGGTGATGATGCCGCTGCTGATGACCACTCTGATGACGGTGGTGCCCGAACGCGACCGCGGCCGGGTGATGGGCAATGTGACCCTCGCGATCTCGGTGGCTCCCGCCATGGGCCCGGTCATCTCCGGCCTGGTCCTGCAGGTGGCGTCGTGGCGCTGGCTGTTCGTCCTGGTGCTGCCGATCGCGGGCGCCGTCACCTGGTTCGGGCTGCGCCGGCTGGAGAACGTGGGCGAACCCGAGACCGGCACCATCGACTGGTTCAGCGTGGTCTTCGCGGCACTCGGGTTCGGCAGCCTGGTCTACGGGCTCAGCCGTTTCGAAGCCGGCAGCGTCGCCGTCCCGGCGGCGATCACCGCGGCCGGGGTCGCGCTCATCGGTTTGTTCGTGGCCCGGCAGCTGTGGCTGCAGCGTCACGGGACTCCGCTGCTGGATCTGCGGATCCTGCGGTCCGGCACCTACACCAAGGGCCTGATCCTGATGGCGGTCGCGTTCCTGGCGATGCTCGGCTCGATGATGCTGCTGCCGCTGTACCTGCAGAATCTGCGCGAACTGTCACCGCTGGAAACCGGACTGCTGGTCATGCCCGGCGGTTTGGCGATGGGTCTGCTGGGTCCGCTGGTCGGGCGTGTCTACGACCGGTTCGGCGGCCGGATCCTGGTGATCCCGGGCGCGGTCGGGATCACCGCCGCGCTGGCGGGTTTCACCCGGATCGCGATCGACACCCCCTACTGGCAGCTGCTGGCCCTGCACATCCTGCTGATGGTGTCGCTGGCGGCGGCGTTCACGCCGGTGTTCACCCTGGCGCTGGGGGCGTTGCCGGAGGATCTGTACTCGCACGGAAGTTCCATGCTGGGCACCCTGCAGCAGGTCGCGGCCGCCCTGGGCACCGCGCTGGTGGTGACGGTGATGGCCACCCGCAGCACCGCGCTCGCGGCCGCGGGCGCCGACGCGGTGACCGCGCAACTGGACGGAATGCGATTGGCCTTCGCGGTCTCGGCGGCGCTGGCGGTGATCGTGGTGGTCACGGCCGTACTGCTGCCGAATCGCTCGACCGCGCCGGAGGTCACGGCCGAATCCGGCGAGCGGGAGAACGCACTCGTCGAGGCCTGATCCCGGCGTTCCGGCCATTTTCGGCAGCCGCGGTCATTATTCTTTCGGCGAGAGCCGGGCGAGTAGTGACGGAGAGGGCCATGGGCATTCTGGACGGCAAGGTCGCATTCATCACCGGGGCGGGCCGGGGCCAGGGCCGATCCCATGCGGTGCGGCTGGCGGCCGAGGGCGCCGATATCGTCGCGATCGACACCACCGCCGAGGCGAAAACGGTGCCCTATCCGCTGGCCTCGGCCGCGGATCTGGCCGAGACCGTCCGGCTCGTCGAGTCGACCGGCCGCCGGATCGTCGCCCGCGACGCCGATGTCCGCGACTACGAGGCCCTGGCCGCCGCTGCCGAAGCCGGGGCCGAGGCCTTCGGCCGGCTCGATATCGTCGTGGCCAACGCGGGAATCTCCAGTCCGGCACCGACACTCGAGATGAGTGAGGACGCCTGGAACGAGATGATCGATATCAATCTCACCGGGGTCTGGAAGACCCTCAAGGCGGCGGTTCCGCGGATCGTCGCGGGCGGGCGCGGCGGGTCGGTCGTGATCACCAGTTCGGTGGCCGCGATGGTCGCCAACCACGGCCTCGCGCATTACGCCGCGGCCAAGGCAGGACTGGTGAGCCTGATGAAAGTGCTCGCCAAGGAACTGGCGCCGCAGAACATCCGGGTCAACTCCATCCATCCGGGCACGGTCGCCACCGATATGGTTCACAACGAATCGACCTATCGGTTGTTCCGCCCGGACCTGGAACATCCGGGGCGCGCCGATTTCGAGGCGGTGGCCGCCAAGATGAACAAACTGCCCGTGGTCGCCCTGGAGGCCGACGATATCTCGAATACGGTGCTGTTCCTGGTCTCCGATGCCGCGCGGTACATCACCGGCGCCACCCATATCGTCGACGCCGGGAACGCGCTGTAGGGGTTGCCGCTCCGGTTCCCGGGTAACCGCCCCCGTGGCGGACGCCCCGCCGCGGCCCGCCTCGCCGACGCGAGCGCGCGCGCCGGTGGGCCGCGGGTGGCGCCGAAGGCAGTGTTTCCGGACGAAAGGGCAGGTGATGTCATGGCGGACAAGGGTTCTCGACGGCTGCGCGGAGCCGCCGCCGCGGTGATCGGCGCGGCCGCGGTCGCGGTTCCCCTCGCGACACCGGCGGCGGCCGGGGCCGCGGTGGCGCCGGTGGTGCAACTCGACCTGCTCGGCGAGCCGACCACCGCCTCGGCGGATACGGTGCCCACCGGCTGCACCCTCATGCTGGAGGCGCAGGTGAAACTGCCCGACGGCAGCCCGGTGGAGAAGGGCACGGTGCAGTTCTTCAACCGCCGGCCGGGCGGCGGCGATGTGCTGCTCGGTGAGGTACCCGTCCAGTACGGCATGGCCAGTGTCCTGTGGACTCCGGAAGCGTTCGGCAGTAACGGGCTCACCGCGGGCTATTCCAACGGGCTGCCCGATATCCTCCCGGTTTCGGCCGGGATCCAGGTGACGGCGCGGCCGGGTCTGCGGCTCGGCACTCTCTGCCTCTGACCCCGGTTTTCGCGCGGTCCCGGCGCCCGGCGGCCCGGGTCTCGCGCGGATTCCGCGCGGCGTAGATTCTGCGCTATGGCGAGGGAAGAGGGCGCGGCGTCGGGAAACCACCAGCCGTTGCTGGTGCTGGGGAAGATCACCGAGATCCTCGATGCCTTCACCCTGGCACGCCCCTCGCTGACGCTCGGGGAGATCCAGGCGGCGACCGGATTCCCGACCTCCACGGTGCAGCGGCTGGTCACCAATATGGTCGCCCAGGGACTGCTGGACCGCGCCGGGGACCGGATCCGGATCGGGTTGCGGATGAGCTACTGGGCGGCCACGGCCGTGAAGGGCCTGGACCTGCTCACGATCGTCGACCCGGTGCTGCGGCAGATCCGCGACGAGACCGGGGAGACGGCGTGCGTCTTCCGCGCCGATCACGGGTTCCGGGTGTGTGTGGCCATCGCCGAGACCCGGCACGCCCTGCGCCGGGATATGTACATCGGCAAGATCATTCCGCTCTATGCGGGGTCGGCGGGCCGGATCCTGCTGGCCTGGGACCCCGAACTCGCCGATCAGGTGCTCGCGGCGCCGATGGAGGCGCTCACCGAGGGCACCGTGACCAGTCCGCCGGAACTCCGGGCACTCATCGACCGGGCGAAGGCCGACGGGTACGCCATCAGCACCGGGGAGCGCGAGGATTCGGCGTCCGGTCTGTCGGCCCCCATCTTCGGCGCGGGCGGCGAGGTGCTCGCGGCACTGACCATCAGCGGTCCCACGATCCGGATGCCGCAGCAGCGGTGCGAGGAGTGGGTGGACCTGCTCGTCGGGTACGCCGAGCAGGTCACCCGGACCCTGGGCGGCCGGATCCCCGCGTGACCGCCACGCTCAGCGTGCCGTCGCCTCCGGGTTGACCGGGTACGGCGGGAGTTCGCCGCGCGCCATCGCGATCGCGTTCTCCGCGCACCGGCGGGCCATTTCGGCGCAAACCGGTACGGTCGCACTGCCGACATGCGGCAGCAGCACCGTATTCGGCAGATCGGCCAGGCCGGGCGCCAGGCGCGGCTCGTCCTCGTAGACGTCGAGTCCCGCGCCCGCGATGGTGCCGTCGCGCAGGGCGGCGACCAGGGCGGTTTCGTCCACGATCGGCCCCCGCGCGGTATTGATCAGGATCGCCGACGGTTTCATCGACCGGAGCACGGATTCGTCCACCAGGTGGCGGGTTTCGGTGGTGAGCGGTACGTGCACCGAGAGGAAATCGCTTTCCGCCACCAGCTCGGGCCACGCCAGATGCCGGACCCGCCCGGCGAATTCGCCCAGTTCCGCCTCGCTCACCGCGCGGTCGCCGGGGGGACGCGGGCAGAAGGCGACCGTCATCCCGAACGCCAGGGCGCGGCGGGCGGTGGCCCGGGCGATCCGGCCGAACCCGGCCAGCCCGAGCGTGCGCCCGCTGACATCGTGGCCGAGCAGTAGCTCCGGCTCCCAGCCCTGGAACCGGCCGGCGCGGACATAGGCGTCCGCCTCCACACACCGCCGCGCGACCGCCAGCATGAGCAGGATCGCGATATCGGCGGTGGCATCGGTGAGCACGCCCGGGGTGTTGCCGACCACGATGGAATGCGCGGTCGCGGCCTCGATATCGATGTTGTTGTAGCCGACGGCGAAATTGCTGATGCCCCGGATCTTCGCCGACGCCAGCAGCGGCGCGTCGAAGATATCGCGCAGCTGGGCCACCACCACCCGGTGTTCGCCGGAGGCGCAGGCCCGGGCGAGTTCCGCCGGCGACATGGCCTCCGCGAGCGTGACCGTGCCGGCCTCTTCGAGCAGTCGCATTCCGGGGTCGGGTAGCCGGGTGGTGACGAGGAAATCCGTGGCGCTCACGCGGTTTCGCCGATCACCCAGTCGAAGGCCTCGGCCTTGGACCGCGCACCCTGGGCGGTTTTCGAGCGGTTGGGTTCGCCCAGTTCGGCGAGCAGGTTCTCGCCGAGGCGGACCAGGGTGGCCAGGGCGCCGGGGGTGAGCCAGCCGGGGCGGGTGGCGAACAGCAGATCCTCGGTGGCGGTGTTACCGCTGGCACCGGGGGCGAACGGGCAGCCGCCCAGCCCACCCAGCGAACCGTCGACCATGGTCGCGCCGGCGTCGATGGCCGCGAGCGTATTGGCCACGCCCAGACCCCAGGTATCGTGACCGTGATAGAGGATGCGGCGCGGCGGCGTGGTATCCCGCACCGCCCGGATCAGGGCGCTCACCTGGGCGGGTACCGCCTGGCCGAGGGTATCGCAGATGACGATGTCGTCCGCGCCGTCGGTGCGCGGGTCGGCGGCGATGCCCAGGACCCGCTCCGGATCCACGACGCCCTCGAACGGGCAGGTGAGCGAGGTGGCGATACAGAGCTGGATGGAACCCCCGCAGTCGCGGGTCAATTCCACCGCCTTCGGCATGGCGGCGACGCTGTCCTCGGTGGTGCGCCCGATATTGGCCTTGTTGTGCGAATCGGTCGCGGACAGGCAGTACTGGAAATTGCGGGCGCCCGCCGCGGCGGCCTTCTCGATATGGCGGGGCGTGGCCACCCACACCCAGCACCGGGCGAGTTCGTCGGGGGTGAGGGCGGCGATCACGTCGAGGGTGTCGGCCAGCGGCGGGACCAGATCGGGCCGCGCCATGGACCCGATCTCCAGAGCCGGGACCCCGAGTGCGAGCAGTTCGCGCGCGATCTCGACCTTGCGTTCGGTGGCCAGCGGTTTCCCGGTGAGCTGCAATCCGTCGCGCAGGGTGACATCGCGCAGCTGCGCCTCCGGTGTATAGGTGAAGGTCATACCGCAACCCCTGTCTCGGAAGCACCGGCCAGGGCATCGATCTCGTCGTCGGTGAGATGGAGTACCGAACCGAGTACTTCGCGTGTGTGTTCGCCCAGGTCGGGTCCGATTGTACGGATGGGCAACGAGGCTCCGCCGATCACCGGGACGATCCCGGGGAAGCCGACCGTGCGCGGCCGCGCCGCGCCGGTGTCGACCTCGAACGGCTGGATCATATTGCGCGCCGCGTACTGTTCGTCGGCGCAGATATCGGCGGCGGTGTAGATCGGTCCCGACGGGACCCCGGCGGCGTCCAGGATCCGCAGCGCCTCGGCGCGCGATCGGCCGGAGGTCCAGGCGCCGATCGCGGTATCGAGTTCCTCGCGGCGGCGCCAGCGGGCGGCGTTGTCGCGCAGTGTGGGATCGGCGCCCAGATCGGGGCGGTCGATGGTCTCCATGAACCGCTGGAAGATGCCGTCGCCGTTCCCGGCGATGATGATGCTGGTGCCGTCGGCGCACGGATAGGCGTTGCTCGGGGCGATACCTTCCATCCGCCCGCCGACCCGCTCCCGTCGCACCCCGTAGGCCTGATAGTCCGGGACCAGCGATTCCATCACCGACAGGATGGATTCGTTGAGGGCGACATCGATGATGCGTTCGGCCAGGGGGAGCGAGGCGTCGCTGCGTGCGCGCTGGAACAGGGCCATCACGGTGCCGAAGGCGGCATATATTCCGGCGATCGAATCACCGATGGAGACCCCGGTGCGCACCGGCGCGCGGTCCGGATCGCCGACCAGTTCCCGCAGGCCGCCGACCGCCTCGGCCACCGCGGCGAAACCGGGCCGGGCCGACTGCGGCCCGGTCTGGCCGTAGGCCGAGATGCGGGTGATCACCAGGTCGGGATTGGCCCGCTGCAGTTCCTCCGGGCCCAGGCCCCATTTCTCCAGGGTGCCCGGGCGGAAATTCTCCAGCAGTACATCGCATTCCCGGGCGAGGTCGAGTACCAGGGCGCGGCCCCGTTCGGTCTTCAGATCGAGCACGATCGACTTCTTGTTGCGGTTGATCGTGCGGTACAGCATCGAGGTCTCGCCGTCGTAGAGCCGCCACCGGCGCAGTTCGTCACCGGTGCCGGGCCGCTCGACCTTGATCACCTCGGCGCCGAAATCGGCGAGCATGCGCCCGGTGGTCGGCGCGGCGATGTAATTGCCCAGTTCCAGCACGCGGACACCGGCCAGCGGCCGGATTGCCTGATCGCTCATCTCTTCCTCACGGTTGGGTGTTCACTGGCCGGCGCGCACGCCGGAGGTCCTGGCCGGTGTCCGTGCCTACATCACGACACTCAGCGGCATGATCAGCAGGATCGCCACCACCGAGGCGACCGAGACGCCCACGGAGCAGGTTTTCAACGTGCCCCGGGTGGTCTGTCCCATCAGCGATTGCAGTAGCCAGAAGGTGTTGCTGGTGACGTGGACGGCGAACAGGGAGCCGGCGCCGGCGGCCAGCGCGATCAGTACCGGATCGATACCGAGCGCGGGCGCCACGGGGGCCAGGATCCCGGCGGCGGTGATGGCCGAGATGGTCACCGACCCCACCGCGATATGCAGCGCGGCCGCGATCACCCACACCATCAGCAGCGGTGCCGCCGTGCTCGCGGTGAAGTATTCGCCGAGGATATCGCCGAGGCCGATGGCGGAAACGGTCGCCGCGAGCGAACCGCCGACCCCGGTCAGGATGAGGATCTGGCCGCTCTCCTTGAAACCGGTGCCGATGGACCGCTGGATCCGGTCGATCCCTACGGTGCGCCGGCCCACCACGCTGGTGCCGACGAGACCGATCAGCAGGGCGATCACGGGGGTGGAGAGGAATTCGATCACCGGGTTGCGGATCTCGGCGACATCCAGGATCGCGCCGACGGCGATCAGGACCAGCGCGGTGAACAGCGGCGCCAGGAGCAGGGCGAGCGGTGTCCGCGTGCGCGTGGTCGCGGAGACGTCCGCGGTCGGCTCGGCGGAGGTCTTCGTGGTGACGCCGGCGGTGGCGCCGGCCGCGGGAAGTGCCGTATCCGTTTCCGTTTCCGGTTCCGGGTCGATCTGTTCGTCGCGTTCCTCGTTCCACCAGCCGCGGTCGAAGAGGAAGCACATGATGCTCACCGCGATCGCGACGGTCGGGATCACCAGCAGCACGCCGAAGAGCAGCATCTTGCCCAGCGGCACCCCGAGCAATCCGGCCAATGCGAGCGCGCCGACGCCGGGCACGGTCAGCACGATGCCGCATTCGCCGCCGATGGCGAGCGCGGTGGCCATGCGCGCGGTGCCCTTGCGGTCGAGTTTGGCGGCGATATTGCGCGCCAGCGGCGCCGAGATCACCAGCAGCACATCGAGGTAGATCGACTGCAGTGCCGTGGCCAGGGTGAGCGACAGCGCGTGCGGCATCCGGTTGACGCCGAATACCCGGATCAGTGATCGCACGAGGCGTTCGATGGCGCCCGTTTCCTGCAGCATCGCGCCCATCAGCACACCGAAGGCGATCAGCAGGCCGACCTCGGCCATGATGTCGCCGAAACCCGTCGCGATGGTGTCGACGGTTTTCTCCACTCCCAGCCCGGCGGTGAGCCCCAGATACGCCGAACCGATCACCAGCGAGACCGCCGGGTTGATTTTGAACCGGATGATCAGCACCACCACGGCGAGGATCGCCGCGGCCGTATTGGCCATCGTTGCAAGGTCTGACATGTGTTCATCCCATCGAGTCGCACCCGTGCCGAGTGCTCGTCCCGCCGCTCCGGCGGTCGTGCGCCGTGACCCGCGCCACAGCTGGCTCACATTATGGGTGGCGACTCACAATATAGGCAAGTGTGCGGGAGGTCCGGGCTACGGGGTGGGCCGGTAGATGCTGCCGCGGGCCCGCACCGTCGCGAGGAGCCCGTCCCCGGCGTATTCGGGTTGCGGTTCGCCCAGCTGGGGTTCGCCGACCTGGCCGCGGTAGCCGAGCCGGTCCCGGACCCGGGGACTCATCAGATAGGCGCCCGCCAGGACGAATGTCAGCCGTTCGAACTCCGCGGGTTCCCCGGCCAGGAGCCGGTCGCAGAACCCGCGGGCCGGCCGGCCGGATGCCCGGGCCAGCAGAGCGCGGAAGCCGGGCACCAGATCCGGCCGTAGCGCGAGCACCCGGTCGAGGAACTCGGCCGAGAGGCCGGCCTGATCGGCGGACAGTTCGCCCGGCTGCTCGGGAATCAGTTCCTCGGCGAGCAGGTAGGCGGTTTCGCGTTCCTCGTCGGTCAACGTGGGTGGACGGGTCATCCCAACTGCCTCCGGTTCTCGACGAGGTGGCGGCTGCCCCACAGCGCCAGTGCGGCCTGGGTGGCGGCCGGATTGACGCCGCCGCTGGTCACCCAGGTGCTGGAATCGAAAACGAACAGATTGTCCACGTCATGGGTTCGGCCGTACCGGTCGGTGACCGAGGTCCGCGGGTCGTCGCCCATCCGGGCGGTGCCCATCAGATGCCAGCCGCTCTCCTTGACCATCGGGCCGACGATGGTCTCCACGGCTCCGGCCGCCTCGAAGGATTCGACCGCACGCCGGGTGTGCCAATCGAGCATGGCGCGGGAGTTCGCGTCGGTGCGGTAGCCGATCTTCGGCGCCGGCAGTCCGCTGCTGTCGGTGAGTGATCCGGACAGGGTCACCCGGTTGGACGCGACGGGGAGATCCTCGGCGACGATGCTCCACATGGGCGTATGCCCGAGGCGGCCGCGCAGGGTGCGGTGGAAATCCTCGAACCACATCGGTGCGTCGGACTGGGCCCAGGGGTAGGAGCGGGTGATCCCGAGCGGGCCGCCCGTCGGCTGCAGGCCCCATTTCGCGCCGCGCACGAAACCGCGCGATTCGTCGGTCTCGTAGAACTGCATACTGTGGATCTGCTGCCCCCACGATCCGGCGGTGGTGCCCAGATCCTGCTCGAACACCCCGGCCACCGCCGCGAACGGATGCATCATCAGATGCGTGCCGACCAGGCCCGACGAGTTGGCCAGCCCGTCGGGGTGACCGGTGGTCGCCGACATCAGCAGCAGCCGGGGCGTGCCGAGACCGTTGGCGCACAGGACCACCGCGCGGGCGTACACCGCGTCCAGGCGGCCGTCGGCGTCGATGTATTCGACGCCGGTCGCGCGTCCGTTCTCCATCAGGACCCGGGTGGCCCGGGCGCCGGTGCGCAGCCGCGCGCCGTCGCGCAGGGCGGCCGGCCAGTGGGTGATATCGGTCGAGGCCTTGGCGCCCTCGGGGCAGCCCGACATACAGGTGCCGTGCTGGCGGCAGGGTTTGAGATCGCGGTAGACGCGGGTGGAGATGGCGTTGGACCCGGGCCACCAGTGCCAGCCGAGTTCGTTGAGAGTGTTCGCCATCAACCGGCCCGACGCCCGCAGCGGCACCGGCGGGTTGGGCGGTCCCGCTCCGGGGGGATAGGCGGGATTACCCGCCAGCCCGGAGACTCCCAGCTGCCGTTCGGCTTCCACATAGAACGGTTCGAGGTCCTCATAGGAGATCGGCCAGTCGTCGGCGACGCCGTCCAGCGACCGGACCCGGAAGTCGCCGGGTGTCATCCGATGCCATTTCGCCGAGTACAGCACCGTCCCGCCGCCGACCCCGTTCCACATCAGCGGGCTGATATCGGATTCGGTGTCGTCGACCGGATAATCCGCGGCCGCGGCGCGTTTGTTCGGGTTGCGCGCCCAGTGCAGGTCGGCGGTGACCTCGTAATCGTCGAAATCGGCGCGGGCCTTCGCGTAGTCGGGCCAGTCGCCCTGTTCCAGGCAGACCACGGACAGCCCCGCCCGCGCCAGCTCGGCGGCGGTGATACCGCCGGCCAGGCCGGCGCCGACGATGACCACGTCGACGGGATCGGATCGATTCATGTGCAGTACATTCACTTTCGCGTTGACGCGGACTCGGCTAGCGGTGCCAGGTCACAACCTTCTCGACGGACATTTCCCGGATGGCCGATTCGGGCCCCTCCTTGCCGTATCCGCTGCCCTTCACGCCGCCGTAGGGCATGTTGTCGGCGCGGAAGTTGGCGCAGTCGTTGATATGCACACCGCCGGTCTCGAGCGCGCCGGCCAGTGCGGTGGCCGTATCCAGGGAGCGGGTGAAAACCCCGGCCATGAGCCCGAACTCGGGAGCGTTCGCCGTCGCGACCGCCTCGTCGAGGGAATCGAACGGGTAGACGGCGACCACCGGGCCGAACGCTTCGACGTGGCCGATCTCGGCCTCGTCCGCCGGATCGAACAGCACCGTGGGCAGCACCGTCGATCCCCGGACACCGCCGGTGAGCAACCGCGCGCCGTGCTCGACCGCGTCGTCGATCAGCGCACCGAGCCGGGCCACTGCCTCGGCGGAGATCACCCGGCCGAGTTCGGTGCCGGGATCGTAGGGATCCCCGACCCGCAACGCGCGGGCGTGCCCGGCGATCGCGGCGGCCAGTTCCGCGGCGATCGACCGGTCCGCGAGCACGCGCTGCACCGAGATACAGGACTGGCCGGAGGACACCATCGCCCCGGCCGCACAGCGCTGCGCGGCCAGTTCCAGATCGGCGTCGGCCGCGACCAGGGTCGCGGTATTGGATCCGAGCTCGAGGACAGTGCGCTTCAGCCGGCTGCCCGCGGCGGCGGCGATCGCCGCGCCCACAGCCGTACTGCCGGTGAACGAGACCAGCCGCACGGCCGGGTGTTCGACCATCCGGGCGCCGACCGCGCCGTCCCCGCACAACACACTGATCGCGGCCGGAGGCCAGCCGGCCCGGATCGCGTAGCCGGCCAGCGCCAGGGTCGCCAGGGGAGTCCGGTCGCTGGGTTTGAGCAGGACCGGGCAGCCCGCGCCGATGGCCGCGCCGAGTTTGTGCACGGCCAGCAGCAGCGGGAAGTTGAAACCGCAGATCGCGGTGACGACGCCGACCGGTTCCCACACGGTATGGGCGCGGCGCCCGCGCCCGGAGGGTACGGCGTCGACCGGGATCTCCCGGCCGACCAGCCCGGCGGCCCCGTGCGCGGCGGCGCGCAGTGTCGCGACGGCACGGTCGACCTCACCGAGGCTGTCGCGCAGTGCCTTACCGACCTCCCGGGTCAGCACCGCGGCCAGTACCTCGCGGTCCCGGTCGACGGCGGTCGCCATCGACTCCAGAATCCGGGCGCGCTCGGCGCGATCCAGCCGGGCGCATCGGGCGCGGGCGGTATCGGCGGCCGCCGCGGCGGTATCCACCAGATCGGCATCGGCGGTGTGGAAGCGGATCGGGTCGGTGTCGTCGGCCGGTGACCCGGTGTGTGCGACGGCGCCGGTGGCGCGCGCGACCCCGGCCACCACCAGCGGCGCCGGGCCCTCGGCGGCGCCCCGCAGGAAACGCCTGGGGTCCAGCGGATCGCCGTCGAGGCCGGGGCGCGTGGCGGATTCGGCGGCGAGCGTCACGACTGCGCCTCGCCGTCGGAAGCGGCCGGGACGCCGCGGCGGTCCTGACGTGCCAGCCGGTTCAGCAGTACCGACCGGGCCGCGAGGATATGCGCGTGCTGGATACCGGCGGCCCAATCCGGGTCGCCGGCATTGAGCGCGTCCACCAGCAGATGATGTTCCTGCAGGGTCTTCTCCATTTCCGAACGGGTGTAGAGGAAGAAGATCCGGTGCATCAGCGGGACGTGGGTCACCCCGGTGAGCGCCGCGACCAGGCGGGGACTGCCCGAGGATTCGAACACCAGCTGATGGAACCGCAGGTTCAGCTCGCCCAGCAGATGCCGGTCGGGTTCGTCGGCGCGCCCGATGCGGGTCATCTCCGCGGCGAGATCGGCCAGCGCGGCGATCGGCACCCGGTCCGAGCGCATGGCGGCCCGGCGGGCGGCGAACGATTCGAGCACCGCCCGCAGCTGGTAGATCTCGTCGATCTCCTCGCGCGACCACTGCGGCACCTCGAAACCGCCGGCCGGGCGCGCGTCGAGGATCCCTTCGGCGCTGAGCAGCTGGAAGGCCTGGCGTACCGGGGTGCGGCTCATTCCCAGCCGGGCGGCCACGTCCACTTCGCGGACGCGTTCTCCGGGTTCGATCTCGCCGTTGAGCACCCACTGCCGGATCTCGTCGACGGCGCTGCGGGTCAGTTCACCGGCTCTGGATGTGGGCATTGCGGTCCTCGCCTGGAATCTCGGTGTGCCGGATGGGTCAGTGGATCGGATCGGGGGAGCGGCGCAGGGCGGCGGCAGGTAGGACCGGCGCGCGGGTTTCGTCGATATCGACGAGATCGTCGGCGTGCAGATCGCTGCCCTTCAGCAGGAAGGCGGCCACCGCACCGCAAATGGCGGTGCCCAGCAGATAGATCGACGGCGCCGGAGTCCAGCCCGTCTGCTGGATCAGGAAGGTGGCCACGAAGGGCGCGCTGCCGCCGAAGACCGCGGCCGGGATGTTGAACCCGATGGAGACGCCGGTCGAGCGGATCGCCGCCGGGAACAGTTCCGGCATGGCCGCCGCGGAGGCGGACAGGTAGACGGCGGTGAGGAAGCCCAGCGCCAGCTGGGAGGCCAGTGCGAGGACCGGGTTCCCGAGGGTTATCGCGGCGAACACCGGGAAGACGAGGACCGCGAAACCGAGCGATCCCGCCAGCAGTACCGGCCGGCGGCCGATCCGGTCGGAGACCCGGGCCACCAGCGGCAGCGTCACCATGGTCGCGGCGCCCGCGCACATCGTGGAGACCAGCGAGAAGGTCGCGCCGTAGTCGTTGACGGTGCCGATATAGGTCGGCATATAGGTGAAGACCGCGTAGAAGCAGGTGGCGTGCATGGCGCCGATACCCACGATGAGGGCGAGGCGGCGGCCCCGGCCGAGTACCTCGCGGGCCGGCGAACTGCTCAGCGCACCGGTTTCGCTCATCGTCCGGAAGTCGGGCGTCTCTTCGAGTTTCGCGCGGATGTAGAGGGCGATACCGGCCAGCGGCGCGGCGAGCAGGAACGGGATCCGCCAGCCCCAGTCGGCCATCGTCTCGTCGCCGAGCGCCGCGGTCAGACCGGTGACCACGGTGATCCCCAGCATCAGTCCGGCCGTGGTGCCGAAGGTGAGCCAGCTGATACCGAACGCCCGGCGGTTGGGTCCGGCGTATTCGAGCAGGAAGGCGCTGCCGCTGCCGTACTCGCCTCCGGCGGAGAAACCCTGCAGCGTGCGCAGCAGCACCAGTACCAGCGGCGCGGCGATCCCCCAGCTGTCGTATCCGGGTAGGACGCCGATACCCACCGAACAGGCGGCCATCACCGTCAGCACGAGCACCAGCACCCGTTTGCGGCCGATCCGGTCGGCCAGCGGGCCGAGTACGAACCCGCCGAGCGGCCGCGCGAGGAAGGCCAGGCCGAACACCGCGAAACTGCTCAGCAGTTCCGCCGTCGGATCCTCGGACGGGAAGAACGTGGCTCCGATGTGGACGGCGAGGAAGCCGTACACGGTGAAATCGAAGAACTCGATCGTATGCCCGACGGTTGCTCCGACGATGGCGCGGACGCGCCCCGGCGAACGAGCGGGTGCCCGGGTACTCATGGTCACTCCTGACTGACGGCGGCGATGCCGTCGGCGGATATCCGCCGCTGATGTGCCGTGCCCGGCACGGTGAAGCCGAATGTGGTGTGGTGCGTGCCGCAGGCCGGTCGGCCTTGTGATCGGACCCACATACCGCGCACACTGTATGCAGAAGGGTGGAATGTATGCAAGAAATTGCCGATAATCCCAGTTGGACCGGGGTAGGTTCCGAACTATGTATACATAATCGTCTGGCCGTGGGTGGGTTGATTCCGGCCGGGCAGCCCCCGGCGGTGCTCGTGGGGCCGCGGCTCCCGGCGCGAACGGGAGGGGCCGGGCGCCGCGGTACGCCCGCGTCGCCGGGGCGACGCCGTACCGGACGGCGGTTATCTCCGTCGGCCCGGGCGCGGCCTGTTGCCCGGGAGGTGGGTGATCGCTACGGTTTAGCCGGCGGAGCCGGGGAAGCGCTCCGCGTAGTGCAACGGCTGTCGGTGCCGGGCTGACATGCGCCCCGCTATCGCTCGACTCGCGCGAACCGAGAACGAAGGACACGATATGCCGGTACGTGAACAACCCTGGCCCGCCGGTACTCCGTGCTGGGTCGACTGCCAGGTCGACGACACCGCCCGGGCGCGTGAGTTCTACGGCGCCCTGTTCGGCTGGGAGATCGCCGACAGCGCGCCGGAGGCCGGCGGCTATCTGATGGCGATGCGCCACGGCCGCCCGGCCGCCGGTATCGGGCCCAAACCGCCCGGGCCCGAGATGCCGTCGGTGTGGACGACCTATATCGCCAGCGACGACGCGGACGCGACGGCCGAGGCGATTCGCGCGGCGGGCGGGGCGGTACTCGTGGAGCCGTTCGACGTGATGGACGTGGGGCGGATGCTGGTGGCCGCCGATCCCACCGCCGCGGTGTTCGGCGTCTGGCAGTCCCGGCGGCATTTCGGCGCCGCGATCTACAACGAGCACGGCGCGTACTGCTGGAACGAACTGCACACCGACGGCTACAAGCGCGCCCAGGACTTCTACGGCCAGGTGTTCGGCTGGGTCTTCACCGAGGTCGGGGACGGGGAGAACGTCACCTACGCGACCTTCGCGCCGGGACCGGACGCCGATCCGATCGGCGGGATCAACGATTCCACCCTGTCACCGGGGTCCGCGCCGCCGTACTGGCTGGCCTGGTTCCAGGTCGACGACACCGACGGCGTGCTCGCCGCCGCGACCGATCTGGGCGCGTCGGTGGCGATGGGACCGCAGGACAGCCCGTTCGGCCGGATGGGGGTGCTCACGGCGCCGCAGGGCGAGGCGTTCGGGGTCATCGATATCTCGCAGACCGCGCAGTCACCCTCCTGAGCGGCGGACCCGCCGGATGTATGCCCGCGACGGGGGCGCCGGCAGTCGGCGTCCCCCGGGTCGCGGGTCGCAGCTGGTGATCAGGCGTGGCGGAGCAGGGCGCCCACGCCCTCCGGCGGTGCCGCGGTCTCGTCGACCGGGGTGATGATGGCGCCGCGCACCAGCGTGGCCACCGGTAGCGCCTCGTCGGCGCGGCAGGTCCACGCCGATTTCTCGCCCGGTGCGCCGAGCGCGGCGGGGTCGCGCAGCGGTTCGGGGTCCAGCGCGACAGTACGGTCGCCGAGCGCCGTGGAATTGATCAGCAGATTCTCGGTATTCGCCGCCAATAGCGCCGAAACCGTCGGCGCCAGCCCGCTGACCGCCAATCCCTCGGCGCGGCCGCGCGCCTTGTCGTAGCGCGCGATCACCTCTTCGTGCCGGTGCCCCGCCTCGGTCGCGACGATTTCGCGGACCTCGTCGTCGAGATCGTCGCCGTCGGATTCGACCTCCACCACCTGTGCCCCGGTGGACCCGAGCGCCGCGCGCACCGCCGATCTGGCGGTCACCTCACCGGCCACCACGATCACCTGGGCCCGGATCTCGCGGGCCAGGCGGGTCAGCTCGGCGGCGACCTCCTCGGTATTGCGCCTGACCTTCTCCTCCACCCGCCGCTGCATCGACCGATGCGACCAGCCGCCGCCGTGTCGCACCTTGTGGATCGGATGGCCCTCGCCCGCAACGGTTTCGCCGACCACCGTGCCGCGCGCGTCGACCCCGTACATCTCCGAGCCGACCTTGTCGACCGTGGCCACCGCGTGCGGGACCTCCCGGGCCTCGGATTCGATCAGCGGAAGCAGATACGGCAGTGGTGAGACCCGCACGGTGTCGCGCGGTGGCGGTTGCGGCAGCCGCCGGTCGAGCAGTACAGCGCCGGAATCGGCGATCAGGGCGCGGCCGGTATGTCCCGGCTCCGGCGGGCTGCCGGTGACCGCCGCGCCCAGCGTCTCGATCATCGTCGCCGTTGCCCCCAGTTCGGCGAGTTCTCCGGCGAGCGCGCGCCACTGCAGCGTCCGCCGGTGTTCGGCGTCCTCGGTATCGTGTTCGGCGTCGATGTACAGCGACGCGAACGGACCGGGTCGTTTCGCTACGTCTCTGATACTCATGCCATTCACCCCCGGCGCGTACCCCCCTTGCGGAGATCGAATCCGGCCGGCGGAAATCGTCAGTCCGGCCGTGCGGTGAGCGCCCGGAGCGGTTTGTCCAGTTCGCTGCGGTAGAAGTCCAGGAAACCGTCCGGATCGGGGCCGGTGTTCATCGTCACCAGATGGTCGAATCCGGCCTCGGCGAACGGCCGGGCCACCTCCAGGCAGCGCTGGGGATCGGGTCCGCAGGCGAAGTTCTCCAGAATGTCCTCGGTGCGCACGGTCGCCGAGGCCGCCGCGAAATTCACCGGGTTGGGTAGTTCGCTCATCACCTTCCACCCGGTCAGCGCCCAGCGGGTGGTCTCCCGGGCGGCCTCCGCGGCGGCCCGGGCGTCGGGCCCCCACGCGATCGGTATCTCCGTGTAGCGGGGGCCGCTGCCGCCCGCCTCGCGGTAAGAGGTGACGAGCTCGGGTTTCGCCTCGGTGGCGAAGAGCCCGTCGCCCAGTTCGGCGGCGATCCGGGCCGCCCGGGTGCCGCCCGCGGCCACGGCGATCGGAGGCGGTTCGCCGGGCAGGTCGAACAGCCGCGCATCCGACAGCTGCAGGTAGCGGCCGTCATACGACCGGTATCCACCTCGGAAGAGCAGCCGGATGATCTCCAGCGCCTCGCGCAGCAGCCGGTGGCGGCCTTCCACATCGACCGGGAAACCCTCGCCGACCACGTGTTCGTTGAGCCTTTCACCGGAACCGACGCCCAGGGTGAACCGGCCGTCGGAGAGCAGCGAAACCGTCGCCGCGGCCTGGGCCACGATCGCGGGGTGGTAGCGCACGGTCGGGCAGGTGACGCCGGTGGCGAGCCCGATCCGATCGGTCCTGGCGGCGATCGCCGCCAGGACGGCCCAGGCGAACGGCGAATGGCCCTGTTCGTTCAGCCAGGGATGGTAGTGATCGCTGATCTCGACGAAATCGAATCCGGCCGCTTCGGCCTGTACGGCCTGCCGGACGAGTTCCCCGGGACCGAAGCCTTCGGCGGCCAGTTTGTACCCGATCTGCATGGTTCCTCCGGGAGCTGTCGATGGTGTATCGCCCGCCTACCGGCATCGTCCGGATCATCCGCACCGGATGCGGTCGCGGTACCCGGGCGCGGCGGGGCGAAACCGGGTGCCGGAATCCGGCGGCGGTCCGGCCGGTGGTGGCGCCGGGGCTCCCGTGCTCGCCGCTATCGCGCGGGCCTGCGCAACCAGTCCCGCAGGGCCGCGGTGACCTGTTCGGGGCGCTGTTCCATGAGGAAGTGGTCGGCGTCCAGTCGCACCAGTTCGGCGCCGGGGATACCCGCGGCCAGCTCTTCCGCGGTGGCGACCGGGATCGCGGGATCGTGGGTACCCCAGATCACGGTGGTCGGGCAATCGATCTCACCGAGCCGGGCGCCGAGTTCCGGTCGCACCCGGACCTCGTACCCGGCCCAGAAGTGGGCGTACCAGCGGCGTCCCTCCGGTGTGCGCAGGAACGCGAGATAGCGGTCCAGCTCCGCGGTATCGAAGGACCCGTTGCGCAGGTACCCGGACAGACCCCGCCGGTGGATCGGATGCACCGCCGCCGTGGAGACCGTCCACCGGGTCGCGCGGTGCCGGGCCGCGACGGTGAATATGCCGAACAGCAGCCGGTACGGCGTGGTGAAGGTGCCGTGTGCCCGCGAATTCAGCAGGGCCAGCCGCCGGACCCGGTCCGGATGGCGCTGGACGAAACCGAGGCCGAGGAAACCGCCGTAGTCGTGGCAGGCCAGATCCACCCGGTCCAGGCCCAGGGCGTCGAACATCCGCGCGATCCGATCGACCTCACTGTCGTAGTCACAGCCGCGCGCGGTATCGCGGACCGAATCGCCCCAGCCGAACCAGTCCGGGGCGAGGACCCGGCGAGTCGTCGACAGCGGGCCGATCTGATGCCGCCACGCGCGGTGCGATTCCGGCCAGCCGTGTAACAGGACCAGTGGATCACCGGATCCCGCCGTCACGTAGCACAACCGGGCGCCGTCGACGGTCGTCTCGTGCCGGGCGGGTGCGGTTCCGGTGTCGTACCCGGTCGGTTCGATGGTCATCGTCTCCTCCTGAGGGCCGGTGGTCGCGGGTTCCGGGGAAAAGGGGGCCGCGAGCGGGTGTACGCGCCGGTATCGTCGCGCGTATGACCGTGTCGGCACTTCCGGAAACGTGCCCCGCGCCCGAGGTGACCGCACGTCTGTGGGTGCGGTTGGGGCATGCCGTCTACCTCGGGCCCGGCCTGGGGCTGGACGCGCATTCGACCGCGATCCCGTCGCTCGGCGTGGGCGTCGACGCGCCGTTCCGGGTGCGGGTGGCGGGCGCGCCGGATATCGACGCGCGCAGTTTCCTGTTCCGGGCCCGGGTGACCCACCATCTGGTGCGCAGCAGCGGCACGATGCTGTTCTGCTTCTTCGATCCCACCAGCGCCCGGCTGGCCCGCTGCCTCGGCGGGATGACCGGATCGGCCGGCTCCTACCCCCACACGCACCGGCACGAGGCGGATCTGGTGGCGCTGTGCCGGGATCCGGTCCCCGATATCGAGCGCCTGCTCGAGCTGGCCAGTATTCCCGTTCCCGAGGTGCGTGACGGTCGCGTCGCCTCGGCGGCGGCCGCGATCCGCGCCGATCCGGCGGCCCCGCACCGGGCGCCGGATGCCGCTCGCTCGGTGGGCCTGTCCACCTCCTACTTCCTGCGCACCTTCGCCGCGCAGACCGGCACCAGTTTCCGGCGCTATGTGCAGTGGGCGCGGATGGTGCGGGTCGCGCGGTCGTTCGCGGCCGGCCACGATATGACCCGCTCGGCGGTGGACGCCGGGTTCGCGTCGCCCTCGCATTTCAGCGATACGTTCCGGGCCATGTTCGGCCTCACCCCCACCGCCTTCACCCGGGTCGGCGGCGAACTGCGCATCCTCGACCACTGACCGGCGACCATACCGGCCTGGGTATATTCGCCCCGGGGTGTTTGCTCGTGCCGACAATTCGCGACGGGTGAGAAGGTGATGTCATGGCCGGTTCCGGGTTGACCGCCCGGGTCCGCGGCACCGGCGGTCGGCCGGTCCCGCACGCGGTGCTGACCGTCACGGATACGAGCGGCCGCCAGCTGACCCGGGCGGTCGCCGACGCCACCGGCGCGGTCTCGACCGAACCGTTGCCGCCGGGTGTGCACACCGCGGTACTCACCGCCGCCGGATATCAACCGGCGGCGCGGGCGGTCCGGATCCCGGCCGCGGGCCGGGCCGCCCTGGGGGATCTCGCGCTGACCGCGGTGGCGGCGGCGGTCGCGGTCCCGCCGCCCGGGCCGTGGACCATCGATCCGGCGCATTCGTCGGTGCTGGTCACCGCCCGCCATCTCGGGATCTCGAGTATCAAGGCGCGCTTCGGGACGGTGCGCGGGCGGCTCGAGGTCGCGCCGGTGTTCGAGGAGTCCACCGGTCGCGCCGAAATCGACGCGGCCGGTATCGATACCGGGATCGCCATGCGCGACACCCATCTGCGGTCCGCGGATTTCCTCGATGTCGGCAACTATCCGCTGATCACCTATACCGGTACCGGAATGCGCCGGACCGGCGCCGACACCTGGGTGATGTCGGGTGAGCTGATGTTGCACGGGCAGCGTCGTCCGGTGGATCTGGACCTGACCTACGGCGGATTCGGCGACGACCCCTGGGGTGGGGTGCGCGCCGCGTTCCATGCCGAAACACTGTTGCGGCGTGAGGATTTCGCGATCGACTACAACGCGATGGTGCGTGCGGGGGTGGCCGCGGTGGGCGCCACCGTCAAACTGGACCTCGATATCCAGGTGGTCCGGGGTGACCGGCTGCCACAGCCCTGACGCCGGTCGTCACCGGGTCGCGCTGGTCCGGCGGTACCCGTCGGTGATCGCCCGTAGTTCCGCGGTGCTCAGCACATCCTCGATACGGGTGAAACCGTGCGGTGCCCGTTCGGCGACCAGCCGCAGGGTGCGGTCCATCGGCATATCCCGGTTGGCCAGCACCACCGCGTTCGCCGGTTCGCGGCGCGCCGATTCGTAGGCCGCGAGCCCGGCGGCCGGATCCTCGCACCCGCGCAGTGCCTCGGCCAGGGCGACCGCGTCGAGGATCGCCTGCGACCCGCCGTTGGAGCCGATCGGGTACATCGGATGCGCGGCATCTCCCAGCAGGGTGATCCGTCCGAAACTCCACCGCGGCAGCGGATCCCGGTCCACCATCGGATACTCGAGCACGGTGTCGGTGGCGGCCAGCAGGGCGCCGATATCCAAGCCGGCGATCCGCCAGCCCGCGTAGTACGGGGCGATATCGGCGAGCCGGCCGGTGCGGGTCCAATCCGCGACGCCCTGGGTGCCCTGCGGTGTCCGCACCTCCGCGACCCAGTTGACCGGCACGGTGCCGCCGTCGGCGGCGTTCGCGAGCGGGTAGGCGACCAGTTTGGCGGCGTGATTGCTCCCGGCCATCAGCATCGAGGAGCCGGTCAGGAACGGGGCGGCGTCGGCGGTCCCGCGCCACATCCGGATACCGTTCCAGCGCGGTGCGCCCTCGTGCGGATAGAGGTACGCGCGGACCGCCGAATGCAGGCCGTCGGCGCCGACGAGTACATCGGTATCCCACTGTGTGGTCGTATCGTCGCGCCGGTCCCGGATCACGGCGCGTACCCGTCCGGCTTCCCCGGCGGCGGTGACGAACCGGTGTCCGGTGTGGACGGCGCCGGGACCGAGCCGGTCGAGGACCGCCTCCAGCAGCAGCGTCTGCAACAGGCCGCGGTGCACCGAGTACTGCGGCCAGTCGTGCCCGGCGGCCAGCCCGCGGGGTTCACGCCAGATCTCGTTGCCGAACCGGTCGAAATGCAGCAGCTCCGAGGTGGCCACCGCCCGGGCGGCGAGGAGCTCCTGCACGCCGAGCCCGGCCAGCGCGGCGGTCGCGTGGGGGAGCAGGTTGATCCCCACGCCCAGGGGCCGGAGTTCGCTCGCGCGGTCGATGATCCGGACGTCGATCCCCGCGGCGTGCAGACTCAGCGCGGCGGTCAGGCCGCCGATACCGGCGCCGACGACGAGGACCCTCACCGGTGCGCCCCGAGTGGAACCACGGCCGGATTGAAACGTTCGTGCAGATGCGCCACCGGGATCGACCGATGGTCGCTGAGCACGCTCTCCTTGTACGCGCAGGGCGGGCCGGCGTCATCGCCGACCGCCCAGTGCGTCAGACCGGTGCCCAGGACGGTGCGCGCCAGATGCCTCCGCCCCGCCGCGAGACTGTGACCGATCGGCAGATGTTCGTCGGTGAGCAGTTCGGTGAGTTCGCGATCGGCGGCCACGATGGCGACCCGGTTCAGCGAGACCGCGACGCCCTCGCCGGTGACCAGGGCGGACCGGCGCACCACCACCGGGTCGTCGGTACCGCAGCCCAGGGCGGCGCGGACCGGGGGCTCCAGGGACCGCGCGGTGGTGACGTGCTGGTCGGTGAGGTCGAGGGCGAGCGGCCGCCCGACCAGGGCCTCGAGCAGGACGGTCATCGAACCGTCCGCGCGAAGTAACATCCGGGTAACCGACGGGACATCGTATTCCGTTGTCTCCGTAAGGAATTCCGTCACCTCGAGAACGATACGGAACGGGCCCGGGTCCGGCACTCCGGGCGACCGAGACTTACACCACGTCGTCGCCCGATCGGTATGAAGCGACCCCTCCGGGGCCGCGGATCGGCGATTGTCCGGAATCGGCCCTTCACAACCAAGCGCTTGTTAGAATTCGGCGATGATCTCGACGGTCGTCTGGGGTACCGGCAATGTGGGCCGGGCCGCGATACGGGCGGTCGACGCCCACCCCGAACTCGCCCTCGCGGCGGTGCTCGTGCACGATCCGGCCAAACAGGGCCGGGACGCGGGTGAGCTCGCCGGACTGGACCGGGCACTCGGTGTCGCGGCCACCACCGATATCGGCGCGGTGCTCGCGACGAGTCCCGGCGCCGTCGTCTACGCGGCATCCGGGGATATCCGGCCCGACGACGCCCTCGCCGATATCGTGCGCGCGCTGACCGCGGGTGCGATCGTCGTGACACCGGCGCTGTACGCGCTGTACGACCATCGCAGCGCACCGCCGGAGGTCCGCGATCCGGTCCTCGCCGCGATCGACGCGGGCGGCGGGTCGCTGTTCGTCTCCGGTATCGACCCCGGCTGGGGCAACGATGTGTTGCCGTTGCTGGTCAGCGGTCTGGGCAGCGTGGTGGATGTGGTGCGCTGCCAGGAGATCTTCGACTATTCCAGCTACGACCAGCCGGATTCGGTGCGCTACCTGGTCGGTATGGGGCAGCCCATGGACCAGGTCCCGCCGATGGTGATGCCCCCGGTGCCCACCATGGTGTGGGGCGGGCAGGTGCGGCTGATGGCCCGCGCGCTCGGCGTCGAACTCGACGAGATCCGCGAAACCCTGGAACGCCGCCCGCTCGAGACCACCATCGAGACCGCGACCATGGGCAAGTTCGAGGCCGGTACCCAGGGCGCCATGCGGTTCGAGGTCCAGGGCATCGTCGGCGGCGTTCCGCGGATCGTGGTGGAGCACATCACCCGGATCCATCCGTCGTGCGCACCGGATTGGCCCGCGCCGCCCAACGGTGAGGGCGCGCACCGGGTCGTGATCGAAGGCCGCCCCCGGATCGAGGTCACCGTCGAGGCGACCGACGAGGGCGGTAACTACGCGGCCGGCGGTAATGCCACCGCGGTCGGCCGGCTGGTCGGCGCCCTCACCTGGCTCGCGGACGCCGGACCAGGCCTCTACGACGCACTCGATGTGC
This sequence comes from Nocardia sp. NPDC049935, assembly GCF_055586645.1. Lineage (NCBI taxonomy): Bacteria > Bacillati > Actinomycetota > Actinomycetes > Mycobacteriales > Nocardiaceae > Nocardia > Nocardia sp. NPDC049935. Next base: position 128,334 of record NZ_JBVJHV010000006.1, on the reverse strand, counting down.
CGCTGCGCCCCGCGGCCGGACGACTCGGAAAGGATCGGTCATGAGAGTCGATATTCCCGAAGGCAAAGACCCCATCGGCTACGTCTGGGGCGAGATGGTCCCCGGAATCGGTATCGCCGCATCCAATTTCTCGATGGCCGTGTACGCCCACACCACGCTGGGCCTGCGCGAGTTCGAGGCCGCGCGGCTCCGGATCGCGCAGATCAACGGCTGTATCTTCTGCCTGGACTGGCGCACCGAACGGGACGGGCAGAAGGTGGAGGAGGGGTTCGCCGACGCCGTATCCGCGTGGCGGGATTCCGAGGCTCTCGACGATCGGGCGCGGCTGGCCGCGGAATACGCCGAACGCTACGCGCTCGACCACCACAATCTGGACGAGGATTTCTGGTCGCGGATATCGGCGCGCTACACCCAGGCCGAGATCGTCGAGCTCAGTATGTGCCTGGGTTCCTGGCTCGCCTTCGGCCGTCTCAACCATGTTCTGGGCCTCGACGCGGTCTGTGTCCTGCCCGGGCACGGCGCGAGCCCGGCCGGAGCGCGCCCGGGAGCCTAGTGGTGGGTCCAGTCGGGCTGCAGGAAATGCGCCACCCGGGCCTGTTCCGGCGGGCGTGCCCGCAGGACCACCTCGCGGAACTGCCACAGCATGGCGCCGGTGGGCGCGTGGATCGTCATATCCGGCGCCAGTCGCATCTGTAGCAGTCCGGTGCCCTCCACCGGCGGTGCGGCGCCGGACTCCGCGGGTCCCTGCCGGATCCAGTGCGGAACATCATCGGCCGCCAGCCGGGCCAGGTCCACGAAATGCACCGAGTACACCTCGTCCGGGCTCGGGCGCAGGGCCGAGGTATCGGCGAGCGTCGCGACCACCGGGGTGATGGCGAAGCCGGAGGCCGCCGGAAAATCGTCGAGAACGCCGAGGATATCGGCGTCACGGGTGGTGAGACCGAGTTCCTCGTGGAGTTCCCGGGCCGCCGCGCCCGCGAGTGTCTCCCCGGCTTCCACCCGCCCGCCCGGCAGCCCCCACTGCCCGGCGTTGCGGCCCTGGTAGGCCCGTTTGATCACGATCACCGCGAGATTCTCGCCGGTGCCGACCACGCACAGCACCACCGCGGCCCGGCGCATACCCGGTGCGTCCGGCACCGCGACCCGGGGAAACGCGTCCAGCCGGGTGTGCGCGAGGGCGCGGAATTCCTCGATCGTGTCGGGGACCTGCGGTCCCGGGTCGGCGGCCATGAATTCGATCATGCCCCATCGGGCGGCCCGGGCGCGCCGGGTGTCCCGCCCGGCGGGAGCGCCGTTCACATCCGGCGCATCACCGAGACCACCTTGCCCAGGACCACGGCGTGGTCCCCGTCGATGACCTCGTAGGCGGGATTGCGGGGTTCCAGGTAGATATGCCCGCCGCGCCGCCGGTACACCTTCACCGTGGCCTCCCCGTCCAGCATGGCGGCGACGATCTCACCGGTCTGTGCCTCCTGCTGCTGCCGGACCACGACGATATCGCCGTCGCAGATCGCGGCGTCCACCATCGAGTCGCCGCGTACCCGCAGCCCGAAAACCGTGCCCCGGCCGACGAGTTCGCGCGGGAGCGACAGCACATCGTCGATATGTTCCTCGGCCGCGATGGGGGTGCCCGCGGCGATATCGCCGACCACCGGTACGGCCACCGCGTCCCCGTCCGGTGCCGCTTCGGCGCCGGTGTTCAGGAACAGCCGCACATCCATCGGCCGCGACACCCCGTCCCCACGCCGCAGGAATCCCTTGTCCTCGAGGCTCTTCAGATGTCGCGCGACCGACGACGCCGACCGCAGCCCCACCGCCTCGCCGATCCGGCGGGTACTCGGCGGGTATCCGTGCCGGACGACGAAATCGCCGATCGCGGCGAGGATCCGCCGCTGGCGCTCGGGCAGGGTCGAGGTGTCGAGATGGTCGTATTCGGTCACCGGTGCATCGTATTGCCTGGTCCCGCAGGCCCTACCGGCCAGTCCCGCGCCGGCGTTCAGCCCGTGTACGGGCGGGCGGCGCGGGCGGTGCGCAGCGCCTCGCCCCACCAGACGAGCTGATTCAGCAGGGTTTTCGCCGCGGTATCGGCGGCGGGGTCACCGATCAGCGCGCCGGTCCCGTCGCGGCGCTGCCACGGGTTGTGGAAACTGACGGTATCGCGCACGGTGACCGCGTGCAGTTCGGCGAAGACCGTGCGCAGATGTTCGGTGGCCCGCAGCCCGCCCGAGATACCGCCGTAGCTCACGAAACCGACGGGTTTGGCCTGCCATTCGGCATGGTGCAGGTCGATGAAGTTCTTGAGCGTGCCGGGGTAGCTGTGGTTGTACTCGGGGGTGATCACCACGAACGCCTCGGCGTCCGCCAGCACCGACCGGATCGCCTCGACGGCGGGCGCGGGGGCGCCGAAGGTATGCGGAAGTTCGGTGGTGGCGAGGTCGATCGGGGTGGTGTCCAGCCCCGGGTCGGCGGCGGCGCGCGCCAGGAACCAGTCGCCGACCGCGGGGGCGAACCGGCCGTCGCGGCTGCTGCCGATGATGACCGCCGTCCGCAGCGGTGCGGCCGGGGTGCCGGATTCGGGGGTGGTGTTCACGGAGGCCTCCAAGTCGTGGTCACGGGCCCGGTTCGGCCCGTACGACAAGCTTGATTCCTCAACTATTGTTGAGGTCAAGGGGCGGGGGGTAGCGATATCGATTCCGTACCGGCTGTGTCGACCGGGATCGATCGGGTATGTCGTGAACACGCGCCCGGCCGGATCACGGAACGATTGCGCGGGCTCTACACTGGCGCGGTCGGCGAGTTGACGTTCTAGGCTGGAATCGGACGGCATATGCCCTGGCATGAGGGAGCACATGGATATCGCGAAGGCGCCGGAGCCGGAGTACCGGCAGGCTCGCTTTGACGATCTGACAGATATCGCGGCCATCGAGGCCGAGGTATTCGCCGAACCGTACCTGTACCTCATGCTGCGTCAACTCTTCGAACTCCACGGCGCGGAATGGCTGGTCGCCGAAGTCGGCGGCGCGGTGATCGGTTATGCGCTGACACTGGAGAAATCCGGCCGGGCTCTGCTGTTCACCTTCGCGCTCGCCAAGAAGTACCAGGGCGCGGGTTACGCGCGCGCGCTGCTCGATCACACCTTGACGGTGTGCCGTGAGCGCGGGATGGACCTGGTGTACCTGACGGTCCGTCCGGACAACCACTCGGCGAGCAAGCTGTTCAAACAGGCCGGTTTCGATTTCGTCGCCCACGACGAACGCTATTTCGGCCCCGGCGAACCGCGTGACGTCTACGAATATCGACTGCAGCCCTGACCGCTAAAATCTTGCCATGGGCAAGATTTCGCCGGCCGTGGCCTCGGTGTCCACCCGGATCGCCCGGCACGCGGCTGCTCATACCGCCGATATCGACCGGGAAGACGACCCCGGCCGGATGTCGCTGCCGGGGTTCACCGCCCATGTCGAAACGGTGCTCGACGACTACGATCCGCCCGGTACGCTCCGGCGCCGGTCCGACAGTCTCGTGTTCGAGCACATCTACGCGGCGGCACGCGATCCCAGCGACGACGAGGAGGGCTGGCGGGTGCCCAGTGCCGTCCTCGCGGCATTGATCGCGGCGGAGGTGGAGTATCGCGGGCCGTTGCGGTTGAGCACCCGGCAGAACGCGGTGCTGGCCGAGGAGTACGAACTGCTCGGAGCCCAGCTGTCCGCGGCCGGACTGTACACCCACGCGGCGCTGGCCTTCCGGCGGGGGATGGCGCTGTACCGGATGAACGAGGACGACGAGGCCGAGGACCGCTGCGGGCTCGCCCTGGCCCGCGCCGATACCCGGGCCCTGCCACGCGGATTCCGCCGCTGGGCCGGCCAGGGCTCCTATGTGCTGTGCGGCCACGGATTCCGGCCGCTGTGGCTGCTGGGCTGGGTGGTCGTGCAGATCGCGCTGTTCACCGTGGCCGCACTGCAATTCGAGAACGAGCAGCGGGCCTGGCCCACCGTCTACATGGGAGTGACCAGTTTCCTGAACCCGCTCGGATACGGCGATACAGGCGGGCTGCACGATATCGCCCGGGTGCTGTTCGTGATCGAGGGGTGGTCCGGGGCCGTCTCCATGTCGGTGTTCTTCGCGCTACTGGTGCGCAAATGGTTCCGGATGTGAGGTGGCGCGGCTACCACTCGGAGTCGAATGCCTTGTGCCGCAGTGCGTACAGTGTCGCCACCGCGATATTGTCGCGGAGCCGGCCCGCCAGGGTGTTCCATTGGCGGGAGAAGCCCGGCTCGTTCGAGAGTTCCTTCCACAGTGCGCGGAGCGCGGCGGGCGTATGCGCGCCCGGCATCCACAATCCGGTGAGATGTTCCAGCGCCGGCGCGAGGACATCCACCCGGTCGCGGCTGTGCAGTGAGAACCGGTCGGCCTCCTCGAGCACCCCGGCCAGGACCGTCAGCAGCCAGTCGTGCGCGGCGAGATCCTCGCAGAAGCGTTCCGCGGCTTCCAGATCGGCCTCGGTGCGCACGATGAGCCGCACCGTCCGGCAGGTCTCGTCGTCCAGGCGCAGGGTGGCGGCGGGGCCGGTACTGCCCCCGACGCGTGCGATCCAGCGCAACCGGGTCGCACCGGTCTGCATCGGCGGATTCTGGTCCAGCCGCGGATCGGCCCGTACCCGGGCCAGCAGGCGCTCGCTGATGGAAGCGAGGTCGAGCCGCTCTCCGGTGGCGGGCTGCGTCAGATACCCCTCCGCGAGCGCGGTCGCGGCCGATGTCCGCTCCGGGATCCGGCTGATGATCTCGGTGACCCCCTTCTGACTGATGTAGTGCGACCAGGTCTGGCGCCGCCGCTCGGAAGCCCGTATCACCCGGGTCCGCGCCGAGGACTGCAACACCCTGCCGCCGGTGAGCGCGAGGCTGGTGGCGACGGTGCCGACGATTCGCGCCGTCGTCTCGCCCATCGGCAGATCACAGTCGACACCGACGGCGGTGGTCGGGGAGATGCCCAGGGTGCCGGGCCGTTCCCGCCAGCGGACCGCGCTTCCGGGCATGAGCGCGAGCAGCTCGCCCGCCTCCGCCCGGCCCAGCGCCGCGGCGGAGGGTAGCAGGCAGGTACGGACCTCGCCCAGCACGACCAGCGGTGCCGTCGAGGCCATGTCAGGACCCGTCCAGCAGCAGATGTGACAGCCGTTCGCTGATCTTGCGCGGAACGGTCACCGGGACCGCGTCGGCGGCACCGGCCTCGATCGTCTGCCGGACGATATCGTCGTCCAGGTCGAGATGGTCGAGCACCAGCCGGACCGCGTGCTCGATGCCGATATACCGTTTCGGCAGCATGGACAGGGTCTGATAGGCCGCGAACGGCGCCGCGCCGGGGTTGAGCCGGACCACCGGCGGCACTTCGTGCCAGCGGTGCGGCCACGGTTCGCCGTGCCACGGTTGCGGTTCCGCCACCGGGGCGCCGTGATAGCGCAGCATGCCCAGTCGCAGCAGGTGCCAGACCGCCGCCAGGAACGGGCAGGACCACCGGGTCACCGAGACGCCGTCGACGATCTCGTTGCTCCACAGCTGGACGTCGAGAAAGATCGAATGTTCACGCCGCCCGAATTCCTCCGGGGGCTGATAGGTACGGCTGCGCATGGCCTGCGACTGCTCGAACTCCGAGGAGCGGCGGCCGTTGCACAGCCAGCCCGATTCCACGGTGGGCGGCCGCCGCCCGGTATCCGGGGGCGCGGGTTCGGCCACGATCCGCGCGGCCACCATCTCGGCGACCGGAATCGGCTCGCCGGACGGCACACCACCGGCGAACGCGGAGGTCTGCCAGCATCCGGATTCCCGGGCGAGATAGTCGATGGTCAGCCCGGCCTCGTTCGCGGCGTCCAGCAACTTCCCGAGGATCTCGGCGGCGTCGGTATCCGGCTGCACGTAGTCGTCGATCAGATAGCAGGTGCTGACCCGCACCTCGGGGCCGTACCGCACCCGGGCCGATTCCACGAAGGCCGCCACCAGGGGCACGATCCGGCGGAACTCCGAGCGGACCCGGCCGGGATCGCCCGTGATGTCGTTCAGATAGAAATGGCCGACCTCGATCGACAGATGCGACATGGGAACCGGTGCGATATACGGCCGATCGGTGGCCTCGGTGTAAACCTGCCTGTCGGCCATCTAGAGCCTCTCCCAGGTCGCGATATCGACAAGGCGCCGGGCCAGTTCGGTGTAGGCCAGCGCGGTCTCGGGGTTGGCGATATTGGCGTTGACGTCGCTGTCGAGGATCAACTGCTCACGCCATTGCAGGATGGGCTCCATCGGGGTCGAGCCGATCACGGCGGTCGAGCCCAGCCGGTTCGCGGTGGCGAGCCGGCGCAAGGCCACATCCTGTTCCTGCAGCCAGGCCGCCTGCGCGGCCCGCTGCGCGGTGAGATGGGAACCGGCCACCGGTACCGCGGTCCGGACGTACCGGGTGGAGCCGAGCAGTTCCTCGGGGTCGTGCCCGCAGCTCTCGCCGGTGCTCAGCAATCCGTGCGGACCGTAGACCAGTCCCGCGGCGGCCAGAATGTGCTGGCGGGTCCAGCGGTGGAAGATCAGCCAGCGGGCGGTACGGCGGCGCAGCTGCGGCAGCGCGGTGGCCCGCAGTGCGATATCCAGCGCCGCCGAGCGGCCGGCGCTGAGATCGACCACCACCACCCGGAATTCCTGTTCCAGCGCGACCAGGAGTTCGGCGCACCGGGTCACCACCGTTTCGTCGGAGGTGAGGAATTCGGCGCCACCTTCGTCGCCGGGGAAGAGCACCAGCCGTCCGGATCGCGGTCCGATACGTTTGAGTTCGGCGCGATCGGTGGCGGTGCCGACGTCGACCCGGGCCGCGGTACCGCTCTCGCCCAGCAGATACGAATGCACCCCGCCGGCGGCGATACCCCGTTCGACCGTGCTGATCTCGAAGAGCGCGCCCGCGGTCGGGGAGCCGAAGTCGAAATCGACATAGGCCACATTGCGGCCGGACATGCACAGCCGGTAGGCGATATTGGAACTCGTCACCGAACGCCCGGTGCCGCCCTTGTCGGAAGTGGAGAAAACCAGCACCTACGCCACCCTCACCGCGTCGCGTCCTGGCGCGCGTACGCCAGTTCGTCGAGCTGGATCAATGCCTGGGTGGCGAGGCTGTAGGCGGTGCCCGGCCGCTCCCGCAGGACGGCGCGAGCACGATCGAGAGACTGCCGGATCCGGTTGACCGCCGCCTGCTTCGGCGTGAGGTCCTCGCCTTCGACCTCCAGCTCCTCCTGGTTGAGCAGATGTTCCGCCTCGCTCATCAGGTCGATGGCGCGCGCGACCATACTCGACGGCGCCAGCGGCGGTTCGCTGAAGGTGTCGTAGGCGATCACCAGGCATTCCATGATCCGCTCGGTGACGAACCAGGACGGGCCCTCGGCGACGCGGACCGTGGGGCCCAGTTCGGCGGCGGGGTTGTCCCACAGGCCGGCCGCGGGCCCCTCGCGCAGGATGCGCCGGTCGAGATGGTCCATGGCGGATTCGGCCAGGGCCATCAACCGGTCCCGGGTGTCGACGTCGGTGCGCAGGCGAGCGGCCTGCAGGCACCGCTTCAGCATCATGGTCGCGAAATCGGGTACCTGCCACCGTAGTAGGGGACCGCCGTCGAGATCCTCGCTGCCCGCCAGCGCCAGCCGGACGCCGGGATAATGCAGGACCGCCGCCGGGTCCTCGGCCATGAGCCGGCTGGTGATCCGGCCCCGGCGTGCCAGCTGGTCGAAGATCGCCACCGTGCGGGCCAGATCCTCGGTGCTGTCCCGGTAGACCAGATCCTGGATGAGGATCGCGGAGACCGTGAGGCTGAAGTAATCCGATTCCTCACCGTCGGAGGTGCGCCAGGGGATGTCCTCGAGCGGCCAGCGGCCGCCGCCGAAACGGGCGACCGTCGACCAGTAGTTGCGGGCCAGTTCGAATCGCAGTTGCAGCGCGTCGGCGAGTTTGCGCTGTTCGTCGGTGAGCAGGTCCAGTTCCCGGATGCGCTGGGAGGACAGATCGATGATGCCGTCGAGGGCGACGGCGGTGAAGTACAGGTAGGGGCGGGGCTCGGCATGCCCGGGCATATTGCCGGTCCGGCCGGGTACGAAGTCGATGGGTTCGGCGATCCGGACGATGCCCCAGCCCCAGCCGCATTCGAACAGCCGCTCGTCGTCGGCGATATCGATCTCGGTGGACTGGCTGAGCCGGACCTCGTTGGCGGCCTGCACTCGCAGCCGCTCCAGACGAGCCGACAGGCGCCGGATCACCTCGTCGGTGGGCTCGCCGTTCTGATTGATGATGTGCAGGATCGCCCGGCCCGCGGGCGATCTCGGTTCCGGGGTGTGGATCACGAAACTCCGGACCAGCCCGGCCATCGCGGCCGTGAGCCGGACTCCCACCGCATCGATCAGCGGCGGTATCCGCTCGTTGAGTTGCCGGGCCTCCCGCCGGACCTCCCCGCCGACGAAACGCTGGAATCCGCGCAGGAACCGCAGCGCGGCGATACACAGGCTCAGCGACATCGAGTAGGAGTCGACGACTTCCAGATCGCGTTGACCGTCGCCGACCGGGCGCTCGTCGACCGCGCTCAGATAGCTGCCCGCCGCGAACCGCGGGTCGCCGTCGGCATCGGAGTAGCGATCGAGATAGTCCTCGAGCAGGCCGACCAGGACGCCTCCGATCCGGGTCTCCTCCCCGAAGGGTTCCAGGGCGAGCCGGGCGTCGTTGGCCATATCGTTGGGCTGATCCAGGGCGAAGGCCGCGAGTTCGGTGGCCGGATACAGCAGGCACAGCAACTGTTCGGCGTCACTGATGGAATTGGAGCCGTCGCGCCCGCCCCAGGTCCATTTCTCGTTCCGGTAGGAGCAGGCGAGCACGGCCCGCCACAGGTCCAGCAGCTGTTGCCGCGGCCTAATTCTCATAGTCGCTGTCCTCGCCCCCGAGTTCGATCGGCACATCGAACGTCGTTCCTAAAGTGTGCCCCGAGTTCATTCGCAAAGCCAAGGAAACACGAAGTTTCCCGATTGCCGTGAGATTGCTTGTGGGTCAATGTGTTACGGCCCGTCACCGTTCGCCGGACGACTGCCGTGGCAGGGGCGGTGTCGCGGCGGTTCTGGCCGGGTGCAATGTCGGCCGATCGCTCTCCGGCCCGCGCGACCGGACCGTTCACCGGAAGGTCGCCGGGTTGCCGCCGATACCGCCGTGGGGTGTGCCCGGCTCGCACGAATCAGCGTGCCCTCGGCATTGCGCGGCCCCGCGGGCGCTCCGGCATCGCAGACTGGACGGTCATGGACCAGTTGGTGCTGATGTTCGTCATCCTGTTCGCCGCGGTGCTGGCCGAAGCGCTCGCGCGCCGGCTCGGCGTCGCCTCCGCGGTGCTGATGACCCTGTTCGGCTGCGCCCTGGCCCTGCTGCCCTTCGTCCCGCAGATCCGGGTCCCACCGGACCTGATCCTGCCGCTGGTACTGCCGCCGCTGCTCTACGCCGCCGCGCGGCGCACCTCGTGGCGGCAGTTCGCGGAGAACTGGGAACCCATCGTGCTCCGCGCGGTGGGGCTGGTCGTGGTGACCACCGTCGCGGTCGCCGCGGTGTTCCATGCCTGGTATCCGGGATTGCCGGCGGCCGCGGCGGTGGTGCTGGGCGCGATCGTGGCCCCGCCGGACCCGGTGGCGGCCACCGCGATGGCGAACCGGCTGGGGCTGCCGCGGCGGCTCGTCGTGGTGCTCGGCGGGGAAGGCCTGTTCAACGATGTCACCGCCATCGTCATCTACACGGTCGCGATCCAGGCGGTGGTCACCGGGCATTTCTCGGCGCCGGGCGCGGCCGTGGAGTTCGTGGTGTCGGCGGTGGTCGCGGTACTGGTGGGGCTCTTGCTGGGGATGGCCGGCAGCAGGCTCACCCGGTATCTGGAGGAAGCGGCCTGGCAGGTGGCGCTGAGCCTGCTGCTGCCCTTCGCCGCCTTCGGGCTGGCCGAGGCGTGGGGCGGATCCGGGGTGCTGGCGGTGCTGGTGTGCGCCCTGTATCTCACCGACGCGGCCACCGAATTCGGTGATGCCGACTACCGGATGGTGGGCGATTCGTTCTGGGATATCACCGAGCTGCTGATCAGCGGGTTCGCCTTCGGATTGATCGGCCTCGAGTTGAGCGCCGTGCTGCAGGCCACCGGGCACAGCTGGCCGCAACTGCTGGGTGGCGCCGCGGCGGTGGTGGCGGTGGTGGTGGGGCTGCGCCTGGTCTGGTTGCTCACCACGTGGTGGCTGCGCGGAAAATGGTGGCACGACGAGGACGCCGATGAACCGTATACCTGGCGCGAAACGGTGGTCACCTGGTGGGCCGGTATGCGCGGGGTCGCCACGGTGGCGCTGGCCCTGGCCATCCCGCTGCTCACCGAGGCCGGCGCGGAATTCCCGGGTCGTACCCAGATCCTGTTCACCGCGTTCGCGGTCGTGCTGTTCACGCTGTTGATCCAGGGGCCGACGCTTCCGCTGATCGTGCGGCTCACCGGTGTGCGGGCCGATACCAGTGCCGAACGCCGGCTCGAGCGCCGGTTGTGGGAGCGGGTCGTCGAGGCGGAGCTGGCCCGCCTCAAGGAACTCGCGGATACCGAGCACATTCCCGAAGAGCTCTACGAGCGGCTGCGGGAGGGCGTGCGCCGGCGGATGGCGCGCGCGGATCCGCAGGCCGCCGACGACGAAGCGCGCAACCAGGCCGAACGGGACGCGCGCATGGCCGAGAAGGCGAAACGCATCCGGGCCGAGATCGTGGACGCGGGCCGCCGCGAAGCATTGGCGGCGCGGCGCGAACCGGGGATGCCTCCCGATCTGGTCGACCGGGTCACCAGGCGGCTGGATCTCGGCGGGCCCCGCCGCTGACCACTGGAAGAGCGAGGCGCCTCGTCAGGACTTGCCGAGCGCCCGCGCCAGTTCGCTCTTGGTCATCTTCGAACGGCCCGCGATATTGCGTTGCCGGGCCTCGTTGTAGAGCTGATCGCGGGTCGGTCCCTTCGGCCCGCCGGTACCCGAGCGCAATCCACCGCGGCGCTGCGGGGAGATATCGCGGGTGGAGGTCCGGCTCGCGGTGCGGGTCTGCCCGGCCCGGGCCCGGTTCTTGTTGACGGTGCGCGCCGCGATCTCCTTCGCGCGCCCGGTCCCGGCGCCGCGATCCTGCGCCGAATCCTTGATGTGCTCGTACTGCCGTTCCTGTTTGCGGGTCCATTCCTTCGGCATGACACACCTCCTGTGACAGCGCGTACCCGCCTCCGGTGCCTTCAACCCGCGACCGCGCGTCCATTCGAGGCGCGGCCGGTCATCCGCCTCCGGTCTGCCTCGGGGTCAGGGCCGCGTGATGTTCCCGCATGGCGCCCACCACGGCGTTGAGTACCCGGTGCGCGGCGGTGAGATCGGCGGTCGGCAGTGCGGCCATCGCGGCCCGGGTGCGCCGGCCCAGCGGGTGGAAGAAGTCCCCGGCCACAGCCATGCCGTGGTCGGAATAGTGCAGCAGAACCCGCCGGCGGTCGCCCGGATCGGTTTCGCGGCGGATATGACCGGAGGCGATCATCCGCTCGACCAGGTAGGTGATCGCGGCGGGGGAGAGCCCCATCAGTTCGCGGAGTCCTCCGGCGGTGAGCGGATGGCCCTCGGCGTCGGCGGTCGCGATATGGGTGAGCGCGCGGAAATCGTTGCTGCGCAGGTCATGGGAATGGGCGAAGAGGTGGGCGATCTGTTCGGAAATCCCGGTGAGCGCCCGGATATCGATGGCGATATCGGTTTCCGCGCGCGTTCGTACCTCGGCGCCGGCCTCGTCGTCCGTTGCTGTCACCCTCCGCGTCCTTCCTGTCGGCCCGCTCAGTGTAGGCGCCGGTTGCGTATTATTTCAGTTTCTGAAATAGTCGGCGGCGTGAATGCGTGGGATCGCTATGCCGCACTGGTCACCGGCCGTCGTTCGTGGTGGTTGCTGCTCGCCGTTCTCGTCGCCGCCTGCGCCGTGATCCTGGGTACCGGCGAAAACGACGACGCCGGGCGAGCGCCGACATCGCTGCCCGCGAGTTCGGAATCGGCGCAGGTCAAGGCCGCGGTTGCCGAATTCCCGGGCGGTGCGGACGCTCCGGTGATCCTGGTGATCACCCGCGCCGACGGTGCCGGACTCGCCGCGGCGGACCGGACGGCCGCGGAGGAGGCCGTCGTCCGGATCGGGGGGACGCCCGGCCTGGTCGTCTCACCCGACGGCAAGGCAGCCCTGGGCCGTGCCGACGTCTCGGCCGACCTGAGCGGTGAGGCCCTCACCGAGGCGATCGGCACACTCCGGGAGACCGCCGCCGCGGCGGCGCCACCGGGTCTGACCGTGCAGATCACCGGCGGTCCGGCGTTCGGCGCCGATATCGCCGACTCCTTCGCCGGCGCGGATGTGACCCTGCTGGCGGTGACCGCGCTGGTGGTCGCCGTCCTGCTGATCGTCACCTATCGCTCCCCGGTGCTGTGGCTGGTGCCGCTGCTGGTGATCGGTTTGGCGGACCGGACCGCCACCAGTACCGGCACCGCCCTCGCCCGGCTCACCGATCTGAGTTTCGACGGCTCGACTTCCGGTATCACCAGCGTCCTGGTCTTCGGTGCCGGAACCAACTACGCGCTACTGCTGGTCTCGCGATATCGCGACGAACTGCACCGGCACGCCGGCCACCGGGACGCCCTGCGCGAGGCGGTGCGGCGCGCCGGACCGGCCGTGCTCGCCAGTAATGTGACCGTCGTCCTCGCCCTGTGTTCCCTGCTCCTGGCGACGCTGCCGAACACTCGCTCGCTGGGGTTGATGGCCGCCGCCGGCCTGCTGGTGGCCGTGGTGTTCGTCCTGGTGGCACTGCCACCGGCGCTCGCGCTGTGCGGGCGGCGTATCTTCTGGCCGTTCGTGCCCCGGGTGAGCGAGGAGGATCCGACCGGACAGGGAGTGTGGCACCGGATCGCGACGGCGGTGGTGGCCCGGCCGGTGACGGTCGCGGCCGTGGCGATCGTGGCACTGGCCGGGTGTGCCGCCGGTCTGGCCGGGGTCACCATCGGGTTGTCGCAGACCGAACAGTTCCGGGTGGAGGCGGAATCGGTCGACGGGCTCGACACCCTGGCCGCGCACTTCCCCTCGGGCTCTTCTGATCCGACGGTCGTCCTGGCCCGTCAGGGCACCGCGGACCAGGTGCGATCCGTGCTGGAGAACACGCCGGGTACCTCCGGGGTCACCCAGGCCGGTAGCCATGCCGGGTCGGACCGATGGATGGTGACCCTCGACGCCGCACCGGAATCGGAGCAGGCGTTCGCCACCGTCGAGCAGTTGCGCGCGGGGCTCGCCGGGATACCCGGCGCCGAGGCGATGGTGGGCGGCAGCGACGCCCAGGCCCTCGACACCCGTGACGCGGCCCGCCACGACCAGTTGCTGGTGATCCCACTGATTCTGGTGGTCGTCTTCGCGATCCTGCTGATCCTGCTGCGGGCGCTGCCCGCCGCGCTGCTGCTGATCGGTGTCACCGTGCTGAGCGCGCTGGCCGCGCTCGGTCTGGGCAGCCTGGTCGGTACTCATCTCTTCGGGTTCCCGGCGCTGGACACCACCGTCCCGCTCTTCGCGTTCCTGTTCCTGGTCGCACTGGGCGTCGACTACACGATCTTCCTGGTGACCCGGGCCCGCGAGGAGACGCCCGGCCACGGGACCGTGGACGGGATAGTGCGCGCCGTTTCCGCCACCGGCGCGGTGATCACCAGCGCCGGAATCGTGCTGGCGGCGGTGTTCTGCGTCCTGGGCGTTCTGCCCTTGATCACCCTCACCCAGCTCGGCATCATCGTCGGTATCGGCATCGTGCTGGACACCTTCCTGGTGCGCACGGTGGTGATTCCGGCCCTGTTCACCGTGGTCGGACCCAAGGTCTGGTGGCCCAGCGCGCTCGCCCGGGAAGAAGAGCGACAGCCGAAATCCGCGTGATCGCGGGCCCGGTGGGCGCCTAGGGTCGGAGCATGGAGCTGGTGGATCGGGCCGGGCGCGGGCGGGCGGCCGCCGCGGCGATGGTGACCGTCACGTTGTGGGCGTCGGCGTTCGTGTTCATCCGTGCGGCGGGCGAGCATTTCGCACCCGGGGCGCTGGCCCTCGGGCGGCTCGTATCCGGCGCGGTGGTCCTGGTCGCGCTGTGCGCCGTGACCGGCGTCGGGCCACCTCCGCGCCGCACCTGGCGCGCCATCGGTATCACCGGCGTGCTGTGGTTCGCGCTGTACATGGTGGCACTGAACTGGGCCGAACAGCATGTGGACGCCGGAACCGCGGCGCTGGTGATCAATATCGGCCCGGTGCTCATCGCGCTGCTGGGCGGTCTGCTGCTGGGCGAGGGTTTCCCGGGGCGGCTGATGGCCGGGATCGCCGTCTCCTTCACCGGCGCCGCGGTGGTGGGACTGTCGAGTTCCGAGGGCGGCGCGACGGTGCTGGGGGTGGCGCTGTGCGTGGTCGCGGCGGCGTCCTGGGCGATTTCGGCGATCCTGCAGAAGCCCGCTCTCGCGCACGCGTCGGCACTCCAGGTGACCACCGGCGGCTGTGTGGTGGGCGCGCTCGCCTGCCTGCCCTTTTCCTGGCAACTGGCCGGCGAGGTGGCCGCGGCGCCGGTCTCCGCGACCCTGAGCCTGGTCTATCTCGGCGTGTTCCCGACCGCTGTCGCCTTCACGACATGGGCGTACGCCCTGGCCCGGATGACCGCGGGGCAGATCGGCGCGACCACCTACGCATCGCCGGCCCTGGTCATCGTGATGGCCTGGGCGGCGTTGGGGGAGTTCCCGAGTGCGCTCGCGCTGGCCGGCGGTGCGCTCTGCCTGACCGGTGTGGCGATCACCCGCGGCGGGCCGGCGGCGCTGCGGGCCCGGATCGCCCGGAAAGTCCCCGAAACCGCTGCCGAGACGAAATCCGTTGACCTGCCCAGGGAATCGTCTCCCGGCTCGCTGGACCGCCGCTGACCGCGTGGTATGCCGCCCTGATGTGAAACAACCCCCGTTGACACATGGGAAATAGGTAAGGCTAACCTGTGTCCGTTGTATACGGATTCACAGGCAGGACGGTACGGCGCATGAGAGTGAACGCGCAGCGGGTACGACGGAGCACACGGACAGGTCCGTCCCGGCGATGGATGGTCGCGGGCCTCATCGGCGCCCTGACCCTGACCGCCGGATGTTCCACCCGGGAAGCGCAATCGGAGACCACCGATACCGGTGCGGCGGTCTCGTTCGTCGATCAGCGCGGGCAGACCGTGACCCTGGACGGCCCCGCCGAGAAGGTGGCCTTCGCCGTGATGCCGGCGCCGTCCATCTTCGCGGCCGTCGACCGCAGCTACGACCGCATCGTCGGCATCAACCGCTCGACGCTGGTGGCCAACCAGGGCGGCATGTTCGCGACCATGTTCCCGGAATCCGCGAACTCCGCGGTCGTCGCGGGCAACGACTTCATGCCGAACGTCGAGACGCTGCTCCAGCTCGACCCGGATGTGGTCGTCCAGTGGGGCGATCGCGGCACCGACGTGACCGCGCCGATCGAATCCGCGGGATTCCCCGTCGCCGGACTCGAATACGGCACCCAGGAAGACCTCGAAACCTGGATCACCCTGTTCGCGCAGATCGCCGGTAAACCCGAGCGCGGACAGCACCTCGTCGACTGGCAGCGCGGCGAACAGGCGGCCATGCGCGCGGAGGTTGCGGCACAGACCGGGCCGCGCCCGCGCGCGATGATCCTGTCGCGCACCGGCGATACCTACAGCACCACCAGTGCGAAGGGCTACGACGGATTCCAGTTCGACCTCGTCGGCGCCGATCTGGTCAGCAAGGGATTCACCTCCGACTCCGGTCAGGTGAGCCCCGAGCAGATCCTGTCCTGGAACCCCGAGGTCATCATGCTCAGCGGGTTCGACGAGAGCACCCCCGCCGATATCTACGCCGACCCGCGGCTGGCCGGTGTGAGCGCGGTCCAGAACAAGCGGGTCTACAAGACTCCGCTGGGCGGTTACCGGTGGCAGGTGCCCAGTGCCGAATCGCCGCTGATGTGGCAGTGGATGCACAAGATCCTCTACCCCGCGGCGCGCGACGGTGCACTACGCGACGATATCCGCGCCGCCTTCGACGACCTGTTCGCCTACGACATCTCCGAGGCGGAGATCGACCAGGTGCTGCGTCTCGATATGAACCGGGATGCCGCGGATTATGACCAGTTCCTCCGTTGACGGTCCGGCGGTCGCGGCGCCGGAGGATTCCGCGCCGCGCCGCCGGGGACCCGGCCGCACAATCCTGATCCTGCTCGGGTTCGCCGCGCTCCTCGTAGTCGTCGCGATCGGCGCCCTCGCGATCGGCCGCTACACCGTGCCGCCCAACGAGATCGTGCGCATCCTGCTCGGGCAGTTCCTCCCGCTGGCGCAGACCTGGTATCCGCAGGAAAGCACGGTCGTTCTCGATGTGCGGCTGCCGCGGGTCCTGCTCTCGATCCTGCTCGGTGCCGGCCTTGCGGTCGGCGGCGCCGTGATGCAGGCGGTGTTCCGCAACCCGCTGGCCAGCGCCCAGGTGCTGGGCGTCTCCTCGGGGGCATCGTTCGGCGGGGTGCTGATCCTGCTGGCCGGGTTCGGCGGCGTGGCATTGGTGGGCGGCGCGTTCGCGGGCGGGATCCTCGCACTGATCCTGGTGGTATCCATCGCGCGGGCGGTGCCCGGGGCGCCGCTGCTGATGATCATCCTCGGCGGCACCGTGGTCGGCGCGATGTTCCAGGCCATGGTCTCGTTCATCACCTATATCGCCGACCCCTACAGCGAACTGCCGTCGATCGTCTTCTGGCTCATGGGATCACTCGCGACGGCGAGCTACACCAAAGTGCTCACCGCCGCCGTCCCCATCGTGCTCGCCGGTGCCGTGGTCCTCGCTCTGCGCTGGCGCCTCAATATCCTGGCGATGGGCGACGAGGACGCGACCGCGCTCGGGGTGAACCCCCGGCGGCTGCGGAACCTGCTGCTGGTGTGCGTCGCGCTGATCACGGCCGGGTCGGTATCGGTCGCCGGTGTGGTCGGCTGGGTGGGGCTGGTCGTCCCACATCTGGTGCGCATGATGGTCGGTACCGACAACCGGATGGTGTTGCCGGTCAGCGCGCTGCTCGGCGCCGCGTATCTCACCGTGATCGACACGCTCTCCCGGAGCCTGAGCACCGCCGAGATCCCGATCGGGATCCTCACCGCCATCATCGGCGCCCCGTTCTTCGTGCTGCTGCTGATCCGCAACCGCTCACGTCTGTGGGGTTCCGATGCTTGAGGCCAGGTCGCTGTCGTTCCGCTATTCGGCCAAGGGGCCCTGGATTTTCCGCGATGTCTCGGTGCGGGCCGCGGCGGGGGAGGTGCTCGCCGTCCTCGGACCCAACGCGCGCGGCAAGACCACCATGCTCAAATGCCTCGCCGGGATCCACCGCCCGGTCTCGGGTTCGGTCGAGATCCGCGGCCGGGTGGGTTATGTCCCGCAGAGCCATTCGGTGGTGTTCTCGTTCTCGGTCCTCGATATCGTGCTGATGGGCCGGGCGCGGACGGTGAAGATGTACAGCACTCCGTCGGCGGCCGACCGCGCCGCGGCCCGGGAGTCGCTGCGGCGAGTGGGCGCCGTCCACCTCGCCGAGCGTGAGTACACCGGGCTGAGCGGTGGGGAACGCCAGCTGGTGCTCATCGCCCGGGCCCTGGTCTCCGACTGCGACACCATCGTCCTCGACGAACCCGCGTCGGCGCTGGACCTGCGCAATCAGGCACAGGTGCTGATCGTGCTGCGCGACCTGGCCGATGAGGGTATGGCGGTGGTGATGACCACCCACCACCCCGACCACGCCCTGCACGTGGCGGAACGGTCGATGCTGATGGTCGACGCGGACGATCAGCGCGTCGGCCCCACCCGCGACCTGCTCACCGACGACCTGCTCTCGCAGATGTACGGCGTACCCATCGTCACCGCGGATGTGGAAACACCCAGCGCGACACGACGTCTCACTGTTCCCGACTTCGGACGGGGTATCGCGTGACCGTGCTGAAAGCGGTGATGGCACCCCGCGACGGGAACCCGGCCGGCGGTTTCCGCGAGATCGACCTCTACGACCTGCCCCGGGCCTGCGCCGCGGAGGTCACCGGCATCTACTTCACCGGCGATGTGGATCAGGAATACCTCGTCGAACAGCGGCCGCTGCTGGAGGCTTTCGTCACCGGCGGCGGGCGGGTCCTGATCAACGGCCACGTCCAGCGTGTTTTCCTCGAGGGATTGACGCGGTGGCGCAAACTCGAGTTCCGGACGCCGCGGGATCTGGTGCTCACCCGCGTGAGCGAGCATCCGGTCTGGGCGGGCACCGATCCGCTGGCGTTCCTCTACAACACCGGCACACCGGGCCCGCTGCCGTTCGAGGAGCTGGAACGGATCGGGGTCGCCGGGTTCTACGGCCGCGGGTACTACCTGGATCTGCCCGCCGGCGCGCGGATCGTGCACACCCTCGGACCCACCGCGGCCCCGATCGACTACGACTATCCGCTGGGCGCCGGCCGGGTGCTGGTCCACGGCGGCAACGATCTGCTGCAGTTCGCCGGCGCCGACCGGGGCACCGCCCGGCTGGGCCCGCAGATCGTGCGCTGGTTGGAGGGCCGATGACCGACACCGCACACGATATCGTCTTCCTCCACGGCGGCAGCCACGCGCAGCTGGCCACCCTCGCGGATCCGGCGCTCGCGCCCTACCGCCTGCGCCCGCTCCATATCCGCACCGCTGATCCCGGCGACCTCGGCGCCGCGGATATCGTCGTGGTCTCCGACCGCCTCCGGCCCGATCTGCTGATCCGGTGGGCCGATCCACTCCTGGACCGCCTGCGTCGAGGCGCGACCGTGCTCCTCTTCGGGGAGAATTCCGCGGACCGGTGGTTCCCCGGTATCCGGGAACAGAGCCGTCCCACCGTGTTCTGGTGGTGGCGCACCGGCGAGGACCACCGGCTCCGGCCGTGTGCGCCCGGACACCCGGCCTGGCGCCATTTCTCCCGGCGAGCCGTGATCTGGCACTACCACGGGGTGCTGGAACCGCCCGAGGGCGCGGTGAGCCTGGTCGATCTGCACACCGAAACCGGCGACCGCGACGGTTCGATCCTCTATCTAGACGAGACCACCACCGCGGGCCGGCTGCTGGTCACCACGATGGATCCGGTCTACCACCACGGCTCCGGATTCATGCCCGGCGCCACCCAACTGCTCTATTCGGCCCTCTACTGGGCCATCTCCGGAGGTTAGGAACCCATGCTGACAGTCCACGAATCGGGTACGCCGATGGAGTTCTCGTTCGACGATCTGATGAAGTACCACGGCACCGAATTCCCCGGCGGTGTCGCCCACGCCTACTGCGCCATGCGCCACGCGGTGACCGCGCTCGGTGCCGTCGAACGCCGGGAGGTCACCGTGCGCACGGCTTTTCCCGGTCCCGGGGGACGGGACGCGGTGGAGATGGTGTTGCGGGCGGTGACCGGTGGTCGTTTCACCGTCGAACCCGCGCTCGCCGAACCCGCCCGCGGCGCCACCCTCGCCCGTTACGTCTGGGAATTCACCCACCGCGACACCACGGTGACCCTGCGTCTGCGGGACGCCGGGTTCGTCACCGAGGAGTTCATCGCGCTGGGAGCCCGGACCGCCCGCACCGACGCGGACAACGCGCGCCTGCGGGTGCTGAAGCAGGAGATGACCGACCGGCTCCTGTCCGGCGCGGTCGGCGAGGTCTACGAGCAGGTGCCGACACGCTGACCGCCGGTCGCCGCCTCCGGTCCATCCGCTGACCTATTGTCGGGAGGCCCGGGACAGTGGGGGAGCGCAGTGACGCGCCCGCCGGGTTTTCCTGATTCCGGCCCGGGTACGCGATCACCGTGACCGGTTGTGGCGAAGGAGGATCGACGATGGCTGCCGAAGGTGTCGAAGGATTGCGGACCGTGGTGCTGGACTGCCCGCAACCGTGGAAGCTGGCCGATTTCTATCTCGGCCTGCTCGGCGGAGAACTGCTGCGCGAGGAGAGCGACGACACCTGGGTGGCGATGACCGACCCACAGGGCCGGCGGATCGCCTTCCAGTACGCACCGGAATACCGCCCCCCACACTTCCCCGACCCGGCGGCCTCCCAGCAACTCCACCTCGACATCCTCGTCAGCGATATCGAGGTCGCCGAACGCGCGGTACTCGGCCTGGGTGCGACCTTCGTGCAGGCCGCCGAAGGTTTCCGGGTCTACACCGATCCGGTCGGTCATACCTTCTGTTTCGTCTGGTTCGCGTGAGCGGGGGCGCGCTCGCCCTGTTCACCCGTGATCTACGGGTACACGACAATCCGGCGCTCACCGCCGCGCACCGCGAAAGCGACACCGTGGTGCCGCTGTTCGTCCTCGACGACGCGATACTGGCCGGGTGCCCGCCCAACCGCGCGCATTTCCTGAGCGCCGCCCTGCGCGAACTCGACGGCGAACTGCGTGAGATCGGCGGCCGGCTGGTGGTGCGGCGCGGCGAGGTGGTGGAGGAGGTGGCCCGCGTCGCGGCCGAAACCGGTGCCGCGGTGGTGCATATCGCCGCCGATGTGAGCGCCTACAGTCGCGCC
Source organism: Nocardia sp. NPDC049935 (assembly GCF_055586645.1). Lineage (NCBI taxonomy): Bacteria > Bacillati > Actinomycetota > Actinomycetes > Mycobacteriales > Nocardiaceae > Nocardia > Nocardia sp. NPDC049935. The sequence goes on along the minus strand of NZ_JBVJHV010000006.1, from coordinate 107,720 downwards.
CGGGAGCGGCGGTTACGCGAACGCCTGGCCGCCGACGGTCGCGAACTGCGGGTCCACCCGGCCTCGCTCACCGTGGTGGCACCCGGCGATATCCTGCCCTCCGATCGCGACCATTTCGCGGTGTTCACCCCCTATCATCGGCGCTGGCTCGAGGCCGACCGGCGACCGGCGCTGCGCGCACCTCGCGAACTGCGGTTGCCCCGCATCGCGGCCGGTTCGCTCCCCACGCCGGACGACCTCACCACCGAACCGCCGTCCCCCGGCCTCACGGTCGGCGGTGAGACCACCGCCCGGAAAATGGTGCGCGACTGGCTGTCCGGCGGTGTCGCCGAATACTCCCGCACCAACGACGATCTGGCCGCCGACGCCACCTCGCACCTGTCGCCCTACCTGCATTTCGGGTGCCTCTCACCCGGCGAACTGGTCCGCCGGGTGGACGACGGCACCGAGGGCGGCGCCGCGTTCGTCCGGCAGCTGGCCTGGCGCGATTTCCACCATCAGGTGTTGGCGGCCCGCCCCGCCGCCACCTGGCACGACTATCGCGACCGCGATATCCGGTGGCGCACCGACACCCAGGCGGTGCGGGCCTGGACCGAGGGCCGCACCGGATTCCCCATCGTGGACGCCGGCATGCGGCAGCTGCGCGACCAGGGCTGGATGCACAATCGCGCCCGTCTGATCACCGCGAGTTTCCTCGCGAAATCCCTCCGCGTGGACTGGCGGGTCGGGGCGCGGCATTTCCTGTACTGGCTGGTCGACGCGGATATGGCGAACAACCAGCTCAACTGGCAGTGGGTCGCGGGCACCGGTAACGACACCCGCCCGAACCGGGTGCTGAACCCGCTGCGCCAGGCCGAACGCTACGACCCCGACGGTGCCTACGTGCGGCGCTGGGTGCCCGAACTCGCCGGAATCGAGGGTCGCGCGGTGCACCGTCCGTGGCGGCTGCAGAGCGTGGACTATCCGGCGCCCATTATCGAAGTCCCGGGAATGTAGCGATCCCGCGGCCTGTGCCGCACTGAACGCGCCACGGGCGGAGAGCCGCCTCGGAAACGCGGTGTCGCCGCCCCAAGAGTTCTACGGTGGAGATATGACCGCCTCGGAGTATCGGCAACTGCTGGTCGCGCGGGACGACGACACGCTGCGCATCACCATGAACCGGCCGGAGCGGCGCAATGCCCTGTCCGGCGAGCATCTGGCCGAACTGCTGGCCGCGTTCCGGGCCGCCGGCGAGACCGACGCGACCGGGATAGTTCTCGGGGCGCACGGCCCGGTGTTCTCCGCGGGACACGATTTCGCCGACGTCGCCGCGCGCGACCTGCTCGGCGTCCGGGAACTGCTGGATCTGTGCACCGAACTCATGTCGACCATCGAGTCGGTGCCGCAGGTGGTGATCGCCCGGGTGCACGGTCTGGCCACGGCCGCCGGCTGCCAGTTGGTGGCCTCCTGCGATCTGGCCGTCGCCGCCGAATCGGCCGGTTTCGCGCTTCCCGGCGGCAAGGGCGGCTGGTTCTGTCACACCCCCGCGGTTCCGGTGGCACGCGCGGTCGGCCGTAAACGGCTGATGGAACTGGCCCTCACCGGCGACCCGATCGATGCCCGCACCGCCGAACAGTGGGGCCTGATCAACCGCGCGGTGCCGGACGCCGAGCTGGACACAGCCGTGGGCGAGTTACTCGCCCGCGCGACCCGGGGCAGCCGGGCCAGCAAGGCACTCGGCAAACGCACTCTCTACCGCCAACTCGACCGCCCCGAGGCCGATGCCTATGCTCTCGCCCTGGAAGTCATGGCCGCCGCCGCTCAACTGCCCGGCGCCCGTGAGGGAATGGCGGCGTTCCTGGCGAAGCGCCCACCCGTCTGGCGCGATTAGCGGCCGCGGGCACACGCGTATCGGCCGCGCATTCGCCGCAACGACCGCGGGCCCGGGATGTCCCCGGGCCCGCGGTCGCGGTCTCGATCGAGTTCAGCGAGCCTTGTCCCGATAGGCCTTCGCCAGCTGGGCGCGCTGGTCCTTGGCCGCCGCTCCCAGCTCGCCACCACGCTGTTTGGTGTAATCGGCGATCTCACCGCCCCGGTGCCTGGTGTAATCGGCCAGCTCGGCGGCGCGGTGTTTGGCGGCCTCGCTCCACTCCGGGCCCCGGGCCTGCGCGGTCTCGGCCAGTTCGCTGCCCCGGTGCCTGGTGTAGTCGGCCAGTTCGCTACCGCGGTGTTTGGTGTAGTCGGCGAGCTCCGCGGCGCGGTGTTTGGCGGTTTCGGCCCATTCCGGCCCCCGGGCCTGCGCGGTTTCGGCGAGTTCGGTCCCGCGATGTTTCGCGATATCGGCCCATTCCGAACCCCGGTGCTTGGCCGCCTCGGCCCAGCCGGGGCCGCGCCGGCGCACGGTCTCGGCGAGTTCGGCGCCCTTGTCGGCGGCCGTGCCCGCGAGATCCTGACCGCGTTCGGCGGCGGCGTGCAACTGGTCGCGCACCGCCTCACCGGTGGCACTGCGATCGGAGCCCCCGAGCGGCAGCGCCCCGCTCACACTCGACCGGGCACGTTTGGCCGCCCGGCGCCCGCGCCAGCCCAGCGACGGTTTCCCGGCGGTATCGGCCGCCGCGATCAGAAGCCCGCCCAGCAGGCCCATATCCTTCAGGAAGGCCGTCCGCTTCGCCGCCTTGCGGGCGGGGTCGGTCTCGGCCCAGAAGTTCTGCTCGGTCACCGTCGCGGGTACCACCGTCGCCGCGAGTGCCAGCGCGGCCGGGCGCGGCGCCTTGCCGAGCGCCAGCAGCGTGCCACCCGCGATCTGGACGGCGGCGGTGACCTTGACCAGAGTGTCGGGGTCGGAGGGCAGGGATCCCGCGATATTCGACGGCAGCGTCTCCTGCCCCTTCTGCACCAGGTTCGATGCCTCCTCGACCCGTGACTGCGGATGCATCAGGGTTTCGACTCCGTTCGCGACGAACGTACTCGCCAGCAGGGGGCGGGCAAGCCGACGTATCAGCATGTGTGCATCCCTTTCCTCGGTGTAACGCATCTGTTGCAGCAGGTCACCAGGGCAGTGACCCAGAGTACTGGCGATCTACCCCGCATTCGGCGCGGGAAACGGTCCGCGTCCGGCCGTGTCGCGCGCGGATAACGGTGATCCGGCCGCCCACGAGGCCCTGTCGTGCTCGGCCATGGCCGATTTCACATGAATCGCCCGCCCCCGGATTCAGCCCTGCGCGGGCGGCGGAATCGGCCGGAACCGTTGATGTTTCGGCATTCGCTCGCCCGCCTCCGTCCGGGTGCGCCCGGACGGATTCGTCCCGATACCTGTCGAACCGGCGTCAGGCTGTCTACCCTGGTCATCACCATGTCGGTCGCCGCCCGGGTGGGTTGTGCGGAGGCGGCGCCGATACCACTCCGTTACGGAGGCCTGCCAGTAGTGGCGTGCGCGCCGCTTTCAGACGTCACCGGAAGGATTCATGTCATGAGCTGCGTGGTCCCCGATCGTGAGGCCACCGATGCCGCTCTGGGGCTTGCGGTCCGCGCCCCCTCGGTCCACAACACCCAGCCCTGGCGGTGGCGAACCACGCCGTCCGGGATCGAGCTGTTCGCCGATACCGCGCGTCACCTCCCCGCCACCGACCCCTACCGCCGGTCGCTGACCGTGAGCTGCGGGGCCACCCTGCACCACCTGCGTGTGGCGCTGGCCGCCACGGGCTGGGCGAGCACCGTCGACTACCTGCCCGACCCCGCCGACCCGACGCATCTGGCCACCGTCTCCACCACCCGGCGGCCGCCCACCGACGACGAGATCGAGATGGCCGCGGCCATCCTGCTGCGGCGCACCGATCGCCGGCACTACATTCCGCGCCCGATCCCGGTCGGGCATATCCGCTCCATCGCGTCCCGGGTATCGGCCTGCGGCGCCGCGGTCCGTCAGGTGCCCGACCAATTCCTGCCCCGGCTGGCGACGCCGATGCGCAGATCCGCCGCCCAGCACGCCACCGACCGGGCCTACCAGGACGAGATCGCCCGCTGGAGCGGCCCCGACCGGGTGTCCGACGGCGTCCCGTCCCGGAACGCGCCCGCCCCCTTCCGGGCGGGTGAGATACCGGTGCGCTCCTTCGCCGAACCGGCCCTGCGCGACCCGAGCGACCGCCCCGACGCCGCCCAATGGCTGGTGATCGGGACCGCCCACGACGACAGGCTCGCCCAGCTGCGCGCCGGCGAAGCGGTCAGCACGCTGCTGCTCACCGCCACCGGTCTCGGCCTGGCCACCAGCCTGCAGACCGAACCGCTGGGCCTGCCCGATTCGCGGCGCGAGATCCGCACCGGGCTGCTCCACGACTGCGCCTACCCGCAGGCCATGGTCCGGATCGGCTGGAGCCCGCCCAGTGCCGCCCCGCTGGCCGAGACACCGCGGCGGCCCGTCGAGGAGATCCTCGAGGTCTGCACGCGCCAGCCCGTCGGCGCCGGGGCCGAAGCCGGTTCGGTTCAGTAACCCCGGCCGGTCTCGACCAGGGCCAGCAGCGGCCGCCCCGCGGCGAAACGGGCCACGTTCTCCGCCACATGGTCGGCCAGGAACCCGGCGAGCCCCGTGCCCGGGTTGGCCAGGTGCGGTGTCACGAGCGCGTTGGGCAGCGTCCACAGCGGATGGCCGTCGGGCAGCGGTTCCGGATCGGTCACATCCAGCGCCGCCCCGCCGATCGAACCGGCCCGCAGCGCGGCCACCAGAGCGTCGGTGTCGATCAGCGACCCCCGCGCGATATTCACCACCCACGCAGTCGGTTTCATGGCCGCCAGCGCGCCGGAGTCCACCAGCCGCGCGGTTTCCGCCGTGGCCGGCGCGGCCACCACGAAATGATCGGCGCGTGACCAGAGTTCGGCGGTCCGCTCCGCGCCCACGGTTTCCGCCGCACCCGGAACCGGCGTGCCGGACCTGGTTACCGCCAGCACCTCGGCGCCGAACGCGGTGAGTAACGGGATCATCGCCCGCCCGATACCGCCGCAGCCGATGATGGCCACCGTGGCGCCGTGCAGCGTCCCGACCTCCGGATCGAACTCCGCCTTTCGCCAGGAGGTCGCCCGCGCCTGCCCCGGCAGCGCCCGCACCCCGGCCAGCAGCAGCATCACCGCGTGTTCGGCCACATTCCGCGCATAGGCGCCCGCCGCCGACGTCCACACCCGTCGTTCGTCCACGATCCCCGTCGCGAACCACCGTTCGATCCCGGCGCTGGGCAACTGCACCCACCGGACCGCGTCCGGCAGCCGCTCCGGAAACGTATCCGGCCCGGCGGCCCACACCACCGCCTCCGCCCGATCGAGCGGTACCAGCACCCCGCCCGCGCGTTCGATGCCCCGCGCGAGGGTCGCGTCGTGGGACGGGCCGAGATGGATTCGAGGCGCTGCGGTATCGGGCACAGTTCACTTCCTTGTCTACGAAAACCGGCGTGCGGACGCCGCGCTGCCATCGGCCGCGGACCCCGTCGTCCGCGCCGCGGCATCAGTTCACCGGAGGTTACCGGCCGGATCAGGCCGAGGCCGCGGCACGCACCCCGGCGACCACCCCACCGTCGACCAGCAGATCCACACCCGTGATGAAACTCGACGACGGTCCGAGCAGGAAGGCCGCCGCATCCGCGATATCGTCCGGAGTCCCGAGTCGCCCGGTCCCCGACATCTCCACCATCGCACGCATCCCCGCGCCCGATTCACCCGCCAGCTCCGCACGCCCCATCGGCGTCGAGATGACCCCCGGACTGATCGAATTGACCCGCGCCCCACGCCGCCCCCAGGCACCCGCCGCCGCCTGCACCCGCGCGATATTCCCGCGCTTGGCCAGCGCATAAGCGAGCCCCGGATGCGCATCGCGATCGAGAAACGGCAGCGACAGCAACTCCCCGGCCGGCGTCGCCGCCAGCGCCGCCACCTGATCATCCGGCAACGGCGCCAGATGCGCCGCCATACTCGCGATCACCACCCCCGCACCGCCCTCGGCCACGACCTCCCCGAACGCGTCCAGCACCAGCGCCGTCCCCAGCAGATCGACCTCCAGCACCGCATCCGTCGGCGCCTGCGTCGGCGACACCCCCGCGGTATGCGCGACCTGCGTCACCCGCCCCAGCCCCGCCGCCGCCTCGGCCAGCGCCCCCACCGATCCGGCATCCGACACATCGACCTGCCGCCCGGTCACGTCGTGCCCTTCCCCCGTCAGCACCTCGACCACCGAGTCCAGATTGCCCTTGTCGTAATCGGCGAGCAGCAGCCGCCGCCCACCCCCGATACGGCGCGCGATGGCCCGCCCCATACCGCCGACCCCGATAACCACCGCCACATCGCGTCCCACCGGGCACTCCTCACCACATCGGTCACCTTGCGCATCACAATCTACCGACCGGTCGACCGGTCGAGGTCCGAACGCTCGACAGCCACCCTCGGTATGTTCGATATCCGCAGGTGGACCCCGCGATTTTGCCCCCGTGGCACGATCCGATACTCTTGCGGAGCACACCGGTCCGGGTGGCGGAATGGCAGACGCGCTAGCTTGAGGTGCTAGTGCCCTTTATCGGGCGTGGGGGTTCAAGTCCCCCTCCGGACACAAATCTCATTCTTTCTACCTGCTGTTATTCGGTGTACGTATCAACTGCTCGAGTCGTATGCGCAGGTAAGCGGCGTGGGGGTTCAAGTCGGGTCCAGCTGAGGCAGTCCTGAGGATCAGTTCCTCTCGCAGAGCACTGTATCCAGCAGGATCGCGTGCTCAACGTCCCGAAAAGGTGTTAGGCGTACCGGCGCAGTCCATGCACCAATGGATTGATTGGCTCCTGCTCAGGCCGGGTGGGGCTTCGTGAGGCCGTGCCCGAACGGACCTGGCGCCGCAAGCAGGCACGTGCTCGAGCGGGTCCCGGTGGTCGGGCCGTGGCCTCGGCCGGCACGCGAGAAGGCCCGCGAGGCGGTCCGTCGGCACGTGTTGGTGCATCCGGCGTGGGGCCCCGCAAGGGTGTGGGCGATGTGCCGCTGCCCCCGGCACCGAACGGCCCCAGGTCATGCGTGGCCGCACACGGCTGCCGTGGACCGGCGTCACTGCTCGAGGGCCGCCGCGGCGATGGGGATGTCGGCGTAGGTGAGGAGGCCGGGTGCGGCTGCGACGACGTGGCGAACGGCGTTGACCGCGGGCATGGCGGTGATGGCCATGCCGATGCCGTGCATATCGTCGACGGTCAGGGTCTCGAGCGGTTGGTCGGGCAGGATGCCGAGGTCGAGCGTAATATTCGGCGTGCCGTCGACCTCGATCCGATAGCCGTGGCCGACAGGCATGGGTGGGTCGAGTTCGGAGTCCATCACCCATCGCTGGTGCGGTTCGATGATTTCGCGTTCGTTCGCGATGCCGATGAAACGGAGGTCGATTCCGGCGACACCCCCGCGCGCGATATGGCGCCCGGGCAGGGAAGGTCCTTCGTCGCGGCGGCGAACTCGACCCGGCAGTCGACCGAGTCGAGTGGGATGCCCAGGCAATCGGCCACCACGTGAACACCATCCTCGAACACGGCGACTGCCGCGCGGATATCTTCGGCGTGTCCGGGATCGTCGACCGGTCGCCCCCAGCCGAGGCCGTCCATATTGGAATCGGCGGCGAAATGACTGATATCGACGGACTCGACCGATCGTATATGCCGAATCCGGGAACAGGCTCCTGTCGCCACGACCGCGAGCAGTTGTGTGAATCCTGGATTCATCCCGGTGCCGAGGATGCTCGCGCCGCCTTCGGCAGCCGCGGCGCCGAGCCGTTCGATATAGCCGGGTTTGCAGTGCCCGGTGAGGAATTCGGCGGTGGTGACGACGTTGACGCCTGCGCGCAGCAGACGCTCGAGCAATTCGATATCCGGTCGCAACGGTGTGTAGACGACGCAATCCGGTTTCAGCGCCAGCAGGGTGTCGATGTCATCGGTGGCCGCGACCCCGCACGGCTGTGTCAGACCACACAGCAGTGCCGCGTCGCGTCCGACCTTGTCGCGGCTCCAGGCGTAGCAGCCGACCAATTGCAGGTCGGGGCGTCCCAGGATGGCGGGTACCGCGGCGCGTGCGACATTGCCGGTGGTCCACTGAACGATTCGCAGCGGGTTGTCGGTCGACAGTTGGGGCATGGCAGGTCTTCCTACGTCTGAGCAGGCCGGTTCTGGACAGCCTGGGTGTCGCCTGCCGGTTCCGGTGGCTACGGCGACCTGCCGTGCTGTGTGGGTCCGGTGCGGCCGCGGGTGGTCGCGCGGCCGCACCGGGTGACCCCGGCCCCGCGATCAGCAGGAGTGCGGGGCCGGGGCGTCGTCGGAAATCGGGGTGCTCCAGCGTGCGTGGAAGCGCGAGGTGGAGCACCGGCAACCTTTCAGATCTTGAACCTCCCGGCGAAGCCGCGAAGGGGGAGATCGGCGCTGGTGATGATGCCCGGGCGCGCGGCGACGACGGACTTGATGGAGTTGAGGGCGGGCAGGCCGGTGACGGTCATTCCGATCGAGGCGAAGTTCTCCGGTTTGGACAGGTCGAATCCCTTGCGGGGGAAGATCATATGTTTGCTGTAGATGTTCGGATCGCCGGTGACCTGGGTGATGTAGCAGCCCTTGATGTCCCACGACGGATCGGTGTGCGGGGTCATCTGCCATTCGAGGTGTGTCTCCACCCGCGCTACGCCGTCGACCATGCCCTGGTATTTGATGTAGTTGGCGCCGAGTGAGCCCTTGGGCATGAAGTACCAGCCCAGGTCGACATCCTTGGTGCAGGCACCGAGTTCGTAGTCGAAAGCGACTTCGTCGAGTTCGAGGCCGAAGGCGTCGGCCATCAGATAGACGGCGTCGGCGAAGACCGCGGTGTATTTGTACAGCGAGTCGGGAATCGTCGGATCGTCTATGGGCCGGCCGTAGCCGACGGCTGTCCAGGTGTCAACGGAATGGTGGCATGAGACGTCGACCGATTCGGTGACGGTGACGTTCTCGATCTCGGCGACGTCGGCGGTGTGCACGATGCCGAGGATCTGACACAGTCCGGGATTCATTCCAGTGCCGTAGAACGTGGATTGCCCACGCTCGCAGGCGGCCGCGATGACCTCGCTGACCTTGCGGCCCGACGGGTGCGGGTGGTTGGTGTCGCGGTGGAAGCCGGTGATCCAGTCGGCGGTGGTAACCACGTCGATCCCGGCTTCGAGAACCTTCTCGTATAGGTCCTCATCGGGGAACACGCCGTGGAAGGTCAGGACGTCGGGCTTGGCGGCGATGATCTCGTCGATCGAACCGGTGGCGGTGACGCCGATCGGGTCGATTCCCACGATCTCGCCCGCGTCCCGCCCGATCTTATCGGGTGAGTAGCAGTGCAGGCCGACCAGTTCGAGGTCCGGCTGGTTCTGGATGCGGCCGATCATCTCGGTGCCGAGGTTGCCGGTTGCGACCTGGAATACCCGGATCTTGTCGGGAGTGCTCATCGGTGGCCTTTCTATCGGTTCGGAAGTGGGTTGCCCGAGGCTGGCCGGCGTGCTCAGAGCTCGGCCGGTGCGGTCACGGGTCGTACGGCGCCGCTGTGCGGTCGTTGTGGATCGGGGCCCGCGGGTCCGCCGTCGGGATAGAACTGTTCGGCCCACTTGCGCAGTGCGGTGAATCCCTGGAACTCCTTGCGCGACAATGCCGGTGGGTCGGAATAGCGCTGATGGGACCAGATCTCGACGTCGGCGTCGAACTGCTCGATCACGAAATCGGCCATCGTTTTTCCGTACTTGCTGATTTCCGGGCCGTCGTCGCCGGGTTTGCGGCCGATCCAGACGGTGAATCGGACGTCGGAGGTCTTGTCGTCGACCGGAGTGACCGCGGGCATGGTCCGGTTGTCGACCATGCCCCAGCTCTTGGTGATCGAACAGCCCAGCCCGGCGTTGATCGATTCCACGCCGCTGTTGACCTGGTCCTCGGTGATATCCGCGTCGAAGGCGATGGTGAAGTCGACATACGACACGGGCCCGGAGAAGTCGTGGCGGGTGAACTCGGGGGTGAAAGGTGTCTTGTGCACGAACTTGAAATGGGCGAAGTCGACGCCGTTCTCCATGACGTACTGCGGATGCATCTCGAGTCCCGGCCGGTAGAGCGTGGCCGCGGGCACCGGCGGGTAGTAGTCGGCGGCGGATCTGCCGTCGTCGAAGGCCGCGAACATATCCGGGACATCGAAAGAGGGTGGGCGACCGGCGCTGTCGTACCAGATCCACACTGCCTCGTTGCGTTCGACGACGGGATAGGTGCGGATGCGGCGGCCTTTGTTCGGATGTTTCTCGTAGGGGATGCAGACGTTGCGGCCCTCGCGGTTCCATTCCCAGCCGTGGAATGGGCACACCAGGTTCTCGCCTTCGACATGGCCGCCGTAGCCGAGATGTGCGCCCAGATGTTCACAGTAGGCGTCGAAGACCGCGACCTGCCCGGAGGCCGATCGCCACGCCACCATCTCACGTCCGAAGTACTTCATTTTGTGGACGGCGCCGACCGTGATCTCGGCGCACCAGGCCACTTGGAACCAGCCTGTCGGCTCCATCGACAGGGGCGGTTGTGCCATCCAGATCCTCCAGGCTTTCGAGGGCTCTCACATCAGTGCGACGGCGGGTGGTCACAACGGCCATGCGACCGGAACCCGCGGCACCATCGAAGATAGAACCCTCTATGAAAGAATGCAAGAGGGTTGTGTGAAAATTGCGGCGATGTCGGTACGATCATTCTCGTGACCGAGGTGACGGCAAACGGACGACGCGCGAACCGGCGCGGTATGCAATCACGGGAAGCGATGCTCGACGCGGCGATCACCTCTCTGGCCACGGGCGATCCTGCCGCTGTTTCGGGCAACCGCATCGCGCGCGACATCGGCGCGACCTGGGGTGTGATCAAGTACCAGTTCGGTGATATCGACGGACTGTGGGCGGCTGTGCTGCGTCATACCGCCGACAAGAGGGGCGATCTGCCCGCCGGTGTGAAAGCCGACGGTAGCCTGCGCGAACGAGTGACCGCCCTCATCGTCACCATGGCGGCGGGACTGCGCCGGCCCGAATCCCTGGCGATCGAGACTCTGCGGGCGGCGCTACCACGCGAGCATACCGAGCTCGAACGCGACTATCCGGGTACTGCCGCGGAACTGGCGTCGTGGAAACCGCGCTGGGACAAGGCATGTGAACGTACCTTCGCGGATCTGCGAGTCGATCCGGTGAAGATTCGACAAGTGGCGGCTCTGATCCCGGCTGCGATGCGCGGTATCACCTCCGAACGGAGTTTGGGCAGTTACGGCGATCTGGACGACGCGTTGACCGGACTCATCGGCGGTATCGTCGCCTATCTCGAGGAGGGCCAGGGTCACTGTGGTGACCCTGGCCCGGGCGGTGGTTGATATCCAGGTCAGGAGGTGAGCCACCGGCCGAGCTTGGTGCCGAATCCGTATCTGACCAGGTTTTCGAGGTTGCGGGCGGTGGTCTTGGTGTATGGGTATCGGACAGTGGCCTGTCCACTTCGGTACCGGTCGATGAGAACCGGCTGTGGGTGGGTGTATCCGAGGAGGGCGTCGACGCCGTGGATATGACCGACACCCGAGTCCTTGCGTCCACCTAACGGGGCTTCGGGAACGCCGTAGATGACCGCGGCGTCGTTGTGGAGGACAGATCCCGTGGTGAGCTGGGTCGCGATGCGACGTGCTGTGCGTGCATCGCGAGTGAACACCGATCCACTGAGCCCATAGCAACTGTCGTTGGCCGACCGGATCGCTTCGTTCTCGTCGTGAACCCGCGTGATCGTGACAACGGGACCGAAGGTTTCCTCGGTCATGATCTGCATGTCATGAGTGGCGTCGACGACAACAGTGGGCTGAAAGTACAAGCCTTGTCCGGTCCCCGGGGAACCGCCGACAACGATCTCGGCGCCTTTGGCCACGGCGTCTTCGAGATGGCGGGTTACCACCTCGAGTTGATGGTCCTGGAAAAGAGGGCCCATATCGGTGTCCCCGGGACCGTAGGTGACCTCGCCGGCGCGTTGCTTCACGAGTTTGATGAACTCATCGGCCACGCTGTCCACGACGTAGATTCGCTCTGTGCTCATGCAGACCTGACCGGTATTGAACATCGACAGGAACACAGCGCCCGCCGCTGCCTGCTCGAGATCGGCGTCGGCGCATACGATCATGGCGTCCTTGCCGCCCAGTTCCAGGGTGTACGGCAGTAGTCGTTGTGCGCAGGACGCCGCGATCTTTCGTCCGGTGCCGACGCTACCGGTGAAACACACCTTGTCGATGTCGGCGCCGACGAGGGCTGCTCCGGTTTCACCGTCACCGTGGAGGACTTGGACCACATCGTCGGGAACTCCGGCCTCGCGCAGGATCCGCACCACCCACTCGCCAGAGCGAGGCGTCGCCTCCGAGGGTTTGAGCAGTACGGCGTTGCCTGCCAGTAGTGCTTGTGCCAGGGGGTTGAGCGACAGCACGAAGGGTGCGTTCCACGGGCTGATCACGGCAACGACGCCGACCGGATGGTGGTGGATGTAAAGCTTTTTGGTCAGCCGCAACGACCCGTGTAACCGCTGGCGGCGCGGACGCAGGACCTGGCCGGCGTGTGCACTCCAGTAATTGAGAAAATCGCAGGAAGGGACTATCTCTACCATCATCGCCTCGGTACGAGGCTTGCCGGTCTCGCTGCGCAGAGTTCCGATGACCTCTTTACGTCGGTCGACCAGGAGCTGCACGGCAGTGCGTACGATCTTCGCGCGCTCCGCCACACTCCGTGCGGCCCAGGCGGGTTGTGCCGACCTGGCCTTCGCCACCGCCCGAGTGACCTCGGCGGTCGTGGCGACATCGAACTCGTCGATCGGGTGCCGATCGATGGGGCTGTCCAACGCGAGGCGCCGGTGGCCGCCGACGGCGGTCGGGATCGGACGGACGATAGCCATGAATTCTCCTCGATGCAGAGACGGCAACACGGTGCAGGGTCATCCGTGTCGGCCGCGGTTGCCGGGAACCGGTAGGAGGTGGTCCGCGGCGGGCGAGTTGCCCATTCGATCCCACATATCCGAGATCGGCGACTGTGTGGCCGGCTCGCCGAAATGTGCGATGTCATGAACTCGTGTCTATGTTGCCCGGCAACAGGACGTAATCATACAGAGCATGTCAATATGTATGCTCTGGTGCCGGTTGAGGGCTGCGCTGATACCGTCACACTCTGCTCATTAGGCGACCGGTTGGCGTGGTTGACCCGGCGGAGTGTCCGGCCTATGGTCATGCAGCATCCATTCTTTGGTAACTGTATGACCGGAGGGTAGGCCCTTAATCGGCTCGCGGCCGTGCGGCGCTGCCCGGATACGGCGACGCCGGCCGATCGAGATCGACCCGAGCCCGAGCCCGAAACGCCCGTGAGGTTGTCCATGAGTTCTGTTTGTTCGGCGGAAACCGCTGCATACCTGATCGCCCAGTACCTCGGATTCGACTGCGCCGACGCCAACGCGGTGATGACCGTGCGCAACCCGGTCGCCCTCGACAATTGGACTCTGCCCGTGCTCGAGCTGACGATCGTCCTCGGGGCCGTGCTCGCGCTCGTGCACGCGATCCGGCGGCTACGCCGCGACGGTGATCCGACGAACCTGGCCCTATGGGCAGGTTCAGTGATCTACCTGCTTGTTATCGAACCTCCGCTGTACTTTCCGCAATGGTTCGGCCTGCAGGAGCCGATCGGGTTCATGTTCGCCCACAATGTCTTCACCGTCGACTTCATGTGGGACCGGTTGCCGCTCTACATCGTCGCGATCTATCCGGCGTTGAGCCAGCTCGCCTACGAGATCGTGCGCGCCCTCGGTGTCTTCACTGCTCGGGGCCCGCTGGCCGGATCGGTGTGCGTGGCGCTTGTCTACCAGGCGTTCTACGAGATATTCGATCACCTGGGACCACAGCAGAAATGGTGGGCCTGGAACATCGACGCACCGTTCTTCGGCGGCACCGCCGACGACCTGGGGAATCCGGCGAACCAGCCGATGCTGGAATCGGTTCCGGTGAACAGCATCTGGTTGTTCGCATCGGTGTCCTTCGGTGTGCTCACCTACCTGGTGATGCGGCTGATCGGCGACCGTACGCGGCGCGGCCGGGCACCACGCGGCGGCTGGTCGCTGGCCTGGCGTACGACCCTCGCCGGTGTGCTCACACCACCGGCGATGGTGTTGTTCAGCATCCCCACCGCGATCTTCGGGCAAGGCACCCCGAACGTGACCGCGCAAACCGTCGTCCTCACGATCGAGATCGTCATGCTGTGGGCAGTCGGGCTCGCCATCATGATCCGCCACTGGTATCTCACCCGCTCCGTGACGTCCGAGGCCCGTGAGCGCGGCGCGCGTGGATTTCTCACCGGCTTTCCTGTCATCTACCTGCTCGTGTTCGCCGTCCTGTGGATCTCGTCGCTGCCGGACTACCTCGGTGCGGTGGACGGTGTCACCGCCGACCGCACCCCGACCGGAAGCTTGCCCTACGTGATGCTGTGCTTCGTATTCGCCACGATCGTGCTCGGTGTGGCGCTGCGACGGTCCCGGAGAGTGCCCCCGCAACTGTCGGCCGCAGGGGAGGAGGCCGGACGGTCGTAGGGGAGTGCCGGTCTGGATCTACGCCGACCTGTCCGTGCGCGACCCGCGGCCGTGTGCGCGGACCGCGGGATCGGCTGACGGTGCAGGTCGGCGGTTGTTCAGAGCGCGAAAGTGACGCCGGTGAGGTTCTCGGAGACTTTCCAGAGTCGCGTCTGGGCTTCTTCATCATGAGATCTGGCGCTGGACTCGACCAGCGTGGGGTGTCCTTTGAGCTCACCGAGCCCGCTCGGGCCCCAGTACTGTCCACCGCGGACTCGTGGATCGGTAGCGGCCAGCAACTGCGGCAGTGCGCCCATGCTGGGATCCTGACCGAGCACGGGTCCGGCAAGTTTCACCAAGGGGGCGACGGGTTTCCACACATGCCTCATCAGCTCCGAGTTGGTGAATCCCGGGTGCGCGGCCACCGCGATGGTCGGTGCGCCTGCCGCGGTGAGCCGTCGTTGCAGCTCATAGCAGAACATCAGGTTGGCCAGTTTGGATTGCGCGTACGCCGCACCGCGGTGATAGCGGTGCTCCCACTGCAGATCGTCGAAATGGATTCTGCCGCCGAGCTTGTGACCGTTGCTGCTGACCACCACGACGCGGGAGCCGTCGACCGCGGTCAGATTCTCCAGGAGGAGCCCGGTGAGGGCGAAATGGCCGAGGTGGTTGGTGCCGAATTGCAGTTCGAAGCCGTCCGAGGTGACCTGTTTGGGTGGGATCATCACGCCGGCGTTGTTGATCAAGAGGTCGATACGCGGGTAGGTCGTCCGCAGCGCGGCTGCCGCGGCGCGAACGGATTGCAGGGATCCGAGATCGAGGGGCTGCAGGGTGACATCGGCACCGGGCGATCGGTCCAGAATCCGGTCGACCGCGTTTTCGCCTTTCTGCAGGTCGCGCACCGCGAGCACGACCGTCGCCCCGCGTCCCGCGAGGACCCGGGCGGTGTCGTAGCCGAGTCCGGTGTTGGACCCTGTCACTACCGCTACGCGCCCGTGCTGGCCGGGAACCTCGTGTTCGGTCCACCTTTTCGCGCTCAAGACAGCTCCTCGCCGCGGGTGTGAACCGCGGAACATCATGTGGATACTCGGACGCGTTCATGCTCGGTCCGGCGGCGCCGCGACCACAAGGTGTTCGACCGAAGTCGATACGCGCGGGGGTCCACCTCCGCACCCTCCTGTCTCGAGCCATCGCACCGGCCTGGGAAATCGTGTGTGCAAATCAGCGGAAAATGTCTCATAGTGATCCAATGGCCGTTGATTGGCTTCTCGGTGCCGACCGCCGCAAGACCGCCGCGGACCGAATTTACGCAGCTGCGGCCGATCTGATATCCCGCCACGGATTCGATCGGCTCGATATCGACGCGGTGGCGCGCCGCGCGCACTGCTCGCGTGCCACCGTCTACCGGCATACCGGTGGCAAGGCGCACCTGCGTGAAACCGTGCTGCGTCTGGCTTCGACCAGAGTCGCCGATTCGGTGCGGCGGTCCGTCACCGGGCTCGACGGGCCCGAGCGATCCCATTCGGCGATCGTGGTGGCCCTGCGTGAACTGCGCTCCGATCCGATAGTGATGGCTTTCCTTCGTTCCCGCCACGGTGCCGAGATCGCGACGGCTCTGGCCGAATCACCGGCGTTGATCCAGGTCACCGGTGATCTTCTCGGAATTCACCACAACGACCCGCTGACCGCCACCTGGGTCATCCGGTCGGTGCT
This sequence comes from Nocardia sp. NPDC049935, assembly GCF_055586645.1. Classification (NCBI taxonomy): domain Bacteria; kingdom Bacillati; phylum Actinomycetota; class Actinomycetes; order Mycobacteriales; family Nocardiaceae; genus Nocardia; species Nocardia sp. NPDC049935. The sequence continues at coordinate 91,455 of NZ_JBVJHV010000006.1, read as the reverse complement.
GTCGCTGATTCTGTGGCCGTGCGACTCCGGCACAGAAGATCGATTGGTGCGGACGTTTCTGCTTCCCGCGCTGCGGGAGGGAGCAGCGCCGAACGGGCACGGCGGGGGAATGTGTGGTGTGCCGCCGCGCGAGCGGCTCACTGCCGGCCCGGCGCGACCCATCCCGGAGGGCGTGGAAGAGTTCGTGAGCTGACGGTGCGGTGTGCGTCGCCCTCCGATACGCCATACATCTGAGACAATACGGATGGTCAACTGCTAGCCTGCTCCCGAGTCGATCATCGTCCGGCCCGGAGTGACGGCCGCCGGATCGATCGGGTGAAGGAGTGGTTCATGGCGCAGCGATATCCCCCCGATGCGTTCATCGGCCGTCGAGCACTCGACCCCGGACTACGGGTGGCCGGACGGCTGCTGCCCCGCGGATACGCGTTGCATCGTGGCTTGGCGCCGCAGCGCGCGGCGATGAATCTGGCGGCCACCGTGGGACGTCTTCGTGCCGTGCCGCGGATTCCGGTCTCCGCCGAGGTTTCCGTACGGGTGCATCGGCCCGCGGGATCGTCCGTTCCGGCTCCGGCGCTGCTGTGGCTCCACGGCGGCGGAACGGTGATGGGCAGGGCGGCGCAGGACGACCGCTACTGCCGCAAGCTCGCATATCTGGCCGAGGTGGCCGTGGTCTCGGTGGAGTACCGGCTCGCACCGGAGTATCCGTACCCGATCCCGCTGGAGGACTGCTACGCGGCGCTGATGTGGCTGGCCCGGCAACCCTGGGTGGACGGTTCCCGTATCGCGGTCGGCGGTGCCAGCGCCGGCGGCCATTTCGCGGCGGCGCTCGCTCAGCGCGCATATGACCGCGGGGACGTGGAGGTCGCGTCCCAGCTGCTCGTCTACCCGATGCTCGACGATCGCACCGGGACACCCGCCGACGGGCGCAAACGCCTGATGTGGACCGAATCGGACAATCGGCGCGCATGGGCGTGGTACCTGGGCGACGCCGATCCGGGCGAAGCGGTCCCCGCGCGACGGGCCGATCTGTCCGGTTTGCCGCCGGCGTGGATTGGGGTGGGGACGCTCGATCTGTTCTATGCCGAATGCCTCGAGTACGGTCGCCGTCTGCGCGCGGCAGGGGTCGCGGTGCACGAGGAGATCGCCGCCGGCGCATTCCACGCCTTCGATCAGATCGTGCCCGGTGCCCCGATCTCGCTGGCGTTCTTTGCAAGTCAATGCCGGCACCTGCGGGCGTTATCGGCCTGACAACGGCCGGGACAGGAAGTCATATCGTGCTCGACGCCGAGGTACTCGAATTCCCATTGCGCAATGTCCGGATGCGGGTGCTTTCCTGGGGACCGGCCGACGGCCGCCTCGCTCTGTGTGTGCACGGATTCCCGGACAGCGCCGACAGCTGGCGGGCCACGGGCCGTATTCTCGCGGAACGGGGGTATCGGGTGGTGGCACCGTACACGCGCGGTTACGCGCCGACATCGCTGGCCGCCGACGGCGATTATCACGCGGGTGCATTGATGTCGGACCTGCTCGAACTGCACACCGCCCTGGGCGCCCCACCGGATGCCGTCCTGATCGGCCACGATTGGGGAGCGTGGACGTGCAACGCCCTGGCTGCCCTGCCCTCGTCGCCCTTCGCCGAACATATCTCGCTCGCGCTGCCGCCGGTGCGGGCGATCGACATATCGGGTGACACGATGCGCCGGGTGCTGCGTATGGCCGTAGTGCAATGCCGGATGAGCTGGTACATCCTGTTCTTCCAGCTTCCGGTGTTCCCGCACCGGGCGTTACCGTGGGTTGTCCCGCGGCTGTGGAAGGACTGGTCGCCGCGCGGTGCCGAGGTCGGTGGGGGAGTCGCCGCGGCGCTGGCCGCGTTGCCGTCGGCGGCCCATCGTCGGGCCGCGGTCGGCTATTACCGGGCCATGTTCCGTTTCACGCCCGCGCCGGCGGTCTACCGCGACCTGCATCGGTACCGATTCGCGTTGCCCTGCCGGCCGATGCTGCTCCTGCACGGCGAGCGGGACGGCGCCATGCAGGTCGGCTATACCGATCGCCTGCTGGACGCGCTCCCGGTCGGCAGCCGCCGGGAGCTCATCGCCGGAGCCGGCCATTTCCTGCACGTGGACCGGCCCGAGGAAACGGCGGCGGCGATCCTGGCCTATCTCGACCGGGAAGGGCCGGGCTGATCCCCGCTGCTTTCCGCGGCGGGGGATTCCGCGCACCGCATGACCCCGGGCCGGAGCGGCGGGCCGCATCGCCTCCTGCCGTCTCCGGCAGTACGGTGACGCTATCGCCCGGCAGGTGCAGCAGAGCGGTCGCGTGTGTCCCTGGGAGGCGCGGGTGCGGGGCGGCCCGCCCGTAGGAAGCTACCGGTGCGTTCGACTCCGACGATCGATGTGGGCTCGTCGTCGGCGAACACCGTCCGGCCGCCGACCATGACCGCTGAGACCACGCCGCTGTTCCGGTTCACCATGCGCGACATTTCGCCGAAGGCTACGACGGTGTCCTCGGCGTAGGCGTCGAGGCGGTCGTCGAGGTACGCGGGGTCGATGACGACGAGATCGGCGCGATCACCCGGGCGCAGGTGCCCGGCATCGATCCCGTACCAGTCGGCCAGTTCGCCGGTCATCCGGTGGACGGCGTATTCCGTGCTCATGAACGGCCGACCGGCCCGCTCGGCGTCGTGCACCCGGCGTAGCAGCCGGAGTCCACTGTTGTAGAAGGCCATATTGCGCAGATGGGCGCCGGCATCGGAGAAGCCCATCTGGATCCCGGGTTGCCGCGCCAGGTTGTTGAGCACCGCGGGACGGTGGTTGGAGATCGTGGTGCGCCAGCGCACCGCTCGTCCGTGCTCGACCACGAGGTCGAGGAAGGCGTCGACCGGATGCAGTCCGCCGCGTTCGATGCCGACCTGCCCGAACGATTTGCCGATCACCGAGGTGTCGGGGCACGACACGATTTCGGCGTCGAAGAAGTCCCGGTGCCATACGCGGATGCCGAATTTCTTCTCGTAGTCCTTGCGGAACCGGCGGCGGTAGTCCTCGTCGCGCATGATGCGGTCGCGCTCGGGACTGTCCTGTACATGCTGTGCCAGGCAGCCCGCGCCGAACTCTTCGAAGATCACGAAGTCGATGCCGTCGGCGTACACCTCGAACGGCACCGGCAGATGCTGCCAGCGGAAATCACCACCCAGCCTGTTGATCAGGTTCGCGGGCGGGCCCATGACGTGCATGGCGAACGGATTGGATTTGACGTCGGCCGCGGAGAGCAGCGTCGTTTTGAGGTTGGGGCGCAGAATTCCCAGCGACTGCACCATCTGGGACAGGATATTGAGCGGATTCTCGATATCGGGCCCGGATTGCAGTACTCGCCCGCGCTTGCGGACGAGGGTTTTGAGCCGGCGCAGTTCCCGAGGGCCGGCGTAGGTGGAAGGCAAGGTGCGTGACCGGCAGGTCTGCCCGTCCAGGCGATCGAATTTCAGCTGCTGCGAGGACAGTCCCACGAAGCCGGCGTCGAGCGCTTCACGCAGCCAGGTCAGCATCCGCTCGTGCTCGGCACGTGTGGGTTTCACATCACCGCGCGTGGCGCGGTCCAACCCCATTGCCGCCGCTCGCATATCGGAGTGACCGATGAACGCCGCGATATTCGCGCCGAGCGGCCGTGCCTGCAGCGCGGCGATGTACTCCTCCGCGGTCGACCAGTTCTTGTGCCGTTCGACCGCGTCGATCACATGATCGCGGGGGATCGCCTCCACCCGCCCGAACAGATCGCCGGCATCGACCCCGCCGACGTGGACGGTGGACAGCGAGCACGACCCGATCAGGACGGTGGTGACCCCGTGCCGCAGGGACTCCGACAGTGACGGGCTGTCGAGAACCTCGACGTCGTAGTGGGTGTGGATATCGATCATGCCCGGAATGACCCAGCGGCCGGTGGCGTCGACGACCCGGCCGCAACCGCTGGAGTCGAGGGGCGTTTCCGAGATAGCGGCGATTCGGCCGTCCCGGATGCCGATATCGCGGACAGCCGAAGGCGCGCCGGTACCGTCGAACCACCGAGCGTGGCGAAGGATTGTGTCGTAGGTCATATATTCATGGAACCGCTCGGCCGCGCGCCGGTCAATGGATTGACCGAACATTGCTGTCATTGTGTCTAGTCAGGCTCGGTGCCGGGTGGCCGTAAGGCCGACCCGAATCCGACCCCTGCAGTGGGTGGTCGGGTCTTCGCGAACGGTCAGCGCATCGACTTCGGGGCGACCCAGGTGCGGAGGTAGGTCCGCAGGGCGGAACCGGAACGCGGGGGATCGCCGGGGTCGATGATGAAGGACTGCAGGGTGCGCAGCATATGCTCGGCCAGGCCGTCCAGGTCGTGGTCGGCCCATCCGTGACCCGTCCAGTCGACATCGGAGCGTTCCAAGATCCCGCGTGCCGAGCGCAGGGCGCTATCGGAGGTCACCGCCGGGATGAAGTCACCGTGGCCGGTGTCGGCGAACAACAGTGCGAACCTGCGGTTCGCGCGCAGCCGTTCCAGGGTGATCGCGATACCCTCGACGACCGTCTCGGCGGGGTCGGTCAGGCCCGACAGCGCGCCGGTGAGATCGTCGAGCAATTCGACGGCCGCGTGGGCGGCGGTGGCCTGCAGGAGTGCGTCGGTGCTGGTGAAGTATCGGTAGACGGTCTGTCTGGTCACGCCGAGTCGTTCGGCGACGCGCAGGATGCTCAGGTCGCGCTCGCCGGTGTCGACGATGTCCGCGGCCGCGCGCAGGATGCGCTGTACCGCCTCGGCGTCGCTGGCCGGGGCCGCGCCGGACCATCCGTGAGTGCGCACCCGATCCCTTTCCTGTGGACGCGAACCAGCATATGTGTTGTTTTCCGGCGGTGCGCCGTTGCGATCCGCCGGAATCCGCCATTTCGACTAGACAGTAGAAGCGGTCTGTGTATGGTCTGGGTAGGCACTCTTCGAAGGAGATCCCATGACCTCGACGATCGGCACGCCGACCCCGTTGAATCAGGACCTGACACGGCGGGGACTGGATCTGGCAATCGCGAAGACCACCGATATGGCGGCCACCACCCTGCGAGTTCCGCTGGGCTACTACCGTGACGACAAGCTCACCGAACTCGAGGAGTCGGCGATTCTGCGCCGCGTGCCGATCCCGGTCCTGGCGACCGCGCAGATCCCCGCACCCGACGACTACGTGGTCCGATCGGTGATCGGCGATTCCCTGCTCATCACCCGCGATCGTCACGGGCAGGCGCATGTCTTTCTGAACTACTGCCGACATCGGGGGGCGATGCCGGCCTGCGGCTCGGGTAACGCGCGCCGCTTCACCTGCCCTTACCATGCCTGGGTTTACGACAACACCGGAAAGCTGCGGGGGATCCCGGGAAAGGACGGTTTCGCCGATCTCGACCGGGAGCGGTACGGCCTGGTGGAACTGCCCAGCGAAGAACGCCACGGCTTCATCTGGGCGGTGCTGACCGCCGACGCGGATATCGATCTCGACGCGCATCTGGGCTCGATGGGGCCGGAACTGGCGCAGTGGCACTACGAGTCCTACGGATACCACGACGAACGGGTCCTGACCTCCGAAGTCAGCTGGAAGGGCGCGCTGGAGGCGTTCGCCGAGGGATATCATTTCCCGTTCGTGCACGGCGAGAGCGTGATCGGCATGAACACGCTGGCGAATACCCATGTCTACGATGAGTTCGGTACTCATCACCGAATCGGCTTCCCCTTCTCCTGGATCACCGAACTCCAGGGAAGCGAACCCGGCGAAGCCTGGGACCCGGTGCGTCAGATGGGACTCATCTACTGGGTCTATCCGAATCTGATCCTCGCCAACAGCCCGGTCGGGGTCGAGGTCATCGATATCCTCCCGGCGGGCTCTGCCACCACCTGTACGGTGCGGCACAGTTGGATGGCGAAGTATCCGGCAACCGACGACGCTCAACGCACCGTGTACGACGAGATCTTCGCTCAGGTGCACGCGGCGGTCCGCGACGAGGATTTCGCAATGCTCCCGCAGTGCGGCGAGGGGGTGCGCCGAGGGCAGCACGACCATATGATCATCGGCCGCAACGAGATCGGTGTGCAGCACATGATCAAGGTCGTATCGGAAAAGCTCGGTGTCTCGCTGGCCTAGCCGCGCCGCCGGGGTGAGAGGGAACAATGAATACCTGCACAGCGGAGTTCGACCGCTTGGCGCGGCCCCTGAGTGGTGTGCGCTGCGACGGTAATCCGATAGTCGAGTTCACCAGCCCGTTCGCTTTGCAGAATTGGACCCTGCCGGTCGTCGAATTGCTGATGATCGCCGGGATGTTCGCCTGCCTCGTACACGGCATCCGCTGGTATCGCCGGACCGGAGACGGCACCAATCTCGTCATATGGTGCACCGGGATCGTGGCTCTGCTGATCATCGAACCGATAGCCTATTTCCCGCAGTGGTTCGGGCTCGAAGAGTTCATGGGCCTGACCTTCGTGCACAATCAGTTCTCGGTGCAATTCCTGTTCGACCGGCTACCGCTGTACATCGTCGCGATGTACCCGCTGTACGGATATCTCTCCTATGTGCTGGTTCAGCGCACCGGAGTTTTCCGCAAGTACCATCCGATCGTCGGCGCGGTCTGCGTTTCGTTCGTATTCCACTGTTTGTTCGAGGTATTGGACACGGTGGCGCCGCAGTTCCGGTGGTGGAACTGGAACACCGATCCCGCGGCGGCCCCGACAGCGGTACCGGCGCTGGATGTGGTGCCGTTGATGAATATGCAGGCGTTCACGATCGGTCTGCCGTTCGGGATGGTGCTGGCCGCCCGATGGATCTGCCGGACCCCATACCGCGGTGCGCCGGTCCTGTTCCGCGACACGGTCCTCGTGAGCCTGCTGGTCTGGCCGATTCAATTGCTGTGCAGCGCCCCGGCGGCGCTGTTGAGCGTGCTCGGGATGCGTCTGGAGACCGCGCGGTCGCTCACAATCTGGGGCTACATCGCCCTCGTCGCGATCATCGGGTCCGCGGCACTGGCCGGCGCCTACCGCGCCCGGGTTCACGATCCGGCACTGGTGCCCACTGAACTGCGGCGGGACTTCTTTCCGCTGATCTATTCCGTCATCTATCTCGCTGTCGGCGCTGCGTTCTGGATCGCCGGTGCCCCGGACAACCTGGGCGCGGTCGACGGGGTGACCCCGGACGGCGCTCCGGTGGGTTCGTTCGCCTATGGAATGCTCGCCTTCGCCGTGTCGGTGGTGTTGCTCGCTGTCTGTTACGCCGGTACGACCGGGCCGGTGGCGTCCGGCCGCGACCGCGAGGACGACGATACGGTGGTCGCCTCGTAATCCCGCCCGTGACAACCGCGAGACCGGTGCGGCCGAAGCGAGTTCCAGGAGGGGTCGGTCGCCGGCGCGGCCAGTTCGGAACTCACGACCGGTCGTCGGACAGGGCCTTCTCCCAGACCGAGGCGAAGTGGTGTAGCAGTGGCTCGTTGCGGCCGAAGATCACTTCCTCGACTCCGGCCTCGATCCCGCGCTGGCAGGCCTCGGCGGCGGGAAAGTCCTCATCGTGCAGAACCCGGCACGCGGCCTCCAATCCACCGGTGTGCCATTGCACGTCCTGGTCGGTGACGATGGGTGTGACGGACCCGTAGGACAGATACGCCACGGACATCCCGGGGGTGTCGCCCGGATACAGGCGCAGCATCTGGGTGCTGCCGGGTGCTTCGATGAGGACGCACGTCGGGAAGAGTCCGTAGACGACGGTGCCGAAGAACTGTTCGGGCCATTCGGTTTCCGCGACGTCGCGATACCGGGCGATATCGCGGAACGGGAAGGCCCAGCGGGCGTGGCGGCCGAAGGTGTCGTACACCGAATTATTGGTGACCAGTGGATCGAGGGTGGTGCTGTGCACGAACGGAAAGTGATAGCCCTCGAAGTTGATGTCCATCGCAAGTTTCCAGTTGGTTCTCAGCTCGAAACGGCGGGTCCGGAAATGGGTGTACTCGGCGAAGGTGTACTCGGCGAGTTCCTCGGCCACCGCATCCAGATGACCCTCCGGCTCCACGTGCGCCGACAGTCCGATCGTGATCAATCCGCACTCTTCGCTGATCGGCAATCGGCGCAGTCCACGCTGTCCGAGGTCGATACCCGCGAACATCTTGCGCGCCGGAACTCCGGTGAGACGGCCGTCGAGGTTGTAGGTCCAGCCGTGGTAGGGGCAGGTGAAGCGGGGCGCAGTCCCGCTACCGGCGGCGACCTGGGCGCCGCGATGCGCGCAGCCGTTGACGAACGCGCCCAGCTCGCCGTCACGGTTCCGGCTGATCAGCACCGGAACGCCCAGGACGTCCTTGGTGGTGTAAGAACCGGGTTCGGCGACCTCGCCGGACCATCCGACGACGTGCGGAACGCGGCGCAGCATCCGTAGATCGTCCTCGAATCTCGCGGGGTCGGTGAATGTCTCGCGCGCCTCCGACCAGGTGGATTCGGCGATATCGAGGGTGTCGTCCTCGATATGACGCAGCACACGACGGGTGAGTTCAGCGGCTTCGCGACGGACCATCGTCATTCTCCTGACAGTTCTCGATGAACCGGCCGGGTATGGGCAGGCGCGGTTCGGTAGTGGCACGCGATCGCCTGCGCAGCCTGCCGATGACCATACGCTCAATATGATTCGAATGACACGAGTTGGAAAAAGCGGTCGATGTTGTGCAAGTTTGTCAGATCAGAACATACGAGAAGTATGGACTGTATGGTCATAGTATGGGAGCGACGCTGGACGCGGTGATAGTCGGTGCCGGTTTCTCGGGCTTGGCCGCCGCGATCGAATTGGGCAGGCTCGGGTACGAGCGGATCGTCGTCGTCGAACGCGAGGACGACCTCGGCGGAACATGGCACGTCAATCGTTATCCGGGCGTCGCGGTCGATATCTTCTCGACGACCTACCAGTACTGGTTCGAGCCGAACCCGCGCTGGAAGCATCTCTATGCCGAGGGTGCGGAGCTGAAGGAGTATGCCGACCATGTCGCCGAGAAATACGACGTGCGGCGTTACATGCGCTTCGGTGTCGCGGTACAGCGCGCGGTCTGGGATGAGGCCGAGGAAGTATGGCGGGTCGACCTGGACGACGGCGACACGCTGACGGCCCGGTTCCTGATCGGTGCGACCGGATTCCTCTCCCAGCGCCACTATCCCGATATCCCGGGGCTCGACACCTTCGCGGGCCGTATCGTGCATACGACCTGGTGGGACCCGGACAACGATTTCACCGGCCGCCGGGTCGGTGTCATCGGCACCGGTGCCACCTCGGTGCAGTTGCTTCCCCGGCTCGCCGGCCGGGTTCGCGACCTGACGGTATACCAGCGCACGCCGATCTGGGTGACACCCAAGTTCGATTTTCCGGTACCCGCCGCCGCGCGACGGCTGTTCGCCGCGTTCCCGGCGGTGCACCGGGTGCTGAGCGTGCTCACCGACACTCTCTACCAGATAATCCTGATGTCCGCGGTGCTCGACCACGACCGGTACAGATGGTTGAGTGCCTTCGTCGAATGGCAGTGCCGGGCGCTGCTGTTCCTCTCGGTCCGCGACCGTGGTCTGCGCCGGCGGCTGACGCCGGACTACTCCTTCGGCTGCAAGCGGCCGTCGCTGTCCAACTCCTACTACCGGATGTTCGCGCGTTCGAATGTCCACCTGGTGACCGACGGAATGGATCACATCGAACCGGACGGGATAGTCGCTCGTGACGGCAGCAAGACCACCCTCGATACGCTGGTGCTGGCCACCGGCTTCGACGTATGGGAGCACAGTTTCCCGGCGTTCGAGACGGTCGGGCGAGGTGGCGTCGATCTCGGCGCCTGGTGGCGGGAACGGCGCTACGAGTCCTACCAGGGAGTGACCGTGCCGAACTTCCCCAACTACATCGCGCTGACCTGTCCGTGGGCTTTCACGGGCCTGTCGTTCTTCGATACGATCCGGCAGCAGATGGTCCATCTCGATCGCCTGTTCGGCGCGATGCGGCGCCGGGGTGCCACCACCTTCGAGGTGACCGATGCGGCCAGCCGCCGATTCGTCCAGCGGATGCGCACCCGGTCGAACAGCGGTGTGATCTACCAGGGCAATTGTGCGACCTCCAATACCTACTATCTGAACCGGTACGGCGAGGCTGCCTGGTTCCGGCCCACCTCGACCCGGGAGGCGCTCGACGAGCAGGCGCGATTCCCGATCGACGATTACCGGCTCGCCTGACTGATAGCTGCTTCGGTCCCGACGGGGATCGGGGGATGCCGCATTGCAACCTCCAAAAAAACAGACAAAGCTGTTATTTAATTCTATGATGAGAACCGGGCCGGGCCGGGCCCGTGAACGAGGACGAGGAGAAGTGGTGTCCACTCTCGACAAGGTGTTGATAGCCGCGTGCGGCGTGTTCGTGGCGTTGAATGTCTGGGCGGCCGCGGGTCCGGGCGGGATGGGGCTACCGGTCCCCGCGCAGGTAGTGGTCGCGGCGGCGCTGTTCGTCCTGCTGCTGGGACATATGTGGAAGCATCTCGGCACCGCGCTCATGCTGGCGTTCTTCGCCACCGGGTCGGTGCTCGAATGGGCCTTCGAACAGTCCAACATCAGCTTCGGCGGTTTCATCTGGGGCGACCTGCGATACGGCGACGACATCGGTGTCTTCACCATTCATCTGGGTGACGTTCCGCTGGCGGTCCCGTTGATGATGGCAGTCATCCTCTGGCCGACCTACGCCATGGTCAATCTCGCCCTGGACGGCCGCGTCCTCGTCGACCCGCGCACCATGACCTGGTGGCAGATCGTCTGGCGCTGCGGGCTCTACGGCATGGTCCATTCCTGGCTGATGCTGGTCTACAACAACGAGTGCGAGAAGGTCGGGCTGTATCACTGGGTCGGGCGCACGCTGGAATACCCGGCGGCCGATGTCTTCCTCGGTGACCCGACCGCGCCGCGGGGCTGGGCCATCTACGTCTTCGTCACCATGCTGGTCGTCACGTTCGTGATGATGCCGCTGCTGGGCAGGACCGCCGTCGACAAGGCCGCTGCGCGCCGCCTCGAGTGGTCCGATGCCGCGCCGATCGTGCTGATGGGCGTGATGAGTGTGCAGATCTACCTCAACCCGACCAACCTCACCGTCGGCAATGTCTCGCTGTGGACGCTGGGCTTCTTCGCGGCGTTCGCCGGCTACCGGTTCGTGGCGGTCATCCGCGAAGAACGCTCCGAATCGGCCGCCGTGACCCCGGGCGAACGGCTCCGGCCGGTCGGGGGCGGGGAACCGGCCAGGTAACCCGGAATCGGCCCTATTGGGTGATCGGACAGCAACGTGCCCGGTGTATGGCGGGCTCCAGAGAAAGGTAAGGACATAATGGCGACTTCGGGCCACGCAGTGGTGATCGGAGCCAGTATCGGCGGACTGTGCGCCGCTCGGGCGTTGCAGAAGCGGTTCGCGACGGTGACGATTCTCGAGGCGGATGCCCTCCCGTCAGATCCGCAGGGACGACGCGGCACACCGCAGGCATGGCACAACCATTTCCTGCTGGCCGCGGGGCGGCAGGCCATCGAGGGGCTGTTCCCCGGTTTCACCGACCAGCTGATGGACAAGGGCGGCTGTGAGATCGACCCCGGCCTGCAAGCCGCGAATTGCCTGATCAACGGGTGGGCCGGACGTTCGGCCACCGATATGCGGATGTATTTCGCCTCGCGTCCCACCGTCGAGCTGACGATCCGTGAGTTCGTCGGGGATGATCCCGCGGTCACTCTGCTGGAGGAGTCCCGGGTACTGCGGCTGCTGTCGGACGAGGATGGCACGACGTCCGCGGTGACGGGGGTTACCTACCGCGATCGTGAAGGGCAAACGCACGATCTGGCCGCCGATCTCGTCGTCGACGCCGGTGGACGGGGAAGCCGGGCGGCCACCTGGATGAAGGAGTTCGGCCTGGAACTGGAGGAGCTGACGCTCGACGCGAAGGTCAAGTATTCCTCCCGGTGGTACAAGTGGCCGACCACGGATCTGCCGTGGTACCGATTCCTCACCACCTTCCCGGACCCGAACCCGCAGGCGCCACGGGAACATCAGTATCTGTGCTCGGTGTTTCCGATCGAGAACGATTCGTTCATCGCGGTGATGGGCTCATGGGGTCTCGATATGCCCACCGACGCCGAATCGTTCGAGGCGGCGGCCGCGAAAACACGGACACGGGAGTTCTCGCGCCTGCTGGAGGCCTCCGAACCGCTGACCGATATCCACCACACCCGCTCGACCCAGAACATCTGGCGGCGCTACGACCGACTGGCCAACCCGCCGCGCGGATTCATCGCTCTCGGTGACGCCGTCTGCGCCTTCAACCCCATCTACGCTCAGGGTATGTCGTGCGCGGCGACCGCCGCGGTGATCGCCGGCCGGTTGGCGGAAACCGTGGATCCGGGCGCCGCGCAGTTCCCGGTCCGGTTCTACGCCGAGCAGGCGGCCTTCCTCAAAGGCGCCTGGGTGCTGGCACTGTCGCGGGATGCCGGATACGAACAGGCCGTCGGCAGCGAAGCCCTGCCCGAGGGTTTCCGCAAGCGGCTGATGCGCCGCACGACCTGGCCGGTATTCCATTTCGTCTCCCAGGCGTGCTGGGAAGACGCGGCGGTGCAATATCATTTCGACCGCGTCTACAACCTGCAGGAGACGGTGTTCGATCTGCTGCGGAATCCCCGAGTGATCGCCGGTCTCGTCCGGTACGGAGTGAAAGCGGCACTGCGGCTGAGCAAGATCCCGCCCGCGGTGTCGCCGGAGCTCCCGCCGCCGGATACCATCTACACCTCGCCGCGTGACACCGCGCCCGGCCGGGTGCCGGCATTGCGATGAGGTTCAACAACCCGCTGGAGATCGCCTGGCAGCTGCATGCGCTGGATCTGCTCATGCTTGTGATCAATATCGTGGCCGTGACCTACTCGATCAGCCGATACCGGCGGGGTAGCCCGATATATCTGGTGCTGTGGTTGTCGGCATTGTTCTACGGTCTCATCCTGGAGTTCACCACCGGCATGATGATCTCGCGCAGCTATATCCAGGGCGAGTTCACGGTGATGCTGACAACGGGCGATATCCCCGGCTACCAGACCGATATGCCGTTCTACATCCTGCTGCTGTATCCGACGTTCAACTTCCTCGGGTTCATGCTGATCGAGGCCTTCGGAATCCGCTCGATCACGGCCCGGGCGATGTCGGCGGGCGTGTTCACGGTACTGCTCGACGCGCCCTATGTGGTCAACGGTCCGTTAGCGCATGTGGGCTGGTGGGAGTGGCTGGACTGGACGCTGGGCGGTCGGCATATCTTCCAGTACTGGTATGGATGGCCGATGGCCGATGCGATGTGGGAACTCACCTGGCCGCCACTGCTGATGTGGCTGGTGTGGCAGTGGGAGCGACGATCCGCTTTCTCGGAGACCGCGATCGCCGCGGCGCGCGCGCGACCCTGGCGGACCCTGGTGGGTGTGCCGATACTGGTCGGGGCGATTGTCAACGTCGGCGGAATGGTGGTGGCCTTCCCGATTTCGATCGCCATCGGATTCGATCTGCCGCACTACCCGTTCGTGATCGCGGTGGCCTTGCTCCTCGGTACCGTGTTCCTGTTCAGCAGCAAGCGACCGGTCGGGATGCCACCGGTCGGCTGGGCACTGCTGGGGATCTATGTCCTCGGCTACGGAGTGGTCACCATGGCGAATTTCGCGGCCGATCCGGTGCCCGCAGGGCAGATCGTAATCGTGACCACCGCCATGGCGGTCGCGGTGGTGCTGTCGGCGTACGCGTACTACGCGCACCGCCGGGACACTCTGGGCGCCCGCGATGCGGGCGCGAGTGCCGAACCGGTGACCGCCGCGGGCGTTCCCGCGCGGTAACCTCGACGGATGTGCGAGACCCGGTGCGGCCTATGAGCGATTCGTCGGCAGTTCCCCGGGTCCGCCGGCGCGGCCGGCCCCCCAAACAACTGGGCCGGCCGCCCGGCAGCACCGCGGAGGAGACGGTGGCGCGATTGCTCGACGCCGCGCAAGCGCATTTCGGCATGTACGGATACTCGGGTGCGCGGATGACCGAGATCGCCGCCGCCGCCGGGTTGACGCATTCGTCGATTTATCAATACTTCGCGTCCAAACGCGATCTCTACCGGGCCGCGTTCGACGCGGCCCAGACCGAGATACTGCCGGAATACCTCGAGGCGATCGATACGGCGGGAACCTTCCGGGAACAGATCAAAGCGATTTTCCGGGCCTCGGCCCGCACGCATGCGCGCAAGCCGTCCGTTACGCCGTTCTTGGCGTCCATGCCGGTCGAGATCCGCCGCCACCCCGATCTGCTCGAATCGCTCGCGGCCGAGGGAACTCGGCTGATGACGCCGATGAACGCCATGTTCGCCGCCGCGCGGGAGCGAGGCGAGATACCGCCCGGCACCGAGGACGCGGATCTGATCGTCGCCTTCATCGGTGCGGCGATGGGGGTGGGCCTACTCTCCTATGGCCTGTCCGCGGAGGCGATGGATCCGGCGGTGGAGATTCTGCTGTCGGCGTTCGACGGAGGATTCTTCACGGGCTGATCCCGGTCGGCGGCGGCTACCGAGTGCACTGGGAACGGCTGCTGCCGATAGTGTCACGTGACACCTATCGGCATCAGTGCCGGAGCACCTGGCCCCGATTGCTCAACCGCCGAGACGAGCGCCTGCGTCGAAGCCCCAGAGCGCCATGGTCAGCAGCAGGTTCACGCAGATCATGAGCGTGATGCAGGCCCGCATCGCCCGCCCCGCCGCGATCCCCACACCTTCCGGCCCCCCGGTGGAGAAGTAGCCGAAGTAGCACTGGATCGTGGTGGTGAGAACGACGAAAACAACCGCCTTCGACAGGGAGTAGAGGATATCCGTGGCGCTGAGCACCATATGGAAGTAATGGTCGTAGGTTCCGGGGGCATGGCTGCCGGCGATGCCGATCGCGAGCTCCACCGCGACGAAGTTGGCGACCAGGCACACCAGGTACAGGGGCACGATGGCGGTGATCGCCGCCATCAGCCGAGTGGTCACCAGGTAGGGAATCGACCGGATGGCCAGTGATTCCATCGCATCGATCTCCTCGGCGATGCGCATGGCGCCCAGCTGTGCGGTGAATCGGCACCCCGCCTGCGCCGCGAAGGCGAGTGACGCCATGATCGGGGCGAGTTCCCGGGTGGAGGCGGTGGCGGAGATCAGTCCGGTCGCGGGTCCGATACCCAGCAATTTCAGCGCGTTGAAGCCCTCGATACCGACCAGGGCCCCGGCGGAGGCACCGAGAACGATAATGATCCCGGCCGTTCCGCCACCGACGATCAGGGAACCGTTTCCCCAGCTGACCATGGATATGAGCCGCAGGAGTTCGGTGCGGTAGTGCCGGAGGACGATCGGGATGCCGGCGAGCGCACGCGCGAAGAACAGCGCCATATGCCCGATTCGCATGACGGCCGATACCGGCGGCCCGGCGGCGCGGACGACTGCGCCCAGGCCCAGGGGGTAGTACGGGGCGGCCACCTCAGAGCGCCTGCCGTGGGAAGAGCATGGTGTAGACCTGGGTGAAGCCCACGTTGACCACCATCAGCAGCACGATCGAGGCCACCACCGCGGCGTTGACCGAATCGGCGACGCCGCCCGGTCCGCCCTTCGTGCTCAACCCCTTCTGGCAGGCGACGATGGTGACGATCATGCCGAAGACGACGGCTTTCACCATCGCGAGGTACATATCACCGAGCGTGGCGAACGAGGAGAAGGTGGCCAGGAAGCTGCCCGGTGTTCCGCCCTGTACGTAGACGTTGAACAGGTAGCTGGCCAGGAATCCGACGTAGGCGCTGAGCCCGGTCAATCCGACCGCTACCACGATCCCGGCCGCCACTCGCGGCACCACCAGTGTGCGCAGCACGGAGACGCCCATCACCTCGAGCGCGGCGATCTCGTCGCGGATCGTACGCGATCCGAGATCGGCACAGATCGCCGAGCCCACCGCCGTAGCGAGCAGCATGGCGGTGACCACCGGTGCGGCCTGCCGGATCACGGCCAGACCGCTGGCCGCACCGGACAGTGAGGTCGCGCCGACCTGGCCGGCGAGCAATCCGAACTGGATCGACAGCGTGGCGCTGATCGGGATCGCTACCGCCAGTGTCGGCAGGTAGGACGTCTTGATCATGAACGCGGCCTGCCGGACGAACTCGCGGTAGGCGAAACTCCCGGTCGCGATATCGATCACCAGGTACTGCAGGGCGCGTGTCCCCATCACGAACTGTGCGCCGACCGTGTTCAGTGCGGCGACCGG
The DNA here is from genome assembly GCF_055586645.1 of Nocardia sp. NPDC049935. Classification (NCBI taxonomy): domain Bacteria; kingdom Bacillati; phylum Actinomycetota; class Actinomycetes; order Mycobacteriales; family Nocardiaceae; genus Nocardia; species Nocardia sp. NPDC049935. The sequence continues at coordinate 75,153 of NZ_JBVJHV010000006.1, read as the reverse complement.
ATGATCCCGGACGTAGGACCGCCCCCACCGCTCGAGTTGAATTGTCATGGAGTCACACCATTTCCACTTTGCCGGCCAGCCAACGGTCGCCGGCGCGCTCCATGGTCATCAGGATCCGGCTGCGATCGAGCCGGGGTTCGGGGCTCTGCGTGTTGGTGACGAGTTGGTCGACGAACAGCATCACCTCGACCCGGTCCTCGGTCGCGGACTTGATGCTGGAATCGACCACCTGGCCCTTGCTCACCGCGTTGTTCTCGACGAGCAGGGATTTCAGCTGGGTACTGGACTGTGCGTACATATCCTTGAACTCGCCGGTGGCACCGTCGAGGACCTCGGTGAAATTCTTGTCGACGGATTGGGCGTCGATGCTGGTGAGTGTCACCGCGTAGGCGCGGGCGGCCGTCGCGGCCTCCTCGGCGGCGGAATCGACAGTGCTGCGCTCGTTCAATTTCCAGCCCAGCACCGCCGCCGTGACGGTCGCGGCCACCAACAGCACGACCACCGCGCCGGCGCCGAGCCGCAGGGTCCACTGCTGCCTCGGGGTCCGTGCCGAGGTCCGCCGCGCGGTTCCCGCTTCCGCGTCGCCGGAGCCGGATTCCGTGCTGTCGTGCCGATCGGAATCGCCGTCTCCCGTGGTGGTATCCGCGATGGGTTCGGGTTTCGGGATGTCCGTATCCGGCTCGGTGGTTGTCTTGTCTGTTTCGGTTGGTGTGCTCGTCACCGGCTACTCCTGAGTGTCGTGATTCGAACTGTCAGTTGGGCGGCACGTACGCCGGGGCCTGGGCGCCTCCGTACGGGGTCGGGATCGACATCGGCCCCTGCGGAGTCGGGTCCGAGGTGGCGAGTGGATCGGCGCCCGGGGGAAGAACCGGATCGGTACCGGGAGGTCGCGGCGCATTGCGGGCCCCGCGGGGGAGCATGGCCGGATCGGGGTCGGAGCAGTCGGCGTACAGGTACGGCTCCGGATGATCGGGGTGGACCACGGGCAGCCGAGGCACGTTGTATTCGCACTGTTTGCGGGGGTAGATGCTGACCGTCGCCCAGATCTTGCCGTCGTGCACGGCCGAGGCGACCGCATCCGCGGCGGATCCGGCGCGTTCCTGGGGAAAGAACAATTCGCGGATCGCGGGCACCCGCAGTGAGGTCACCTGGCCCAGCGTGCCGAGATCGCCGAGAAGTTCGACCATGGTCGGTGAATTGTCGGCGATGATCGCGTCCATGGCCTGCAGGGCCGAGGGACCGGTCTCGACCACCTGGGCGAATCCGCCGGACATGGATTCGACTCCGGTGAGGACTTGGTCGAGGTCGGCCGAGGTCCGCTGGAGCCCGGGGCCGATATCACGCACTGTGTTGAGCACGACCTGGCTGTTGTTCAGCAAACTCACCGTCTGCGGAAGGACCGAACTCAGTGTGGAAATGAGGAACGTGCCGCCGTCGATGATCGCCGCGAGCTTTTCCGGTCCCTCCTGGCTTACGCCGAGCTCGTCGACGATGGCCCGCAGCCGATCGGGATCGAGTTGGGCGAAAGTACCGCTGAGCCCCGCCAGGACGGTCGGGAAGCCGACAGGTGTCGAGGTCTTGTCGGTGTCGACGATCGAACCGTCCACCAGGTACGGCCCGTCCGCGGTCGTCGGGACGAAATCGAGGTACTGCTCGCCCGCGGCCGAGAGCGCGGCCACGCGCGCGGTGGACCCGGCCGGAATTTTGGCATCACCGCTGATATCGGCCACCGCGACGACTCCACCGCGGCCGATGTCCAGGGCTACCACCCGTCCGACCCGCACACCGCGCACGGTGACGTCCCGTCCGGGAAGCAGACCGCCCGAGTCGGTGAATCGCACCGTCACGGTATAGGTCGAATCGATCGGATCGAGTTGCAGGGAACCGAAGGTCAGATAGGTGGCACCGAAAACGAGAGTCAGCAGTAGCGCGAACACGGAGAGGATGTACTTGCCCGGGAGAAACCGCCGGATGCCGGCCCCCCGTGCGGAGGTGCGGGTCGCGGCTTCTCCGGGAGACGTAGCCATCACCGGGGACCCGCCACGCGATCGTGCAGCCGCTGCAGGGTGTAGGCGAGCGAGCCGACGAAGTTGGTCCAGTCGACCGCGCTGGGTGGCCGGGCCTCCGGGTTCCCCGGGAAGTTGGGGTCGGGGACGGCGCCGACCACGATCTGGGCCAGTTCGGCGTCGGCGGCCGCGGCCGGGGACGACACCACTTTCCCGCCGACCACTTGAATGAGCCGGTTGAGCGCACTGATATCGGAGTTCGGTTCGGCCGCCGCGGCGTTCATACCGTCGGCGAGGTTGTTCAGATCGGTGATGAGACTGCGTTGCCCGGTTCCGTTCACCGAGGGGAAGCGTTGCAGGTGTGCGGCGATCCCGCCCAGCCGATCGGCGAGGTCCACGATGGACCCGGTATTGGCACGCAGCACGTCCAGTGCGGGGCCGGCGGCCTGTACTACGTCGTTCACTGTGGCCTGCTGAGCCGCCACCGTCGCGGTGAGCGTTTCGGCGTCCTGGATGGCCGTGCGTATCTGGTCGGTGCGCGCGGAGAGGGTGTTCACCAGTTCCGTGGCCTCTCTGATGAGTTCGGCGAGACGGTCGCCGCGGCCCCCGAGCTCGGAGCCCAGGCCGTTGATCGTTGTCGCGAGATCGCGGATCGCACCCCCGTTCACCAGTAGTGATGCTCGGGTGAGGACATCCTCGATCGTCGCGGCCGCCGCGGTGGCCTGCTCCGGGATTTCGGCGCCGTCGGCCAGCGGCGCCGCGTCGGGTGCAGGGTCCGGCGGCCGGGTCAATGCGACGAAGACATCCCCCATGGGGGTGGCCGAACGAAGTTCGGCGGTGGTGCCTGCGGGCAGGACGATCTCCGATCGGATACGGAGGGTGACCACGGCGAGGTAGTCACGGACATCCATGGATTCGACTTCGCCCACATCGGCGCCGTCCACCCTGACCTTCGCCTTCAGCGGCAGATTGAGTGCGTTGCCGAAATGCGCGGTGAGTTCGTAGCTGTCCGATCCGATCGACGGCGCGGGCAGCGGTACAGTGCCGGAGTCGACAGCGCATGAGGCGGTGAAGACACCGAGCGCCAGGCTGGATGTCGCCAGCACCCGGGTGGGCAATCCGGCGGTCACGGCAACCCCGCGATTCCCGCGAGCATGGCGACAACACCGAAGTCGGGGCCCATATCCGACAGTTTCCCGGTATTGCAGCCGAGCTGCTTCAGATCGAGCAGATTGCACACTTGTTTGACCATTTGTCCGTCCAGCGCCACTTTGTCGAGGTTGATGTGCACCCGTCCGGTTCGGGTGTTCTGATCGATGGCCGCGTAGGCATTGTTGGTGAGCAGGGGGAACACATCCAGGAACTCGGCTATCTCGGCGCGGTAGTCGGCCAGGCTGCGGGTGACGGTGGCGGCGCCCGATGCCGTATTCGACAGCTGCCCGCGATACTGCTGCATCAGATCTGTGATCTGCCGGAGTATTTCGAGGAATTTCGTGCCGGTGTCCCCGGTGCCGAGTTGTTGGGCGGCGAGGAGTTCGCTCATTTGGCGCACGCCGGTTCCGAAATCCCGGAGGGTGGCATCGTTGCGGGCCGCCGCGTCGGTGAGCGAGTCCAGATTTTTCACGATGGTGGTGATCGCGTCACGCGTGGCGGCGCCTCCGTCATCGCCCATGCGCAGTGCGCGCGCCAGCTGATCCAGCGCCGACCGGATATCGTCGCCGTTACCGGATGTCGTGGCCGCGCCCAGGCCGACCAGATCGGCAACCGGGCCACCACCGGCCCCGTCCCCGTTCAACGCGGTCGACAGCTTGTCGACCATGGCGAGGAGGCTGTCGAACTCGACGGGCGTTCTGGTGTGGTCGGTGTCGAGCACAGCGCCGTCGTCGAGAACGGGTCCGTCGCGGTAGGGCGGGGTGAACTCGATATGCCTGTCGGTCAGCAGGGAGTCCGACACGGTCACGGCCAGGGCGTCGGCCGGGATCGGCACGTTCTTGTCCAGCGACATGGCGACCTCGGTGTGGGTTCCGCGCTGATCGACGCGCGTGATCTCGCCGATGCGCATACCGAGTACGGCGACCGGGTTGCCCTCGTAGAGCCCGGCCGCGCTGGCGAATCGGGCTGTGACCGAGATGGTGTCATCGCGCAGCAGTGCGGGACCGCCTGCACCCCCGGCCGCGGCCGCGAGTACGAGCAGGGCGATGAGTTTGACGGGACGGGACGCTACTTTCATCGGCACTCCTGCGAATAGGGCGGCAGGTTCACCTGCGGTGCACGGCCGGCCAGTGCGCACATGAACGAGTCGATGAAGGCGCCCTGGGACAGGGTGACGTCGATTTCCGGACCCGTACCGCTCAGATTGGCCCAGTTGCGCCACGGGACCGGCAGGATCTGCAGGGTGTTGCGAAGCAGATCGTCGTGGCGGGCGAGCATCTGCGTCATCTGACCGAGGTTGTCGAGCAGCGCCCGGATCTGCGGCTGATCGTCCACCACGATGGGGGTCAGGGTTTGTACCAGGGATGTGGTCGCCGACAGCAGTACCTGGATCGACCGGCGCTGGGACTGGATATCGGCGAGCAGGTCCCGGCCCTGAGTGACCAGCACACCGATACTCTGCCGCTGATTGTTGACGACCGTGGTGAGCTTGCCGGTGCTGGTCAGTAGCGAACCGATCTGATCCCGGCGCCCGGCGATGACCTCGGACAATGTGCGTACGTTCTGCATCGCCTCCGGGACCAGCTGCGGCAAACCGTCGAGCTGAGAGGTCAGCCGGGTCAGCGCCTGGGCGGCTTTGTCGGCATCGACCTGGTTGAAGGTCGTGGTGACATCGGCGAGTGTGGTTTGGAGGTCGTAGGGCACGCTGGTCTGTGCTTGCGGGATGCTGTCGTCCGGCAGTTCACCGGAGCCTTTCGGGGTCAGTTCGAGGAACCGGTTTCCCAGTAGCGTGGTGAGTTTGATGGCCGCGGTGGTGTCCGCGCCCAGGGCCACGCTCCGATCGATGTTGATCGTCACCGTGACGTGGTCGCCGGCCAGTCGGACTCCTTCGACGTCGCCGACCGGCACACCGGCCACGGTGACCTGGTCGCCGGCACCGATCTGGGCTGCCTGTGCGAAGTCGGCCCGGATCTCCCGGGTGCCGACGTCGAGGGTGCTCACCACCGTGACGGTGGCCAGGATTGCCGTGAGCGCGACCAGCGCTGTCGTCCCCAGCAGGGTGGGGCTGTAGTTCTCGAGTGGCCGCGGGCGGGGTAGGCGTAGTGGCATATCGATCACCTGCACCTGGTTGTTTGCTGGGCCTGACCGCCGGGGCTGATGGCGTTGACGATGCCGGGGATCAGCGGACTGATGCCCGGAAGAGCGGTCACATTGAGGTTGCACACGTATCCGTCGAGGTACGCGCCGCTCTGGGTGACTCGGGCCAACCCTTTCAACAGAAGTGGCAGATTGAAGCCGAGATACTCGAACTTGCCCTTGTTGTTCAGGAAGTGCTGGGTGAAGCCCGGTTCCCGGCCGAGGAATTCGCCCAGTGCGGGCCGGGTGTCCGCGGCGATTCGCGCCGCCCGGTCCGCGACATCGGAGACCTGTGCCAGGCCGCCGAGTAGTGTGTCCCGGTTCGCCGACAGCCCCTCGAAGACCTGGCGCGTCTGCTCGAGCACCGTGGTCAGGTTTCCGCTCTGCGCCGCGAGGTTGTCGACGACCGCGGTGAGGTTGGCGATGACCCGGCCCAGTACGTCATCGGGCCCGGAGAAGGATCGGGCCAGCGAGGTGGTTTGCGCGATAAGCACCGCGACCGCACTGTCGTCGCCCTGCAAAGCTCTGATCAGGGCATCGGTGATGTTGTCGACCGCGCTGCGGTCGAGGGTGCCGAACAGCGGTTCGAATCCGTTGAGCAAGGCCGACACATCGAAGGAGGGTTCGGTCCTGTCGAGTGGGATCTCGGTGCCGGGGCGCAGGGCGACGTGGTCGCCGTCCGCCCCGAGCGAGAGCCCGAGGTAGCGCTGGCCGATGAGGTTCTGATAGGTGACGGCTGCCCTGGTGTCGCCGAAGACCTGCTGATCGGCGCGGACGGAGAACTCGACGCGTGCCGTCGTCCCGACCAGTCCGATCGACTCGACGCGGCCCACCCGAATACCCGCCATCCGGACGTCGTCTCCGGCGCGCAGTCCGGAGACGTTGGTGAACAGCGCCGAGAATCGGGTGGTATCGCCACTGACGCCGCGTTGGAGAGTGGTGACGACGCTCCAGGTGAATGCGATCGAGGCGACGACGAACACGACCAGTACGACCAGTGCTCTGCGGTAACTCATTTCGGCGCGCCTTCCTGGCCGGGAGCGGCGGTGACGGTGGTACCACGGGCGAGTGGTCCGAACAGAAGGGTGTCGGCGGCGTTGGGTACGCCGCCGAGGATGTCCGCGATGGTTTGCTGCTCCTGCGGGCTGCCCACGGGGCCGATATGCGGCGCGGGCACGAGATCACCCGGTGGCCGGAAGCTTCGCGGATCGAGTCCGGCCGGCCCGGCCGGCGGCGGGGCCCCGGCCGGTCCTGTCTCGCAGCTGGGCCCGGCGAGTTCGCCGTACCTGGGGCAGTCGTCCCGTGTGTACTGGCGATTCGGTGTGAGCTGAAGAATCGCCGCGGCGGAAAGCCGCTGGGTCTGTGGATTCCAGACCTCGTCGACGATCTTGTTGCTCAGTCCGGTCACCGATCGGGTGATCTGCGGGAAATTGCTCGCGCCGTCACCGAAGGCACCGAGCACCGGTGCGGCGTCGGCGGTGATGCCGAGCAGCCGGTCGGTGTTGTTCGCCAGCGCACTGTCCAGGGTGGCGGTGGTGTTCAGTCCGCCGGTGAGGAAAGCGGTGAGCTGGGACCGCTGCTGGGCGAGGGTGAGCATGGGCACCACAGCGTGGTGCAACGCGTCCAAGGCGTCGGGCGCCGAGGCCTGCAGGCTGCGCAGCGCCGCCGACAGCGAATCCAGGGTCGAGGGTGCGGAGTCGGTGGCGACGACATCTCCCAACGCGGTCACGATCTCGCGCAACCGGCCACCGGCTTCCGTGATCACGCTGCCGCGGGAGTCGGTGGCCTGCGCCAGCGTCGCCAGCATCCCCACCGCGTTGTCGGTCTCGTCGCGGCCGACAGCCGCGATGATCCGGCGCAACTGATCCAGTGAGGTCTGCAGCCGGACCGTTTCCAGGCTGCGGTCCTGGGGGATCTGTGCGCCGCGGTGCAGTGGCGGCGCCTCCCCGTTGTCGACCAGTTGTACCGAGGGAACCGCGAAGACATTGCTCGGTACGACCCGCGCGGTCACGGTTCCGGGTACCCCGGCCGCATGGTCCGGGGTGAGCTGGATGTGCACGATATTGGTCCCGGGCGTGGGACCTGCGTCCACCCCCGACACCAGCCCGACGCGGATTCCGCGGAACTTCACATCGGATTTGTCGGGTAGCCCGTCGCCCACATCTGCCAAGACGGCCGACACCGCCACTGTGTCGCGGAAGGCACCCTGCGAATTCGCGATCATCGCGGTAGCGGTGCCGGCGGTCAACAGCAGGCAGCAGATACCGGTGGCCAGTAACGCTGCGGTGGATGGACCTCGGCCGTCTGGTTCGAATCGAGTCGACATCGCCTCACTCATTTCGCGGCGACGTGGCTGCCCGAATGGGGGAATGTGCCGCAATTGTGGTCTACGTCACCGGGGAGGCTAACATCTATCTGGACAACTCTCCAGAGAATTGTCCGGATATGTGTCCGAAAGTTTGTTTCCAGCCGATATGCCTGTGCGAGAGCGGCGGTCGACGTGTCCTGTGGGCTGGACGCGGTAGAACTCGCCGGGCCGGTCAGGGGTGGTTGTCGAAGATGAGATGGGCGGCGCGCGTGATGGTGCGGCGAATATCGGCCAACCCGCCCGGATTCGTGGTCAGGTCGAGTAGGCAGGTGGTGAGCACATGGCCCAGAATCAGCGCGCGATCCTGGTCGTCGGTCCATTCCGGGTCGCCGATCGCGGCCCGGACCAGTTCGGTGAACATCGGCCGCCAGACCAGGATTCCGGGGCTGTTGGCGGAATGGACGGAACTCATGCCGGCCTGGAGTAGGTTCAGGTCTTCGTCGGCCCAGTCGATGAGCCGCGAGTAGGCCGCCGCGACGAGATCGGCGACGGCTGCCCCGGGGTCCGGGGGGTTGTCGCGCAGGCGGGTCAGGGTGCCCAGCGCCCATTCCGCCATGAGGTGTTGCACCAGACCGTCTTTGGATCCGAAGTAGCGGTAGATGGTGACGGGAGTCGTATCGGCCGCGGTCGCGACTTCGCGGATGGTGACGCCGCGATAGCCGTCGCGCGACGCCATCTCCCGCGCTATCGCGGCGATTTCGTTGCGCCGCTTTTGCTCCTGCGGTCCGAACTCCCGGATCACGCGCAAGGAGTTCTGCGATTCCCGGAGTCGGGCGATTTCGTCGTCGGCCACCGACAGAGGGTACCGCATGTACTTCACACGTAGTATAACGTGTTATGTAACGCGTGAAAGGCGGTATCTACTGTGCTGACCGACGAGCTCTTCTCCGAAGCCGTCCTGCAGGATCCCTATCCGGTGCTCGACGAGCTGCGTGCCGACGGTGATGTGCATTTCCTGGCCGACCAGCAGCTCTACGTGGTGCTGGGCTTCGATGCGATCCGTGCCGTACTGGCGGATCCGGAGACCTACTCGAGCCAGCTCGTCGCGGTGCTGACCGCGGCGTCGGGTTCGGCGGAGATGATGGTTGCCGGGACCGGCGGGGTCGATGTGCTCGCCACCTCGGATCCGCCGGCGCATACCGAGCACCGGGCGCTGGTGATGTCGCGATTCAGTCCTCGGTCGATTGCGGAATTGACCGAGGTGATCGACGAGATCCTGGCACCCGCGATCGATGACATCGTGGCCTCCGGTGGCGGCGACTGGATGCGCAGGGTGGCGACTCGGGTGCCGGTGCGGGTGATCGGTCACGTACTCGGATTGCCGTCGCAGGATTTCGAGCAACTCGCCGAGTGGTCCGACGCTGCCATCGATTTGGTATCCGGTGTCGCGACGCCGGAGCGGGTGGGGGAGTCGGCGATGGCGGTCCTCGCGTTCACCGAATATCTCGCCGCGCAATTGGACGCCGTGCGTCCGGCGGAGGGCGGCGGCGTGCTGGCCACTATCTCCACAGCTGTCGGCAGCGGTGTGCTGACCCGGGAGCAGGCGGCGATGTTCCTGGTGCAGTTGGTGACCGCCGGTGCGGAATCGACCACCAGCCTGCTCGGCACCGCGATCCGGCTGCTGGCACAGGACGAGGACCTGCAGGAGGCGATACGGGAGGAACCGCACCGCGTCGAGGCCCTGGTCGAGGAGGCGGTGCGGATCGAAAGCCCCTTCCGGGGACATTTCCGGGTCACGACACGGCGTACGAAGCTTGCCGGGATCGATCTCGAGGCAGGATCCCGGCTGATGCTGATGTGGGGGGCTTCCAACCGGGATCCCCGGATCTTCGAGCGGCCCGATGAGGTCGACCTCGAGCGTGCCCAGCCGAAACTGCACCACAGTTTCGGGCGCGGTATCCATTTCTGCCTCGGTGCCCACCTCGCTCGCAAGGAGGCGGTCCAAGCGGTGCAGGCGCTGCTGCGTGCGACCCGATGGGTCGACCTCGCCGAGCCCGAACCCGCGTATGTGCACAGTCTGATAGTCCGCAGGCTCTCGCACCTGAACCTGACGGTAGTCCCGGTATGAGCGCGTCTGCGCCACGACGAGTCGACGGTCCGGTCCTGGTCACCGGCGCCTTCGGGCTCGTCGGCTCCCACGTCGTGCAGCGGCTGGTCGCGAACGGGCACCGGGTCGTGGCCACCGACCTGGAGGTACCCGCGAACCACCGCGCCGCGCGCCGGTTGGCTGCCCCGGGGCTCGAGGTGCGCTGGGCGGACCTCACCGACCCCGACCGGACCGACGAACTGCTGCGCACGGTGCAACCCGTCGCCATCGTGCATCTGGCCGCGATCATTCCGCCCCTGTGTTACGGCAAACCAGGGCTCGCGCGCGCCGTCAATGTGCACGCGACGAACGCACTGACCGCGCTTGCCATGGACCTGCCGATACCACCGAGATTCGTACAGATCTCGAGCGTCGCGGTCTACGGCTCGCGCAACCCCCACCGCGGTGATGAGCTGCTGACAGCCGAGACTCCGGTGGCCCCGTCTGATCTGTACGGAGCTCATAAGGCCGAAGCGGAAGCTGCGGTCCGGCGATCCGGACTGGACTGGCTGATCCTGCGACTGGGTGGCGTACTCAACGCCGCGCCGTCGTTCGGGGTAGACGCGGACACCTTGTACTTCGAAGCCGCGCTGCCGGCCGACGGCCGGATCCAGACAGTGGACGTGCGAGATGTGGCGGCGGCCGTCGAAGCGGCCCTGACGACCTCTGTCAGTCGTGAAGTCCTGCTGATCGGGGGTGACGAGTCGCACCGGATGCGGCAACGTGATCTCGCGCCCGCGTTCACCGCGGCTCTGGGACTCGGCGCGGTGATGCCGGTGGGACGGCCGGGTGATCCCGATCGAGACGAGACCTGGTTCGCCACCGACTGGATGGACACCTCGCGCGCCCAAAATGTGCTGCGCTTCCAGCAGCATTCGTTTCCCGGCATGCTGGCCGAACTTCGTGGTCGGATGGGCCCGTCGGTATATCCCGCACGCCTGGCGACGCCACTGGTTCGCTGGTATATGCGCCGCGGCAGCCCGTACCGGAACAGTGCGGTGCGTTTCGCCGACCCCTGGGAGGCGGTCCGTGCCCGGCTCGGTGACCCGTCGCCGGATCAGCACTGATCGGAAAGCCTTCGCAGACAGGGCACGGACCACGATCGGTCCGTGCCCTGTCTGCGTTCCGGTGATCTTGCGACCGATCCGGATCCGGGCTATTTCTCCGCCATGCCGACCGAGTACCACCGCGCCGCGCTGTCGGGCTCTTCGCTGTAGCGGTCGAACCAGCGATCCGCGAGTTCGGGCAGATTCTCGAACTCCGGATTGTGATGGGGGCCCTGAGAGCGAACCAGTCCGAGGAACATGGCCGCCATCTCCCGTCGCGGCACGCCGGCATAGGTGGGTGTGCCGGGCAGGGTCTTCGCCGCGCGCAGCGCATCCCGGATCGCACCCGCCGACAGGCCGTTGGGAATGAGCCGTCCGAAATCGCCGCCGTCCTCCGGCGGAACGTGCTTCTGGAAACCGGTCGAGACGATCGACAGGATCTCGCTCATATGCTTGATCACCCCGGCAATGGTCTTCAGACGGTACATATAGCTGTCGTGCACGGCGTCGTAGACGATCAGGGCCGAACTGCGATGTTCGATCTCCTCGACGAAATGCCAGATGAACAATGAGGCCACGCGTTCGTCGCCGGGAGCGAACAGTTTGTCCTCGTGGTCGAGGAAGACCTTGAAATAGGGCGTGAAAGTGGCCTCTACGACTGCGGGGTACGCGAGCCGCCAGGCCAGCGGTTTGGTGGCGGTGAGGCGGTCGTAGGAGGCGACGACTTCCTGCATGGTGTCGCGCAGGCCGGGCCAGCGCCGGATCAGAGCGCGCAGATGGCTCAGATGTGCGGCGGAGTGCTGTGCTTCCTGACGGAGATAGGCTTTGGCCTCTTCGACGACTTCGGGATCGCGCATGAGCGGTATCCCCTCGCGGGTCGCGTCGACGATCATCTTCTCGAAACCGGGTGCGAAGAACGAGATGAGGTTGCACTGCATCGCGAACGCCGGCCGCTCGGGGTGCCAGTTGAACGGAACGTCCTCGCTGAAGTCGAATCGTACTCGCCGTACCTGCAAGTTGGTCATGGGTCTGTCCTGCCTCGGAGCACATCGTCCCGTGTGCGGGACGGTGATCCGGTAGATCGGCTAAACGGAAATCTCATTACGTATGGTCATGCTGTCGGAGTTGCTGGGGTGAAAAACTTTCGGGCGCCGACTCGCCCGTCGCGCGGCGGGCAGCGAGTACCGGGTATGCCGTCGCCGCGCAGATGGTCAGCAGTCCGGCGATCTGCACCGCCGTGTACAGAGTGAGAGTGCCCTCGTGGACGAGGTTGCCCGCCACCATCGCCGCGAATGCTGCGACGTAGATCGCCGTGAGCCACACAGTGATCGCGTCCGCGCGGTCGCGCGGTGGTTTCGCGGTACGCAGCCCGTAGGCGGTGATGGTCGCGAAGCCGAGGACGAGCACGATCACCACCGGCCACTGCGGCCCGCCGAGGAACGTGACCGCGGTGAGTGGGATCAGCAGGAACGGGCCGGTGACCAGTACCGTCAACGCGATCAGCGGCGCGGCGACGCCGAGGCATCGCGCGGTGGACCACCGCGGTCCGGCGGGTCCGTCGATACGCGGCCGGGCGCGCAGCATCAGGTAGAAGAACATCGCGCCCCACGTCGACTGCCAGCACAGATCCACCAGCGGCCAGCCCAGCCAATACTGGAACATCACGAAATCGGTGTGCCAGGTCCACCACACCACATGACTCAGGCCGCCCTCGATGATGTAAGGCGCGTCGAGTGCGATCATGAACAGGCCGCCGGCGATCGCCGCCTGCCAGTTCTTCACGATGCCCAGCGACTCGACGATCTTGAATCCCGTGAACAGGAACACGGGATAGAAAATCAGCACATAGAAGGGCATGGCCGTGGTGCCCTCGAACAGCGAGAAAGCGGGGAAGTTGAGCATGACCACGAAGTCGCCCTGGGTGTACATGTTCAGCGTGGCCATGCCGCCGAGCTCCAGCACGATCCCATAGAGAAACGCCGCGACCAGCAGGGTGCCGTAGCGGCGGGTGCCCTGTCGCCACCGGGCCACCGCGTAGGTCACCGCCGAGACGAAGGCGGCGATCATGAGGACATCGAAGAGACTGGCCTGCCAGCCGATATCCACCGGATTGTTGAAGATGATCGGACTCACGACCACGCCTTTCTCGCCACACGCCGACCGGGAGGTCCCGATGTGGCGTTACACATACTTAAAAGCGTATGGTCAGTGGTGAGGCGAGTCAACCGTCACGAGGGTAGCGATGTTCCGTCCAGGGATCCCGTCCGGTCCTGCCAGGCGGCGGGCCCGGCCTACCGGCGGGCGATCGCCGCTACTTCAGGAGCCGGAACTGTTGCGTGTCAGGGCATCCATCGCGGCGGTGAGGCGGGGATGTATCAGGGCAGGCCCGACCCAGCGGGTGAGGAAGCGGCGTAGATCGACACCGTCACGCGGTTTACGGCCGGGGTCGATGAGAAATGAATGCACCACCCGCAGGCAGAACTCGGCGAGTTCGTCCAGGGCGGTGTCGTCGTAGTCGTAGGCTGCCCAGTCGACTTCGAACCGGTGCAGCATGGACCGCCCGAAGGAGAGAGCAGTCTCGGATGTGATCGAGGCGGTTGCGCCGGTGCGGTCCCGGCTGGTCAGCAAGAGGCCGATCCGGCTGTCCGGAGCGAGGGATTCGATTGCGAAGGCCATCCCCTCGAGCATCGCCGGGGCCGGATCGGTTATACCGCCCACCTGGTGGGCGAGGCGGTCGAGGAATCCGTCACCGGACCGCATCGCCACCGCCAGCACCAGGGCGTCCGCGCCGGGGAAGTAGCGATAAACAGTCTGTCTGGTCACGCCGAGGGCGCGCGCCACATCGCTGATCTTGATGGCGGTTCCGCGCTCGGCGATGATCTCGTCCGCCGCGTCGAGTATTCGGGTGATCGCATCGGCGTCGGACGCAGGGGGATTACCCGACCAGCCATGACTACGCATCCGCCGTCACCCATCGGTCCATGAGCGGATCATACCGAGGTGGGCCGCCGCTGCCGGGCCCCGAGATCATCCGCAGTGCCGAAAAGCGGGTATCGCGCTGTACAACGCGTGCTATAACGTGTTACCGAACCCGTGAAAGGCGGTGACCGCGATGGTCGACGGCGACCTGTTCTCCGAGGCGATATCAGAGGATCCGTCCCCGATGCTCGACGAGCCGGCGCGGGATGTCCACGCCCACGGTCCGGTCGTGCGCCGCGTGGCCGACCCGCGCCTCGCGGTGACTCCGGCATGAGCGATTCACTGGTTTCGCGGATCGCCGCAGTGCCCGCCCGTTCACGGTGTGTCCAGTACTCCCGTTTCCACCCCGATCTGCGCCCCTACGCCGCAGTTCTCCCCCGGGAAATGGTCGGATCCCGGACATTGCCGCTGCTGCGTCTGCTCACCGGGTTGCTGCCGGGACACCCGGCGGCCGTCGTGACCGATCTCGGCGACGGCGTGTCGGTGCGTGAGTTCGGCGCCTCGGGAGATGATGGACATCCGATGCCGGTCGTGCTGTGGATCCACGGCGGCGGTTATGTCATGGGCCGCGCCGCGCAGGATGACCACTGGTGTCATCGCCTCGCCCGGTCGGCGGGAGTCCGGGTGTTCTCTGTCGACTACCGCCTCGCACCGCAACACCCGTATCCGATACCGGTGGACGACTGCTTCCGGGCGTTGCGCTGGATCGTCGAACGGCCCGGGGTGGATCCCGGGCAGGTGATACTGGCAGGCGCCAGCGCGGGCGGCGGTCTGGCAGCGGCATTGGCCTTGCGCGTCCGCGATCACGGACAGATCGACCCGCTCTTGCAAGTGCTGCTGTACCCGATGGTCGACGACGGCCCGATCACCGATCCCACCGCCTGCTACCGCCTGTGGGGACCACGCAGCAATACCTTCGGCTGGACCTCCTATCTGGCGAACGCCGACCCCGAACGCGCCGTCCCTGCGCGGCGAGGCGATCTGCGAGGTGTGGCGCCCGCTTGGATCGGGGTCGGTACCCACGACCTGCTCTACGACCAGGACGTCCGGTATCACCGAGCTCTGAAAGCCGCCGGCGTCCCCGGCGAGTTGATGATCGTGGACGGCGCGTTCCACGGATTCGATGCCGTCGCCCGCCGAACCGGTGTGACACGGCAGTTCCACGATGCCGTCGTGCGCGCTATCGACAAGGCTGTGGCAGGGCGGAACGGTGCGACCCGAGACGAGCGCGACGCGAACGAAACCGACCTCACATAACCTTCGGTCCGAGTCTCGGTAGGTGGGTTACCGTGGTTGGTGTCATCCGAGAGTGAGAACCTGTCGTCGGCAAAGTGAGTCGACGTAGTGGTCGATTCCCCCTCCGGACACAAATCCTCCTCTTTCTACCTGCTGTTATGCAGTGTGAGTATCAATTGCTCGAACTATATGTGCTGGTCAGCGGCGTGGGGGTTCAAGTCGGGTTCAGCTGAGACAGGCCTGAGAATCAGCTCGCGTAGTGTCCTTTTGCGGCGGCCAACCCACATCCTGGCGCTGCTGTTGCCGGAAACCTGAAGCCGCGCCCCGGGCGGGGGATGAGGTGCAAGTGCCCTCGCAGGCTAGCGCTGTTTCCTTGGGAGCTCAGGTGGGAGGCAGCGTGGCCTCGACATCCTTCCGGCGTATCGAGGTGAAGTGCGGGTGTGAGGGCCGGGCGCGGTGTCACCTATCCGTGCAGCAGCCCCTTCCGTTGGCACCGTCATCAGGGCATCCGACGCTACAGTCGCTCAATCGGATCGTCTCTTCACGACACAGGGGTGGGCTTGGAGTATGACTCAATCGAACGAGCTGGCAGTGCTGTCGTGGTCGCCGCTCAGGGCAGGCGACCGGGTCTGCCTCGTCTCTCCGGCCAGCTTTCCAGCACCCGTCGCCATCGATGACTACGCAAAGGTCTTGCGCAGTTGGGGTCTGGAGGTCGAAGTCGGCAAGCATGCGCTCGACCGGCAGGGTTACATGGCCGGGCGTGATGAGGACCGACTCGCTGACCTCAACGCCGCCTATTCCGACTCCGCAGTTCGAGCGGTCATCACGATCACAGGAGGGGCTGGGGCCTATCGCATCCTCGACGGGCTCGACTTCGATGCCATCCGCGCCGACCCGAAACCCCTTGTCGGATTCAGCGACATCACCTATCTGCACCTGGCCATCTGGCGTCATTGCCGAGTCCCGGGCGTCCACGGCTGCTTGGTCGGCCACCAGGCAACCAGAACCGTCCGCCAACTGCTGACCAGCACTGAACCAATAGTGCTGCAGCGCAACTCGCAGCTGATGTCGGCTTCCGCCGAGGTGACAGGCCAGACCTCCGGATTCCTGATGGGCGGGTGGTTGGGTGCGTTGGCCGGCATGGTCGGAGCCGGCCTGCCCGACCTCAGCGGGGCCATCTTGTTGATCGAAGCCGAACGCCAGGTCGGGCTCGGGCAGATCGACCGGCAACTGACTCAGCTGATCCGATCCGGTGCACTCGACGGCCTCCAAGGAATCGCACTGGGCCGGTTCCCAGGTTTCGAGGACTACACCGACCGCGGCTGGAACCTCATCGATGTTCTTCACGACCGACTGACCCCACTCAACATCCCCGTTCTCGGGGGCCTCGAACTCGGCCACGGACGAGATCCTCACGCTGTCCCTCTCGGCACAACCGCCGAACTCGACACCGATAGCGGCACTCTCACACTCAGCCCACCTGCACAGCTTGGGTTCTGAACGAGCCAAGTGGCCGACACCCGTTTGTACCGCGGTCAGGGCATCGATGAATGCAGCGGCCGACGGCCACACCCGTACCGCCTGCTGCTCCACGGCGACCCGCCTGGCAGTGAAACCCGCTCCTGCGAGAGCGCTCACCCCTGCCGATGAGAGCTCTCGCGGGACCGGCCTTTTGCAGTCGATGGCGGTCGGTCGGGCCGAGAATGGACAAACCACGGGGTCCTACCAGTTCAGACCCCCAATTCGGGCTCACCGTAGTTCTGGATGGTCGTAGAGCCTGCCCATCCCTCCGGTAGCGAATTTTTCCTGGTAGATCGTTTGTAGCTGGCCGGCCCACTCCGTTGCGGTTCGCGGCCGGGTGGGCAATCGTGGATGAGTCGACCGGAAGAAGTCGGTGCCCGCCGAGAGGTCCTCGTCGGTGGGTAAGGCGACTTCCTCCTCCGAGTAGTGACCGGTAGGTCGCCGCATGAACCCGATTGCGGCAACGCGCTCGTGCACCCGTAGCGAGACCGGCCGAAAATTATGATCGATCACGCCTTTCGGGCGCAACAACGCGACCAGCGCATCGACCGCCGCCCGGACATCCTCCGAGATATCGCCACTGACCTCCACGGGCCACAACAAGCTGTCGTCGCGGGTGTTCGGCGCGATGAATTCCGCTATCGGCCGACCTGTTGCGGCGTCGGGCAGCAGCGGTCGCACAGCGACCCGGTCCGGGCGTGTGGGCAGCTGTGTGGCGAAGTATCCGAAGAAGAACTCCGGTGGGACGTCGACAACCCGGCAGTCTCGGTCGAGCAGGACGAATGCCTGGAAAAGGTGTGTGGGTTGCCCACCGACATTCCTCAGCACCCAGGCCTTTTCGGCCCACTCGATTCCGAGCGCGGCGCGAACCCACCCCTCGGCCTCGGCGCGCGGCACCTCGACACCCCTGTGCGCGGGCACGGATTCGCCCTGCGGACTACCCCAGACTTCCATCAACACACAGATGACCGTGCGATTCCCGAAGTTGCCCAGATCGGTGACATCGATATGACCCGAATCGGTCACGACATCCAACTCCGGCACACTCACCGCCGGCCCCGCCACCGGCCCGGCCTGCACCGTCTGGGAAATAACGCCCATGATCGGGCCGGGGCCTGCACGCGCAGCTTCACGAGCGTCAGCACGCAGTGCAGCAATCTGAGAGGGGTAGCGCTGCTCTATCTCAGCAGCGATATCGCCGGCACTTGAACTCACGGCCTGCCTCCACACGCTGATTCCGACTACTTGACGATGCGGCCTGACTCGGATGACGTTCCACTCGGTGAGTGAGGTAGTCAATTCTTCGAAGCGCTGCCCGGTCATGCGCCCGACCGGTACCGCGAGATCCTCGGTGCCGCCGTCCCAGACCCTGGACGCACTCGGCTCCGGCGTGTAGCCGCTCATCGGCCAGTAGCCGCAGTGGGTCTGTCCCGGCACCCACACCCGGTCGTAGTCGATGACCGGCATCCGGCTGGTTTGACTGTGGGCGGTGTCGGTGCCGACCAGGGTGGTGACCGTGCCGACCGGGCCAGTGAAGGGGGTGATGGTCAAAAGGTAGGTTTCGGTGGGTTCGCTGACGTCGAGACCGGTGTGGGTGTCGCGGCCGCGGGCGTGGGCCCGAACCCGGTGGCGGCCCGCCGGTATCGCACCGAATTCCGGGGGGACATCGCCGTCCAGGGTCGTCATCACGCGCATTTCGGCCGCGGATTCGATCACGGTTTGCTCCACCGCTTCCCAGCCGTCGAGGGAAGGATCGCCGGCGGTGGGGTCGAGGGTGAGGGTGACCGGGCCGTAGGCGATGCCGGTGAGTACGGACACGAAGCCGGGACCAGTGCAGAGCATGTTTCATTCCGCGGTGATATCGGTGGTGTCGGTATCGGCCGCGGCGAACACGAACTGCTGATGGTCGACCTGCACGGTCCCGGTTTCGGTCATCTGCTCCACTTCCTGACTACCATCAGCTTTCGACGTAGAAGCAGTATTCATCCTGGCCCCGGTTCTCTGCAGAGAACCGGGGCCAGGATCGCTCCCGCGGGGGCTGTCCCGACGTCATATTGGCATCCGGATCACTGCGCCGCGGTCGAGGCCGACCGGCGCCACACGCAGGTCTGCCCATGGCGGTTTCCCGGGTGGCGTGTGCCCGCGTAGGTCCATGGGGCCCGTTCGTGCCGCCGATCTCGGCAGGTCGAGCCATGCTCGGGCGACGCGGGCATGAAGGGCTTGGCCGCCGCATGTGCGGACCGGCGCACGAATGTCGTCCGGCGGAAACCCGGGCAACATTGCCGACTGTCCTTCGCGGTGGCGCCTCGGCATGACCGGCCACCCTGATTGTGGCGCCGACACCGCCCAGGGCGAGCCAAGTTTCGGCGTGTATGACCGACGTAGAGGTTGAAGGGCGAAGGGAAGGTGAAACTTGTCCGACACACCGGAAAGCCATGGCACCGAAAATGACGAGGCAAGCCGGGCCCGGATCTACTCGTACGGTCGAAGTGTCCCGTTTCCCGAATATGATGTGGTATTCGAACCGTGGAATCTCCGATTTGCGCATTCTGTCCTGGCGGGCTTGGTCAACAGACAGGAACGAGGGGGCATTCGAGTTCAATCTTTCAGGCTTGTCGACGATGAGAACATTCTCGCTGTCGTCGTCGAGCACTACGGTAACGAAACCGTATGCCAGGGGCGGGTCGGAGTCCGCCTTGGTCTGACCAGGCTACGACAGATGGCCGGTGACGACAGTCCGGTCAGCGCAGCAAGCATCTATCTCGAGGACGTGACCATGCCTCCGTCCTACTTTTCGGATTCTCACGACCCGGACGATATCTTGTGGGTGGACATACCTCGGCCGAGGTAGATCCACCCACTCGACGGAATTCGGCCAGTTACTCGGGGTTCGCCAAAGCGCTATCAACCCATGAATCGCAGGCCGGTGTGCCCGCCAGCGGCGAGTTGCCGCCACCGCAATATGCCGTGATCGGCTCGAACGGACCTGGAGCCGTCTTGTAATCGTCTCGATTAGTCGGGTCGTATATCGCATGCACAGTCCTGTGTTCCACTTCAACGCATTCTCGACTCAGGTCCCATTCCAGACGGCATACCTTGGACTTTGCTTTCACTCGGAAATCTGTTCCCGGGTCCAGCGGGTTCGATCGTGGTCCATAATCGTCTGCTTCGAGTACAGCCTCGATGGATTCCGGGTACCGGAGTTGATGTTTGTGTTCGGCTTTGTCCTGGCCCCAGCCATCTGTCCAGACGCCACTCCAATATCCTGCACGGATCACCATTTCCCCGTAGTCCGGGAAATTGGCATTGGTCGCATCGCCGACGACTTCACCGGTGTCATAGTCTTCCTCGATATCCGCCGGAGGCCATGTCGCGTCATCGGGGACTTGCCGTGTTCCGATTCCAGGGCGCCCGGCATCCATAGGCTCCGGTACCTCATCGGGCGTCGGCGAAGGTGTGTGGTGGACGCGGTGTGGAGCATCATGGCCCGCTATCGCGGGCAGCCGTAGGGCGTCGGCACCCAGCGTCGTTCGCGCGGGGCGGGCGACAGTGCGGTCAGCGACGAATTCGGCGAACCACCCACCGACCTCCCGCCCGGCGTGTCGACCGATCCGGCCACCCTCATCCAATGGGGCGCATCCTTCAGCGGCGACTACGGCCTGTGGGACGCCAGCAACCCCGACCCCGACAACTGGCCCCTGGGTCTTCACCGACATCGATAAAATCCAGTGGGGCACCTGCCCGGGCACGGTCACCGAGTTCATCCTCGACTGGCTCCGCGGCCGCACCACCCCGATCCCACTGTGGAACCTCGACAACATCCTCCGAGGCACCACACCGTTCTGCGAGTTCTACGACCCCACCGACTTCAGCGATACCGCCACCGGCCGGATCGACGCCACCACCCCGACCAACTGACACCCACGCCGGCGGGGCCCACTCGGCACCTGGCCAGTGTCCGGACGAGCGCGCATCCTCCCCGGCCCGCAAATGCTGGTTCGGAAGTCACCGGGAGATATGACCTAGGGATCTGCGCATAGGTGGTGCGCTGCGCCGAGCGGTCTGCCCCTCACCTGGTTCGTCGTTGCCTGCGCCGGTCCTTCTCCCGCCGTGCCGCGGGCTTGGGTGCGATCGGCGGGGTTTGGGAGGTCGGAATGTTCGGGCGCCGCCAGAGCATCGCGAGGACTCGCTGGGCAGCCTCGCGTTTATCCGGATCGCGGGCGAACACCGCCGCCCACACCAGCACGCACGGCAACAACACCCCGACCACCGCAGCGACATCGGCGAGAGTGAACGTCACGCTGAACACGAATGAGATCCCTTGCTCAGGGGATGATCTCACCGGTGAACGACAGTACGGGCGCACGACCAGCCGGCTCGACCATCCGAAGTATCGGATAGTGAACCGGGGTCCGACGAAGCCGACCGTCGCCCGGGGGTGGCACGGTCTCCCGCACCTCATACAAAATTCTTCTTCCCGGAACGTATCTCGACTTTCCGGGCAACCCGAAGCCCTGAGCTCCTAACCGTGAACTCACGCCCACAGCTACAGAACCTCGGACCCCCCTCGCATCAGCACCGCTGATCCCGCCTCGATCCTAACCCAGCTCCCCGCCCTCTGCTGCCGGCCACGGGGAGCGCGCCTCGGTTTGACCCTGATAATGGTCTCATGTCCGGGGTAGTGCATCTGCCGACCTGCGGCTATAGCGCCCGAGCCGCGCTCGAAGCTGCCCATTTATCTGGGCCAAGGCCCAATATCCATTGTTTTTGGCGATTGCTACCGGAACCCCGGTCGGGGCAGCCTGGCCGTGGTGCACGGCGAAGTGAAGGCTGCCCCGTGACGCCGCGATCTCCGGCGACGCGGGATTGCCGACGCCCGGTGCGACATGACTCCGCCTCGAGCAGCGGCCGATTCGCTGCGGTAGTACTACCGCCGTTTACGGGTCCATACCGAACGCCGCGCCGATATCCACCAAGCTCCGCTGCTCGAGGATCCGCCTGCGCCGTCTCGTTCTGAACTGATCAGTTACTGCGTGCGAAAAGGATCGCTTGCTGAGCTTCCGCGTCCGGGTCGAGCAGCATTTGAGCCTCGACCACGAATTTGGCATCGCGCAGCCAGGATGCCACCTGGTCAGGCCGACGGCGGTGGACATGGAGCTGCATCGGGTGACCGCCATAGCCCTCCGTCATCAACTGCGACTCGTCGCCGACGTGGAACAGCAGCTGCAGCGGTCCGCCGGGACGCAATGCTCGGTGGAAGTGCCCGAACACGGTCGGCACCTCGTCGTCGGGGATGTGGATCAACGACTGCCAGGCGAGCAGGCCGGCCACCGAAGCGACGGGGAGGTCCAGGTCCGTCATCGAGCCCACCTCGAACCGCAGGCCGGGGTGGTCGCGCCGGGCCACCTCGATCATCCCGGGGGAGAGGTCGACACCGAAGGCGTCGACGCCGAGCTCATGCAGGTGGGCGGTGACCTCGCCGGGGCCGCAGCCGACGTCCGCGACCAGCCCGCCGCCGGCGACCTGCACGCTGTCGGCGAACAACGCGAGAGCCGTGCGCAGGTACCGGTGTCCGGCGAGGGCGCCGCGCACCTGGTCGGCATAGCTGACCGCGACTGTGTCATAGGAGGTTCGGGTGTCGGTCAACCAGTCATCCGGGGTCATGACCGGCACGATATTCCATGATCGCGACCTCGTGGACGGCCGATGCAGAGAGACCTGATCATCGGCCTGCCAGCTGGGCGACGGTGCCGGGCGGGGCGGGTGCATTCGGCCGGTACCGGCACCGGTACCGGCAAATCTCGCTGGTGCGCGACTGTTGGAGGACGGGGGTTCGGGGGATCGCAACGACCAGTGAGATGGACGTGGGGTGGCAGTAACACGATGGCAGACCGAGAATGTCACAGCGGGCGGCAGGTAGCGGGCGATGCCGGCATGCTCACGGAATCTGCAAATTTCCTTCACCTATTCCGCGGATCGGCCGGTTAGATTGCCGGGATGCCGTGTGAAAGGCCCCATCGCGCAGGCCGATTGCGGCGGCTTCTCCGCGTGAGGTGACTTCGAGTTTCTTGAGTATTCCCGCGACATGGAATTTGACGGTGCTCTCGGCGATACCGAGATCGACGGCGATCGGTTTGTTCCGTTTGCCGGTGCTGATCAAGGCCAGTACTTCTCGTTCTCGTTTGTTCAGGGTTGCGAGTCTGTCTTGGTCGGGACGGTCGGCCGGGGGGTGAAGGGGCAACTCGATGGAGACCCGGCTACCCCACTGCGGAACGGTCTCGATGCGCAGGCGCCCACCCAGTGTCCGGCACCGGCCGTGGAGTTGCCGCCGCAGGATCGAGGCGTCGAGTTCGCCGGATTCGTGGTCACGGATATCGACGGTGAGCGAGGTGTTGTCGCATGCCCAGGAGATGCGCAGCCGCGTCAGCGTGGGTTGAGCGGTGAACGCCAGAACGGTGGCTCGTGTCATCGCCCGTGCCGCGTACGCGGTCTCGCCCGGTAGCGCTTCGCCGTCGCCGCGTGGCGCAACATAGTCGACGTGCGCGGGGTGGTGCCGTAACAGCTGGCGGAGTTCTTTGCGTAGCCGTGTGAATGCGTCGGCCGCTGATTCCTCGGATAGCCGGCGGTCGGAATTCTGTGCCGACCGCAGTGCTACGAGGGCTTGGGAAGCGGAGTCGGCGGCGGCGAGGCGTGCGTTCCGATCATCGAGGCGGGTGGAGCGCAGGGTGTTCAGGATCGCGGCCAGGGCAGCCTCGTGGGAGGCGGTCAGTTCGGCCATCGTGCGGGCACGCTCGCTGGAGGCCGCGCGCGATTCCGCGAGGTAGTCGGGGCTGGCCTGGGCGACCTGTTGCCTGATGGAGGTGGCGACGATACCGAAGAGTGCGGCCAGGCCGGCCGGGCCGGGGAGGCGTTCGGCCGGGTTTCGAGGGATGAGGACCAGCAGCGTGCCGGTGGTGTCGAGCAGTGCCCACACCCGACGCTGCGCACCGCCGATCGGCGCGGTCGCGACCAGTGGAGTTCCGGTCTCCACTCTCGATTTGAGATCGTCGAGTTCGCTGATGGTGATTTTGTCGACGAGGGCACTGACGCCGGCCACCTTGCGGGGGCGTCCCGTGCATTCGTGGGTGAAGATCACCAGCGCCGCATGTGACCAGCGCGGGGAGAGGAAGCGGGAGAACCGCCGGGCGATCTCGTGCAGTGGGCCTGCGACGACCTCGCGGAGGGCGCGCAGTTCCGCAGCGTATTCGTCGGTCGTCGCAGCGGGCACTTCGCCTACCTTACGCAGGTGAGCGGACCGGGCAGTCGTCGGCCCGGCGCTCGGCGACCTGGTGATCGGGCGGGGTATTTCCGGTCTTTCGGCCAGGTCACCGGGTGGGCTGAGTGACCTTAGCGTTTCGGGAGACATGCCGAGAGGTGCATGATCGCTCAGCTCGAGACGAAGGAACCGAAACAACATGCCACAGCAGGTACGCGGGGTGATCGCCCGATCGAAGGGGGCGCCGGTCGAGCTCACCGAGATCGTGATCCCGGACCCGGGGCCGGGTGAGGTCGTCGTCGCGGTGGCCGCGTGCGGGGTCTGCCACACCGATCTCACCTATCGGGAGGGCGGTATCAACGACGAGTTCCCGTTCCTGCTGGGCCACGAAGCCGCCGGCACCGTCGAAAGCGTGGGTGCGGGCGTCGAATCGGTGGAGGTCGGCGATTTCGTCATCTTGAACTGGCGAGCGGTGTGTGGCCGGTGTCGCGCCTGTAAACGCGGTCGCCCGCAGTACTGCTTCAGCACATTCAACGCCGAGCAGAAGATGACACTGCTCGATGGCACCGAATTGACGCCCGCGCTGGGAATCGGCGCGTTCGCGGAGAAGACGCTGGTCCACGCGGGTCAGTGCACGAAGGTCGATCCCTCCTCGGATCCGGCGGTCGTCGGGCTGCTGGGGTGCGGTGTCATGGCCGGTCTGGGTGCCGCGGTGAATACCGGGGCGGTGGGGCGTGGAGATTCGGTGGCCGTGATCGGCTGCGGCGGTGTGGGTGACGCGGCGATCGTCGGCGCGAAGCTCGCGGGTGCCTCGAGGATCATCGCGGTGGACCGGGACGCGAAGAAGCTCGCCTGGGCGGCCGATCTCGGCGCTACCCACACGGTCGACGCCACCGGCACCGATGTGGTGACGGCCGTCCAGGACCTCACCGGCGGATTCGGCGCCGATGTCGTGATCGACGCTGTGGGGCGCCCGGAAACCTGGAAGCAGGCGTTCTACGCCCGCGATCTGGCCGGCACGGTGGTGCTGGTCGGTGTGCCGACGCCGGAGATGCGGCTGGAGATGCCGCTGCTGGACTTCTTCTCCCATGGTGGGGCGTTGAAATCGTCCTGGTACGGCGACTGCCTGCCCGATCGCGACTTCCCGACGCTGGTCGACCTCTACCGGCAAGGGCGACTGCCGTTGGACAAATTCGTCACCGAGCGGATCGGGATCGACGACGTCGAAGACGCCTTCCACACCATGCACGCGGGCGACGTGCTGCGCTCGGTGGTGGTGCTGTGAGCGGCGAACTGCGCATCGAGCGGGTCGTGACCTCCGGAGTGTTCGAACTCGACGGCGGTTCGTGGGAGGTCGACAACAATGTGTGGGTCGTCGGGGACGACGACGAGGTGGTGATCATCGACGCCGCGCACAACGCCGCCCCCGTTGTCGAGGCCGTGGCGGGGCGCAATGTCGTGGCAGTGGTGTGCACGCACGGGCACAACGACCACGTCACGTTCGCGCCGGAACTCGGCCGGACACTCTACACGCCGGTGGTCCTGCACCCCGGAGACGCCGAACTGTGGAAAATGACCCATCCGGGGGAGTCGTTCTGGCATGCGACGGATGGGCAGCGAATCGCGCTGGCCGGAACAGTGCTCGAGGTCCTCCACACTCCGGGCCATTCGCCGGGCTCGATCTGCCTGCACCTGCCCGAGGCGAAAGCCCTGTTCTCCGGAGATACCCTGTTCGCCGGAGGCCCGGGTGCGACCGGACGATCGTTCTCCGACTTCCCGACCATCATCGACTCGATCCGCGACCGGCTCTTCGCCCTGCCCGAAGACACGAGGGTCCACACCGGGCACGGCGAGGGCACCAGCATCGGTGCCGAAGCGCCGTATCTGGCCGAATGGATCGAGCGGGGTTTCTGATACGCGGTGCCTCGCGCGGCGGGGCCGTCCCACCCGGACTCGAGATTCGTGGACAACGTGTCGAGTCCGGGACCGGGGACGGCTGTCGGCGCATGCGCCGACAGCCGGTCGATGGCCCTCGGCTCTATCCGGTGGTTTTCTCGTGGGCGAGGCGGGTGGCGATATCGTCGCGGATGGCTTTCTTGTCGATCTTGCCGACCTTGGTGGTCGGCATGGTGTCGACGACGACGAGGCGTTCGGGGATCTTGTAGCGGGCGACGCCGGCATCGCTCATGACGGCCACGATATCGGCGAGCTCGACCCGGAGACCGGGCGCGACGGTGAGGTAGAGGCACAGCCGTTCGCCGAGGACGGGGTCGGGCATGGCGACGGCGGCGGCCATGTCCACCCCGTCGACCTGATAGGCGAAGTTCTCGACCTCCTCGGCGGAGATCTTCTCTCCGCCACGGTTGATCATGTCCTTGTCGCGACCGGCCACGACGAGGTTCCCATCGGGGCGGCGTACGACGATATCGCCGCTGGCGTACCAGCCGTCGGCAGTGAAGGCGCGCGAGTTGTGTTCCGGCGCGCGGAAGTAACCGCGGGGTGTGTAGGGACCGCGGGTGAGCAAGGCGCCGGGGGTCCCGTCGGCTACCGGCTCGCCGGCTTCGTCGACGACGGCGATCTCGTCGGCGTCGCTGACCGGGCGGCCCTGTGTGGTGAGCACGATGTCTTCGGGGTCTTCGAGGCGGGTCATGTTGATCAGCCCCTCGGCCATGCCGAATACCTGCTGCAGGGTGGCGCCGAGGACAGGCCGGATGCGGGCCGCGAGTTCGTCGGGCATCCGGGATCCGCCGACCTGCAGGACTCGCAGGCTGCGCCCGCTCATGGTGCGGTGCTCGCGTTGGTGCTCGATCCAGGTCTGCGCGACCGCCGGAACGACCGCGGTGGCGGTGACGGCTTCGGCATCGATGGTGCGCAGGGCGCGTTCGGCGGCGGGGGAGGGCAGCATCACGATCCGGCCGCCGGCGAACAGCGCTCCGAGGATGCCCGGACAGGCCAGTGGGAAGTTGTGGCCGACCGGCAGCGACACGAGATAGACGGTGTGCTCGTCGAATTCGGCGACCGCGTTGCAGCGGTCGACGTTGTAGGCGTAGTCGTCGTGGGTGCGCACGATCAGCTTCGGTAGTCCGGTGGTGCCACCGGAGAGCAGCAGGCAGGCGATATCGGCGCCGGCGGGATCGTAGGCGGCGTCGGCAAAGCGCGGCACTGTGTGGAAGTCGAGGCCGTATTCGGGGACCGCGGTGCCGGTGGCGCTGCGCTCGCCGTGGACGAGGACGAACCGGACGCCGGGGGTGTCGGCGGCGACCTGCTGGGCGATGCCCCGCAAATCGGTGTCACGGTCGCGGTCGGCGACCACGATGGCAACCGCATCCGCCAGGGTGGCGAGATGCGTCAGCTCGTGGCGGCGGTGCGCGGGCAGCGCCATCACCGGGACCACACCGATACGGAAACACGCCAGGGTGAGCGCGACGAATTCCCAGCAGTTGGGTAGCTGCAGCACGATCCGGTCCCCGGGAGCGAGACCGAGATCGAGCAGGTACTGCGCGCAGGCGCCGCTCGCGTCCCACAGTTGCCGATAGCCGAGACGAGTATCGCCGTCGACGAGAGCGATCGCTTCGGGGTGCCGCTCGACGGCGGCGGCGACGCGGGCACCGAGTGAGGTGCCCTGCCAGTAGCCGGCTTCGCGGTAGCGCTCGGCGAGATCGTCGGGCCAGGCCACGACTCCGTCGATCGGCAGTGGGGTGCGGGTGCTCACTGCGATTCTCCTTCGGTGGCGGGGGTGGCGCCGGTGACGACGGCATCGAGTGCGACCAGTCCGGTGCCGGTGAGCCGCAGCGGGTTGATCTCGAGGTCGGCGATCTCGGGGTGGGCGGCGAGGTAGCCGACCACGGTGGTGGCGAGGCGGGCGAACGCCTCTCGGCCCAGGGTGGGCCCGCCGCGCCAGCCGTGCAGCAGCGGCGCGCACTGGAGCTCGTCGAGCATCGCCGCCGCGCCGGTGGCGGACAGGTGCCGGCTCGCGATGGCGATATCGCCGAGGGCTTCGGCCGCGGTGCCGCCGAGACCCGCGACGAGGATGGGCCCGAACACGGGGTCGCGACGCGCACCGAGGAACAGGTCGACCCCGGGCGCGGCCATGGATTCCACGAGGTAGGCAGGGGCGTCGATGACGTCCAGCGCGTCGAGGGCGGTGTCGAGTGCGGCGGCGGTGGCGATTCCGAGGTGCACGCCACCGATCTCGGTCTTGTGCAACACCGTGGCGTCGAGGATCTTCACCGCGACCGGCCCGCCGAGTTCGGCCAGGGCGCGGTGGGCGGCGGGGCGGTCGCGGCACACCCGCCGCTCGGGGGTCTCCACACCGAGGGTATCGAGCAGGTCCTTGGCCGCGGCTTCGTCGAGTGGAAGTCGCAGCGGAGGCCGCTCCGCGGTCACGGCGGGCGCGGTTGTGGCGGCTCGGTGCCGGAGCCGGGCGTCGGTGACCAGCGCGGCGACGCCGGTGGCGAGCGCGGTCGGGCCGGGGAGCACCGGGATCGCGAGCTGCGCGGCGGCGGTGGCGATCTTGTCGACGGCTTCGGCCGGTCCACCGACGCCGAGTACGACCGGAAGCCGGGTGGCGACGCCACTGGCGCGGACGGCCTCGGCGAGGTCGATCGCGTCGGGTTCGGCCAGCGCGTAGACCGCCAGCGCGTCGATCCCGGGATCGTCGGCCGTGGCCGCCAGAACCGCGGCGAAGGTGGACCCGGGACGCCCCGTATCGACGGGGTTGGCCTGGAACGTCAACGGCGGCAACAGCTCAGCGAGCGCACGCTGGGTGGTGTCGGTCAAGGTGGGTACGCCCACGCCTCGCGCGAGCAGTTCGTCGAGCACCATCAGACCGGGCCCGGCCTGGGCGGTGACCAGCCCGACCCGAGGGGCCGGGGCGGCGGGCAGGCGAGTGCGCGACAGCACACTGAGGGCGTCGACGAGGTGGCGTTCGGATTCGACGACGACCGCGCCCGCCTCGGTGAGCAGGGACCGGGTGGTGCGCCACGAGGTCGCCAGGGCGCCGGTGTGGGATTCTGAGAAGGCGGAGACGTCGCTGCGGCCGACCACGATCGCGACCACCGGTTTGACGGCGCACAGTTCCCGCACCGCGGACAACAGCGCAGGCCCGTCGGTGACGGACTCGACGTGCAACGCGACGGCGGTGATGGAGGGGTCGTGGCGCAGGTACTCGAGCACGTCGGCGGCGGTGACGTCGACACTGTTGCCCAGTCCGACACCGAGCCCGATACCGACGCCGCTCTCCGACAGCAGGAACGACAACGCGTGGTTCATTCCGCCGCTGGCCGCGACGACCGCCACCGGTCCCGGTGCGATGTGTTCGACGGCCGGGACGAAGCTGGCGACCGTGTGGCCGGGGCGGAAGAACCCCGAGGTGTTCGGGCCGAGGATCCGGATCCCGGTCTCGGCGGCGACAGCGGCGATCTCGGTCTGTAGCGCCACTCCCTCGGCGCCGGCCTCGGCGAAGCCGCCCGCGCAGATCAGGGCGGCACCGACACCGCAGCCGGCGGCCTCGCGCAGCGCGGCCGGGGTGGCGGCGGCCGGAATACACAGTACGGCCAAGTCCAGTGCGGCACCGTGGCGTTCGGTCGCGGCGTGCAGCGAGGGTGCGAACCGCTCGTCGCCGGCTCTGGGGTTGATGCCGTAGACGGCGAGCTCGCCGCGCCGGACGCGGGTGACCGCGTCGAACATGACGGCGCCCAATTTGCCGGGCGAGGCGGAGGCGCCAACCACGGCGATCGAGCGGGGCGCCAGCATCCGGGTGAGTGCGGAGCCGGGAGAGGGGGGAGGAGTGCTCATCGGAGGACCTCGATGTCGTGGTGCGAATCGGCCGGGATACGGGCCGGATCGGGTTCGAACGCGACCGCGTCGGCGCGCCCGGCCAGCACCAGGGTGGTGGCGGCATCGGTTTCGTCGACCGCGCGACGGATACGCACCGATCCGGGCCGGTCGACGAGAACGACCGGGACGTGGTGGGTGAAACGGACGTACTCGGCGCTCAACGCACGCGTCAGCGCGGTGCCCCCGCGGACGACCACCGCCGCCGGCGCGGGCGTGCAGAGGCGGTCGAGTGCGATGCGGACCGATTCGGTCAGTGCGGTGCCCTCGACGTCGGGTGCGGTGAACAGCGGCACCGCGTCCCGGCCGGAGGCGTCGCCGGTGGCGGTCAGCGAGTGCGTTCCGTCGTCGATCTGCATGCTGGTATCGGATGTCACGCGCACATGCAGCAGGCGGCGTGACAGCGTGGTCGAGCCGATCGCGAGCGGGGTGTCCAGCGGTACGCTGCCGTGCCGGTCGAGCCAGGCCCGTTCGGCGTCGGCGACGAAGCGGGGGTCGCGGGTGCGGATCTTCTGCGCGGAGATGGCGCGGCTGAAGAAATGGAACGCGAACTGCCACGGCTCCAGTGCGCGGTAGTACTCGCCGAAGTGGTCCCACCACGACAGGCTCGGCAGCGCCGAATCCTGGATCTTGGCGACCTCGGGGCCCCGGATCTGCTGGAACCGGGCCAGCGCGCTCGTCAGATCGTCGCGGTGCTCGGCCACCGTCTGCGCCAGCACGGCGGCGTCCTCCATCGCCATCTTCGTCCCGGATCCGACGGAGAAGTGCGCGGTATGCACCGCGTCGCCGAGGAACGCCACCGGTGTGCCGCCCGCGGCGCGAGCGGACCAGCGCCGGGTACGGCGGGTGCGGAAGTTCGCCCACCGGGAGTTGTTGGCCACCAGCGGGTGTCCGCCGATCTCGGCGGCGAACAACTGCTCCAGATAGCGTCGGCTCACCTCGTCGGATACCCCGGGCGGGGTGGTCTCGTCGAAGCCGTCGAGGCCGGCGCGGTGCCAGGTCTGCTGGTCGGTCTCGACGATGAAGGTGGACAGACCGGATCCGATGGGGTAGGCGTGCACCGCGAAGGCGCCGTGCTCGGACTGTTTGTGCAGGAACGTCAACCCGTCGAAGTCGTACGTGGTGCCGAACCAGATGAATTTCACCGTCGCCACGTCGACCGTGTGGCCCAGGTCGGCGTGAAGCCGCTCCCGCGTGGACGAGTTCGCCCCGTCCGCGGCGACGATCAGGTCGTAGTCGCCGCCGGCTTCGAGCGCGTCGACGTCGATCGTGGTGGCGTAGTGCAGTCGCGCGCCGAGCTCTTCGGCGCGGACGCGCAACGCGTCGAGCAAGACGCGGCGGTGGACGGCGGCCATTCCGTTGCCGCCGGCGGCGAGGCGTTGCCCGTCACGGCGGACCTCGATCGCGTCCCAGTGCCGTCCCGCGGCGGCGAGGGTGTCCCGCAGGACCGGATCGACCCGGTCGATGTAATCGAGGGTGGCATCGGAGAACACCACCCCGAACCCGAATACGTCGTCGGCCCGGTTGCGTTCGAACACATCCACCGCGACGGCGGGCACGGTATGCGCCAGCGCGATCGCGGCGAACAACCCGCCGGGGCCGCCGCCGATGCAGGCGACCCGCAACGGTGCCACATCGATGGA
Organism: Nocardia sp. NPDC049935; assembly: GCF_055586645.1. Taxonomy (NCBI): domain Bacteria; kingdom Bacillati; phylum Actinomycetota; class Actinomycetes; order Mycobacteriales; family Nocardiaceae; genus Nocardia; species Nocardia sp. NPDC049935. The sequence continues at coordinate 43,890 of NZ_JBVJHV010000006.1, read as the reverse complement.
TGCCGTGTCGGTGGGATCGGTCATCGGTGAAACCCCTCTGTCGTCTGGGTGGGTGAGTGGGTGTGCGGCCGGAACGGCGCCGCGAAGCATCCTCCAAATTATGTGACAATCACTGGGGAAAAAGTCAACCCCGTGTTACATATTTGCTTCGGAGGGTCTGCCGTCCGGGGTGTGGCCGGTGATCGAGGCGACGAACTCCTCGGCGGGTTCGCGTAGCAGGTCGTGGGCCTCGGTGAACACCTCGTGTGCGGCCCGGCCGCGCCAACCCGGATGCAGGAGCGTCTCGGGTAGGTCGGGGTCGCGGAAGGGGTAGCGGCGGTAATCTCTGATCAGGTTCATCCGCTCCACCAGGGCATCGCGGCCGTGGAGTCCGCGCCGATACCGGGCGAGGCGCGGCTGGAGCTGCTCGACGAAGCCCTGATAGTCGGCGTCGAGTTCGCTCAGGTCCCAGCACCGCTGGGCGATCAACCGATCCTCGGACAGTCCGGCGGACTCGCACCGCAGGAACTGCACATGCAGTTCGTCGTCGCCGGTGAGCATCTCGCGCAGCCGTTTGCGCTGATCGTGCGGCGAGAACCAGACAGACCCGCTGTAGTGGCCGAAGCCTTGCCAGGTCAGCGCGGTTTCGATGCGTTTGCGCCGCTCACGGTCGATATCCACATCGCTCACCAGTGCCTGTGTCCAGGTGCGCCCCCATGTGCCGGGGTTGCGCTCGAAGATCCGGGCGCGGCCGTCGTCGAGCAGGCGCCAGCTCTTGTCGTTGAGCAGGTAGGTCACTTCGCGCCCGGACTTCGACGAGTCGAACCAGCCGTCCTTGCGCAGCCGGGTCATCACCACCCGCACCGTCGCCGGCTCGACGTCGAATACGCCCAGCAACTCGGTCAGCGCACCGAGGCGGGCACCGCCGCCGGTGTAGCGGAAGTACTCGCCGTACAGATCGAACACCAGCGACCGTGGACGCACCCGACACTCTCCTTCGACTCGATCATGATGTGTCATCAACATCGACGACATGCTTTTGTATGTTACAAATAGGCAGGTTTGCGAGCGAGTGGACCGGCCACCGCTGTGTCGCACCCTGCTGGTCCCTTTCCTGCTTCGACCGGCGATATTCCTCGCCCGGTGCGCGTGGACCTCCACTGCCGTAAATCCCCGGCCACACGTGACAGGCGTCGGCGCGCCGTCGGGTGGGTCGAATACGATTCCTTTCATGAGTGCCGATGGTGGCGAACCGAAGCGGCTCGGACGAAGGCGTGACAGGTCCAAAGACCTCGCCGTCCTCGAAGCGACGATCAAACTCCTCGCGTCCGAGGGGCTCGACGGGATGACGATGGACCAGGTCGTCGCCGCTACCGGGATCTCCAAGGTGACGATGTACTCGCGGTGGCCCAGCAAGGCCGATCTCATCGGCGCCGCGCTCAACCATCTCCAGGTCGGCCATGTACCCCCGCGTACCGGCGACGTCCGAGCCGATCTGATCGCACAGCTGGTGGCTATGTGCCGTCAGTACGACGAGGTCGGCGGTATGAGCATCCTCGGCAGCTGCCTGACGGACGAGGCGCGCTCGGGTGAGTTGCTGCGCATCATCCGCGAAAGCACGCTCCTGCCTCGGCGCGCACATTTCCGGGCGGTGTTGCAGGCCGGTATCGACAACGGCCTGTTGCGCGCCGACGTCGACCCCGAATCCGCTATCAGCGCGATCGTGGGCTCGTTCTACGCCGATTACCTGGCCGGTCGTGAGTTCACCGACGACCGTGCGGCCCAGGCCGTCGATATGGTGCTGGCAAGCCTCCTGTCCTGATTGCGTCTCGGCCCCGGCTGCGGCCCGGTCCCGAGTGGTGTCGTGCTACCCCGGTCGCGGCAGGTGTTGACAGGACCGGAGCTGTGACCCACACTACATGTACTCATTAGTACAGAAATTAATGAGCTCCGGGTCTCCGTCTCCCGACGGTTTCGACCACAACCCGTCCGAGCCGTGTCGCCAACCCGGCCGCGACGCCTGTAAATGACTGCCGCCGTGCCGGTTTCGGTATCCAGGTGGGCGGTGGAGCCGTGTCCGGCCCCGAGATCGGGGCGGGGAATCCCGGGCGTTCACCCCGTTGATTCGTGGCATCGCCACGATCGCATTCGGTCGGAATCCGCTGGCCCGGTCGACCCATACGAGAAGGAATACGCCGATGAGATTTCTGCGCAACACCTGGTACATGGCGGCCTGGAGTGACGACCTACCGCCCGCGACTCTCTACCCGCGGACGATCACCGGAGTTCCGCTCGTGTTCTACCGCGCGACGGACGGCCGGGTGCGCGCGCTCATGGACCGGTGCCCGCACCGTTTCGCGCCGCTGTCGCGCGGCGAACTGCGCGACAGCGGAATCGCCTGCGGCTATCACGGTCTGGAATTCGGCCACGATGGTGTGTGTATCCGGAACCCGCACCCCTCCGGCAAGGTCCCGGCACGGGCCCGCGTCCGGTCGTACGCCGTGGTCGAACGCGACACGATCGCATGGGTATGGATGGGCGAGCGAGAACCCGATGAATCACTGATTCCCGACTACAGCATCCTCACCGAGGCCGAATGCGTGACCCGCCGGGACTACCTTCTCATGGACGCTTCCTACGACCTGATCGTCGACAACCTGCTCGACTGCAGCCATACGAGCTTTCTGCACCGGGGAATACTCGGCACCGACGGGATGATCGCAGCGCCGACGCGGATCGAGCAATCCGGTGACACGCTCAACGTGATCCGCCGAATCGGCAATGTCGAACCGCCGGCGATGTTCGATATGCAGTTCGAGCAGGACGGACAGCCTGTCGATACGTGGACCGACTTCCGCTGGAATCTGCCCTCGTCACTACTGCTCGATGTCGGCGTCACCGCCCCCGCCGCGCCCCGGGAGGCCGGCACCGGATACTACGGCGTCCACATCCTGACACCCGAGACCGAAACGACCACGCACTACCACACGTCGGCCGCGCGCTGGAATATCAGGCCCGGATCCGAAACCGACGACGTCAAGACCCTGATCTCCGATATGCGCAAGTTCGCGTTCGAAGAGCAGGACGAACCGATGATTCGAGCCCAGCAGGCGATCATCACCGCGACCGGCGCCGTCGACGGGGATCAGATCATGCTCGAAACCGACGTGGGCATCGTGCGGTGGCGCCGCATCATGGATCGGCGGCTGGCCGAGGAAGGTGTCCCTCATGTCTGACCGCCGCGTTCTCTCCGTCGTCGTCGACGCGATGCACCTCGAAACGGACAGCGTGGTCTCTCTTCGGCTGCGCTCCGCCGACGGGCGGCCGTTGCCCGCGAGCCGCGCCGGCGACCATATCGACGTCCATCTCGGGAACGGGCTGGTGCGGCAGTACTCGCTGTGCAACGGCATGGCCTGCTGCCCGCAGCGATACCTGATCGCGGTGAAACTGGATCCGGGTTCCCGTGGCGGGTCCGCGTTCATCCATCGCCGGATCCGAGTCGGCGACAAGCTCGACATCGGCTCGCCCCGGTCGAGCTTCGAACTCGTCGACGATGCCCCGGCGGTACTGATCGCCGGCGGTATCGGGATCACGCCGATCGCCTCCATGGCATACGAACTCGCCCGCGGCGACCGCTCGTTCGACCTGCACTACTTCGCACGTTCGCCCGACGAGGTCGTCTTCGCCGAACGGTGGGCCGAGCCGCGGTACCGCGCACGTATCCACACCGGTCTGGCGGAGCGCGAGACCGCCGCGCAACTGACCCGCATCCTCTCGGAGTCGCCCGAGTCCGCGCGGATATATGTTTGCGGACCCTCGGGATTCATCGAAACGACGCTCGATATCGCCCGCGCGGCCGGACGTCCGGAATCCGCCCTGCACTCGGAACTGTTCACCGCCACCGCGCCGGCGCAGGCGATCGCCCCGTCGGCGTCGAGCTTCTGTGTGCGGGCGACCCGGTCCGGTATCGAGACCGAGGTAGCCGCGGGCGAATCGATCGCCGAAGCGCTGACGCGCTGCGGGATCGAGGTCCCCCTCTCCTGCGAACAGGGGATCTGCGGAACCTGCGTTACCCCGGTACTCGACGGAATACCGGACCATCACGATGACTACCTCACCGACGACGAGAAAGCCGCGAACAACGAGATGTGCTTATGCGTCTCGCGGGCGAAATCCGCCGAACTCGTGCTCGACATCTGAACCGTGGCCCGCTCCCGCCGGCTCGTGGCGCCCGGGTCGCTACCCCAGGAACCCCGCCAGCCGCGCGACGCGCAATCCGGTATGCAGGTCCAGCCGGATGGCGCCGTCCGAGATATCGCATTCGGTCACCTCGCGGATTCGGTCGAGGCGGTAGTACAGGGTGCTGCGGTGCACGTTGAGCCGACGCGCGGTGCGCTGTACCTCACCGCCGTTGTCGAGATAGGACTCGAGTGTCGCGGCGAGTTCGCGACCGTTGGGTGCCGCGAGCAGGCGTTGTACCCCCGCCGGGAAGTCGTTGGCGGTCAACCGCTCCATGGGAAGTTGTAGCAGGAGCCGATCGACCTGCAGGTCCTCCCAGAACACTCGGCCTCCGTAGCGAGCCGGATCGAGAATCGATGCACGGCAGGCGATCTGCCCCTCGTGGTAGGACTCCAGGGCATCACCGAGGGACCGCTTCACGCTGCCGACTCCCGCGATGACACGGTGGAGCGCGGGCACCCCGAGTGTCTCCACGAGCCGATCCCGATGAACGGACCGGGGAAACAGTACGACGGCCTCCGAGCCGAGTACGGCGCCGAGTACACGAACCGTCGTCGCGCGCGAGACGAAGTCGAGCAACGCCTCGGCCGCGAGGCCGGGCAGCGAACGCGGCAGCGGATCGGGGGCCTGCAGGACGAGCACCGAATAGTGCGGTACGTCCTCGATCAGGCCTTCGCGTAGCAAGGCGTCCGCGGCCCGCGTCCGGTCGGTCCGCGACTCGCTCAGCAGGGCCGCGAGCAGTGCCTTCGCGCGCTCGTCGTGGTGGCGGCGATTCGCGAGGCGAACCGCGAGCATCGCCCCTATCTCCGCGGAGGCCGACTCGATGGCCGCGGTCGCGTCCGGGGTGAGTTCGGCCTGGTCCGCCGCGTAGTACAGATAGCCGAGCAGCCGCTTCTCGTGCCGTAGCGGTATCACCATCCGGTCGGGGTCCGCGGGGATCCGCACCGGACGTTTCGCCTCCGGCAATCCGAGCTCCTTCACTGATGCCGCGGTGAGCACCGTCGACGAACCGGCGAGCAGCTGCGCGAGGTGGGCGCGGTGCTCGTCGGTGTCGTGGAGGCTGTACGCCGCGACCTTCAGGTCCAGGTCCAGCACCACCAGTGGTGTCCGCAGGCTATCAGCGAGGTCCTGGATCGAATCGTCGAGACTCATCAGCGAATGCTTCCCTTCTCCCGGCGCTGTCCGACACGGTGTCGGACCAGGCCATCGGCGCCGACGCCGACGCCGATGCTTCCCAGCCACCGCCGGCGCCGGTGAACATACTCGGACCTGCGAATTTCGACAATATGTCGGCCTCTCATCCTGCGCCGCCGCACGCCGGGAGTCTTCCGACAATCTGTCGGATTCCGATGGCAAAGCGTCGACAGATCGACCGAAGCGGAGTGTGGCACCTGCCCCCTATCGTGAGGTGCATCACAGCGGGCGTCGCGAATCCTTCCGCAATCGAGCGAAGTCATGACGCCGCAATCCCAACGAACAAGTGAGGAATCGATTCAGCATGACCGCTACCATCGAACGGGTCGTCGACACCGGTGGGTACCGAACCCACCTGCTCGACTCCGGCGGTGAGGACCGCGAGACCGTCATCCTGCTCCACGGCGGCGGCGTCGGTGCCACCGCGCAGTCGAACTGGCAGGACTTCATCCCGGAAATCTCCGACCGGTACCGCGTCCTCGCCCCGGACCTCGTCGGCTACGGGCGCACCGACCACCCCGAGGACGGGCCGGCGAGCCTGCTCGGCTGGATCCGGTTGCGGGTGGATCAGGTGCTCGCCATCATGGATTCGCTCGGCATCGCCCGCGCGCATCTGGTCGGCAACTCGATGGGCGGCGCCCTGGCGATGCATCTGGTGCTGGCCGCGCCGGAACGGTTCGAGCGAATCTCGCTGATGGGCAGCGCGGGCGGGCAGGTCAACCCGACGCCCGAGATCATGAGGCTGGTGTCCTTCTACAAGGATCCGTCGGTCGAGGCGCTGCAGAACCTGATGACATGGTTCGTCTACGACGAGAACCGGCTCGACCGCCCGATCTCCGAGATCGTCGCCGACCGGCACCGCGAGGCGATGCGTCCCGAAATCCGCCGATCCTACGAACGCTTCTTCTCCTCCTCGCCCGCGGAGGTGGCGGTCCCGCCGTCCGCGCTGCGCCGGATGACGCATCCGTTCCTCGTGGTGCACGGTCGTGAGGATCGTTTCGTGACACCGGATTCCAGCGTGTACCTGCAGCAGCACCTCCCGAATGCGGACCTGTACGTGTTCGCCCACTGTGGCCACTGGGTCCAGATCGAACATCGGCGCCGGTACGCGGCGCTCCTGCTGGACTTCCTCGCCACCGACGAAACCACTGCCCGCCGCGTAGACGATCTCGCCCACATCGGATAGGACCACGACCCCATGGATATCAAGCAACTCGGCTATCTCGGCCTCTCGGCTCGGTCGCCGGAGGCCTTCACCACCTACGCCACCGATATTCTCGGCATGCAGCGGGTCGCCGGGGAAGACGGCGCCACGCACTTCCGGATCGACGACCGCCACCACCGGGTCACCGTCGAACACGCCGATACCGACGGTGGTGCGTTCTACGGGTGGGAGGTCGACGACGCCGCCGCGCTGAGCGCGGCGATGGACGAGCTCTCCGACCACGGCGTACAGGCCGTGGAGGCGAGCGCGCGGGACCTCGAGGTCCGGCGGGTCGCCGGGATGGTGCACTTCCGCGACCCGGCGGGCAACCGGGTGGAGCTGTTCCACGGCGCGGTGACAGGTGACGGCGAATTCACCTCGGCGCGTGGCGATATCGATCGTTTCATCACAGGCGATCTCGGGCTCGGGCACGTCGTGCTCGCCAGTCCGGATATCGAGAAGGTGCAGGATTTCTACACCGACGTGCTCGGGTTCAAGATCAGCGACACCATGCGCAGCCCCTTCCGCGCGACGTTCATGCACACCAACCCACGGCACCACAGCATCGCGTTCGTGGACGGTCCGGCCTTCGGCATCCACGAGCCGTTCCTGCACCATTTCATGCTCGAGGTGCCCGATATGGACCAGGTGGGACGCACCTACGATCTGGTGCTCGACCGCGACGTGCCGGTGGCGATGTCGCTGGGCCGCCACACCAACGACCAGGTGTTCTCCTTCTACGCCCAATCCCCGGTCGGTGTGCACACCGAAGTCGGCAGCGGCGGGGTCCTGATCGACGACGACACGTGGGAAGTCGTCGAGATCCCCGGCCCCGACCTGTGGGGCCACCGGCACTGACCGCACCGACCATCAGGAGAACGGAAATGAACAGCACAATCGTGGACACCGAAGTCCTCGTCGTCGGCGCGGGCCCGGCCGGTTCGGCGGCGGCCGCTCTGCTGGCGACCTACGGAATCGACACCATCATGCTCAACAAGCATGGCGGCGTGGCCAACTCGCCACGGGCGCACATCACCAACCAGCGTGCCGTCGAGGTCTTCCGCGACCTCGGCCTCGAACAAGAGGTGATCACCCAGGCGACCCCGCAGCACCTCATGGGTGAGCACGTATACGCGGCCAGTATGACCGGACGTGAGTTCGGGCGGCTGCGGACCTGGTACACACACCCCAGCTTCAAGGCCGAACACGATCTCGCCAGCCCCTGCTCGGTATGCGACCTACCGCAGAACCTGCTCGAACCGATCCTGATCGGGGCCGCGTCGGCGCGCGGCGCGTCGGTCCGGTTCCACACCGAACTGATCGACTTCGAACAGGACGAGACCGGGGTGACCGCCCGGGTGCGCGACCGGCTCAGCGGCGGCGAGTACACCATCCGCAGCCGCTACCTCATCGGAGCGGACGGCGGTAACTCGACGGTCGCCCGGCTGCTCGGGCTGCCGATGGTCGGCGAGATGGGCCACGGCGGATCGATCAACGTCGTGTTCGATGCCGATCTCACCCGGTTCGTCGAACACCGCCCCGGCGATATGTACTGGTTCCTCCAGGCAGGAAGGGGGCACGACGGCAACGGTATCGGGGTGCTGCGGATGATTCGCCCGTGGACCAAGTGGATGGGCGTCTGGGGATACGATCCGGCCGCGGGCAAGCCGTCGCTCACCGAAGCCGAAGGTGTCCGCATCGCCCATCAGCTCATCGGCGACGACACCGTGCCCGTTCGAATCGAGTCCATGTCCACCTGGGCCGTCAACGAGGTCTACGCCGAGGACAATATGCGCGGCCGTGTGTTCTGTGCCGGTGACGCCGTGCACCGGCACTCGCCGATGAACGGGCTCGGCTCCAACACCTCCATCCAGGACAGCTACAACCTGTGCTGGAAGCTGGCGATGGTGCTGCGCGGCGAAGCCGCCCCCACACTGCTCGACAGCTATCGCGAGGAACGGGTGCCCGTCGGCAGGCAGATCGTCGATCGCGCCACCCGGAGCAACGCGCTGATGGGTCCGCTGTTCGGTGCGCTGCAACTGCCGCCCGCGCCGGACGACCAGTCGATGCGGGAGGCCGTCGAAGCTCTCGAAGCGCCGACCGCCGACGGAGCGGATAGGCGCCGCGCGTTCGACTCCGCGATGCAGGCCACGCTCATGTGCTTCAACACCCACGGGGTGGAGACCAACCAGCACTACGTGTCCGGATCGGTCGTCGCCGACGGCACCCCCGAACCGGCATCCACCGTGGACGAGGAAATCCACTACGTCTCGACGACTCGGCCCGGGCGGCATCTGCCGCATGTGTGGCTCACCCGCGACGAGCGTCGCGTCGCCCTGTTCGATCTGTGTGGCAAAGGCAGTTTCACGGTGCTCACCGGGTTGTGCGGCGAGGCATGGCGGGCCGCCGCGGCGAGCGTATCGCAGCGGTTCGGAGTGCCGATCCGGGTGCAGACCATCGGGCGTGGTGGCGATTTCGAGGACACCTACGGTGACTACGCGCGGCTCTCGGAGGTCGGTGAGGACGGAGTCGTGCTGGTGCGCCCGGATCACATCGTGGGCTGGCGCGCGCAATCGCTGGTCGCGGATCCGGCGCAGGCGCTGACAGCGGCGTTCGAGCAGATCCTCGGGCGGGAAGCGACCGCAGTCGACGCGGAGTTGGCCGCCGCCAGGGCGTGAGCGCACGACGTCGGCCGGCAGCGATACCCGGCACCCCGGGCGGGAAGTCACCGTAGCGGGGCGGGCGTCGTCGGCCAGTCCGTGCGGCGGGGTACACACCGCACGGGTGGTATCGGTGTCGAGCACGGCGCCGAGCAACTCCGCCCTGGCGCTGCGCGAAGGCGGCGGTACCGCACCGAGCAGAAAGTGCACAGGCGAACGCACGCCTCGGTCGCCCTCGAAGCGAGGGCGACCGAGGTATCGCCTCATCTGCCCGAGCGCTCGAACTACTCGGAGCGTTCAATTGGACCAGTCAGTGGAAGGACGGGGCATAGGGTTCGGTGCTTGCCACGACCAAGGTCCGCCTCCGGTGTCGACCGGCGAAAGCCGCTCCGTCCGATGAACCGATGTCCGGGGTGCACCTACAGTGGCCTTTCTGCCTGAGCGTTGGGGCAGACCAGGAGCTACGCTTGCTTGATATCCAGGACTTTTCGGTGGTTGAGCGCGTGGGCGTAGTGGTCGATTTCCCCTCCGGACACAACCACTACACCCACGGGCGGTTAGGGGAGGGCTTCGGCTTCGACCGTTCGCGTGGCTGAAAGTTGGTTTCAAGCCGCAGCGTTGATAAAATTTCTCGCTTGTTGGCCGGTTCAGCTAGGCGGATCGTGAGATAGACGCCCGGGACCGGCCGGAGCGTCCAGTCAGCGGTCACGCGGACGGCCTCTCGGAACGGATACTGGTAGAAGCGAGCCGCCTCCGTGTGTGAACGCTCAAGCGATGCGGAGGAACCGTACATTCTCGCTGAGTACTCGGCTTGCGCCGTCGAGATCGGCGAGTCGAGCGGAGGCGGTCGCTCCGGCGAGATCAAGTGGGAGCACATCGGAGAACTTCAGTCCGTCCACAGCCCGACTATCAACGGTGGGCAGTTCGAGATCGGGGAGTGCGGCGCGTGCTGTCGTGAGAGTAATCAGCCATTCCTCGGCTGTGCGATACAGCTTGTCGGCGGCATCGAACAGCACCTTCTTATCTGCTGTGAACGGCCGGTCGCCGCCGCGGGCGAGCTGCTCGTACAGGTCGCCCACCGGCACCAGATCGCCGAGGCGCAGATCGCCGCGGTGATCGGCGAGCAGCTGGCCATGACCTTGAGGCCGGTACGTGACCGCTGCAGGGCCGCCGAGATATGCACCAGTGTGTCGAGGAACGCGGGTGAGAACGGGTAGCTGAGCCGGAACAACGACTCGTCGGCCCCTGTGGTGCCCTTATCCGACCCCAGCGGCGTGTCCCAGACCTGCGGGCCGAGCTTCTTGGTGCGCTCGAACGCGGCGTCGATCTGTGCCGCGGCTTCGTCGCCGCGCGGGCGCAGCAGCCGTGTCCGGGCGATCTCGGGCAGGGTGCGGTCCTCGAGCCGGATCACGTCGAACCGGCCGGAGGCGAGGTTCAGCGTGTCCTGGATGGAGGCTTCGGTCGCGCCGGACAATTCCTCGCCGACGAGTTCACGCAGGTCACGCTGGCGGGCGATGAACGAGACGATCGGGATGGCCCGCCGGGTGTCACCGCCCTCTTTCAGATTGGTGATCTTCCCGGCTTCGTTCTAGACGAATTTCTGGTCGTGGATCAGTCCGGCGAGCCAGAGGATCAGTTCGTCGAGAAACAGGATCAACCCGTCGTAGCCGAGGGATTTCGCGTGCTGGGAGGTCACCCCCAGCCCGGCGTCGAGCGAGACGAAGCCCTGTTCGTTCTCGGCGGCGTCCCGGATGAAACCGGGGAGCCGGGTAATGGTGGCGTCGTTGACGAGCTTGCCCCGGAAATCCTGGGGAGTGGCGGGCTCCACGAGATTGAGTTTCGGCGCGGGCCGGTCTTCTCGGCCGTCGTCGTAATACTCGGCAGCCGAGAGCACCAGGTCGAGGTTGTCGGTCGTCCAGAACGCCGACGAATCGGAATCCCCCCACTCGTCTTCCTCCACATCTGCCGAATTCCGGTTGAGGGCAGCGAGAAAAGCGTTCTCGCCCATGGTTTCCCGAAGGTGACGCAGACTGGTGAACAGCGCGTCGGTGCCGTACACCAGCGGTACCGAAGTCTGCGGGTGTAGCCGCTGCACATGGTCGACGTAGCCGCCGAGCACCCGCTGTTCCATCGTTTTGGCGCCGATCATGTGATACGGAACCATGAGGAACTTCTTGTCACCGTCGAGCAGCCAGGAGTGTTTGGTGAGCAGCTGATCGAACTCCGTCCGGCTGCGGGCGGCGATGTCGCCGTGGACCAGCGCGTAGAGCACCGCCATGAAATGCGATCTTCCGGCACCGAATGAACCGTGCAGGTAGGCGGGTTTGGAGGTGTTCCCGTCGAGCGCCGATTTGATCAGCGAGAGGGCTTCGTCGAAGTTGCCGGCCAGCCGATCGGTCACGACGTAGTCCCGTAATGCCTGCCCGATTGCCCTCGTCGGTGACCGCTTTCGCCAGCTCGAGCACGAAATCGGAGGTGCTGATCGACTCCCTGATATCGATCGACTCCCGCAACAGCGGCTGCTGGCTCATGCACTTCCCTCCCTGATCCGGCAGTACTCGGTGTGCGAAGCCGCCCCTGCGCGCGGTTCCGAGCATGTGGTGGCTCGGCCTCCTTACCCGCACTGCATGGTACGTCGCGACCGCCGGACGAACGTTACCGATCGCGCGGCGGCATGCTTCGAATCGGGCTCGCCGACATCGCTCCGACGGGCGTGCCGACTCCGCGGTAGGGTGAGCCGATCGTCGCAAGTTCTGGGGGTGCATTGTGTCCGAAACCGAGGATCGGGGTCCTGCGCTACAAGTAGTTCCGGACGAGGTAGTCGACGCGGGCCAGTTCGTCCAGCAGACAGCGGACGCATTGGTGACCGCATTGGGTTCTCTGGATACGGATATCGACGGTTTCCTCGAAGTCTGGAAGGGCGTTTCGGCCACGTCGTATCGGGCAGGGTGGCAAGAGGCGAAGCAGGGGGCGATAACGGTGTTGGACGCTCTGGCGAACATCGCGGAGTTGCTCGGGGTCAACAGCCGAACCTACGTCGAGCAGGATGACAGCAACTCGCAGAGCTATGGCTCGTTGAACATCTGAGCGAGTCGAAGGAGGGGATGCATTGGACGAAACAGCGTTTCAGGTCGATCTGGCGGAGTTGGAGGACATCACATCACGTGTAGGGAACTTCGTCGGATTCCTGGCCGACAGCCTCACCGGTCTCGAGCAGCGGATGGGGGCACTGCACCAAACCTGGAGCGGTGAAGCAGCGATCGCCCATGCGGATGCGTTCCGGCAGTGGGCGGCGGGGGCGACGGATGTCGCAGAAGGGATCGATGTCATGCGGCAGGCGGCCGTGGCTGCGCGTGACCGGTATACCGCTGCGATCGAGGCGAACCGGCAGATGTTCGGGCGATGACGTTTATCAGCGTTGCCCCGAGCGTCTACTACGAGGCGGCGACGATTTGCAGTTCTGCGGCAGTCGCATTCTACGGCGTTGTACGTACACAGTTCGGCAAGCTGGCGTTCGATACGAAAGATATGGCCGGCAGTATCGGTGAAGGTAGGACGTGGGCGGAATCCTACGATCGGGAGACGACCGACGTATACCTTCTGTTCAAGAATTTGATCGGCGCAATAGACAACTATGCCGATATTCTGATAGAGGCTGGCTACAACCACGCGATCGCTGACTACGACGGGAACGGTCCGGTACCTCAGCGTCCCGCTACCCCACAACCCGCGTTCATGGCTTGTCCGGCGACGCCGGCCTCGGCGGGCGGTCCGGGCAGTGGACTGGTAGACGATGGCCTGGACCTGGCAACCCAGATCGGAGTGCCGATTCCTGATGGAGATGCCGATAAGCTGGGTAGGGCTGCTTCGTGCTGGAGCGCCATGGCGACAGATTCCGCTACCACTGGCCTCTCCTCGGAACTGGAGCGGGCAGCTGTTCTGTTCCAGACAGTAACGGCGCCTGATGCCTCGTTCATCGATGAAGATCTGCGGGAGATGAAGTCGGCTGCTGAGGACCTGGTCGAAGCTTTCGCCGACCTCGCAACAGCGTGCCGCGATCAAGAAACAGCGCACCGAAAGCAACGCTCGGAGCTCGCGGCAGTTCTCGAGCAGATGGCACTCGATATCGGGCAGGATATCGCTGTCGACCTCGTTCTGTACGTTGGTGCGTCGGTCGTTTCCTTCGGAATGGGAGCGGCGGCAGTTACGGCAATCCGTGGCGGGCGCTACGTGCAGAAGGTTGCCGGTTACGTTGGCAAGCTACGCAAGGTGATCGACGATTTCAAGATCAAAACTGTTGTTTTCATCAAGAAGTCGGCCGCGGCGACAGCTCAACGGATGCAGCGCATCATGGATCTGGTCAAAAAGCGCGGCGACGAAATAGGTGATCGGAAACCGGACGCCCCGAGCTCAAAGGCTCCCACGCCAGGATCTACTGAAGATAGTGTCAACAAGAAGCTGACGAACTATCTTCTGAACCAAGATCACCCCGTCGGCGGTCCGAAGGCAAAATGGTTCGAACAAGCTCTTGGATATACCAAGGAAAATCAGGCCGATCTGGAGCGTCAGATCAAGTTCGATCCCGATACTGCTGTCGAGACCGGTACGACACAATACGGAACCAAATACAACCAGACTATTCCGATCGTTGGGGCGAATGGCAAGACGATCGAGGTCAATTTTGCTTGGATCAAAAATGAAGACGGCGTTGTTCGGCTGGTGACCGCGATCCCGTCCAAAAAGTAGAGGAGTGGAGTGTACAGCGAAGGTGATGTGGTGAAACTCGTGCACGCAGTGTCCCCCGAAACCCGGGATTTCTGGCCTGAATCAGGTAGCGGAGAAATACCTGCCGACACTGCGGGGGCAGTGGTAGCCGTCTATGGATCAGACTCTCGTGACGCGTCATACGAAGTGGAATTTGTTGCTGCCGACGGTGCTACGCTCGGAATAGTAACGCTGACCGATAACGATATAAGACCTTTCGGTTGAATACGCGGCCGCGAATACACGGACCCACCAAGTACGGCTGGGTAGCCGATGGATCCTTCGACGGCGATGATTGTCATGTGCATACAAGGAGAGGCGACGTCATGGATAGCGCTGAGTTGGTTGCCATCATCGAACTGGATGCCAATTCGAACGAGGATGCCTGGACACAGGCAAAGTGGATCGGGAAGCTCGAGGCATGTCGGGCTGCCGGAATAACGGATCGCCGGGAAGTCGAACGAACTACCGTGAGTTGGCTCGCCGGCGGGTTCGGGTTGGTCGTCACGGGGGCCGACGGTCGTGCGTATGAATCTCGGATAGTTACGCGCGAAACGGGAGGTCCACCGACAAATATTCCGTTGAGGACTCTCCGTCCGGGCGACGCTGGCTGGCCTTCGTAGCAGGAGTTGGACCAGCGCAGGCTCAGCGGTGGAGGTAGAGGCGTTCGTTGGGGGGCGGGGGAGGCCGATAGTGGTGCGCCCCGCAACAGGAGCAGAGGAAGCCGAGATCACCGATCATGACGCGAAGCCTAGATCGTGGTATCTCGAAGATCGAGCGTCGCATGGTCATCTCCGAAGTCGGGGATCCCTTCTCCCCGCTGGGGGCCTTTATCGTGCGGTGGTGTGGCCGATAGTCGGTTGCGTCCCGGCGCAGGCAGGTCGTCACGATAGGCACACGCCGTCTTGGTCGTTGGACGTCGGCTCCTCGACGAGTGGCTCGAAGATAGAGTGGATCGCCCGGTTTGCGGGACTACAGGTCGTTCGGTGCCCGGGGATCTGTTCTCTGTTCGTTGGCCGGTGTGGCTACTGCGTCGGGCGGAAGTTTGCGGGGCGGGTAGATCGGATACGGGTGGTGGCCGAACAAGTAGTCGCGAAAGGCTCGCAGATATTCGTGCTGTTGCCGTTGATCGAGGAACTCGGTCGTACTCGGGTCGAACCAATCGCTGGGCGGCGGGCGCCGTGCAATCACGTAGTCGAGAGCCTCGCGCACCATGTCCCCGTAGCTCGACTCCTCGGCGATGGCCTTGCGCAGGTCGGGTGCGTAACGCCACATCTGATCGCCGAGATGGGTGTAGGGCAGGTTGCCGACCGGCCACAGCAGACTGTCGACATGCGGGATTTCGTCCCACCACTCCGGCAAGGGATCGGGGCGGACGGTGGCCCCGGCTTGTCCGGGTGAATCGGTGAGGCGTCTCGGGCCGCGGGCGGGTACGGCGGGGTTTCGGCCGACGCCGCGGGGACGCCAGAGCGGCCCGGTCCGCAGGTTGCTGGGCGGATACCAGACGCCGCGCCACACCGGGACTCCGAGACCAGGAGGGTTGACCGGAGGTTTCTCGGCCAGCGAGATGTCGGCTCTGATGTGGCGTACCGGGGGCAATTCGGCGTCGTCGGGGAGCAGATCCGCCGCCATCGACAAACAATCGCGTTCGTCGAATCCGGTCACACCGACGCCCTGGCTCAGCTGTGGCCAGAGAAAGGGATCGTGCTCCAGATCGAATTCGATCCAGTACCGCCGCACCGTGGGCATATACGCTCTCCTCCGTCGCGCTCGTTTCCGAGCGCTCACCCACGCTACCCACCTCCGAGCAGTATCTACCGCTTGATAACAGCGCGACGAATCCCGGTTCTGGCCCCAGTCGATCAGGCCCCGCACATCGTCGGCGCGACTCCTTTGAACGCGTAGCCACACGAGCCACCCAGAGCTGAACCTCCACCGGCACCACCCGTCCGACACAGGGGTAGTGGTGTAGCCGGCCGGGATCCGGCGTCGAGATCAATTGATGAACAGCGGTGGGGCGGCGAGCCAACGGATGCCGCCCCGACGAGGGTGATCTCGTTTTGCCGAGTGGACAAATCCTCCCTACTTTTCGGAAGCCTCGGCGAATGCCCGGCGTAGTGCGAGGGCGGCTTCGGATCGCGCTGTGGCACTGACGTCGAACGGATGGCGCGCGAACTCGTGGATCATTCCTGGGTAGCGGCTGACCTCGACCGGTACCCCGGCGCGGGCCAGCGCGGCGGCGTACTCTTCGCCCTCGTCCCGCAGCGCGTCGTATTCGGCGGTGATGACCAGCGCCGGCGGTAAGCCGGAATGGTCGGTGGCCAGCAGCGGCGAGACACGCGGATCGAGCTTTTCCTCGGCGCCGTGCAGATAGTTGTCCATGAACCAGTGCTGGCCCGCGCGCGTGATGTTTCCGTATCTCCCGGCGAACTCCTTGATGCTGATATTGCTGCGCCGAAAATCCGTATCGGGGTAGATGAGCAACTGGAAGGCCAGCGGTGGTCCTCCGAGATCGCGTGCCATATGCGTAACGACCGCGGCGAGATTTCCTCCGGCGCTGTCGCCCGCGACCGCGATCCTGTTTCCGTCGGCGCCGAAACTATCGGCCTGTGCGGCGACCCACTTCGTAGCGGCGAAACCCACATCCACTGCAGCGGGGAATTTATGCTCCGGCGCCAAGGGATAGCCGACCGAGACGACGACGGCGGCGGCGCCGTTGGCGAGGTTACGGCACAGGCCGTCATGGGTATCGAGGTCGCCGACAACGAACCCGCCCCCGTGGAAGAAGACCACCACGGGCATAGGCGCCACACCGGCCGGAGTGTAGATCCGGATCGGGACCTGGTGGCCTGCCAACGAGATGACACGGTCCTCGCTCGCGGCGACCGGTTCCGGTTCGCCGAGCATCGGGATCTGGCGTCGCAGTCCCTCGCGTGCCTGCTCGGGTGTGAAGGTGTGTAGTTCCGCGAAGCCTGCGCGCGAGATTCGTTCCAGATATGTCTGCACCTGGGGATGCAACCCCGATGTGGGTGTGTTCGCTGTGCTCATGCAGCTATCCTTCAACTTGAAGCATGGTTCAAGTCAAGGAGAACAGGCATGGAACTACTCGATATCGCCGAGGTGGCCGACCGGTCCGGGTTGGCGCCGTCGGCCCTGCGGTTCTACGAACGGCGCGGACTCATCGACTCGGCCGGCCGCAACGGGCTGCGCCGCACGTTCGATCCCGACGTACTCGATCGGCTGACGCTCATAGACTGTGCGCGTGGAGCAGGTTTCACCCTGGCCCAGATCCAGCGGTTCCTGACCGCGACGCCGGACGACACGGAATTACGCGCACATCTCGCGCGACGGGCGAGCCAACTCGACCACGACATCGCCCGGCTGACCCGCATGCGCGACAGCCTGCACCACGCGGCGATCTGCACCCATGAACCCTTGGTCGAATGCCCCCAATTCAAAACGACCATCGCCGACACCGACAACGCGCGCGCAGCAGCCTCGTCGACTGCCATCGGCCTCATGGCCGCTGGGCCGATGGACCCTCCGTCGGCCGCGCGTCAGGGATCGCTCGGCTCCTGATGGGCACCTCAGAAAGCACCGGCTATGGGTAGCGGTGGGGGTCGGTAGGCGTCCGCGAGGGTCTGGTCGCCGGTCGACTGGGCGATGAGCAACCGGGTGGTCTCGAGCAGGTGATCGCGCATCGTGGCGGCGCCGGCGGCAGGGTCGCTGTTGCGCAGTGCGACGAGGATGCGCTCGTGGACCACCAGGATGTCGTCGCGATGGGCGCATCCGTGGTGAATTCGCCGCGGGGGGCGCCTCCGCGATACCGCCGAAGAGGGTATCCCCGTGGTGGTTTCGAGCTCGGACAATGTCGAGCTCGCCGGATTGTGTGACCGGGTACTGGTGTTCTCGCACGGCCGGATCGTCGAGGAACTCTCCGGCGAGATGCTCACCGAGCACGCCATCACCGAAGCGTCACTGACCGCGGGTCGTGGCGAAGCCCCGGTTTCCGAAGCCGCGGCGGCGACCGGCTCGATCAGTGGATTCCGGAGGTTCATCGCGAGCCAGCAGACGCCCAGCCTGGTGCTCCTGATCGCCGCTCTCGTGCTGGCCACGATCAGCTACACCCACAGTGAACGGTTCCTCTCCGCGTTCAATATCGGCAGCATGCTGGCTTTGCTGGCGCCGATCCTGTTCATCGCCGCCGGGCAGCTGGTGGTGATGCTGACCGGTGGTATCGACCTGTCGGTGGGGCCGCTGGCCGGAACACTGGTCGTTGTCGCCTCCTTCTTCGTGGTCGAAGGTTACGGCTGGGGTTGGTGGGTGCTGGGATTCGTGCTGATGGCGGCACTCGCGCTCGTCGTCGGCCTGCTCAACGGGTCCATGATCAGGTTCGCGCGGGTGAGCCCGGTCGTGGCCACCTTGATCACCTATACGGCGCTGCAAGGGGTTTCGCTCGTCCTGCGGGATGCTCCCGGTGGTGACATTGCCCTCGATGTCGTGGATGTGCTGAACACCCGGATCGGGCCGATTCCGGTCGCGGTGCTGATCGGTGCCGGTCTGCTGGCCTCGCTGGAATACCTGTCCCGGCGCAACTCCGCCGGGCTGCGGCTGCGTGGCGCGGGTTCCGACGAGTCGGCGGCCCACTATCGGGGTATCCCGGTCGGGCGGGTGCAATTGCTGGCCTATATCGCGAGTTCGCTGCTCACCGCTGTCGGTGCGTTACTGCTGATGTCGCAGATCGGTGTCGGAGATCCCACGGCCGGTCTCACCTACACCCTCACCTCCCATCACCCCGGTGGTGCTCGGCGGCGCCTCCATCTTCGGTGGTCGCGGCAGCTTCATCGGTGTGCTGCTCGGGGTGCTGTTCCTGCAGCTGATCGAGAACTCGACGATTTTCCTCGGGCTCTCCCAAGCATGGCAATACCTGTTCGTCGGCATCATCGCGCTGGCGGCGACGGCGCTCTACGCGCAGGTCCAGCGGCACACCGCCAGGTAACCCGGTCGAGCGGCACCGAGGGCGCCCCCGGTCCACCGGGCTACCGTCGCCGACATCGCCGGTAGCCCGGGCTCTGGTCGAGGAATCGGCAGCCGGGGACGTGCGCTGCATCGAGCCGTTCCAGAGCCATTCGCACGGCCTTCTCACGCGATATGCGGGCCATGTCTAAATTGGTATGACACAGTGTAAAATATACGTGAAACGGCTATATGTCTACGGTGTGTGGTGGTTAAGTGCCATGCGTGGATATTCCTCATCTGCTCGACGGGCGCCTCAAGGTCAAGCATCTGGTGCTGGTCGACGCACTAACCAGGCAGGGAAGTGTGGTGGGTGCGGCCGCGGCGCTGCATATGACCCAGCCTGTTGCTACGCGCAGCCTGCACGATCTCGAGGCGATCCTCGGAGTAAACCTGTATGAGCGTGGGTCGCGAGGTATCACGCCGACAATCTTCGGTGAGGCATTCACCAGGCACGCTCGTGCTGTCATAGCCCAGCTCACGCTGGCGGGCAGGCATGTGACCGAGCTGGCGGACGCCGACCGTGGCACCGTAGTAGTCGGCACTCATCTCGCGGGCTCGAATGTATTGCTCCCGCGGGCGATTGCGAGTCTGAAGGCTGTGCGCCCGCATGTGACGGTCATAGTGCGAGAGGGCACCCCGGAGGCGCTGCTCGTGGAGTTGGAGGCCGGCCGCGTCGACCTCATCGTCGGCCGGCTGACGTCGCCGACGGACCAGAATGCGATCAGGGAGAATCTCTATGAGGAGTCCGTCGAGCTGGTGGTCCGATCCGGTCATCCCTTGGCCGGTATCGCGGCCGTCACTTTGGGGGCGTTGGCGGATTTCCCGTGGATACTGCCGGGTGTGGAGACTGTGTTGCGACGAGAACTCGAGGAGTTCTTCGTCCGCAATGGTGTCGCGCTCCCGGTGAATCGCGTGGAGGCCACCTCTTTTCTTACTGTGCGCCAGTTACTCCTCGAGACCGATATGATCGCGGTCCTGCCGAGCCTCATCGCGCGTGACGATGCGCGGTTGACGACGTTACCGATGGCGCTGGATCCCATCGGGCAGAGTGTGGGACTCACCAGATCCGCCGAGCGCACCCTGAGCCCTTCAGCGGAGGCTCTCATCGTGAGCTTGCGCGAAATCGCGAACGCCGACGACCTGCGCTGACCGGTTTCCGGTTTTTACCGGTATAGCAAGGCGGGCATATCAAGCGAGCAAATTAGCATTTTACGAGTATGGCTCGGGCAAGACACACTCTTCACGGGTGAACGCCCGAATCTCGAACCTCGTGAACTCAGGAAGGGGCAGTGTGATGACCGCCGTGCACATTCCTGCCTCGTCCGGCCCGCGGGTCGCGAAGCGAGAAATTATTCTGCGCGTGCGAAACGTCCGGTCTGCCAGCAGGAGGGATCGCGAAGTTCCCGTGCTGGCCGATATCAACTTCGACCTGCGCCGGGGCGAGCGGCTGGGTGTCACCGGTGGGCGCGGGTCGGGAAAGTCGGCGCTCGCGCGGGTTCTCGTAGGTGAGGCGGGGTGGGGACAGGTTCTCACTGCCGGCCGTATGGATTTCGATGATGCCGAATACAACTTGGCCGATCCGGATGAGGGATCGGCCGGTTTGTTCACTCGAATCGTCCGGGTCGACGGCCCAGGGCTACGGTTCGCCTCCGGCTCGGGGGTCGGTCGGCAGATCAGTGAGGTGATCCGGGCCGATCATGCCGTCGATACTCGGCTGTGGGCGCGACACCGAGCGCACGGACTGATGTCCGAGGTCGGACTTCGAGGTGCAGAAGCGTTCGGCAGTCGATTCGACGATCTCTCACCGGACGAGCAGGTCCGGGCACTCCTGGCGCTGGCGCTGGCTCGGCGCCCCGAGGTGATCGTGGTCGATGATCCACTCATGGGGCGGATCGCGCGCAATCCGTCGTTGTCCGCCATATTGCGGGCGGTGACGGGCAACCGGGGTGTGGCCCTGATCGTCATGAGCAGCGATATGAACCTCCTATCGAATTTCTGCGACACCGTGCAGGTGCTCCTCGCAGGCAAAATCGTCGAGCGCGGCCCCGCCCGACTGGTGGTCGACCGGCCCCGCAATCAGTACACGGCACAGCTGCGGCGCGGTGCTACCGCGTTCGGCCGACCGCAACGCATTCCCGCAGTGGGATGCGCGTTCGAATCCGTATGTTCGCGTGGCCGCGGGCGGATCGAATGCCGTTCCCTCACGCCGGGCGCTACTGCCTTCCCGTCGCCCGTCGGTTCCGTGACCGCCAAATGCCATATCCCCGTCAGCGGTGCGTGCGCATGTGGTTGTCACGCGAATATCGGCGACCCCGATGCCTTCACGCCATCGATCGATTCGTCATTTCGGCGGGCAGGTCTTTCGGCGATTCCCTCTGGTCCCATCGAACGAACGGAACGTGAGTCATGACAGCGCAACCGGATTATGCCGCTGGGACGATCGAGCGTATGGCTCGAGGTCTGCGGGAGCGTGGCCTCGACACCGTCCTGCTCATGGGTCTCGAGAATGTGCAGTTCGCGGCCGGTGCACCGCTGCGATCGGCGAGTGCCTTGGATCGGCCGAACGTCGTCGTCGTGACTCGTGACGGCGGCGCGACGGTGTTCACCAGTGCGGAGACCGTCTCGACGGTCGGCCTGATGGCTCCGCACTTCGAGGTGCTCGGCTACGACGAGCGCGGCGCGCTGTTCCCAGGCGGCATCATGGACCTGGTAGCCGAATTCCTGGCGGAGAAGTACCCCGAGGCGATCCGGCTCGGAATCGAGGCCGATCGCATGCCGGTCGTCGTTCACGACCTGCTGCGCACGCTGCTCCCGAACGCCGAACTGGTGGGGTTCGACGATATGCTCCGGACGCTTCGAATGGTGAAGAGCCCGCAGGATATCGCGGTGATCGCGGAGGCGGCCGCTCTCACAGAGAAGGCGATCGCGCGCACCATCGCCGAGACGTCCGAAGGCGAGACCGAGCGTTCCGTGGCGGATCGTCTCATCTCGCATATGCAGGCGGCCGGGTTCAGTACCGTCGATCCGCTGATCGGCGGCGGCCCCAACGCGGCGCGTATCGGCCCGCCGACAACTCGGCCGCTGGAGGCGGGCGACTGGCTCCGGCTCGACGTCAAGTCACGGTACAAGGGGTATTTCTACACCGACGCGGGACGCATGGGCGTCGTCGGTGCACCCACAGAGGTCCAGCGGGACGCGTACGAACGCCAATACGAACTGAATCGCCGGGTCGCCGAGTTCATGAAGCCCGGCCGCCGCTGCGGTGATGTCTACCGGTTCGCCCGGCAGCAGTGCGACGACCTGGGCATCGAACTCTTCAACTACGGCCATATCGGGATCGGACACGGCATCGGCATCGGTGGAACCGAACGTCCGGTCCTGCACGAGCGCGACGACGTGGTGCTCGAGGCCGGCATGGTCGTCAATATCGAGCCCAACACATACGGCCCGAACCGCGAGATCCTGCACATCGAAGATATGGTCCTGATCACCGAGACCGGCAGCGATGTGCTGTCACATCGCGACGACTGGACCGCGCTGCGTTCGACCGGAGTCGCTTGATGGCGAATCCTCCGCACGAGTGCCCGATGGTCGACCTCCTGATTCGTGACGCGGATTGGGTGGTCACCGGCGGCGACGATATCGAGGGCGGCTGGGTCGCGTGTGACGGCGGGACGATCGCGGCGATCGGCTCCTCCGGCCGGGAACCAGCCGCGCGCCGGACTCTCGACGCGCGCGGCACGATCGTCACGCCCGGTCTCGTCAACGCGCACCACCACCTGTTCCAGAACCTCACCCGCGCCTACACACCCGCGTGTTCGAGTGGTCTGGACGATTGGCTGAACCAGCTGCGGCCGATCTGGGCGCGGCTGGACGAGGAGACCGCCTATCTGTCCGCCTGGATCGGCCTGGCGGAGCTCGCGCTCGCGGGCTGCACGACGACGGCGGACAACATCTACCTGCACCCGCAGCCAGGGCTGATCGAGGCGTCGCTGCGCGCGGCCGCGGAGATCGGCCTCAGACTCGATCCGTGCCGGGGATACGTCGACAGCGCGCGAGCGCCGGTGGCCGGTGCGCAGGATGCGGATACGATCCTGCGGCTCAGCGAGGAACTGCTGTCATCGTGCCACGACCCTGGCCCCGCCTCCTTCACCCGTGTATCGCTCGGGCCGACGGCGCTGCCGAGCAGCAGCGCCGAACTGCTCGAACAGTGTGCGGCCCTGGCCACGCGTTTCGACGCCCGCCTGCACCTGCATCTGTTCGAGGTGCCCGGTGAGGCGGACGCCGCGATGCGGGATTTCGGCCGCACCCCGGTCGAGGTCCTCACCGACGCCGGCTGGTCGGGCCGGGCATGGATCGCGCACGGTATCTACGCGACCGAGGCCGATGCGGGAGCGCTCGCCGCCGCCGATATCGGTGTCGCGCATTGCCCCAGTTCGAATCTGATGCTGGGCGGTGCGGCCGCCGGGATTCCGGCGATGCTGTCGGCGGGCTGCAGCGTAGGGCTGGGCACGGACGGGGCGGCGTCGGCGGGTACGGCTCAGCCGTGGCTCGAGGCGCGAACCGCGTTGCTGCTCGCGCGTGAACACGGTGGTCCGACCGCCTTCGCTGCTCGGGACGCCCTGCATATGGCCACGGCCGGCGCCGCGGAATGTCTCGGCCGGGCCGGAGAAGTCGGTGTGCTCGCTGCGGGGATGCAGGCCGATATCGCGGTATGGGATACGACCGGGATCGGGTATGCCGGTGCGTGCACCGATCCGGTCGATATGTGGCTTCGGTGTGGACCTCCGAAGGTCCGGCACACCGTGGTCGGTGGCCGGCCTGTCGTGGTCGACGGGAATCTGACCGCGAGTGGTCTGGAAGAGAATCTCGGTCAGCACAGAAAGCATGCCCGGGCGTGGCAGTAGGAGTCGGCGTCCGGCCGGCCCACCGCCCATCGTCGGAGATCCGGAAGGAGCCTGAGAAATGAAGGTCGGAGTCGACGGCCGCAAGTTGCCCGGCGCCACGGACCGCGCAGCGGTGGCCAATCTCGAGTACGCCGCGGAACTGGGCATGGACGGTGTCTTCTTCCGGACCGTGCTCGACATCACGCCCACGCTGGATCGTCATGTGCTGGCCGAGCTGCGGCAGCGGGCCGACGAACTGGGTCTCTATCTCGAGATGGGCCTGGCGAAGGTCAATCCGTTCGCGAATGCCGAAGCGCCCGAGGTCCGTGAGCTCGGTGCTGGTGACTATCGCCTCGGCATCATCCGAATGATGGAGGCGTGTAAGGAGATCGGTTGCGACGAACTCTGGGTGGGGACGGCGAACTACAAGCCGAGGCTGCCGGGGTACTACGTCTTCGACCGTTTCCGGACCGATGTGACGTGGCCCGAACAGCTCACGGCGACGGAGCGCTTCCTGAACTCGCTGGCCCCGGTGGTGCGCGATCTCGAATGCCATCTGAATGTCGAAACACATGAGGAAATCACGTCGTTCGAAGTCGTGCGCCTGGTGGAGGCGGTCGGCCCCGACGTTCTCGGCATCACCTACGACCCCGCCAACGTCGTCGCACGGGCCGAGGATCCGCTCGCCGCCGCCCGTCGAGTGGCGCCGTACGTGCGGATGAGCCATATCCGCGATGTCGCGATGTTCACCACCGGCTACGGCATCGGGCGCATGCTCGCACCGTGCGGTGAAGGCGTCATGGATTGGCCCGCGATCCTGGACGTGCTGTTCGCCCACCGGCCGGACCTGCGGCTTTCCATCGAGAATTCGCGTGACCGCACTATCATGCCGATGCACGTCTACGACCCGGTATGGCTTGCCGCCCACCCCGACCTGACCACTGTCGAACTCGCCGAGACGTTCCGGCTGACCCGAGAGTACGAGCAGCGCGCCGAGAAGGGCGAGCGTCCGGCGGTAGCACTGCTCACCGGGACTCCGTGCGATACGGACGAGCAACTCCGCTTCATCACGCAGACGGCGTCGTATCTGCGCGGTCTCGCCGGTGCCGGCCGCCGTTCGGGGAGCACCGTGTGAGGACCCGGATCTCGGCTCGGTTCGTCATCGGCTACGACGGGACCGATCACGTCGTCTACGAGGACGGCGAGGTGGTGTACGAGGACACGCGAATCGTCCATGTCGGGCACGGCTACAGCGGAATTGTGGATCTGGACCACCATGCGGGCGACGCTGTCGTCGGTCCGGGATTCGTGGACCTCAACGCGCTCGGCGATATCGATCACGCCATCTTCGACACCTACCAGGACGCCGAACTCGGCAAGGGCCTCGCCTGGTCGACCGACTATCTGAGCCGCCGTGCGGATGTCTTCACGCCCGGACAGGAGGCGTTCAAGCGTCGCTACGCATTCGGGCAGCTGCTGCGCAACGGCATCACGACCGCGTTGCCCATCGCGTCCGAGACGTACAAGGGCTGGGCGGAGTCCTACGACGAGATGGCGAGTGCGGCCGAAAGCGCGGCGGAACTCGGGCTGCGTGTCTACCTGGGCCCGAGTTTCCGGTCGGCGGTCCCGGTCGTCGACTCCGCGGGTAATCCAGGCCATTACCGCGACAACGCACTCGGTGCGGCCGGTCTGGACGAGGCGATTCGTTTCGTCCGCGACTTCGACGGCACGCATCACGGCCTCGTGCGCGGCATGCTGGCGCCGTCGCGGATCGAGACGATGGACAGCGATGTGCTGCGGCGGGCGCGCGCGGCCAGCGATGACCTGGCGTGCCCGATCCGGCTGCACGCCGGGCAGACGCTGGCAGAGGTCGCGGTCCTCGAACGCGACCACGGGTTGCGGCCCATCGAATACCTCGGCTCGATCGGATTCCTCGGACCGCGCACGATGATTCCGCATTCGTGGGCGGTCGACGGGCACAGTCGGATGCCGGCGGCCGGTCCAGGCAGTGCCGATCTCGACGCGCTCCGGGACAGCGGCACGACCGTCGTCTTCTGCCCGATGGCCGTGGCCCGGTACGCCGTCGTCCTCGAATCGTTCGACAAATACGTCGCGCACGGAATCAACATGTCGATGGGCACCGACACCGCGCCGCCGGACATGATCCGGGCCATGGATACCGGATTGGTGCTGACCAAGGCGGTCGAGCGGACCAAGTCCGCGGGATCGGTGCGCGACCTCTACCGGGCTGCCACAATCGGTGGCGCCGACGCGCTGAACCGGCCGGACCTCGGCCGCCTGAGGACGGGCGCGCAGGCCGATATCACGGTCGTCGATCTGACATCGGCCCACGTCGGTCCGGTCGACGATCCGATCCGGACGCTCGTGCTCAACTGCAACGGTCGCGATGTGACGACCGTCGTCGTCGCGGGCCGGACGGTCGTCGAAGACGGCGTGCTGCCCGGAGTCGACGTGGACAGCGATCGCGCCCGGGCACAGGAGTACCTGGCGCAGTACCGGGCAAGTTATACCGACCGGGACTACATGGGCAGGCCCGAACGAGAACTGTTCCCCCCGACATTTCGCACCGTCAGGGAGCCGAAATGATCGATTCCCGGAACCGATCCGAACGGGTGAGCGCCGATCTGATCCTCGAGCACGGCACGGTGGTCACGATGGACCGCGATCGGCGGGTCATCGAGGACGCCGCGGTGGCGGCCATCGGCCGCCGGATCGTGGCAGTCGGCGATACGGCCGAGATCCTTCGGCACTACAGCGCCCGTGAGAGGATCGATTGCACCGGGCAGATCGTGCTGCCCGGCCTGGTGGACGCGCACGGCCACGGTGGGCACGCGATTCTCAAGACGATCGGCGTGGACTCGCTGTCGTTCTGGATGCGTATCGCCACGCGAACCTACTTCGCGCACGTCTCGGCCGACTACTGGCACGCCGACGGCCGCATTGCCGCGCTCGAACGGCTGAAGTTCGGTGTCACCACCGGCGTCAGCGTCATGGGGTCGCAGCCGAGATCGGACGTACCGGAGTTCGGTGACGCACACGGGCGTGCGTATCAGGAACTGGGGTTACGCGAGATCATCGGCGTCGGACCGTGCGGATTGCCCTGGCCGCGACCGGTTTGTCATTGGGTCGGCGACGAACCGCGCCACGCGACGGTCGGTCTCGACGAGATGATGGACGGTGCGGAAGCGACCGTCCGGCAGTGGCACGGGGGTGCGGACGGCCGGATCCGGGTCTACGTCACGCCGTACACGATGGTTCCGTCGCTGAATCCGGGCGGCCCGGTGGCACCCGACCTCGCCACCGCGCTGACCGCCGCGGATCGTGCCCAGTCCGAGCGGGTACGGGATCTCGCCGCGCGTTACTCGACCCGGATCCACACCGACGCGTTCGGCGGCATGATCGCGCTGGCGCACGCGCAGGATCCCCATGCGCTGCTCGGGCCCGACGTGCATTTCCAGCACGGTTTCGGGCTGTCGCCGGCCGAGGTCGCGATTCTCGCCGATACCGGTACCTCGGTGACCCACGGTCCCGGTGTCGTGGTCGGTGCCCTGCGCGGGCGCTGCCCGGTGCCGGAATTGCTCGACGCGGGTGTGACGACGGCCGTCACCACCGATGGGTGCGCGCCCATGTCGTCGTTCGACCTTTTCACCGCGATGCGGCAGGCGCAGACGATGTCGCAACTCCAGTTGCGCGACGTATCGCTCCTGCCGCCGGGGAAGCTGCTGGATATGGTGACCATCGACGCTGCCCACGCCGTCGGCTGGGACGACGAGATCGGTTCCCTCGAAGTGGGCAAGGCCGCCGATAT
Organism: Nocardia sp. NPDC049935; assembly: GCF_055586645.1. Taxonomy (NCBI): domain Bacteria; kingdom Bacillati; phylum Actinomycetota; class Actinomycetes; order Mycobacteriales; family Nocardiaceae; genus Nocardia; species Nocardia sp. NPDC049935. The sequence goes on along the minus strand of NZ_JBVJHV010000006.1, from coordinate 16,116 downwards.
CGTCGTGGTCGACGCCCGCCAGGCGCATCTGCAGCCTTTGCACATGGCGGTGCAGGCGCTCGTGTACAAGGCGAGCGGGCAGGATGTCGGCACGGTCGTTGTCGACGGCCGGGTGCTGATGCGTGATCGTGTGGTCCGCGATGTCGACGAGGCGGAGATCATCGACTACGCGCAGGAGCAGTCGCGGCGGGTGGTCGAGCGGGCTCGCCTGGACCGTTTCATCACCGGCCCCGCGTGGGGAGCGTCGCGTCAGACGTTCGACCGGCCGGTTCCGTTCGAGGACGAGATCGCGTGAGCACGAGAGATTTCGATACCCTGCTCGCGCGGATCGACAGGCGTCTCGCGCCGGCCGACGAGCTCCTCGCCGACCGGTACCCCGGTGAACGGCTCGCGCGCCAGCCGGTCCACACGGTGTATGTCACGGGAGACCGCTTCGACGAGCGCACGGTATCCGAGTGGGGCTCGCGGGCTCTCGTACTGCTCGACCGGGACGGCGATTTCGGCGCGTTCGGTCTCCCGGACGTGCCGAGCGAACAAATGGCCGGGATACTCGACCGCGTTCGCGTCAAGCTCGGGACCGAGCCGATCGAGGACCTCCGGATCGATTTCGAGGACGGGTACGGCAACCGTCCCGACGACCTCGAGGATCGCGACGTGCTCACCGCGGCACGTGCTCTGGCGGCATCGGTGCATGCGGGGACGGCCGCGCCGAATCATGGGCTGCGCTTCAAGGGTTTCGAGGCGAGTTCGCGCCGGCGCGGTCTGCGCACCCTCGGGTTGTTCGTCGGCGAACTGGCGAAGCTGGACGCGTTGACGGACGGGTTCGTCATGACGCTGCCCAAGGTGACGGCAGTCGAGCAGGTCGAGGCGCTGGTCGAGGTCTGTGCGTGGCACGAACGGGAGTACGGCCTCGCCGACGGCACGCTGACCTTCGAGATCCAGGTCGAGACCCCGCAGTCGATCATCGCCTCGGACGGTTCCTTCGCGATCGCCCGCATGATCCATGCGTCGGGCGGCCGGTGCCTCGGTCTGCATTTCGGAACATACGACTATTCGGCCGCGTGCGGTATCGCGGCGGCATATCAGCGGTCGGATCATCCGGCCGCCGATCACGCGAAGATGGTTATGCAGATCGCGGCGGCCGGAACGGGGGTCCGCGTGGTCGACGGTTCGTCGAATGTACTGCCGGTGGGAGACAGCGATGCTGTCCGGCACGCCTGGCAATTACACGCCGGCCTGGTGTACCGCGCCCTCGGACGAGGCTTCTACCAGGGCTGGGATCTGCATCCGGGACAGCTCGTCAGCCGGTACGCCGCCACCTACGGGTTCTTCCGCTCGGGTCTGCACGCGTCGGCCACCCGGTTGCGTGCGTTCATCCGGGGTGGCGACTCCGGATTCCTCGACGAGCCGGCCACGGCGGCCGCGCTGGCCGGATTCATCGTTCGCGGTCTCGAGTGCGGAGCCATCGACAGGGCGGAGGCGGAAAGCCTGACCGCGGCGGATCGCCGGCAATTGCTCGTCCTGGCCCGGCGCCTGCGCCCTGATCGGGTTGTCGTCCGGGAGTGATCGGCGTGCGAATTCTTCTGGTCAATGTGAACACCACCGAATCGATGACCCAGGTGATCGCCGATTCGGCCCGTTCGGTGGCCGCCGAAGGAACCGAGATCATCGGCCTGACGCCACGGTTCGGCGCGGAGTCCGTGGAAGGGAACTTCGAGAGCTACCTCGCGGCGGTGGCTGTGATGGACGCGGTGGTGAACTTCGCTCAGCCGTTCGACGCGGTGATCCAGGCGGGTTTCGGTGAGCACGGCCGGGAGGGGTTGCAGGAACTGCTCGACGTTCCTGTCGTCGATATCACGGAGGCGGCCGCGCAGATGGCGATGCTGGTCGGACGTTCGTATTCCGTCGTGACCACACTGGACCGCACGGTGCCGCTGATCGAGGACCGCCTGAAACTGGCCGGACTCGATGCACGCTGTGCATCGGTGCGTTCGAGCGGACTCAGAGTTCTCGAACTCGAGAGCGACCGCGGCAGGGCCGTCGCCACGATCGCTGCTCGAGCGCGCCTCGCGGTGCTCGAGGATCACGCCGAGGTCATCTGCCTCGGCTGCGGCGGTATGGCCGGCCTGGACGAGGCGGTCCGAGCCGCCGCCGGGGTGCCGGTGGTGGAAGGCATCACCGCGGCCGTGGCACTGGCGGAGAGCCTGGTCCGACTCGGATTGACCACCAGTAAGAGCCGGACGTATGCGACGCCGCGGCCCAAGCGCGTGGCCGGCTGGCCGCTCGGTTCCTGAGACCGCGGTCGCGCGGCCGCGAGGATTTCGTATCTCCAGGGAGAGGACATGGTGAACTACGGACCACTCGACCTCGTCGTCAGAGCACGTCGGGTCGTCACTGCCACGGGTGTGTCGGGCGCGAGCATCGGCGTGCGCGACGGTTCGATCGTCTGTGTCGAGCCGTACGCCGCTCCGCTCGAGGGAGCCGACCTGCTCGAACTGTCCGCGGACGAGGTGCTGCTTCCCGGGCTGGTCGATTCGCATGTGCACATCAACGATCCCGGTCGCACCGAGTGGGAGGGATTCGCGAGCGCTACTCGCGCCGCTGCGGCCGGCGGAGTGACGACATTGGTGGACATGCCCCTCAACAGCATTCCGCCCACCGTCGACGTGAACGCTCTCGCCGTCAAGCGCGCCGCCGCCAGCGGCCGGTGTCACGTCGACGTCGGGTTCTGGGGAGGCGCCGTCCCCGGCAATGTGCCCTCGCTGCGGGGCCTGCACGACACCGGAGTATTCGGGTTCAAATGCTTCCTGGTCCATTCCGGCGTCGACGAGTTTCCTTCGCTCGACGCCGCGCAGCTCGAAGCGGCGCTCGCGGAGCTACGCACCTTCGATGGGTTGATGATCGTGCACGCGGAGGACGCACACGTGATCGCGCGGGCACCGGACGCCGCGGGGCGCACGTATCGGCGATTCCTGGAGTCACGGCCCGCGGCCGCGGAGGATCAGGCCATCGCGCAGGTGATCGCACTCGCGAAGAAGACCGGATGCCGAGTCCATATCCTGCACCTGTCGAGTGCATCGGCACTCGGGATGCTCGCCGACGCGCGGCGGGACGGGGTGCGAATCACGGTCGAGACCTGCCCGCACTATCTCATCTTCGGTTCCGGCGAGATCGTGGACGGTGCGACGCAGTTCAAGTGCTGCCCGCCGATTCGTGAGGAGAGCAACCGGGACCGGCTGTGGCAGGGGCTCGAGGCGGGGCTGATCGATGCGATCGTCTCGGACCATTCCCCGTCGACCGTTGATCTCAAGGCTCTCGACACCGGCGACTTCGGGAGTGCGTGGGGCGGGATCTCGTCGTTGCAACTCGGGCTGCCGGCGATCTGGACCGAGGCACGCCGCCGCGGATTCGCCCTTCCCGACGTCGTCCGCTGGATGTCACGTGGGCCCGCCCAATTGGCCGGGCTCGAGCGCAAAGGCGATATCGCCGTGGGCTTCGACGCCGACTTCTGCGTATTCGCTCCGGATGACGAGTTCGTTGTCCGCGCCCAGGACCTACATCACAAGAATGCCGTCACCCCGTACGACGCCCGGCGCCTGAGCGGCGTGGTCCGCCGCACGTTCCTACGGGGCGCCGTCATCGATGACACAGCAGGACCGGCGCGGGGCCGGCTGTTGCAGAGAGGACTGTCATGACCGACGAATTCCGGTCGCTTCCCGACCTCGCGTCTCGCGCCCTCGCGGGCAGCGTGGTCTTCGCCAACGACGAACTGTTCGCCGAGCGCGAGAACCTGATCAAGCCCGGACCGGCACATTTCGCCGCCGACGACTTCGGCCACAAGGGCAAGGTATACGACGGCTGGGAGACGCGGCGCCGTCGCGAGGCCGGTTTCGACCATGCGATCGTCCGCCTGGGAGTGCCGGGCGTGGTGCGTGGTGTCGTGATCGATACCGCGTGGTTCAAGGGTAACTACCCGCCGTACGCCTCCGTGGAGGCCGCGAGTTTCGAAGGCTACCCGTCCACGGACGAAATGGATTCGGCCCCTTGGACGACGATCGTGCCGAAGTCGGAAATAGTGGGGGATCACGAGAATCCGTTCGAGGTGGCCGACGAGCGACGATTCACGCACGTCCGCCTGTCGATATATCCCGACGGCGGGGTCGCTCGATTCCGCGTCCACGGTGAGCCGATGCCCGATCCGAGGCTGTTGACGGGGACCGTGGATCTGGCCGCGCTCGAGCACGGTGCGGACGTTGTCGGATGTTCCGACATGTTCTACTCGTCGCCTCTGCAATTGTTGCAGCCGGATCGTTCCCGGCGTATGGGTGACGGTTGGGAGAATGCACGCCGGCGTGACGACGGAAACGACTTCGTCACAGTGCGTCTCGCCGCCGCGGGCAGAATTCGACGGGTCGAGATCGATACGTCCTATTTTGTCGGGAACGCCCCGGGGTGGGCATCCTTGCGAGGCTGGGACGAATCGCATGGAGGGCGGGCAGACGAGTCCGCATGGATCGATATGGTCCCTCGGACAAGGCTTCAGCCCGATACACGGCATCATTTCCCGGTCGCGGCGGATATCCCGGTGAGTCATGTCCGGCTCGATGTATTTCCCGATGGTGGTCTCGCCCGCTTGCGCGTGCACGGAGAACTGATCGAGCCTGCGTTCGAGTCGGCCATTGCGAAATGGCTGAACGCAATGCCCGGACAGCATGCGGTTGCTGCCCTGGTGGCGTCGGGCACAGTATCGGCCGAGACGGCGCGGGCGACCATCGCCGCCGGCCCGGTCGACGCGTCGGACCAGGTGGTAAGGACTCTGTCGGCGTCGTATTCGGGCACTCCCTGATCCGTAAGGTGTGGCTTCGGGAACCGGGGTCCGTGAGCGGGTCGTTCCGCTCACGGACCTCTTGCGCTCCCGGAGTCTTCTCCACCCGCGCGCTTCAGAGGGCCTACGCTATGCGACTTCTGCTATATGTGTTCCGCATTTGGGCATTTGTGTGGCATTTCATAAGCCAGCATACTTGCCATCAGTGCGACGCCCCGGTGGCTTCGCCCTCTTCACCGGCATCGACGGAGCAGCCGGTTCTCCGACCAGAGCGATAGGTCACATGATGAGCGAACATCCCGCTGCGAAGCCCGCGGCACCCATCGATAAATCTTCCCGCCGGGTCGCACTCGCAACATTCTCGGGCACTGTTCTCGAGGGGTACGATTTCTTTATCTACGGAACAACCGCGGCGTTGATTTTCAACGCGCAGTTCTTTCCGTCGTTGAATCCGACCATCGGTACCCTGGCCGCGTTCTCCACGTTCGCAGTGGGATTTGCCGCCCGCCCGCTGGGCGGTCTGGTGTTCGGTCATTTCGGTGACCGGATCGGCCGCAAGTCGACCTTGATCGTGTCCTTGCTCATGATGGGCATCGCCACCACGTTGATCGGCCTCATCCCGAACTACGACAGCATCGGAATCTGGGCGCCCGTACTGCTCGTCGCATTACGTTTCATCCAGGGTGTGGCCCTCGGCGGCGAAACGACGGGCGCGACGTTGATGTCCATGGAACACGCCCCGCGTGGGCGCAAGAACCTGTTCGCCGGTTTTCCGCAGATGGGGACACCTGCCGGCCTGGTGCTCGCCAATCTGACCATCCTCGCCACCAGCACGCTGCTGCCCGACGAGGCTTTCACGTCCTGGGGTTGGCGCATTCCCTTCGTCCTGAGCATTGTTCTTGTCGCCGTGGGTTTGGTGATCCGCCTTCGGGTGGACGAATCGCCCTCCTTCGTGCACGCGGCCGACCAGGGCGAAGTCGTGAAGTTTCCGCTTGCCGAATGCTTCAAAGTCGGTGCTCCACGCCTGCTCATCACGTTGCTCGCGGCCATCGCCAGCGGCGCCATCGGTTATGTCTTCATGGTGTTCAGCCTCTCCTACGGAACGCAGCAGCTCGAATACGATCGCCAGTTCCTGGTGCTGTGCGTGACCCTGGCCGCCGCGACGTGGTGTGTGCTGATTCCTTTCTGGACGACTGTTGCCGACCGGTACGGCCGTCGCTCGATGTTCATCACGGGCTCGATCGCTCTCGTGGTCGCCGGTATCGCATTCCTGCCGTTGATCAACACCGAGAACGCAGCGATCGCGATCGCGGCCTTCGTCATGATGGGGCTCGTGATGCCGATCACCCACAGCGTCCAGGGCGCGATCATCGCCGACGCCTTCCCACCGAATGTCCGCTACTCCGGTTCGTCGCTGATTCTGCAGACCGGTTCCATTCTCGGCGGGGGGCTGGCCCCGATGATCGCACTCGCACTGCTGAACGCGACCGGATCGTCGCTCAGTGTCAGCGCCTACGCCGGGGGGATCGGGATCCTGAGCCTGGTCGCCGCGGTCGTGATGTTCCGGCTCGTCCCCACGTCCGACAGCCGTTCGGAAGATCTGCCACCCGTCGAAGCCGAGAGTGCGAAGGCTCTCGTGTAATCCCGCACCGCCGCAGCGGGCCGTCGATCGAACTCCGGTCGACGGCCCGGTCGCATGCACGCGTCCGTGGGCCTCAACAGGACTGATATAGCCAAATAGGCATAGCAATAGGAAAAATGTGCATTTGTTAAGCATGCATGTCGATGGTCACAGTAGTTCCATGACTTCCCCCTTCGACGGCTGGATCCGCAACTTCGTCGACGGAGCCTTCGTCGAACCCGACCCCGAGCGCGGCTTCGACCAGGTCGACCCGGCCACCGGTCGCGTAATCGCACAGGTGCACGAGGCCGACCGGCCCCTCGTCGAGCGCGCCGTGACCTCGGCCCGCCGGGCCCTCGACAGAGGATGGGCCAGGACTCCGGTGCGGGAGCGTGCCGCGCTCCTGCGCCGTGCCGCCGACCGGATCGAGGAGCGTTTCGAAGAGTTCGTTGCCGCCGAGCTGGCGGATACCGGCAAGCCGGTCACCCAGGCGCGCGAGCTCGATGTCGCCCGTGCACTCACGAACTTCCGGACCTTCGCGGATCTGGTCGCCTCGGCCGGTCAGGAATCGTTCATGACCGATCTCCCCGGCGGTCGGCAGGCGCTGAACTACGCGGTCCGCAAACCACTCGGGGTGGTCGCGGTGATCGTCCCGTGGAACCTGCCGCTGTTGCTGCTCACCTGGAAGGTGGCCCCCGCGCTGGCGTGTGGCAACGCGGTGGTCGTCAAACCCAGTGAAGAGACCCCGGCGACCGCGACCCTGCTGGCCGAGGTGCTCTCGGAGGTGGGTTTGCCGGCCGGTGTGTACAACGTCGTGCACGGCTTCGGCGGCGACTCCGCAGGGGAGTACCTCACGACGCATCCGGGCATCGACGGCGTCACGTTCACCGGATCGTCCGCGACGGGCGCGCGGGTCATGAAAACCGTTGCCCCGCAGGTGCGTCCGGTTTCATTCGAACTCGGGGGCAAGAACGCCGCGATCGTGTTCGGCGATATCGACCTCGACGAGGTGCTCACCGGACTGACGAAGTCGGTGTTCGCCAACACCGGCCAGGTGTGCCTGTGCACCGAGCGCGTATACGTGCACCGCTCGATCTTCGGCGATATCGCGTCCGGCCTGGCCGAGCGGGCGCGGGCATTGCGGCTCGGTGACCCGAACGACGAGTCCACCACCACCGGGCCGCTGATCTCGCAGGCGCACCGCGACAAGGTCACGAGCTACTTCCGGAAGGCGGAGCAGGCGGGCGCGAAGGTGCTCACGGGCGGCGGAATTCCGGAGCTGGGCCCAGAGTTCGCGGGCGGCTCGTGGGTGGAACCGACGTTGTGGACCGGGCTGACAAATGAGGACCCGGTGCTCCGGGAAGAGATCTTCGGACCGGTCGCCGCGCTGGTGCCGTTCGACACGGAGGAGGAGGCGATCGCGCTGGCCAACGATACCGAGTACGGACTCGCCGCATCGGTATGGACGAACGATCTGCGTCGCGGTCATCGTGTCGCGCAGGGCATGAACGTCGGCATTTCCTGGGTCAATACCTGGTTCACCCGGGAACTGCGGTCGCCGTTCGGCGGTGCCGGATTGTCCGGGATCGGCCGGGAAGGTGGCGAGTCCTCGCTGCACTTCTACACCGAACCGACGAACGTATGCGTGGCGTTGTGACAGCTCCGATCGAACCGAAAGGAAATCTATGACCTCGAAGTCACCGAACAGCACGACGATCGACGCTCTCGCACAGCGCCTGGACGACGCGCAGACGGGACGACACGACACCCTGAGTCTCGCCGACGACGTAGAGCTGGACGTCGATGACGCGTACCGGATCCAGGAGGCACTCGTCGGTTTGCGGCTCGGGCGCGGGGAATCCCTGGTCGGAGTGAAACTCGGCTTCACGAGCGAGGCGAAGATGGCTCAGATGGGAGTCTCCGATGTCATCGTCGGCCGGCTCACCGACGCGATGTGCGTCGACGTCGGCGGCGATATCGACCTGAACCGGTTCATCCATCCCAAGATCGAGCCCGAGATCGCCTACCGGCTCGCCCGGGATGTCGACCTCGACGATTCCGCCGTCGATATCGAATCCTGCGTCGATGCAGTCGCCCCCGCGATGGAGGTCATCGACTCCCGCTACCGGGACTTCCGGTTCACCTACGCCGACGTCGTCGCGGACAACACATCCGCCGCCGCCTACGTCATCGGTCCCTGGCGGCCGCTTCAGAGCGTCGCCGATCTCGCGGTGCGACTCGAGGCCGGCGACCGGTCCGTCGAAGGCTCGACCGCGGCAATCCTCGGCGATCCCGTCAATGCGCTACACGCACTACTCGATATGAGCCGCCGCCGGCGTATAGCGCTACGCGCGGGAGATATCGTCCTCGCTGGCGCCGCGACCGCCGCAATCCCTCTCACATCCGGTGTCACACGGTGCGATATCGAAGGGCTGGGCAGTGTAAGTATCAGGGGAATCGGATGAGCGACAAACCTGCCAAAGTGATCGAAGGTCTCGCCACACCCCGCGGACGATTCCCGCACCTGAAGGTCGCGGGCGACTTCGTCTACGTCTCGGGCACGAGTTCGCGCCGGCCGGACAACACATTCGCCGGTGTCGAGGTCGACGAGATGGGAACCACCGACCTCGATATCCGAGCACAGACCCGCGCGGTGATCGAGAACATCCGCTCGATCCTCGCCGAGTCCGGTGCCGACCTGAGCGACCTGGTGCAGGTCACGGCCTATCTGGTGTCGATGAACGATTTCGGCGGATACAACGAGGTCTATGCCGAGCTGTTCGACGAGACGGGACCCACTCGCACGACCGTGGCGGTGCACCAGCTTCCCCATCCACACCTGCTCATCGAAATCCAGGGCGTCGCATACCTGCCCGCCCACCGCCGCACCGATCCGAAGGGCCGCTCATGACCGCGATCCCCCCTGCCATCGACTTCCGGAAATGGATCGCCGACAATCGGCACCTGCTCGCGCCGCCGGTGAACAATCGGACGATGGCGCTCGGTGACGACTTCATCGTGCAGGTCGTCGGTGGGCCGAATCAGCGCACCGACTACCACCTCGACCCGTACGAGGAGTGGTTCTACCAGATCGAAGGTGACATTCACGTCGATGTCATGACCGAGGAGGGACCGCAGCGGGTCCATATCCGAGAAGGGGAGACATGGCTGCTCCCCGGGAACGTGCCGCATTCGCCGCAGCGCCCTACCGCAGGTTCGATCGGATTGGTGATCGAACGTGTGCGCCGCGAGGGCACTCTGGAGAAATTCCAGTGGTACTGCCTCGAGTGCCACAACCTGATCCATGAGGTGGAACTCCAGGTGCGCGATATCGTGGCCGATCTGCCGCCGGTCTTCACCCAGTTCTACGCCGACGAGCAGGCCCGGACGTGCGACAACTGCGGTGCACTGCACCCCGGAAAGGGCTGACGTGACCGGCATCATCGATATCCACACGCACTACGTTCCCAGAGGATGGCCTGATCTCACCGCCGACGCCGGGCCGGAGGCCCCGTGGCTGAAAGTGGAGAGCGAGTCGGAGGCCGTCATCATGATGGGTTCCCGGGAGTTCCGTCGCGTCCGGGCCGACGCGTGGGACGCGGAGACCCGCCTGCGGGATATGGACGCCGACGGTGTGCGGACACAGGTTGTCTCGCCCACACCAGCGTTCTTCAACTACGGGCGCACCGGCCAGGAAGCCGCCCGTATCTCGCGGATCTTCAACGATCTCGCACTCGAGATCGTCGAGCCCGCACCGGACCGGCTGATCCCGTTCTGCCAGGTCCCCTTACAGGACGCGGACGCCGCCTGCCGCGAAGTCGAGCGATGCGCCACCAACGGGCATCGCGGTGTCGAGATCGGCAACCATGTGGGCGACCTCGACCTCGACAGCGAGGGCGTGGTCACGTTCCTGCAGCACTGCGCATCGCTGGACATCCCGGTGTTCGTCCATCCGTGGGATATGGATTCCTCGCCCCGCCTGAACCGGTGGATGGCCCAGTGGCTCACCGCGATGCCGGCCGAGACGCACCTGTCGATCCTCGCGCTGATTCTCGGCGGTGTCTTCGACCGCATCGATGAGCGCCTGAGGATCGGATTCGCGCATGGAGGCGGATCTTTCGCGTTCTGGCTGGGCCGTATGGAGAACGCGTGGCACCGGCGCCACGATGTGATCGGCACCTCGGAGATGCCACCGTCGCATTACCTCGGGCGGTTCTATGTGGACTCGGTAGTATTCGACGACCGTGCGCTCCGTCTTCTGGTCGACACGGTCGGTGTCGATCGGGTGATGGTGGGCAGCGATTACCCGTACCCGTTGGGTGAACGCCCCGTGGGCGAGGTCGTACGCAAGAGCGGGTTCTTGGACGAAGTCTCCCGGAGCCTCATCGAGCGCGGCAACGCCGAACGTTTTCTCGGAGTGAGTGGTTGCTGAGCGGGCGTCCGCTCAGCAACGCCGCGGGGGCATCCAGCAAGCGATACTCCCGATGCCCAGAACGCGTTGAACGTCCGCACTCTCGTCGGATGCTTGTCGCGCGGCATCGGCTACTGCGGAGCTCAGCGAACAAAGGAGGCGGACGCGGCGATAGATTACCGGCTCTGTGCCCAGGCGAGGAACTGCGCGGCGGTGAAGATCGGCTTCTCGAACTTGATCGCCAGTTTGGCTTTTCCCGACTGCGTGCCGGACTCGGCAGCGATCAGGGCATCGCATTTGCCCTTGGTCACGGTGGCGACGGGCAGTAGCTGTCGTTTTTCGGCCAGAAGTTCTAGTTCTTCTCGAGCCCAAGGGGTGCCGGTGTCATCGGTGAAGCTTCCGGTGAAGCAGACTCGTGCGCCTGGCACCAGCGCGGTTGCAAGATCCGCCGTGGCGGAGGCCGACTCGGGAATGAACAGGGGATGACCGAGCCTGAGTTCGAGATCGCGGAGCAACGATCGTGTGTCGTCGTCGGGGCTGATCTTTGCGGCTGCATTCCGCAGGTGCTCGGCGAGTGTTTGTTCGCGGGTCTTGCCGGCGGGGATCGTCCCACCGACTCGGAAGCAATCCACTCCGCCGCCCCGGCAGAGAAGGTATCCGGATACGCCCGCAGCAGGTTCGAAGCTGCTGATACTCGGCACCGGCCCGCTCCGGCGCCCGACTACATCACGAGCGGCCCGGGCGCGATCAATGGCGCGAGGCGCGTCGAGCCCGTCCCGGTCGGCCGCCGACAGTTCTTCCGAAGCGAGGTCCGCGCCCAGGGGCATGGCCACAGCAAAGCCGTGCCGCTTGAGTTCGGCGTCGATGTAGCGGAGGTGCCTATCGATATCGGCTCCGATCGGGGTCTGCCCTTCCATGTAGGGTGCGAGCGCGGCCCATGCGAGGGGCAGAGTCGGTGCCAGCAGGACGTCGGCGGCAGAGATGCCAAAGGTCGTGCGAGCGGATCCGAGGTCTCGTTCGGGGTTGATCAGTGTCGTGATCTCTGTTCCGTCGCTGGTGATCAAGGCGATTTCCACCGGTCGTGGATGGTCTTGCCGGCTCTCTTCGCCGATCATGCAGAAGCCCAGGTACACCGGCCCCTGTGAGGCCGGAGGTCGTTCACCCGTTGCGAGGAACCGCCGGACGCGGATGTCGGTTTTCAAGTCCTTCGCCACAACAGGCCGTTGCAGGACCAGCCCCTCCATCGACGTGCAGCGGCTGAGCGCGACGTAGAGCTGCCCGTCGGCGAAGGTCCCGCCGGTGAGGTCGACCACGAGGCGGCCGAGCGTCTGGCCTTGGCTCTTGTGGATCGTGATTGCCCAGGCCAGGCGAAACGGCAGCTGGGCAAATGTGCCGACCACCTCATTGCGAAGTGTGCCGGCTTCCGTGACCGGCTGAGTTATCTCCCATGTGTAGGGACCGACTTGCACTGTCTTGCCGGAGTCCAGACGCACCTCGACCACAGGTTGGCCGTCCTCGTCACGGTAAGCAACGACGTGACCTATTGTGCCGTTCGCCCATCGGTCCATGCTGTCATTGGTCAGGAGCATGATCTGCGCGCCGACTTTGAAGGTTAGTTCCTGTTCCGTCGGACGATCGAAACCGTCCAATTGTCCGGTTTCTGTGGATCGCGAGATGATTTCGGGTTGCGCCAGCTGCCGGAGTCGGTTCCGATTCTGTCGGTCCGCGTTCTTGTTGGTAGTAGTGAGAGTCAACCAGAGTTCGTGGAGGGGTGGCTGGAAAGCTGGCACCGATCGCGCGTTCAGGTCCGCGAGCAGTCGTGAATCGGCTGCTCCCGAGCGGATGGCGGCAAGAATCTCCAAGAGGCGAGGGTCACCGACCTGGCGGAATATTCTGGTCAGCTCGACGGTGTGGAACAGTTCTGGCTGGTAGGAGTCGGCGGAGAAAAAATACGGCGAATTGTACCTGCCAGCGAAGAACTCCTTTTCGCCGTCCAACACTACGGGAGGCAGCTGAAACAGATCTCCTACCAGCACGATCTGAACTCCGCCGAACAGTGCGCCTCGGCGAGGCCCGAAACGTTCCAGCGCGGCTGCGACCATATCGAAGAGGTCTGCCCTGACCATCGAGGCCTCGTCTATGACGAGGGTATCCAACTCGCGCAGAGCGGAGGCGAAGCGCGCAGGGAAGTAACTGCCGTTCCGGATATCGTCGATTGTTGTGCCGGGCCGGAACGAGAACAGGCGGTGAATCGTGTAGCCGCTCACGTTCAATGCAGCGACGCCGGTTGGTGCGACAACGACCACTTTGCGATCGGTCGTTGCGCGGAATTCACGAATCAGTGTGGACTTCCCAGTGCCGGCTTTCCCGGTCAGGAAGAGACTGTCGCCGCGGTGCAAACGGGTCAGCGCCTCCGAGAATTCCGGTGTGAAGGTGAGCTGAGTGCTATTGGTTGTGGTCATGTCCTGATCCGGAATTCGCCTCGTCTCGTCAGCGGCTCGGGTTGCATTCGGTCGGCGAATCCGGGTGGAAACACAGCAAGAGTCGGGCTGTTCAGTTCCTCGGGCATGATCCAGGGAGTGGCTCCCGTTTTCGGCGCCACCGTCCGGTGGTGTCGTTGGTCCTCGGTGTACAGCCACGCCGTCCACACCTGCCCCACGAAGTCGGCGACCGCCAGTGCACGGTATCGAGCTTCGTTCTCCCGCGGCGGGAGAAGGACAGGGGCGGGCAGGAACTTCGGTGACACCAGTTTCGCCTGTTTGCGGGTGGCGTAGTCCTCTACTGCCGCTCGAATGCGCTCCTGCTGGGCGGCGGTTTGTTCGATCAGGTCGCCGAACACATCGACCGGGTTCCCGTATTCGAAGTCGAGAGTGGTTTCGGAGTTCTTCGTGAAGACCACGGAACGGTCGGCGGTGAGTGACCACATCTGCTCGTCGTAGTCGGGGTCGTCGTCGTGAATAACCACAGCATTGGTGCTGCGGACCAGTGTGGGACCGAGACGGGTGGTCAACCACACAGCAGTGGTGGTGGCGGATGGTTGTCGGTCGATGATTGCGAAGCCGAGCATGTTCCTCCGGTCGAGAACCTCTTGATCACTTACTCCGGTCATGGCCTACATTCCGTGCTGGATTTCTGTGTCCGGCCAGGCGCTGATCCGTGCGGGAGGAGGGCCTGCGGCGGTATCGGTGAACCTATGAAGTGCGGTGAGCCGGGCTCCGGGCATTCGCGCGCTCGTCTGCGCAAGAATCATGGCACCCACGAGGTACATCTGGCTGCGCTTCGCTTCGACCGCGAAGCCTGTCACCGTGAACGCTCCGTACGGCCGATGGTCGAAATATCCGATGACGGGGTCTCCGTGCTCGAGTTCTTTCAGCGCTTCGGCCAGACCAGTCGGAGGGTCACCAATTGGGGTTTCGTCCGGAACGAGATCCAGGAGGTTTGAAACCGGGCTCGGGGTCGATGACGCGGTGTCGAGCGCCTCGCCACCAAGGAGTAGCCCGCCGTTCGCGTCCGAACGGACCACGGTGCCGCGGATTGCGTATGTGCCGTAGAGGGTGGATCGGAATATCGCTGTCATTTGGGCGTCGGGCCGGAGCGTAGACAAAGTTGCTTTGAGCGCCTGTAGATTGCGGCGCCGCGGCGGGAGCGGAAGTGCGGATGTGATCATGGCTGTTCGGGTTCCTTCGGAGGGCGTCCAGTACCAGCGGCCGGTACTGACAACCGAGCTTTTCGCAATCCGAGCGCCCTGCGTTACAGAGGACGACTTGCCCTCTTCCAGTTGTGCTGCAACGGGTTCGAATCCCCCACACGCCGACCGACTCGAGAACCGGCGCAGCCATCCTTGGCGTAGGCACAGTTCCGGACGATCCTGGTTCAGCGCAGCTCAGGTAACCGGAGCAAGGCTTCCTCGCACGGCCTGGCACCCCGCCTGCGACCGACGCTGCACCGACATCGCGAGATGAGTAGCGCTACCGCACAGCATATTTGGAGCTGACGTATCGAATCCGTATCGGCAGCCGAGGTTGCCGTGTTCCTCTGGGGCCGATGGACTACTCTTTCGCGAAGCCATCACCGTAGAGCACGGTGGCTCAAGAGGGGGAACAACACTGGATTTCGATGCCTTGCCGCATTTCGACAGGAAGCGGCTGCTGAGAGCGGGTATGCAGCAGCATTGGCCGAGGGGGGCGGTGCTGCTGCACGAGGGCGATATATCCGACAACGTTCTGGTGGTCGAACAAGGCTGGGTCAAGGTGAGCTCTTCCGCACCGAGCGGAAAGCAGGTGGTTCTGGGCATCCGAGGCCCCGGAGACCTGCTCGGTGAACTCAGCGCTGTCGATGGAGGTGCGCGGTCGGCGACGATCACCGCGATTTCGCCGGTGGTCGCCGCCACAGTGCAGGGTGCGGACTTTCGCGCGCTGCTGGTCGATGACGGTGCCCTGGCATTCGAACTGCTACGAACCGTGGTGGCCCGGTTGCGGGAGGCCGACGTACATCGCCTCGACTACGGCGCGTACACCGTCACCGAACGGTTGGCCCGGCTACTGCTCGAGTACGGCCGGCGGTACGGGCGTACCGATACGGATCGGGTCGTAATCGTTCTGCCGCTGACCCAGACCGAGTTGGCCGATGCGGCGAACGCTTCCCGGGAAGCAGTCGCCAAGGCATTCAGAAAACTGCGCATGATCGGCGCGATCAGGACAGCTCGCCGCTGTGTGGAACTGCTGAGGCCCGACCTGCTCGCCGCAGTAGCAGAAGGTCTGCCCCCGAATGTGTATTCGGACGCAGACACGTGTGATCCGAACCGGTAGACCTGGGGAACTGCCAGATCCGCGGGTCCTTTACAAATCAGGAGAAGTCATGCCCGAACCCACGCATCGTTCCCTTCTCGTCGTGGACGTCGAGAATTCGGAGTCCTTGACCAATGTGCAGGTCGAGGCTATGCGTACGACGCTGTACCGCATCATCGACGGCGCGATACAAGGAATAGAAAAGTCTGTGGCCCAGGAGGATCGCGGAGATGGAGCGATGCTCGTCCTCGATATCCCGGTGTTGGATGTCCTGGACCGGGTCGTCGGCGCGATGTTGGCAGGCGTACGCGAACACAATGGCGCGGCAGGTCCGATGAACTGGCTGCGGGTACGTATCGCGGTTCACGAAGGCTACGTGAGGTTCCCCCGCATTGTTGGAGGGCGGGGTTATCAGGTTCCGGCCGGAACCGGGTGATGGTAGCTCGCCTCGAACTCATCGGGTGATCGCCAA
>NZ_JBVJHV010000005.1:285061-575918 GCF_055586645.1 Nocardia sp. NPDC049935 | reverse complement strand
GGAGGGAGCGCAGCGACCGACCGCCGGGAGTGAAGAACCGGGGTTAATAGGGCCCCGCCCTCGAGCGGCGGAGCCGCTCCAAAATTACAGCCCTCGAGCGGCGGAGCCGCTCCGAGATTGGTGGCGTCGGAGACGCCACCATGGATACAGCGCGCTAATCTTGCACGGATCAGTTGTGGATGAGCAACGTGGCGACGGCGACGAAGCTGGCTTTCGCGTAGCTACGAGATGGGAGGAGTGCTTGTGGAGCTGCTCCTGCTGACCTCCGACCCCGATCCTGAATCGGTTCTGCCCTCGTTGACGCTGCTCGCGCACAATGTGCGGCCCGCGCCGACCGAGGTGGCGTCGTTGCTGGAGGCGGGTACCGCCGATATCGCGCTGGTGGACGCGCGCTCCGATCTGGCGGCGGCCCGCGGTCTGTGCCGGCTGCTGGGCAGTACGGGGTCGTCGGTTCCGGTGGTCGCCGTGCTGACCGAGGGCGGCCTGGTCGCCGTGAACGCCGATTGGGGTCTCGACGATATCCTCTTGCCGAGTACCGGGCCCGCGGAACTGGATGCCCGGCTGCGGTTGCTGGTCGGTCGTACGGGGGGCGCGGCCAGTCCCGAGGCCAGCGGGAAGATCACCTTGGGTGAGCTGGTGATCGATGAGGGCACCTATACCGCCCGGCTACGCGGCCGCCCGCTGGATCTGACCTACAAGGAATTCGAGTTGCTGAAGTACCTCGCGCAGCACGCCGGCCGGGTTTTCACCCGCGCCCAGCTGCTGCAGGAGGTCTGGGGTTACGACTTCTTCGGCGGCACCCGCACGGTCGATGTGCATGTGCGGCGGTTGCGGGCGAAACTGGGCAGCGAGTACGAGTCGCTGATCGGGACCGTCCGCAATGTCGGGTACAAGGCCGTTCGGCCCGCCCGTTCGTCGAACAAGGGCGACGGCGACAACCGGTCGGCGAACGGCGATAAGGACGGCGTGGAGGACGATTCCATGGCGCCGGTCAACGGCACTGCGCAGTGAATCCGGGCGAGACGGCCGGCTTCGAGCTGGAGTGGACGGACGAGCCGCCGGCCGGTCAGGCCGATCGGGTGACCGGATTGCTGGAGAAGGCCGCCGCGACCGACGGTGTGGCCCCGGTGTCCGAACAGGCCGTGCTGGCCTTGCGCCGGCCGTCCCGGGTCCGGCATCTGCTGGCGCTGTCGGAGGGCACGGTGGCCGGTTACGCGAGCCTGACGCCCGCGCACGGTGAGCATCCCGCGATGGCGGAGGCGGCCGTGGCCCCGGAGTTCCGGGGGCGGGGGATCGGGCGCGGCCTGGTGTCGGCGGCGCTGGACTCCGGTGGTTCCGGAACTCGGGTCTGGGCGCACGGGAAACTGCCCGCCGCGGAGGCGGTGGCGGCGCGGCTGGGGCTGGTAGCGGCCCGCGAACTCTGGCAGATGCGCCGCGAGTTGGCAAATTCCGAGCTACCTTCGGTGGCGCTGCCGGACGGGTTGGTCGTGCGCACCTACGCCGGTCCGGCCGATGATCCGGAACTGTTGCGCGTCAACAACGCGGCCTTCGATTGGCATCCTGAGCAGGGCGGCTGGACCGAGGACGAGATCGCGCAGCGGCGTGCGGAGTCGTGGTTCGACCCGGACGGTCTCTTTCTCGCCTTCGACGCGCAGGATCCGTCGCGATTGCTCGGGTTCCACTGGACCAAGGTCCATCACGACGAGAATCCGCCCGCCGGTGAGGTCTATGTGGTGGGAGTCGATCCGGCCGCGCAGGGGCGCGGGCTCGGTGGTCTGCTCACCCTGATCGGGCTGCATCACCTGCGGCACGCGGGGCTGGGTGAGGTCCTGCTGTACACCGAGGCCGACAACACCGCGGCGGTCCGTACCTACCGCCGGCTCGGCTTCGCTCCGGCGCATATCGATATCGCCTACACCGCCCCCGAGTGAGTTCGGCGCCCGCTGTCCGGGGTGCCGCTCGGGCAGCCGGAAATGGGCCGAATAGCGTGCGCTGAGTAACAACGCGGCAAACATCACACATATCGGGCGGATCAGCACCGCCCTGTTCACCCTCCGTTCACTTGCCCTGGTCCGGCTGGCTACCGACGGGCCCTAGTTTGATTCCAGGCGGCAGTGGGCCGCCCGGTGTGCAAGTTCCCCGCGAACGGCCGCACCCACCACACGCGCCCGGGCCGGTGAGGGACCGGGCGAGTAGGACGTATCCGGAGGACTGGAGTGAAGTTCAAGCGCAGCAGTGCCCTCGTCGGTGTACTCGCCGCCGTAACCCTGCCGCTGGCCGCCTGCGGCAGCGACGACAACGCCGGAGCGACCGGGGTCGAGGCCAACGCCGACGTCACCTGTGGTGGCAAGGAGGCCCTGAAGGCCAGCGGCTCGTCGGCCCAGAAGAACGCCGTGGAGCGTTTCACCGCCGCCTTCGAGACCAACTGCGACGGCCAGACCCTCAACTACACCTCGAGCGGCTCGGGCGCGGGCGTGAAGGAATTCCTCGGCGGCCAGACCGATTTCGCCGGCTCCGATTCCCCGTTGAGCGAGAAGAAGGGCGAGGTCGCCGACGCCGAGAAGCGCTGCGCCTCCCCGGCCTGGAACCTGCCGACCGTCTTCGGCCCGATCGCCATCACCTACAACATCAACGGTGTCACCGATCTCGCGCTCGACGGCCCGACCCTGGCCAAGGTCTTCAACGGCGCGGTCAAGACCTGGGATGCCCCCGAGATCAAGGCCCTGAACCCGGACGCGCAGCTGCCCGCGGAGCCGATCAAGGTCATCTACCGGTCCGACGAATCCGGTACCACCGATAACCTCCAGCTCTACTTGGACGCCGCCTCCGACGGCGCCTGGGGCAAGGAAGCCGGCAAGGTCTTCAACGGCGGTGTCGGTGAGGGCGCCAAGGGCAACGAGGGCACCTCGGCCGCGGTCAAGTCCACCCCGAACTCCATCTCCTACAACGAGTGGTCGTTCGCCAAGGCGCAGAACCTGTCGGTGACCCGCGTCATCACCTCCGCCGGCCCGGAGCCGGTCGAGCTCACCTCCGAGACCGCCGGTAAGGCCATCAACGGGGTGAAGATCAAGGGCGAGGGCAACGATCTGGTGCTCGACACCTCGTCGTTCTACAAGCCCACCGAGACCGGTGCGTACCCCATCATCCTGCCGACCTATGAGATCGTGTGCTCCAAGTACGCCGACGGTGAGATCGCGACCGCCGTCAAGGCGTTCCTGAGCTCGGCGGTCAGCAACGGTCAGGACGGACTGGAGGACAACGGATACGTGCCGATCCCGGAGGAGTTCAAGACCAAGCTGACCACGGCGATCAACGCCATCTCCTGATAGCGCGAATATGACAGTCAACCCTGAGGTAGCCTCGGCGGGCTCGTCCGGAGGGACGGGCCTGCCGAAGGCGGGAGCCCCCGCAACAATGTCGAGCCATCCGAGCAAACCGCCGCTAGGTGGTGAGAGCAAGGGCAGCGGCCGGCGGGCCGAGGTGATCTTCAAATCGCTGGCCACCGCCGCCGCGGCGATCATCGTGGCGTCCATCGCCCTGATCGCCCTGTTCCTGCTGATTCGTGCGGTGCCTTCGCTCCGGGCTGACCAGGTGAACTTCTTCACCAGTACGGAGTTCAACACCGGCGATGCGGGCAATCTCCGCTTCGGTATCCGTGACCTGTTCATGGTGACGGTGTTGAGCTCCGCCTTCGCGCTGCTCATCGCGGTGCCGATCGGCGTCGGTATCGCGCTGTTCCTCACGCGGTACGCGCCCAAACAGCTGGCGCGCCCCTTCTCCATGCTGACCGATCTGCTGGCCGCCGTGCCCTCGATCGTGTACGGCCTGTGGGGCCTGCTGGTGCTGGCCGCGTACCTGAAGCCGATCCAGGAATTCCTCAACGACAACCTGGGCTGGTTCTTCCTCTTCTCCGACGGCAATGTCTCGATCGCCGGCGGCGGCACGATCTTCACCGCGGGCGTGGTGCTCGCGGTGATGATCCTGCCGATCATCACCTCGGTGGCGCGCGAGGTGTTCGCGCTCACGCCGGTCTCGCATATCGAGGCGGCCCAGGCGCTGGGCGCCACCAAATGGGAGGTCGTGCGGATGACCGTGCTGCCCTACGGGCGCAGCGGTGTCATCGCCGGTTCCATGCTGGGTCTGGGTCGCGCTCTCGGTGAGACCATCGCGGTGCTGCTCATCCTGAAGACCTCGGCGGACGCGGGCAACTGGTCGCTGTTCGACGGCGGCTTCACCTTCGCCTCCAAGATCGCCTCGGCCGCCGCCGAGTTCAGCGCGCCGCTGCCGACGGGCGCCTATATCGCGGCGGGCTTCGTGCTCTTCGCGCTGACCTTCGTCGTCAACGCGCTGGCCCGATTCGCGGCGGGCGGAAAGGTGAACGGCTGATGACCACCCTGACGAAGTTCAATCAGCCGATCAAGGCGCCCACCTTCCGCCAGGTGAGCACCGGCCGGCGGATCAAGAACAATATCGCCACCGTGCTGTTCGCGCTGTGCTTCCTCATCGCCCTCGTCCCGCTGGGCTGGGTGCTGGGGATGGTGCTCATCAACGGCTTCGAAGCCATCATGTCGCTGGACTGGTGGCAGAACTCGCAGAAGGGCGTCCTGCCCGACCAGACCGGCGGCGGTGTCTACCACGCCATCTACGGCACTATCGTCCAGTCCGCGGTGGCGGCCGTGATCGCGGTGCCGCTGGGCATCATGGCGGCGGTCTACCTCATCGAGTACGGCACCGGCCGGTTCGCCAAGATCACCACCTTCATGGTCGACATCCTGGCCGGTGTGCCCTCGATCGTGGCGGCCCTGTTCATCTTCGCGCTGTGGATCGCCACCCTCGGATTCCCGCAGAGTTCGTTCGCGGTGGCGCTGGCCCTGGTGCTGCTGATGCTGCCGGTGGTCGTCCGCAATACCGAGGAAATGCTGAAACTCGTTCCCGACGAGTTGCGTGAGGCGTCCTACGCGCTCGGGATCCCGAAGTGGAAGACGATTCTGAAGATCGTCATCCCGACCGCCCTGCCCGGCATGATCTCCGGCATCCTGCTCGCGCTGGCCCGGGTCATGGGCGAAACGGCACCGGTGCTGGTGCTGGTCGGCTACAGCAAGTCGATCAATATGAACATCTTCGACGGCAATATGGCCTCGCTGCCGCTGCTGATCTACCAGGAACTGGCGAACGCGGAGGACGCGGGCCGGCAGCGGGTATGGGGCGCCGCGCTCACCCTCATCCTGCTGATCGCACTGCTGTATCTCGCGGCCGCGGGTGTCAACAAGTTCCTGATGCGGAACCGATAAGGCGGAAACGGAAAATAGATGGCCAAGCGCATCGACATCAAAGAACTGAACATCTTCTACGGCAAGTTCCACGCCGTCGCCGATGTCTCGCTGAACGTCCTGCCGCGCAGCGTGACCGCCTTCATCGGACCGTCGGGCTGCGGTAAGTCCACCGTGCTGCGTTCGCTGAACCGGATGCACGAGGTGACCCCCAACGCCAGCGTTTCGGGTTCGGTCATGCTCGACGGCGAGGACATCTACGCCTCGCAGGTCGATCCGGTGGGCGTGCGCCGCACCATCGGCATGGTGTTCCAGCGGCCGAACCCGTTCCCCACCATGTCCATTCGCGACAATGTGGTGGCCGGGCTCAGGCTGCAGGGCGTGCGCAACAAGGGCGAACTCGACGAGGTCGCCGAACGTTCGTTGCGCGGCGCGAACCTGTGGAACGAGGTGAAGGACCGCCTGGACAAGCCCGGCGGCGGCCTTTCCGGTGGTCAGCAGCAGCGGCTCTGCATCGCCCGTGCCATCGCG
Source organism: Nocardia sp. NPDC049935 (assembly GCF_055586645.1). NCBI lineage: Bacteria > Bacillati > Actinomycetota > Actinomycetes > Mycobacteriales > Nocardiaceae > Nocardia > Nocardia sp. NPDC049935. The sequence continues at coordinate 570,117 of NZ_JBVJHV010000005.1, read as the reverse complement.
GTCTCACCCGATGTGCTGCTGATGGACGAGCCCTGTTCGGCGCTGGACCCGATCTCCACGCTGGCGATCGAGGATCTGATCACCGAGCTGAAGAAGGAATACACGATCGTCATCGTCACCCACAACATGCAGCAGGCGGCGCGGGTGAGCGATAAGACCGGTTTCTTCAACCTGGAGGCGCAGGGCAAGCCGGGCCGGCTGGTGGAGATCGACGATACCGAGAAGATCTTCTCCAACCCCGGCGAGAAGGCCACCGAGGACTACATCTCCGGCCGCTTCGGCTGATTTCTCTCCGCACGAACTCCGCGAGGGCCGCTATCGGGCCCTCGCGGAGTCGTATCCGCGGGGCGCACTGCTCGGGACGACGACAACGGGCCGAAGGAAATCCTTCGGCCCGTGCCTGTAGCTGTTCGAGATTCGCCTGGTCAGGCCTCGACGTCCTCGTCGGGCGGCAGCACACCGGTCACCAGGAAGATCACCCTGCGGCCGATCTCCACGGCGTGATCGGCGAAACGCTCGTAGTAGCGGCCCAGCAGGGTGACGTCGACCGCCGAGGCCACGCCGTACTTCCATTCGCGGTCCATGAGCAGGGTGAACAGATGGCGATGCAGATCGTCCATCGCCTCGTCGTCCTGGTTCAGCTGTGCCGCGCGTTCCGGATCACGGGTGTCCAGTACTTCTTGGGCGCCGCTGCCCATACTCACCGCGATACGACCCATTTCGGCGAAATAGCCGTTCACGGCCTCGGGCAGCGCGTGGTTGGGATGCCGGCGCCGGGCCACCTTGGCCACGTGCAGGGCGAGGGTGCCCATCCGGTTGACGTCGTTGACGATCTGGATGGCGCTGACCACCTGCCGGAGATCGCCGGCGACCGGCGCCTGGAGCGCCAGCAGCGCGAACGATTTCTCCTCCGCGCCGGAGATCATCTCGGCGATCCGGTCGCCCTCGCTGATGACCTGTTCGGCCAGGGTCAGGTCGGCCTGGAGCAGAGCCTGCGTGGCACGATCCATGGCCGAACCGGCAAGACCGGCCATCTCGCCCAGGAGGTGGGCGAGATCGGCCATTTGCTCGTTGTAGATGACACGCATGAGTCCGAAGCCTAGTTCTCGGTCCTGACTACGTCACCAACGCCGGGTGAATAAACCCGGCGACCGTCCTGGTAGACCTCACTGTGGTGCGGCACACGCGTCGTCCCCGGCGTTGACATGCTCGAGGTCGCTCGGCAGTTCCACCGGTCCGGCGGTGGTCGGCGGAACCTGGGTGATCGGGTTGCCGACCGGTGTCGGCTCGTTCACGACCTGCTGGTAGTTCTCGCCGAGAACCAACTCGACGATGCTGTCGAGGGAATCGTCGAGTTCCATCGCGGCGCCGGGAATGGCGCTGGCCACGGTCGCCGCTTCGGCCTCGTGCCCGGTGGAGTAGCGCACCTTGGTCTCGGCCGCGTTGCCCTCGGTGTAGTTACCGACGTTGTAGATGCCGAATCCCACATTCGAGAGCTGGCTCGCGGCGGTGCTCGCCAGGCCCGAGATCCCCGAACCGTTGGAGACCTGCAGCGACAGGGTGCTCGGATCGACCGCCGTCAGCGACGGCGGCACCTCCACCTCCGCGGTCGGCGGCGGTGCGGGCGCGGTCTTCTCACCCGGCAGCGGTTGATCGTCGCGGATGGCCCGGAAGATCGCCTGGATATCGGAGGTGCGGGGGATCTCGTTGCCGTACGAGGTGGTGCCCGCGGTGGGGACGGTCAGGAAGGTGACCGCACCGGATTCCAGATCCTGCAGCGACCGGCCCAGCATCAGCAGGTCGTTGGGGTTGACCTTGTCGACGAAGGTGGCGGCGGTGAAGGCCTTGATGAACCCGTTGAGTTTGCCCGGGTCCAGCAGCACCCGGCCCGACAGCGCGCCACGTAGCAGCGACGCCAGGAACTTCTGCTGCCGGTTGATCCGGTCGTAGTCGCTGCGCTCCTCGCCGTAGACATGCCGCGCGCGGACGTACTTGAGTGCGGTGACGCCGTCGACCCGGTGCCGTCCGGCCTCGGGAACGATGGTGCCGAGCACACCGTCTTCCAGCGGCTCGGAGACGCAGACCTCGACCCCGCCGACCTGGTTGACCATCTGCTCGAAACCGGCGAAATCGATACCGATGAAGTGATTGATAGTGCTGCCGGTGAGCCGCTGGACGGTGGTCACCAGGCATTTGGGGCCACCGAGGGCGTAGACGGCGTTGAGCTTGTCGCCCATCGCCGAGGGGTACATCTCCTCGGTGTAGTTGGCGGCGTCGTTGTCCCAGCGCGCGCACTCCGGACGGGTGACGTCCAGGTCGCGCGGGAAGGAGACGACGACCACGCGGCTGCGGTTCTTCGGGATGTGCACCAGCATGGTGGTGTCCGCGCGGGCGCCCTCGGCGTCCTCGACGGTGCCGGCGCCCACATCGCCGTTCACGCCGGCCCGGGTGTCGGTGCCCACGATCAGGTAGTTCTCGTCACCGAGCTGCGCACCGGCGTCGATGACGTCGTCTTCGTTCTCGCCGAGCGCCGAAACCTGGGTGAACCCGTTATTCGTCGCCCGCAGGTAGCTCCACCCACCACCGGTGATGAGCAGCGCCAAGACCGAGAAGAAGGCGACGGTCGCCCGGCCGGCGATACGCAGCCGCCGGTTGCCGCGCGAGGGCGCGGCGCGTTTGGGTTTCCCTACGGTCTCCGGTGCGGCGGGTTCGGAGGTCGGCCAGCCACCGGTATCGGTACGGCCGTTGACCCGGGCGTCGTCCTCGCCGACCGGCGCCATCACATCGGTGACGACCTCGGCGCCCGGCGCCGCGGCGGCCGCGGCCTTGTTTCCACGGCCGGGTGTGCTGCGTGATTGCCGGAAGCGTTTACGGCCCGGCTCGCTACCGGGCCGCGGACCTCCGCGCGCCGGGTCGGGCGTTTGTGGAACGGCCGTGGTCGCCTCGGGATCCGCGGGCGGGGCCGCGGCGGGTCGCTGTCCGGTCGGCGGACGTTTGGCGGGACCCTCGGGCGCCGGTTCGGCGGGAGCGCCGGCCGGTGGCCGGTTGTCCGTCGCCGGCCGGGCGCCGGTCGCGGCGGGCGGGACTTCGGCGGGGGGCCGTGGGCGACCGTCGGCGGGCCTGCCGCCGGCCGGCCGCGGTGGGGGCGGCGGCTGCTGCTGCTCGCCGCCGCGTGGCGGGGGCGGTGGGGGTGCGGTGCGGCCCGCCGGGGGCTGCGGGCGGTCCGGCCGGCGCGGGCCGGGGCCGGGTGGCGGTGTGGTCCCGGGGGGTGGACCGGACGGCCGGGGTCCGGGCTGTGCCGGTGTTCCGCCGGTCGGCGGCTGGCCCGGAGCGCCGGGGCGACCGGGAGGCGCCGGCGGGGCGGGCGGCCGGTTCGGCCGGCCGGGACCGGCATCGGGTGCGGGCCGATCCGGTCGAGGACGCTGTTCGCCGCGCGGCGGGCCCGCCGGACGTCCGGGAGGCTGCTGCGGTGGGGCGGACTGTGGCGGCGGGCCCACCGGCGCGGTGTGGCGGCCGGAGTCGCCTTCGCGCCGCCGCACGGTGCGCTCGCTGTCGACGCGCTGGACCAGATCCTGAACCGTCAGCGGAGCCTGGCTCTCCGGCTCCGGCCGGCGTTGCCGCCGCGCCCCCTGCGCGCCGTCCATCTCGGGGGACTCCGCCGCGGGATACCGCTCCCACGGTGCGCGACCTCCGGGCCCTGGAGAACGCCCGTGCCGATCGTCACCCAACTGATGAACCTCGCTTTTCCGCAACTCGCTGCCGCCACAGCCGTGCTCGAAAGGCTGCGCGGGATTCCGCAATGATAACGATTTCGCCACCGAGGGCCACTCGGACATTACGCGAGGGTCTGTGACGAAGGTGATGCTGGAAAGTTGCCTGCGATTATGTTTCCACGTGATAGCCGGTGTGTCGGTGCAGCGGGCTCCGGCGTGTCGAGCGGGTCAGCCGCCGCTGTGCATCACATCGGCCGCGGCCGGGACGGTGTGATCGTCGGGGTCGTCGAGCCAGCCGTGCGGTAGCGCGACCTTGCCGGGTGATCCCTGCCGTCCCCGCGGGCCCTCCGCGTCCTTCGGGAAGGGGACAGCGGGATCGAGCTGGGCGATCAGCCCGTCCAGCTCGGCGAGCGTGGACACCGTCGCGAAACTGCGCCGCAGCTCGGCCCCGAGTGGGAAGCCCATGAAGTACCAGGCCATATGTTTACGCAGATCACGCATGCCCTTCTCCTCGCCGTGATGCTCGGCGAGGAGTCCGGCGTGCCGGGCCAGGATGGTGCCGACCCCGCCGAGATCCGGGGGAACTGGAGCCGGTTCGCCGCGCAGCGCCGCGCTCAGCTCTCCGAACAACCAGGGCCGGCCCAGGCAGCCCCGGCCGACGACCACGCCGTCGCATCCGGTCTGCGCCATCATCGCGACTCCGTCGGCGGCGGCGAAGATATCGCCGTTGCCGAGCACCGGGATCGTGGTGACGGCCTCCTTCAGCCGGGCGATCGCCGACCAGTCGGCAGTGCCGGAGTAGCGCTGGGCGGCGGTGCGGGCGTGCAGGGATACCGCCGCGGCGCCCTCGGCCGCGGCGATCCGGCCGGTATCGAGGTAGGTGCGGTGATCGTCATCGATACCGATCCGGAATTTCATCGTCACCGGAACGCCGGCCGGTTCGGCGGCGCGCACCATTTCCCGGACGATCGAGGCGAAGAGGTTGCGCTTGTAGGGCAGGGCGGCCCCGCCGCCGAGCCGGGTGACCTTGGGCACGGGGCAGCCGAGGTTCATATCGATATGGTCGGCCCAGCCCTCGCCGACGATGATGCGCACGGCCTCGCCGAGAGTTTTCGGGTCCACGCCGTACAGTTGCATCGAGCGGGGCGATTCGCCCTCGTCGAACGACATCATGTGCAGCGTTTTCTCATTGCGCTCCACCACCGCGCGGGCGGTGATCATCTCGCAGACGTAGATCGCCGAGGAACTGCCGAATTCCCGGCACAGCTTGCGGAAGGCCAGGTTCGTGATCCCGGCCATGGGGGCGAGCACCACCGGCGGGTCGACCGGGTAGGGGCCGATCCGCAAACCTGTCTCCTGTTCTACTTCTGCCTGCACGAGAATCCATTTTCCCTGTGGAACGGGCGGGGGTCACTATCGGGTGGCTCACCGGACGGCACTAGCCTCGGGTGCGCCGGAATGCCCGCCTCCCGTTTCCGCTGGACACGGCCGGGTACGAGCAGCGGGACAACGAGCGGAAGAGGATAGGACAGTATGGCCGAGAACACCGAAGACGCCGGCCGCGATCAGAGCGATGCCGCGGCCACCCCGGGCGACGGAAACGACCCGGCGCCCGGTCGCCCCGCGACCGGCGCCGATCGGCCGGGCACCGTCTCCGTCCGCGTATCCACCTTGGTACGCGGTGCGCTCGTGATCGCCCTGGCGGCCCTGGCGGTGGTGTTCGCCGTCCTCTATTTCACGGCTCGCGGTGACCTGGCCGACCGTGACCGGCAGGCGGCCGACAACGGGCACGCCGAGCAGGTGGCCACCGACTACGCGGTCGGCGCGGCGACGGTGAATTTCCGCGACCTCGACGCATGGATCACCGGACTGAAGAAGAACACCACCCCGCAGCTCGCGGGCAAGTTCGACGAGACGGCGCCGAAACTGGAGCAGATCCTGGTGCCGCTGCAGTGGACCTCGACCGCCACGCCGATCACCGCCAAGGTGATGTCGGAGCAGGACGGCGTCTACAAGGTCAACGTATTCGTCGACGTGACCTCGACCAACGCCCAGAATCCGGACGGCACCCAGACCACGGTCACCTACACCGTGAGTGTGGACGAGAACGCGGGATGGCAGATCACCGATGTCGGCGGAGTGGACGGCGCGCTGCCGATGAAGTGATCCTGATCGCGCGTCCGCGCGGACCGGGTACGAAAGAAGCCGCCGGGACGAATCCCGGCGGCTTCCGTGTGTTCGCGGAGCGCGGCCCGATCAGGCGTTGACGGAGGCGAGCTGCTTCTCGCGCTTGGCCGCCTCGCGGGCGAGCATCTTGTCGCGCTGTTCCTCGAACTTGACGACGTCCTTGGACAGCTTGTCCAGGAAATTGCCGAGCCGCTCCCGGGTCTCCTCGCCGTGGGCGGTGAAATCGCTGCGTCCGAAGATGTCCCATTTCTTGAGGACCGGCTGCACGACCTCTTCGAGGTGCTGGCGCAGATCGTAGATTCCGTGCTTGGCCATCAGCACACCGTTGCGCCGGAAATTCGGCATACCGGCGCCCGGCATCTGGAAGTTCTCCAGAATCAGGGTGATGGCGTCCAGCGCCTGGTCCGGGCACAGGTCCAGGGCCGCTCCGCACATATTGCGGTAGAAGATCATGTGCAGGTTCTCGTCGGCCGCGATGCGCTGCAGCATCCGGTCGGCGATCGCGTCGTCGCAGACCTTGCCGGTGTTGCGGTGGGAGACGCGGGTGGCCAGTTCCTGGAACGTCACGTACGCGACCGAGTGCAGGAACCCGGCATCGGCTTCGGCGGGAGACGCGAAACCGTTGGTCATATGAACCATGCGCGCCTGCTCGAGCGCGACCGGATCGACGCCGCGGGTGACCACCAGATAGTCGCGCATGGCGATACCGTGGCGGTTCTCCTCGGCGGTCCACCGGCCGACCCAGGTACCCCAGGCCCCGTCCTGCGAGAAGTTCTCGGCGATCTCGCGGTGATAGGAGGGCAGGTTGTCCTCGGTGAGCAGGTTGGTGATCATGGCCGCCTTGGCGACCTCGCTGAGCTTGGATTGTTCGGGGTCCCAATCCTGTCCGCCCATCGCGGCGAAGTTGCGACCCTCGTCCCACGGGACGTAGTCGTGCGGATGCCACTCTTTTGCCAAGGAGAGGTGCCGGTTGACGTTCTGCTCGGCAACCGGCTCCAACTCTGTGAGCAGCTCGAGTTGAGTCAGATCCCTTGCCATGTGATCAAGCCCTTCATATGTTGCGTTCGTGCGGGTCACCTGTTGTAGACCGTTGCCGATGCGGCCCTACCTTACGGCACCGTAGGTGTGATGCGAAACGCATCCGACCGAGAAAGAGTGCACGGTGGCACGTGTTTCTGTCACGGGCGGCCGACCTCGAGTGTATGACCCGGAACCCGGTCAAGGAATTATCGAACAGTCATCGGATCACGTTACCGCCGGTGGGAAATGCCACAGCGGATGATCGCGCGGCGTGTGGCGGGAAATGCGGAATGGCGCCGCGGCGTGCTGCTCAGCGGCGGGCCGGCGCGATGGTCTCCCGGCGCGGCCGGGCCGGAGGGGCGGCCGGCTCGGGATCGAATGAATCGGCACCGGTCACAGTGTGTGCGGGCAGAGCCTGTCGGAACTCACAGTGCCGGTGCGGGCAGGGGGTCCCGGAGAAGAGACCGGGTGCCCGGTCCACGGACCGGGCACCCGATATGTGCCCCCACCAGGGCTCGAACCTGGGACCTGCGGATTAAAAGTCCGTAGCTCTACCAACTGAGCTATAGGGGCGCGGGCGCAAGTGTAATGGGATGACCGGGCTTTCTCGTAATCGGGCCGTCACGCTGGTGCTTTCTGTCACTCGGGGCCGCCACCGGAGTTCGCGGCACCCGGCCGGTCCGATGTCATCTGGCCAGGTGGCGGGGGTGCGCGAGCGGTCCGTGCGGGCAGTTCCGGCCGCTGGACCATACTCGCGGGTTCCGAAACGCGGTACCTGCGGCATTGTTGATACAACGGGTAGCACGATACGATTCAAAGATGTTGGATACCAATGCCTTTGGATCGGTAAAGGCGGCTTTCTCCCAGGGGTGGGTTCCGGGGCCGCTTTTTCCGGGGTACGGCCGGTTCGGCAGCGCTCGCGGGCGCGGTGGAATGGGTCGCGGAGCGGGAGTGGCCGACTGAGTTCCGGCCCCTTACCGTCCGGGTGGCGAATATCCAGCACTGCCAGGGGAATCGTCGTATCCGTGGCCGCTGCGGGCCGCGAATCGCGCGAACCGGTTCCGGGCGCCGCGACGGCGGTCGGCAACCCCGGATTACCGCGTGCCGGTACGAGATTCCGAGTACCGTGACAATTCAGCGAATTCGGGGTGTGACGCGAGTCGACGCTGCGGGAGGCGGATCGGGGACGAGGTAGAGCGCAACGGAATGCCCGGATGCGCACCCCCTGCGGCGCACCCGGGCGATCGAATTATACCAGCCGGTGTGTTTCTTTTCCCGGCGGGTTTTCGTACCGAAAGTTTGAGACAGGGCTTAAAAACCGACCAAAAGTCGGATTTGCAACAACAGGATAAGTTCGCGACTTCGGCCCCTCGTCAAAGGAAGCTGATCGGTCGCGGGCATTCCGCAGGAAAAACCCCGGCGGATTGCACAAGGCTTCGGAGGCGTTTCGAGCATGGCACGGCAGCAAGAGCGGGCCCGTCGGACACGGGCAGCGATTATCCGGTCCGCCGCCGTTGAGTTCGGGAAGAGCGGCTACGCCGCGGCTTCGCTCAACCGTATTCTGGAAGGGTCGCGAGCGACCAAGGGCGCCATGTACTTCCATTTCGATTCGAAGGAAGATCTGGCGCGGGCCGTACTCGATTCGGCCATCGAGCGGTACGGGCTCACCATCGATCGCTGGTTGCTCCGCACCGAACTGGGGCCACTCGATATTCTGCACGGCGTCCTGGACGAGCTGGCGCTGCGTTTGGAACACGACATCATCGTGCAGGCCGAATTCCGGTTGGTGATCGATCCCGGGTTCCAGCGTCAGGGCCGCGGCGGCTGCCGGATGCTCTCCGCGGCCATCCGGACCCTGACGGTCGGCGCGATCGAGAAGGGGCAGTTGCGCCCGGATACCGACCCCGATCGGTTCACCCGGACCCTCGCCGGCGCGCTCATCGGTCAGCGCTACATCGTCGACGCGCACCAGGGCGGGCCCGAGCTGCGTACCCGGTTCCGGGAATCGCTGGAAATGGTGGTGCAGGCCTGCTGCACCACGGCATGGGCCGAAACCTTCGGGCAGCACGGGTGGCGCGCGAGCGCGCGTCTGGAAGAACTGGGTTCGCCCAGCTGACCAGCAGATTTGGGAAATTACTCCACCCTGTCATAAGCTATGCGAGCTCCCAACGGACAACCGTTGAAAAGCCGGTCCGGAGAAATCCGGGACGAGCCCCCTTCGTCTAGCGGCCTAGGACGCCGCCCTTTCAAGGCGGTAGCGCGGGTTCGAATCCCGTAGGGGGTACGACCTATGAGAGTAGGTCGTAAACAGCAAGGCCCTGTGGCGCAGTTGGTTAGCGCGCCGCCCTGTCACGGCGGAGGTCGCGGGTTCGAGTCCCGTCAGGGTCGCCAGTGGATGCCGGAGCAATCCGGCTCCATCGGATGGCATTCGTTCCGGGTGCCTGCGGCCAGGTAGCTCAGTTGGTACGAGCGTTCGCCTGAAAAGCGAAAGGTCGCCGGTTCGATCCCGGCCCTGGCCACAATCAACCCCCTGATCATCGTGATCGGGGGGTTTCTGCTCGTTCGGGCCCGCCGTGGATGCCATGCTGGAGGTATGGCCGAACGGTGGTACTACTGCTTGAAGCATCAGCGCGCCGAGCGTGGTCGTCAGTGCTGGTTCCGCGACCGGATGGGTCCGTATCCGGATCGCGCGACCGCCGAACGCGCCCTCGATATCGTGCGGCAGCGCAACGACGCTCAGGACGCGGCCGATCGATCCTGGCGCGAAGGGGATTGATCAGCGCATATGCCCGGTTCGCCCTGCTTTCGGCGGCTATGACCGGTGCGCTGCAGCCCGGGGTCGGCGGTTGGGCTACCGTTCACGGGTAATACGTAGCGAAGCTCGCGGCCCGTGGACCGGCTGACGGGCGAAACCAGGTGAGCAGGGAGGGCGACCCTTGAGGGTTACCGTTGTTGTGCCGACCTACAACGAGCGGGACAATCTGCCGGTTGCGGTGGAGCGGCTCACCGCGCTGCCCGTGCCCGGCCTGCGTGTGCTGGTGGTGGACGACAACTCTCCGGACGGTACCGGTGAGGTGGCGGACAAACTCGCCCTGGAGCTGCCGAACGTGGTGTCGGTGCTGCACCGCACCGAGAAGGACGGTCTCGGCCGCGCCTATATCGCGGGCATCACCCGAGCCCTCGAGGAGGGCGCGGAAGTGGTGATCCAGATGGACGCCGACCTGTCCCACCCCGCGGAGGTCATCCCCGCGATGCTCGAGGAACTGAAGCGGCCCGGCACCGGCGTGGTCCTGGGATCGCGCTATGTTCCCGGGGGCTCGACCGCGGCCGAATGGAAGTGGTACCGCAAGGCACTCTCCGCCTGGGCGAATTTCTACGTCAACGCGATCCTGCGGCTCGGCATCAAGGACGCCACCGCCGGTTTCAAGGCGTGGGAGGCCGATACGCTGCGGGCCATCGAGATCGGGTCGATCCGCAGCAACGGTTACTCGTTCCAGGTCGAGATGAACTACCGGACCAAGAAGCAGGGCATCGATATCGCCGAGGTGCCGATCCGGTTCGAGGAGCGCACGCTCGGAGCATCCAAGATGAGTCTGTCGGTGCAGCTGGAATCAGCCCTCATGCCCTGGAAGCTGCTGTTCGGGCGCGCTCTCTAGCGACCCGCCGGCGGGCAGGCCGAGCAGCGTGTCCAGATAGCGCCGCCGCACGCCGGCCACGGTGTCGTCGAGGTTCGCCGGATCGCCGACAGCGATGGGCGGCAGGATCGTCACATCCACCGTGCCGGGACGCGCGATCATCGAATCGCGCCGGCCGATATCGGCGGCGTTGCGGATCACCACCGGGATGACCGGAACCCCGGCCTGCGCGGCGATATGGAACGCGCCCTTCTTGAACCGGCCCGGATGCGGGGTGTAGGAGCGTGTGCCCTCCGGTGCGATGGCGATGGACAGGCCGTCGCGCAGGGTGTGCACGACCGGTGCCAGCGAGGCCTTGGCACGGTCGGTATCGGAACGGTCGATGAAGGTGACTCCCACGAACCGCATGAGCGGTCCGAATACGGGATTGCGGATCAATTCCTTCTTGCCGACGCCCGTGACTCCCGCGCCCAGCACCGCCGGGACGATGAGCACATCGAACTGACTCTGGTGGTTGAACAGGAATACCGCGGGCCGCGGCGTACGGGCGTGCTCGGCGCCGGTGACCCGCAGCCGGATACCGCAGATTCGCAGCGGCCACGACGCGCCGTATCGCAGGAGGGCGTCGGCCATGGTTCGGCGATCGCGAGTATGGAGTTTGCTGAGCACGCCGAACAGCGCACCGCCCAGGAGGGCCGCGAATCCGAGGAGGGTCCGCAGCCGATCGCGGGCGGCCGGGGCCGTCCGGGGCGCGATATCGGGCACCGGCCAGCCGTGCTCGTCCGCGGCGGCGGCCAGGGCGGGGTCGGGGGCGATCGCGACGGCGGTCCCGGCGCGGGCGAGCAGCGGCAGATCGGTGGCACTGCCGGAGTAGGCGTAGCCGCGGGCGAGGTCGATTCCCCGGGCGTCGGCGAATTCGGCGACAGCCGCGACCTTGTCGGGCCCGAAGGGCACCGGTCCGTTCAGGGTCCCGGTGAGCCGGCCCGCGTCGACCGCGGGCCGCGACCCCCGGACCTCCGTGATCCCCAGTGCGGCAGCGGCGGGCCGCAACTGCTGTTCGGTGGCGGACCCGGTGAGCACGACCGTATGCCCGGCCGCGAGATGCTCCTGGACCAGCCGCCAGACCTCCGGATACAGCTGGTCGTACCAGCCGCGTTTGAACATGCGCTCGCCCAGCGCGCTCAGTTCCTCCGGCGTCCGCCCGGCGGCCCGGGCGACGGCGGATTCCACGGCATCGGCGCCGGCGCGCTCCCCGGCCCGGCGCAGTTGTCCGAGGAAGGCGTCGATCAACTCCCGGTCGGCGCCCCGGATACGCCGGCCGGCGTCGGATCGCAGCTGCGCGGCCGCGGAGAGATCCACGATCGCGGCGATACCGGGTCCCCGGGGGCCCGACCGGATCGCGGCGACGACCCCGTCGATACTCCCACCGCCCGCGCTGCGCGCCGGTTCGGCCGCCGCGGCGCCGGTCATCGCGGGCCGCCCGCGGGGAGGTTGGAGGGATCCAGTGCGGCGGCCCGCGATATGCGGAGACCGATGGTCCGCAGCCGGTCGGCGAATTCCCGGCGGCGCTGTGCGAGTTCGGCGGCCGATTCCGCCGAATCCGGATCGGCGGGTTCGAGGAGCCGGTAATTGTCGGCCAGCTTCAACGCGCTGCCGAAGAGTTCGGTGGATACGGATTCGGTGCTGTGCAGCCGCTGCTGCAGCAGCATCTGATTGCCCACCGAAACGCATTCGGAGACGAACTGCTTGCGGTCGATGGTCGCCGCCGGTTCCCGGGCCTCCAAGCGTTCGGCCACCACCAGTTGCGCATCGAAGAACGAGCGCAGCACCCGGTGGGCCATCATGAAACCGCTGCCGGTGAGCGCGGCCAGGACGTCGCTACCGAGGGTGTCGCGGGGCCGGGTGCGCCAGCCGGGGTCCACCAGCAGCATTTCCGCGATGATCCGCTCGGAGAACTCCGCCCGGTCCGGGAAGAAGAATTCGAATTTCAGCAGATCACGCAACCGGTAGGCCTCCTCCCAGCCGACGCCGAGGGCATCGGTATCCGGTCCGATGGCACCGGTCGGGTCCTCGGGCGCGGCTTCGACGGCCGCCAGGATCGCCAGCTCCAGGATCGCGCGGTCGGCGAACCAGTGCACCGCGCTGTTGCGGTAGAAGGCGGCCTCGAGATGGGCGCCGGACTCGATGGAGTACACCGGCTCCACCCCGCTGCGGTAGACGGTGACGACCTTCGCGAGGGAGAGCTGTTCGAGGACGACGGCGAGGCTCTGCTCGTTGCGCAGCTGGGCGATCTCGCCGCGGGGCAGATCGCGCGCTTCGATGTAGTCCAGGACCGGGCCCAGCACCTCGTACACCTGGGCCAGGGTCAGGGCACGCTGATGGACGCCCAGCAGCGCCAGGGCGACCAGCGCGTTCACCGTGATCGGGGTGACCGCGTTGATGCCCACCGCCACTTCGAAGGCGAGGCGCTGTACCGCCCGGCGCTCCTTCTCACCGAGATGTTCGTCCAGGGTGTCCAGTTCGGCTCCCGCCGCGGGCCGGGCGGCGGGGTCGGTGTGGTGCAGCGGGATGGTGACCGGCGGTTCGGCGAGCGGATCACCGTGGGCGGCGAGCCGGTCACGTGCCGACAGCGGTGCGCCGAATCGCACGTAGACGTGCCCGGCCGAATGCTGCTGGTTACGGACGTAGCGGGCCAGCCACGCCAGCCCCTCGGGTTTCTTCCGGCCGCCGACCTGTTCGTCGGCGATGGCGCCGAGTTCGTTGAGCCGCTCGTAGGTGATCGACACCGGGACCAGTAGTGCGTCGGCGACCCGGTTGCGGCGCACGGACGCGGCCAGATAGTTCAGGAGGCCGTAGCGCGGGGGCCGGAGTTTGCCGGTGCGGGTGCGGCCGCCCTCGAAATACCATTCCAGGTTGAACCGCCGCGACAGCAGATAGCCGAAATACTCCTCGACCACCGCCTGGTACACGGTGTCGCCGGCGAAGCTGCGGCGGATGAAGATGGTGCCCGTCCGGCGCGCGATCGGGCCCATCGGCCAGAACCGCAGATTCGCGCCGCCGACCACGTGATTGGGCGGGAAATCATTGCGGGCCAGGACGTCGCCGAGGACGAACGCGTCCACATAGGACCGGTGTGACGGAAGGAACACCAGCGGATGGCTGCGGTTGAGTTCGCGTAACGCGGCCAGCCCGGATTCGTCGCAGTCCACATTCCACGTCGACGCGTGCACCGGCCGCATCGCCTGGGTGAACAGATCCGAGACGGTCCGGCTCTGCGCCGCGACCAGTTCGTTGAGGGCTTTCTCGGCGCGCCGGTGCACATCCTGGGGGTCGGCGCCGGTCTCGTCGGCGATCAGTTCCAGGCGGCGCAGGAAATCGGGGGAGTCCAGGATCTCCTCGGCGACCAGCCGCGGGATCTTGTACCGGTCGCCGATCACGGTGCGTTCGGCGCGTTCCAGCGCGACCACGGCCGCACGCACCACGGCCCGCGCGAACGGTTCGGTGGTGCCGGCGCGTTGCAGGGCGGCCGCCTCGGGGTTGTTGGCGCGCAGTTCGCTGAGCCGGGCCGGGCTGCCGGTGAGGACCAGATGGCGATCCGGGGCGGTCGCGACGAGGCGCCGCTGGGCGAGCCGGTTCGGCTTGCGGGGGTTGGTGAACAACGCCATATCGCCGAATGTGACCCGTCGCACCCCGTCGCGTTCGGGCGGCAGCCACAGCACCCGAACCGGGACGACCAGGGGATCGTCGACGCGTCCGGTCAGACGGCCGGCGACAGCCGCGGCGTCGAGGTCGAGCTGGGTCACCGGCGCGTCCACGCCCAGTTCGGCGGCGATTCCGCCGTCCGCGATCCAGCGGCCGATGAGTTCGCGCTCGGTTCCCGATGTCGAATCCACCAGTGCTACCACGGATTCCGGCGGGCTCTCGGGTGGCGCGGACACTCCTCCGCTGTGCTCGATCATGCTGTGGATCCTCTGCGTCGGACGGGTGGGTTCGCGGCGTGTCGGTGATCGTGGCGGGCGGGACCCAACGGGCGTGGCACCGGGCGGCCGCAGCCTGTGAAATTACTCGATGCAACAACTATGGACGGCCGACGCGCTGTCCGGGTCGTTTGGGTGGTTTCCGCTTCGGCCGAGCAACCCCTACCCAGAAAAGGTAATGCTAACCTTACTTTCTAGTTGGGTCGGTTAGCCTTGGAGGATCTTTGTCGACCACTGACGAACGCTTACGCGTCGAATATGTCACCGACCCGGCGGCAGCGATGTCCCGCCTGGCCGCCGAAGAACGGTTCGGCGAATACGTAGTCTACGAACGCGGCGGCGAATGGGTCTACGCCGCCGATCCGCTCGGCGCCGTCGAACTGGACAGCGACGAGCTGCGGATCCATTGGGCGGGAGAGGCCACCGCGAAGCCGTGGAGCGGGAGCCCGGCCGCGGTGATGGACGAGGTGCTCGCCGGGCTGCCCATGACCGGGCGCAATGCCTACGGCTGGGTCGGATTCGAATTCTGCGCGTACTCGCTCGGCGCCGTCGAGTACCTGCGCCCGGCGACCCCGCTGGTGCGCCTGATCGTGCCCCGGGTGGAGGTGCGCATCGATACCGCGGGCAAGGTCTGGGTCACCGGGGCCGCCGCCGAAGAGGCCACCTTCCTGCTCGATACCGTCGCGTGCTCGCGGGATCTGCCGCTACCGCAGCCGTTTCCGGTGGATATCCGCGCCGACGACACCGGCTATCACGAGCGGGTCGCGAAGGCCGTCGGCGAGATCGAAGCGGGCCGGTACCGCAAGGTCATCCTCTCGCGGAAGGTGGATCTGCCCTTCACCGTCGATATCCCCGCGACCTACCGGCTCGGGCGCGCGCACAACACCCCCGCGCGCTCGTTCCTGCTCGGTCTGGGCGGGTTGCAGGCGGCCGGGTTCAGCCCGGAGCTGGTGCTCTCGGTGAGCGACGACCGGACGGTCACCACCGAACCGCTCGCCGGCACCCGCGCTTTCGGTCTCGGCGCAGAGGTCGACAGCGCGGCCCGGGCGGACCTGGTGAACGATCCGAAGGAGATCGTGGAGCACGCCATGAGCGTGCAGACCTGTTTCGCCGAGATCGCGGCGATCGCCGAACCGGATACCACGTCGGTCTCCGATTTCATGGCCGTCCGCGAACGCGGCAGCGTCCAGCATCTGGCGTCGACGGTCCGGGGCCGGCTGGCCGACGGGCGCAGCGCCTGGGACGCGCTCGACGCCCTCTTCCCCTCGGTCACCGCCTCGGGGGTGCCGAAACGGCCGGGGGTGGACTCCATCTTCCGTTCCGACCCGCCGCGCGGGCTGTACTCGGGCGCGGTGCTGACGGTCTCGCCGACCGGTGCGATGGAGGCGGCCCTGGTGCTGCGCGCGGTGTACCAGGACGACACGGGGGCCTGGCTGCGGGCCGGTGCCGGGGTGGTGGCGCAGTCGCGGCCCGAGCGTGAATTCGAGGAGACCTGCGAGAAGCTCAACAGCGTCGCACCGTACGTGGTGCGGGCCCGGTAGGCGGGCGGCGGCGCCGGGAACGGCGCCGCCACTTCCGGCGGGTCTACCCCTGCGCGCGCAGCGCCTTCTTGTCGATCTTGCCGACCGCGGTCACCGGCAGGGTCTCGGCGCGGCGCAGAACATCGGGGAGTTTGAAGGTCGCCAGGCCGCGGTCGGTGAGGAATTCCTTGATCTCGGCCAGCGTCGGCATCGTCTCGGTGACGACGAGTACCGCGCAGACCTTCTCCCCGAGGCCGGGATCGGGCAGGCCGACCGCCGCGGCGTGCCGCACCGCGGGATGGGCGAGCAGATGCTCCTCGAGCTCATCGCAGGAGACGTTCTCCCCGCCGCGGTTGATCACGTCCTTGATCCGGCCGGAGACCACCAGGTGCCCGCTGGGCAGGCGGCGCACCAGATCGCCGCTGCGGTAGTAGCCGTCCGGGGTGAAGGCGCGGGAATTGTGTTCGGCCGCGCGGTAGTACCCGCGCAGGGTGTACGGGCCCCGGGTGAGCAGTTCGCCCTCCTCGCCGTCGGCGATATCGGCGCCGTCCTCGTCCACCACCCGGATCTCGTCGGCCGGGCACAGCGGCCGGCCCTGAGTGGTGCAGATGAGGTCCGGGTTGTCGTCGAGGCGGGTGAAGTTGAGCAGCCCCTCGGCCATCCCGAAGACCTGCTGCAGGGTCACGTTCAGCGCGGGGGCGACCTCGCGGGCGTTCACCTCGGCCAATTTGGCGCCGCCCACCTGCAGCAGGCGCAGGGAGGAGATATCGGCGTCCTCCCATTCCACCGCCGCCGACCAGAGCTGCGCCAGTGGCGGCACCACCGCCGTGACGGTGACGCGCAAGCGTTCGATCGTCGCGAACACGCTCTCCGGGCTGGGATCGGCGGCGAAGGCCAGCGCACCGCCGGTTGCCACGGTGCCCAGAATGCCCGGGCAGGCCAGCGGGAAGTTGTGCGCGGCGGGCAGGGTGGCCAGGTAGACATCCGTTTCGCCGAGCTCGCAGACCGCGGCGCTGGCGGTGGCGTTGTAGACGTAGTCGTCGTGGGTGCGGGCGATCAGCTTCGGCAGCCCGGTGGTGCCGCCGGAGACCAGCATCAGCGCGATATCGGCGGGGTCGGGGTCCGGCAGCGTGCCCGAATCCCGGGGAACGGACATGAGATCGGTGAACTCGCCGGGCTCACCCAGCACCAGGACGTGGCGCAGTGCCGGGACGGCGTCGCGAACGGTCGCGGCCAGTTCCCGGTAGTCGAAATCGCCGAGCCGGTCGGCGATCAGGTAGGCGACCGCACCGGACAGCGCGGTCAGGTGCTCGATCTCGGCGCGCCGGTGGGCCGGCAGCGTGAGTACCGGGATGATCCCGGCCCGCAGCAGGCCGAACAGCGCGATCGCGAATTCCGGCGCGTTGGGGAGTTGCACCACCACCCGGTCACCGGGGGCGATGCCGAGCGCGAGGAACCCGTAGGCCATCCGGTCGGCCTCGGCGTCGAGTTCGGCGTAGGTGAGCGGCCGGTCGCCCAGCAGCGCCGGGCGGGCGGGTTGCCGGCGTGCCGTCTCGCGCAGCAGTTCGCCCACGGTGGTGCCGCTCCAGTAGCCGGCGGCCCGGTAGGCGTCGGCGAAGTCCGCCGGGAAGGGAACGTAACCGTCACGATGAGTGCCGGCGGCGGTGGAAGTCACGATATGCCTCTTGGAAACTGGGACCCGAATGCGTGTGCGGCGCGCTTCTGGTCTGAGAATAGGTTAGGCAACCCTACCTAATTTGAAAAGGGGCGGGTATCGCAACCGCTGGTCGCGACCGGTATCCGGATCCCCGGTTCCGCCGCCGCGGCACCGCGATCGTCGTGTCCGGTGTGCGGGGCCCGCGCGCATTAGACTCGGCCCATGAGTGGTTGGGGCGTCGGGGACATCCCGGATCAGCAGGGTCGGACCTTCATCATCACCGGAGCGAACAGCGGACTGGGCGCGGTGGCCGCCCGGGCCCTGGCAGGGGCGGGGGCACGGGTCGTCCTGGCCTGCCGGAATCTGGACAAGGCGCGGGGTGTCGCCGACGAGATCGGGGAGCGGGCCACCGTCCGGCACCTCGATCTGGCCGATCTGTCCTCGGTGCGGACCTTCGCCGCCGAGGTCGGCGACGCGAACGTGCTGATCAACAATGCCGGCGTCATGGCGGTACCGCTGCGCCGGACCGCCGACGGTTTCGAGATGCAGGTCGGCACCAACCACCTCGGTCATTTCGCGCTCACCGGCCTGCTGCTGGGCAAGATCAGCGACCGGATCGTCACGGTTTCCAGTGGCGCCCACAATATGGGCGCCATCGACCTGGACGATCTGAACTGGGAACGCCGGCCGTACAAGCGCTGGGCCGCCTACGGGCAGTCGAAACTCGCGAACCTGCTGTTCGCTTTCGAGTTGCAGCGGCGGCTGACCGCCGCCGGCTCGGAGAAACTGGCGGTCGCCGCGCATCCGGGATACGCGGCCACCGATCTGCAGTCGCATACCGAATCCGTCCTGGACAAGGTGATGGCCGTCGGTAACAAGCTCGCCGCCCAGAGCGCGGAGATGGGCGCGCTGCCGGAACTGTATGCCGCCACGGCCGCCGTCGACCCGGGCGCCTACTACGGGCCCACCGGTCTGGGCGGGACCCGCGGCCATCCCGGTCCGTCGGGGTGTTCCAAGCGTGCGAAGGATCAGCTCACCGCGCGTTCGCTGTGGGATCTGTCCGAACGGCTGACCGGGGTGAAGTTCGACTTCTCGGCCTGACGGGCCCGACTGCCGGGGGCCGGAAAAACATTTCGAGGGTTTGTCACACCTTCTCGCTGAGCGTCGTCTTCCTGATGAGAACGCAGCGATGAAAGGACACCGACATGGAACCCCGTATGAACGTCTTCGAGAACAAGGTCACCGCGAGCTTCGCCCGGCGGCTCATCGCCGCCGAGAAGGCGGTCACCGATTCGGGGCTGCCCGGCGCCACCCACGAACTGGTGAAGATCCGGGTCAGCCAGATCAACGGCTGCTCGTTCTGCGTGGATATGCACACCAAGGACGCCGCGCACGCCGGGGAGTCGCAGACCCGGATCAACCTGGTGGCCGCCTGGCGGGAGGCGACGGTGTTCACCGAACCCGAACGCGCCGCCCTGGAACTGGCCGAGGCCGCCACCCGGCTGGCCGACGGCGGCGGCGTGAGCGACGAGAGCTGGCAGCGGGTCCGTAAGCACTACGACGACGAGCAGATCGGCGGACTGATGGCGGCGATCGCGGCCATCAACACCTGGAACCGGCTCAACGCCATCGCGCACACCCCGGCCGGCAGCTACGAGCCCGGTCAGTTCTGAATCAGCTCCGGGGCGGAATTGTGTTGTCTATCACTCTTATTCGGATGATTCCGCCCCGGATACACCTCGCCGGTTCACTGCCTGGTAGCCTGATCAATCGTGCAGCGCGTGTATTTCTGGTTTAGCAAGCCGGCCCGGGGCGGGTCGGTCTGCGGCAACCACGCGCGCTGACCAGTTCACCCCGAGCCGGACGACCGGCTCGACGGGGATCGTTCCGTGGGTCGGCATGAACGAGAAGGACACCCACGATGACAACCGCAGTCGATATCGATGCCATTCATTCTGATCTCGACGATCAACGCACACTCAGTGTGAGCCCGTTACGCTCCCCGGCGGAGGTTCGCCGGGTGCACGCCATCACCGACGACCACGCCGCCACCGTGCGCTCCGGCCGGCGGTCCACCGTCGACGTGCTCAACGGTACCGACGACCGCCTCATGGTGATCGTCGGCCCGTGCTCGGTCCACGATCCCGCGGCCGCCCTGGACTACGCCCGGCGCCTGGCCGCGGTCTCGGCCGACCTGTCCGACCGGCTGCATCTGGTGATGCGGGTGTACTTCGAGAAGCCGCGCACCACCCTGGGGTGGAAGGGCCTGATCAACGATCCGCACCTCAACGGCAGTTTCGACGTCAACACCGGGTTGGGAATCGGCCGGCAGCTGCTCCTCGACATCACCGCGCTGGGACTGCCGGTGGCCTGTGAATTCCTCGACCCGATCACCCCGCAGTACATCTCCGATCTGGTGTCCTACGGCGCGATCGGCGCCCGCACCGCGGCCAGCCAAGTGCACCGCCAGCTCAGTAGCGCCCTGTCCATGCCGGTCGGGATCAAGAACGGTACCGACGGCGATGTGCAGGTCGCGGTGGACGGCGTCCGTGCCGCCGCCGCCAGCCATGTGTTCCCGGGTACCGATCTGGAAGGCCGCTCGGCGCTCATCCAGACCGCCGGTAACGAGGACTGCCATGTGATCCTGCGCGGCGGGTCCAACGGTCCCAACTACGACGCCGCGTCGGTGGCCGACGCCCGCGCCCGGCTGGAGAAGTCGAAACTCCCGCAGCGGATCGTGGTGGACGCCAGCCACGGCAACAGCAACAAGGACCACAAGCGTCAGCCGATCGTGGTCGCCGATATCGCCGAGCGGCTCGCCGCCGGAGAGCCCGGTGTGGTGGGCGTGATGCTGGAGAGCTTCCTGGCCGCCGGTCGCCAGGACCTGACCCTGGGCCGGGCCGAGGATCTCACCTACGGACAGTCGATCACCGATTCCTGCATGGACTGGGAGACCACCGCGGCCCAGCTGAACCGTCTGGCCGACGCGGTCGCGCAGCGGCGCCGGCGCTGACCGGCGGTGACGGCCGCCGCACGGTGCACGCCGCCGCGCCACGCGGACCGTGGGGTCCGCGTGCGCGGGCGGCGGCGCGGGTGTCGCACCGGGGCGCGGCGATCGTCGTAACCGCCGGTCTCGCGTCTCAGATCCCGGCCGGCCAGTTGTCGGCGGGGCCGGGCGGATCGGTCCGCAGCCGGGCGGCCATCCAGTGGTCCCGCCGGACCCCTCGATGTTCACTGCCGAGGCGGGCCAGCCCCTCGTAGCGGAACCCGTGTTTGCGGGCGACCGCGGCCGAGGGATGGTTGCCGGCAAAAGCGCGCCAGAAGATGCGGATCAACCCCATACCGTTCGGATCGAAGCCGAAATCGCAGGCCAGGGTCACGGCCCGGGAGATCAGTCCCTGCTTGCGATGGTCGGGTGCGAGCCAGAAACCGATCTCGGCGGCGGTGTCGTCGCGCGGCCGGGTTCCCAGGCTGACGGTGCCCAGCAGCCGGCCGTGCTCGGCGAGCCGGATACCCCAGATAGGGCTGCGACCCGCCCAGCCCTCCGCGACGGTGCCGGTGACGAAGTCGACCGCGTCCTCGCGACCGTAGGGCCACGGGATCGTCACCCATTCGCGGATCGCCGGATCCTGGCAGCATGCGGTGATCGCGTCCAGATCCGACTCCACCGGCCGGCTCAGCCAGACGGTGCCATCGGTCAGCGTGCACTCCTCCATCTGGTACATGGTGGCAGCCGAGTCCCGTTGCGGCATCTGTTTTTCCTGGTCCGCCGCACCGGGTCGGCGCAGGGCCCGGGCGGGTGGGTCCGTAGAATCCGGGCGGTGGTAGCCGCGCTTCTCGCCGACCTGTTCGAATCGCATCGCGCGCATCTGCTCGGAGTGGCCTACCGGCTGACCGGCAGTGTCGCCGATGCCGAGGACGCGGTGCAGGAGAGCTGGCTGCGGCTGGCCGGTACCTCGCAATCGGAGATCCAGGATCTGCGGGCCTGGCTGACCACGGTGGTGTCCCGGCTGTGTCTGGACCGGTTGCGCAGCGCGGCCGTGCGCCGGGAAAACTATGTGGGACAGTGGCTTCCGGAGCCGGTGGTGACCCCGCTCGCGCGGCCCGCGCAACCCGATCCGCTGGCGACGGTGGTGGCACGCCAGGAATTCCGGCTGGCGGCGCTGGTGGTACTGGACCGGCTCACCCCACCGCAGCGCGTCGCCTTCGTTCTGCACGAGGGTCTGGACATTCCGTACGGGGAGATAGCGTCCATCCTGGATATCACCGCGGAAGCCGCGCGCCAGCTGGCGGCCCGGGCCCGGAAGGCGGTGCGGGAACAGACCCCCGAAGCGGTGGCCGACAGTGAGCACGAGGCGGCGGTGCAGCGGCTCATGGTGGCGCTGGACACCGGCGACGCCGCCGCCGTGACGGCGGTGCTGCATCCGGACGCGGTGATGATCGGCGACAGCGGTGGCACCACCGCGACCGCCCGCAATGTGATCGTCGGGCCGGACAAGGTGGCCCGCCTGTTCTTCGGGCTCATCCGCCGCTACGGACTGGACCGGCCCGGAGCGGAGTTCCTGGAATCCGGGGTCGAGTTCGTGCGGGTGAACGGCCAGCTCGGGGCGTTGTTGCACGGCCGCCCGGCGAGCGGCGGGTATCCGGGGTATCCGTCGCGGGTGATGGGATTCACCGTGGTGGACGGCCGGATCAGGGGCGCCTACGACGTCGCCAACCCGGCGAAGCTGACCGGTATCCGGCTCGCCTGACCGCCGCCGGCCGCGCAGCGGAACCGCGGTCAGGCCGGGGCCGGGCGGGTGCGGTCCACGAGCAGCAGGGTCGCCATCGCGCCCAGGACCGTGCCCATCAACCACCGCTGTACCCGCAGCCAGACGGGACGACCGGCCAGGAAACCGGCGACCGTGCCCGCGGTGCAGACGATGAGCGCGTTCACCACCAGTGCCACCGAGATCTGCACCGAGCCCAGGCACAGGCTCTGCCACCACACGGGAGCGCCGCCGGGCGCGACGAACTGGGGTATCAGCGCCAGGTACATGACCGCGATCTTGGGATTGAGCAGATTGGTCACCAGGCCCATCGTGAACAGCCGTCCGGTGGACTCGCGCGGTAGCGGATCCGGGGCGAACACCGAGGCCGAGCCCGGGCGGAGGGTTTTCCACGCCAGCCACAGCAGATAGGCGGCTCCGGCGAGCTTCAGCGCCGTGTAGAGCTGCGGGACCAGGGTGAACACGGCGGTGATCCCGGTGGTCGCGGCCGTCAGGTACGCGCCGAAACCGGCCGCCACCCCGGCCAGCGAGATCAGGCCCGCCCGGCGGCCCTGCGAAATGGTCCGGGAGACCAGATACATCATGTTCGGACCGGGGGTGAGGACGAGCCCGAGCGCGGCCGCCGCCACCCCGGCCAGCGCCGAGTACTCGATCATGGATTCCATCGTGGCCGGGCCGGCCGGCGATGTCTCGGTCCAGTCGGGCGGCACTGGCCACGCTCCCGCACCCGGGCCACGGCCCCTGTCGGAGGGTTCGGGGACAATGGACGCCAGCCGAGGTGAGGAGGTGCCCCGTGGCGGACGGGCCGCTTATCGTGCAGAGCGATAAAACAGTTCTTCTGGAAGTGGATCACGAACTCGCGGATGTGGCGCGGCAGGCGATCGCGCCGTTCGCCGAGCTGGAGCGGGCGCCCGAGCATGTCCACACCTACCGGATCACCCCGCTGGCCCTGTGGAACGCGCGGGCGGCGGGACACGACGCGGAGCAGGTGGTCGACGCGCTGGTCGGGCATTCGCGGTTCCCGGTCCCGCAGCCGCTGCTGGTCGATATCGTCGACACGATGGCCCGCTACGGCCGGTTGCAGCTGGTCAAACATCCGGCCCACGGATTGACGCTGGTGAGCCTGGACCGCGCGGTCCTCGCGGAGGTGCTGCGGCACAAGAAGATCGCGCCCATGCTGGGCGAGCGGATCGACGAGGACACCGTGCTGGTGCATCCGTCGGAACGGGGCCACATCAAACAGCAACTGCTCAAGATCGGCTGGCCCGCCGAGGACCTCGCGGGCTACGTCGACGGCGAGGCCCATGCCATCGACCTGGACTTCCAGGGCGCGAGCTGGCAACTGCGCGACTATCAGGAGATGGCCGCCGATTCGTTCTGGGCGGGCGGATCGGGAGTCGTGGTGCTGCCCTGCGGCGCGGGCAAGACCATGGTGGGCGCCGCCGCGATGGCCCGGGCCAAGGCCACCACCCTCATCCTGGTGACCAATACCGTCGCCGGTCGGCAGTGGCGGCGGGAACTGCTCGCGCGGACCTCGCTCACCGACGAGGAGATCGGCGAATATTCCGGGGAGCGCAAGGAGATCCGCCCCGTCACCATCGCCACCTACCAGGTCATCACCCGGAAATCCAAGGGCGAGTACAAACACCTCGAACTCTTCGACAGCCGCGACTGGGGCCTGGTGATCTACGACGAGGTGCATCTGCTGCCCGCCCCCGTCTTCCGTATGACGGCGGATCTGCAGTCGCGGCGGCGGCTCGGTCTCACCGCGACCCTGGTCCGCGAGGACGGCCGCGAAGGCGATGTCTTCTCGCTGATCGGGCCCAAACGCTACGACGCGCCCTGGAAGGATATCGAGGCCCAGGGCTGGATCGCGCCGGCCGACTGCGTCGAGGTCCGGGTGACCCTCACCGACGCCGAGCGGATGAGCTACGCGACCGCCGAACCCGAGGAACGCTACAAACTCTGCTCCACCGCCCACACCAAGATCGCGGTGGTGAAATCCATCCTGGCCCGCCACCAGGGCGCACCGACCCTGGTGATCGGCGCGTACCTCGAACAACTGGAGGAACTGGGCACCGCGCTGGACGCGCCGGTGATCCAGGGTTCCACGAAGAACAAGGAACGAGAGGCGCTGTTCGACGCGTTCCGGCGCGGCGAGATTCCGGTGCTGGTGGTGAGCAAGGTCGCGAACTTCTCCATCGACCTGCCGGAAGCGTCGGTCGCCGTCCAGGTCTCCGGAACGTTCGGGTCGCGGCAGGAGGAAGCCCAGCGGCTCGGTCGCCTGCTGCGCCCCAAACACGACGGCGGCCAGGCCCATTTCTATTCGGTGGTCGCCCGCGACACCCTCGACGCCGACTACGCGGCCCACCGGCAGCGCTTCCTCGCCGAACAGGGATACGCCTACCGCATCACCGATGCCGACGATCTGCTGGGACCCGCCATCGGCCAGGGCGATCAATAAGGGGCGGTCCGAGCCCGGCGAACTGTGTTAGGAATGGCGACGTGCGACGCTTCGAATTCGCGGTGGACCGCCGGCACGCCCACGCGGTCAACGAAGTGCTCGCCGGACGCCGCCGGGTGCGTCTCGCCGCCGTCCCCGCCGCACTGCTCGCCACCGCGGCCACCGCCTACCTGATCCGCCTCGGCCACCCCTGGTCCTACCCCCTCGCCCTGGCCTGCGCCCTGGGCGCCGCCACCGCACTCTGGGTGGCGCTGTGGGCGCCACGGCGAGCCGGCATCGCGCGACTCTACGCCGAGGGCGAACTGGTACCGGCCGTCGTCTCGCACACCGATCAGCGGGGCGCGGTTCTGCTGGCACTGGTGAACGTGGCGCGGCGTGATACCGGGGAATCGCGCTACGCCCTGGTCACCAAAACAGTCCGCACACTGCCCGGACACCGGATCACCACGGGCGAACGCGTCCCCGCCATCGCGGTACGCGGCGACCTCACCAGCCGCACGATCGGACAGCGCTGGTTCCCGGTGGACGCCATGCCGATCGCCTGGGGGACAGCGGATATCGCCGTCATCGCCCGCGCCCGCGCCGCCATCGCCGAAAACGAATGGCGCCTACTGACCGACAACCTGACCCTCGCCGAACAAGTCCAACGCAGCCCCACCAACCGCCTGCTGCTGTAATTTTGGAGCGGCTCCGCCGCTCGAGGGCGGGGCCCTATTAACCCCGGTTCTTCACTCCCGGCGGTCGGTCGCTGCGCTCCCTCCCTCTGGTCGCTGCAGAACCGGGGCGGGCCCCGCCCATGGGGTGCGACCATTTGGACAATGGTGATAGACGCCGGGGGCGCCCTTTTCCCGACCCGCATATCCACGCGGGTTTCCCCAAGACATCTCCCGCCGAAAACACCCCACACCCTCGGCGAAAGCGCCGCACGAAAAGGGTTCGGCCCGCGTCGGCTGTCAGTGCTCGAAGCGCATGTGGCGAAGCCACGAGTCTCGAGCGCTGACAGCCGACGCTCAGGAGGGCCGAACCTCGAGCAGCGGAGCTGCTCCATCGACACAGCGCGGCGGAGGCGCGGTGATCATCACAACGGCTAACGTCGTCGGGCGGGGGTTACTGCTGCCCTCACTCGACTGTGGAAGGGGTTTCGTATGGGGTTCACCCGCTGGCTGGTTGCCGGGGTGGTGGTGCTGTCCGGTTTATCGTTCGCACCGGCCGGGGCCGAGGCGCCGGGGGTGCTGGCGGGGTCGGACGGATTGGGTGATCCCTATTTCCCGCAGGACGGGAACGGCGGGTACGACGCGCAGCACTACGAGGTGACCCTGGGGTACGACCCGGCGGATCATCAGCTCACCGGGTCGACCCGGATCGACGCGCTGGCGACTCAGCCGCTCACCTCGTTCAACCTGGATTTCAACGGTCCGCCGGTGCGGGCGGTGCGGGTGAACAACCTGCCCGCGGGGTTCGAGACGCGCGCACCGCACGAGTTGGTGGTGCGTCCGTCGCTACCGCTGTTGCCGGGACTGCCGTTCACCGTCACCGTCGACTACGCGGGTGTCGCGGCCGATACCGAGGGTGAGGGCTGGACCTACGCACCGACGGGTGGGGCCTTCGCCGCGGGTGAACCGCATTCGGCGACGACCTGGTACCCGCTCAACGATTCTCCCCGGGACAAGGCGACTTTCACGCTGCACACCACGGTCCCGGCGGAATGGGAGGTGATGTCGGGCGGGGTCCGGGTGCGGGACGAGGTGCGCGACGGCTCGCGGACGGTCACCTGGGAGCAGCGCAAGCCGGTGATCGGGTATCTCACCACGGTGGCCGTGGACCATTTCGATTACCTCGAGCAGCGCCGGGCGAACGGCACCCCGCTGCTGAGCGGGTTCGCTCCCGGTGTGGGGCATCTGCGCGAGCACGAGCAGCGTTTGCCGGAGGTGCTCGATTTCATCGAAAACCTCTACGGCCCCTATCCATTCGATACCGCGGGCGGGATCTACCTGTCCGCGCCGCTGCCGTTCTCGCTGGAGACCCAGACCCGGCCCACGTATGCCGACTGGGCGGATCTGAACACCGTGGTGCACGAGATGGCCCACCAGTGGTGGGGCGATTCGGTTTCGGTGTACAGCTGGTCCGATATCTGTCTCAACGAATGCCTGGCCAGCTACACCGCCGACTATCTGTGGCCCGAGCGAACAGAAGGCAAGGACGTCGACGCCGAGTACCGCGACACCGTGCGCCGGGTGCTGTCGAAGCCGAAGTTCTGGGAAGTGGCGCTGCAGAATCCGGGCCCCGAGCGTATGTTCACCTCGGTGTACTACCGCGGGCCGCTGTTCCTGCACGCGTTGCGTAAGCAACTGGGCGATACGGTGTTCTTCGGCGCGTTGCGGGAATTCGCGACCGCGCATGCCTACGGACATTCGTCGATGCCGGAATTCCGGGCCTTCATCCAGTCGAAATCGCCGGCGGATCTCGCCGGATTCTTCGATGCCTGGCTGCTCGGCACCACCCCGCCGCCGGACCAGTACCTGTACCCGGGGAATCTGCGCGGCTGACCACGGGGCGCTATTCGAGCAGCGCGACCGAGGAGATCCGGTGCAGGGTGAACTGCCGCAGGGTTCCGGTGACGGGGTCGAGGGCCTCGAGCTGACCGTTGCCGACCCGCACCGGTTCGACCACGCGCTGGATCGCGGTGCCCTTGGCGTCGACGTAGCCGATATGGACCTGGCGGCGGACCCGCGCGGCCAGTTGCAGCAGGGCCAGCGCGGCGGCGGTGCTGGTGCGGCTGCCATCGCTGCGCACGGCCTGGCCGGGGGCGGCGGTGGCCGCCCGGTCTCCGGCGCGTAGTTCGGTGACCAGTACTTCCAGCTGTTCGGTGCTGGGGGGAGCGGGCCGGTACGGCTGCCGGGCCAGCGGCCGCATATTGATCCGCGCGCCGCGCCGCCGCAGATCCACGATGGCGCCGGAGGCATCCTCACCCGCGGGGCTGAACCCCGCGGTCCGCAGTTCCTCGAACAGTTCGCCGAGCGGGGCCTGGGAGATCGCCACGGTCGGTGCGATACCGCGCAGGGCCAGTACGTCCGCGACCGGAGAGGCGAGCACCTGGGCGAGCAGTGCCGGATCCTCGCTGCGGACGAACGACTGCGCCATACCCGCCCGCAGTCGGCCGTGCCGGCGCGCCACATCGTCGATGAGGTAGGTGAGGGTCTGCGGGACGGGAGTCCGGGAATGGCGATCGAACAGACTGTGGAGTTCGGCGGCGGTGAACCCGGCGTCGAGTGCCCGCCGCAGCGATGCCTCGCCGATCCGGTAGACGGTCGCGGCGCCCGCCGATTCCACATCCGCGACCAGTTCGATCCGGCGGCTCAGTTCGGCGGTGAGGGGACCGGGCGCCACCACCGTCAGATCGGCCTGGACCAGGACATGATCGACCGGTTCGGGAAGCGCCGACTCCAGTTCCGCTTCGGCTCGCGCCGCGGATCCCGCCAGCAGCGCCCGCGCGGCCGCGGTGAGCGCGCCGCGGCCGACGAGTCCGAGCGTCGCGGCCTCCCGCACTGTCTGGTCGACGGCGCCGCCTCGATAGAGCCGCCGGCGCCGGGGCAGCCGCCAGGCGAGCAGCCTGGCGATATCGGCGGGTGGTACGGCAGTGCCGGAAGGTTGCTCGGTGAGGGCGTCGAGAATCGTGTGACGGTCGCGCACGGCGTAGGGGAGCCGGAGTTCGTGGGCGAGTGCCGCCATCGGTTTGTCCGCGCTGTCGCGGGAGCCGATCATCCAGGGATAGCGGTCCATTTCCAGCCAGGCCAGGGCGAGCGGGATCCAGCGGCGAGCGGGCGGCGCCTCCAGCCAGGAATCGGTGGCGGGGGTCGGCGCCCAGAAGTCTTCGGCATCGGCCTCGGGCGGCGGGTCGGGAAATCCCTTCTCGATGAGTTTCGCGGCGGCCAGCAACTCCACCAGCAGCCCGGCCCGGGTCTCGTCGACGCCGGCCGATTTGGCGACGCGCCGCAGCTCCCGTACCCCGAGCCCGCCCGCCCGTAGCGCCGGCGCGGGCGCCTGGCCCAGAACCTCCAGGATCGCCGCGCAGTGCCGCAGGAGTTCGCCGACCTCACCGGCTCCGACGCCGTTCACCTCGCTCATGGGATGCACTGTCGCCGCGGGTTCGGGCGGTGCCAGATGGTACGGATCGACGACCGGCTCCGACCGCAGTACCGCGCCGACCGCCGCCGGTAGTTCCACCGTCTCGTCGTCGACCCGGCGCAGTAGCTGCCGAGCCAGGAGCCGGGGGACCGGGCGATCCGCCGGGGCATCGGGTGCGGCGTCGCGGGTGCGCCCGCGGGGGCCGGTTTCGGCGAGTTTGTCCAGCAGGGCCCGTTCGGCGGCGGGCAGGCCGGGCAACGCGGCGGCGATCTCCGCCTCGGTCAGCGCCTCGGCCCGGGCCCCGCTGCCCAGGGGCCACGGCAGGGCTTCGGCGGTGGCGGGGACCAGGCGCAGCCGGTCGCCGTCGGGCCACACCAGCGCCCGGTCGCCCAGTTCGGTGAGCGCCGCGTCCACCGTGGCGGCCTTGGCCCGTCCGCGTAGCGAACGTTTCAGTTCGGTGCGGGTCATCGGCTCGTTTCCAGCGGCGGTATGCATCGCCAGGGCTTCCACGATCCCGAAGGCCACCGTGTCCAGATCGTCGGCGGCCCGCAGCACCGAGGCGCGTTGTTCGGCGCGGGTGGCCAGTACGGACATGGAGGAGGGCAGCGGTACCGCGAGATCCGGCCGCCGTTCGAGCAGAGCCACGAGTTGGGCATCGGATCGCCCGCCGAGCCAGGCGGTATAGGTGTTGGACCCGGTCATCCGGTCCAGATTAGCCGTGACCGGCGCGGGTGGTACCGGCATGGGTCACCCCGGCGTGCTCGCATGCCAGAATGAGGATGTGGTGAACAAATCGAAGAAACCCTACGTCGACAACGGATGGCCCGAGGTGGCCGACGGCGAGCACGCCGTCACCGAACTGTCGTCGGCCCGTTCCGGTAATCTCTCGCCCTTCGGCGAGGACACCGAGTTCCCGGTGGCTGCCGAACAGCTGCCGTATATCCATCCGAACACGGTTATCAACCGCTGAGCGGACGAACGAAAGAACCCCGCATCCGATGATGGGATGCGGGGTTCTTTCGTAGCTGTGGGTGGCGCCGCTCAGGAAGGCAGCATGCCCTTGTGGGTCTCGTAGAAGCCGAGGATGCCCGGATCCAGCTGGGGGTTGTTGGCCTTGACGGCCTGGAACAGATCCAGCGCGGGCTGCGGGACCTGAACGCCCTGCGCCTGAACCGCGGCGAGTGCGCGATCCACGGCGGTGTAGACCTCCTGCGACTGCGTCGGGGCGGCGGGCTGCGAAGCCTGGACCTGCGGCGCGGCGGGGGTGCTCTGGGTGCTCGGGGCCTCCGTCTGCACGGCGGGGGTGTCGGCCGGGGTTTCGCGCGGCGTGGCACCGCTGCTCAGGCCGAGCGAGGACGAGCAGGAGGGCCAAGCGCCCCAGCCCTGCGAGGCGAGTACTTTCTCGGCGACGACGATCTGCTGTTCGCGGGAGGCCTGGTTGGCGGTCGGGGCGTATTCGCCACCGCCGTTCGCCTTCCAGGTGCTCGGCGAGAACTGCAGGCCGCCGTGGTAACCGTTGCCGGTGTTGATGCCCCAGTTACCGCCGGCTTCGCACTGTGCGAGTCGATCCCAGTCGGAGTCGGGTGCCGCGCTGGCGGTACCGGCGAGGGCTGCGCCCGCACCACTGATCATGGCGCCGGTGACGGCGACCTTGGCGACAGTGCGACCGGTATTGGTGGGCTTGCGATGGCGTCCACTCATTCGGGTTCGTCTTCCTCTCGTACGCACCTGCGAGGGATTCGCTCGGGTCCAGGCTGAGAGGGTGCCCGTCCCGCCCTCGCCCCTCTGTTTTCCGTCGGGGTCCGGTACCCGCGGGGCGAGGTTCGGTGCGGCGGGCCGGTGGGCCGGGAGGCCCCGGCTGGGATAGACGGTACGACGTTCCCGCCGAAAAATCACTATTTGGTAACCGGCGTGTGCGGAGCGGTTGCGGAACGGTCTCGGGCCGAGGTCAGCGACTCTGCGCAGCTAGTGACGCCGCGCTACGGGAGCGCGACCCCGACACCCGCCCCGTTACCGTCTTGTTATGTGATCAGGATCACATAACGCTTGGGTCGCGACCGGGAAGGGTACTGAACAGTAGTCACCTGGATCGGCGTCCCGACCGCAGCGCGAAGATCAGCGCCAGGACGAAACCGACCGGCGCCAGCATCGCCCCGAGGTACAACCAGAGTCCCGGTTCGCCGTCGGTGAGGATCGGGGTCAGGAAGATCGCCACGACGGCGAGCAGCCCGATGGTGAAAAGGCCCAGTGCCACCTGCAGCAACCAGTTGCCGGACGGACGTCCGGGAGGCGGGGTGGAGGGGCCGGGATCGGCGGGGTTCGTCACTGTTCGACGGTAAAACCGATGTGCTGGTGCCATGCCCACCGGGGTAGACTCGGGAACGATCTCGCGTCCTGCATGCTTGCGGGGCGCGTTTTTCGAGTAATGGCAGGGCCCGCCACCGGCGGGTCCCGGCAGACGTGTGTGTCCGGGCCCGCAGGGCCGGGGTGCCGAACAGACGAACGGGTGAGCGCAGTGCCGACCGGCAAGGTGAAGTGGTACGACGTGGAAAAGGGCTTCGGCTTCCTTTCCCAGGACGAGGGGGAGGACGTCTATGTCCGCTCGTCCGCGCTGCCCCAGGGTGTGGAGGCGCTGAAGCCCGGCCAGCGGGTCGAGTTCGGGATGGCCGCCGGTCGCCGCGGCCCGCAGGCGCTGAGCCTGAAACTGGTCGAGGCGCCGCCCTCGGTCCGGCAGAACCAGGAGCGCAACTCCCGCAAGGAACCGCCCGCCCGCAAACACAGCCCGGACGAACTGCACGGCATGGTCGAGGACATGATCACGCTGCTGGAGGCGAAGGTGCAGCCGGATCTGCGCAAGGGTCGCTATCCCGACCGCAAGACCGCGCAGCGTATCTCCGAGGTGGTCCGCGCGGTCGCGCGCGAACTGGACAGCTGAGCGCCGACAGCGGCGAAATCAGGGGCCGGCCCGGTGGATCCGGGGCCGGCCCGTGATCGTCTCAGGCCGTTTTGATGGACCAGACGGCGTGCGGGATCGGGAATTCGTTCCCGGCCTCGTCGATGGCGATGATCATCACCTGCAGTTCCACTCCGATCAGCTCCAGCCCGGGCTCGGGCCGGGAGTCCACCGTGAGCGCCCGGACATCCTGGGGATGATCGCGGTAGGAACTCGGCTGCTCGACCACCTCGCCGTCTTCGCGGGCGTACAGCGGCAGCAACTCCCACGGGGTGCCGACGATCTCGTCCGGTAGCGAGATCTGCAGCGGATTACCCGCCGGGACCTCCAGGAACACGGTTTCGCCCTGGCGGCAGTCCTGCATCCGGACCGTGCAGTAGCGGAACGGCGGCACGGTGACGGTGGTCCCGTGTGAATAGGCGGTGAGTTCGGGCTCGTGCGGTTCGGCGTCGCGGGCCAGCAGCCACACGACGCCGGCGGTCGCGGCGACCAGGACCAGCACCCCGGCCAGGGCCAGTGCGAGCGTCGTGCGGACCTTGTTCGTACTCACCGGGCGGCGTCTCCTCGTGGTGGATGGTCGTGGTGCGAGACCTCCTGCTCGGCGTGCAGCGGACGGTGGCCGCCGAGGCCGGGGAGCAGGCTGTGCCCGCGGTAGCTCACCACAGTCTGGACGAGGCCCGCGGCGAGCACCGCACTGACCACCGCGAAACCCTTCCAGTAGTCGGTCGGCAGCAGGACGCCGCCCGCGCCGCCGATCACCCAGCTCAGCTGGAGCACCGTCTCCGAACGCCCGAATCCGGACGCGATCGACTCCGGTGGGAGATCGTCCTGGATCGCGGCGTCCAGTGAGACCTTGGCCAGCGCGCTCGCCCCGGCGGCGACCAGGGCCGCCAGCGCGGCGCCGAGCAGATTGTCCAGGACCAGCGCGGTCACCGCGGCGACCGTGCACGCGATCGTGCAGTTGACCACGATCAGGGACGGCCGCCCCAGCCGGAGCCGCGCACCGGTGGCGTTCCCGGCGAAGTTGCCGACGGCGGCGGCCGCGCCGACCAACCCCAGCATCGCCGCCTGCTGCACCGGGCGATGCTCGGTGGCCTTCGCGACGAACGCGACGTAGAAGGTCAGGAATCCGGTCAGCACCCGGATGCTGCCGTTACCCCAGAGCCCGGTGACCACGGCCCGCCCCAGCGGCTGACGGCGTTTGCGGGCCGGAACCGCGGCGTCCCCGTCCTCCGGCGAGCCGTCCTCGGGCCGGTGCCGGTGGTAGCCCAGCGTGGTGGGGACCTCGCCCTCGGTGATCTCGACCCAGCGCGGGATCTTCCAGCTCAGATAGGCGCCGCCGATCGCGATACCGGTCGCGAAGACCAGGGCGCCGGTGGAACCCGCGACCGCCGCGACGACCGCGGCGATTCCGCCGGCGCCCAGTGTCCCGCCGACCAGCCCGAAAACCGTGAGCCGGGAATTCGTGCGCACCAGGTCGATATCCGGGGGCAGCACCCGTGGGGTCACCGCGCTCTTGAGCACCGCGAACGATTTGCTGAGCACCATCATGCACAGCGCGAGCGGGTAGAGCACCCAGCTGTCGAAGCTGAAGATCAATACCACCGCGACCACCGCGCGCGCCGCGAAGGAACTGGCCAGCGCGAGCCTGCGCCCGCGCTGGAGCCGGTCCAGCGCGGGGCCGATCAGTGGGGCGATGATCGCGAAGGGGGCGATGGTGATCAGCAGATACAGCGCGACCTTGGATTTGCTCTCCGCGGTCGCGCTGGCGAAGAACAGCGTATTGGCCAGCGCGACCGCGATCGCGGCGTCCAGCGCGAAGTTCGCCATCGTGGCGTAGGTCAGGGCGGTGAGTCCCGATTTGTCGGCGCCGTCGGCTTCGGCGGCCCGGCGGAAAGTGGCGATGCCCTTTCCCGTGAGCTCGCGGCCGCGCATCGCCGCCACCCGGGTGACGGTGAGTTTGCGTGGGGCGCGGCGGCCGTCATCGGTATCCGGGCCGGGTTCGGCCGCGGGATACTCCACCGTCGGCGCCGGTTTCGTGAGGTCGGGGCGATCCGGCCGTTCGCCGGGATCGGGGGTCCGGTGCTGCCGGGGCTCGGGAGGCCGGCGGAACGCGCCGCGATCGGAGGCGCGGGATTGCGGGGCGGCGCCGTTGCCCTCGCCGATTCGGTGGGACGCGGTGATCGGAGCCGATTCGGTGAACGGCGCGGCCTGCCGCGGTGGAGTGGGCGCGGCCTGCCGCGGTGGGGTCGGCGCGGCCTGCCGCGGTGTTACCCGGGAAGCGTCGCGACCGGCCGGGGGCGCCGTGGCCCGGGTCCGGCCGAGCGAACCGAAGACGCGCGTGAACCGGCTGCCGCGCTCCGGCGCATGGGGCCCGTCGGCCGCGCGCGGCGGCACCCGGTCGCCGCCACGCGGCGCCGGGCCGCCGGATTCGCGACCGGGCCCGGGGTCGTCCAGGTGGTAGGGCCGGGTCGGCGGCGGCGCGGGGCGCGTGTGGCCGGCGTCGGGTTCGCTGTCGCGGTGTGGCACGTTCGGCGGTGGGTAGCGGTCGAAACCTGGATGCCGCTGGGGTGGCGGAGACTCGCCGGCGGGCCACCGACCGCGATCGGAACCGGAGGGCTCGCGGGAAGTGGGCACTCCTCAATTCTGGCCCACGCCGCGACGGCGCAAACCCCGCCCTGCTCGGTGCGGGTGGAAAGTGAGATGTGTCGCTTCGGACACGGGTGCGCTCAGGCCGGGACGAAACGCACTTCGAACATCGACGGCCAGTATTTTCCGGTGATCAGGAAGCGGTCGGTCCCGGGTATCTGGGCGATGCCGTTCAGCACGTCGGTGCCCGCGCGCTGGGCGGGGGTCAGCAGGCCCGACGCGTCGATCACCCCGAGGACACGCCCGGAGTCCGGATCGATACGCAAGATCTCGTCGGTCGGCCACGCGTTGGCGTAGACCGACCCGTCCGCCGCGCAGTCGAGTTCGTTCAGCCGGGCGTCGGTGCGGTCGGTGAGTGTCACCGAACCGGTGGGGGCGAAGGTGACGGGGTCGCGGAAGGTGAGGGTGGCCGACCCATCGCTCATGACCAGCCGCCCGTCGCGGGCGCACAGACCCCAGCCCTCGCCTTCGTAGTGGGCCCGGTTCTTCTCGGCCAGGGTCCGCGGATCGCGGGCGAAGGCCACCCCTTCTTTCCAGGTGATCTGCCACAGCGTGTCGCCGGCCAGAGTGACGCCTTCCCCGAAATACGGCAGCGGCACCTCGGCGCGCGCGAGTTCGGCGCCGTCGGGGACGGCGGTGGCGCGTACCCCGGACCGCCCGACCATTCCGGTGCTCTCGTACAGCACGGCACCGTCGATTTCCAGGCCCTGGGTGAACGCGGACGGGTCGTGGGGACGGGTCGCCAGCACCTCGGCCTTCAGGCCCGGCGGGGCTCCGTCGGCGTCCCCGCACGCGCTCGGAGCGAGCAGGCAGAGCAGCGCGGCACCGACCCAGGTACGCCGAGTGTGCTTCATACGGCAAAATGTAGACCGTGAGCGCAGTATCTGTTTCGGACACCGAGGTGCGGACGATCCTGGCAGGGGCCGTCGACCTGGCTCGTCGTGCGCTCCTGGACCTGGAACCGACCGGAGTCGGACCGCATCTCGGAGTCCGCGCCGAGGACGAATGCGCGGCCACCCACCGCTTCGAGGCCACCCTGCCGGGCTACCACGGCTGGCAGTGGGCCGTGGTGGTGGCGGCCGCGCCGGACACCGACCGGGTGACGGTGAGCGAATCCGCGCTGCTACCCGGTCCCGACGCGTTGATCGCGCCGGATTTCGTGCCCTGGGAGCAGCGGGTGCGGCCCGGCGACCTGGCCCCCGGCGATCTGCTCGCGCCGCCCGCCGACGATCCACGGCTGGCCCCCGGTTACACCGCCACCGGCGATCCCGAGGTCGACGAGGTGGCGTGTCAGGTCGGTCTCGGCCGGAAGCAGGTCTTGAGCCCCGAAGGCCGGGCCGACGCCGCCGAGCGCTGGTACGCCGAGCACGGTCCCGACACCGAGATGGCCAAGGCCGCACCGGGCACCTGTGAGACCTGTGGCTTCTACGTTCCCCTGGCCGGCGCGTTGCGGGCCGCGTTCGGGGTCTGCGCCAATGCCATGGGGGCCGACGGCCGGGTGGTGAACGCGGCTTACGGATGTGGTGCGCATTCGGACACCACCATGCCGACCGGCGCCGGTTCACCGATCTACGAGGCCTACGACGATGCCGCGGTCGAGATCGTCCCGGCGGAGGCCCGCACCCCGCGCGGAACCGGCGGCCGGGACGAGACCTCCGCGGGGTCCCCGGCGAGCGCGGCCGAGGTGCCGGCGCCCGGAGCGGCGGAGGATGCGGGCGAACCGGATACCGCGCCGGAAACCCCCGGGCCCGATACGACGGAATCCGGCGACGGCACCGGCGAACAGGCCGCGGAGAACGAGACGGAACAGGTCGCGGAGACCGGGGGCCCCACCGAAGGGGCTGTGCGCGACCGAGCGGACGCCGCCGAAGGGCCTCGCGACGAGGCGGACGCCGCCGATGCCGGAGCGGCGGGAGAGCCGGACGCCGGAGCGTAGCCGGACGGCGAGTCCGTCCCCGGCACGTAGGCTGTTTCGGTGAGCGAGACCGACGCGGCGGGCAATACCTTCGCAACTGTGGAAACATCCGCGGACCCGCGACCCGGCGGCGCCGACCCGTTCGGGACGGCCCGGCTGCGCGACGCGGTCCTTGCCGCGTGGCGCGATTCGCCGACCCGGCTGCGTGAGGACGCGGCGACCGAGGCCGATCTCGTCGCCGCCGGCTACCGCGACCGCCTGCTCACCGAATTGGCCCAGAACGCCGCGGACGCCGCGCGTGCCGCGGGTGTGCCCGGCCGGGTCGAGGTGCGGTGCAGCGGCCGGACCCTGTCGATAGCGAATACCGGCGCCCCGCTGGATACGCCGGGGGTGCACGCGCTGACGGCGCTGCGTTCGTCCGGGAAAACCGGCGGCGACGCGGCGGTGGGGCGGTTCGGGGTCGGGTTCACCGCCGTCCTGACCGTCAGCGACGAGATCGAGTTCCGTTCCACCAGCGGATCGCTGCGCTTCTCCCGCGCGGATACCCGGGCCGCGCTCA
Organism: Nocardia sp. NPDC049935; assembly: GCF_055586645.1. NCBI lineage: Bacteria > Bacillati > Actinomycetota > Actinomycetes > Mycobacteriales > Nocardiaceae > Nocardia > Nocardia sp. NPDC049935. The sequence goes on along the minus strand of NZ_JBVJHV010000005.1, from coordinate 532,974 downwards.
CCGCGACCGGCATCTCCGTCCCGGCCCCGCCCGACGGTTTCCTCCCGCCGGTCCTGCGGCTGGCCTGGCCGGATCCCGCGGCGCCCCGGGCGGGCGCCGATACCGAGATCGTGCTGTCGTTGCGGGCGGATGTGGATCCGGAGGCACTGCTGGATTCCATGCGCGCCGAGGCCGTGGACCTGCTGCTGGAATTACCGGCGCTGCGCGAGATCCGGATCGGGGAGTACACCGTGCGCGCCGAGACCCGGGAGCTCGACCCGGCAGGCCTGACCGAACTGCGGGTCACCGCCGGTGACGTCGAGCAGGTGTGGTGGCAGTACCGCACCGAGCACGCCCGCTGGCTGGTCCCGGTGCGGGGCGGTGTCCCGGTCGCCGCGAAACCCGATGTACTGCGGGCGCCCACCCGGTCCGACGAAGAGCTGTCGCTGCCGGCACTGCTCATCGCGGATATCGCCATGCAGCCGGATCGCCGCAGACTGCTGCCCGGTGCGCGGCTTTCGGGCCTGGCGTCCGGGTACGCGGATTTCGCGCGGGCGCTGCCGCCGAGCGCACGCCTGGTACTGGTGCCCACGCCTGGGTTCGCCCGCAGCGAGGCCGACGGGCTGCTGCGCGAGGCACTGCTGGCCGAACTGCGGGACAGTCCCTGGGTTCCGGTGGTGCCGGTACCCGCCGGGGAATCCGGAGTCCCGGGCGATCCCGGCGGGGCGCCGGATCGCGTCGCGGTTCCCACGCGGGCGAGTGTATTTCCCGGCCTGACCTCCGATCTCGCCGATCTGCTCGCAGGCGTGCTGGATCCGCTGGTGCTCCCCGAATGGTCGGGATCCCGGCAGGCCGAGGCGCTGGCCGCCGTCGGTGTCCATCGGCTGGGGCTCGCGCGGCTGGCGGAATTGTCGAGTGGGCTGGACCGTCCACCGTCATGGTGGTTCGCGTTCTATACCGCGCTCGAACCCTTCGCCACCGATCCGCTGTCGGTCGAGGAACTGGGCGCGCTGGCGGTGCCGCTGGCCGACGGCCGGACGGTGACCGGGCCGCGGACGGTCGTCCTCGACGACGAACTGGCCGCCCTGTCCGATCCGGTGCCGGTGCACTGGGCCCGGCTGGTGCATCCGGGGGCCTCCCATCCGCTGCTGGCCCGGCTGGGCGCGTTGCGGGCGCGGGTGGCGGATCTGCTGTCGGATCCGGCGTTGCGAGCGGAACTGGCCGATCGTCCCGGCGATCCCGATACCGTCGACGCGGTGCTGCGGTTGGCGGCCGTGGCCGAGACGGACGCGTTACCCGCCTGGCTCGGACAACTCGAACTGCCCGATGACGCCGGTGAATCGCGCCCGGCCGACGAACTGCTGCTGCCGGACGCGCCGCTGATCGAACTCCTGGTCGCCGATTCGCCCTTCGGCGTGGTCGCACGCGAAGTGGTCGCCGAATACGGCACGCCGGCGCTCGAGGCGATCGGTGTGGGCCGGGATTTCGGGATCGTCGCCGAAACCGATCCCACCGGACCCGATCACCATCTCGACGACGAGGAGACCTGGTGGGCCGGGCTTTCCGAGGATCCGCCGGAGATCGTGGCGGTGCGCGATCTCGATCTGGTGGACGACGCGGCCTGGCCCGAGGCGCTGTGGCGGCTGCTGAGCACCGCACACATCCGACCGCTGCTGGCCGACCCGGAAGGCTATACCGCGTGGTGGTTGCGCCGGTACGCGCGAATCGACGGGATCGCGCTGGGCGGCTACCGGCACCCCGCGGATGCCGAATTCGCCGGACTGCTACCGGAACTGCCGATCCCGGGACTGTCCCGCACCGATCTGGATGCGCTGCGCGGCTGTCTGGCCGACCCGGACACCATCGATCAGCCGCTGGCCGCGATGCTGCTGGAAGCGCTGGCGGACGGTGGCAGAACGCCCGCCCCCGAAGTGGTTTCACTGATCCACACCAGGCTCGGGGCGGCCGTGGGGCGACTCGATCTGACCACCATCGACCCGCCGGACCGGGTGCGGGCGCTCACCGGTGCGGTGATCGACGCGTCCGACGCGCTGGTGCTGGATCAGGCCTGTTTCGGTCTCGCGGTGCCGCCCGACCGGCTGGTGGTCGCGGATCCGGACACGGCGGCGGATCTGGCCGCCCTGCTCGATCTACCGCTGGTCTCGGAAGAGGTGACGGCGGAGATCCTGGGCCGGGGCCGCGAAACCGAATGGGCACGCGAACCACTGGGAGTGGTACTGCGGCGGCTGTTCGGTCTCCCGGCGCAGGACGGACCGCTGGTCGTGCACGACGAACTCCGGGTGCGTCTTTCCGGTGCGGTGGCGCGCACCGTCTCGGTGCCGTGGTGGCAGGACGGCGAGACGACCCATGTCCTGCGGCCGGTTCCGGAATCGTGACGCGGGCGCGGCAGCGGCCGCGCCGGTGTTTCACTCCGCGTAACCGGCCAGGGCGTGGGCCAGCAGATCCAGTTGGATCCGGACGCTTTCGCTGTCGTTGTCGACCAGCCAGCGCAGGACGATGCCGTCGATGACGCTGAGGGTGAACCGGGAGAGCTGCTGCACCGGTACCGCCCAGGTGCTACCCGTGGCGTCGCGGGCGTGATCGAGCACATCGGCGACGGTGGAATCGTTGAAGTTGTACTGCTCCCGGGCGATGGCCAGTTTGGCGGGCGTCTGCTCGCCCTCGCGCAATGCGTAGGTGGTGGTCTCGTAGGTGAGCAGCTGGCGTTCGGGGGTGGCCTCGATATTGAGCCACATGAGTTCCAGTCCGGCCCGCAGCAGATCACGCAGCGCGTTCTTACCGGTACCGGCCTCCTGCCACACCGTCTCGTTGGCATCCACCGAATCGCGTAATTCCATCGATAGCGCCTTGACCAGTTCGGTCATCAGCGCGTCCTTGTTCTCGAAGCAGTAGTGCACCACGCCCAGCGAGACCCCGGCCGCCTGGGCGACATCGCGGGTGGTGACACCCGCGACCCCCTTCTTCTCGGCAAGGCCGATCGCGGCCTCGATCAGATGGGCCCGTCGTTCTTCGACGCTCAATCGGGAGGACACCTGAGCGAGTTTGGCGGGATACACCCCAACAGTCAATTCCCGGAATGCGGGACGGCCGAGGTCGGCGGGGTCGCGGACGCGGTATACCCACGCCCCGCGTGGCCTCGAACGATGCGGCGGCGCCGTCAGAGTCCGGTCTGGGCGCCCTTGTCGCCGCGCCGGGCGCTGCGCCGCTGTACCGCGAAGATCAGATAACCCAGCGCCCCGACGGCCAAACCCATCAGGCAGACCGGGCGCGCGGACTCCCAGCGGTCGCCGGAGAGCCAGACCACCACGGTGGCGACGGCGAACAACACACAGCCCAGCGCCAGCACCGGACGCGGATCGGTCAGCCACGACGGAAACTGTGGGAGCTGCGGATTCATTCGTTCAGCGTAACCTCGGTACGCGCACCGATCGGAAGCGTGTCACGTATGGTTCACTTTGTGAATACCCACTCGGATGTGCGGGCGCTCGCCAGCGACCTCTCGCTGGCCGTGGTGCGCTTGACGCGGCATCTGCGCGGGCGGCGTGCGGAATCGCAGATATCGCTGACCCAGCTTTCCGTTCTGGCGACCCTCGGCAACGAGGGTTCGATGACCCCCGGTGCCCTGGCGGCCAAGGAGCGCGTCCAGCCGCCCTCCATGACTCGCGTGATCGCCTCCCTGACCGATCTCGGTCTGGTGGCGCGTAATCCGCATCCCACCGACGGCCGCCAGATCATCGTCTCGCTCTCACCCGCCGGCCACGCCCTGCTCGCCGACGAACGCAGCGCCCGCGAGGCCTGGATGAGCGCCCAGCTCGCCGCCCTCGACCCCGGCCAACTCGAAATCCTCGAGCACGCGGTCGGAATCATGAACCAAATAGTCGCCGACTCGGAGTAAATCCCCGACGCTCCCGCGAGCTTCGTACGCAGCCCTCCACACCACACGACGCGCCCGGCATGCACCACCCCAACAACGCGCGGCCGGAGTCAGGTGAGGCCCGCAACCGGGTTCGGCCCGCGTCGGCTGTCAGCGCTCGAAGCGCATGTGGCGAAGCCACGAGTCTCGAGCGCTGACAGCCGACGCTCAGAAGGGCCGAACCTCGAGCGGCGGAGCCGCTCCAAAATTCCAGCTCCAAAATTACAGCTCAAGCGAAGGGGCGGTCGCTGGGGACTATTTCGCGGCCCAGGGGGAAGAGGGCCAGGGGGATCAGTTTGAGGTTGGCCCAGGCGAAGGGGAGGCCGATGATCGTGACCGCCAGGGCGATGCTCGTGGCGAGGTGGCCCAGTGCCAGCCACCAGCCCGCGACCACGAACCAGATGATGTTGCCAAGCAGCGCGCCCGCCCCGGCGCCGGGCTTCTCGACCGTGGTCCGGCCGAAGGGCCAGAGCATATAGGCGGCGTTGCGCAGCGCGGCGACGCCGAACGGGATCGTGATGATGAGGATGAAGCAGATCAGGGCCGCCACGACGTAGCCCAGCGCCATCCAGAACCCGGCGAAGATCAGCCAGAGGATATTGAGCAGGAGCTGGATCGGCTTCATACCTCCAGCATGCCCGAGCGCGGCGGTGGGCGCACCCACGGCGCGGCGCGGGTGGCCGGGTTGGCAGGATGGGCGTTGTGGCCGTGGTTGTCGAGGTGGACAGTGTTGCCGATCCGCGGGTCGACGATTTCCGGGATCTGAAGGCGGCGGATCGGCGGCCCGACCGTCCCGGTGGTCGCGGACTGGTGATCGCGGAGGGCACCGTGGTGGTGCGGCGGATGCTGGATTCCCCGTTCCGGCCGCACGCGCTGCTCGGGGTGGACAAACGGTGGCAGGAGCTGGCGCCCGAACTCGCCGGCCTGGATATCCCGTTCTACCGGGCCTCGGCCGAGGTGATGGCCGAGGTGGTCGGATTCCATCTGAACCGGGGTGTGCTGGCGGTGGCGCACCGGCCGCCCGATCGTGATTTCACCGAGCTCGTCGCGTCCGCTAAGACGGTGGCCGTGCTCGAGGGCGTGAACGATCACGAGAATCTGGGGGCGATGTTCCGTAACGCCGCCGGGCTCGGTGTGGACGCGGTGCTGTTCGGGGACCGGTGTGCCGATCCGCTGTACCGTCGTTCGGTGCGGGTTTCCATGGGGCATGTGCTGCGGGTGCCGTTCGCCCCGGTGCCGCGCTGGCCGGATGGGCTGGGTGAATTGCGGCGTAGCGGCTTTCAGGTGATCGCGCTGACTCCCGATCCGGCCGCGCCGACGCTGGCCGCCGCCCTCACCGGCCACCGGGTGGCGCTGCTGCTCGGGGCCGAAGGGCCGGGACTCAGCGCGGAGGCCATGGCGGCAGCGGATGTGCGGGCCCGGATCCCGATGTCGGCGGGCACCGATTCGCTCAATGTCGCGACCGCCGCGGCGATGGCGTTCTACGAGAGGGTGCGGGCATCGTGAATCCGGCCGGTCGTTCCCGGATCCCGTATCCGCCCGTCGAGCCCACACCGTGGGCGGTCGGTCTCACGGTCGCGGGTCTGATCGCGGTGCTGACCGCCGTCGGGGTCTACGCGTTCGGCGCGGCGCTGGCCCAGGTGCATCCGCTGCTGTCGCTGGCGGTGAATCTGGTCGCAGTGGGCGGGGTGGCGCCCACGGCGTGGCGCTGGCGCGACCGTCCGGTGGCCCGCTGGGTACTGGCCGGGGCGGGTGCCGGCGTGCTCCTGGGCTGGACGGGCCTGCTGGTCATGGCCTGATGCGTGTTTCGATACCCACCGCGGTGTCGTGACCGCGTAGCCACGACAGCAGACCTTTGCGTTCGTGGGTGACCCGGTTGTGCGGCGGCTGCGGCTGCCCCTGCGGACCTCGCTCGTCTCCTTTGGGGTGCAAGCGGAATCCGCAGACCCGGATATCGTCCGGTACCACCGCGGCCGGAGGCGTGCCGGTGTCCGTCGGTGTCGGGTGCTCCGGGGTGAGCGGGAAGTAGCGGAATCCGAGCCATTCCCGGTTCGCGGTATCGGCGAAGCCGGGGGGATCGAAGGGCAGGACCAGCGGGTCGGGCAGTTCGCCGAGCCGCCACTGGATCGGATGCTCACCGGCCCAGTGCGGCCGCTCCCAGATATGCGGTAGCCCCTGGTCCTGCAGGATGTTCAGGCGCGTGGAGCTGAACGCGCGGCGCAATTCGCCGCGCTCCCAGTGCGCGAACGAACCCCAGCCGAATTCGAGATCGAACGACACCAGGTAGGTGTGCTCCTCGGCCAGCGGGCGCACCAGCAGATCCGGGATGGCGGTCGGATGGACCCGGGACGCGTAGGTGCTGCACAGTACGGTGAGTCCGGGGTAGCAGCCGATGAACAGCTCGTCGGGTTCGGGCCCGACCGCCTCACCGAGAGTGGCCGAAAGGGTCGGCTCCACGTCCAGATCGGGATGGAGCTGGCGGGCCAGGGCATACGCCGCGTCCGCGTCCGGGTCCGGCCCGGCGCGCAGGACCGCAGGCGGGTCCGGGGTATCGACGTACCACACCGATGAAACCTTGGACAGCATCCGCCCACCTCCGATAGCACGAACCGGGTCGCGAATCTCTCGGCGCACGTCGCCGCCGGCGGCCCGGTCGAACCGGGACCGCCGAACCGCGTCGCCGCACAGGGGAATCTACTCGCAGAAACGGGTGAATCGAGCCGTTACCGGGGGTAACACGCCGTCGGCCGGTCAGTGGCCGGAGCTGCGGACCCCGAGCAGGACATCTTCCCAGGACGGCATCGGCGCCTTACCGCGCTTGGATCGGGGAGCCGATTTCGTCGCCTTGGCCGGCGCCTTCTTGGCCGCGGGCTTCGCCGCGGGTTCCGGCTCCGGTTCCGGGGTGTCGGTATCCGGTTCCGCGGCTTCGGGTTCGGGTTCGCTCGCCGCCACCGCGCTGTCGGCGTTCTCGGCGGTTGCCGGGGCAGCCGGGATTTCGGCCTGCTCCGGTTCGTTCGCGATGTCCGCGGGCGGTTCCGGAGCGGGCTCGGCGGCGGCGACCGCGGGTTCCGGTGCCGCGGGCCGCACGGGTGCCGGCTGCGTGGCCTCGGCGGGTGCGGCCTCGGCGGGCGCGGTATCCACCGGTGCGGATGCCGCGGGTGCGGTATGCGCGGGTTCCGGTTCCGCGGGCGGGGTATGCGCCGGCGTGTGGTCGACCGGGGCGGGCGGCGGTGGGGCAGGAGCCGGCTGCTCGGGCGGGGCCGGTGTCGCGGGCGCGGAGGCCGCGGGGCGGGCCACCGGCTGGTGCGGCGGTTCCACCGGGACCGCGTACGTTTCGGCCGGCGGACGATAGGTCTCGGCGGGAGGCCGATAGGGTTCGGCGGGAGGCCGATAAGGCTCGGCCGGCGGACGCTGGGTCTCGGCCGGAGCGCCCGACGTGGCGGCGGGCAGCGCGGGCGCGCCACCCGGCCGGCTACCGCCGGGGGAGATCGGCGCCGCGGCGGGCAGCGGCGTGGTACCGCCCGCGGCGACCGCGCGCTGCTCGTAGAACTCGTCCATCGCGGCCGGCCGGGCCGGTTCGCGGCGTGGTTCGGCCACCGGTTCGGGGGCGGCGGGAGCTTCGGCTTCGACCGGCAGGATCGAGGCCAGCCCGCGCAGGGCCCGGCCGAAATCGGGGTCGATGAGATCGGTGGCCGGATCGTCGAGCGGGGAAACGGTACCGCCATGCGAGTCCGGCTGGTAGCGCCAGTGCGCGGCGATCTCGGATCGGCCGTTCTGCCACTGCAACTGGGCGACCCAGAAGCCCTTCTCGTCCTTCCAGGCGTCCCATTCCGCGTTGTCGAGTGTGTGCCCGCGGGCGCTGAACGCGGCGGTCACCACATCGATCAGGATCTCCACGGCCGGACCGTCGGGCCTGATGGGGTGGGCCTTCTGCGCCAGTTCGGCCGCGCGGGCCCGTTCCAGCAGAACGGGATAGGCGAACCGCTCGACGCGGCTGGTCGGCATCCCGGATTCCTGGGTCACCTGTTCTACGGACGCACCGGCCCTGATTCGAGCCTGGATATCGCGAGGACGCATAGTCGCTTCCATTTCGATCTCTATCTGGCCGAATCGGGCAAGATCGCCGCGGGCCGCGGCGCGGAGTTTGTCATCGGCGGGAAGCCGGAATTTCTGACCACTTTCGGTGTCGACGCACACAATGTGGGCGGAGTCGGGCGTCACCCCGATCACTCGAAGTTCACGCACCGTAACCTCCTTATCGCGTCGCTCGCGATACCGCCCACGTTCTGGAACAGTAGTGCACTTCTGGGATTCGTGCGGCAAGACACGCGGCACCGAAATCTACCCCGTAGCCGTCACCTACCGCTAATCTGCTCTATTCCCTTGTGTATCAAGTCGTTTCCGGGGACAGCGGGGTGAACACGAACGGGCCCGCCGCGCAACACGCGCGACGGGCCCGAATTCGCAGGTGATCTCGGATCAGCCCAGATTCTGGACCACCCAGTCGATGCTGCGGGTGAGCTGCGAGACGTCCTCGGGGTCGATGGCGGGGAACATACCCACGCGCAGCTGGTTGCGTCCCAGCTTGCGATAGGGCTCGGTATCGACGATGCCGTTGGCCCGCAGCGTCTTGGCCACCGCGGCGGCGTCGACCGATTCGGCGAAGTCGATGGTGCCGACCACCTGCGAGCGATGCGCCGGATCGGCGACGAACGGAGTGGCGAACTCGCTGGCCTCGGCCCAGGAGTACAGCCGCGACGAGGAATCCAGCGTCCGCTTCACGGCCCAGTCCAGACCGCCGTTGCGGTTGAGCCAGTCGATCTGATCGGCGAACAGCAGCAGCGTCGCGAGCGCCGGGGTGTTGTAGGTCTGATCCTTGAGGCTGTTCTCCACCGCGATGGGCAGCGACAGGAAGTCCGGGGTCCAGCGGCCGGACTCCTTGATCTCCTCGACGCGGGCCAGCGCGGCCGGGCTCATCAGCGCGATCCACAGCCCGCCGTCGGCCGCGAAGCATTTCTGCGGGGCGAAGTAGTAGACATCGGCATCGGTGATGGTCACCGGCAGCCCGCCCGCGCCGGAGGTGGCGTCGATGGCGATGAGCGCGTCACCGGAGCCCGCGGGCCGCTGCACCGGCACCGAGACGCCGGTGGAGGTCTCGTTGTGCGCCCAGCCGATCAGGTCGGCGGCGGGGTCGGCGACCGGCTCCGGCGCGCTGCCCGGATCGGCCGACACCACGATCGGATCGCCGAGGAAGGGGTTCTTCTTGGTGACACTGGCGAATTTCGAGCTGAACTCGCCGTAGGTCAGGTGCAGGGAGCGCTCGCGGACCAGGCCGAACGCGGCGGCATCCCAGAAGGCGGTGGTGCCGCCGTTGCCGAGGACCACCTCGTAGCCGTCGGGCAGCGAGAACAGGTCGCGCAGCCCGGACCGGACCCGGGCCACGACATCCTTGACCGGTTTCTGCCGGTGGCTGGTGCCGAAAACGGAGGCACCCACTTCCACCAGGGACTGCAGCTGCTCCGGGCGTACCTTGGACGGGCCGCAACCGAAACGACCGTCGGCGGGCTTGAGGTCATCGGGGATGGTCGGGAACGCACTGGTCATGGCGAACAGCGTAGCCGCGCGGCTGCTGTGCCCCGTAACACACTCCGGCTAACGTGACCGGGTATGAGCATGCGGTCGTCACGGGGCGCTGCCGGCGGTGGATTCGAGGAAAACGGCGGGAGTGGTGCGGGTGAAGGCCCCGCCCTACCCGCCCGTTCCCGGCGGGCACGCGACCTGCTGCCGCGGCGCTTCCGGCGTCGCGGGGAAGCGCCGACGGGCGCGGAACGCCGTGATCTGCTCACCTACGGCACCGTCGGCTCGGCGACGGTCCTCGCGGCGCGCACCCGCAAACGCGAACCCGGCTACACCTTCCGGGTACGGGTGCGGGTGCCCGGAACGGCCCCCTACGAGGCCCAGGTCCGTCAGCGGGTATCCGGCGCCGAACTGGACCGGATGCGCCCCGGCGACCTGGTGTGCTGCCGGATCGACCCCCGCGACCGGGACCGGATGGTGCTGTACCTGCCCGGCGACACCGATCCCGGCCGCGCCGGGCTCGCCAAGATCCTGGCCGAGGGGCGGCGGGCGACCGGTACGGTCCTGGCGGTCACCCCGGTGGCGGCCGACTACTGCGGATGCGACGACCCGGTGATGCGACTGGACCTGGAACTGCGAACCTGGGACGAACCCGGCGCCTGGCGGGTCCGGGTGGTGCAGCCGGTGCCGCTGTCCGCGATCGGGCTGCTGGACCTGGGGGCCCGGCTGGAAGTCGCGTTCTTCACGGTCGACGCGGGGGAGTCGGTGGCCGTGGATTGGGAGGCCGAACCGGACGCGCCGAGGACGCGCTGATCAGACGGCCACCTCGCTCCAGCCCGTGACCTCCTGCGGAGTGCGGGGGCCGGGGCCGGTGTAGATGGCGGCCGGACGGACCAGTTTGCCCAGATTCTTCTGCTCCATGATGTGCGCGCACCAGCCCGCGGTACGGCCGCAGGTGAACATCGCGGGCATCATATGGGCGGGTACCTCGGCGAAGTCCAGGATCACCGCGGCCCAGAACTCCACATTGGTCTCGATGGCGCGATCGGGGCGGCGTTCGCGCAGTTCGGCCAGGGCCGCCTGCTCCAGGGCCGCGGCCACCTCGAAACGCGGGGCGGCCAGGCGGCGCGCGGTATCGCGCAGGACCCGGGCCCGCGGATCCTCGGCCCGGTAGACCCGGTGGCCGAAGCCCATGAGCTTCTCCTTGCGGTCCAGGATTCCCTTGACCAGCGCCCGGGCGTCGCCGCTGCGTTCGACCTGTTCGATCATGGGGAGCACCCGGGCCGGGGCGCCGCCGTGCAGCGGGCCCGACATCGCGCCGATCGCGCCGGAGAGCGCGGCCGCCACATCGGCGCCGGTGGAGGCGATGACGCGGGCAGTGAAGGTGGAGGCGTTCATACCGTGCTCGGCCGCCGACACCCAGTAGGCGTCGATGGCCTCGGTATGGCGCGGGTCCGGATCGCCCTTCCACCGGGTCATGAAGCGTTCGGTGACAGTGGTGCACTCGTCGATCCGGCGCTGCGGGACCGCGGGCTGGTAGATGCCGCGAGCCGACTGGGCCACATAGGACAGGGCCATCACCGAGGCGCGGGCCAGGTTCTCCCGGGCCGTGGCCGCATCGATATCCAGCAGCGGCTGGTAGCCCCAGATGGGCGCGAGCATGGCCAGACCCGCCTGCACGTCGACCCGGACGTCGCCGGTGTGCACGGGCAGCGGGAAGGGTTCGGCCGGGGGCAGGCCGTGGCCGAACTCGCCGTCGACCAGCAGGGCCCAGACGTCACCGAAGGTGACCCGGTTGCGGACCAGGTCTTCGATATCGACGCCGCGATAGCGCAGGGCGCCGCCGTCCTTGTCCGGTTCGGCGATATCGGTGGTGAACGCGACCACCCCCTCGAGGCCGCTGACGAAATCCTCCGGGACCCCGCCGGCCCCCGAAACCGCGGAATTGGTGGTCATACGCGACTCTCCTTTCAACAGAACTCTAGCGCTTTCCTACTCAGGAGTAACGTCTGGCCCATGGCTGAGGTGGAGGAAACCCGGGCCGATCTCGCGGCCATGCGGGCCGAATACGGTGCGAGGCATCCGGGCCCGGGGGATCCGGGGGCGCGGCAGGTCGTGCACGACAGCGAGCTCGACGAGAATTCGGTGGCCGGCGGCTGGGAGCCCTTGCTGCGGCAATGGATGGAACAGGCCACCGCGGCCGGGGTCGCCGAACCCAACGCGATGGTGCTCGCCACCCTCGATTCCACGGGCCCCGACACCCGTCCGGTGACGCGCACGGTGCTGTGTAAAGGCCTCTCGCCCGAGGGTGTCGTCTTCTACACCAACTACGACTCGGCCAAGGGGGAGCAACTGGCCGGGTCCCCGTACGCCTCGGCGACCTTCCTGTGGACCCATCTCGCCCGGCAGGTGCATGTGCGCGGCCGGGTCGAACGGGTCGCGGCCGCGGTCACCGAGATGTACTGGCGATCGCGCCCCCGGGAATCCCAGCTCGGCGCGTGGGCGTCGGCGCAATCCCGGCCGATCGGCTCCCGTGACGAACTCGACCGGCAGTTGATGCGGACCACCGCGCGATTCGCGGGGGCGGCCGAGATCCCGGTACCCCCGCACTGGGGCGGGTATCTGCTGCGGCCCGGTGAGGTGGAGTTCTGGCAGGGCCGGCGGGGTCGTCTGCACAACCGGATCGTGGTGCGGATCGCCGAGCAGGAGATGACGGTGGTGCGGCTGCAGCCGTGAACCCGGCGGCCGCCTCCCCATCCCTGGTGGTGGCCGCCCGGCGTGCCACGGAGGTGACATTCGGCACGGTTTCGGCGGATGTGACATGGGTACGTTTGCCTACGCGGCCGCGCGAGCGGTGCACCGATGTGGCCCGAACCCTGCCGGACTCCGCCCTCCGGGTCCGGCCCGCTCGGCCGATTCGGCCGGTCACGGCCGTAACAGAGGGTGCCAGACCAGGCGAATCTCACGCGTTCGCGCACCGATTGTGAGATCGACGCGCGGGTACCCTCCCCGCCGGTCCCGCCGGAGCAAGGTCTAGCGTCTACCGGTAACGCACCGTGTGCCGACCGCATGCGATGCCGATGGTCATAAGCCTGAGAGGGAACCTTCCGTGCCCGAGAATCACATCAATGACGCCAAACCGGTTCTCACCTATCCGGGTGGCGAATACCCCATGACGATCGCCGAGGCCGCCGAAGGAAACGACGGTATCGATCTCGGCAAGCTGCTGGCGAGCACGGGATATACGACCTATGACCCGGGTTTCGTCAACACCGCGTCCACCAAATCGGCGATCACCTATATCGACGGTGAACAGGGCATTCTGCGCTACCGCGGATATCCGATCGAGCAGCTGGCCGATAATTCGACCTTCATCGAGGTCAGCTATCTCCTCATCTACGGCGAGCTACCCACGCAGGATCAGCTCGAGGACTTCACCGACAAGATCCGCCGGCACACCCTGCTGCACGAGGATCTGAAGCGCTTCTTCGACGGCTTCCCCCGCAACGCCCACCCGATGCCGGTGCTCTCCTCCGCGGTGAACGCGCTGTCGGCCTACTACCAGGACTCCCTGGACCCGCGCGACCCCGAGCAGGTCGAACTCTCCACCATCCGGCTGCTGGCCAAACTGCCCACGATCGCCGCCTATTCGTACAAGAAGTCGGTCGGCCAGCCGTTCCTCTACCCCGACAACTCGCTGTCGCTGGTGGAGAACTTCCTGCGGATGACCTTCGGATTCCCCGCCGAGCCCTACCAGGTGGACCCGGAGATCGCGTCCGCGCTGGATATGCTGCTCATCCTGCACGCCGATCACGAGCAGAACTGCTCCACCTCCACCGTGCGGCTCGTCGGCTCCTCCGACGCCAACCTGTTCACTTCGGTCTCCGGCGGTATCAACGCCCTGTGGGGCCCGCTGCACGGTGGCGCCAACCAGGCGGTGCTGGAAATGCTCGACAGCATCCTCGCCGCCGGTGGGGATGTCAAAGAGTTCATCCGCAAGGTCAAGAACAAGGAAGACGGCGTGAAGCTGATGGGCTTCGGGCACCGCGTCTACCGCAACTACGACCCGCGCGCCGCCATCGCCAAGAAGCACGCCGACACCATCCTGAGCAAGCTCGGCAGCGATCCGCTGTTCGATATCGCCCAGGCGCTCGAAGAAGCCGCGCTCACCGACGATTACTTCGTCGAGCGCAAGCTCTACCCGAACGTCGACTTCTACACCGGCGTCATCTACAAGGCGATGGGCTTCCCGACCCGTATGTTCACCGTGCTGTTCGCCATGGGCCGGCTCCCCGGCTGGATCGCGCACTGGCGGGAAATGCACAGCGAGGCCATCAAGATCGGCCGTCCGCGGCAGATCTACACCGGCTATGGTGCACGGGACTACGCGGAAATCACCAACCGCTGACACCGATTGAATCGAAGGGGATTCAAGGCATGAGCAAACCGGAGATCGAATTCCAGGAGGGCCCCGCGCCCACCGAACTGGCCATCAAGGACATCACCGTCGGTGACGGGCCGGAAGCGGTACCCGGCGGGACCGTCGAAGTGCACTACGTCGGTGTGGAGTTCGATACCGGCGCGGAATTCGATTCGTCGTGGAATCGCGGTGAATCGATCACCTTCCCGCTGAACCGCCTGATCCAGGGCTGGCAGGAAGGTATTCCGGGAATGAAGGTCGGTGGGCGCCGGCAGCTCACGGTCCCGCCGGAACTGGCCTACGGTCCCGCGGGCGGCGGGCACCAGCTGTCCGGAAAGGCCCTCGTCTTCGTGATCGATCTGCTCGGCGTGAAGTAACACCCGGCCGAACAGAACACCCCCGCGGAAATCGCGGGGGTGTTCTGTTTTCCGCGCGGCCCGGAGAACAGAAGACGATCAGCCCCGCCGCTGCGGTAGCAGCAATACCAGCCGGACTCCGCCGAGCACGCCGTCGTCGAAATAGGCCCGGCCCCCGTGCAGCTGCGCCTGCTGCGCCACCAGCGCCAGACCCAGGCCCGAACCGCCCTTGCGGGCATTGCTGCCGCGGGCGAACCGGGCGAAAACCGATTCCCGCTCCTCGACCGGCAGGCCGCGGCCGTTGTCGTCGACCGAGACGACGATGGTGCCGTCGGGGTGGCGGTGCGCCGACAGCACGATCTCGGTGGCGCCGCCGTGTTTCACCGAATTCTTCATCGCGTTGTCCACGGCCAGGCGCAGGCCCGCGGGCAGACCCCGGGTCACCAGCTCGGCGTCGGTATCGATACGGACCGCGAGTCCCGGATAGTGGCGCATCGCGTCGTGGGCGGCCTGATCGCACAGTTCGGCGATATCGGTGTCGATATGGTCGCGTTCGGAGGTCAGGTCCCCGGAGGCCAGGCGTTCCAGCGCGGCCAGGGTGGTCTCCACCCGGCCCTGACTGCGCTGCAGATCGGCCAGGATCTCGGTGCGCTGCGACTCGTCCAGGTCGAGGGTCGCCAGCACTTCCAGATCGGTGCGCATGGCGGTGAGCGGGGTGCGCAATTCATGCGCGGACACAGCGGCGAAATCGCGGGCCGTCTCCAGCGCGGCCGCGGTATCGGCCTGGGCCTGATCGACCCGGCCCAGCATGGTGTTCACCGCTTCGGCCAGCTGCTCGGCCTCCAGCACACCGGAACTGTCCACGGGCTCCGGAGTCGCGTCGCGATACCCGGTGCGAGCCCCGACCTGCCGGGTGAGCACCATGATCGGCCGGACCGCCCGGCCCCCGAAAAGCCAGCCCAGCCCCGCCGACGCCGCGATCGCCAGCAGTCCGCCGACCAGGACCCACCGCTGCTGATCGGCCGTCGCCTCCGCCGCCTCGGTGGCCGGGATACCCAGCGATACCGTCCGGCCCGCGGGCTGGTTCTCCGTGGTCGTGAGCACCCGATACGGTGTTCCGTCCACATCGACAGTCCGCGACCCCGGCTCCAGCTCCGGCAACCGGGTGGAACTGGAGGCGACCACCGCGCCGTCGTTGCGGACCGTCAGCGCCATATCCCGGTCCGGGCCCACCAGGTTCACCACCCCCACCGCGATCACCGGATCGATCACCACCAGCCGCGACGCGATCCGCAGCTGCTGATCGGTCTGCTGCTGATTGTTGCGTTCGATCGCCGGTACCGCGATCGCGCTCACCAGCGCGACGATGAGTACGGCCCCCGCCGCGGCCGCCCCCGCGACCCGGGTCCGCAGCGAATAGGACCGGCGGCGCCTGCGGGGGTTCCCGTCGCTCACTTCGTTTCCCGCAGCACGAACCCCACACCGCGAATGGTGTGCAGCAGCCGCGGCGTACCGTCGGATTCCAGCTTCCGGCGCAGATAGCCGACGAAAACGTCCACCACATTGGTATCGGCGGCGAAGTCGTAGCCCCACACCAGCTCCAGCAGGCGCTCCCGGCTCAACACCACCCCCGCGTTACGAGCCAGCGTCGACAGCAGTTCGAACTCCCGTTTGGTCAGCTCGATCTCCTGCCCGTTCACCAGCGCCCGGTACCCCGCGGTATCCACCTGCAGCGGCCCCACGGTGATGGTGTCCGGCGCCTCCGCCGGCGCGGTATCGGTGCGCCGCCGCAGCAGCGCCTTGATCCGGGCCACCAGCTCGGCCAGCACGAACGGTTTGACCAGGTAGTCGTCGGCCCCCGACTCCAGCCCCGCGATCCGGTCACCCACCGAGCTACGCGCGCTCAACACACAGATCGGCACCTCGTTGCCCATGGCCCGCAGCGCGGTCACCACACCCGCCCCGTCGAGCACCGGCATGTTCATATCCAGCACGATCGCGTCGGGAGCCCGCTCGGACACCGCGCGCAGCGCGGCGGCCCCGTCCCGCGCGATGCTCACCTCGAACCCGGACAACCGCAACCCCCGCTCGACGGACGCGAGAACATCCTCGTCGTCGTCGACCACGAGCACGGCGGGCTTGGAGTTCCGATCGCTCACAACTTCATTCTGCAGGGTTTATTGGCGGCGCCTGCGGCGCCGCGGGGTTTCGGGCCCCTTGTGTCCCGTGTTTCAGCCCTCGAGACTCGCGGCTTCGCCGCCTCGCTTCGAGGGCTGAAACACGGGACGGCCCGAAACCCATTGATGGCCTCGCTGAACTCGGCGCCGATGGGATGCGCCGAGCCTCCCCGTGCCCGGCCCGCACCGATCAGCTCGACGTCCACAGTTCGCCTTCCGTCGCGAAGTCCCCCCGCCCGCCTCGCCCCGCGAGGCCCTGGTTCGGCCCGCGTCGGCTGTCAGTGCTCGAAGCGCATGTGGCGAAGCCACGAGTCTCGAGCGCTGACAGCCGACGCTCAGGAGGGCCGAACCTCGAGCAGCGGAGCTGCTCCAAAATTACAGCTCCAAAATTAATAGCTCTGGCAGGTGTCGGCTACGCCTTGGAGGGTGGCTCGCAGTTGCTGGGACCGGGGGTCGTCCTGGGCCTGCTGGGCGGCCTGCGGGTTCTGTTCGATGTACTGCTGCAGTTCGGCGCGGCGCTGTTCGACCGGCTGGTCGAACTTCGTCTGCAGCTGGGACTTGAGGTCGGGGTTGTTGTCCAGCATCGCGGCGAGTTCGGGGGCCTGGTCGTGGAGGGCGGCGTCGACCTGGGCGAAGGAGCATTCGCTGGTCAGCAGCGGTTCGGCCATTTCCAGTGGGCCCGCCGAGGCGACGGCGGGGCTGAGGAATGCCGCGGCCGCCGCGCCGAGGGTGAGGGCGGTGAGGCCGAAGGTGCCGCGCTTGCGGGTCGTGGAGAGTGCCATGGGGGTTACTGCCTCCTACGTGTCGTGTCGAGCCGTGCTCGGCTCGCGGACTCCTCAGACCGTATTGGCCGGGGTTGGCCGATCTCTGAGGTTTTCTTAAGAGGAGTTTGTGTCTTGCGGGCGCCGGACGATCCGGGCGAGTAGGTCGAGAACGGTGGGATCTTCGATGGTGGAGGGAGTTTCGATGTTTTCGCCCGCGGTCATCTGCCGGAGGGTCTTTCTCAGAATCTTGCCGGAACGGGTTTTGGGCAGGGCCGGAACCACCACCGCGTCGTGGAGTCCGGCGATCGGGCCGATCTGGGTGCGGACCCGTTCGCTCAATTCCTCACGCAGAGTTTCGATATCGATCACTGCGTCGGATTTGAGTACGACGTAAGCGATGGGCCGTTGTCCTTTGAGCTCATCGGGAAGTCCGATCACGGCGCATTCGGCGACGGCTTCGTGTCCGGCGACGGCGGCTTCGATACTGCCCGCGGAAAGGCGGTGTCCGGCCATATTGATCACGTCGTCGCTGCGTCCGAGGACGAAAAGGTAACCGTCCTCGTCGAAATAGCCGGAGTCGCCGGTGAGGAAATGGCCGGGATAGGCCGAAAGATAGGAACGTTTGTACCGTTCTTCGTCGTGCCATAGTCCGGTGAGCGCGCCGGGCGGCAGGGGGAGGCCGATGACGATCGTGCCCTCGGTACCGGCCGCCACCGGGTTGCCGGAGGAATCCAGTACGCGCAGCCGGTAACCCGGCACCGGGACCGACGCCGATCCGGGTTTGATCGGCAGCCGCTGGAGTCCGAGCGGGTTGGCGCAGATCGGCCAGCCCGTCTCGGTCTGCCACCAGTGGTCGACCACGGGGCAGTCGTCGCGGCCGTCCAGCAGGGTTTCCGCCGCCCAGTGGTAGGTGGCCGGATCGAGCCGTTCGCCGGCGCAGAAGAGCGCCCGCAGCGAGGTGAGATCGTGTTCGCGGGCCATGACCGCGGACGGGTCGGCACGGCGGATGGCCCGGAGCGCGGTGGGGGCGGTGAACAGGGCATTCACCTGATGCTTCGCGATAACCCGCCAGAAGGCGCCGGCATCGGGGGTGCCGACCGGTTTGCCTTCGTAGAGCAGGGTGGTGGCACCTGCCAGCAGCGGCGCGTAGACGATATAGGAGTGGCCGACCACCCAGCCCACATCGGAGGCGGCCCAGATGACCCGGCCGGGCCCGACGTCGTAGATGTTGCGCATGGACCAGGCGAGTGCGACCGCATGCCCGCCGTTGTCGCGGACCACGCCCTTCGGTTTGCCCGTGGTGCCCGAGGTGTAGAGCACGTACAGCGGGTCGGTGGCGGCGACCGAGACGGGCGCGGCCTCGTCGGCGCCGGCCATGACCAGGTCCCAGTCCAGCCAGCGCACGGCCCCGTCGGTGGCGGGCCCGGGTTCGGCCGCGGCGAATCCCGGGCGGTGTTTCACCAGGACCGCGCGGGGTGCGTGGGTTTCGGTCAGCGTGAGCGCCCGCCGCACGATCGGCGGGTATTCGATCGTGCGACCGGGCTCCAGCCCACCGGAGGCGGTCACGATCAGCACCGGCTCGGCGTCGTCGATACGGGCGGCGAGTTCGGGTGCGGCGAAACCGCCGAACACCACCGAGTGCACCGCCCCGATCCGGGCGCAGGCCAGCATCGCGACCACGGCCTCGGGAATCATCGGCAGGTAGATCACCACCCGGTCACCGGCGGTCACGCCGAGATCTCGCATCGCCCCGGCGCACCGGGCCACCTCGAAGAGCAATTCGGCATAGCTGTAGATCCGGCTGCCGGTGGTCATCACGGATTCGTAGATCAGCGCCGGTTGCTCGGCCAGTCCGGCCGCCACATGGCGGTCCAGGGCGTTGTAGCAGGTATTGAGCCGGGCGTCGGGAAACCAGCGTGATGTCTTGCGATCGGTGTCGATTGCCTTCTCGGGGGGTATATCCCAGTCGATGGCGGATGCCGCGCGGGACCAGAACTCGGCCGGATCGACCAGGCTGGTCTGATAGACCGGTCGATACTCGTTCCTCGCGTTCACCCGTGCTCCCTAGCTCGCCGCAATCCTCGCCTCGATAGATCAGCACGATTGTGGCAGACTTCACGCGACCCCCAGTCGGGTGTCGCGACCATGGCTTATGCCTGTAACCGGCTGGTCAATGTGCGCGAACCCGGGCTGAGTACACCAAGAAGTTATTGATCCGTTAGAATCTGATGACACAAATTCGGTCCGTCGTAGACGCAATTTCTCGGCCAGCCGCGACCCACGGGCAGCTCCACCCGTCGAGCCACCATGCGAGTGTGGAGTTTCGCTGATGGTGCATGGCTGGGGCCAGGTTGGAAAGTGAGTGGGAATGCGTGACGCCGCTAGGTCCGGCACGAAGCGCTGGGCGCTGAGTAACTGGGACCTTCGCTGGAAGGTTACGGCCGTGCTGGCCGTGCCGTTGGCGGTTGCGGTCGGGCTCGGCGTGTCCAGGATATCGGCGGAGTGGAGCGAGGCGAACCGGCTGGGCTCGGCCTCCGAGAACGTCAGTCTCGTCCCCGCCGTCATCGATCTGAGTTCGGCCACCTCGACGGTCGCCGGCTCCCAGGCCATCTCCATCGCTCCGGGCCGGTCGCTGGTCACCGAGGACAACCTGAAGACCCTCGACGCCACCCTCGCGGCGGCCGAGTCCGCGCTCGGCGACCTCGACGACGTCCCCGCCGCCCATCAGGCGCTGTCGGAGATGATCGATCAGGCCAAGGGCGTACGTTCCGGGGGCACGGCGCCGTCGAACCTGCCGCCGGACGAGGCGGTGGCCGTCCTCGACTCGGCGCGTAACGCCGGTGTCCGCGCGGTGGAGTCCATCCTCGGCGAGGTCAGCGATTCGTCCATCGACCCGGACAAGCTGCGTCTGGCGGACGCGCTGAACCTGCGGGCCACCATGGTCGGTGAGATCACCGCGGCCGCCGAATTGCTGCGCAACCAGGAGACCGGCGAGCAGGCCTACCTGACCGCGACCAATACCGAACGTCAGCAGCTGAACATCCTCAGCCAGCGCTACAACGCCGAGGATCCGGATATCACGGTGCTGCGCCAGGGCATCGACTACCGCGCGGGTCTGCTGCAGACCCCGGAGGCGCAGGCCGGCCGCCTGCCGCTGGGCGAGGCCCGGCAGTCGCTGCTGGACAGCACCGCCACCACCGACAAACTGATCAGCGAGGCCACCGGCGCGATCGACGACGGCGTGCGCGGCCTGGCCGACAAGGCGCTGTCCGACGCGGTGGTCTATTCGATCGTCGTGCTGCTGACGATTCTCGCGGCGCTGCTGCTGGCGGTATTCGTGGCGCGGTCGATGATCGTGCCGCTGCACCGCTTGCGCCTGGCCGCGCTGCGCGTGGCCGAGAGCGATCTGCCCGACGAGGTCGCGCAGCTGCGTACCGGAGCCTCGCCCGAAGAGGTCCCGCTGGAGCCGATGCCGATCCGCTCGGAGGAGGAGATCGGCCAGCTGGCCCGCGCCATCGACGATATCCACGGTCAGGCGCTCCGCCTGGCCAGTGATCAGGCGCAGATGCGTTCCCAGGTCAACGATATGTTCGAGACCTTGGCCCGGCGCAGTAAATCGCTCGTCGACCATCAGCTCAGCCTCATCGAGGCGATGGAGTACGACGAGAAGGATCCGCGCCTGCTGGAGAACCTCTTCCGGCTGGACCACCTCGCCGCGCGTATGCGCCGTAACGGCGACAACCTGCTGATTCTGGCCGGTACCAAACAGCGCCGTGCCAAATCCGCCCCCGTCGAGATCGCCGACGTCCTCCGCGCCGCGATCTCCGAGGTCGAGGACTACGAGCGCGTCAAGCTGGGCGCCACCCCGCGTGGTGCGCTGATCGAACCGGCCGCCTCCGATATGGCGCATCTGTTCGCCGAGCTGCTGGACAACGCCCTGCGTGCCTCTCCGCCGGAAACGGATGTGAAGTTCACCTTCGCGCAGGCGCACGATCAGGGTCTGCTGATCGAGGTCGCCGACCGCGGTATCGGTATGCCGCCCAGCGAGATGGCCGAGATCAACCGCCGTCTGGAGAGCACCGCCGAGCCCGGTCCCGATACCGCGCGTCATATGGGTCTGTTCGTGGTGGGCCGCCTCGCGGAACGGCACGGCCTGAACGTACGGCTGCGCCCGACCTTCGATACCGCGCGCGATCCCGGCGTCACGGTCACCGTGCACGTGCCGATGAGCCTGATCGTGGCGGGCGAGACCCAGATCCTGCCGCTGGCCACCGGTTCGGGGCCGCAGCCGCTGGTGCCGGCCGATACCGGTAAGAAGGCGAAGGAGGAGTCGCCGGACGAGGCCGCGGCCGCCGCGCTGCGCAACGCCGGTGGTTCGATGCAGACCCGTGGGATCAGCCGCACCGCGGCCGGGAACATGATGGTCACCGTCGACCCCGGGATGAGCGGCCCGCTGCCCGCGGTCGAACGTCCCAAGCCGCCGGAGCGCCCGGCCGGCCCCGCGCCGACGGGTCCGGGTGGACTGCCGCAGCGGCAGCCCGGTAACGCGATGCCCGCTGGAACGGCCCAGAACGAAGGGGTCACCAGTCTCCGGCAGGCGAGCGCGGGTAGCGCTCCGCAGCGCGGCAAACTGGCCGCCGCCAATCTGCCGAAACGCAATGTGGGTCCGGGTGGCACCGGCGCCACCCCGACCCTCCCGCCACGCACTCCGGGCGATTCGTCCGCCGGTGGCCCCCCGCCCCGGGAGACCTCGACCGGCTCCGGCGGGTTGCCGCAGCGGCAGCCGGGCGCCGGCGGCGCGGCCGCGCCGGGTTCGGGTGGGCTGCCGCAACGGCAGCCGGGTGTGAACGGTGCGCCGGCGAACCGGCAGGCCCCTCCGGCGCGACCGGAGACCGAGCGCCCTGTCGAGTCCCCGTCCGATACCGCCGCGGCGCCGCCGCGTCCGGCCGGGCCGCTGCCGTCGCGTCAACCGGGCCAGCCGGGTCCGAGCGGTCTGCCGCAGCGTGGCTCCGGTGGTCTGCCGCAGCGTGATTCGAGCGGCCTGCCGCAGCGTGATTCGAGCGGCCTGCCGCAGCGGGCTCCGGGTGCGAACGGTGCGCCCACCCGCGATGCGGGCGGTTCCGGTCTGCCGCAGCGTGGGTCGGCTCCGGCCGAACCGCCCCGGCGTGATCAGGATCCGCGGCCCGCGGCCGATACCGCGTCCGGTGGTCTGCCGACTCGGCGGGAACCCGGGCCCAACGGTCTGCCCGCCCGGGAGTCCTCCGGTGAATTGCCCGCCCACCGCGATCCCTCGGGGGGCCTGCCCTCCCGGCGCGATACCCCCGGTAACGGCGTGCCCCGGCGTCCGGCCCCCGGTGGCGGCCTGCCGCAGCGTGATTCGAGCGGCCTGCCGCAGCGGGATTCCAGCGGCCTGCCGCAGCGTGATTCGAGCGGTCTGCCGCAGCGTGGCGCGCCGGTCGAGAACGGTCTGCCCACCCGGGAATCCACCGGTGGTCTGCCGCAGCGGGACGCGGCTCCGCGCCGGCGTCCGGCCGAACCCGGTGGTCTGCCGCAGCGTGAGCCGGGTGGATATACGGCCGAACGATTCGACAATCCGCCCGGGGTGGCTCTACCCCGGGAAGCCGAGACCGGGAAGGACACCGCGTCCCCGCGGGAGCCGGGCCGGCACAGCTACAAGTCGAATCCGGCGAAGGCCGCCTCGTTCTTCCAGACCCGGCTGCAACCGGCCGAGGAACCCGACAGCATCATGGGTGGAACGCCCATCTTCGCCGAGATGATGTCGGCCTGGCTGTCGGATTCGGATACCGATCGCTCCCAGGCCGCGGCATCCTTCGACTCTCCCGGTGACGAGGGCTGGACGGCGGCCCGCCGGGCCAGCGAGGCCGAGCCCGAGACCCGTACCGCGGCCGGTTTGCCGCAGCGTAATCCGGGCGGCCGGTTGGTCCCGGGCGCCGTCAACGGGGCCCAGGAGCGTACGCCGAGTCGCAATCCCGACACGATCCGGTCTAGTTTGAGTCGGCACCAGCAAGGTGTTCGGGATGGCCGTGCAATGAGAGCAATGAACCTAACCGGAGACAAAGGAGACCGATGAACCCCGAACTAGGTGGTACGAACCGTCAGTTGGATTGGCTGGTTTCGAACTTCGCAGGCGAGGTTCCTGGCGTGGCCCATGCCGTTCTGGTTTCGGCCGACGGCCTGCTGATGGCGGCGAGTGCCCAGCTACCGGTCGATCGCGCCGAACAGCTCTCCGCTGTCACGGCCGGTCTGGCCAGTCTCTCGGTGGGTGTGTCCAATCTGTTCGAAGGCGGCACGGTACTGCAGTCCGTCGTCGAGATGGAGCACGGCTACCTGCTGCTGATGGCGGTGGGCGACGGGTCATATCTCGCGGTTCTGACCAATACGTCCTGCGATATCGGACAGGTCGGATACGAGATGGCGTTGTTGGTCGAACGCGTAGGCCAGACAGTTCAGGCCACTCCGCGCGTCACAATGGGTTCCTGATGGTGGGATGGACATAGAGGATCACCGCGTGGGAGGCTCCGAGCCCAGTCTCGTGCGCCCGTACTCACTGACTGCCGGTCGGACCAGACCCAAGGTCGAGTTGGCGCTCGAGGCTCTCGTCGCGTCCCATCCCATATCGCTCGAACGCCAGTACGAACTGAGCAATATCGAAAACTCGATAGTCGAGCTGTGCAGGGAGTCGCCGTCGGTCGCCGAACTAGCGGCTCGACTGGGTATACCGATCGGGGTGGCGCGGGTACTTGTAGCGGACCTGATCGAAGCCGGGCATGTCCGCGTTTCGGCGACATTGAAAGACGATTCCAGCGACGATGAACGTCGCGAGCTGATCGAAAGGGTTCTCAGTGGACTCCGGCGTATATGATTCGACGGCGCAGGTCGATACCCGCCTCAGCAAGCCCACCTCGGCGAAGATCGTGGTGGCAGGCGGGTTCGGCGTGGGCAAAACGACGCTGGTGGGGGCAGTTTCGGAAATCGTCCCGTTGAGAACCGAGGCTCTGGTGACAAACGCCAGCGCCGGGATCGACAGTCTCGCGGGTATCGAGAGCAAATCCACCACCACGGTGGCGATGGACTTCGGCCGGATCAGCCTGGCCGAGGATCTGGTGCTCTACCTCTTCGGTACCCCGGGTCAGTACCGATTCTGGTTCATGTGGGACGACCTGATCCGCGGTGCGATCGGCGCGGTGGTGCTGATCGACACCCGCCGGTTGGAGGACAGCTTCGCCGCCGTCGATTACTTCGAGGCGCGTAACCTGCCGTTCCTCGTCGCACTCAACCAGTTCGACGATGCCCCGCAGTACCCGATCGAGGACATCCGGCAGGCGCTGGCGGTCCCCGCCGACGTGCCGATCATGCCGATCGACGCGCGGCGCCGGGAACCGGCCAAGGAAGCTCTCGTCCGGCTGACCGAGTATGCGCTGCAGAAGGTCACCCGCGGTTACTGAGCCGGCCCGCGCCATACTGGTCGGCGTGCCGGTAGGGACTGTGACGGTACCGGGCGACCCGGCGGTCGCCGGATGACGCGCGGCTCGGGGCGGCTCGGGGCCCGGGAATTCCTCGATACGCTGCTCGATCCGGGCACGTTCGTGAGCTGGGACGTCGCGCCGCCACCGGTGGCGCGGACCGAGAGCTACCGGTCGGCGCTGTCCGGGGCCGCCGCCGCGGCGGGTACCGATGAGGCGGTACTCACCGGTGAGGGCCTGCTCCGGGGACGCCGTATCGCGGTGATCGCGTGCGAATTCGCGTTCCTGGCCGGGTCGATCGGGGTCGCCGCGGCCGAACGGGTGGTGTCGGCTGTCGAGCGGGCGACCGCGTCGGGGCTGCCGCTGGTCGCGTCTCCGACCTCCGGTGGGACCCGGATGCAGGAGGGCACGCTCGCCTTCGTCCAGATGGTGAAGATCGCGGGCGCCGTCGCCGCGCACAAATCCGCCGGTCATCCGTATGTGGTGTACCTGCGCAACCCGACCATGGGCGGGGTGTTCGCGTCCTGGGGGTCGCTCGGGCACATCACCTTCGCCGAACCGGGGGCGCTCATCGGGTTCCTCGGGCCCCGGGTGTACGAGGCGCTGTACGAACGGCCGTTTCCGGAGGGCGTGCAGATCGCGGAGAACCTGTACCGCACCGGGGTGATCGACGGGGTCGTCGATGTGACCGTGTTCCGGCGTATCGCGCACCGTGCCCTGAGTGTGTTCAGCGGGGCGGTGCGGATACCGGACACTCCGGCGGTCCGGCACCCGGTCGCCGCCGCGCGCGGTGCGCCCGCGGCGGCCTGGGAGTCGGTGCTGATCTCGCGGCGCCCGGATCGCCCGGGGATGCGCGAACTGCTGCGCCGGGCCACCCAGCGTGTCCCGCTCAGCGGCACCGGTCAGGGGGATACCGACCGGACGGCGGTGCTGGCGCTGGCCCGGTTCCGGGGCTGGCCGTGTGTCGTCTTCGGGCACGATCGCACCAATCAGGATCCCGAGCACACCATGGGGCCCGCCGCGCTGCGGGAGGCCCGCCGCAGTATGCAGCTGGCGGCCGAACTGGGGCTTCCGCTGGTGCTGGTGATCGATACGATCGGCGCCGCCCTGTCGAAGGAGGCCGAGGAGCGCGGGCTGGCTCCGGAGATCGCCCGCTGCCTGGCCGATCTGGTGACACTGGATACTCCCACGGTATCGGTGCTGCTCGGCCAGGGAACCGGTGGCGGTGCGCTGGCGCTGTTACCCGCCGACCGGGTGCTGGCGGCGACGCACGGATGGCTCGCGCCGCTGCCGCCGGAGGGTGCCAGTGCCATCGTGCACCGGGATACCGGGCATGCTCCGGAACTGGCCGCGGCACAGCGCATCCGGTCCGCCGATCTGCTGGCCGACGGGATCGTGGACCGGATCGTTCCCGAATATCCCGACGCCGCCGACGAACCGGTCGATTTCGCGCGCCGCATGGTGGCGGCGATCGCGGAAGAGCTGGCCGGATTGGCCGGGCGATCGCCTGCCGAGCTGCGAGCCGACCGAAGCCGCCGATATCGCCGGTTGGGGACACCCGGGGACGCGCCCACCCTGCCGGGATCGGTTCCGGGATCAGGATTCCGGGCCTGATCCCGGGTCAGTTCTCCGGTTCGGGATCTCGTTCGGTCCAGGCCAGGATCATGGCGGGCGCGCAACCGCCGGCCAGCAGCGTCGCCAGGATCATGACCCCGCCCGCGTAGGCGGTGCGGGAGGCATCGGCTTCCGGGAACAGCGCGCCGCTCCATACGAGGTACATCATCGGGAACACCGACAGGACCTGGGTGACGGTCAGCCCCAGCGACCGGGCGGTCTCGCGCTGGGCGAATTCCAGCTCGTCGAGGGTATCGGCCGGTGCGTTGTCCTGCGCGTCGGCGACGATTCGCACCATCGTCCACGAGGGCAGGAAGACCAGTACGGCGAATCCGCCGAGCAGGGCGGCCCACTCCAGCCCGAACGCGCACAGCACACCGGCGCCGAACGTCAGGACCAGCGCCGCGACCGTGGTGCCCACCAGGATTCTGCGGCGCGGGGTGGTGCGCCAGCCCGGGAGCATGCCGGCGATCTGCTTCTCCCGGACGAGCCAGCGCCGGATCCGGTAGGCCCGGTATCGGTCGAGCAGGGAAGTGGGTTCGGTGGCGGCAGTCATGACGGCTGTCCTTTCTCACGGGAGTACAGCTCGGCCGACAGGGGTGTGAACTCGGTCCGGGAGAACACCGCCTCCACCGGGAGCCCGAACACCTCGCAGATGCGCAGGGCCAGGTCCAGGCTCGGGTAGTGGTTGCCGCGTTCGAGGGCGCCGATCGTCTGCGGGTTGACGTTCACGGCCTCGGCCAGGGCCGCCCGCGACATCCGGTGCTCGGCGCGTAGTACGGCGATCCGGTTGAATATCGGCAGAGTTTCCCCGCGTCTCACTGGGCTCACACAATGAAGTGTTGTAAAAACACAACGATCTGTCAAGTTGTTCAGAGCTACGCCGCGGCGCGAACACGAGCCGGGTCTTCGTTGACCTGCCGCCGAACCGCTTCTACCGTCGGAACAGTGACCACCAGACGTGAGACCGGTGTTGTTCCTCCCATCGTCCTGAACGACGGCAGCTTGATGCCGCAGCTCGGGTTCGGGGTGTTCCAGGTTCCGGCCGAAGAGGTCGTCGATGCGGTGACGGCCGCCCTGCGGGCCGGGTACCGCAGTATCGATACCGCCGCGGTCTATCAGAACGAGGAGGGCACCGGCCGGGCCATCCGGCAATTCGGGCTGCCCCGCGACGAGGTCTTCGTCACCACGAAGCTCTGGAACGCCGATCAGGGCTACGACTCCACTCTGCGCGCCTTCGACGCGAGCCTGAAGCGGCTGGGGCTGGAGTATCTGGACCTGTATCTCATCCACTGGCCGGCGGCCGCGGCGGACCGCTTCGTCGACACCTTCCGCGCCTTCCAGCGGCTCGAAGCCGACGGACTGGTGCGTTCCATCGGTGTCTCCAACTTCCGGGTGCCCGATCTGGAGCGGGTCATCGCCGAAACCGGGCAGACCCCCTCGGTCAACCAGATCGAGCTGCACCCCGGGCTGATCCAGCGTGAACTCCGCGAGTACCACGCCGAGCACGCCATCGCCACCGAGGCCTGGAGCCCGCTGGGGCAGGGCACGCTGCTCGGCGATCCGGTGGTCACCCGGATCGCCGGCGAGGTGGACCGCACACCCGCGCAGGTGATCATTCGCTGGCATCTGCAGCTGGGCAATGTGGTGATCCCGAAATCGGTGACCCCCGCGCGGATCGAGGAGAACTTCGACGTCTTCGGGTTCGAACTGTCGGCCGAGCAGATGGCGGCCGTCTCCGGACTCGACACGGGGACCCGTATCGGGCCCGATCCCGAGACCTTCGCGGCCGGCCTGGAGAACTGAGGTCCCACCCCCGCCGAGCCGGGCTCCGGGCCCGGGTCGCCCGCTTCGGCTTACGCGAGCCGTTGCCGCCGCTGTGGCAGAGTGGGCAGTAACCCATCGTTATCGGCTGTTGTATCGGATTCGTTCAGCGGGGAAGGACACACATGCTCGGGGTCAGCCGCGACGGCGACGTCGTCACGATCGAACTACAGCGGGAAGACCGGCGTAACGCACTGAATCTGGACCTCGTCGTACAGCTTCGCGACGCGCTGGCCCAGGCGCAGCGGGACGCCCGGGTGGTGGTCATCAGCGGCCGCGGCCCGGTGTTCAGCGCCGGTGCGGACCTGGGCGGTGTGTACTCCACCGAATTCCTCGACGCCCTGCTGGATATGCTGCACGAAATCGAGTCGATGCCGCAGCCGGTGATCGCGGCCCTCAACGGGCCCGCTCTGGGGGCCGGGGTGCAACTGGCGCTGGCGTCGGATCTGCGTGTCCTGCCGCCGGACTCGTACCTGGCGATTCCCGCCGCCAAACTCGGCATCTCCGTGGACAGCTGGACCATCCGCCGGCTGGTATCGCTGATCGGCGCCGGTCCGGCCCGCACGCTGCTGCTGGGCGCGGAACCGATCTCGGCCGCCGATGCCTACGCGTTCGGTTTCGCCAACCGGCTCGGCACCGTCGCCGATGCCCAGACCTGGGCGAAATCCATCGCCGAACTCGCGCCGCTGTCGCTGCGCCATCTGAAACTCGTGCTCAACGACGACGGCACCCGCGCCGCGGCCAACCAGATCCAGCACAAAGCGCTGGAGGCGGCCTGGAGCAGCGCGGATGCCGAAGAAGGCCGCCTGGCCCGCAAGGAGAAGCGGGCCCCGAAATTCCAGGGGCGCTGATGCGGACCCGGACCGTCGCCGCCGCGTTCGCGGGACTGGCGGGGATGACGGTGGCCGGCTGGGTGGTGCGCGCCCTGGACGGGTTACCGGCGGCGCTGGGCGCCTCGGTGTCGGCGATAGCGCCCACCGCCACCGGCGCCCGCAGCTACCGCGACCGGCAGTTCCACAACACCGAACCCGCGTCGCCGATCGTCGTCCGTGACAACCCCGCCGGTCTGCTGTCGATGGTGGCGGCCCTGCGCGCCGGCCGGCCGAAGGCTCCGGTGCCACTGGCCGAACCGCAACGTCCGACCGCGGCCGCCGCGCTGGCCGTCACCTGGTACGGGCATGCCAGCGCACTGGTCGAGATCGACGGGTACCGAGTGCTCACCGACCCGGTGTGGAGCGAGCGGGTCTCGCCGTCGCGGCTGGTCGGCCCGAGCCGTATCCATCCGGTCCCGGTGGAGCTGGTGGACCTGCCGCAGGTGGACGCGGTGGTGATCTCCCACGATCACTACGACCACCTCGACGCCGATACCATCTCCACCCTGGTCGCCACTCAGCGCGCGGTGTTCGTGGTGCCCCTGGGCGTCGGCGCGCATCTGCGGCACTGGGGTGTGCCCGAAGCGCGCGTGATCGAATTGGATTGGGGCGGCTCGTATTCGATCGCCGATCCCGAGGGCGGCCGCGGTGACCTGACCATCACCTGCGCCGAAGCCCGGCATTTCTCGGGGCGCGGGCTGGTCCGCAACACCACGCTGTGGGCGGGCTGGTCGCTGATCGGCCCGGAGCACCGGGTCTATTTCGGCGGTGACACCGGTTTCACCAAGGCTTTCGCCGCGACCGGGACGCAGTCCGGGCCCTTCGACCTCACCCTGCTGCCGATCGGCGCCTACGACCCGCACTGGTCCGACATCCATATGAACCCGGAGGAGGCGGTGCGCGCCCACGCCGACCTCTGCCAGGGCGATCCGTCCCACGGGGTGCTGGTCCCGATCCACTGGGCGACCTTCAATCTGGCGCCGCACCCGTGGGCCGAGCCGGTCCGCCGGCTGGTGGACGCCGCCGGCCCGGCCGGGACCGCGATCGCGGTACCGCAACCCGGGCAACGGCTCGATATCGCCGACCTCCCGCCGGCGCGTTCGTGGTGGGAAGATATGGAGTGAACGGTTCCGCACGGTGACAGGGAAGGAATCCGGCAATGAGCTTGATGGACAACCTGAAGAATCTGGTCGGTAAGGGCCAGGAAGTCGCGGCCAAGAACTCCGACAAGATCAACCAAGCGGTCGACAAGGCCGGCGATTTCGTCGACCAGAAGACCAAGGGCAAGTACTCCGACAAGATCCAGAAGGGCAAGGAGGCCGCCCGCAAGGTGGTGCCCCCGGACCAGCCGGGCGGCCCCGGTCAGCCGCCGGCCCCGGGTTCGGGCCCGCGTCCGTGACCCACGGCCGGACACCGGCGTGAACCCTTGCGGCCCGCCGGTCCCGGCCGGCGGCCCGCGGCGGTGATCCGCCGTGAACCGGAGTTTCGGGGGTGAACCGGGGCAGCCGGATATCGAGGTTCGGCTGAGCAACCTCGGCAAAATCCTCTATCCGGCGACCGGGACCACCAAGGGCGAGGTGATCGACTACTACGCCGAGATCGCCCCGGCCATGCTGCCGCATATGGCGGGGCGGCCCGTCACCCGTAAACGCTGGCCCAACGGTGTCGGCGAATCCTCCTTCTTCGAGAAGAACCTCGCGACGGGCGCCCCCGAGTGGCTGCCGCGCCGGGCGCAGCGGCATTCCGGGCGCACCGTCACCTACCCGGTGATCTCGTCACAGGCCGGGCTGGTGTGGCTGGGTCAGCAGGCGGCGCTGGAGGTCCACGTACCGCAGTGGCGGTTCGACGGCGACGACGCCGGCCCGGCCACGCGCCTGGTCTTCGACCTCGACCCCGGCCCCGGCGCGGGTCTCGCCGAATGCGCTCGGGTGGCCCTCGGGGTCCGGGATATGGTCGGCGAGATCGGGCTGCGCGCCTATCCGCTGACCAGTGGGAGCAAAGGTATCCACCTCTACGTTCCGCTGGACCGGACTCTCGGGCCGGGCGGGGCGTCGGCGGTGGCCAGGCAGGTGGCCACCAACCTCGAACAGCTGATGCCCGAGCTGGTGACCGCCACCATGGCCAAGAAGGTGCGGGCGGGCAAGGTCTTCCTGGACTGGAGTCAGAACAACCCGGCGAAGACGACGATCGCGCCGTACTCACTGCGCGGGCGCGAACAGCCGAACGCCGCCGCCCCGCGCGACTGGGACGAGCTCGAGAACCCGGGTGAGCTGCGGCAGCTGCGATTCGACGAGGTGCTCGAACGCTACCGGTCCGGCGGAGATCCGCTGGCCGGGCTGGATCCGCCGATGGACGACGCGCTCACCAGGTACCGCTCGATGCGGGATCCCGCCCGCACCCCCGAACCGGTACCCGTTCATTCGCCGCGCAGCGGGCCGGACAACCGCTATGTCGTGCACGAGCACCACGCGCGGCGGCTGCATTGGGATGTGCGGCTGGAACGCGACGGGGTGCTGGTGTCATGGGCGGTGCCGAAGGGCCCGCCGGACAGCCCGCGACAGAACCGGCTCGCCGTGCACACCGAGGACCACCCGCTGGAGTATCTGGATTTCCACGGCACCATCCCGGCCGGGGAGTACGGGGCGGGGGAGATGTCGGTCTGGGACACCGGCACCTACCGCGCCGAGAAATGGCGCGACGACGAGGTGATCGTGGTGCTGCGCGGCGACCGGTTGCGCGGCCGGTACGCGCTGATCCGCACCGAGGGCGATCAGTGGCTGATGCATCTGATGAAGGAACAGCCCGCGCTGGGTGAACTCCCGCGCGGGCTCACCCCGATGCTGGCCACCGGCGGCGAGGTCGAGGACCTGCCGGAATCGGAGTGGGCGTTCGAGCGCAAATGGGACGGCTACCGGCTGCTGGTCGAAATCGACGCGGGTGAACTACGGTTGCGCAGCCGGGCGGGTAACGATGTGACCGAACGCTATCCGCAACTGGCGGTGCTCGCCGAGGAACTCGCCGATCACCAGGCGGTGCTGGACGGGGAGATCATCGTCCGCGGACCCGGCGGCGCGGTGAACATCGCACTGCTGAAGGCGAATCCGCGACAGGCCGAGTTCCTGGCCTTCGACCTGCTGTACCTGGACGGCACCTCGCTGCTGCGCAAACGCTACAGCGACCGCCGGCGGGTGCTGGAGGCGCTGGCCGCGACGAGTCCGGCGCTGCGGGTGCCGCCGCGCTACGAGGGCGGCGGCGGGGACGCGTTGCGGCAGAGCCGTGCCGAGGGCGCCGAGGGGGTGGTCGCCAAACGGCTCGACTCGGTGTACCTGCCGGGGACACGCGGGCACGCCTGGGTGAAATACCGCAACTGGCGGACCCAGGAGGTGCTGGTGGGCGGTATGCGGCGCAGTAAGGCGCGCGCGTTCGCTTCCCTGCTGGTGGGGGTGCCCGGGCCGGACGGGCTGGTGTACACCGGGCGGGTCGGTACGGGTTTCGGTGACGCGGCGATGGCGGAACTGGCGGGCCGCCTGCGCCGCCTGGAGCGTAAGACCAGCCCGTTCACCAATGAGATGACCGCGGACGAATGCCGCGATGTGATGTGGGTGACCCCGAAGGTCGAAGGCAGTGTGCGGTACATGGATTGGACCGACGGCGGCCGCTTCTGGCATCCGGCCTGGCTGGGCGAATCGTGAGGGTGGGCGCCACCCGTTCGGCGCCGCGCGCACGCTCCCCGCTGGGTACTCTGGATCTTGGTCGATGGGTTCGAGCGAGGAGCGGCAATGGATTTCAAGGGACTGGCGAACAAGGCGCTGGGCCTGGCCCGGAAGAACGCCGGCAAGGTGGACCCGCTGATCGAGAAGGTCGGTGACGCGGTGGACAAGAAGACCGGTGGCAAATACGCGAGCCAGGTCGACAAGGCGCAGGAGGCCGCCCGCAAGGCCGTCCGGGATCCGGGACACAAGTAGATCCGGGCCGCGTCGCGGCCGGGCGCCCTGGTTACAGCAGCAGCTCCAGCGTCAGCGCGCCGGCGCAGACGGCGATCACCACGACCAGTGCGATCGCGTCTCCGCGGCCGGGGGCGCCCGGGCGCGCGGTGAGTTGACCGGTGCCGCCGCGTGCGGTGATCGCCTCACCCAGTTCCCCGGCGCGGCGGGTGGATACGGCCATCGCGGCGGTGAGGATATCGATCACCGGATCGGTGGTGCGATGCAGCAGATCGGGTTTCGGGCGCAGCCGCCGGGCCGCGCGCAGGATCCGGATCTCCTCGAGCAGCAGTGGCAGGCCGCGCAGGGTCAGCGCCACCACCACCGCGAGTTCGTCCACGGGGACGCGGAGTCTGCGCAGTGGCCGGCCGAGGGTGGCGAGCGCGGGGGCGATCTCGCTCATGGGAGTGGTCCAGGCGATCAGCATGGAGGCCGCGATGAGGATCAACCCGAACGTCACCACCTGCGCGTAACGCAGGAGTGCCGCGCCGCCGACCGGTGCGGCGAGCAGGGCCCCGAGGGCGATCAGCAACCAGAACGGCCAGGGCAGCCGCGGTAGCACACCCAGCGGCAGGCGGGCGACGGCGCCGATCACGATCAGGAACACGATCATGATGCCGAGGATCGGCCAGCTCGGCAGCACCATCAGCAGCAGGCTGATCAGGAAGACCCCGATCATCTTCGTGCCCGCCCACAGCCGGTGCACCGGACTGGCCACCGGAACCTGTCGCAGCAGAACGGTGCTCATCGGGGACCTCCGCCTTCCATCCCGGGGGTATCGCCGCCGCGCAGTCGCCAGGCCGTATCCGGCCGGGGGTGTGGAGCCGGTGGCAGGGGCGCGGTATCGGGGACCGGTACCTGCGCGGTCTCGGTTTCCGGGATATGCCCGGCCCGCAGATGAACGGTCCGATCACAGATGGCCGCCACATCCTCCACATCGTGGGAGATCACGATCAGCGTCAGACCCGAATCGCGTAATCCGGCCAGCAGTTCGACGATATCGGCGCGGCCTTCCGGATCGAGCCCGGCCAGGGGTTCGTCCAGCACGACCACCTGGGGGCTGCTCGCGACGATGGCCGCCAGCACCACCCGTTTGGCCTGGCCGCCGCTCAGTTCCTCGATGGACCGCGTGGTCAGCGAACGATCCAGGCCGACCGCGTCCAGAGCTTTGCCGACCGTGCCGGAGCCGGTGCCCTCGCCGCCCCAGTCGGCCACCTCCTCGCCGACGGTATGGCGCTGGAGTTGCAGCCGGGAATGCTGGAAGGCCAGCTCCACCCTGCCGATCTGTTTGCCGACCGGTTTGCCGGCCAGTTCGCAGGACCCGGAGCTGGGTGCGATGAGCCCGGCCATGATCCAGGCCAGCGTCGATTTCCCGGACCCGTTACCGCCGACCACGAGCAGCGCTTCCCCGCGTCGCACCGTGAGGTCGATGCCGTGCAGCGCGGCCGCCTCCCACGGGGTGCCGCGGTTGTAGGTGTGGCGGACCCCGCGCAGTTCGAGCAGGGTGTCGCCCATGGGCCTGCGGCGCCGGGCGCCCGCCGGTTTCGGCCAGGCCGGCAGATGGCCGACGGTATGGCCGCCCGCCAGGTGGATCACCCGGTCGGCGGCATGCGCGTCGGCCTCGTGATGGGTCACCAGAACCACCGCCATGCCGTGCCGGCGCGGCAATCGCGCGAGCAGGGCCACCAGTTCGCGGCGGCCCTCGGGGTCGATCATCGAGGTGGCCTCGTCGGCGATGAGCAGGGCCGGGCGGCGGGCCAGGGCCGCCGCGACCGCCAGTCGCTGCTGCTGACCGCCGGACAGCGCCGCGGTTTCCTTACCGCCCATCCCCGCGAGCCCGACCTCGGCCAGCAGGCCGTCGATATCGACCTGCGCCGCCGGTCCGGCGGGCAGACCCCAGACCACATCGTCGGCCACCAGCACACCCAGGGTCTGGCTTTCCGGGCGTTGCAGCACCAGCGCTGTCCCGCCCAGGTGGCCGAGTCCGGCCGAACCCGGCCGCTCGACGGTGCCGGTGGTCGGCGGCAGCCCGGCCAGCAGCCGGGTGAGGGTGGATTTGCCGGACCCGTTGTGGCCGACCACCGCCACGAATTCGCCCACCTCGACCCGCAGGTCGATTCCGGTGAGGGCATCGGCGGCCGCGCCCGGGTAGCGGTATCCGGCGGCCCGCAGGGTCACCGGAAGCGGCTCGATCGGCCGGTCGTCGGCGGGGGCGTCGAGCCGGTCGCTGCCCGGCAGCCAGGTCAGGCGGTCCAGCACCGAGCCGAGGACGAACCAGGAGACCAGTGCCGTGAGGACCGTGCCGAACAGGACGGTCCCGCCGATATAGGCCCACCACCAGTCCAGCACCACCTCCGCGATATCCAGGACACCACGGCCCAGCGGGGCCAGTTGCGCCTGGCGGGAGGTGAGTTCGGCGAACCCGGTCGCGGTGTTGCGGACCGTGTCGAAGAGCAGTTCGCGGGTCGCGGAGAAGGCCAGCAGGAACCCGATGGATACCGCGCTCCAGGCGATACCGGCGAGGATCGACAGTCCGGTGACCGCGATGACGCCGCCGTCGCGGCGTTTGACCGTACCCACGATTCCGCCGATGGTGGCCGTGGCGACCATCGCCATGGCCGCGGTGAGCCCGGCGGCGACGAAGGTGACCAGGGCCGCCGAAACGGAGGCGACGACGACCGCGCGGAACCGGTAGCGATGCGCGAGCAGGCCCATCGGGACGGCCGCGACCAGCTGTAGCGCGGCGGCGAAGGGGACCAGCGCCCCCACGGTGACCAAGCCGACGGTGACGCCGCCGAGTACCGCGCCGTTCGCGAGTTCGATCGGCCGCAGGGTGGCGGCGGAGCCGGGGGGACCGCCGGGATATCGGCCGGTTTCCCCGAGGTGGGTGGTTGCGGGCTGGGCACTCACGGAATCAAGTCTGCCAGCCCGGCGGAGAGAGTCGAATCGAAGGTGTTGCAAGCATGCGCATGGACGCATATGTTGTTCGGGTGGGACATGATCATACGCATGGGGTATCACCCGAGAGCGCCTCCGGGAAGTACGTCGGACGGCTCGGCCTGGCCCTCGCCATCGGCGCCGGATTCATGCTGATCGAACTGGCGTTCGCGCTGGTCACCGGTTCGCTGGCCTTGTTATCCGATGCGGCCCATATGCTCACCGACGTCGTCGGTATCGGGATGGCGCTCTCGGCGATCGTGCTGGCGCGCAATACCCGGCCCAGCTACACCCGCACCTTCGGCTACTACCGGGCCGAAGTGATCGCCGCCCTGGCGAACGCGGTGCTGCTGTTCGGCGTGGCCGGCTACGTGCTGGTGGAGGCGGTGCGCCGATTCGGTGAGCCGCCCGAGGTTCCCGGGGTGCCGGTACTGGTCGCCGGTGTGATCGGCCTGCTCGCCAATATCGTGTCGTTCCTGCTGCTGCGCCGGGGCGCGGAGGAGAGCCTGAACGTGCGCGGCGCCTATCTCGAGGTCCTCGCCGATATGGTCGGCTCCTTCGGCGTGCTCCTCTCCGCCGCGATCACCCTGACCACCGGCTGGTACTACGCCGATATGCTCGTCGGCGTCGCCATCGGCGTCTGGGTGCTGCCGCGCACCTATCTGCTGGCCCGGCGGTCGCTGCGCATCCTGTTCCAGCACAGTCCGGAGGAACTCGACGTGGAAGAGGTCGCGGCCGCGCTGGGGGCGGTACCCGGGGTCCGCGATGTCCACGATCTGCATGTCTGGACGCTGACCTCCGGAATGGAGGTGGCCTCCGCGCATATCACCACCACCGGCGCCGATTCCGGCGACGAGATCCTGCGGGCGTGCCAGCATCTGCTGGCCGAGCGTTTCCATATCCAGCACGCCACGCTGCAGGTCGAGACCACCGATACGGCCCGGCGCTGCGCCCAGCTGTCCTGGTAGCGGCCGGGTGGCGGTCCGATAGAGATATTCGGCCATAATGACGTCATGGTGCAGCGTCCGTCGATCCGGGACTGGGATTTCCCGCGTGGTGTCGCCAGCGTCGCGCTCATGGCCGGCTACGGGGCCGAACACGGGGTCCCGGTGGCGGCGCTGCTGCGCGGTACCGAGCTCACCGAGCCCCGCCTGCACGATCCCGACACCCAGATCGACGCGCATACCGAACTCACCGTGGTGCGCAACCTGGTGCACGAACTCGACCGGCCCGGTATGGGTATCGAGATCGGCCGCCGCTACCGCATCACCACCTTCGGAATCTTCGGTTTCGCCTGCGTCAGCAGTCCCACCCTCGCCGAGGCCATCGATTTCGCGCTGCGCTACCTGGAACTGAGCTTCACCTTCTGCCTCCCGGTGACCCAGTGGGAGGAGGGCGAGTTCATCGGCCGCATCGACGACCGGGCCGTCCCCGCCGACGTCCGGCAGTTCCTGGTGGAACGCGATGTCACCGCCATGCACCAGGTGATGAGCGATCTGCTGGGGCGCCACCTCGCGCTGCTGCGGGCCGAATTCACCTTTCCCGAACCGTCCTACGCCGACCTCATCGCCGAGGTCACCGTGGCGACCCCGCGATTCGGGCGGCCGGAGAACCTGGTCGCGATCGATCCCGCGATCCTCGATCAGCCGCTTCCACAGGCCAACGAGCACACGCTCGCCATCTGTCTGGCCCAATGCCGCGATCTGGTGCACCGGCGCCGGGCCCGCACCGGGATCGCCGCCGAGGTGCGGGCGCGGCTGGTGCCGCGCGGCGGTACCGACGGTCTCACCGCGCCGCCGGGTATCGATGCCGTGGCCGCCGACCTGAATATGAGCACCCGGACCCTGCGCCGCCACCTCGACGCCGCCGGCACCAGTTACCGCGCGCTACTGGACGAGGTGCGCCGGGCCCTGGCGGAGGAGATGCTGACCGCCACCCCGCTCTCGGTCAGCGATGTGGCGATCCGGCTCGGGTACGCGGAGGCGTCGACATTCATCTACGCGTTCAAACGCTGGACCGGCGGCACCCCGGCCGCCTACCGGCGCACCCGGGCGGGCCGTTATTGACCGCCGCTCAGAGCGGGGTCGGCGATCCAGCCGCCCATCGGCACACTCCGGAAATGCGTGATGAGGCGGTGGTCGTCATCGATCACGTGCAGCGCGATCGCCGGATCCGGCGCGTAGTCCATTACCCGCTCCGGGGGCGCGAGCTCCCATTCGCCGCCCAGTACCGACGCGGTACTCGGGCCGATCAGCAGCGGCCGGCCGCCGAAGGTCCCGGCGCCCGAGGTATGCGCGTGCCCGGTGACGGTCGCGATCACCCGTGGGTCACCGGCGACCACCGCCGCCAGCCGTTCCGGTTCGTCCAGGGCGATGGGATCGACGATCGGGCTGTGCAGGAAGACCGGCGGATGATGCAGGGCGATGAGTACGGCGTCGTGCCCGGGGGTCGCGGCCAGCGTTTCGCCGAGCCAGTCGTAGGTCCGGTCGGTCAGGTGCCCGCCCGACTGCCCGGGCACGCTGGAATCGAGCAGGATCACACTGAGACCCGCCATCCGGTGCACCTGGTTCAACGGTTCGTCCGAGGGCGGCGCGGAGAGCAGCACCTCCCGGAACGCGGCACGTTCGTCGTGGTTACCGGGAATGGCCAGTACCGGCAGATCGGCCTGCAGTGCCATCCTCGCCTCGGCGTACTGCTCGGGTTTACCCGAATCGGTGATGTCACCGGTCACCAGGATCAGATCGGGCCGCCGCCGCAGATCCGCGAGATAGGCCATGACCCGTTGCGCGCGTTCGGCGTTACGGGTCCCGAGGTCGAAATGGGTATCGCTGACCTGAGCCACCAGGATCACAGTGCCAGCTTAGGGCAGACGGACGGGCGGGTGGCCGCCGGTATGACCGAGGCCACCCGCCGTCTCGCCCGGATCAGTCCGGCAGCGTGCGGGGCGGGTGGGGCAGGGGCGCCCAGAAGCCGTCGTCGGGGGGCGCCTCGAGGTCCAGGCGGCCGTCCGGGCGCCAGTCGGCGGTGAGCCGCAACCGCCAGGAGTGCAGATAAGTGCGCGGGTGGGCGCCGGACCGGTCGAACAGGGGGTCGCCCAGGATCTCGTGGCCGATCCAGGCCAGGTGCACCCGCAATTGATGGCGGCGGCCGCTGCGCGGGTGCAGGGCCAGCACGGTGAGATCGGGGTGGCGGTCGACCACGGCGAACTCCGTGCGCGAGGGGTAGTTCTTGGTGTTCAGCAGATCGGACTCGGCGACCGACCAGTGGTCCCCGGTGCGGTGGATGGCCTCGCGCGGGGCGGCGATCCGGACCCGGTTCTTACGCCCCACGCTCAGCGGCAGGTCGATCGTGCCGTGGTCGGGCAACGGCGTCTCGCCGGCCGCGACGACGGCCAGATACGTCTTGTGCGCCGTCTGCTTGGTGAACTGGCGGGTGAGCCGGCCGTGCGCGGGCAACTGTTTGGCCAGCAGCACCGAACCCGAGGTGACCTTGTCGATCCGATGCACGGGGTACAGGGTCTCGCCGGTGGCTTCGGCGGCGGTCACGATATCGATATCGTGCCGTTCCCCGGTGACCGAGATCCCGGCGGGTTTGTTCAGCGCCAGGATCGCCTCGTCCTCCTCGATTCGGCAGCGTTCGCGCAGAGCGGGCCAGTCGATATCCACCGGTCGAGCCTAATGAACCCCGCGCTACCGGAGTCGTACCCGTGGACCGCGAAACACCCGGAAACCCGGATGGCCGCCCACTCCACCACCGTGGGGGCACAATGACGTCGGTACGGCTACCGGCCGGATGAGGTTTCGGACCGCCGGTGGGCCGGTGATATCGCTACACGGGGGCCGGTGTGTGACCGTCCGGCCGCGCGAGACCGAAGGCACGCCTGTCGGACCGGTTGTCGTGGGTTCCGGCGGGCGCCGACGCCATACCGGACCTACTCCCTGGAGTGATGGTGGCCGCTTCGACTCCGCTGAACACCGCCGCGACCGGTGAGCGCGTCGCGGTGGGCGGCCGCACCCTGATGCTGATCGTGGCCACCGTGGGTTTCGCGCTGAACTTCTGGGCGTGGGCGCTGCTCAGCCCGCTGGCGCCGCGGCTGCGCGAAGAGCTGGGTCTCAACTCGTTCCAGGAGTCGCTGGTCGTCGCGGTGCCGGTGATCGTGGGCTCGCTCGGTCGG
Organism: Nocardia sp. NPDC049935; assembly: GCF_055586645.1. Classification (NCBI taxonomy): domain Bacteria; kingdom Bacillati; phylum Actinomycetota; class Actinomycetes; order Mycobacteriales; family Nocardiaceae; genus Nocardia; species Nocardia sp. NPDC049935. The sequence continues at coordinate 492,879 of NZ_JBVJHV010000005.1, read as the reverse complement.
ATTCCGGTCGGGGCGCTCACCGATCGCTACGGCGGGCGGCTGATGTTCCCGGTGATCTCGATCATCACCGTGCTCCCGGTGCTGTTCCTCGGCCTGGTCGGCCATTCGGCACTGGCCGCCCTGCTGATCGGCGGGTTCTTCCTGGGGCTGGGCGGCACGGTCTTCGCGGTGGGGGTGCCGTTCGTGAGCGCCTGGTTCCCGCCGGAGAAGCAGGGTCTGGCGATCGGTATCTACGGCATGGGTATGGGCGGTACCGCCATCAGCGCGCTGAGCACCGTGCCGCTGGTGGACGCGGGAGATACCGCGACACCGTTCCTGCTGTGCGCGGCGGCGCTGGCGGTCTACGCGATCGTCTCCTGGCTGCTACTGCGCGACGCACCGGGTCGCACCCCGCCCGCCGAATCGATGACGGCCCGCCTGGCCCAGACCGTGCGGCTACCGGCGACCTGGGCGGCCTCGGCGCTCTACGCGGTGGCGTTCGGCGGATTCGTGGCGTTCTCGGTGTATCTGCCGTCCTATCTGCGTACCGCCTACGACCTCTCGCAGACCGACGCGGCCAACCGGATGGCCGGATTCGTGCTGCTGGCGGTGGTCATGCGGCCGATCGGCGGGTGGCTCGCCGACCGCTTCGGCGCTCCGCTGGTGCTCGCCGTGACCCTGGCCGTCGTGGTGGTGGGCGCCGTCGTGCAGTCCGCCACTCCCGCTCTGATGCCGATCGGCACCATCGCCTTCCTCGCCATGGCCGCGGCACTGGGCGCGGGCAGCGGCGCCACCTTCGCGCTGGTCGCGTTGATCGCCCCGCCGGGCAAGGTCGGCGCGGTGACCGGTTTCGTCGGCGCCGCCGGTGGTCTGGGCGGTTTCGTGCCGCCGCTGGTGATGGGCGCGATCTACGAGACCACCGCCGATTACGGGCCCGGTCTGCTGGCGCTGGCCGTGGTGGCGCTGGCCGCGCTGGTGTTCACCCTCACCGTGGTACGCCGCGAGGTCGCCCGGAGACGAACCCGATAGCCCGAACGCAGAAGGAGGACCGATGTCGCATGCCCGCCACGGCTCCGGCGGCCCGCGGCTGGACGACGAGCTGACCGACGCCCTGGTGGGTACCCGCCGGTTCTTCACCCGCGCCGAGATCTCGCCGGACCGGCGGGCGATGTACGAACAGGGCGGGCGGCAGGCCGACGAGTTCTACCGGGACCGCTGGAGTCACGACAAGGTGGTGCGGTCCACGCACGGAGTCAACTGCACCGGATCGTGCTCGTGGAAGATCTACGTCAAGGACGGGATCATCACCTGGGAGGCCCAGCAGACCGACTATCCGTCGGTGGGCCCGGACAAACCCGAGTACGAACCGCGCGGGTGCCCGCGCGGCGCGGCCTTCTCCTGGTACACCTATTCGCCCACCCGGGTGCGGTACCCGTACGTCCGGGGCGTGCTGCTGCGGATGTACCGCGAGGCCAAGGCGGCCACCGGCGACCCGGTGCGCGCCTGGGCGTCGATCGTGGAGGATCCGGAATCGGCCGCGCGGTACAAATCGGCGCGCGGTAAGGGCGGTTTGGTCCGCGCCACCTGGGACGAGGCGACCGAGATGATCGCCGCCGCCCATGTGCACACCATCGCCCGCTACGGCCCCGACCGGATCGCGGGTTTCTCACCGATCCCGGCGATGTCGATGGTCTCGCATGCCTCCGGGTCCCGGTTCGTCTCGCTGCTGGGCGGGGCGATGCTGTCGTTCTACGACTGGTACGCCGATCTGCCGGTGGCCTCGCCGCAGGTGTTCGGCGACCAGACCGACGTCCCGGAATCCGGAGACTGGTGGGACGCCGGCTATCTGATCATGTGGGGCTCCAATCTGCCGGTGACCCGCACCCCCGACGCGCACTGGATGGCCGAGGCCCGTTACCGGGGGCAGAAGGTCGTCGCGGTGTCGCCGGACTACGCCGACAATGTGAAATTCGCCGACGAATGGCTGGCCCCCCATCCGGGGACCGACGGCGCGCTGGCCATGGCGATGGGGCATGTGGTGCTGCGGGAGTTCTTCGTCGAACGTGAGGTCCCGTATTTCGGCAGCTATGTCCGCCAGTTCACGGATCTGCCGTTCCTGGTGCGGATGGAGAAGTCCGAAGCGGGGTACGTCCCGGGCAAATTCCTGACCGCCGCCGATATCGAGGAGTTCGCCGGCGTCGAGAACGCCGCCTTCAAAACGGTTCTGCTGGACGCCGACGGCGCCGCCGTGGTCCCCAACGGTTCACTCGGCCATCGGTACGGCGAAACCGGTATGGGCAGCTGGAATCTCGACCTCGACGGTGTGCGGCCCCGGCTGACGATGCTCGGCGGCGACGTGGTCTCCGTCGTGCTGCCGCGCTTCGACAACCCGGTCGGCGACGATGTGACCGTCGAGCGCGGCGTACCTGTGCGCAGCGTGCACGGACATCTGGTGACCACCGTTTTCGATCTGCTGCTGGCCCAGTACGGGGTGCGGCGCGACGGTCTGCCGGGGATCTGGCCGCTGGACTACGACGACCCCTCGCAGCCGTGCACTCCCGCCTGGCAGGAGTCGATCACCGGCGTGCCGGCGGCGACCGCGCTGCGGATCGCCCGGGAGTTCGCGGCCAATGCCGAGGACAGCCACGGGCGTTCGATGATCGTGATGGGCGCCGGTACCAACCACTGGTTCCATTCCGACACCATTTACCGGGCCTTCCTCACCCTGACCACCCTCACCGGCTGCCAGGGCGTGAACGGAGGCGGGTGGGCGCACTACGTGGGCCAGGAGAAATGCCGTCCGATCACCGGATGGACCCAGCTGGCCTCCGCGCTGGACTGGTCGCGCCCGGCCCGCCAGATGATCCAGACCGCGTACTGGTACCTGCATTCCGACCAGTTCCGCTACGACTGGTTCGGCGCCGATAAACTCTCCGCCGCGCGGACCGGGGGGCGGTTGGCCGGTATGACCACCGCCGATGTCATCGCGCAGGCCGCCCGGCTGGGCTGGATGCCCTCCTATCCGACCTTCGACCGCAACCCGCTCGACCTCACCGAGGCCGCCGAGGCCGCGGGCGGATCGCTGGCCGGATACGTGGTGTCGGAGTTGCGCGCGGGCCGGATGCGTTTCGCCTGCGAGGATCCCGACGCCCCGGAGAACTTCCCCCGTGTGCTCAGTGTGTGGCGGGCCAACCTGCTGGGGTCCTCGGCCAAGGGCAACGAGTACTTCCTGGAGCATCTGCTGGGCACCGAATCGTCGCTGCGGGCCGCGCAGACCCCGGCGGGCGCGCGCCCCCGCGACGTGGTGTGGCGGCCCGACGCCCCGCGCGGCAAACTCGATCTGCTGCTCACCCTGGATTTCCGGATGACCAGCACCACCCTGTTCTCCGATATCGTGCTGCCCGCCGCGACCTGGTACGAGAAACACGACCTGAACACCACCGATATGCACCCGTTCGTGCATTCGTTCAATCCGGCCATCGCCCCGCCCTGGCAGACCCGCAGCGACTGGGACGCCTTCCAGGCCATCGCCGAGAAGTTCAGCGAACTGGCCGGGCCGCGCCTGGGCGTGCGCAAGGACGTGGTCGCGGTGCCCCTGCTGCACGACACCCCCGACGAGCTGGCCACCCCGCACGGCCGGGTGCTCGACTGGAAACACGGCGACGCCGAACCGATCCCGGGCCTGACCATGCCGAAACTGGTGGTGGTGGAACGCGATTACGGTGCGGTCGCGGCCAAGATGCGTGCCCTCGGACCGCTCGCGGAGAAACTCGGCGCCACCACCAAGGGCGTTACCTTCGATCTCGGCCCCGAAGTCGAGTACCTGCGGCACAAGAACGGCACCGAACGCGGCGGCCCGGCCGACGGGCGCCCGTCGCTGCGGCGCGGGATCCAGGCCTGCGAGGCCGTTCTGGCGCTGTCGGGTACCACCAACGGCCGCCTGGCCACCGAGGGTTTCCGGGAGCTGGAACAGCGCACGGGTGTGCGACTGGCGGATCTGGCCGCCGAACACGAGGGCAAACGCATCACCTTCGCCGATACCCAGGCCGCGCCGGTTCCGGTGATCACCTCGCCGGAGTGGTCGGGATCGGAGACCGGCGGTCGCCGCTATTCGCCGTTCACCATCAATATCGAACGCCGCAAGCCCTGGCACACCCTCACCGGCCGTCAGCACTTCTACCTGGACCACGACTGGATGGCCGAACTGGGCGAGGGTCTGCCCGTGTACCGTCCGCCGCTGAACATGGCCGCGCTCTTCGGTGAGCCGCTGCTCGGCTCCACCGGCGAACTCGGGGTCACCGTCCGCTATCTCACCCCGCACAGCAAATGGTCCATCCACTCCGAATACCAGGACAACCTGTTCATGCTGAGCCTGTCCCGGGGTGGGCCGACGATCTGGATATCGCCGCGCGACGCGGCGACGATCGGGGTCGCCGACAACGAATGGATGGAGGCGGTCAACCGCAACGGGGTGGTGGTGGCCCGCGCGGTGGTCTCGCACCGGATGCCCGCCGGCACCGTGTACATGTACCACGCCCAGGACCGCCTGATCGATGTGCCGATCAGCGAGACCTCCGGTAAACGCGGCGGTATCCACAATTCGCTGACCCGGTTGCTCATCAAACCCAGCCACTTGATCGGCGGTTACGCCCAGCTCAGTTTCGCGTTCAACTATCTCGGCCCGACCGGTAATCAACGCGACGAGGTGACCGTGATCCGCCGTCGCAGCCAGGAGGTGACCTACTGATGCGTGTGATGGCACAGATGGCGATGGTGATGAACCTCGACAAATGCATCGGCTGCCATACCTGTTCGGTCACCTGCAAACAGGCGTGGACGAACCGGTCCGGTGTCGAATACGTGTGGTTCAACAATGTGGAGACCCGGCCCGGCCAGGGCTATCCGCGCACCTATGAGGACCAGGAGAAATGGCGCGGCGGCTGGGTCCGCAACCGGAAGGGCCGGCTCGAACTGAAGGGCGGCGGCCGGCTGCGCAAATTGTTCACGATATTCAGTAACCCGATCCTGCCCGCGCTGAGCGACTACTACGAGCCCTGGACCTACGACTACGAGAATCTCACCACCGCGCCCGCTCAGCGCCATACTCCGGTGGCCCGGCCGAAATCGCTCATCACCGGCAAGGATACGAAAATCGAGTGGTCGGCGAACTGGGACGACGATCTCGGCGGGGCACCCGAATTCGGCGATCGCGACCCACTGCTGGGCAAACTCGCCGAGAAGGTGCGCTTCGAATTCGAGCAGACCTTCATGTTCTACCTCCCCCGTATCTGTGAACACTGCCTGAATCCGTCCTGCGCCGCGTCGTGTCCCTCGGGCGCGATCTACAAGCGCAGTGAGGATGGAATAGTGCTGGTGGACCAGGACCGCTGCCGGGGCTGGCGGATGTGCGTCTCCGGCTGCCCGTACAAGAAGGTCTATTTCAACCACCGAACCGGCAAGGCCGAGAAATGCACGTTCTGTTTCCCGCGGGTGGAGGTCGGATTGCCGACCGTCTGCGCCGAGACCTGCGTGGGCCGGCTGCGCTATATCGGACTGGTCCTCTACGACGCCGACAAGGTGCTGGCGGCCGCGTCCACACCGGATGAACAGAACCTCTATGAGGCGCAGCGCGAGGTTTTCCTCGACCCCGCCGATCCGGAGGTGCGGCGAGAGGCCGAGCGGGCCGGTATCCCGTGGGATTGGGTGGAGGCGGCGGGCCGTTCGCCGATCTATTCGCTGATCAACACCTATAAGGTGGCGCTGCCGCTGCATCCGGAATACCGCACCATGCCCATGGTCTGGTACATCCCGCCGCTGTCGCCGGTGGTGGATATCGTCCGCGATACCGGGCACGACGCGGAGGATTACGGCAACCTCTTCGCCGCGATCGAGGCGCTGCGAATTCCGGTGGACTATCTCGCGCAACTGTTCACCGCCGGGGATCCCGGCCCGGTGACCGCGGTACTGCGGCGGCTGGCCGCCATGCGCAGTTATATGCGCGATATCAACCTGGGCCGGGAACCGCAGGAAACGATCGCGGCGGCCGCCGGAATGACCGGGGAACAGATCTACGATATGTTCCGGATGCTCGCGCTGGCCAAATACGATGAGCGCTATGTGATCCCGCCCGCGCACACCGAATCGGCGCACGGACTGGAAGAGCTCGCCACCGAATGCAGCCTGGACTACGCGGGCGGTCCGGGAATGACCGGATCCGGACCGTTCGGGGAGAGTTCGGGCGGGGTCTCGCCCATCGCGGTGGAGAACTTCCGGATGCTGCGCAACCGGCAGACCGCCGATACCGCGACCAGCGTCGGCGGGCGCGGCCGGGTGAACCTGCTCAACTGGGACGGAAAGGTCCCCGACGGGCTGTTCCCGCCGGAGGGGCCCGGTCCGGAAACCGGCGCCGAGGAGCCGCCGCGATGAGGGCGGCCGGGCGGAAGGCCCTCGATCCGGCCACCCGCGCCGCCGCCTGGCAGGTGCAATCGCTGCTACTCGGCTATCCGGACGAATCGCTGCGGCGCACCATGGATCTGCTGGGCGCGGTATCGGCGACCCTGCCGCCGCCGGTCGGGGCGCCGCTCACCCGTTTCCTGGGCCATGTGCGCACCCGGTCGGTATTCGAACTCGCCGCCGAATATGTGGCGACCTTCGATCACCACAAGAAGTTCAGCCCGTACCTTACCTATTTCGCCTACGGCGATACCCGCAAACGCGGTGTCGCCCTGCTGCGTTTCAAACAGGCCTACCGCGACGCCGGGATGAAACTCTCCGAGGAGGAACTACCCGATCATCTGTCGGTGGTGCTCGAGTTCGCCGCCTCGGGGCAGGCCGAAACCGGGTTACGCCTGCTCACCGAGCATCGTGCCGGTCTGGAAGTGATGCGCCGGGGTCTGCTCGACGCCGGATCGCCCTGGGCGGACGTGCTCGAATCGGTCACCGCGACCCTGCCCGCCCTGGCGGGCCCGGAATCGGACGCCGTGGCCCGGCTCATCGCCGAAGGCCCACCGGAGGAGGCGGTCGGCCTGGCGCCCTTCACCCCAGCGCAGGACCTTCCCGACCCGGTCGTGGGCCGGCCTCGCGTGGATATCGAGGAGGTGCGGTGAACTCGCTGTCGGCGGCCGCGGGCGAGGACCTCACCGCGTTCGACATCCTGCTGTGGGTCGCCCTGCCCTACGCGTCCATCGCGGTATTCCTGGTGGGCCACTACTGGCGCTACCGCTACGACAAGTTCGGGTGGACCACCCGTTCCTCGCAGCTCTACGAGAACCGGCTGCTGCGGCTGGGCAGCCCGCTGTTCCACTACGGGATCCTGCTGGTGATCCTCGGCCATATCGTCGGCCTGCTGATCCCCGAGGGCTGGACCGAGGGCATCGGCATCAACCATTCCGTCTACCACGCGGCATCGACCATCCTCGGGATACTGGCCGGCGTCGCCACCCTCGCGGGCGCCGCGATCCTGATCTACCGCCGCCGCACCGTCGGCCCCGTCTTCTCCGCGACCACCGGAAACGACAAGATCATGTACGTCCTGCTGATCGGCACCCTGCTCCTGGGTTTCGGCACCACCGTGGTCAACAACGCGAACAACCATCCGCACGACTACCGGGAGACGGTATCCCCGTGGTTCCGCTCCATCCTGTCCTTCCGCCCCGATACCGATCTGATCCTGGCCGCCCCCCTCGGTTTCCAGCTCCACGCGATCGCCGCCTGGCTCCTGTTCGCGTTCTGGCCGTTCACCCGGCTGGTGCATGTCTTCTCCATGCCGATCGGGTATCTCACCCGGCCCTACATCGTCTACCGGAGCCGGGACCGGGAGCTGGGGTCGCGACCGGAGCGGCGGGGGTGGGAGCGGGTGCGTTAGCCGCTCCCACCGGACCCTCGTCATTTTCCAGGCCTGGCCAGAAAGCCGGTGAGAAGTACCAACCCGAGTGCCATGACAGTCAGCGGAAGATCCCACATCATCGGACCTCGCTGCCGGAATTCGGGTTCGGCCAGCGGTAGCCGAATGGGTAGACCTGCACCGGAGTGATGAGGACGGCGAGATCGGTAATCAGAGTGCGGATCATCTCTGCATGTTCGAACCCCGGCACCACGACCGCTTCAGCGTCGTGCTCATGTAGGTGTTGGGCAATGATCAAACCCGAGATCAACGGCCCGGTGTCGGCGAAGACCGTGTAAACGAGCCGATAGCCCTGTTTCTCCGCGATGGTGGGCAAAGAGGATGCACTGCCGCGCAGATCCCTCCGGATATAGCCGATCGCCCTCGGCTGTGGTTTCATGACAGCTCCCCTGCAGGTTCTGTGGCCGTTTGAATTGGCTGACACCCACCGCCGGGGAAATGAGTTCGACTCGACGGCGGGGCCGGAATCGAGAATCGCTGGAAGGCGGGGACCTTCGCGTCGCCACCGATGTCTCTCTTGCAGCGCGGTGGTATCTTCTGTGTCTCTTCTGGAGTGGGTGACCGTCGAACCCGGGGTGTGGAGATGTCTACTGTCCTGAAAGCGCTTCTGCAGCAGCGTCATATTCAGACGCTCTCGGCGTTCAACCGGGAGTACGACAGGCACGCGAAGAGGATCGACTCGACGCTTGTCGGGTGCGGTCCGAAGAAGGCGCAGTTCTACCGCTGGCTATCAGGGGAGATCACCGGACTGCCGTACCCACATCACTGCCGCATTTTGCAGGCGATGTTCCCGGAGCGTCCGGTCGAAGAGCTGTTCGGCCCGCAGGACGCGGCGAGCGATAGTATCCCGACGGGCGGGCGCCGACCCGTGGATCAACCGGATTTGCAACAGGCACGGCATCGCACCGCTGATGTCGAATCGGTATTCCCGAGCCGGATCGCGTTCACTCGGGAGATATCGCCGCAGCAACTGTTCGAGGGCGCCGAAACAATCGATATCGTCGGTATCTCGCTGAACATGCTGTCCCAGCAGTACTCGGAGCGCGAAGTCATCCGACTGCTCGAATCCGGTACCACATTGAGGTGCCTCTTCTTGGACCCCGAAGGGGAGGAGACGCCGCGACGTGAAGCGGAGGAAGGACAAGAGCCGGGTGCTTTATCCGGGCTCACGGCACTGAACATCGGGGTTTTGCGGCGGATCAACGAGAATTCGAGCTGTGCCGGACCGGGCAGGCTGCGGATACGCACCTATGACGAAACCGCTCGATTCAATATCGTCATTGTCGACGCGTCTCTCTTGGTCGTGCAGCCCTACCTGCCGATGACTCGTGGGCTGGATTCGCCCACCTTCGTTGCGCGGAAGTCTGAGGAAACCGGAATCTTCGATACATTTGCCGGTGTATTCGAGGGTATGTGGTCGCGAGGAAGGGAGGTTCGAGCATGACCGAGCTTGCCGGTCTACTCGCCGTTGCTCGCGATGCGGCGGCTTCGGGGGCGGCACTGCTGTCGAACGCGATGCCGGGCGCGGTGTATGCGAAGGACGATCGCGATTTCGTTTCCGAATTGGATCTCGAGATCCAGCGGACTGTCCAGGAACAGCTCCACGCGGCTACGCCCCGGATCGGATTCCTCGGAGAGGAAGCGGGTACGGGTAGCCCGGCCGATCCAGAGGACGATCAGGTGTGGATCCTCGACCCCATAGATGGGACCTCGAACTTCGTTCACGGCATTCCGCTGTGTGCTGTTTCGCTTGCGTTGGTTCGCGGCGGGCGGCCGAGGGTAGGCGTCATCAGCGCTCCCCTCCTCGGGCTGGAGTACTACGCCGCCGAGGGCGGCGGCGCGTACGTAAATGGCAAACCACTCGCGGTGGGCAGGGCCGGACACATCGGCGAGGCGATCGTCTCGATCGGTGATTACGCGGTCGGGGCCGACGCGGCCCTCGCGAATCAGGACCGGTTCGCGCTCACCCGGCGTCTCGCTGCGGATGCCGAACGGATCCGGATGTTCGGTTCCGCCGCATTCGACCTGGCCTGGGTGGCCGAAGGCCGGACGGACGGCTGCGTAATCCTGTCCAACAAGCCGTGGGATATGGCAGCTGGTGTGGTGATCGCCCGTGAGAGCGGAGCGGTGGTCACCGACTCCGATGGCACGGACCACAGTATCCGGGCTCGCCATACAGTCGCCGCGAACCCGGCCATCTCGAGAGCGTTGGTACGGCTGGTTGCCGAGTCGGTCGACCTGGGTGTGTGACCGGCTTCGAGTTCAGGTTTGCGTAATGATGCAACACCGCTCCGGGCAACGCGCGATGACGTAATGATTACGTCAACCTATCGTGGGTGAATGCTGTTTTCCGTCCCGGCGCTTACCGGCCACGACGAACGGGTGCTGTCCGAGGTCGATGATATGAGAGAAAGTCTGCGCCATCAGCTGCAGAAGGTACCGGCTCGAAGGGCGGGTGGACTGCGGAAGTTCCTCACCGCCGATGCGGTGGCAGCGTCGAACTCCATCGAAGGCTTCAGGGTCGCCACTGTGGATGTGGAGGACCTGATGGCCGGGGAGCGCGATGTGGACGTTTCGGAGGAGAACCGGGCCGAGACCCTCGCCTACGAGCAGATGATGACCTACATCCAGACATTGCACGATGCCGAGGATTTCGCCTTCGGAAAGGGTCTGCTCAATGCCCTGCACTGGATGCTGCAGGGGCACCGGCACTCGCACCGAAAGCCGGCCGGGCAGTGGCGACACGGGCCGGTCTATGTGACCGACGCCCGAGATCCCAGTATCGCTGCGTACACAGGTCCCGATGCCGAAGCGGTGCCCGGGCTCATGGCCGAGTTGGTGGACTGGCTGAATTGTGATGACGGCTCGCATCCGTTGGTCCGCGCCGCTATGGCACATCTGCATCTCGTATCGATCCATCCGTGGGCCGATGGAAACGGACGAATGTCGCGCTCACTGCAAACGTTGATGATCGCGCGGGAGGGGGTGCTCGCGCCCGAGTTCTCCTCCGTCGAGGCATGGCTCGGCCGACCCGGCAACACCTGGGAGTACTACCAGGTCCTGCAGCGACGGGGTAGCAGTTATCGGCCGGATCAGGATGTTTCGGAATGGATCCGATTCAGCCTCGTCGCATACCACCAGCAGGCGCAGACTGTGCACGCGCGTGTCATCCGGTCGGGGCGGGTCTGGGAACGGCTGGCCGACTTCGCGGCCGGTGAAGTGCTGGACGAGCGTTTGGTCAGTGCCCTGCACGATGTCGCGATGTCGGGCCGGGTTCGCCGGGGTCGCTACGAGCAGAACGAAGCCCTGAATCTGCAGCAGGCTCAGCGGGACCTCCGTGACCTCACTCGCCGAGAAATTCTGGAACCGGTGGGCCGCACCCGGGCCAGGTACTACGTTGCCGGTTCCCGCTTTCCCCGCGAAGTCCTGGAGGTCGCCCGGACGCCGGCCACGCTCGCCGATCCTTATTCGGGCGCGGGATGAGATCGCCCGGCCGTATAGCCCGAGGGGTGAGGTAGGGGTTCGGTCATGACCGGTCGGTCGGTCACCCGCGACAGCGGGGCGCTGGTCACCGGCTGCGATGGCCGGTACCCGGCCGTGGAGTCCGGCGCGACGGGCTCTGGTCCCGAGATGCGAATCCGTGTTAACTTAGCATCGAACGGTCATTAACTTGACCGGCCGGAACGAGCATTTCAGGAGGGACTATGCAGTCCGCCGTCATCGTCGATGTGGTTCGCACGCCGTCCGGGAAGGGCAAGATGGGCGGCGGGTTGTCGGGGGTTCATCCCGCGACCCTGCTCGCCGGAGTGCTCGAGAAGCTGATCGAACGCAACGACCTCGACCCCGCGCTGGTCGACGATGTCGTGGGCGGCTGCGTCACGCAGAGCGGGGAGCAGGCGTTCAATATCTCCCGCACGGCCGTGCTCGCCGCCGGATTCCCGGAATCCGTGCCCGCCACCACGGTGGATCGGCAGTGCGGTTCCAGCCAGCAGGCGGCGCATTTCGCGGCCCAGGGCGTGATGTCGGGCGCCTACGATATCGCGATCGCCTGCGGTGTGGAGTCGATGAGCCGGGTGCCCATGTTCTCCAACGCGCAGGGTCAGGACGCCAATCGCGGCCCGATCGCGCACCGGTATCCCGAGGGGCTGGTGCAGCAGGGGATCGCCGCGGAGATCCTGGCCGCACGGTGGAAGTTCGACCGGGCCACCCTGGACGCGTTCGCGGCGCGGTCGCACCGGCTGGCGGCCGAGACCGCGGCGGCCGGTGGCTTCGACAACGAACTGGTGGCCGCCGGTGAACTCACCGCCGACGAGACCATCCGGGCCGGGTCCACGCCGGAGAAACTGGCGGGCCTGAAACCGGCCTTCGCCGATGAGCAGTACACACAGCGGTTCCCGGAGATCGAATGGTCCATCACGCCGGGTAACTCCTCGCCGCTCACCGACGGCGCCTCGGCGGCGTTGATCATGAGTGAGCAGACGGCCTCGAAGCTGGGGCTGCGGCCGCGGGCGCGGTTCCATTCGTTCGCGGTGGTGGGCGACGATCCGCTGCTCATGCTCACCGCGCCGGTTCCGGCGTCGAAGAAGGTGCTGGACCGGGCCGGTCTGAGCATCGACGATATCGACGCCTACGAGGTCAACGAGGCGTTCGCGCCGGTGCCGCTGGTCTGGCAGCACGAACTGCGCGCCGACCCGGAGAAGCTGAACCCCCGCGGCGGGGCGATCGCGCTCGGGCATCCGCTCGGCGCCTCGGGGGTGCGGATCCTGGCCACCATGGTCAACCATCTCGAGCAGACCGGGGGCCGTTACGCCCTGCAGACGATGTGTGAGGCGGGCGGCTTGGCCAACGCCACCATCATCGAACGTCTCTGACCCCGGAAACGGATATACCGCCCGGTATCTGCCGGACGGTATATCCGTTGCGCCGTGGGCCCGTGGCTGTGGTCTGGGCTTGCCGCCGGTAACCGGGGCCACGACGCGGCCCGTGTCAGAAGCGGCGTGCTCCGACCACGGGCGAATAGGACATCGGAGAGATTTCCACCGTCGACGTGGCGGCGTGGATCACCTGACCTTCCCCGGCATACAGGGCGGAATGACCGCCACCGCTGTAGGAGATCACATCGCCGACACGTAGTTGATCCAGTGGAACCGCTGTCCCGGCCGAGAGCTGGGACCAGCTGGTGCGCGGCACTTGGACGCCCGCCTGCTGGTATGCCCACTGCACCAGCCCGGAACAGTCGAAACTGTTGGGTCCGGTGCCGCCGGTGACGTAGGGCGCCCCGAGTTTGCTGCGTGCCGCCGCGACCGCGAGGTCGCCGGTGGCAGGGGCGGGGGCGGTCTGCGGGATGGGAGGGAGGCCGAAACCGGGGAACCCGGCCGGCAACGGGAGTTCATCGGGAACTTCGAAGGTGCCGAGGCCGGGCACGCTGACCGGCTTGGCCTGGGCGGGTGCGGGAGTGATCGTTCCGAGAATGGCGCCGGCCGCGGCGGCGAAAATGGCCAATGCGGCACAGCGCTGACGTATCGGTACAGAATCCATAATTGCGGTCCTCCGTGCTCAGGTCGAGCGCCGGTGGATCACAACGACTTTCACCGCTTCCGCGCGGTGGATATTCACCGACTGCTCGAACAGCGTTGGAAATGCACCACAGCTATATGTCGGTCCTGCAAACCCGGGAAGCCATATTTCGCGTTATCGCGCGCTGATCCGGAAACGACACGGCCGCCCGCGATAACGAAAAGATAACTATCGGCGTTCTCCCTGCGTAATGGCCGTATTCGGATTACGACGGGCGATACCGCGCCTTGATGTGGAACCGCTCGCCCTGCGGGCCGTAGATGCTGAGATATTCCACCGGGTTCTCGTCGGCGTTACCGAACCAGTGCGGGAGATGGGTGTCGAATTCGGCGACCTCGCCCGGCATCAGGGTCATATCCCGGTCGCCCAGGATGAGGCGGAGTTTGCCGTTGAGTACGTAAAGCCAGTGGTAACCCTCGTGGGTGCGCGGATCGGGTTCGGCGGAGGCGCGGCCGGAGAGGATCTGTTTGTAGGCCTGCAGGCCGCCCGGTTTACGGGTGAGTGGAATGAAGGTCTGCCCGCCGCGGGTGACCGGTCTGGTGTGGACGCGCGGATCGCCGGTCTCGGGCGCGTCGACCAGCTCGTCGAGCGGAACATGATGAGCCTTGGCCAGCGGCAGGAGTAGTTCGAGGCTGGGCTTGCGCTGCCCGGACTCCAGCCGTGACAAGGTGCTCACGGGGATCCCGGTGACCTCGGAGAGGGCCGCCAGTGTGGTGCCGTTGCGGCGGCGCAGGTCGCGCAGGCGCGGACCTATGGCGTTGATGACATCGCCGAACTCCGGATTCATCCCTCTATTGCAGATTCGGCAAATAAATTTGTCAAGTTGCCGGGTTTTCCGGATGCTGGGTGGCGACCCCTCGACGAGAGCAGGAGAAACAGGCATGGACCAGCGGTTCTGGGACGATATGTACAGCGAGAGCGGCCAGAAGTTCAGCGGCCTCCCCAACGACGCGCTGATCGCGGAGGTGACCGGGATGACACCCGGCCGGGTGCTGGACCTCGGATGCGGCGAGGGCGCCGACGCCTACTGGCTCGCCGAGCAGGGCTGGCAGGTGACCGCCGTGGACATCTCCCAGGTGGCCCTGGATCGGGCGTCGCCCGGGCATCCGGAGATCACCTGGAAACGCGCCGACATCACCACCGACCCGCTGCCCGCGGGCGCGTTCGATCTGGTCTCGGCGCACTATTTCCCGATCGTGCGCGAAACCGATCACGCGACCGTGCGCGGTCTGCTCGACACCGTGGCGCCCGGTGGCACGCTGCTGTTCGTCGGCCACGACCCCACCGAATTCCCGCCGCAGCACGAACACGAGCAGCGCTTCGACCCCTACGCCTTCTACGCGCCCGCCGAGATCCGCGCGCTGCTCGGCGACGACTGGACCGTAGAGGTCGAGGATCGGCGCGACCGCAACCGCCCGGCCGCCGGCCATCAGATCAAGGACCTGGTCCTGCGGGCGCGTCGCGCGAACTGAACCCGTTCCGGCGGAGCGTCTTTCGCCGCCGGACCCCCGGCCTCCCCTGTGATCCCCGGTCCCGCCGGAACTCTCGTTCCGGCGGGACCGCGCGTCGGTACCCGATCCGGCAAGAGCATGTTGCTATCGTCGGCGGCACCTGTGCGCGAAACCGGACCACGAGGTGGAGGTTTTTTCATGCGGCTGTACCGGGTTCACGGGATCGCGGCCGCGTCCGCCGGAACCGTGATGGTCCTGACCGCTGTCCTGATCCTGGTGCTACCCGGCCACCGGCCGGTGCACCGCGACACCACACCCGCTGTCTCCCCGGCGGAGATGGCACAGCAGTGGACCGAGACCCACGACGGTCCACAGCCCTACCCCGAGGTGCATATCGACAAGGATGTGCACCTCACCATGAGCGACGGGGTGGTGCTCAAGGCCGATGTGTACCGGCCCGCGCACGCCGGCGATCAGGTGGAGACCAAACCCCTGCCCACCATCGTCACGATGACGCCCTATTCGAAGATGATGAGCAACCTCATCGATTCGGCGATGAACAATGCCGAGGCGCAGCGTTTCACCATGGACCTGGTGCGCCGGATCAACCTGTCCGGCACACCGATCAGCGGCTTCGAGGATCTGCTGCACGCGCTGGACGGCGGCACCGTGGCCACCGTGCTGGGACTGGACCGCAAACTGGTGCACGGCGGATACACCGTGGTCTCGGTGGATGTCCGCGGAACCGGTCAGTCGCAGGGGTTGTGGGACACCCTCGGGGCCCGGGAGCAGCTCGACACCCGGGAGGTCATCGAATGGTCGGCCGCGCAACCGTGGTCCAACGGCCGGGTCGCCATGAGCGGCGGCTCGTACTCCGGGATCAACCAGTTGCGGGCCGCCGAGAACGCCCCGAAACCGCTGCAGGCCATCTTCCCGGTGGAACCGGGCAGCGATCTCATGCGCGATGTGGTGGCCCCGGGTGGCGGTGTGGGGGTGACCTTCCTGCCGCTGTGGCTCAACCAGGTGAATCAGGCCAAGCTGATGCCGGATTTCCAGGCCATTCTCAACGGCACCTTCGACTGGCAGTGGCTGCGGGACAGATTGGCCGACCCCGCGACCAACTACGATCTGCTCGCGCAGTCACTGCTCACCCCCTCGCTGCGGAATATGCCGCCGACGCTGGCCGCGGCGCTGGACGACGACAGTCCGTTCCGGCAGGGGATCATGGGACAACCCGAGAAGATCACCGTGCCCACCTTCGTCTACGGCGGCTGGCACGATATCTTCGCCAACAGCGCGACCACCCTCTACAACGACATCCCGCTGCCGCCGGGCCGTAAGCAGTTGCTGGTCGGCGATACCTATCACGCCAATCCCGGTGCGGGCACCGGGAACCCGGGCTCGCCGCCGCGCCTGGATGTGCTGCAGCGGGCGTGGTTCGACCACTGGCTCAAGGATGTCGACAACGGCATCACCGGATACGGGCCGGTGATCGTGTGGGAGCAGGGCGGCGGCTGGGTCGTGCTGAAGGAGTTCCCGCAGCCGGGTATGACCCACCGGCGGGTCTATCTGTCCGCCGACCCCAGCGGTTCGACCGACGCCAGCCTGCACGACGGGTCGCTGATCCCCGAACCCGGGGCGAAGGATCAACTGACGGTGGCGCCGGGCCTGTCGACGGTGTGCTCGCGGGATACCGCGCAGGGGTCGGCCGGTTTGGCGGCGGTGATCGACGCGTGTGCCAAGGATTCCCGGATCGCCGAACTCGGCGCGCTCACCTTCACCAGCGCCCCCGTGGCCGAGCGGACCGTGCTGTCGGGTCCGATCAATGTGCACCTGAACACCGTCCACGATGCCTCCGACGGCTACTGGAGCGTGACGGTCAACGATGTCGCGCCCGACGGCGCGTCCAAAGTCCTGAGCACCGGCCAGCTCACCGCCTCGCTGCGGGCCGTCGACGAAGCGCGCAGCACGCGCTCACCGAACGGCGACCTCACCGCCCCGCACAACCCGATCACGCTGGACAGCGTGCTGCCCGTGACCCCGGGCGAGCCGGTCGCGCTCGATATCGCGGTGATCCCCACCCAGGCGGCCCTGGAACCGGGACACCGGCTGCGGCTCGATGTCTTCGCCGCCAACGCGCCCAAGGCGCTGGCCTTCCGGCCCATGCTCAACGACACCGAGCTCAAACCGCAGCATCTGGCGCTGGACCCGTCCGCGCCGAGCTTCATCAACCTGCCCACCGATCGCCCGTTGTTCCCGGAACCGGCCCCCGCCCCCGCCCAGGCCCAGGTACCACCCGCACCCGCGCCGGGGCAGGTGCCCGAGTCCGGGACCACCCCGTCTCCCGAATCCGGGCCGGCCCCGGTGCCCGGAGCGGATGCGGAGCCCACCACGCCGAGCCCCGGAATACCCTCCGAACCCGCGAACACCGGGACACCGCCGGTGCCGGATTCCGGGCCCGCCGCGCCGCCGCTCGCGGAGACCCCCGCCCCCGCAGCGCCGTCCGCGCGCCCGGAGACACCGAACCCGCAACCGGCCCAGGCGCCCGCACCCGCCCCCACTACGCCTCCGGTCGCGCCGCGCGTCACCGTCCGGCCGGTCGAACCGCCCGCCGAGATCCCGGTTCCCGACGCCGGTCCGGTGGCCTCGGCGCATTAGGGCGCCCCGGCCCGGACGAGGAACATGACGCAGATCACCGGCCGATAATTCGAGGTCGCGGTCCGGGAGACGGGCGCGTCGTAAGGTTTCGGCCATGGTGTCGTCGCGGGACAGGTCAGAATTGGTGCGGACGGCGGCGGAGGAGCATCTGCTCTCCGGCAGCCGCCGCTACAACCGTCGCGAGGTGGCCGAACTGGCCGGGGTCACGCCGGAGACGGCGCGGCGGCTGTGGGTCTCGCTGGGTTTCCCCTCCAGTGACAGCGACGACGCCCGCGACTACACCGATGCCGATATCGCCGCGATCCACCGGTTCAAGGAGGTCGGCGCCCTGGCGTCCGCCGATATCCGGCAGCAGGCCGCTACCGCGCGCACCATCGGCCAGACCCTGGCGCGGCTGGCCGAATGGCAGGTCGATCTCGTCGTGAAGGAGATCGACCGGCGGATCGCCACCGCCGAACCCGGGGCGGACCCCGACGAAGTCGTCCGCACGGCGACCGCCGAGACGGTGGAACTGATCGAAACGCTGCTCTCCTACGCGTGGCGGCGTCATCTGGACGCGGCGCTCACCCGCCAGCTGGAGGAGACCGGGCCCACCCACGATTCGACCCGGACCCTGGCCGTGGGGTTCGCCGATATGGTCGGCTACACCCGCCTCACCCGCCACCTGCACCCCGACGAGCTGTCCACGCTGCTGGAGGCGTTCGAATCCACCACCACCGCCGCGATCGCCGAGAACGGCGGCTGGGTGATCAAGAACGTCGGCGACGAAGTGATGTTCGCGTCCGAGACCCCGGCCGTCGCGGCACGGATCGCGCTGGAGATCCAGGAGTCCACGATGACCGTGGGCACCACCCCGGAACTCCGGGTGGCGCTCGCCTACGGTCCGGTACTGCAGCGATTCGGTGATCTGTACGGGTCCACGGTCAATATGGCCTCCCGGCTCACCGGTGTCGCCCGGCCGGGCACGATCCTGGTCGACGACGGCGCGGCGGCCGAACTCGCCGACGATGCCGAGTTCAACATCAAGAACCTGCGCAGCGTCCGGGTCCGCGGGTTCAACCGGCTGCGGCCACATCTGCTGCGCCGCAACGGCAAGAGCTGACAGCCGGCGCGGATCACCACTTCCCGTTTCACGATATGGGATTTCCGTAATCGTAAACAGGGTTATGGGTATGGTCGTCGGGGAGCCGGCCGCGGCTCCGCTGTGTGTGAAGGAGACCAGGATGGCCAAGGGCTATGTCATCGTGACCGAGTCGATCAAGGACCCGGCGGGTATGGCCGAGTACGGCAAGGCGGCGGCGAAAGCGATGGCCAAGGGCGTCACCGTGCTCGCGATCGACACCAAGCCCCAGGTTCTCGAAGGGGAATGGCCGGCCACCCAGACGGTGGTGCTGGAATTCGAATCACCCGAGGCCGCGCGGGCCTGGTACGACTCCGAGGAGTACCAGGCCGCGATCCCGTTGCGCCAGGCCGCCGCGGACTGCAACGCGGTGATCGTCAACGGGCTGTAGCCCCGAGCGGGCGGTCAGCCGAGCAGCTGCGCCTTCGCGGCGGCGAACTCCTCGTCGGAGAGCGCACCCGATTGGTGCAGCTGCCCGAGCTTCTCCAGTTTGGCGACCATATCGTCGCCACCCTGCGCGGGCGCGGCCTGCGGGGGCGGTGCGTACTGCTGCGGCGGGGGCGCCGCGTAGGCCTGCTGCTGTTCGGCGTAGGCCTGCTGTTCGGCGCCGCGCCGCTGGGCGCGCCGGTCGAACGCGTTGGTGGTGGCGCGGGCCGTACCGGCCACGACCGCGGTCCGCGCCATGGTGCCGAGCAATCCCGGCCGGCCCACCCGTCCGCCGCGAAAGACCATCGGATTCCCCTCTCAGGATGCGGCGAGCGCCGCTTCCACGGCGTCGCGCGGGATCTGGACGTGCAGGGCGAGTTCACCACCGGCTTCGGCGACCGTCGCGCCGAGCCGGCGGGCCCAGGTCTGCTCGTAGACCACAACCACCGCCGACGTGCCCGGTTCCATGGTCTCGCGCACGATATCGAGGTCGGCGTCGCTGACCAGGCCGCGCGGATCGACATCGAGGCCGTCGAGACCGACGTCGGCCAGTGATTCATCCACCTCGAGCTGCAGGATATCGCCGCCCTCGGCCTTTGCGAGGTAGATCAGATCGATGATGGTGGCGTCCCGATTGGCCACCACCTCCCGCAGCGCGTCGACCACCGGAGTCGCGATCCGGCTACCGGGAAATGCCAGTACTGCCAGTTCGACGGGGCCCAGGCGCTCATTCGTCATACCCGCCACCCTCCGCCCGGGACCGGTGCGTTCGCCTCATCCGATTCGGGTGAAACCGCCGCGGCCGCCCCGCTCACCCGGTTCGGGTGAGGCGCCCGGGCGACCCGCGCGCGACAGTCGTGAGCGCGGGCCGGTCGGGCTCCGCGACTGCGCGGCGTGCGGCCGAGACGAGGAGTCGGTATGAGCGACCTGGCGCGGCAGCTGCTACCGGAGGTACTGGGTCTGCTGGTGACCCCCGGCGCCATCGCCGGCTGCATTCTGCTGCTGCGATCGAGCCGGCCGGTGCGCAACCCACTGGTGTTCGGCAGTGCCTTCGTCTTCGTCTATCTCCTGATCGCGCTCTCGGCGCTGCTCGGTGGCGCCACCGGCGAGGGATCGACCTCGCACCGCGCGTCGGCGGTGGTGGGTCTGCTGATCGGCCTGCTGTTCCTGGCGGGCGGGGCCGTGATCGCCTTCCGCCGCCCCCGGCGCACCGGCAACGGGCGGCCGAGACTGCTGGACGAATTGCGTGACGCCGGACCGCGACGGGTGCTGGTGGCCGGGCTCGGTCTCGCGGTCATCAACCCGAATCTGTTCATCATGATGTCGGGTATGAGCGTGATCGCCAGTTCGCATGTCGGGCCGGGGCGGGCGTTGCTGGCCACGGCCGTCCTGCTCTTGGCCGCGGCGCTGGATTTCCTGATTCCGATCGGGGTGTACCTGGCGCTGGGCGATCGGGCCCGCGCGGGACTGGAGCGCGCGGAGCAGTGGATCCTGGCGCACAGCCGCGGCATCGGTATGGGCGTGCTGTTCGGGTTCGGTGCGCTGTTCACCATCCGGGGAATCACGAATCTGACCTGATCCGTCCGCGTTTCGTGCCGGGAGACTTCCGCCGCGAGGCTAGGGTGGGGTGCCGATCGTGACGCCGCACCAGGGAATTCCGATGCCACTGTCTCGCCGTCGTTTCCTCGCCACCACCGCGCTGACCGCTGCCCTGAGCGCCCCGGGGATCGGGACCGCCCGCGCCGAGCCCACCGTCGTCGCCGGTGGGGCCGACTATCGCGCGCTGACCCTACGCGGCTACAACCGCCGATTCGTGGCCCGCCCGCAGCGTTTTCATGTCCCGGCCTCCGCCGAGGAGGTGCGGCGTGCGGTGGCGCGGGGGGTGGACGAGGGGTTGCGGATCGCGGTCCGCTCCGGCGGGCACTGCTTCGAGGGTTTCGTGGACGATCCGGCCAATCAGGTGATCGTCGATCTGAAACGGTTGCGCGATATCGGCTGGGACGCCGAGCATCGCGCGTTCTCGGTGGGGCCGGGCGCCACCATGGCGGACGTGTACACCGGACTCGCCCGCTGGGGAGTGACCGTGCCGGGCGGTATCTGCAAGGCCGTCGGCGCGGGCGGCCATATCATCGGCGGCGGATACGGGCCGCTGTCCCGGCGTTTCGGGCTGATGGCCGACCATCTGTACGGCGTGGAGGTCGCCACCGTGGCCGCCGACGGCGCGGTGCGCCTGACCACGGCCACCGCCGACGGGCCGAATCGGGATCTGTGGTGGGCGCATACCGGCGGTGGCGGCGGGAATTTCGGTGTGGTGACCCGCTTTCTGCTGCGTTCGCGGGATTCCGATGGATCGGCGCCGGAATCGGCGTTGCCCCGGCCGCCGGCGACCGTACTCACCGGCCGGCTCGATCTCCCGCTGACCACCGAGGATTCCTTCGTCCGCTTCATGCGGAACTACCTCGCTTTCTACGACACCCACCGCGAGCCCGGTAACCGATTCGCCGGGCTGTACGCACCCGTGCAGTTCCGGCCCCGGCTCACCGGGACCGGCGAGATGCTCATCCTGGACAGCGGTGGTGATCCGGACGCGCACAACCGGATCCGTGAATTCGTCGATACCGTCACCGCCGGGGTACTGCCGGGCGCGGTGGTGCATCCGGTGGTCGAGGCGAGCTATGCCGACACTGTCGCGAATACCTACTATCCGGGCACCGATATGCCGCCGCGGGTCAAGACGAAGGCCGCCTATCTGCGACAGCCCTATACCGACGACCAATTGCGCGCCTGCTACCGCAATCTCGCGTCGCCGGAGTTCATCGGCGAATCGGCGCTGGAGTTCCTGCCGTTCGGCGGCGCGATCAACGACCGCGCCCCCGACGCCACCGCGATGCCGGCCCGGGATTCGTTCATGAAGATGCTCATCCACGCGGCGTGGCGGCTCCCCATCGACGACGAGCGGCATATCCGGGTGGCGCGCCGCCTCTACCGCGAGCTCTACGACGGCACCGGCGGGGTCCCGGTGCCGGGCGAACGCGACGGCGGCAGCTATATCAACTATCCCGATCCGGATCTGGCCGATCCGGCCCACAACACCTCCGCGACCCCCTGGTCCACCCTGTATTACGGCCCGAACTATCCGCGGTTGCAGCAGGTCAAGGCGCAGTGGGACGCGGGCGGAGTGTTCCGGCACGCCCTGTCGATCCGCCCGGACTGATCGGGGCCGCCGGACAGTGCACGTCCGGCGCGGACGCGCGGCTCGCCGCCGGGCCGGGTCGTCGCGGGACGCGGCCACCGGACTCTAGGGTGGGGGAGTGACCGCCTCCGAGTTCACCGCCGCCGGGACCACCGCGACCGGTCGTTCGATCGTTCTGGAGTCGGCGGGGGTGCGCGCCGAGATCGGCACGGTCGCGGCCGTACTGCGGAGCCTCACCGTCGGCGGTGTCGCGGTGGCCGAACCGCTGGCCGCCGGGTCGGCGCCGCCGATGGCGTCGGGGATCGTGCTGGTGCCGTGGCCCAACCGGGTTCGTGATGCCGTCTGGACACTCGACGGCAAACCCCAGCTGCTGGATATCACCGAGGTGTCCCGGTCCAACGCGATCCACGGGCTGCTGCGCAATACCGACTACGAGGTGCGGGAGCACGCCGCGGCCTCGGTGACCCTCGGCGCGCTCGTCCCGCCCCAGCACGGCTGGCCGTTCCTGCTCGATACCTGGGTGCGTTACGAGTTGCGCCCGGACGGGCTGGCGGTGACCCACGGGGTGGTGAACCACGGCGACCGGCCCGCGCCGTACGCGGCGGGCGCGCATCCGTACCTGCGGGTCGGCGGTTTCCCGGTGGAGCGGCTGGAACTGACCGTGGCCGCGGACACCTACTACGAGCTGGACTCGCGGATGAATCCCGTCGCCGCGCATCCGGTCGCGGGTACGCCCTACGATCTGCGCGCCGGGGTGGTTCTGCGGGAGCTGACCCTCGATACCCCCTTCGGGGGTGTGGAGCCGGGCATCGCCGCGACGCTGACCGCGCCGGACGGGTCCTCGGTATCGCTGGTCCACGGCGACGGGTGGCACTACCTCCAAGTCTTCACGGCCGCGGATTTCCCCAGGCCCGAGGGGCGCGGGCTCGCTGTCGCGCTGGAGCCGATGACCGCGCCACCCGATGCCTTGAACTCGGGCGAGGGCCTGCGCCGGATCGATCCCGGCGCGAGCTGGGAAGGCGGCTGGTCGATCCGCTACGTGCCCGCCGGCCCGGACGGCGCGCGATCCCGCTGACCCTTCCTCTCCGCGGCCGCGGTCCTGTCAGGGTTTGAAGGCCAGCACCTGCACCGTGCTGCTCGGGCCCCGGTGATATCGCCCTTCGCCGATTTCGCGGTCGACCTCCCGGCAGTGCTCGAGACGCAACCCGGACAGATCGCGCGAGAGTTCGGCGGCGGTCGGCAGCGCGTCCGCGAACGGCGGTCCGCCGATTCCGGGCCGGGTCAGTTGCCGCGGCGTATAGGCCTCCAGGACGAACGCCCCACCCGGGCGCAGGGCCCGGACGCAGGCCGCGTGCAGGCCGGGGCGCAGCGCGGACGGTACGTGCGCCCAGATGGAGACGATGCCCGCCCACCGGGAGTCACCGAATTCATAGGCGGCGAGATCGGCGACCACCGTGTCGACGGTGACCCCGTGCGCCGCGGCGAGTTCCCGGGCGTTGGCCAGGCCCACCTCGGACAGATCCACCGCGGTAACCGGATGCCCGCGCCCGGCCAGGAAGACCGCGTTGCGGCCCTCGCCTTCGGCCAGGCACAGGACCGGGCCGTCCGGGATCCGGTCCGTGACTTCGCGCAGATAGTCGTTGGGGTCGGTGCCGTAGGACTCGAACGCGCGCGTGTAGCGCTCGTTCCACAGTTCGGCCTGGGTGCGTGTTTCCATCGGTCACCTCTCGGGGTCGGTGCGGGCTTGACGGCCCACCCCACTGTGCAAGTTAATGTGAACATGAAGTCAAGCCCGGACGGATCCGCCGAGCGGGACACCGCCACCTATTCGATCGGCGAGGTGGCCGGCCGCTTCGGCCTCGCGACCCATGTGCTCCGGCACTGGGAGTCGGTCGGCCTGATCGCCCCCGCGACCCGCGTCGGCGGCCGTCGCCGCTATCAACGGGCACACCTGGCCCGGGTGGCGATGATCCTGCGCAGCAAACAGATCGGTCTCACTCTCGCCCAGACCGGGGACCTCCTCGATGCCTGCGACGGCAGGGGGCGCCGGCGCATTCTGGAATCGCAGCTCGATGCTCTCGACGCGCAGATCGCCCGCCTGCGGACCTCCAAGAACCTCATCGCCCACGTGCTCACCTGCCGCTACGAGGACTTCACGCAGTGCCCCCGTTTCCAGGCCGAGATCATCGCCGCCGTCACCGGGGAGGAGGCCGGCTGCCCGTCGTAGCGAGGAACGGGCACCGCGATACCGATCCGCGCTGTGTGCCCTGCTTGACACCTGCCGCCCGGCACTGAATATTGGCTAACTGTCGGCTACTGGCCGTGACTGTGCCGGAAACGCTCGCACCGCTCCTGGACAGGAGACAGGGATGCCGGATTTCTCGCCGGGTTTCGGTGGCCGCCGCCGGGCCGCCGCCGTCGATACCCGCCTGCCGCCGGGCCAGTACCTCACCGAGGATTTCCCGGTGCTCTCGGCCGGTCCCACACCCGTGGTCCGCACCGGCAACTGGACATTCACCATCGTCGCCGAAACCGGTGCGAAGGTGGTCTGGGATTGGGCGCGGTTCCGCGCGCTACCCCAGGAAACGCCCCATGTGGACATCCACTGCGTCACCCGCTGGACCAAACTCGACACCGACTGGCAGGGGGTCTCGGTCGACACCCTGCTCGAGGAGATCGAGACCCAGGCCGACTACGCCCTGATCCGGGCCCACGGCGGCTATACGACCAATATTCCGCTCGAGGACCTCACCGGCGGCCGGGCCTGGATCGTGCACAGCTACGACGGCCGTGAACTCGACCCCGAGCACGGCGGCCCCGCCCGCCTGCTCGTCCCGCACCTGTACTTCTGGAAATCCGCGAAATGGGTCGAGGGGATCACGCTGCTCGACGAGGAGATACCCGGATTCTGGGAGTCGGCCGGCTACCACGATTACGGTGACCCGTGGCGCGAACAGCGATACCGGGACGATTGACCGCGCCGCCGCGCTGGCTGCCCGCGGAACTGGTGCGCGCGACGCCGGAAGCTCCCGGCGCGCGCACCCTCACCCTGCGCGTCGCCGGCTGGCCGGGACATCTGCCCGGACAGCATCTCGATGTGCGGCTCACCGCGCCCGACGGCTATCACGCCGAGCGCAGCTACTCCCTGGCCGCACCCGCCGACGGCGACGATATCGAGCTGACCGTGCAGCGGGTGCCCGGCGGTGAGGTGTCCTCCTATCTGGTGGACGATCTGCCGGAAGGCGCGTTCGTCGAGGTCCGCGGTCCGGTGGGCGGATGGTTCGTCTGGGAACCCGCCGACCGGCCGGTGCTGCTGATCGGCGGCGGCGCGGGGATCGTCCCGCTGATGGCGATGCTCCGGGCCTACCGGAGGGCCGGCAGCCGCGCTCCGCTGCGCCTGATCTATTCCCTGCGCGATCCCGGTCTGCGGTATTACGGCGCCGAGCTGGACCGGCCCGACCAGGGCGACGTGCGGATCGAGTACGTCTACACCCGCCGGGCGCCCGCGGGGTCCGGGCGGCCCGCCGGCCGGCTCGGCCCGGCCGATCTCCGGGCCGGTGGTCTCCCCGCGGGCCCGGAGACCACCTGTTATGTCTGCGGGCCCACGGGTTTCGTGGAATCGGCCGCCGCGCTGCTGGTGGCCGCCGGGCATGCCGCGACCGCGGTGCGCACCGAACGTTTCGGACCGAGCGGAGGGTGACAGTGCCGACCCAAGACGATTCCGGCCCGCACGGCCCCGGCCCGCACTATGCCGGCGGCCCCGACCATCTCGGTGCCGACCATCTCGACGGCAACGCGCTGGCCGGGCCGCTGTCGCGGATCTTCGCCGTCGATATCACGGTCCACGACTGCCGTTGTGGATTCTGCGGCCACACCGCCCCGCTGGCGACCGCGCTGGTCTACACCCGCTGCCCGGGCCGGGTCGCGCGTTGCGCCCGGTGTGCCCGGGTCCTGTTGCGTATCACCGAGACACCCGGCGGTACCTGGTTCGACCTCGGAGTCGGTGTGGCACTGCGGCTGCCGGCCGAAACGGCCGCGCCGTGAACGCCACGGCGCCCGCGCTGCTGCTGCACAACGCGCGGCTGATCGACGGCAACGGTGGCGAACCGGTCCGCGACGCCGCGGTCCTCATCCGCGACGGCGTATTCGTCTGGGCCGGTCCGCGTGGCGCGGCCCCCGACCCCGGCGACGCGCAACCGGTGGACCTGCGCGGCAACGCCGTCTGCCCCGGATTCTTCGACTGCCATGTGCATTTCGCGCTGCCCGGCACCAAGGGCACCCTCTACGACGGCCTCGCCCAGCCCGCCTCCTACCGCACGCTCGCTGTGCTGGACCGCCTCCGGGTGACCCTGCACAACGGTGTCACCACCGCGCGCGACCTCATGGGGATCGACACCGGATTCCGTGACGCCATCGACCACGGTCTCATCGAGGGCCCGCGACTGCTGGTAGCGATCGATATGTTGAGCCAGACCGCCGGGCACGCCGATTTCACCCTGCGCTCCGGGTTCGACCCCACTCCGTACCTGGCCGCCGCCGAGGCCCCGTCGTACCGGGTGGACACCGTCGACGAGATGCGCCGCACCGTCCGCCGCCTCATCGCGCTCGGCGCCGACGTGATCAAAGTGGCCTCCAGCGGCGGGGTCACCAGCCCGAACGACCGCCCCGAATGGCTGGGTCTGCATCCCGACCTGATCCGCGCCGCGGTGGCGGAGGGCAGTGCCTACGGGGGGATACCGGTCGCCGCGCACGCCATCGGCTACGCGGGTATCCGGGCGGCGGTCGAAGCGGGGGTGCGCAGTATCGAGCACGGCTACGCCCTCGACGACGAACTCCGCCGGCGCATGGCCGGTCAGGGCACGTTCCTGGTGCCGACACTGCTGGAAACCATGCACGATCTGGATCCGCACCGCACCTCACCGGCCGCGTACCGCAAAAGCGTGCACTGGCACGAGGTCGCACAGCGGGCGGTCGGCGAGTCGGTGGCCGCGGGGATCCCGATCGCGGTAGGCACCGATGCCGGGCTGAGCCCCGATCACGGTACCAACCTCGCCGAACTCGGCCTCCTCGTGAAATTCGGCGGGCTCACCCCCGCCGAGGCGATCGTCGCCGGTACCCGCACCTCCGCCCGCCTGTGCGGACTCGGCGATCGACTCGGCACGGTGGAGGCCGGTAAAACCGCCGATCTGGTGGTGGCCGAGGGCAACCCACTCGACGATATCGAGGCGCTGGGCGATCCGGCCAAGATCCTGCTGGTGCTGAAGGAGGGGGTCGCGGTGGTGGATCGCGGCGGATTCCTGCCCGGCGCGCCCCGCCCGGACCGGTAACCGGGGTTGGCGGAACTGCGCCACGAACCGATCCTCGCGGGACCCGGATTCCCCATGCCCGCCTCCACCCCGGCCGGACCGGGCATACTGGAGTGGCGTACACAGGGGTGTGGCGAAATATTCTGCCCGCCCGCTCGTTCCGGCAACTGCACCGTCGCAGGGCCGGTATCCGTCCATCGATTCCGGCAGGATGCCCGGGACCTGCGAAAGTGTCCGGTCCGAGACGGCGACGATGCGCCCCCGGGCGCGTAGACGTAATCTTGTACCCAGAACTACTCGTGGCTAAACCAGTGTTCCGGGTGGACCGGGGCCCACGGGCAAGTAGGGAGTGTCATTGGACCTCGAAGAAGCGCGCCGGTTCGCGGCAGGGGTATGGAAAAGAGCGGATCTGTCCCAGATGGAACGCTTGGCAGCCGTGAAGGCCGACGCGCACGCACGCGGCAAGGAACCGTTCGATCTCGATCGGCTGGAAACCCTCTGCGACACCAGCGATAACGGGCGTACGGACCCGATATCGTGGCGGCAGCGCCGATTCGAGCTGATCTACTACAGTCACCCGGAAATGATGACCATCGAGGATCTGGCCGAGCACGTCACCAAGACCTACGGCTGGAGCCGCTGACGGCTCGGCCCGGTGCTCGAAAGTCGTTGCGCTGTCTACAGTGACAGGGTGGGCTTGGAGTGGGTGGCGGTAGTCGGGACCTTGGGTGGCGCGTTCCTGGGGGCGGCTTCCACGATGCTGGTCGAATCCCTGCGGGCGCGCCGGGAACGCGCGGTCCGGATCGAGGAGACCCGGCGCCAGGTCTATGTGCGCTTCCTGGCGGCGCTGACCCAGACCGACAGCGCGCTACAGGCTCTGGCGATCGAGGGACCCACACCGCTGGCGCGGGCCGCCGCCACCGCGGCGTTCCGCTCCCATCAGCTGGTGGCGGCGATGTACGAACTCGAACTGATCGCACCGAAGTCCGTCTGTGACCGCGCCCGGCCCGTCTACGAGCGGCTCCGGGATATCCGGGAGGCGATGATCGCCGAAGCCCTGGTTGTCGGGCCCGCGGAATCCGGCTCGGCCCGGTGGCGGGCGGTCCACGAGCCGTTCCTGGACGCACTCGGCGCGCTGAGCGCCGCCATGCGCGCGGAGCCGGGCGAACTCGCCCGACTCCGCGACCGCTGACCGGAAGTATTCCGCCGCCGGGGATCACCCGTCCGTATCGGCCCAGGTGACGGGCAGCGCGTGCACACCGTAGATGTTCATATCGGTGCGCAGCGGCACCTCCCCGGCGGGGACAGCCAGCGCGAGCGTGGGGAAGCGGCGCAGCAACCCGGCGAAACCGGCCCGCATCTCGATCCGGGCCAGCTGCTGGCCGAGACACTGGTGGACGCCGTGCCCGAAGGACAGGTGGCCGCGGGCCCGGCGGTGGACATCGAGGGTGTCCGGGTCGTCGAAGCGACCGGGGTCGCGGTTGGCGGCCAGCAGCGAGATGACGACGGTGGACCCCGCGGGGATGATCTCCCCACCGAGTTCGATGTCCTCGGTGGCGTAGCGGTAGAAGATATCGGCGACCGACAGATAACGCATGAGCTCCTCGACCGCGTCGGGCATCAGGTCCGGATCGGCGCGCAGTTCCGCCAGCTGTCCGGGGTTCTCCAGAAGTGCGAAGGTCCCCAGCGACAGCATGTTCGCGGTGGTCTCGTGACCGGCGAGCAGCAGCAGGAAGGCGACTCCGGTGAGCTCCTCGATACTCAGATCCGCGTCGCGGGCCAGATCCGACAGGATGTCCTCACCGGGTTCGGCGCGTTTGCGGGCGACCAGTCCGGCCAGATACATGTTCATGGCGCCGAACGCGGCCATCTTCTCCTCGAGTTCCTGGTCCTTGATCAGGAACTTCTCGGAATTGGCCTGGAAGGTCTCCCGATCCTCGTAGGGGACGCCGAGCAGTTCGCAGATCACCAGCGAAGGCACCGGGAGCGCGAACTCCTTCACCAGATCGATCGGCGGTGTGAGCCGCGACATCGCGTCCAGCTGCCGTTCGGTGATCTCGACGATGCGCTCCTCGAGCGCTTTCATGCGCCGGACGGTGAAGGCGCCGGTGAGCTTGCGCCGCAACCGGGTGTGCTGCGGCGGGTCCATGGCGATGAACAGGCCCGGGATCTGCGGGGACGGTTCGGTGGCGGCGGGGATGCCGGGAGTCTCGTAGGGCACGTGCAGGACACCGATGTCCTGACGGGAGCTGAACCGGGTATCGGCCATGAGCGCGCGGACCGCGTCGTAGCCGGTGACCAGCCAGCCGTTGTGCCCGTCGGGGAAGACCAGGGGAGACACCGGGCGCGTTTCGCGCAGCCGGGTGATCTCGCGGGGCGGGTCGAAGGGACCGGCATCGCGATCCATGGGCAGGCCCTGGGGGATGGAAGTCGTCTCGGTCATCGGATGTTCCTTTCGTGGTGGTGGGTGGACCGGCCGGCGGCGCGGAGGATGATCGCACCGGCCGGGCACATCCCGGCGGCTTCACGGACGGCCGGTTCCTGTCCGGGTGCGGGGGTGGTGGTCGAGATCAGCACGCGGCCGTCCGTTTCGTCCTGGTCGAAGACATCGGGGGCGGTCAGTACGCACATTCCGGCGCCGATACAGCGCTCCCGGTCGATATCGATGTCCATCGGTTACCGCTCCGGCCGGACGAGGGCGTCGGCGTGCCGGATGACGACGTTGCCGTAGGCGCTGCGGGCGTGGACCCGGACGGTGTCGCCGGTCGTCGCCTCGACCGGCTGCATCAGGTTCTGCACGGTCCCCTGCGTGGCGTTCACTTCCAGCCACGCGGCGCTGCCGGGCCGGATACCCACCTGGAGGTCGCCGTAGGAGGTCTCCAGGCGCAGCTCGCCGCGCACCGCGTCCTCGATGCGGATATCGCCCTTGGCGGTTTTCGCGGTCACCGCGCCGCCCGGTCGTTCGACGACGATCTCCCCGGCCGCGATATTCAGCTCGCTGCGCTGGAGTTCGCCGACACTCACCAGGCGGCCCACACCGGCGGTGGCCTTCAACCGGGAGCCGGTGGGCACCTCGACGGTCACCTCGATGGACGGGTTACCCCCGAACGGGGCGTAGGTCCGCCAATCCTTCGGGGTGTGCACGGTCAGGACACCGGCGGTGAATTCGGCGCGGGTCTGCCCGGCGGCGCGGACATCGGCCCGGTTGGACTCGTCGGTGGGCCGGATCCGGACCACGGTGTCGGTGCGGTCGGAGGCGATCACAGTGACCTCGCCCGACATCACGTCGATGGTGGCGGTGATCGGATCCGGGGTGGTGAAGGTGGTCATCGTGGTTCTCCTCGGTAGCGGGGTCTGCTGCCGGCGGTGGTGCCGTGCCGGTGATGAGAGAAACTTTCGCCCGCCGCCCTGATACCGCCCTGACAGCGATCTGACATCTCCTCTGATACGGCGTTTTCCCTGCTCACGAGGGTTGGTTCGGCGGTTCCCGGTGGTGGTCGCGGGGCTGGGCACCGCCCGGTGGCCGTGCACGGCAGAATGGTCCGGTGCAGATCGGATTGCTCGGACCGCTCGATGTCCGGGCGGATGCAGGTGAATCGGTCGAGATACCGGGTGTCCGGCTTCGGGCGTTGTTGATCGCGCTGGCGCTGGAACCCGGACGGGTGGTCCAGAAGGCGACACTGGTCGATTGGATCTGGGGGGAGCAGCCGCCCGCCGATGCGGCGAACGCCCTGCAGGCCCTGGTGTCCCGGTTACGCCGGGTGCTCCCGGACGGAGTGCTCGAGGGGCAGGCCGGCGGCTACCGGCTGGCGGTGCGGCCCGATGACGTCGACGCCGTCAGATTCGAACAGCTGCTGGAACGCGCCCGCGGCGGCGACGACGCGCGCCGGGCCCCGCTGCTGGGGGAGGCCCTGGAGTTGTGGCGCGGGACGCCGATGCAGGATGTCGAGGTGCGCGACAGTGCGGCGGTCGACGCGGTGATCACCCGGCTCGAGGGGATGCACCTGGCCGCGCTGGAGGACCGGTACGAGGCGGAGGTCCGGCTCGGCAAGGGCGCGGACCTGGTGGCCGAGCTGACCGAACTGGTGTCCCGGTTTCCGGTCCGGGAACGGCTGGTCGCCGCGCTGATGCGGGCGCTCGGCGCCGCGGGCCGGGGCACCGAGGCGCTCACGGTGTACCAGCGTGCCCGCGAGGAACTCGCCGACACCCTCGGCGTGGACCCCTCGGCGGAGCTCTCCGAACTGCACGTCGCGTTGCTGCGTGGCGAAGTGGGCGCCCGGGATACCGAACGCCGGACCAACCTGCGCGCCGAACTGACCGAATTCATCGGTAAATACGCCGATATCGCCGCGGTCCGCGACCTCATCGCGGGCCATCGCCTCACCACGCTCACCGGACCGGGCGGGTCGGGGAAAACCAGGCTGGCACTGGAAACCGCGCGGACCCTGCTCGACGATCTACCGGACGGCGCCTGGGTGGTGGAACTGGCATCGCTGGGCGCGAGCGGGGATATCGCCCGCTCGGCCCTCGCCGCGTTCGGCCTGCGGGACGCGCTGCTGGGCGGGGCGCCCGACGCGGAACCGATCGACCGGCTCATCGCCGCGATCCGCGACCGCGAAACCTTGTTGATCCTGGACAACTGCGAGCATGTGATCGAATCCGCGGCGGCGTTCGCGCACCGGATCCTCGGGGAATGCCCGCGGCTGCGGATTCTCGCGACGAGCCGGGAACAGCTCGGTATCACCGGTGAGGCACTGTGGCGGGTGCAGCCACTGGAACTGCCCGGCGCGGACGCCGACACCGCGGCGATCGAATCATCCCCGGCCGTGCGACTTTTCCGCGACCGCGCCCGAGCCGTGCATACCGACCTCGGCGCCGACGACCGCGTCATGGCGGCCATGGCCCGGGTCTGCCGCGCCCTCGACGGAATACCGCTGGCGATCGAACTGGCCGCGGCCCGGTTGCGCACCATGTCGCTCGAACAGCTCGCCGACCGGCTCGACGATCGATTCCGCCTGCTCACCGGTGGCAGCCGTACCGCGATCCCGCAGCACCGGACGTTGCGCGCGGTGGTCGACTGGAGCTGGGAGCTGCTCACCGACGCCGAACGCCAGGTCCTGCGCAGGCTGTCGGTGTTCTCCGGCGGCGCGAGTCTGGAAGCGGCCGAACGGGTCTGCGCGGAACCGAGCGGCGAGGGCGGCGGCGCGCGGGACATCGAACCGTGGGAGGTTCTCGACCTGCTGACCTCCCTGACCGAGAAATCGCTGCTGGTGACCGGCGCGGCACCGACCGGGTTCCCCGGCACGGCCGACGGCGAGCCGCGCTATCGGATGCTCGACACCATCAGGCAGTACTCACGCGACAGGCTGGTGGAATCAGGGGAGGATGAGGCCGCGCGCCGCGCACATCTGGCGTACTGCGTCGAATTCGCCACCACCGCCGAACCACATCTGCGCCGGGCCGAACAGCTGGAGTGGCTGGCCCGGCTCGAAGCCGAACACGACAACATCGGGGTCGCGATGCGTGGGGCGCTCGCCGCCGGCGACGGGGCCGGAGCGCTGCGGCTCGCGGCGGGCGCCGGCTGGTACTGGTGGCTCGGCGGGCACAAGGCCGAAGGCACGGAGCTGGTCAAGGCCGCCGCCGATATGCCCGGCGACGTGGATGACGATATCCGGGCCATCGTGTACGGGCTGGTCGTACATTTCGAGAGTTCCGGGCGCAGTGGCGAGGCCCAGGTGCAGGAATGGATCCACAAGGCCTATCGGTTCGGCCGGGGCCGGCGGTCCGGGCATCCGACGCTGGCGTTCACCGGTGCGCTGGAACGGATGCTGGCGGGTCCCGATCAGTTGCTGCCCGCGTTCGAACCCCTGGTCACCGATGACGATCCGTGGGTCCGGGCGCTGGCCCGGCTGCAACTGGGTAAATTGCGCACTGTACTGGGTCACGGTGGGCGGGAGGCCGATGACCATCTCGCGGCGGCCCTCGCCGAGTTCCGGGCGCTGGGTGAGCGGTGGGGGATGTCGTTCGCATTGAGCGAACTGGGTGACCGGATGGGCATCCGCGGTGATTTCGCCGGTGCGTGCGAACTCTACGACGAGGCGATCGCGGTGGTCACCGAGGTCGGCGCGGTGGAGGACGCGGTGCGGATGCGGGTGCGCCAAGCCCAGCTGTACCGGATGCTGGGTGATTCGGATGCGAGCGCGGCCGCGATGGACGAGGCACAGAAGTGCGCGGACCGGGCCTCGTGGTCCACTGCCCTGGCCGAACTCGCGCTCGGTAAGGCGGAACTGGCGCGCTGGACCGGCGATACCGCGGAGGCGCTTCGGCAGATCGAGGTCGCGACCACAGCCCTCGGCGAGGAGGCCGGCCAACCGCATAACGCTGCGGCGATCCACGATCTGCTCGGATACCTCGCCGACGAGATCGGCGATGCCCGCGCACACCACACCACCGCGTTCCGGAAGGCCGTCGAATCCGGCCATGCGCCCCTGATCGCCGGGATTCTGGTCGGTATAGCCGATCTGGCGCTGCGATCCGGGCAGAACGAGGAGGCGGCACGGCTGCTCGCGGCGAGCGCCACCGTTCGCGGCCTGCCCGATCTGTCCCGTCCCGATATCGCCCGGATCGAGCGGATCGCACGAGATCGCCTCGGCGAAGCGGGCTTCACCGAGGCGATGGCGGAGGGTGCGCGGGCGAGCTGGCCGGAGCTGGCCGAGACTACGCTCGCTTGTTGAACGTCGACCGCGACCACAGATAACCGAGAATCGCGAACCCCGCGCACCAGCCGAGCGCGGCGGCGGTGTACCCGCCGGACGGGTTGCCGCCGAGGAATCCCCGCAGGGATTCGATGATCGGTGTGAACGGCTGATACTGCGCGAACTGCCGCACACCCTGGCCCATCTTCTCGGCCGGGACGATCGCGGTGCTGAGGAACGGCAGCATGATCAGCGGCACCACGCCCATCCCCGCGGATTCCGGGGTCTTGGCCGCCATCCCCAGCGCGACCGTCAGCCAGGACGCCGCGAACGATGTGGCCGCCAGGATGCCCAGTGCCCCCAGCCAGTCGAGCGCGGTCGCCGGAGGCCGGAACCCCAGTGCGAACGCCACGGCGAGGATCGCCACGATCGCCACCGCGTTGGTCAGGATGGTGGCCGCGACATGGCCGGTCAGGACGGCGCCCCGCGAAACGTCCATGACCTTGAACCGGTTGATGATGCCCTTGGACATATCCGAGCTCACCGCCACCGCGGTCCCCGACAGTCCGTAGCTGATGGCCAGCAGCAGCATTCCCGGCGCCGCGTAGTCGATGTAGTCGCCGCCGACGTCGAACGCGCTGCCGAATACGTACACGAAGATCAGCATCATCACGACCGGCATGAACGCTGCGTTGAACACCGTGACGGGTGTGCGGGCGATATGTTTGAAGTTGCGGCGCAGCATGATCGACGAATCGGCCAGCGGCGCGGTGAGGGTGCTCATGATGTGGTGACCTCCGTGGTCGAGTGTCCGGTGAGAGCGAGGAAAACGTCGTCGAGATCGGGGGTGTGCACCGAGATCTCGGCCGCCTCGAGCGTGTGTTCGTCGAGCCGGTCCAGAATGCGGCGCAGCGATTTCGATCCACCGTCGCCCGGTACCCGCAGAGTCAGGGATTCGTCGTCGCGGGCGCCGTCGGGC
Organism: Nocardia sp. NPDC049935; assembly: GCF_055586645.1. Classification (NCBI taxonomy): domain Bacteria; kingdom Bacillati; phylum Actinomycetota; class Actinomycetes; order Mycobacteriales; family Nocardiaceae; genus Nocardia; species Nocardia sp. NPDC049935. The sequence goes on along the minus strand of NZ_JBVJHV010000005.1, from coordinate 457,592 downwards.
AGGATCCGGGCCGCGATGTCCAGTTCACCGGCCCGGGTGAACCGCAGTCCGATATAGCTCCCGGGTATCTGCCGTTTCAGTTCGTCGGCGGTGCCTTCGGCGACGATGCGGCCCTGGTCCAGTACCGCGATCCGGTCGGCCAGCTGATCGGCTTCCTCCAGGTACTGGGTGGTGAGGAAGATCGTCACACCCTCGGAGGTCAGGTCGCGCACGATCTCCCACATGGTGCGCCGGCTGCGCGGGTCCAGCCCGGTGGTGGGTTCGTCCAGGAAAACGATCTCCGGCCGGGTGACCAGGGTCATCGCCAGATCCAGTTTCCGGCGCATGCCACCGGAATAGGTCGCGGCCCGCTTACCCGCCGCATCCGCCAGTTCGAACCGGTCCAGCAGCTCGGTCACCACCCGCTTGCGGTCGCCACCCCGCAGCCGGTGGATATCCGCCATCAGCTCCAGGTTCTCCCGGCCGGTCAGCAGGTCGTCCACCGCCGCGAACTGCCCGGTGACCCCGATCGACGCCCGCACCGCCCTGGTCTCGGACGCGATATCGCGCCCCGCGACCGTCGCGCTGCCACCGTCGGCCTTCAACAGGGTGGTCAGGACGTTCACCGTCGTCGTCTTCCCCGCCCCGTTCGGGCCGAGCAGGGAGAAAATCGTGCCGGCACCGATGGTCAGATCGATACCGTCGAGGACCGTCTTGTCCCCGTATGCCTTCCGCAGCCCCGAAGCCGCGATCGCTGTGGTGTTCATGGGAACACTGTCGGCGGCGCCCCTGATACGAAGCTGACGCCGGCCTGATACGTACGCCGCCGGCGGGGATCGCGCGGATCGGCCGGATCCGCGTTCCCCGGCTCACAAGACGGTGATCTCGACCTCGGGCATCGTTTGCGCAGCACCTTTCGCGAGGCGCGCGTCGAAGGTGAGGAGGACTCAGCGGGCGGCGGCGAGGAGGGGGGCGAGGCCGTTCGGGGTCATCAGGGCGGTCCGGTCGGTGACCTCCGCGCCGTTGATATAGACGGTGGGCGTGCCGCTCACGCCGCCGTCGAGAACCTCCTGGGTCTTCGCCTTCAGGTAGGTGTCGTAGGACCGGCCGGTGACGCAGTCGGCCACCGCGGGGTCGGTGTAGCCGGTCGATCCGGCGATATCGATCAGATCGCTGTCGGGCAGGCCCTCGCTGTACTCGGGCGGCTGTTGCGCGAACATCTCCGCCAGCCAGGCCTGATAGTCCCGCACGCCGGTGTTCGCGACGCAGAACGACGCGTTACCGGCCCGGGAGGAGTACTCGGTGGTACTGGCCCGGTCGAGGAAGGAGATGACGCTGTATTCGACCGCGGCGGTGCCGTCGCGGACCGCGTCCGCCAGCACAGCCCCGTTGAACTCCTCGAAGGCCTGACAGACGGGGCACTGCAGATCCATGACGACCCGGACCGTCACCTTCGCACCCGGGTCGCCGACCACGACCGCGCCGTCGGCGGTGACATTCGCCGGGGCCGCTTCGCCGGCCGCGGGGATCGCGAGGCCGGGGATCTCCTCGGCCGTCGCGGTGCGCACCACCAGCCCGATACCGATCGCGGCGACGGCCAGCACCAGCACCAGGACGGGAGTCAGGACGACGAGGAGCCGGCGGTTGGGTGCGGTGTGCTGCTGCGGCGGCCACCCGCCCGGACTGGTGCTCAATTCATCTGCTCCCGCTCGCGGATATTCCGCGGCCAGCCTAGCCGCCGGAGCACGAGGACCCGAGTGGTGTCAGGATCGGATCATGTCGAAAGCTGCCGTGGATCTCGCCGCCAAACTCTCGTCGTTCTCCGAGCATTGGTCCCCGAAGGTGGTGGCCCGGCTCAACGACTACGAGATCAAAGTGGTCAAACTGCAGGGTGAGTTCGTCTGGCACCGCCACGAAACCACCGATGAACTCTTCCTCGTGGTCGCGGGCGAACTCACCATCCGGATGCGCGACGGCGACGTCCACCTGGGCCCGGGCCAGTTGTATGTGGTACCCAGGGGCGTCGAACACTGCCCGGTCGCGACGGGGGAGGTACACGCCGTACTCGTGGAGCCTGCCGGGGTGGTCAACACCGGCGACGCCGGCGGGCCGCTGACCGCCGAATACGACGACTCACTCGCCTGAGGCGATCCGCATACGGGCATCGGCGGCCCGGCCGGCCCGCGGATGCGTCGGCGCGGCGCCCGCTGTCCGGCCGCCCGTCCTGCGAGGCTGTTCGCATCCCTCACGGAGGTGCCGATGACGAAGCGGATATTGGTGACCGGTGGAACTGGACGGCTCGGGCGGGCCCTGGTGCCGCGGCTGCTCGCCGCGGGGCACGACGTCCGGGTCCTGACCCGGTCCGAACACGCTCCGGCGGAACACACCTGGGCGGTGGGGGATCTGGGCACCGGTAGCGGGCTGGACGCGGCGGTCGCGGGTATCGATACGGTCGTCCATCTGGCGACGACGAACGGCCGCGGCGATATCGCCGCGACCGAGGCCCTGATCGAGGCCGCGCGAACCTCCGGCTCGCCGCATCTGGTGTACCTGTCGATAGTCGGCATCGACCGTCACGCCCTCGGCTACTACCGCGCCAAAGCGGAATGCGAAGCGCTCATCCAGCACTCGGAACTCCCGTGGACGATCCTGCGGGCCACCCAATTCCACGACCTGATCGCCGAGATATTCGATATCCAGCGGTGGGCGCCCGTACTCGCCGTGCCGGCGAAGGTGTCCTTCCAGCCGATCGACGTCCTCGAGGTGGCCGACAGCCTCGTCTCCCTCGCGGAGGGACCACCCCGCGAGCGGGTTCCCGATATGGGCGGTCCGCAGGTCCGCGCCGTCACCGACCTGGCGCGCGCGTATCTGCGGATCATCGGCCGTCGCCGTCCGGTGGTGGCGGTGCCGCTGCCCGGTAAGGTGATTCGCGATTTCCGCTCCGGCCTGCACCTCGCTGTGGAGCATGCGGACGGACGGATCACCTTCGAGGAGTTTCTGGCCGCACGTGCCGAGGGGGCCGAATAGTCCGCGGGCCGGTTCAGTCCGGGATCAGGGTCTGTGACCGCTGGACCGTACCGGTGATACCGGCGGCGTCCTGGGCGGCGAGCAGGACCGCCGCCCGGGCGATGGTCTCGGCCGGTTCCACCATCTCCGGTGGAATCTCCCGGGTGCCGCCCGCCGCCTGCCAGCCCTCGGTGAGTACCACTCGGCTCGGGCTCAGGCAGTTGACCGCGATATTGTCCGCGCGCAGGTCGGCGGCCAAACCCAGATACAGCCGTTCGACGGCGGCCTTGGAAACCCAGTAGGCGTTCGCGCCGCGGTCGACCATATCGACGCCGGTGGTGGTGATGGCGATCAACGACCCGCCGCCCCGGGCCCGTAGCCGCGGGATCACCGCCTTGGTCACCGAGAACACCCCGGTGAGGTTCACATCCAGGCACAACTGCCACCGCTTCAGCGGGGTCGTCTCGACCGGACCCAGCCACAGCACCCCGGCATTGGCGACCAGGATGTCGATACCACCCAGTTCGGCTACCGTCCGCGCCACCGCGTCCTCGACCGATCCGGGATCGGTGACATCGCAGGACACCGCGAGTCCCCGGCCGCCGGCGGCGGTGATTCGTTCGGTCACCGCGTGGATCGTGCCCGGTACGGTGCCCTCGGCCTCGGAACGGGCCGCGACCGCGACCGCCGCTCCCGCCCCGGCCAGCCGCTCGGCGATGGCCGCCCCGATACCGCGGCTGGCTCCCGCCACGAACGCGACCTTTCCGGCCAGTGTTGTCCCGGCGGACTCCGGGGTCGGGTTCGTCTGCATCTGCCGCCTCACGTCGTCCGGTGTGGTGTGCGCGAAGGTGTACCGGCACGGCAGGTCGCCGTACCGTTGCAACCCTTCTCCTGAAGTGAGAATATGCTTCTTGTGCTCAAGAATGCAATTCTGAACAGACCTCCGGTAGCTCCCGGACCGGTGCGCGGCAGGTGCGGGAAATGAAGCCCCGGGACCAGTTCCATGTGGGCATCGTGACCACCGATATCGAGGCCACCACGGCGGCGCTCACGGCGACCCTCGGCTACCGCTGGGGCCGCACCGTCGGCAGCACCATCGAGGCCTCCGGTCCGGACGGCCCCGGAAAGTTCGACCTCACCTGCGTGTTCTCGATCGACGAACCGCGTCTGGAAGTAGTACGCGCGATCGCCGGAACCCTGTGGGAGCCGGTCCCCGGCGGCGGGGTCCACCACATCGGTTACTTCTCCGACGATGTCGTCGGCGACCTCACCGGGCTCGTCGAGCACGGCTGGGATGTCGAGGCCACGCGCCGGATGCCCGACGGCAGCCTGTTCTTCGCCTTCCTCGCCAACCCGGCCGGCTTCCGGATCGAACTCGTCGACCGCCGCGCCGAATCAGGGCTGCGGACCTGCTGGACGCCGCCGCCGGCCTGACCCGCTACCGGGCATACCCGCGGCCGGCCCGCTGCCGATATTCGCGCGACCGACGCGCGTGATGGGCTGTCCTCCGGCATGATTCGTAGTGAGATGTCGGCTTCGGCGCGATCGCCGCACCCGAATCCGACCGGATCCCGCGAGATCGGAGAACCGTGGAGCAGCGGAGGACGGCAGCCGGTGTCGCCGGCCACGCCGAGTTCACCCTGGAGTACCGGCCGGACCCCGTCTACGGTCCGGGTGTCGAATGGCTGCTGTCCGGGCTGGAGGAGTCCATCCGGGAAGGTAGCCGGTTCCCGGTCGGCGAGACCGTCGGTATCGGCTGGCTGGACTGTTCCGTGACGGACCGCGGCGACGGCACCCTCGGGCTGTGCGAACCCGACTTCGCGCGACTTCCCCCGGCGCCGGTCGCGGGCGCGGCACAGGCCCTGGAGCAGTTGTGGTTCCAGCGCGAGGTCGCCAGGAGCGTCGGACTGGAACCCGAACTGGATTTCCCGAACCATCAGCAGCTCGCCATGACCTGCGAGGCCTTCGGCGCGACCACCGATTCCGTTCTGATGCAGCGCTACCCGCACGACGATTCGGAATCGGGCTGGTTCATCGGCTGTTCGGGCGCGATCCACCGGCACACCGACAACACCCTGCGCGCGGCGACCCTCTACGAACTCGCGATGGTGAAACCGGCCGTCATCGGTTACCTGGCCCTGCCGACCGGTTGCACCGTCGTTCTCACCGGCGATGCCCCCGTTATCGCCCGCGGCGCCGAGCGACTGCTTCCCCGGGAAGGCTCACTACTCGCGTCGATGTATCCCTGATCGGCGCGGACTCCGGCTCGGAACCGGCCGGGCCCGGGACGCCGGTCGGGCCCGAATCAGCCCTCGTAGTGCGCGCCCACCTGCACGACAACGATCCATCAGCGAGTTGTAGTCGCTTTCGGCCACGAGTACGGCGTTTGCACCGCTTTTGGATATCGTTCTCCGACGTCTCGGGTGACCTTCACGTAGATCCATTCCTCCGGGGCCGGTTCAGAGCGCCCGCCAGGCCGGATCCCGGCCGATGAACGCCATCAGCCGGTCCTGAGCGGAGGCGGTGTCGTCGACGGCCACGGCGGGACCGAACTGTCCGCTCGCACGCAGTACCGCGTCCATCGGCTCCATACCGGCCAGCGCACTGCGGCAGCGCTCTTCACCGAGATCGGGCTCGCGGCCGAGGGCTCTGGCCAGATCCCAGGTGTGCATCCAGATATCCGGTGTGTAGAAGGTGTCGATCGCTTCGTCCACGGGCAGGTCGCCGGTATTGGGGTTACGCAGAATTCGCCCGCCCGGGTCGTCGAGCACGGCCTGGATATCGGTGACGTGCTGTTTCCACGCCCCGGCGGGATCGGCCGCGATATCCAGCGACGCGAACTCCAGCCCCGCGCCCCCGAGGAAACCCCGGGACCATTCGACGAGATGCGCCACGATATCGAGCGCCGTCCATTCCGGGACCGGGCTGGGCCGCGCCCAATCCCGGTCCGAAGCCGATTCGACGAGTTCGGTGAACCGGGCCGCGTCCTCGCGATGCCGCGCCGCCGGAGTATCCGCCGCCGGTGTGCTCATACTGCCTCCTGTGCCGGTCCGAGCAGTGGGTCGTTCGTGCTGGTGCGCTCAGTCAACCCCGAGGGTGTGACAGACGGTGTCGGTTTCGTCCAAGACATCGGCCGCAGCGGTTCCTAGGCTGACCACAGGCAGAATCCGATGCCCCACACTCAGGAGGAACTGATGACACGCGAACTCGTCTACACGGGCTTCATGTCGCTGGACGGCGTCGTGGACTCGCCGGGCGGCACGGTCGAGGGGCATCGCAGCGGCGGCTGGGTGATGGAGACCGAATTCGTGCCCGAGGCGTTCGCGCTCAAGGGCGAAGAACTCGCCGACACCACCGCGCTCATGTTCGGCCGCCGCAGCTACGAGGCCTTCGCCCCGATCTGGCGGGATTCCGAGGACCACGCCGCGTACAAGGATCTGCCGAAATACGTGGTGTCCAGCGAAATGACCGACGATGCCCTGATCGACGGGTGGGGTGAGATCACGATTCTGCGATCGGCCGAGGACGTCGCGAAACTGAAGCAGACCGAGGGCGGCCCGATCTACATCCACGGCAGCGCCGAACTGGCCCGGCGGCTGTCGGCCGCCGATCTGATCGACCGCTACAACCTGCTCGTCTTCCCGGTGCTGCTGGGCGCGGGGAAGAGCCTGTTCGACCGATCCGACCGCGAGAAGCAGACGCTGCGGCTGCGCGAATCCGCGAGCTATGCCAACGGAGTGTCCAAACTCGTCTACGAGGTCGTGCGCTGACCCGGGTCGAGGGCGATCGCGCCGCCGGTTCCGGCCCGTAGTTGCCGGGCCGTCCGCCCGACGTAGCGCCGCAGCGCCCGCGCCAGGTGGGGTTCGTCGTAGTACTCGAGTTTGCCGACCACATCGGCCGCCGTTTCGCCCGAGGCCAGCAGCAGCGCCGCGGTGCGGGCCCGCCCGATCTGCCGGACCGCGCCCTGGGTGAGTCCGGTCGCCGCCCGGAAGCGGCGTTCGAGCGTGCGCTCACCCACCGCCGGCGGCGAACCGCGCAGAGTCCGGGCCACCACCGGATCCCGGACCACGACGCCCTCGCGGACGAGCCGGTCGACCAAGGCCTCGGCGTCGTCGGGTCCCGGCGTCTCCCGGCGGGCGCCGTCGAGCCAGAATGTCCGGCCGGTCACCTCGGGCAGCACGATCCCGCCGTCGACCAGCGCCGAGGTCGCGGTGGTGCGCAGGGCCGTACCGACCGCGAACTGGATCCCGACGAACCCCGCGCCCTCGGGTACCGGCGCGGTCCCGGTGCGGCTCTCGGGGCCGGTGATCACCGCGTGGGCTTTCCCGGACTGCTCCCAGAACACCAGCCCCCAGGTCTCGGACGCGACCGAGGTCATCTCCGAGACCTGCTCGCTGCGACACGTCCACACGGACTCGACCCACGCCGAATCCGACGCCCGTGTCCCGAACAGCAGTCCCACTCACGAAATCCTAGGCCGAACGGCCCCGGCCGGGCAGTGCCGCGGGCCCGGACCCTCGGAGATCAGGCGGGGAATCGGGCGCCGGCCAGCTGCTCGGAGAGTTCCCAGAGCCTGCGGGCCTCGTCCATCGGGCGCAGCGGGGGCCACAGCTCCTGCCGGCCGGGCCGCCCGCCGAGATTGCCCGGGCCCCTCGGTCCGTAGAACTCACCGCCTCGTACATCGGGGCCGGTCGCGGCGAGCAGCGCGGGCAGGGCGGCCGACTCGACGGTGCCGACCAGAACGCCCATCCTGGAGAGCGCACGGATGGCGCGGACCGCGACGGTATCGCGTTGCCGGCCCATCCCGGGCTGTGCGGCGAGCAGATTCGTCGGCGAGACCCCCGGGTGGGCCAGGGTGCCGGTGATTCCCCACCCCGCGGCGGTGCTGCGCCGATCGAGTTCCCGGGCGAACAGGCCGACGGCGATCTTCGACTGGCTGTAGGCCTCGCGGCCGTCGTACTCGTGTTCCCAGTTCGGGTCGTCCCAGTTGATCGCTCCGCTGCGCGCCGCGATGCTCGTCTGCTGTGTGACCCGGGCCCGCCCCTCGCGCAGCAGCGGCAGGAGTCCCCGGGTGAGGGCGAAGTGCCCGAGATGGTTGGTGCCGAACTGCAATTCGAAACCGTCGGCGGTGACCTGCCGGTTCGGTGGTGTCATCACACCGGCGTTGTTGACGAGGATATCGATCGGCCGGCCCTCCGATACGAGGCGGTCGGCGAGGGCGGCGACCGAGTCGAGCGAGGACAGATCGAGGGGCCGGGTGGTGACTGTCGCGCCCGGGACGAGAGCACGCAGGCGTCCCGCGGCGTTCTCGCCCTTGGCCGCGTTGCGGACCGGCATGATCACCTCCGCGCCCGCCTGGGCGAGCCGGCGCGCGATCACGACCCCGATCCCGTCGCTCGCACCGGTGACGACGGCGAGTTTCCCGGACAGGCCGGGGATGGCGATATCCGTATCGCGAGCCATGGTGGGTCTCCTTCGTGCTGCGGCCAATGGCGTGTACCCCGAGGTTTCCGCATCGCCGGGACCGCATCCACGGCCTGCCGATCCCAGGCTCGGCCGGCCACCGCCGCGCCCGCCGATGGGGGGATCGTCAGGCCGAGGCCGGCTGTTCTCGCAGGTGGTAGAAACGCAATCAGACCGCGAGAGAGGAACGTGCCGATGATCGATCGCGTCGGGCTGGCCGATTTCCTCCGCAGCCGCCGCCGTGCCCTGCAACCCGAGGACGTCGGTCTGCCGCGCGGCTCCCGCCGCCGGACCGACGGGTTGCGCCGCGAGGAGGTCGCGGCGCTGTGCAATATGTCGGCCGACTACTACTCCCGGCTCGAACGGGAGCGCGGGCCGCAGCCGTCGAGCCAGATGCTCGGTGCGATCGCGCAGGGCCTGCACCTCTCGCTCGACGAGCGAGACCATCTGTTCCGGCTCGCGGGCCACAATCCGCCCGCCCGTGGTGGAACCAGCGACCACATCGGTCCGGGTCTGCTCCGCGTTTTCGACCGCTTGACCGACACCCCCGCGGAGATCGTCACCGAACTCGGCGAGACCCTGCGGCAGACCCCGCCCGGTATCGCGCTCAACGGCGACGCCGCACGGTACACGGGCAACGCCCGCAGTATCGGCTACCGATGGTTCACCGATCCGGCTTCCCGGCAGCTCTACGCCCCCGATCAGCACGAATTCCTCACCCGCATGTACGTCTCGGGGCTCCGTGAGATCGCGACCCTGCGCGGGCCCGATTCCCGGGCCCAGTACCTCGCCGATCTGCTCCGCGCCGAGAGCGCGGAGTTCCGGACGGTATGGGAGAAACACGAGGTCGGGATACGGCCGCGCGATGTCAAACACTTCGTGCACCCCGAGGTCGGCGCCCTGGAACTGACCTGCCAGCGCCTGGTGGATCCGGGGCAGGCCCACGCACTGCTCGTCTACACCGCGATTCCCGGCACCGAGAGTCACGAGAAACTGCGCATGCTGTCGGTGCTCGGTGCGCGGGTACTCGGCTGATTCCGCCGATTCAGGTGGGCAGCGGTACATCCCGGAGTCCGGCCGCGGTGCGTACCAGAGCGGCGATATCCGGTGACGTACTGTTCGGCGGCCACGCGATCACCGTGGTGATGCGAGGCGCGTCGACGACGGGTACCGCGACGTGTTCCGGCCACTGCCAGGCCCGGCTGGACGCCGGGATGACCAGCAGCGTCCGGCCGAGCGCCACGAGCTGGGCGAGTTGCGACTGGGTATGCACCTCGGGCCCGGGCCCGTCCGGGTAGGACCCGTCGAGCCGGGGCCAGCGCGCGATCGGCAGGTCCGGTACTGCGCTCACCTCCGCCGTCGTCAGCTGGGCGCGCGACGCGAGCGGATGCACCGCGGGCACGATCGCGACCTGGTCCTCGGTGTGGAGGTCCTCGGTGTCGAACCCGGCGAGGTCGTCGACGGGCCGGTGCATGATCGCCACGTCGGCGCTCCCGTCACGCAACCGATGCGCCTGCTCACCGACCTCGCACAGCAGCACATCGACCGGCGCGGCGTCGGGTTCCCGGGCGGCCGCGTCGAGGAGGCGTCGCAGCAGTTCGTGCGACGCCCCGGCCTTCGTCACCAGCACCAGCGACCGCCGCGGATCACCGGCTCGCCGCGTTCGCCGCGCGGCCGCCGCGACCGCGTCGAGGGCCGACCGGGCCTCACGCAGCAGCACCGCACCGGCGTCGGTGAGCCTGACACCCCGGCGGTCCCGGTCGAGCAGCCGGACGCCGAGTCGCTGTTCGAGCAGGCGGATGGCGCGGGAGAGCGGCGGCTGCGCGATCCCCAGCCGCACCGCTGCGCGTCCGAAATGCAGTTCCTCCGCGACGGCGACGAAGTACCGGAGTTCGCGGGTTTCGAGATCGCGCACACCGGCAGTCTAGCAAGCTGATACCCGGTGGGTATCACAGCGGATTCAACCGGTCTTGGACAGCCCCGTTCGGTGTGCCGAGCATGGACAGCGTGAACGATACGAAGATCGCGCTGGTCACCGGCGCGAACAAGGGAATCGGCTTCGCCATCGCACAGGGGCTCGGAGCGCTCGGATTCACCGTCGCGGTAGGCGCCCGCGACGATGCCAGGCGCGCGGCCGCCGTCGAACGCCTGCGGGCCGCGGGTCTCGACGCGTTCGGCGTCGCTCTGGACGTCACCTCCGACGACAGCGTCACCGCCGCGGCGGCAGCACTCGACCGCACGCCCGGCCGGCTGGACGTGCTCATCAACAACGCGGGTATCGGCGGGCGCACCGAGCACGCCGCGCAGGATCCGACCACCCTCGACCTCGATGTTCTCCGAACCGTGCTCGATACCAACGTATTCGGGGTCGTTCGGGTGACGAACGCGATGCTGCCGCTGCTGCGCCGCGCGACCTCGCCGCGCATCGTGAACATGTCGAGCAATATGGGGTCGCTGACATTGCGGACCGGTCCGATCATGGCCGCCTACGCACCGTCGAAGTCGATGCTCAACGGCATCACCACCCAGTACGCCCGCCGGTTCGCGGATACGAAAGTGATCGTGAACGCGGCCTGCCCGGGCTATGTCGCCACCGATTTCACCGGTTTCGCCGCGCCGCGAACGCCCGAACAGGGTGCCGCGATCGCCCTGCGCCTCGCCACCCTGCCCGACGACGGCCCCCGCGGCGGCTTCTTCGACGACGCGGGCACCGTGGCCTGGTGATCCGATCGCCGGAATGGCCACCACCTGCGCCGATGCGATGTTGCCACCCGTAGCGCGGGCGGAGGACACTGTTGGTATGGCCGACAGGGAGCAACGCACACCTCTCTACGGAGTGGTGCTGATTCTCGCTGCGCTCGGTGCGTCGATGGCGGTCAGCTATTACGGCCCCATGTGGTTCCGCGTCACGGTCTACATCCTCACGGCGGTGATCGTGCTGGTCGGCGGCGTGATGACGTTCCGGGACTACCCGTACTGACGTAGCGGATATCCGCCTCCCCGGCCCCCGGGGCGGCGCGCGGCCACGCGCCGGTCCGGGCGGCCGCTACCTCAGCATTCGCTCGGCGCGGGTGCGCCCCGCAGGCGCGCGTCGATCCACCCGCCGAGTTCGGGGTAGCCGCTGAGGTAACCGATCAGATGCTCACCGCCGACGACGCGGAAGAGCGCGGAGACACCGCGGTCGCACTGTTGCCGGTACATGGTTTCGGCGTCGTCGAGCGGTATCCACGGATCGTGCAGGCCGTGATAGATGTACAGCGGTACGGCCGAGGTCCGGCCGGTGAGGTCCATCCGCTCGAAAATATCGGCGGCGAACGGACTGTCGAGCACATTCGCGCTGTTGGCCGCGACATCGATCGGTATGCCGACCACGCCCAGGGGGCCGGAGGCGTCGCCGCAGATATCGCGCACCGGCGAGGTCGCGACCCACTGCCCGAGGTGGTTCATCTGCCGCAGGATCTCGGGCCGTTCGCGCGCGACCGCCAGCGCCACCGTCAGCAGGATCCCGGACGAGATATTGCCGTTGAACTGGTGGGCCACGCTCGCGTTGTCGGTGACCAGACCACCCGCCGCCGCGCCCGTCAGGACATCGCGCAACTCCGGCGCGTACTCGTCGAGCAGCATCGCCGCCGCGTAGGCGGCGATCGCGCCACCGGAGTAGCCGATGGCCACGTATCGGCTGGTACCGAATTCGGCCGGCGCATGGGCGCGCACGGCCCGGATGGCGTCGAGCATCACGTGCCCGGCGATATTGGGTTCGGCATAGGCCATCAGCGGGCCCTCGTGATCCGGCATGAGGACCGCGTGACCTTTGCTCAGCGCCCACCACACCGACGGCAGGAACACCGGGAAATCGTTGTTGGGCCGATCCAGGAGTCCGTGCGACAACTGGAACCCGGGGGTGCAGTGCGTGCCGAGCGAATTGATCGGCATCGCGTTCACCTCCACCGGCCGTGGCCCGGGCCCGGGCCACGCGGCCGCCGGAACGATCAGGGTCGCGGTCCCGAAGGACGGGCCGCCCGACGCGGAGGTCGACCGGAACTTCAGCAGCGTCGCCCGCGCGATGGGCGTGGCCATTCGCACGGCCGTCGTCGGGGTGACGTCATGGGTTTCGATGATCTGCCCCGGCGACAAGGCCGCGAGGTCGGCGGGCCACGTATCGAATACCGGGTCGCCGGTCGCCGACGGCAACACCCCGCGCCACAACGACGTCTCGGCCTCGGCGCCCGCGATCTGCGGCGGAGCCGGAATCGTAGAGTCGATCCACTCCTGCAGCGGCGACGGCGCCGAGACTCCCGGCGGCTCCGCGGATGCGTGGGGTAGCTGCCCCACCAGCGACGCACTACCGACCAGCACGGTCACGACGAATGCCAGCAGCGGCCTCACGTACTCACCCTCGATTCGACAGATCCTCGGCACACCAGATCCCGAGCAGTATCGACCGCCGATTCCGTTGACCGCCAACCAATTCGCGAGATCGGTGCTCGCTCACAGCGCATCGACTTCCGCGCTGTGGTTTCACCCCGCGCGGTATGCGGTGAGCAAGCCGTCCCGCCCGGTCCCGATCCGGGTACCGAAGCGGCGTCCGATATCGGCGAGCACGGCCTGTAACCACAGGGCCTCGGCCGTCTCGGCCCGCTCGAGCCGGACCCGCCGGACGCGCAGCGGCAACATCCGCACCGCGGCGGGGCCGCCGGGCTCGACGGTGACGAGATACAGCAACCGCAGCTCCGGCCGGTAGGAACCGTGGCCGCCGATACCTTCGTAGTCGTCGATGACATCGCCGCAGCCGTACAGGATGGGCCTGCCCCGGTAGAACTCGATCGCGCGCGGGTGGTGCGCGGAGTGCCCGTGCACGATATCGACGCCGGAGTCGATCAGCCGGTGCGCGAACTGCCGCTCACTCAGGCCGGTGCCGTAGCCCCAGTTGGGCCCCCAGTGCACCGACACGACGGTCACGTCGCCGCGGCGGGAGTCGGCCGACAACCGCGCGGCCACCTCGTCGGCGTGCCGGACCGAGGGCTGGTCGATCAACCACACGCCCGGACGGTCGCCGCCCGCGGCCCAGTCCGCGGGTACACCGCTGGACAGCGTCGATACCGATGCGATCAGTACCCGCCCACCGGCGGCCGGTACCGTCGCCGGCCGCCGGGCGGCAGCAAGATCCGCTCCCGCACCCACGGTACGGATATGCGCACCGGCCAGCGCGCCGAGAGTGCCGGTCAGCCCTTCGATACCGAAATCCAGCGAATGATTGTTGCTCAGCGCGCACGCATCGGGCCGCAACACCGTCAGCGCCGGGAGATTGCCGGGGTGCATCCGGTAGTGGACCCCTTTGCCCGCCGCGAAATCACCGCCCGCGGTGATCGCGGTCTCCAGATTGACCAGGCGCACATCGGGCGCGAGCGCATCCAGGATGCCGAGCACCTCGCCCCAGGGGTCGGCGAACCGGTACGGCCGCGGAATCCGCCCGTTGGCCTGCTCCGCCAACTCGACGTAGCGCCGGGCATCCCGGACAACCGGCTCCCGTAGTTCCGGGCGCCCGGCGTGCGGCAGCAGCTGATCGACGCCGCGGCCGAGCATGACGTCACCGCCCAGCAGGACCGTGACGGTCATGGCGACGCCGGAACCCGCGACATCGGTTCGGGATCAGGCGAGCGTCTCGTCGAGAGTGGCGGCGGTCAGTATCCGCGCGGACCAGGTCCGCACCTGGTCCGGATCGGCCGAGCGTACTCGGCGGACCGCGGCGGCGGGAAGTGGGCCGAATTTGACCGTCATCTGCTCGATCAGCAGTTCGGCCCTACCTTCGGCACGCCCCAGCACGCGCCCGCGCGCCTCTCCGCGAGCTTCGCCGCGCGCCTCTCCGCGAGCTTCGATGGTTTCGGCTGTGGTCACAATCGCCTCCTTCGCGCGCGGGCCGAGTTGTTCGAATACCGTCGCGAGCTCGGTTTCGGCGGTGTCGCCGACGGTCATGATGTAGGTCAGGACGGTCAGGTAGTCGCCGAGGGGGTCCGGGCCGGACTCCAATGCGCGCAGGTCTTCGAGCCAGTCCAGCATATCGCGGCCCAGCCCTGGGTTGTGTGGTGCGATTTTCTGCAGGACGAGAAGCACCCTGGTCGCGGGGGTGAGGTCGCGGGCGCGCAGGGTGGTGAGGTCGGCGTCTGTCCTGCCGGAATGGTGCGGCCGGTATGCGGGTTGCAATCGTTCGATACGTCGACCTCGAAACGATCTTCGATTCCTGCAGGGGGCATCCATGGCGATAGCGCGATTGGCCGCGATATCACTCGACAGCGATGATCCGATCATGCTCGGCCACTTCTATCGCGACCTCCTCGATCTGAAACCCATCCACGAATCGGCGGAACTGGTGGTGCTGCAGGCGAAAGGGGTGGCGATCACGATAGAACGCGTTCACGATCACCGAGCTCCGGACTGGCCGGACGATACGATCCCCAAACAAATGCATCTCGACCTGTTCGTCACCGATCTCGACGAATCGGAGTCCGCGGCAATATCCATAGGTGCGACCAAGCCGGATGTCCAGCCCGCACCGGGCAAATGGCGTGTGCTTCTCGATCCCTCCGGTCACCCGTTCTGCCTCACGCTGCCGCCCACGCCCGAGTAACGCCACCGGCCGGCGCACTCGAATCAGCCGACCTCCCTGGTTTTTCGCTCGAATGCGTCCGCGGTTCGGGAATCGGCAGGCAGAAAGGTCTCCAGCCGTAACTCGGAGATGGTGACATCCACCGCGGTGGCGAAAGTGGTGATCGCGGTGATCAGGCTCAGCTCGCCCAGATGAGACCGAAGGCGGATCGGGACCGCGAAGCCGAGATGCCCGGTGCCGGTCGCGGGCGGGCGCGGTACATAGCTCGCGAGTTCGGCCAGCATCGCCAGGTGCCGCTCGTGCGGGGCGCGGGCGTTGTCCTGCCTCGGCCGTTCGAGCACATGGTGCGCCCAATCGTCGAAGTTCAGGATCCGCGGCGCCATACCGCGTGGATGTAATGCCAGGCGTAGCACGTTCACCGGTGGCTCCAGCAGTTCCGGCGCGGCGCCCTCGGTGAGTATGCCGATCCCGTCGTTGGCCGCGACCAGATCGCCGAACCGGTCCACCACGATCGCCGGATACGGACTGTGCCCGGCGAGCAGCCGCCGCAGCCCGCCCATCACCGGCCGCAGCGCCGGATCGTTCAGGTCGGTCTCGGGATAACTCGGTGCGTAGCCGGCCGAGAGCAGTAGTGCGTTCCGTTCCCGCAGCGGCAGTTGCAGAGATTCCGCGACCCGCACCACCATGCCGCGCCCCGGCAAGGACCGCCCGCTTTCCATGAAGCTCACATGCCGCTGCGTGGTGCCCGCCCGCAGCGCGAGCTCGAGTTGCGACAGCCGCCGCCGCGACCGCCAGTCCTTCAGAGCGGCACCGAAAGCATTCATGAGCAGAGCGAAGCATATTCCCTCCAGGGAATTGAACGCATGCCCTCGCCGGGCGACGGTTGACCACATGGAATACGGACTTCTCCTTCCGGCGGGCCAGGCCCAACTCCGTGCGGGCGGCTCCACACAAGCCTTGGTCGAGACCGCTGTGAAAGCCGAGAGGCTCGGCTTCGACTCCGTCTGGGCCGGCGACTCCCTCGTCCGCGCCAGGATCGAACCGCTCACACTGCTGTCCGCCGTCGCCCAGGCGACCGAACGGATCACGCTCGGTACAGCGGTCCTGATGCCCGCCTACCGGCACCCGGTGCACGCGGCGGTGACCCTGAGCTCTCTCGACCTGCTGTCGGAGGGTCGTCTCGTGGTCGGCGTCGGTGCCGGTTTTCCGGGCCTGAGCGAGCAGGAACTGGAGCTGGTCGGGGTGGATTTCCGTACCCGCTTCTCCCGGCTCGACGATACGGTCGCGCTGTGGCGTGAACTGTGGACCGGGAATCCGGGGTCGTTCCACGGCAAGGTGCTGCACTACGACTGGTTGCCCGAAGTGCCCGCACCCGCACGCCCGGGCGGCCCGCCGATCTGGCTCGGTGGCATCACCCCAGCCGCGCTGCGTCGCACAGCCCGACTGTACGACGGCTGGCTGCCCTACCCGCCCGACCCGGCGGATTACGCGACCGCACTGCGCACGATCAGTGACACCGCGACGCGGCCGGTCACCCCGGCTCTGTTCGCGACCGTGTTCGTGGACGACGACGCGCAGCGGGGCGCGAAGGCGCTGGACGAGTACTGCCAGGCCACCTATCGCATGCCGTTGGAGTCCGTCTCACGAATCCAGGTGATGATGACCGGCCCGGATATAGTCGCCCGGCTCGGACGGTTCGCCGAAGCCGGTGCGCGGCACATCCTCCTGCGAATCGCCGCGGTCGACCCCGCCGTATTCGACGAGCAGCTGGCCGCGGTCGCGGAGATCCAGGCGGCGCTCCCACGCGGGCTCGGGGCCGGCGGATGAGGACAGCGAATTTCGACGCGAATCGTGCGTCACCGTGCCATACGCCCTTCGCTCGAGGCGTTCGGCAACTGGTTCGGATGGGCGCGTGCGGTGGTGGGCATCCGATACCTTCCAGATCGGCGCACCAGAATGCCTGGCCCCGCCGAGTATGTCGTGATTTCGTCTGCTGGACCACGCGGCAGGGACATCGCTGCCGCTATGTGGGCCGAAACCAGATGACGGTCAGGGCGAGGAGTGCGAGCACCAGCAGCCACAGGACGAGGTCGGCCACGGTCACAGCTCGACCACCGGCCAACGGTATCCGCGCGGATAGACCTGCATCGGGGTCACGAGCGCCGCGAGGTCTGTGATGGTGTGCCGAACCGCGTCGGCATGCTCGAAAGACGGAACGACAACAGCGGCGGCGTCGTGCTCATAGATCGCGGCGGACACAATCAGCGCAGTCGCTAGTGGCCCGGTGTCGAGCCAGATCGTCCAAACGAGCCGGAAGTCGTGGCGTTCGGCCACCTTATGGATATCCACGCCACCGCCATACACATCTCGCCGAGTCATTCCGATTGCCCTGTTCATGGCTGAAAACGTTGCCGGAACCGGGTATTTCGGGGGAAGGTAAGGAGTCGGAAGCTCTGACCAATTCCTACCAATGGGGGAAGTGTGGAGGTAGTTGTCTGGACAGGCGCGACGGTCAGGCTGCTGCGTAAAGCGCGCCGGATGACCCAGCGCCAATTGGCAGAAGCCGTCGAGTTCGACCAGCGAACCGTCAGTACGTGGGAGCGCGCGCACGACACCGAGGTCAGCGCTGCGGGTTCGGCCGGATTGGACCGTGTCCTGGCGACCGCACCGCATAGCGAGCAAAATCGGTTCCAGGCCCTACTGGAGGAGCACGACATGATCAACCGGAGGCAATTCGGTCTCGCGACCGCACTGGGAATCGGGGCCGCCGCGCTGCCCGGCACGTCCGGGACCGCGGCTGCCGCTGTCGAGCATCTTCGGACGACGGTGCACGCAGCGATGCTGCTGGATGATCAACTCGGTTCGGCTGCAGCGCAACCCATCATCACGGCACATGTCCAAACCTGCCTGGCCCTGTTGCGCGACTGTCCGTCACCGCTGCGTGAGGATGTGCAGTCGCTGACCGCCGAGGCGATCGGCTCGCAAGCGTGGGCAATGTGGGACACCGGGGAATACGCGCACGCCGATCGTCTCTTCACCGATGCCCACGATCACGCCACCGCCGCCCGCAGCATCGACGTTGCGGCAGGCCTTATGTGCCATAGGGTGCAGCTCGCACTATGGACCGGCCGTCACCGACTCGCCGCCGACCTCGCCGAAGCGACCATGCGGCTGCCTGTCGCCGACCCCCGAGTGGCCGACTATCGGCGGCTTCAGACAGCACAGGCCTACGCATACGTCGGCCGGACCAGTGAAGCGTGGCAGCTACTCGACCGAATCTCCGGTGAGCATATTGAGCAAACCACCCCGGACAAGTCCTACACCTACTACCACAGCGCGTGGCTCACCGGCTTTCTGTCCAGCCGAAGCTTGGAGATGGCTGGAGAATCCAAGGCGGCAGTATCAACCATCGAATCGACTATCGGCCGGATCCCCGAGACCGACACGAGAGACCGGGCACTGGCACACCTGCACTTCGCGAAGCTGGTCGCACCCGACGATCTGGAACGCGCCTGCGACGCGATGGCATATTCACTGGAGCTGGCAAAAGTGAATACGTCACCGCGCCTGCGTGAGGTCTACCGCGAAACTCGGACGTTGCTCACGCCATGGAAGGAATGTCAGGCTGTCCGCGCGCTAGACGATTTCGCAGCCAGGGTGCATATGTGAATTGACGCAAAACCTGGTAGACGAGGACCGCTAGACTTCTTGTCTGACCACGCGCGCTCGGTATGGTACTTAGAGGGCAGCCCGCGCTCGTACGTTGGCGTGTTTGCTGCTGGTAAAGACTCCGGCTGCGTGTCGCGTCCGGCTCACAGGCTGAAATCGTTCGATATGATCTTCGATGCCGTAAGGCATGCATGGCAAGTCCCTAGGCAATCCCTGCATCCTTTAGTGGTTCGTCGACCCGGGTACGGTTCTTGAATACGTTTCCTGGGTAGGCGTTCGCAGGGAAGGCATCTGTCACTGAATCAAGTAACTCGATGGCGTTGCTCTCAAGAAGACCGGTGGCATGCGAGATAATGAACTTAGGGCTTTGCCCGGCATAGAGGTCGAAATCTTGAGCTGAACCGGTAACTGGAATCCCTCAGAAATCGAAGCTGCGACATGACAATTCCGCACTGATCTGCGCAAAGGCGCTGACGGGTTGTGCCCTCGGCAGGACACACAGAACATGGGCAACTGGAAAACGCCTGGTAATTGTCGATATGTATATGGTCTGAGTACTTGCATATCACGACGTTTCGATCGATACCCTCGGGCGAGGGAAAATCCCGCTGGTGGACGATGCGTCGGACAGTAGCCCCCGTGTTTAGGTTCTTCAGCTCGTACGTTATGGCTGGCAACATTGCGTCCTGGCATCTTTTTCCTTCCTCTGATCGAGGTCTCGATCGTCGATCGGGCGCGGCCGCTCCGGTCGCGCGGAAATGCCGGATTTCCTTGCACGTTGGATAGGCTGGAGGTCAGAGATCTCAGCTTGTTTTGGTATTGGTGAGGTGGGGGCCGATATAACCGATGTAGATTTTGCGGTCTGTGGACCAGTTGTCGAGGTAGTAAAGGCGAGGACTGATCTGGCTGCCGCGTCCGAGGCGGAAGTGGGCCTGCATGGTGATGTCTCCGGATGGCGACACGCATGTGGGCACAGGGAAGATGCGTTCATAGCCCCACTGTTGCATCGTCTTCGGGGACTCGCTGGAAGCGAATTTTCCTAACGAAACTGTGCGATAGCCGGGAGGCGGGTCGCTCAGATACGCATGGACGTTTCTGTAGGAAAGGTTGTCGGTGCGGGCCCGGAGGTAGTCGCGGAGGGTCAAGACCACTTCCCAGGCGACGTTGGCAGTCGTGCCGTGTGCGTCGTGACGATCGAGATTGCCACAGATGTCTTGGTCGCCAGAAAATATGATCCCATTCGGTGAGAGTTGCTCCAGCTGGTCCAGCAATTGCAGGTAGGAGCCAGGGTATTCGGTGCGCTCGGGCGCCGGAACGACAACGTTATAGGCACCGGCCTCGGCGAGTTGCCGTCGCAGAAAGGAGATTTCCAGCTTTTGCGACTGGGTGGTGTCGGTGAGTCTCTGACGTTCCTCAGTCTCCAGGCCCAGCTGGTATTCCAATTGCTCGATGCCGTCGTTGCGTTCGCTTAGGAGGTCCTCAAGATGGTTGATCTCTTCTTGTTTCTCGTCGACCAGCCGGTCGGCACGTAGCAGGGTAGCTGTATTGTGGTCTGCATCGGCACGAATCTTAATTGCTTGTAGTGCGTCTCGAGTGACGGTGGTGAGTCCGAAGACCTCCCGAACCAGCGCGAGCTCGGGATCGCTGAGCGTTGTCGCCGATGTAGCGGCATGGACCGAGCCCGCGGTCGGTTCGGGCAGCATTCTTTCCGTGTCGTTATCGGTCGATGCATCATCACCGGTATCGAGGTCTTTGACTGGCACCCGTGCTGTGGTCTGTGCCGCTGCGGTCGACGTTATAAGAGGTGCAGTAGGAAGTAAGGACGAGGCCGGCTCGATAGCCGGGTTCGTGAGGGGCAGCGCCGAAGGATTATCGTAGTCCGTGGCTATGCTGCCCTTGAGGACGAGTTTGTTCTCAAGCCGGTCCAGAGTGCGCAGGCCTGCAACCAGGTCTCTGGGTAGTTTGTGGGTCGCGGCGTGCCGGCGGGCAATCCGCCCAAGCAACTGTTGCAGTGCACGGTCAGGAAGTTTGGTAAGAGTAGCGGTTGCCAAATAGCGATGCCTCAGGGCATCGTCGGGGTCATCGAAGTCGGTACCCGGCAGAAAGTTACGGATCGTGCCTGCCGCCACCGCATGTTGCTCGCCGGCGAGACGCCGGAACTCCGCAGTGGCGACGGGATCGAGCACCGCGAATTCAGCTTGCGCGGTGAGCTCCTTCGACCACTTCCTGGCTTTCTCAAGGAAAATATCGAAAGGCAGCTGGTCATTAGTTCCGGCGACGAATATCAGGCCGTGACGTTTGGGCGCCTGGATGCGCGCGACGAGTTCGACGATTCCCGAGTAGGGCACCTGCTGCGCGGTGCGGGCCAATTGTAGCGACTCGCTGGGCTTGATGGTCAAGCCTTCGACGAGTTCTCGGGCGATCCTTGGTGCGTCGACAAACCAGCCGTGTTGGTTACGGACCTGCAGCAGGAACCATCCGTCACCTGATCGGCTGGTATGGGCAGCGAGTTCGGTGCGCCAAGTGTTGTCTGCTCGGGTCTCGGACCAGCGGAACCGGATGAGCTCGTCTGTGGGCAGTGACTGTCGAGTCACGCCCAGGCGGTACTCATCCTGTTCTCGTACGCCAGGTTCGGCGACTGGCTGCTGCCATCCCTTGCTCCGCACCCATTCCTTGAACTCGCGGACAATGAAGTCCATGGATGTTCGGTCGGAATCGAAGCGGATGAAAGTCTGGTAGTGGTCCTCGGATTCCCGCTTGCGGTCCGGTCGTGCAGTAGGACGGCCCGGTCGCCGCGCCGTCAATGGAGTCGGTCGTGCCGGCTTACTCAACGTGGTCCCATTTCTCGCCGGACTCTGTATCAACCCGCGACCGCTCGTGGGCGATGCTGCAGATGAAGATTAGACCGAGTCCGTCAAGCTCGCGGTCACTGTCGCCGAAATGGTGCATGATCGCCACCTGATGTGTGCCTTCACACAGACAACGGTCGATGATCTTCAGTGGGGGCTGTAGCGAACTGAAGCTGAGTCTCTTCAGAGATGCTTGGAGGCCTTGGGTCTCGGAAGTGCAGGTTGGCTCGTTACGGTCGAATGGCTCGATGCACTCCTCCTGGGCTAACTGACCTGCCAGTTGAAATTCGGTTGGAGCGGCTATCTGCGTTGCATCGACGAATTCCTGGGCCTCGGAGGCGTCGCTGACCGGGGAGTCGACCGTCAGCACCGACAGAGCGCCGTGGCCGATGTCGAATCCTGGGATCACCGGCATCGTCAGAACGTGAAGACGCACCGCACTCACCGCCGAGAACTGCCATGTGAGCAACCCTCCGAGGTCGGCAACTGGCCTTCTTCTTGCGCTGGGAACAGGGTCGCTGCGTGCTTGGTGACAGCGGTGACCTGCACGGCCGGGATACACCGAACCTCCAAGTGATATCGAGTCGATTGTCGGCGGTCAAGCCTGCAGTTGTCGGTGAGACAAGTTCGCGGATTCGTCGCAGTTCGTCTGGTCACGACCGCTTCGGATTGCGGATCCCTCTCGATGAGGAGGGATCCGCAATCACTCCATTAGTTCTCCGTCAGATCATCATCATCATCGTAGTCGTCGTCGGTCTCGCTGGAGTGGTAGTCGTCTTCCTCGGGGGGTTCGTGAACGGTGATCTGTGAACTTATCTTCTGTGCCCGAGTTGACATTTCGGACCAGTCGTCTCGACTGCCGAGTACCGACCCACCCACAGCGAGTCCGAGCAAGCTGGACAGGGTGTCGTCGAGGATTTCCAAGTCTGTCCTCAGCTTTAGCCGGAGGGCCTTTGCCCGGGCTTCTGGGCTCTGCGGCACCGTGTAAAGTTCTTGGCTCTCTACATTGGCCTCGGCGACTGCTTGGGCAGCTCGTTCGGGGTCGGACATGCGCACGACTTCGAACTGGGTCAGCGGTCTGGGCTGCCCAGCGGCATCAAGGAGAACTTGGCTCGGGTCCGCAGGATTGACCGATGGCACCATGTAGATGTTGGCAGGGAGGTTGCCTTGATCCCGAAAGTCTCTTTCGCTGAAAGAGTTTACGGCCGGCTGGTCGGACCGGAACAGATTGGCAGCATAGGCGAGCTGATAGAGGCCGACAACGTTGTCCAGTGCACTCAACTTCGCGATGATGTCGTTCGGTTCGGCGCGGAACGGGACTGTGCCGGAGTTCAGAGCACTGCCGATGTTACTCGCGAGCAGCCGATCGGCAACGAGGGCCACGCCGCCGGCTACCTGGAGGGTTCGTCGAGCATTCGCATCGCCGTCCAGTGATCGTGGTACCAGGGAGAGGAAATCATCTGTTGGCACTGGCTCCCAATCGGTCCCGAACAAGGTGAATGGGATTGGGCCACCACTGCTCCATGCGCGTCGAGCGGGCTGGAGGCTGCGGCCCTTGGTGGATCGCCATGGAATGTCTACCAACGGCCCGAGATAGCCGGCGAATCGCTTGTTGTGGATTTTGGTCATTCCGAGCAGCGATCGGAGCTGGTTCTTGAGTGCCTCGTATGCTTTGGGTTGCGACACAGCACTGATCAAGTAGGTCGCGCGCCAGAGGGCAGTGTTGGGAATGGTGTTGTCGCCGAACACTCGACTCGTGTACTCCGGGCCGAGCACTCCTGTCGCGAGCTTGACTACGTCCTGTTCGAGATGACCAGTGTGCTGGGCTCGTACCAGCGCTCTCTCGCCGACATCGATAGCCTGCGCGGCGGTGTCCCAACTTCGGAACTCCGTGTGGATAGAGCCGACGACCGCTCTGATCGCCTCAGCGAATACCTCATCCGCTGGCAGCATCGCGGTCGGCGTCGCCTTGACGTCGACATAGATCTGCGCCGGAAGCGTGAACGTCTGCCCGATCCGCACCGCATCCTCGGTCGGGGAGCCGGTCGCGACCCCAGCGGTGAAGTGGGCCCGCAGTTCGCTGGCGACTCGTTCGCGACCGCGAGCGTGATCCTGCGAGGGGTCGGGCGCCTTGCCGGCCCTTGGGGGTGCTGTGGCAAGCAAATCGCTGATCATTCGGGCGGCAATTTCATCCGGAGCGGCATCATCGCCCAAGCGGGCTGCGATCGCACAGACGAGCCGAGTCAAGCCATCGCGCACGGCCAAGACCTGGAACGGGTGGAAACCGTCCTCAAACTCCAGCCGCACGACATGCGCCAAGACTGGCCTGCCGACGCGTCTCGCTAGGATCGATGGTGCGTAATCGTTTCCCGTCCGGCGTGTGTGAACGATCGTCTGGTGCATATAGTCGGCGAGGTGCTGCACGTTCTTGAACGTGAGTGCCAGCTCGGCCAGCGGGTTACCGGCACAGTCGAGAGTGCCGGACACCTTCGGCCGTGCCACGGTCAGCGACTCGGCTTCGGTCCGAGGCTGCAGCAATGGCCACAATTCTGTCGTCCATACATGTCCGGGAACCTGGCTGAGAGTGGCCTTCTCGACTGTCTCAGTAACCAACAGGCCATTCTTGATCAACGGGGCGGCAGCTTCCGGCCGGACCAGCGCCCGCGCCACCGCGTGTCGACCATCTTCGTCGAGCAATCCCACCGCTTCCGCGGCGCGAACAAAGGTATTGCGATCCTTCGCGGTAGTCGAAATCGGTAGTGTGCTCTTGAAATTCACTACTTCCAGTGGCTCTCCGCCGACATCGAGCGAGACCGTCTGTACCGCAGCGGGAACCGCACCTTGCTGATGAGGATTTGACTCGTGCTGAGAGTCGCCGGAATCGGAGAAAATGAGCGTCGCCATGATAGCTCCAAACCTGCTTGCCACTAGGTCATTCCGGCTAAATCCGGAAGCCCTGCCCGCTCATTAGCGGCACGCGGGGGCATTGCATCGTCCGCGCTGCGTCTCGTCACCATTGATGCACAGCACGCGGTGACCGGCGGGGCATCCACAGCATTGACTGCTTTGCCCAGCCGTCTCCCCGGCCCCAGAAGGGCCACTCGGACGGTTCCCAGTGTGCAGTGCCCGCAGTTGTCGGGCGCGACCTTTCTAAGGTAAGAACCCCCCACTTCTATGTCAAGCGAAAGCCTCTGAAAATCAACAGATCCGGTGAAGTACTGTCTCCGCACTGGACCGAGCAGGAAGACTGGGGAGAGCATCAGAATCACTGGTGAAGCCCGGGTCAGTACCGAACTTGCGCGACGCGAGCTCCACAGACGCCGTTGTCCGGTCGTTGACATAGGACCACGGCCGGTCGACCGAGGGGTCGGTAGGACCACGCCTGGACTGCGGGAGGTAGGCCGGGTACGGCGCTCGTCGTGCCCACACTTCTCGGTTATCGAAAATTCAGCAATCTCGGTTCAGGTGGTGACGGCGTAGCGCGTGGCCGACGCACCGGCGCGCCGGTGGGCGGAGCCTGCGTAGCCCAGCCGCTGCGGGCCGTAATGCGGCGGCGGCGCGCAGCGCCGTCGCCCTTGATTCGGCCCGAACTGGATTCGCTGCGGACTAGGGGAGCGTCGGGCGTGGAAGGTTCCGAGAAGAAGCCCGCCCGACCTGCGTAGATGTTGTGCCCTCGGCAGGATTCGAACCTGCGACACCCGCTTTAGGAGAGCGGTGCTCTATCCCCTGAGCTACGAGGGCCCGGCCGACGGCCAGTGGGCAGGAGTCTACCGGGTGACCCGGCCGGGGGCCGCATCGTCGCCCGACCGGCCCGGACCCCTCAGGAGGCGAGGGTGGTTTCGTAGTCGGAGGGGTCGAACCGGCGGGTTTTCCAGCGGTAGAGGACGGTGGCGCCCGGCCAGTTGTTGGTGATGCGGCCCGAGGCATTGCGGTACCAGCTGGAGCAGAAGTTCCAGGGGGTGTCCTTCAGGCGTTTCTGGAGCCAGGCGTCCCAGCGCTGTTCGGTTTCGGCACGGGCGGCGACGCCGCGGCGGGGGTTGGCGGCCAGGTATTCGACGGCTTGGCGGATGTAGCGGGCCTGGGATTCCAGCATGTAGACGATCGAGCCGGAGCCGACGTTGGTGTTGGGGCCGTACATCATGAACAGGTTGGGGAATTTGGGGACGGAGACGCCGAGGTAGGCGCGGGCGCCTTCGGCGGCCCAGGTGTCGGCGAGTTTGCGGCCCTCGGTGCCGTAGATGTTCATGGGGGCGAGGAATTCGGTGCCCTTGAAGCCGGTGCCGTAGATGATGACGTCGACCTCGTGGTGGATACCGTCGGCGGTGCGGACGCCGGTCGGGGTGATCTCGGTGATCGCGTTGGTTTCCACGGTGACATTGGGGCGGGCGAGGGCGGGGAAATAGTCGTTGGAGAAGAGGGCGCGTTTGCAGCCGGGGGCGTAGTCGGGGGTGAGCTTTTCGCGCAGGATCGGGTCGGGGACCTGGCGGGCGCGGTGGCCGTCGGCGACCTTCACCACGGGTTTCTGGATGCCCTGGAGGTCGGTGAGGGCCAGGGCCATCACCTCGAAGAACATCCACCAGCCGAAACGTTCGGCCCAGCGGATCGGGGGGAGGTATTCGAAGACGGCGTGGTGGCGGGGTTCGTATGCGGCGTCGGCCTTGGGCAGCACCCAGGCGGCGGAGCGCTGGAACAGGGTGAGGTGTTCGGTGAGCGGCTGGATGCGGGGGATGTATTGGATGGCGCTGGCGCCGGTGCCGATACAGGCGACCCGTTTGCCGGTGAGATCGACGGTGTGGTCCCATTCGGCGGAGTGGAAGGCGGGGCCGGCGAAGGTGTCGATTCCGGGGATGGCGGGCATCGCGGGGCGGGAGAGCTGGCCGACGGCGGAGATCAGGACGTCGGCGGTGAGGGTATCGCCGGCGGTGGTGCGGATCTGCCAAGTGGCGGTTTTCTCGTCGTATTCGGCGTCGCTGATCTCGGTGCCGAAGCGGATTTTGCGTTCGAGGTCGTATTTGCCGACGACTCGTCGCATGTAGTCGTGGATATCGGCCTGCTCGGAGAAGCGCCGGGGCCAATCGCTGCGGGGTTCGAACGACCAGGAGTAGAGGGGGGAGGGGACGTCACATGCGGCGCCCGGGTAGGTGTTCTCCCGCCACACGCCGCCGAAGTCCTCGGCGCGTTCCACGATGGTGAAATCGCTGATACCGGAACGCAGGAGCTCGAGCCCCATGCCGAGGCCACCGAACCCGGCCCCGATGATGATGATCGACGGCGATGTCATTCTCCAAGGGTAGGGCGGCGGGGGTGCCGATCGAAGAGAAGCACGGACAACGAATCCATATTTTCGGCCACGATTTCCGGGTGCCCGTGCATATGTAAGCGAGGGCAGACTTAAGTACTACTTTGGTGTCTCCTCGCAATAACGGGTGGTCGGAGTGTTCCGCTGGGCGGAATTCGTCCTACCAGTTGGTACACGTGTCCGGACTGTGTCTCGTTTGGATGTCATTCCGTTATCTGACTTGGCAGTGAGCCGAAATCCCGGCTATCACAGACGAGTGCTCGGCGGCGATGGCGCAGTGCCGGTGGCCCGCAGGGGGCGTCGCGGGTGCTGCGTCTCATCCCGTGTCCGATATTGCGGGCACCCGCCTCACTTTCACCCCCGCTGACCTGCGCGCTCGAGATATTCCCCCGTTTCCTCCTACCGTCACCGCGGGTGGCTACTGCACGGTAGTCTGCGGCTGTGTGATGTGAGTCATGCTCACTTCTATGTCTCACCCGGAAGCGGGCCGGCTCACATCACCACCGTCCGCCACCCAGAGATAGTGAGGGGTTTTCCCGATGTTGAGCACGATGATGGACGACCAGTTGTCGCTGGCGAATCTGCTGCGCTACGCGTCCACATTCCTCGGTGATTCCACGGTGTCCACCTGGACCGGCGACGGCGTCCGCACCACCACCTATCGCGAGGTCGGCGCCGATTCGGCCCGGCTGGCCAACGCGCTGACCGATCTCGGCATCGGCGAGGGCGACCGGGTCGGCACCTTCATGTGGAACAACAACGAGCACTTCCTCGCCTATATCGCGATCCCGGCCATGGGCGCGGTGCTGCACGCGCTGAACATCCGCCTCTCGGCCGAACAGCTGATCTTCGTGGCCAACCATGCCGAAGACCAGGTGGTGCTGGTGGACGGGAGCCTGGTGCCGATGTTCGGTCAGTACCTGCCGCATCTGAAAACGGTCCGGCACGTGATCGTGGTCAACGGCGATGTGGCGGCGGTCGCGGCGCCGGAGGGCGTCACGGTGCACGATTACGCCGAACTGCTGGCGAAATACCCCGCCACCTACGACTTCCCGGTGCTCGACGAGCGGACGGCCGCGGCCATGTGCTACACCTCCGGCACCACCGGCGACCCGAAGGGGGTCGTCTATTCGCACCGGTCCAACTGGCTGCACGCCATGCAGGCGACCACCCCGTCCTCGATGGGAATCGGCAACGGCGACACCATGCTCGGGATCGTGCCGCTGTTCCACGCCAATGCCTGGGGGCTGCCCTACGCGGCGCTGATGTCGGGCGCGAATGTGCTGATGCCGGACCGCTTCCTGCAGCCGGCGCCGCTGCTGGAGATGATGGCCCAGGTGAAGCCGACGTTCGCGGCGGCGGTGCCGACGATCTGGGGCGGGGTGCTCGCGGCGCTCGACGCGGCGCCGCAGGACATCACGCATCTGCGCTCGGTGGTGGTGGGCGGTGCGGCCGCGCCGCCGGCGATGATGAAGGCGTTCGAGGAGAAGCACGGCGTGCAAGTGATCCACGCCTGGGGCATGACCGAGACCTCACCGCTGGGCAGTGTCGCGCAACCGCCGCACGGGGTGACCGGCGAGGAGGCGTGGGCGTACCGGGTCACTCAGGGGCGGTTCCCGGCCGGCGTGCAGGCCCGCCTCGTCGGTGACGACGGCTCGGTGGTGCCCAACGACGGGCAGGCGCTGGGCGAGGTCGAGGTGCGCGGCGCCTGGATCACCGGTTCCTACTACGCGCCCGACGGGGTGGAGGTGGATCCGGGCAAGTTCGACGACGGCTGGCTGCGCACCGGTGACGTCGGCAAGATCAGCGCGGACGGCTACCTCACGCTGGTGGACCGGTCCAAGGATGTGATCAAGTCGGGCGGGGAGTGGATCTCCTCGGTGGACCTGGAGAACGCGGTGATGGGGCATCCGGCGGTCGCCGAGGCGGCGGTGATCGGTATCCCGGACGAGAAATGGGACGAACGCCCGCTGGCGGCCATCGTGGCGGCCGAGGGGGCGACGGTGACTCCGGAGGAACTGCGCGAATTCCTCTCCGGGAAGTTCGCGAAATGGCAGCTGCCGGAGTACTGGACCTTCATCGCCGAGGTGCCCAAGACCAGTGTCGGCAAGTTCGACAAGAAGGTGCTGCGGGCGCGGCACGCCGACGGTGAGCTGGAGGTGACGACCGTTCGCTGACGGGCGGGGCGTTCCCCGGCGCGAATCCCTTCGCGCCGGGGAACGGACGCAGTCAGCAGTTACGCAGTTCCGGGCTCTGGTTGAGGAGCTGGTTCCGGGGGCTGATGAACCGGTTGTAGGTCTCGCCGCCGACGGCGGCCAGCGGGAACGCGGCCACGCGGTGGCAGTTCTGGAACGCCAGTTTCACGCCGAAATGCCGTTCCAGGCCGCCGCGGATGGCATCGGAGGCCAGGGCCCGCAGCAGCTGACCGCGGGCGGTCTCGTCCGGCGGTTCGGTCTCGTTGTCGGCGAATTCGGCGGTGCCGGAACCCAGTTCGCCGGCGACGCGGCTCACGACCTCCCATGCGTAGGGCAGCGAGGTGCGGACGCATTCGACGAATTCGGCGTCGTCGATCTCGCCGCGCTCGGCGCGTTCCAGTAAAGCGGTGGGGACATCTAGGGACACGGTGACCTCCTGGGTGCACTGGGTCTGTGACTGGTGGTGCGGAACTCCGCGGCAGATCTGCCCGGCCGAGTCTAATCGAAATTGGTTGTCAATAGCAGTGAATCGGCGGCGAAAGTTGTTCGAGGGTCATGTTTTTCGTGGTAGCGGAGCTATTGCCCGTGATTCGCGGGTGGTGCCCGGGGGTGGTGTGACACCCGCCGTGTGGGTTCGGGGTGCGCCACGGGGGCGGGGTTGCTGCCCCGTTCCCGGGGTGGGTGGCGGCGCTGTCCAGGGGTGTGGAAATATCACGGAAAATGGGGCGATCGTAACCGTTTCACATTCGTTTCCGCCGCTCTGACCAGCTTGTTTTTCGGAAAGGTTGCGATATGGTCACGGGGCGGTAGAGTTACCGTCACAGCGGATGCCGAAACGTTACGTTCACCAGAAGTCGGAGCAATTGCCGAAGTAGCTGGGGTCGTACACGGCATTCGTGATCATGTTGACCGGATAGCGAGGACGGACCTTTGGCGCATCATCGACTAGGCCCAAGCTCTATCACCGTGATGAGCCTGATCGGCGACGAAGTCACCGCCCGTCCGCGTCGCCACCGAGCCGATGCCACCAAGGGAGAAAAGGTTCGTGCCGCCGCCGGCGCCGCTGTCGCGGCCGGTGCGCTGATCGGCACCGCCTCCCAGCTCGCTCCCGCGCTCGCCTACGCCGCGCCGCTGCTGCCCGGCGGCGGGCACGACGACACCCTCGAAGCCGAATCGGTCGCCCCGGCGCCCGAGCAGGCCGCACCGGTCGCCGCGAAGATGGCCGCGCCCGCCCCCACCGCGGATCCCGCGCCGGTGCGGGCCGCGCCGATCGCGGCCCCGGCGCCGGTGTCCGCGCCGTTCGGTCTGCAGAACCTGCCGCCCGAGGTCGCCGCCCCGCTCGCACACGCCGAACAGCAGTTGCATCAGCTGCAGCAGCAGTTCGCGCCCGCCACCGTAGTGCGCCCGGTGGCCGGCGCCATCAGCTCGCAGTACGGCAGCCGCTGGGGCTCGATGCACTACGGCCTCGATTTCGCCGACGCGCTCGGCGCGCCCATCAAATCGATCGCGGACGGCACCGTGATCGAGGCCGGGCCCGCGTCCGGTTTCGGTATGTGGGTCCGGGTGCTGCACGACGACGGCACCACCGGTGTCTACGGCCATGTCAACGATATGTATGTCACGCAGGGGCAGCGGGTGAAGGCCGGCGATGTGATCGCCACGGTCGGCAACCGCGGCAACTCCACCGGCCCGCATCTGCATCTGGAGATCTGGGACCAGGGT
Organism: Nocardia sp. NPDC049935; assembly: GCF_055586645.1. Classification (NCBI taxonomy): domain Bacteria; kingdom Bacillati; phylum Actinomycetota; class Actinomycetes; order Mycobacteriales; family Nocardiaceae; genus Nocardia; species Nocardia sp. NPDC049935. Next base: position 426,806 of record NZ_JBVJHV010000005.1, on the reverse strand, counting down.
GGCAACAAGATCGATCCGATGAACTGGATGGTTTCCAAGGGGGTGCCGCTGGAGTGGGGTCCCTCGCACTGAGCTCGACGAGCTCCCTCGAACGTCCGATACTTGCCACCCCCACGGGGTTGCAGGCAGAACTGCGAACTCCCGGCGTGACCGAACTGGCCGAAATCTTCGAACCCGACTCGATCCACGGTCGCGTCTACGCGACCCTGGTGCATCGGCCCAGGTCGGCACTCGTGGAGATCGCCCGGCACACCGGGCTGCCGGAAACCGATACCGAAACCGCGTTGGCCGAGCTGTGTGGCCTGCGGGCCGCGGTCCGGATCACCGATCCCGACGGGACCGCCCGCTGGGACGCGCACGCACCGGAATCGCTGTCCGAGGCCGAGGCCCGGCGGCGGCGTCAGCAGATCAGCACCATGCACGCCGCGGCGGCCCGGCTGAGCGAGACCTTCCGCTCGGTGCGGCGCTCGCAGGGCTGGAACGGCGTGGTGGTACCCGTTTTCGAACGGGCCGAACTGCTCGCCGATTTCGAGGCGCTGCATGCCAATGCCGGCGAATCCGTGAAAATGGTCGACCGCAGTCCGCATCTGAGCGATCCCGAACGCGACAGCCGGATCTCCGAGCTGAAGCAGGCCCGGATGGCCGAGGGCGTCCGATACCGGATCCTCTACCAGGACACGATCTACCAGGACGCGGACCGGCTGCGCCACACCCTGGCCACCAACGCGCGCGGAGCCCAGGCCCGGACACTGCCCGATCCGCCGTTCAAACTCATCATCGCCGACGACGAACGCGCCAGCCTCGTCCTGCACACCGACGAACGCCGGCCGGATCCGATGGCCCTGCGGATCAGCGGTTCGCCGCTGCTGGACATGCTGACGCGCAGCTTCGACGTGCTGTGGACCCTGTCCGCACCGATCTCGGTGCGGCCCGCGGCCGATGAACTCGACGAACGCGACCGGGCGATCCTCACCATGATGAGCATGGGCGCGACCGACGATACGATCGCGCGCCGGCTCGGGATGTCGCGGCGTACGGTGGTCCGGCGCACCGCGCGCCTGCTCGAACGCCTCGGCGCCAGCACTCGGTTCCAGGCCGGGGTACAGGCGATTCGCCGCGGCTGGTTGTGACCTGATTCACCGGTAGCGGCCGGTTTGCAACACCGGGCGACGCGGCGACGATGTAGCACGCGGAAACGATTCGGCGGGCGCGTGCCGGGATAGGCAGACAGCGTCCGCCGGTTTCGTTCCCCGGGCGGCCACACCGGGCGCTCCCGATATGATGGCCAGACCGCGCCGGCCCCTGTCGAGATGCCCCTCCGTCATACGGGCACGCAGGGGTGGCCGGGGTCCTGGCTCGACGCGAGAGGTGATTGCACTCGAATGGAAACTGCCCGTCGTTCTTCGCGTGGTAGCCGTCGGCGCCGCTCGGGCAGCCCGCTCTTCGGACAGCTGCTGACCGCCGCGGTCGAATCCGCCGCCTCCGAGGTGGCGATCCGCTACAACCCGACGGGTGAACCCGCCGATCAGCGGGAAATGACCTACCAGCAGCTCGACGAGGCGTCATCGCAGCTCGCGCGCGACCTCATCGAACGCGGTATCGGTCCCGGCGATGTGGTGGCGATCGGTATCGCGCGCAGCCTGGAATCGGTGCTGGCCGTCTGGGCCATCGCGAAAACGGGCGCGGCCTACGTCCCCATCGATCCGAGCTATCCCGCCGACCGGATCGACCATATGGCCACCGACTCCGGCGCCGTCCTGGGTCTCACCACCTCGAAACACCGGTCCGCCCTCGGCCGGTCCCTGTACTGGGTCGAACTCGACGATCCGGTGCAGGCCGAACGGATCGCGCAGCGGCCGAGTCACCCCATCTCCTATGCCGACCGGGTGCGCCTGCTCGACGAACGTCATCCGGCCTATGTGATCTACACCTCCGGGTCCACCGGTAAGCCCAAGGGCGTGCTGGTCTCGCACAGCGGCCTGGCGCTGGTGGTCGCGGCGGCCAACGAGCACTACGGGATCACCAGCGATTCCCGGGTGACCCATCTGTGCTCCCCGAACTTCGATGTCTCGGTCCTGGAGCTGCTGCTCACCTTCACCAGCGGCGCGACCCTGGTGATCGTGCCCGCCGGAGTGCTGGGCGGGCAGGAAGTGGCCGATCTGGCCCGCCGCGAGCGGGTCACCCATATGATCTCCACCCCCGCGGCCCTGGAATCGGTGGACCCGACCGGGCTCACCGATCTCACGATGGTCGTCGCGGTGGGCGATAAGTTCGGGCCCGAACTCGTCGGCCGCTGGTCGCGGGAACACGCGTTCGTCAATTCCTACGGCCCCACCGAGGCCACCATCCTCGCGACCAGCACCGGCGTGATGGATCCGGACGAGACCATCACCATCGGCACCCCGCTGAGCGGGTTCGCGGTCTTCGTACTCGACGCGCGGTTGCGCCCGGTGCCCTCCGGCGTGGTCGGCGAACTGTACCTGGCGGGTCCGCCGCTGGCGCACGGCTATCTGAACCGCCCCTCGCTCACCGCGGAACGTTTCGTCGCCGGGCCGTTCGGCGCCGACCTCGGGGCGCCGGGTACCCGGATGTATCGCACCGGCGATCTGGTGCGCCGGATCGACACCCCGCACGGGGAGCACATCGAATACCTCGGCCGCACCGATTTCCAGGTGAAGGTGCGTGGATTCCGGATCGAGCTGGGTGAGATCGACAACGCGCTCACCCGCCATCCCGGTCTCGACTACGCGGTGACCATGGGCAAGACGCTGCCGTCGGGGTCGACGGCGCTGGTCTCCTATGTGCTGCCGCGGCGGGGCGCCACGGTCGGCGGCGAGGAGTTGTCGGCGTTCCTCGCCGAATCGCTGCCCTCCTATATGATCCCGGCCGCGTTCGTGGTGCTCGACGAGATCCCGCTGACCCCGGTCGGCAAACTCGACCGCGCGGCGCTGCCGGAACCGGTCTTCGAATCGAGTGGTTCCCGGGCGCCGGCCGGTGAGCTCGAAACCCGCCTGGCCACCCTGTTCGCCGAGGTACTCGGGCTGGAGGAGGTCGGCGCGGACGATCCCTTCTTCGCGCTCGGCGGCGACAGTATCCTGTCCATCCAGCTGGTATCGCGGGCCCGGAACGCGGGAATCCTGTTCACCCCCCAGGATGTGTTCGAGCATCGGACGGTCGCCGAACTCGCGAAGGTCGCGGTATCCGGCGACGCCTCCGCGGTGCAGCGGCTCGCCGAACTCCCCGGCGGCGGTCTCGGCGAGGTGCCGCTGACCCCGATCCTCGCCCAATACCTGGGCGAGGGGGTTCATCCCGGATTCGCGCAGAGTATGGCGCTGGCACTGCCCGACGGTATCGATCGCGCCGGCCTGGCCGCGACGCTGGGCGCGGTGATGGACCGCCACGATATGTTGCGTGCGCGACTGGTCGCCGAGGACGGGCGGTACCGGCTCGAGGTGCCCGAATCGCAGCCGACGGCGGCGGGCGCGCTGGTCTCCGAGGTGGAGGTGCCCGCGGGCAGCGGTGCCGCCGAGGTGACCGAACTGGCCGGCGCAGCGATGAGTTCGACCGTGGCGCAACTGGATCCGCTGGGCGGCCGGATGGTCGCCGTGACCTGGCTGCGCCGGCCGGACGCGCGCGACGCGCTGCTCATCGCCGTGCACCACTATGTGGTGGACGGGGTGTCGTGGCGCATCCTCATCTCCGATCTGGTGCTGGCGTGGGCGCAGGTGTCGCAGGGGCTGCGCACCGAACTGCCCGCTGTCGGCACCTCGTTCCGGCGCTGGGCGCACGGTCTGGTGGAGGCAGCCGCCGATGCCGAGCGTGCCGGTGAGCTTCCCTACTGGCGCAAGGTGCTCGCCACCCCCGATCCGCTGATCGGCTCCCGCCCGCTGGATCCGGCCGTCGACACCTACGCGACCGTGCGCCGGTTCGCGGTGGAGGTGCCGGCCGATATCGCCGGAACGGTGCTCACCGAGGTTCCCGGGCTGTACCGGACCGGCGTCAACGACCCGCTGCTGGCGGCACTGGCACTGGCGGTGCGCAACTGGCGCATCCGGCGCGGCGTGGACAGCGCGGTCACCCGGATCCGCCTGGAAGGGCACGGCCGGGAGGAATCCGTGCTGCCGGGGTCCGATATCACCCGCACTGTCGGCTGGTTCACCACCGCGTATCCGGTGGCGCTGGACCTCTCCGATATCGATCCGCGGGCGGCGCTGGCAGGCGGTAAATCGACCGCCGCGCTGTTGCGTTCGGTGAAGGAACAGCTGGTGGCGGTGCCGGAACGCGGTATCGGCTTCGGACTGCTGCGCGGGCTCGCGCCGGAAACCGGCGACGATCTCGGGGCCGGAGCGGTCGCGCAGATCGGCTTCAACTACCTGGGCCGGGTCTCCGCCGGCGATGTTCCCGCGGGAATCGACGATACGGCCTGGCTGCCCACCGGTGACCTGGGTGAATTCGAGGCCGAATTCGATCGCGGCATGCCGGCGGGCATGGTGATCGATATCAACGCCATCGCCGCGGCCGGGGGCGGGATCAGCGTCTCCTTCGCCTACGCCGCCGATCTGCTCGACGAGCCCGCGGTCCGCGATCTGGCCGACGAATGGCTCGCCGCCGTCACCGCGATCGCCCGCCACACCCAGGACCCGGAAGCGGGTGGTCTGACCCCGTCCGATCTGCCGCTGGTGCGGGTCGGGCAGGGGGAACTCGACACGTGGCGCGCCGCCTATCCCGGTCTGGCCGAGGTACTGCCGCTGTCGCCGCTGGGCGCCGGGCTGTTCTTCCACTCCCAGCTCACCGTCGGTGGCCCCGACGACTACGTGATGCTGTTCGCCATCGAACTCGGCGGCGCCGTCGACCTGGAGCGGTTGCATACCGCCGCGCAGGGGCTGGTGGACCGGCATCCGGTACTGCGCACCGCGTTCGTGACCGCCGCCGACGGCAGTCCGGTGCAACTGGTCACCGAGCACGCCGAGGTGCCGTGGCGGGTGGTCGACAATGTCGGCGACTACGAGATGCCCGAACTGCTGGAGGCCGAGCGGCTCACCCGGTTCGAGATCGGGACCGCGCCGCTGCTGCGGATCACAGTGTTCCGCACGGTGTCCGGGCGTACCCATTTCGCGCTGGCCGCCCATCACCTGCTGTTCGACGGCTGGTCGATGCCGATCCTGCTGAAGGATCTGCTCACGATCTACGCGCTGCGCGGCGACAGTTCGGCGTTGCCGCCGGCGCCCGCCTATCGCGGTTACCTCACCTGGCTGGCCCGCCAGGACGCCGAGGCCACCCGGCACCGCTGGTCGGAAGTTCTGGTGGGCGCCCGGCCGACCGAACTCGCCGCGGTCCTCGCCGCCCCGGCCGAACCGGAAACCGGTGTCGGGGAACTCGATCTCGCGCTGAGCGAGACCGAGACGGCCGCGATGACCGCTTACGCCGCGGAGGCCGGGGTCACGGTGAACACCGTGGTCCAGGCGCTGTGGGCGCTGCTGCTGGCCAGTCTCACCGCCCGCGAGGACATCGTCTTCGGCGCGGTGGTCTCGGGCCGGCCGCCGGAGCTGAGCGGGGTCGACGAGATCGCCGGCCTGTTCACCAACACCATCCCGGTGCGGGTGCGTTTCGAGCCCGGGTGGACGGTGCGGGATCTGCTCACCCGTATCCAGTCCGAACAGGCCACCCTGCTCGAACACCACTATCTCGGGCTCGCCGATATCTCCCCGGGGACCGCCGGGCTGTTCGACACGCTGCTGGCGTACGAGTCCTATCCGGTGGACGCGGAAGGTCTGCGGGCCGCGGGCGGCGGTATCGACGGCCTGGAGATCCTGGATCTCACCTCCCAGACGTTCACCCACTACCCGGTGACCCTGGTGGTGGAAGCGGCCGACCGGCTCCTGCTGCGGCTGTGGTACCGGCGCGATACCGTCGCCGAAACCGCGGCCCAGGCGCTCAGCGCCCTGCTGCACGCGCTGGTGGGTCAGCTGCTCGCGGTGCCCGCGGAAGCGATGGCACTGCCGGCGCCCGATTGGTGGCGCGCCCCCGGCGCCCTCGGCGGGCACGGTGAACTGCCCGCCGACCGGCCGCGTCCGGCCGCGCCGTCGCGGCGCAGCGGACAGGTGTCGCGGGAACTGGACGCCGGCCTGCTCGACGCGCTGAACGCCGTGGCCCAGGAGCGGGCCACCAACGCGTTCACCGTGGTCCAGGCCGGTCTGGCGACACTGCTCGCCCGCCTCTCCGGCGCCCGCGATATCGCCGTGGGCGCGTTCACCGCGCACGATTCCGCGGCCGGCCTGGCCGTTCTGCACACCGAGGTGGATCCGGCGCTGAGTTTCGACGCGCTGCTGACCTCGGCGCGGGAAGCGCGTGGCGCGGCGCTGGGCACCATGGGGCGCGGCGGCGAACGGCTCGGGTCGCTGATCGACACCGTGCGCACCGTCGCCGGGCATCCGCCCTTCCAGGTCCTGCTGGCCGCCGACGAGGAGCCCGGCGATCTGCCCGGCACCCTGGACCTGCGGGTCGACCTGATCGATACCGGCGCCGGCGCGACCCTGACCTTCACCTATGCCCGCGATCTGTACGACGCGGCGACCGTGGGCGATCACGCCGACCGGCTGCTTCGGGTCCTGGCGGCGGTGGCCGCCGACCCCGGGACCACCGTCGGCGATATCGACCTGCTGGCCCCCGGCGAGCGCGAACTCGTACTGCGGGAATGGAACAGCGCCGGGGCCTCGGTCCCGCCGGTGACGCTCGTCGACCTGATCGAGGCCCAGGCCCGGTTGCGGCCGCGGGCGCGAGCGGTGCGCTTCGGCGACACCACCGTCACGTTCGAGGAGTTGCTGGCGCGTTCGGCGCGGGTGGCGCGCGGGCTGATCGAGGCCGGCGCGGGCCCGGAAACCCTGGTGGCGGTGGCGATGCCGCGTACCGAGGAACTGCCGGTCGCGCTGCTGGGTGTGCTGCTCGCCGGGGCCGGGTACCTGCCGATCGATACGACCTACCCGAGGGCCCGGCTGGAATTCATTCTCTCCGACGCCCGCCCGGCCGCGATCCTCACCACGGGGTCCGAGCTGGACGCGGTCCCCGCCGGGGAGACCCCGGTGGTGCTCATCGAGGACACCGCCCACCATTCCCCGGCCCCGGTGGCCGATTCGGATCGGCGGGCGCCGCTGCGTCCGGGCAACCTGGCGTATGTCATCTACACCTCGGGGTCCACCGGAGTCCCGAAGGGTGTCGGCGTCGCGCACCGCAATGTGGTGGAGCTGTTCGCCAACACCCAGTTGCTGTTCGAATTCGACGACGCCGACGTCTGGACGCTGTTCCACTCCTTCGCCTTCGACTTCTCGGTGTGGGAACTGTGGTGCGCGCTGGCCAGCGGCGGCTCGGTGGTGGTGGTCGACTACCTGACCTCCCGTTCGCCGGAACAGTTCCGGGAGTTGCTGGTCCGCGAACAGGTGACGGTGCTCAACCAGACGCCGTCGGCGTTCTATCAGCTCGCCGAGGCCGACCGGGTCGCGGGCGCCGGAGACGCGGCCGGCGCGCTGGCGCTGCGCTATATCGTATTCGGCGGCGAGGCGCTGGACCTGCGCCAGCTGCGGCGCTGGTACGAGCGGCACGGCGGACCCGCGGCGGGCGGCACCGAATCCCCGTGGCTGGTCAATATGTACGGCATCACCGAGACCACGGTGCACGTCTCGTTCCTGGCGCTCGACGATCAGCTCATCGACAACCCGGCCAGCGTGATCGGGCGGGCGCTGCCCGGCCTGGACGCCTTCGTCCTGGACGACCGGTTGCATCCGGCGCCCGTGGGGGTGCCGGGGGAGATCTATGTCGCCGGTGACCAGCTCACCCGCGGCTACCTGGATCGCCCGGGCCTGACCGCGACCCGTTTCGTGGCGAACCCGTTCGGCGAGCCCGGTTCCCGGATGTACCGGTCCGGCGATATCGGGCGCTGGGCCGCGTTCGGCGGCCGGGCCAATCTGGAGTACGCCGGTCGCGGCGACGCGCAGGTGCAGTTGCGCGGGTTCCGGATCGAACTCGGCGAGATCGAAGCGGCACTGCTGCGCTGCCCGGGCGTGGGCCAGGCGGTCGCGCTGGTGCGCGGTGACGGCGACGCCGGGGACCGGCTTCTCGGTTATGTGGTGCCCGCCGCCGATCAGGAAGACGCGCCGGATCCGGCCCGGTTGCGCGAACAGGTCGCGGAATTCCTCACCGACTACATGGTTCCCGACGCGGTGCTGGTGCTGGACGCCCTGCCGCTGACCCCCAACGGAAAACTCGATCGCGCGGCGCTGCCTGATTCCGCGGTCGTGAGCCAGGTGCCCTACACCGCGCCCGCGGGCCGGGTGGAAACGGTGGTGGCCGAGGTCTTCGCCGATCTGCTCGGCGCCGAACGGGTCGGCGCGGACGACGATTTCTTCGCCCTCGGCGGTAACTCCCTGCTGGCGACCCGGGCGGTGGCGCGGATCAACGAAGCGCTGTCGGCCGATATCGCGGTGCGGGCACTGTTCGAGACGCCGACCGTCGCGGCGCTGGCCGCCGCGGTGGTGCCCGGCGAGGGCCCGGCGACCCCGCGGCCCGTACTGGACCGGGTGGACCGGCCGGAACGGATCCCGCTCTCCCTGGCCCAGCACCGCATGTGGCTGCTGAACCAGTTCGACCAGGAGTCGGCCGCCTACAACATCCCGCTGGCCATCGGACTCACCGGGGCACTGGATATTTCGGCGCTGCGCTACGCCATGTCGGATGTGCTGGAACGGCACGAATCGCTGCGCACGCGCTACCCGGTGGGTCCGGACGGGCTGCCCTATCAGGAGATCCTGCCGGTCGCCCAGGTGCTGCGCGGCGGTCTCGAGGTCACCGAAACCGACGACGCGCTGAGCCGGATCGGCGAACTGCTGGGGTCCGGATTCGATGTCACCGCCCAGGCACCGATCCGCGGCCTGCTGCTCACCACCGGCGAGGACGAGCATGTGGTCGCGCTGGTGGTGCACCATATCGCCGCCGACGGCGCCTCGCTGGCACCGCTGGCACGCGATCTGATGACCGCGTACCTGGCGCGGGTCAGCGGTGAATCGCCGCGCTGGGCGCCCCTGCCGGTGCAGTACGCGGACTACGCGATCTGGCAGCGCGCGGTGGTCGGCGACGACGCCGACGAGAACTCCGTCGCCGCCCGGCAGCTGGACTACTGGCGCGGACAGCTGCGGGGGTTGTCCGGGGAACTGGAACTGCCGCTGGACCGGCCCCGCCCGGCGCTGCCGTCCATGCGGGGCGGCGCCGTCGGGTTCGCGGTCGACGCCGGTGTGCACCGGTCGCTGGACCAGCTGGCCCGCGATCGCGGCGCCACCCTGTTCATGGTGATGCACGCCGCGGTGAGTGTGCTGCTGCACCGGCTCACCGGGTCCGACGATATCGCCGTCGGCACGCCGATCGCGGGGCGCGGCGAGCGTGCGGTGGACAACCTGGTGGGCATGTTCGTCAACACCCTCGCCCTGCGTACCCGGGTGCGGCCGACGCTCACCTTCACCGAACTGCTCGACGCCGCCCGGGAAACGGATCTGTCCGCGTTCGCCAACGCCGATATCCCGTTCGAACGGGTGGTGGAGGTGGTGGCGCCGGGCCGGGCCACCGCGCACAACCCGCTGTTCGGCGTGGTCCTGTCGTTCCAGAACAACGAGCAGGCCACGCTGAAGCTGCCGGGGCTCACGGTGCGCGGGCTGGGGCAGGGCACCCTCGCGGCCAAATTCGATCTGCAGATCGATATCGACCCGGGCCGCGAAGCCGACGGCACCCCCGGCGAACTGCAGGCCGCGCTGACCTACGCCACCGATCTGTTCGACGAGGAGACGGCCCGCTCGTTCGGGCGCCGGCTGGAACGCATCCTCGCCGCGGTCGCCGCGGATCCGCGGATGCCGGTGGGCGATATCGATATCCTCGACGAAGCCGAACGGCAGCGGCCCGCCGCGACCGCGGAACCGGCCGCTCCGGCCGCCACCGCGGGTACCGCGCTCGCGCAGACACTGAGCGCGTCGGTGGAGGACGATCCCGACGGTCCGGCGGTGGTGTGGGGTGAGGAACTGCTCACCTACCAGGAACTGGATGCCAGGTCCTCGCGGCTGGCCCGGGTGCTGATCGCCCGGGGCTGCGGTCCCGGCACCGGGGTGGTGACCGCGCTGCCGCGCGGTACCGACGCGGTGATCGCCACCTGGGCCGTGCTCAAGGCGGGCGCGGCGCTGGTTCCGGCGGATGCCGTGGATACCGAGGCGGTGGCCGATCTGGTGGTGGAGACCGGGATGGCCGCCGGACCCGCGCCCGCGGTGCCGGGAGTGAAATGGCTGGTCCTCGACGATCCGGCGGTGGCCGCCGAAATCGCCGCGGAATCGCCGCGCCCGGTGACCTACGCGCACCGGGTGCGTCCGCTGCGTGGCACCGACCCGGTCGCGGTGGACGCCGCCGGATGGCGGGCCGGCTACGACCAGCTGGCGGCGGCCGTCGCCCAGGTGCACGCGGCCGCGGACCTCAGCTACGAATCCCGGACCTATCGCTACGGTCGCGGTGACGATCCGGCCGCGGTGCTCGAGATCGTGGCGGCGGGCGCGGCGGGCGCCTCGGTGGTGCTGACCCCGGGCGAGCCGGGGACCACCACACCCGCCGGTGAATGGGTGACCCATCTGTGGACCGGCGGTGCGGGACTGCGCGCGCTCGACCCGGACGCGCTGGAGGATCTCACCGCGCTGATCCTGGACGAGGACGAGAACCCCGGTGGGGCGTGGTCCGGGATCGAGACCGTGCTGGCTCTGCCCGCACTGCTGGGCCGATAGCGGTCCGGGGCGGCCGGTAACGGCCGTCCGGGACCGGACCGATGCAATGATAGCGACGCGAGCGAACAACACAGCGAGCGTGAACACGACGCGAGTACCGCGGCGGCGCTGTGCCGCGCCGGGTGCGCCGCGGTGGCGACGAGGCAGACGAGGCAGGTAGATGGGTTCGGTAGTCGGACAGCGGTGTGAGCACGTCCAGGGTGTGAGGCAGGTATGACCCGCCCCGCACGCACCCGGCCCACCCGCACCCGACGGCCCCGGCTCACCGCGCTGCCGCAGCTCATGGCCACCGCGGTGGAGACGAACCCGACCGGTATCGCGGTCGTGCACGCCGACGCCGGCGCCACCCTCGCGACCCTCACCTACGCCGAGCTCGACGAACGGTCCAACCGGCTGGCCCGGCTGCTCATCGCCCGCGGGATCGGTCCCGAGGACCTGGTCGCCGTCGGGATCCCGCGGTCCCTGGATTCGGTGGTCGCGGTCTGGGCGGTGGCCAAGACCGGCGCCGGATACGTGCCCGTGGACCCGAACTACCCGATCGACCGGGTGCGGCATATGGTCACCGACTCCGGTGCCGTCTTCGGGCTGTCGGCGGGCGACTCCGGTGCCGGCCTGCCCGACCAGGTGCAGTGGCTGCGGCTCGATTCCGCCGAGACCGCCGAGCGGCTGGCGGCCGAATCCGCCGATCCGGTGACCTTCGCCGATCGGGTGCGCCCGCTGCGCGCCGAACACCCCGCTTATGTGATCTACACGTCCGGTTCCACCGGAACCCCCAAGGGCGTCGTGGTCACCCAGGCCGGACTGGCCGGGTTCTGCGCCGAGCAGCACGACCGCTACCGGGTCGACACCTCCTCCCGGACCCTGCATTTCGCTTCGCCGTCCTTCGACGCGTCGGTGCTGGAACTGCTGCTGGCGCTGGGCGGCGCCGCGACCATGGTGGTGTCCGCGCCGACCGTGTTCGGCGGGGACGAACTGGCCGGGCTGCTGCGCCGCGAGCGGGTGACCCATGCCTTCATCACCCCGGCCGCGCTGGCCTCGCTGGATCCGGCGAACCTGGACGAGCTGCGGGTCGTGGTGGCCGGCGGCGAGGCCTGCCCGCCGGATCTGGTGCGGCGCTGGGCCGGGACCCTGGCCGACGGCCGGCCGCGCGAGTTCTACAACGGGTACGGCCCCACCGAGACCACCATCATGACCAATATCAGCGATCCGCTGGCCCCCGGCGATACGGTGGTCATCGGCGCGCCGACCCGGGGGATCACCGAATACGTTCTGGACGAACGGCTCTCACCGGTGCCGACCGGTGTCACCGGCGAGCTGTACATCACCGGCGCGCAGCTGGCCCGCGGCTACCACGCCCGGCCGGGCCTGACCGCGTCGCGATTCGTGGCCGATCCGTTCGGCGAGGACGGATCGCGGCTCTACCGCACCGGTGATCTGGTCCGCCGCCTGGCGGACGGGACCGTGGAATACCTGGGCCGCAACGATTTCCAGGTGAAGATCCGCGGGTTCCGGATCGAACTCGGCGAGATCGACGCGGTCCTGGCGAGCCACGAGTCGGTGGATTTCGCGGTCACCGTCGGCCACGAGGTCGACAGCGGGGCGACGGTACTGGCGGCCTATGTGCACGCCGCCGACGGATACGCCGTCGATACCGAGGAGCTGCTCGCGCTGGCGGCGAGCCGGCTGCCCGCGCATATGGTTCCGGCCGGAATCACCGTGCTGGAGGAGATCCCGCTGACCCCGGTCGGCAAACTCGACCGCCGGGCGCTGCCCGCCCCGCAACTGCGCACCAAGACCTACCGGGCGCCGGAAACCGGTCTGGAGAAGCGGGTCGCCGAGGTATTCGGCGATCTGCTGAACCCGGCCGATCCGATCGGCGCCGACGACGATTTCTTCGAGCTGGGCGGTAATTCGCTCATCGCCACCCAGGTCGCGGGCCGGCTCGGGGCGGCGGTGGACGCCCGGGTCCCGGCGCGGATGATCTTCGAGGCGTCCACCGTGGCGACACTGGCCGCGAAACTGGCCGAGCTGAGCGGTACCGGTGGGCGCCCGGCGCTGCTCGCGAAGGAACGCCCGGACAGTGTCCCGCTCTCCCCGGCGCAGCAGCGGATGTGGTTCCTGAACCGGTTCGATCCGGCGTCGGCGGCCAACAACATCCCGTTCGCGGTGCGGCTCTCGGGTGCGCTGGATATCGCCGCGCTGCAGGCCGCGCTCACCGATGTGCTGCGGCGGCACGAATCGCTGCGCACCGTGTACCCGGAGGTGGACGGTGCCGGGCATCAGGTGGTGCTGCCCGCCGAACGGGTCGCTCCGGAACTCGCCCCGCGGCCGATCGCGGCGGACGAACTCGACACCTGGATCGTGGGCCAGGCGCTCACCGGATTCGATGTGGCGGCCGCGGTGCCGCTGCGGATCGCGCTGGCCCGTATCGAGGGCGCCGAACCCGGCTATGTGCTCTCGGTGGTGGTGCACCATATCGCCGCCGACGGTTCGTCGATCGGACCGCTGGTCCGCGATCTGATGACCGCCTATCTGGCCCGGACCTCCGGAGACGCGCCACAGTGGGCGCCGCTGCCGGTGCAGTACGCCGACTACACGCTGTGGCAGCGGGCCGTTCTCGGCGACGAGGACGATCCGGGTTCGGTGGCCGCGGCGCAGCTGGCCTACTGGCGGGAGCGGCTGGCCGGTATCCCGGACCGCCTCGACCTCCCGGCGGACCGCCCCCGGCCCGCCGTGGCCTCGGGAGCGGGCGCGATCCACGGGTTCGAGGTGGACGCCGCGACCGGCGCGCGGCTCGAAGAACTCGCCCTGGCCGCCGGCGCCTCGGTGTTCATGGTGGTGCACGCGGCGCTCGCGGTCCTGCTGGCGCGGCTGTCCGCGACCGGCGATATCACCATCGGTACCCCGGTCGCGGGCCGCGGCGAACGCGAACTCGACGATCTGATCGGCATGTTCGTGAACACCCTGGTGCTCCGCACCGAGGTCGATCCGGCGCGCGGTTTCGCCGAGCTGCTGGCGGGGGTCCGCGAATCGGACCTCGCCGCGTTCACCCACGCCGACCTCCCCTTCGAGCGGTTGGTGGAGGCCCTGGACCCGGTGCGGTCGCAGGCCCATCACCCGCTGTTCCAGGTGGCGCTGTTCTACCAGAACATGGAGACCCCGGCACTGGAACTGCCCGGGCTCTCCGTGCAGGCGGTCGAATTCGACGGCGCCGTCGCCAAATTCGATCTGCAACTCTCCATCGGCCCGCGCGACGACGGCGGCCTCGGCGCCATGTTCACCTATGCCACCGAACTCTTCGACCGCGCGACGGTCGCGGAGTTCGCCGACCGGCTGCTGCGCGTCCTGGACGCGGTGCTCGCGGACCCGGACCGGCCGGTGGGCGAGATCGAAATCCTCGCGGAGCCCGAACGGCTGCGGATCCTGCGCGAGTGGAACGACACCGCGCATCCGCTGCCTCCGGAACTGCTGCTCGACGGCTACCGGCGCGCGGCCGCCGCTCATCCCGGCGCGGTGGCGGTGGTCTACGAATCCGAACGCCTCACCTACGCGGAGTTCGACGCCCGTGTGAACCGGCTGGCCCGGTTGCTGATCGAGCGCGGTGTGGGGCCGGAAGTCCTGGTGGGGCTGGCGATCCGGCGGTCGCTGGACCTGGTCGTGGGTATGTACGCGATCGTGGCCGCCGGTGGCGCCTACGTTCCGCTCGACCCCGACCACCCCGCCGAACGTATCGCCCATGTGCTCGATACCGCCCGCCCGCTCGTGGTGCTCGCTACCACCGACGCCGCCGCCGGGCTGCCGTCCGGCGCGCCGGTGCTCGCGCTCGACGAACTCGATACCGCGCCCTACGAATCCGGGCCCATCCGGCCGGCGGAACTGCGCGGTCCGCTGCGTCCGCAGCATCCGGCCTACGTCATCTTCACCTCCGGGTCCACCGGGCGCCCGAAGGGTGTGGCCGTCCCGCATGCCGCCATCGCCAACCAGATCGCCTGGATGCTGCACGAGTACCCGATGGGTCCGGGGGATGTGTACCTGCAGAAGACGGCGACCACCTTCGACGTCTCGCTGTGGGGCTATTTCATGCCGCTGCGAGACGGTTCGGCGCTGGTGGTGGCCACCCCGGACGGCCATCGCGATCCGGTCTACGTGGCCGAGGCCATCGCCGCGCACGGTGTCACGGTCACCGATTTCGTCCCGTCCATGCTCACCGTCTTCGCCGCGCACACCACGCCCGGTAGCTGCCCGACCCTGCGCGATATCTTCGTGATCGGGGAGGCGCTGCCGCCGGAGACGGTGGCCGCGGTGGGCGCCGTCACCGGCGCCGCGGTCCACAATCTGTACGGGCCCACCGAGGCCGCGGTATCCATCACCTACTGGCCGGCGCAGCGGTCGCCGGCCCGTTCGGTCCCGATCGGCCTGCCGCAGTGGAACAGCCGGGTCTACGTCCTCGACGGCCGGTTGCGGCCGGTTCCGGTGGGTGTGCCCGGCGAGTTGTACCTGGCCGGTGACCAGCTGGCCCGCGGCTACACCCGGCGCCCCGATCTGACCTCCGACCGGTTCGTGGCCGACCCGTTCGATACCGGCCGCCGCATGTACCGCACGGGCGACCTGGTCACCTGGCGCGTCCATCCGGAAACCGGATCGGTGGTGCTGGACTACCAGGGCCGCACCGATTTCCAGGTGAAGTTCCGCGGCCAGCGGATCGAACTGGGCGAGATCGAGACCGCGCTGCTGGCCGAGCCCGTGGTGAGCCAGGCGGTGGCGCTGGTGACCGCCTCCGACCTCGGTGACCAGCTGGTCGCCTATGTGGTGCCCGCACCCGGCGCGAGTATCGACACCACGGCGGTGCGCGCCGGGCTCGGTGAGGTGCTGCCCGCGTATATGGTTCCCGCCGCGCTGGTGGTGCTGGACGCCTTCCCGCTCAACCCGAGCGGCAAGCTGGATCGCAAGGCGCTGCCCGCCCCTGAATTCACCGGACGTGATTTCCGGGCGCCGGCCACTCCGGTGGAGGAGATCGTCGCCGGAGTGTTCGGCGAGGTGCTGGGCGTGACCCGGGTCGGCGCCGACGACGACTTCTTCGCGCTGGGCGGTAACTCGCTGGTCGCCACCCGGGCGGTGGCCCGGCTCGGCGCGGCGGTCGGCGCGACGGTGCCGGTTCGCGCGCTGTTCGAAACCCCGACCGTCACCGCGCTGGCGGCGGTCGTGGAATCGCAGACCCACGACGGGCGCGGAATCACCCTCGCCGGTATCGAACGTCCGGAGGTCTTGCCGCTGTCGCTGGCGCAGCAGCGGATGTGGTTCCTCAACCGGTTCGATCAGGGCGAGGACGCGGCCGCCGCCGCGGGATCGGCTGCCTACAACCTGCCGTTCGCGCTGCGCCTCACCGGCAGCCTGGATATCGCGGCGCTGGGGGAGGCGCTGCACGATGTCGCGGCCCGGCACGAGGTGCTGCGCACCGTCTACCCCGAAACGGCGGACGGCCCGGTGCAGTCGGTGCTGCCCGCCGGGCGGGTGCGGCTGGATACCGCCGCCCATCGCGTGGACGCGGCCGGTGTGCCGGCACAGGTGTATGCCCTCGCCGCCGCGTCGTTCGATGTCACCGAACAGGTTCCGGTGCGGGTGCGGCTGCTCGAGATCGCCGACCTCCCGGCCGGTTCGGAGCCCGAATACGTGCTCGCGGTGGTCGTGCACCATATCGCCGCGGACGCCTCGTCGATGGCGCCGCTGGTCCGTGACGTGATGGTCGCGTACGCGGCGCGCAGTGCCGGTTCGGCCCCCGGCTGGGCGCCGCTGCCGGTGCAATACGCCGATTACGCGGTGTGGCAGCGCGCGGTGCTCGGCTCCGACGACGATCCGGAATCGGTGGCCGCCCGGCAGATCGGCTACTGGCGCGAAACCCTCGCCGGGGTACCGGATGTCCTGGAACTGCCCACCGACCGGCCCCGGCCGGCGGTCGCGTCGATGGCGGGCGACCGGGTCGCGGTGGCGATCGACGCCGATACGCATGCCGCGCTGCTGCGGCTGGCCCGCGCGCACAACGCCACCCTGTTCATGGTGGTGCACACCGCGTTCGCGGTACTGCTGGCACGGCTGTCGGGGTCCGACGATATCGCCGTCGGCACCCCGGTCGCCGGACGCGGCGAACGCGAACTCGACGACCTGATCGGCATGTTCGTCAACACGGTCGTATTCCGCAGCCGGATCGAACGCGGCGAGACCTTCGCCGCGCTGCTGGAACGGCAGCGGGTCACCGATCTGGCCGCCTTCGGGCATGCGGATATCCCGTTCGAACGGCTGGTGGAGGTGCTGAACCCGCCGCGGTCGACCGCCCATCACCCGCTGTTCCAGGTGGGTCTGTCGTTCCAGAACGTGGCCCGTGAAGCGCTGGAACTGCCCGGTCTCTCGGTGGCCCCGGTGGACGCGGAACTGCGGGTCTCCCAGTTCGATCTGCATCTCATCGTCGGCGACGGTTACGACGCCGCGGGCGAACCGGCCGGTATCGGCGGGTTCCTCACCTATGCCACCGACCTCTTCGACGCCGCCACCGTCGAAACCCTGGTGGCGCGGCTGCACCGGTTGCTGGGCGCCCTGGTCGCCGATCCGGAGTCGGTGGTCGGCGATATCGATCTACTCGACCCGAGCGAACGTGACGAACTGCTGGTGGGCCGTAATGCCACCGGGCACGCCGTCGACACCCCGGACACCCTGGCCGGTGTCCTGGACCGCGCCGTCGCGGCCCGGCCCGACGCCGCGGCGCTGGTCACCGCTGACGGGACCCGGATCGGTTACGCCGAGCTGGGCGGCCGGGTGCGGCGACTGGCCCGGCGGCTGATCGCGCAGGGGGTGGGCCCGGAGGACCGGGTCGCGCTGGCCATGCGGCGTTCGGCCGATCTGGTGGTGGGTATGTACGCCGTCACCGCCGCCGGGGGCGCGTATGTCCCGGTGGATCCGGACCAGCCCGTGGAACGGATCGACTACATCCTCGAGACCGCCGCACCGGTCGCGGTGCTCACCGATACCGCCACGGGTTTCACGACCGGCGTGGCGCCGGTGCTCACCGTGGACGAGCCGGACGACGGCGACGACGCGCCCATCACCGACCGGGACCGGGTGCGCGCGCTGCGATCGCACAACACCGCCTACGTGATCTTCACGTCCGGGTCGACCGGCCGGCCGAAGGGCGTCGCGGTCCCGCATTCCGCCATCGTGAACCAGCTGGCCTGGAAGACGGCCGAATTCGGGCTGCGCTCGGTGGATACGTTCCTGCTCAAGACCGCCGCCACCTTCGACCTGTCGGTCTGGGAGTTCTGGTCCGGGCCGGCCTGCGCGGGCACGCTGGTGATCGCCGCGCCCGACGGCCATCGCGATCCGGTGTACCTCAACGACCTCATGCGGCGGACCGGCGTCACCACCCTGCACGTGGTGCCGTCGATGCTCGACGCCCTCGCCGCCGACGGCATCCCGCAATCGCTGCGCCGGATCCTGGCCATCGGTGAGGCCCTGCCCGCGGCCACCGCGCAGCGGGTGCTCGCGGACCGCCCGGATACCGCGCTGTACAACCTGTACGGGCCCACCGAGGCGGCGGTATCGATCACCGTCCACCGGGTCACCGCCGCCGACGAACTCGGCGTGGCCATCGGGGTGCCCGAATGGAACAGCCGGGTCCAGGTTCTCGACCCGCGCCTGCACCCGGTGCCCCCGGGTGTGACCGGCGAGTTGTACCTCGCCGGTGCGCAATTGGCGCGCGGCTACTTCGGCCGCCCGGAACTCACCGCGGAGCGATTCGTCGCGGATCCGCGCACCCCGGGTGCGCGGATGTACCGCACCGGTGATCTGGCCGCCTGGAACGCGGCCGGTGAACTGGAATACCGCGGCCGCACCGATTTCCAGGTGAAGGTCCGCGGATTCCGGATCGAACCGGCCGAGATCGAGGCGGCGCTGCTGGCGTCGGCGGATATCGCCCGGGCCGCCGTGGTGGCGGTGGCCGATTCCCGCGCCGGTGAGCGGCTGGTGGCCTATCTGGTCGCCGCGGAGCGGGACGGGGCGCGCGCGGAGATCGATACCGCCGCCGTGCGCACCGCGCTCACCCGGGCGCTGCCCTCCTATATGGTGCCGGCGGCGTTCGTGGTGCTCGGCGAACTGCCGTTGAACAGCAACGGCAAACTCGACCGTAAGGCACTGCCGGCCCCGGAATTCGCCGCGCGTGGGTTCCGGGCGCCGGGCACACCGGTCGAGGAATTGGTCGCCGGCGTGTTCGCCGAGGTGCTGGGCGCCCAGCGGGTCGGCGCCGACGACGATTTCTTCGAACTCGGCGGAAACTCCCTGCTGGCCACCCGGATCGTCGCGCGGCTCGGCGCCGCGCTGGACACCCGGCTGCCGGTGCGGACCCTGTTCGAGGCCTCCACGGTGAGCGGCCTGGCCGCTCGCGCGCAGTCCCAGGCGGGACAGGGCGGACGTCCGCCGCTGGTCGCCGGGGCCCGGCCCGACCCGGTTCCGCTGTCGCTTGCCCAGCAGCGGATGTGGTTCCTCAACCAGTTCGACACCACCTCCGCCGTCTACAACATCCCGGTGGTCATCCGGCTCACCGGTGATCTCGATACCGGCGCGCTACGCGACGCGGTGGCCGATCTGGTGCGCCGCCACGAGATCCTGCGCACCACCTACCCGCAGACCGGTGACGGTCCGGTCCAGCGGATCGCCGCGGCCGTCCCGGTGGAGCTGCCGGCCCTGCCGGTGAACGAGACGGTGCTGCCCGGGGCGGTGTGGTCGGCGGTGTCCGAGGGCTTCGACGTCACCCGGGAACTGCCGTTCCGGGTGCGGCTGCTGAGCCTGGCGGCCGATGATCACGTCCTGGTCTTCGTCGCCCATCACATCAGCACCGACGGCTGGTCGATGGGCCCGCTGACCCGCGACCTCATCACCGCCTACGCCGCCCGTCGCGGCGGCGCGGCCCCGGCCTGGACCCCGCTGCCGGTGCAGTACGCCGACTACAGCGTCTGGCAGCGGGCCATGCTCGGCGCGGAGACCGATCCGGGCAGCGTGCTCGGCGCGCAATCCCGGTATTGGCGCGAGACCCTGGCCGGGCTGCCCGAGGAACTGCCGCTGCCCGCCGACCGCGCCCGGCCCGCCGTCGCGTCCTACCGGGGCGAAACCCTCGGCCGCGAGATCGGCGCGGAGCTGCGGGCGCGGCTGGAAACGGTGGCCGCCCAGCACAACGCCACTCCGTTCATGGTGATCCACGCGGCGCTCGCACTGCTGCTCGCGCGGCTGTCCGGAACACGCGATATCGCCGTGGGCACCCCGGTGGCCGGGCGCGGTGAGGCCGAACTCGACGATCTGATCGGCATGTTCGTCAATACGCTGGTACTCCGCACCGAAGTCGATCCGGGGGAGAGCTTCTCCGATCTGCTCGCCCGCACCCGGACCACCGACCTCGGCGCCTTCGGGCACGCCGATCTGCCGTTCGAGCAGCTGGTGGAACTGCTCGACCCGGTCCGTTCGGCGGCCCGGCATCCGCTGTTCCAGGTGATGCTGACCTTCCAGAACCTGGGCAGTACCGACCTCGAACTGCCGGGACTCACCGTCTCCGGGTTCGATTCCGGGGAACCGCCGGCCAAGTTCGATCTGCAGGTCACCATCGCCGAGGCCGCCGCCGAGGGGCCGATGACGGCCCTGTTCACCTATGCCACCGATCTCTTCGACGCCGCCACCGTGCGCGGTATCGCGGACCGGTTCGTGCGGTTGCTCACCGCGATCGCGGCCGATCCGGCGACGGTGACCGGCGATATCGATCTGCTCGCGCCCGGCGAGGCCGACCGGGTCCTGCGCGCCTGGAACACCCGCGGTGCGTGGGTGCCCGGCGCCACCCTGCCCGATCTGATCGCCGAACAGCTGTGGCGGCGGCCGGCGGCCACCGCGATCCGCGCCGGTGACACCACCCTGACCTACGCCGAACTGCATCGCCGGGCCAACCGGGTGGCGCGGGCGCTCATCGCCCGGGGCGCGGGTCCGGAATCGCTGGTGGCGGTGGCGGTCGGGCGCGACGCGGATCTTCCGGTCGCGTTGCTCGGCGTTCTGCTCTCGGGTGCGGCGTATCTGCCCGTGGACACCGGGTATCCGGCCGAACGCCTGGAATTCGTCCTCGCCGACGCCGCGCCCGTCTGCCTGCTCACCACCGCGGCCGAACAGGCGTTCGTACCTGCCGGTGACCTGCCGGTGGTGCTGATCGCCGAGACCGGGGAGTTCGCCGACCATCCGATCCGCGACGCCGACCGCCGTGCGCCACTGCGGCCCGACAGCCTCGCCTACGTCATCTACACCTCCGGCTCCACCGGAGTCCCGAAGGGCGTGGGTGTCGCGCACCGCAATGTGGTGGAGCTGTTCGCCAACACCCGGCCGCTCTTCGATTTCGGCGCCGACGATGTGTGGACGCTGTTCCACTCCTACGCGTTCGACTTCTCGGTATGGGAGTTGTGGGCGGCGCTGGCGACCGGCGGTTCGGTCGTGGTGGTGGACTATCCGACCTCGCGCTCGCCGGAACAGTTCCGCGATCTGCTGATCCGGGAACGGGTCACCGTGCTCGATCAGACCCCCTCCGCGTTCTATCAACTCGAGGCCGCCGACCGTGAGGCCCCGCCCGCCGAATTCGCGCTGCGCTATGTGATTTTCGGCGGTGAGGCGCTGGATCCGCGCAAACTCGCGCGCTGGTTCGACCGGCATCCGGCCGGCGCCCCGCAGCTGGTGAACATGTACGGCATCACCGAGACCACCGTGCACGTCTCCTTCCTGGAATTGGACGAGACGGCAACCGCCGAGAGCAGCAGCGGGATCGGGCGGGCACTGCCGGGCCTGAACGCCTATGTCCTCGACGACCGGCTGCGGCCCGCCCCGGTGGGCGTGCCGGGCGAGCTGTACGTCTCCGGCGCGCAGCTCTCGCGCGGATACCTGGGCCGGCCGGGACTCACCGCCACCCGGTTCGTCGCGAACCCCTACGGCGCCCCGGGATCCCGGCTGTACCGCACCGGTGATCTCGGCCGCTGGTCACCCCGGCCGGACCGGCCGGGGCTGGAATACGCGGGCCGCGGCGATCAGCAGGTGCAGTTGCGTGGTTTCCGGATCGAGCTGGGGGAGATCGAGGCGGCGTTGCTGCGCTGCCCGGGCGTCGACCAGACCGTGGTGACGGTGCGCGGCGGCGAGGCCGGGGACCGGCTCGTCGGCTACGTCGTCCCCGCCGGGCCGGCGGTGCTCGATCCGGCGCAGATCCGGGACGCGGTCGCGAAATTCCTGACCGGCTACATGGTTCCCGACGCCGTCGTGGTGCTCGACGCCCTGCCGCTCACCCCGAACGGCAAACTCGATCGCGCGGCGCTGCCGGCGCCGGCGGTCGTCGGGAGCGCGGGCGCCCGCGCCCCCGAATCGCCGATGGAACAGCTGGTGGCCGCGACCTTCGCCGATCTGCTGGGCGCCGAGGATATCGGCGCCGAGGACGATTTCTTCGGGCTCGGCGGCAATTCGCTGCTCGCCACCCGCGCCGTCGCGGCGCTGCGCGAGCGGACCGGGATTCCCGTTGCGGTGCAGTGGTTCTTCGGCGACGCCACGGTGGCCGGGCTGGCCGCCCGGCTCACGGGCGACGCGGAACCCGATGCCGCCGAGGCCGGTTTGGGTGTGCTGCTGCCGATCCGCGGAACCGGTTCCGCCGCGCCGCTGTTCGCCATCCACCCGATGTACGGTCTGGCCTGGTGCTATGCCGGACTGGCCGGGGAACTCCCGGCCGGGCAGCCGATCTACGGTATCCAGTCGCCGGCGCTCACCGAACCGGACTACGCACCCGATTCGCTCGGCGACGTGGCCGCCCGCTATCTGGCCGAGATCCGGCGCGTCCAGCCCGAGGGGCCCTACCGGCTGCTCGGCTGGTCGCTGGGCGGGGTGCTGGCGCACGCGATCGCGACCGGACTGCAGCAGTCCGGGCAGACCGTCGAACTGCTGGCGCTGCTGGACAGCCATCCCGACCCCGATACCGCCGGTTTCGAGGACGCGGTACGTCAAGCGCTGGGAGAACTGGGCATCGGCGCCGAAATACTGGGCGCCGGCGCCGATATCCGTGAACTCTCGGACGAGGCGCTGGCCCGGCTGCACGCGCTGATCCCGGCCGACCTCGTGGGGATGACCCCGCAGCGGCTGCGGCAGGTGTACCGGGTGGCGGTGCGTTCGGCCGAGCTGATCGCCGGATACCGGCCCGGAGTGTTCGACGGCGCGGTGGACTACTTCGGCGCCGCCGTCCCGACCCCCGGGCCCGGCGGGCCGGCGCCCCGGGCGCAGGACTGGCAGCCCTATGTCTCCGGCACGGTCACCGAATATCCGGTGCCTGTCCCGCACGCCGGGATGACGTCACCGGATGCCCTGTCGATCATCGGCCCGTGGCTGGCCGAGCGGCTGAAATAGCGTCGCGCCGGGGCGGGCCCGGCCCGGGCGGTACCGGGCGAAACGGGCACCGAGCGGCGACGACGCCCGATGACGTGTAGCTGTCGGCGGTCCGGGCCGGTAACCTGCCGGGTGCCATACCGGGCGGCGGCGCATTGTGGCAGGCTGCATCCAAGCCGCGGCCACGGTACGGCGCGGCGGTGAAGTGCGATAGGCAGGCGAGGCGGACAGATGGATGCGGTAGTCGGTGCGCGGTGTGACCACGTCCGGAGGGCGAAGTCGGTATGACGCGGCCAGTCCGGACCCGGCCCCACCGAACCCGGCGGCCCCGCGTGACCACTCTGCCGCAGCTGATCGCCAATGCCGTGGAGACCAATCCGGACGGCGCCGCACTCGTTCTCGCCGACGGCACCGGTCCCCTGGAGCAGGTCAGCTACGCCGATCTGGATGCCTGGTCGAGCCGGCTGGCCCGGGCGCTCATGGCCCGCGGTATCGGCCCGGAGGATCTGGTCGCGGTGGCCATCCCGCGTTCGCTGGACGCGGTGCTGGCAGTGTGGGCGGTCGCCAAGACCGGGGCCGGGTTCGTCCCCATCGACCCGGCCTATCCGCCGGGCTGGTTCGCGCATCTGCTGGTCGACGCCGGCGCGGTCTACGGCCTGGCGGTGTCCTGGGTGCGCAACGAGCTGCCCGATGAGGTCGAATGGCTGCAGGTCGACACGATCGAGGCCGCCCGGACGCTGGAACAGTTCTCCGCCGACCCGGTCACCTATGCCGATCGCATCCGCCCGCTGCGGGCCGAGCATCCGGCCTACATCAGCTACGCCAGTGACGGCGAGACCTCACCGGACGGTGTGGTGGTCACCCAGGCCGGCCTCTCCGGGCTGTGCGCCGAACAGCAGGGCCGCTACCGGGTGGAACCCGAGGACCGCACCCTGAACTTCGCCCCGCTGCCCTCGGATTCGGCGGTGCTGGAACTGCTGCTGGCTCTCGGCGGCGCGGCGACCATGGTCGTGGTGTCGCCGCTGGTGAACGCGCCGGACGAACTCACCGCCCTGCTGCGGCGCACCGGGGTGACCCATGCGTATCTGCCCGCGGAGGCGTTACCCGCGATCGATCCGGCGGGGCTCGACGAACTGAGCGTCGTGGTGACCGGTCGCCGGCCGTGCCCGCCGGAACTGGTCGGGCGCTGGGCGATCCCGGTGGGCGGCGGCCTGACCCGCGCCTTCTACCAGGGCTACGGTCCGGCCGAGGCCACGATCATGACCAATATCAGTTCCCCGCTGGCGCCCGGCGGCCCGCCCACGCTCGGTACGCCGATCCGCGGCGTGACGGCCCATATCCTGGACGAGCGGCTGGCGGCGGTACCCGACGGCACCGTGGGCGAGCTCTACCTCGGCGGGCCGCAGCTGGCCCGCGGTTATCGCCGGCGTCCCGGCCGGACCGCGCAACTGCTGGTCGCCGATCCGCTGGCCGCGGACGGGTCCCGCCTCTACCGCACCGGTGATCTGGTGCGCCGCATCGCCGGCGGCGAAATGGAGTATGTGGGCCGGGTGATGGCGCCGGGTACCGGGGAACCGGACGGCCCCGAGGCCGCGGCGGTCGCCGGTGCCGGCCTGCCCGAGGACGTGCCCGGCCGGTCGGCGCGATACGACCCACTACCCGATTACGAGGAGAGCCTGCCGATCCGCGAGGCCACCGCCGCCTATCCGGAACGGGAGCCCGACGACCGGCTCGCCTCGGCGAAGCGCGATCTGGACCTGCCCGGACGCGGTTATCTGGAGATGCCCGACCGGCAGCAGACGCTGGGCGGACGCGATCACCGGAGTGCCGCGAACCCACCGGAATCGGCGCCCGCCCACGAACCGGCCGCGCCCCGGCCGCCGGCCGCCGACGACTGGCTGAGCGGCGGCCGGCAGCTTCCGACTCCGGGCGAACCGGCCGGTGTGCCGGGCCGGGCGACCGCGCCGGCGCCGTCCCGGTCGGCGGGTGACGCCCTGGCGTTCTACGAGAACCCGCTGTCGGGTCCGGAAGAACCGGCGGCCGAGTCCTATTCCCGGCCGCCCGCTATTCCCGCTCCCGACGATCCCGGGCTCCCGCGGCCCGGGGTGCCCGCCGGCTCGGCGACCGCGATCTCGGCCGCCGCACCGTTCGGCGCCGCCCCCGCCGGTCCGGGCCCGCTGTGGCCGGGCCCCGGTACCCCGGCCGATCGGGGTCCGGAGATCGCCGACCCCGCACCTGCCGCCGAAGCCCCGGTGGAACGTCCGGATCCGATACCGCTTTCCCCCGGCCAGCGCCGCCTCTGGGAACGCAACCACTCGGCACCGGACACCGTCGCCGATACCGTCACCGCCGCGATGAAACTGTCCGGCACGCTGGACGCCACGGCCATGCAGGCGGCCGTCGCCGATGTCGTGGACCGGCACGAGACGCTGCGCACGGTGTATCCGCCGGCCGCCGGCGGGGAGCCACATCAGGTGGTGCTGCCGCGGGAGCAGGCGGTACCGGAGGTCGTCGCGGATCCGCTGCCCGCCGACGAGGTGGCGGACTGGCTGGCCGCGCTGGCGCGTACCGATTTCGACGTCGCCGACCCGGAACAGGTCCCAGTGCGTTTCGCGCTGGCCGAGATCGGGCCCCGCGACCATATCGTCGCGGTGGTCGTGCACCGGATCCTCGCCGACGAGGTCTCGGCCGGATTGCTGCTGCGGGATCTGCTGCGCGCCTTCCTGGGCCGCCGTAATCGCTCGCGGCCGCTGTGGCAGCCGCTGTCGGTGCAGTACCTCGACTACTACCTGGCCCGCCGGGCCGAACTCGGCGATATCGCCGACCCGGAGTCACCCGCGGCGACCGGTCTGGCCTACTGGCGCGAACAGCTCGCCGGTCTGCCGCCGCGCCTGGAATTCGCCTCCGCCGATCCGCAGCCCGGGGCGGCGGGCGGTGGCGTGCACGAATTCGAGATCGGGACCCGCACCCATCGCCGGGTCGCCGATATCGCGCGCCGCGCCGGAGTCTCCGAATTCATCGTGGTGCGCGCCGCCTTCGCGGTGCTGCTGTCCCGCTCGGCCGCGGTCAGCGATATCGTGCTCGGCAGTTCGGTCCGCGGCCGTGACGAGCGCGAACTCGACGACGCGATCGGCCCGTACGCCAACAGCGTCGTGCTGCGCACCCGTATCGATCCCGCCGAATCGTTCCTCGATCTCGTGCACCGGGTCGCCGAATCCGACCGTGCGGCGTTCTCGCACGCGGATCTGCCGTTCGAGGAGATGACGGCCGCGCTGGGAGTGGACCCGGCGCAATTCGATGTGGCCGTCGCACTGCGGCACAACGATATCCCGCGTCTGGAGATGCCGAGCCTGTCGACCGAACCGGTGGAGGTGGTCAACCCGGCGCCCGGTACCCGGTTGCGCCTGGTCATCGACCCGCATCGCGCGCCCGACGGTTCGCCCGACGGTATCGCGGCGGCGCTGCACTACGCGGCGGATAGTTTCGCCGGGCCCGCCGTCGCCGAATTCGCGGGCCGGCTGCAGCGGGTGCTCACCGTCGCCGGTGGCGATCCGGACGGACCGGTGGGCGATATCGATCTGCTGTCCCGGGCCGATCTCGACCGCCTGCTCGTGGTCTGGAACGACACCCGCTATCCGGTGGCGCCCGAACTCCTGCTCGACGGTTACCGCCGCACGGTCGCGGTGCGTCCCGATACTCCGGCGGTCTCCGATTCCGGAACCGAGCTGACCTATCAGGAATTCGACCGCCGGGTCAATCGGCTGGCGCGCCGGCTGATCGCGGCCGGCGTCGGCCCGGACACCGTGGTGGGCGTGGCGATCCGCCGTTCCCCGGATCTCGTGGTGGCCCTGTACGCGGTGCTGACCGCCGGTGGCGCCTGCCTGCCGCTGGATTCCGGCGATCCCGCGCGCTGGACCGCGCAGTTGCTCGATACCGCACGTCCCGTCTGCGTACTGGCCGACCGGCAGGACGAACCCCGGCTGGTCGCGGCGGCGGAACCGGCGCCCGATCGCCCGGCCGTCCCCATCCTGACGGCCGACGAGAACTCTCTCGCGCAGTACTCCGCCGATCCGCTGGAGTCCGCGGATCTGCTGGGTGAAGTGCGCCCGGGGAACGCGGCCTACCTGCTCTGCGCGTCGGCGTCGGCGCGCGGCCCGGAACTGGCGGTGCTCTCGCACGGTGCGATCAACAACCAGATCGCCCTGATGCTGGCCCAGGTCCCGCTCGGATTCACCGACGTCTATCTCCAGCAGAACCCGGCCACCTGCGATACCTCGCTGTGGGGTCTGTTCCTGCCGCTGCGCGCCGGAGCGCATCTGGTCCTCGCCGATCCGGCTGCCTCCGACGATCTCGGCCGGCTGGCCGCGACCATCGCCGGGAACGGGGTCACGGTCACCGATTTCGGCCCGGCCCAGCTGACCGCCTTCGCGGAGCAAGCCGATCCGGAGCAGTTGCGGACCCTGCGCGAAATCTTCGTCACCGGCGAACCGCTCTCCCCGGACGCGGTGTCCGCTTTGCGTGGACGCTGTGGCGCGCGGGTGCACAATCTGTACGGCACCTGCGAGACAGCGGTCTCGGCCACCTCCTGGCCCGCCGCCGGGTCGGCGGACCGCTCCGTACCGATCGGGCTGCCGCAGTGGAACACCCGGGTCTACGTACTGGACACCAGGCTGCGTCCGGTACCGCCCGGGGTGCCCGGTGAGCTGTATCTGGCCGGTGACCAGCTGGCCCGGGGTTACGCCGGGCGCCGGGGCGCGACCGCGGACCGCTTCGTCGCCAATCCCTTCGGCTACGGCCAGCGTATGTACCGCACCGGCGATCTGGTGCTGTGGCGCGAGGCCACTCCCACCACGCCGCAGCGTCTCGACTACCTCGGCCGTACCGACGACCGGATCCGGTTGCGGGGCCACCGGATCCAGCCGGACCTCATCGCCGCCGCCCTGCGCGCCCTGCCAGAGGTCGCCGACGCCGTGGTGCTGCCCCGGACCCCGGCGCCGGGCCGGCCGGGCAACCGGCTGACCGCGTACGTGGTGCCCGCGCCGGATTCCGATCCGGATGATTCGGCGCCGGGCCGTTTCCGCGCGGCGCTGTCCCGGTCGATCCCCGCGCATCTGGTGCCCGCGGCCTACGCGACGGTCGAGCGGATCGAGCGCGGCGCCGACGGGACCGCCGACCACGCCCGGCTGCCCGATCCGGACGGTGTCCCGCAGCTCCCGCCGGCCCCGGATCTCCCGGCCGACGACCCGGCCCCCGAAGTCCGCCGCACCGGCGCCGCCGATGGCCCGCTCCCGGATCCGGTTCCCGCCGGCGCCACCGCGCCGGAGCCCGCCGCGCCCGCGGATCCGGAGTTCACCGGGGAGCTGCCCGCCACGGCCACCGCCGCCCGGCTGCTGGACAATCCGGCGCCCGGGGTCGAGATCCGGTCGATCGTGCTGGATGTCCCGGCCGGCCACACCCCGGAGCAGGTCGAACAGATGGTGCGCGCGCTGGTACCGCGGCATCCGATGCTGTGGGCCCGGCTCGAAACCGGTGACCAGGGCACCACGCTGTGGATTCCGCCCCGGGACCAGCGTGGCGAACGCCAGTACTGGTGGCTCGGCCCGGAATCGGGCGAGCACACCGTGGCCACCGACGATGTCGTGCAGGCCGCCGCCGACGCCCTGGATCCGGCGAGTGGACGCAATATCCATTTCGTCCTCACCGGCGCCGAACCGGAACGCCGGCTGGTGGTCGTGGCGAACGGGCTCGTCGTGGACGACCGGTCCTGGCGCATCATCATCGATGAACTGGGCGCCCCCGCCCGCGCCGCCGCTCCCGAAACCGGGCTCCCGGAACTCACCCGGGCGCTGGACGCCCGCGCCCGGTCGATCGAACTGCTGGACGAAGCGGGCTGGTGGCGGCGGAATCTGGCCGCCGCCCGCACGACGGCCCCGATCGGCGCGGCCGATCTGCACGCCCGGCGGCGGGTATCGCTGGCGATCACCGCCGAAGGCACCGCCGCGGTGACCGCCGCCGCCGGCGCGTATCACGCGACGGTGCCCGAAGTGCTGCTCACCGCGGTCGCCATCGCGCTGCGCACCGCGCAGCAGGGCACGGTGGCCCGGTCGATCGGTTCGCTGGTGCGCTGTGACGCCGATACCCGCGCGCTCAGCGGCGCGAGCGAAGGACTGGTCGGTGGATTCACCACCGAGTTCCCACTCGCCCTGCACCTCACCGATATCGATACCGCCGAGGCGCTGGTGGGCGGTCCGGCCGCGGGCGCGGCGCTGGTGCAGATCCGCGACCTGCTCCGATCCGTTCCCGCGGGCGGCGCCGGTTACGCGCTGTTGCGGTACCTGAACCCGGAGACCGCGGCCGAGTTCGCCGCCTCCGAATCGGGCCGGTTCACGCTGCGTTACCGGGATCTGCGGCCCGCCCGGGTCCACACCGACGGACCCGCCGACGGCGTCCCGCTGGCGCTCACCGTCGACGCCACCGACGACGGTCTGCTGTGCCGGTTCGACTACGCCACCGCGGTATTCGTGGGCGAAGACGTGAAAACCTTCGCCGAGCACTGGGTCCGGGCCCTCGGCGGCCTCGCCGAACACGGTCTGCGCCCCGGCGCCGGGCCGGCCGATCCGGAACCCGGGCCCGGGCAGGAGGACGCCGCGGAAGAGTCCGTCCCAGCCGGATCGCCGGACGCCGGCCGGGAGACGCCGTCGCCGGGCGGACAGCCGCCGTCGCGCGCCGCGGAGTCGTCGGGGCCGGAAGCCGGTTACGGCGCGTTGTCGCCGCGGGCGGATTACGCGGCACCGGACCCGGTCGCCGACGTCCCCACACCCGTGGACGGCCCGGCGCTCCCGCCGGATGCGGAGACCACATCGCTGCTGCGGCCCGTCACCGCCGACCGGCTTCGCACCCCACCCGCCGACGGTTCCTCCGATCCCGGGCCCGCCGGCCTGCCGCAGCGGAGGTCGCGCTCCGCCGCGCCCACGACCGCTTCGGAGGCGGAAACCGGGACGGGCGACCCCGGTCCCGGCGCGCTGCCGCAGCGCCGTCCGCGGCCCGAATCCGAATCCGAACCCGGAGCCGGCGCCGGTTCGCTGCCGCGGCGCCAACCCCGGCCCGATGCGGAGTCTGCGGCCGCGCCGGGACAGTCCGTGCTGTCGCAGCCGGAATCGGATTCCGCGGTGACCCCCGAAGCGGGTCCGGTGTCGCTGCCGCAGCGTCGTCCGGCGGCGCGGCAGGAGTCCGAATCGGCGAGCCGGGGCGGTCTCCCGCAGCGCCGTCCCGTGCCGGAGACCTCGCCGGATCCCGACGGTGCGCCGGGTCCGGTGTCGCTGCCGCAGCGCCGCCCGGCGCCTGCCGCGCCGGGGACCGAGCCCGCGTCCGCGCTACCGCAGCGCCGCCCCGGCGCCGATCCGGCCGCGTCGCTCGCCCAAGGCGGTCTGCCGCAACGGCGGCCGAATCCGGAACCGGTGGCCGAGGAGCCGGCGGCCACTCGAACACCCGCGTCGTCACCCCAGCCAGGCATCGACGGCGGACCTGCCGCCGGTCACCCGGAGCCCGCGGATGATCCGGTGCCCGCGCCGCTGCCGCAGCGTCGCGCCCGGGGTGAGCAGGAACCTGCCGCGGTCCAGGAAACCGGACTATCTCCGCTGCCGCAGCGTCGGGCCCGGGGTGAGCAGGAACCTGCCGCTGTGCCGGATACCGGACTATCTCCGCTGCCGCAGCGTCGGGCCCGGGCCGAGCAGGAGCCCACCGCGGTATCCGATCCCGGTCTGTCTCCGCTACCGCAGCGCCGGCCCGCGGACCCGCCCGCGGCGACACTGACGACCGAACCGGAATCCACCGCGGACCCGGAACCGACAACGTTCCTGCGGCCCATCGCGACCGATGTCGAGACCACCGCGTACATGTCGCCGATTCTCGATGCCGGGCTGCGGGACGACGAGAGCACGCTGCTGACCCTGTTCGACGAACAGGCCGCCCGCACGCCCGCGGTACCGGCGGTCCGGCAGGGCGCGCGGGTGCTCAGTTACGCCGAGCTGGATCGCAAATCCCGGGCGCTGGCCGTGGAACTCATCCGGTTCGGGGTCCACGCGCAGACCCCGGTCGCGGTGGCCATGCAGCCCGGTATCGACCTCGTGGTCGCCGTATGCGCCGTGCTGCGGGCCGGCGGCGGCTATCTGCCGGTCGACCCCGGCCGGCCCGCCGAGGAGATCGACCGGGTGCTGGCAGCGGCCGCGCCGATCTGTGTGCTGAGCACCTCCGACGAGGGTGTCACCACCGACACCGGGATCTCGGTGGTCGCGATAGACCTGCTCTACCTCGACCTCCCGACCGATCCCGCCGCCGATCCGGTCGTGGCCGCCGACGATATCGCCGATATCCGCTACCTGCCCGGCTCCGGCACCGGTGTCACCGGCACCCATCGCCAGCTGGTGGAGCGGCTGCGGCGGGCCCAGCGCAGCCACCCCTACGATTCGGCGGATCTGGTGCTGCACGCGGCGCCCACCGTCGGCGATATCACGCTGTGGGAGCTGTTCCGGCCGCTGCACAGCGGCGCGCAGATATTGATGCCCGACCATCCGGGCCGCGCCGCCGATCTGTCCCGCTCGATCGCGGCCAACCGGGTGACCATCGTGCACGTGGTCCCGGCGCTGCTGGACCGCTTCCTCGATTCGGTCACCGACGGCGGCGGCCGGGCCGCCCACCCCAGCCTGCGGCGGGTCGTGGTGGACGGCGCCGCCCTGCCCGCCGGCGGTGTCGAGCGGTTCATGACACTGCTGCCCGGCGCCGAACTGGTCATCTGGTACGGGCACAACGAAACCGGCGTGATCACCGTCGGCTCGGTCGGCGGCCGCCCGGTCACCAACGACCGGGTGTACCTGCTCGACGAACGGCTGCGGCCGGTGCCGCCGGGCACGGCGGGGGAGATGTACATCGGCGGCCCGCAGCTGGCCCGCGGATACTACGACGCCCCCGGACCGACCGCGGCGCGTTTCGTGGCCGCCGCCGGTGGTGGCAGGCTGTACCGCACGGGCGATATCGTGCGACGCCGCGACGGCGTGCTGGAATATCTCGGCCGCGTCGAGCGCGTCGTGATCGGCGCCTCCCACCGGGGCGGGCATGATTGAGCCGCGACCGCTGTGTTCCGTGTCACCACAGCCGGTACATGTGGCTGCCGAAACCCCACAGTGTGCTCGGCCGCGGCCGGATCGACGGGCAACGCTACGGTAACGATATGTCCGCAACGCACGACTACACGGTCGGAATACCCGGGGCGGGGTGACCCGCGCCCGGATACTGTGAGGCGTTCGGGTCCGGGGGCCGGTTCGTGCGGACGGAGCCCGAATGAAAATTCGAGACGAAGCGAAGGTGCGAAATTGATACGTCGACTCACCCGGCGTGGCGGAAGGCGCGCCGCGGCGATGGTCGCGGCCACTGCGGTGCTCACCGGAGTGATGACGGGGCTCGGCGGTAGCACCGCCGCGGCCGATCCGATCATCGAATCCAAGACGCTGCTGGCCGACCCCACGGCCCCCGACGGATCACGCATCGTCAAAGCCGAGTACAAGGACGACCGCAACCTGCGGCTCTACGTGCACTCCACGGCCATGGACCGGGATATCACCGTCGACGTGCAGCGTCCGGCCGATGCCTCCGAACCCCGTCCCACCCTGTACCTGCTCAACGGTGCCGGCGGCGGCGAGGATTCGGCGTCCTGGCAGGCGCAGACCAACACCCTGGACTTCCTCTCCGACAAGAACGTCAACGTGGTGCAGCCCATCGGCGGCAGCTGGACGTACTACACGGACTGGATCAAGGACGAGCCGGCGCTGGGTGGCCGCAACAAGTGGAAGACCTTCTTCACCGAAGAACTTCCCCCGCTGGTGGACGGCGCGCTCGGCACCAACGGCGTGAACGCCATCGCCGGTCTGTCCACCTCCGGCACCACCGTCCTGGCGCTGCCCATCGCCAAACCCGGTCTCTACAAGGCCGCGGCCGCCTACAGCGGTTGCGCCCAGACCAGCGACCCGGTCGGCTCGGAGTTCGTCCGCCTCACCGTCGAAACCTGGGGTGGCGCCGATACCGAGAACATGTGGGGTCCGCAGGGGTCCGAGGAATGGGTGAAGAACGACCCGTACGTCAACGCCGAAGGCCTGCGCGGTCTCGACCTCTACGTCTCCACCGGTAACGGCCTGCCCGGCCGCTGGGACACCCTCGACGGCCCGCACACCCTGCCCGGCTCCTACGGCCTGGCCAACCAGATCCTGGTGGGCGGCGTGATCGAGGCGGGTACCAACTTCTGCACCCACAACCTGAAGAACCGCCTCGATCAACTGGGCATCCCGGCGACGTTCAACTTCCGCGATACCGGAACCCACTCGTGGGGCTACTGGGAAGACGAGTTCCTGGCGTCCTGGCCGGTACTGGCCAAGGGGCTGGGAGTGTAGGACTGTGACTCGGGCCGGCCGGGAAACCGGCCGGATCCGCGAATCGCCGAATACGAGAACGGGCCGGTCCATCAGGACCGGCCCGTTCTCGTATTCGGGTGCTGTTCTACTCCGCGAAGGCGGCCTTGCGCTTGCCGAGCATGGCGGCGGCGCCCTCGAAGAAGTCGGGGGACTGCAGGAGTTCGATCTGGCCGGCCTTCTCCTCGGCCAGGGCG
This sequence comes from Nocardia sp. NPDC049935, assembly GCF_055586645.1. Lineage (NCBI taxonomy): Bacteria > Bacillati > Actinomycetota > Actinomycetes > Mycobacteriales > Nocardiaceae > Nocardia > Nocardia sp. NPDC049935. The sequence continues at coordinate 392,933 of NZ_JBVJHV010000005.1, read as the reverse complement.
GTGTCCAGGGCGGTGAGGGTGGCGCGGTTGAGGGCCGTCTTGGTGAGCTCCAGAGCGCGGCGGGGGCCGTGGGAGATCTTGTCGGCGGCGGCCTCGACGGCGGCGTCCAGTTCCTCGGGGGTGGCCAGGACGTCGGCGAACAGGCCTTCGTCGCGGGCGACGGTGGCGGGGAGGCGTTCGCCGAGCAGGGCCATACGGGCGGCCAGCGGGCGGCCCGCCGCGGCGGCCACGAGGGCGGCGGCGCCACCGTCGGGCATGAGGCCGATATTGACGAACGCCAGCAGCAGATACGAGTCGGCCTGGGCGTAGACGAGGTCGGCCGCGAGCGCGATGCCGACCCCGACGCCCGCGGTCGCGCCCTGGATGCGGGCGATCACCGGGACCGGCAGGTCTACAATCGCGCGGACCAGGCGGTTGGCGGCGTCCATGACCATATCGGGGGTGATCCCGCGGGAGCCCTCGGCGGCGCTGGCGGCGAGGTCGGCGCCGGTGCAGAAATCGCCGCCCTCTCCGGTGAGCACGACGACGCGGACGGATTTGTCCGTGGCGGCGGCCAGGAAGGTGTCACCGAGCGCGACCATCGTGTCGTAGTCGATGGCGTTCTTGCGTTTGGGCTTGGTGAGCGTCACCCGCAGCACCCGGCCGTCGTGCACCGCGGCGAAGCCCGCCGGTTGGGTCGTGGGGGAATCAGTGTTGACCATGCGCGCTCCATCGGGTGCTGTCCGGTGCCAACCGTACTGCGAATAGCGGTTAACGTTGCGAATTGTGGTTAACTTAGGTTGACTTGTCCGGCGCTGTCAACACCGGCGGCGCCGCCGAGGCGAACGGAGAATGCATGGTCGCGGATAGCAGCCGGGTCGACCCGGCGCGTCTTCGTCCCGCCGACCGTGGCAACGGCCAGAACGGGCGGCGCCGGCCCAAGGACCGCAAGGTGCAGATCATGCGCGCGGCGGCCCGGGCCTTCAGCGAGCGCGGATATTACCCGGTCGGGGTGGACGAGATCGCCGCCGAGGTGGGTATCTCGGGCCCGGCCCTCTACCGTCATTTCGCCAACAAGTACGCCCTGCTGGTCGCCGCGGCCGAGGAGGGCGCCAAACAACTGCTCGAGGCGGCGCAATCCGGCGACGACAGCGCCGCGAGCGCCGATCAACGGCTGGACGGCCTGATCCGGGCGGTCGCCGAGCACACCATCGAGATCCGGCGGGAAGCCGGGCTGTACCGGTGGGAGGGCCGCTATCTCGAGCAGGCCGACCGGGCCCGGATCCGCAGGCTCTACAACGAGATCAACAACACCTTCGCGGCGCCCATCGCGGAGCTGCGTCCCGGCGCGCCCGCCGAGGATATCGCGCTGCTGGCCGCCGCCGTGCTCAGCGTGATCGGCAGTATCTCCGCGCATCGGACCGCGCTGTCGAGCGCGAAACTGCTCCCGCTGCTGCGTGAGATGGCGTGGTCGATCGTGCACGCCGAACTGCCGCCCGCTCCGGTGGCCGGGGCGCCCGACGACCAGCCGCGCGGCCTTCCGGTGACCTCCAAACGCGAGCAACTGCTCACCGAGGCGATCCGCATCTTCGGCCGGCGCGGCTACCACGAGGCCAGTATCGAGGAGATCGGCGCGGCGGTCGGTATCAACGCCTCCAGCGTGTACCGGTACTTCAGCAGTAAATCCGATCTGCTGGCGGCGGCCTTCCACCGCACCGGCGAACGGCTGGCCTTCGCCATCACCGAGGCGCTGGGTGAGGCCAGCGGCCGGGAAGACGCGGTAGCCAAGATCGCCGACCGCTATGTCCGGCTCAGTTTCACCATGCCCGAGATCATGTCGGTGTACTACGCGGAGTTCCCGAACCTGCCGCAGGCCGAACAGCACAAACTGCGCGCCATCCAGCGGCAGAACGTGCACGAATGGGCGAACCTGCTGGACGGCGACCCGATCGAGGCCCGGTTCCGGGTGCACTCGGCCATCGGCCAGGTGATCGATGTGGGCCGGCTGATCCGTTTCGATTCGCGGCCGCAGCATATGGCCCGGGTGCACGCCCTGATGATGGCCACCCTGCTCGGGCGCGCGGTGGATCAGCGAAATATCTCGAATTAGAGCTTGACCTTGACCCAGGGGCAGGGTTCGAGCATGTATCCATGAACGAGATGGAACAGAAACTCCGGGAATTCGTCACCGGTGCGGCGGCCGAGTTCGCGCTCCCGGGGGTAGCCGTGGGCGTGCTGGCCGATGGTGGCGAGCATTTCGCCTGCCACGGCGTGACCAGCATGAACAACCCGGTGCCGGTCGATCCGGATACCGGTTTCGTGATCGGCTCGGTGAGCAAGACCTTCACCGCGACCGCGCTCATGCGACTGGTCGACGAAGGCCGCGTCGAACTCGGAGCCCCGGTGCGGCGCTATGTGCCGGAGTTCGCCGTCGCCGAGCCGGTCTCCTCCGCGATCACGGTCGCGCGCCTGCTCAACCACACCGCCGGACTCGAATGGAAACTCGGCGCGGACCCGGGTGAGGGCGATGACGCCCTGGCGCGGCATGCCGCGATGCTCGCCGAATCGGCACTGATCGCGGAGCCGGGAGCCCGGGCCTCCTACAGCCAGGCCGGCTTCAACCTGGTGGGCCGGATCATCGAGAACGTCACCGGCTCGACCTTCGAGTCGGCGGTGCGGGATCTGCTGTGCGCCCCTCTGGGGCTGTCGCACAGCGGCTACGCGCTCAACGAGGTCATGACGCGGCGTTTCGCGGTGGGGCACAATGCCGGCGCGGACGGTGCCCTCACCGTCGCCACGCAGTGGAAGGACAACCGTTCCAACAATCCCGGCGGCGGGCTGGTGTCCTCGGCCGCGGATCTGCTCAGGTGGGCGCGATTCCATCTCGGTGACGGCCGGACCACCGGTGGCGATCGGATCCTCACCGCGGACACGCTCGCGGCCATGCGGGAGCAGACCGTAGAGCTGCGGGGCAGCACGCTCGGCGACGGGTTCGGGATCTGCTGGTTCCTTCGGGCGATCGACGGTGTGGCGACCATCGGGCACGGCGGCTCCGGTAACGGTCAGTTCGCCGATCTGCTGATCGTGCCCGAACGGGACCTGGCAGTGGTGGTGCTGTCGAACGCGGGGCCCGATGCGGGGCTGGCGTTCAATCGGGCCACGGTGAAATGGGTCCTGGAGCATTATCTCGGGGTGGTCGAGCACGACCCGGAACCGGTGCCCTACGACCCGGCCCGGGTCGCGGAAATCCTCGGCGAGTACGAGAACGAGATGATGCGGATAACCCTGGAATCCGACGGGTCGGGGGTGACGATCGGCTGTGCGATCAAGCCGGAGGTCCGGGCGGTCGCCGATGTCGAGTTGCCGCCGGATATCCCGCCCGCGCCGCTCGGCCTGCTGCCCGGCGACGCCGACGAATACATCGTCACCGCCGGCGGACTGGTGGGGCAGCGGGGATACTTCACCCGCGACTCGGACGGCGCCGTCGCCGGGATCGATCTCGCCGGCCGGGTGTTCGGCCGGGCGCGGTGAGCGAGCGGCCCGGTGCCGCGGAGGGAATGACGAATGATCACGATCGGGCAGCTCGCGCGGTACGCGGGCGTCACCATCAAAGCGGTGCGTGTCTATCACCACCGCGGGCTGCTCCCCGAACCCGAGCGCGATTCGTCCGGATACCGGCGCTACGGCGCGGCGGACGCCGTGGGCCTTGTCAAGATCAAGACGCTGGCGCAGGCCGGAGTGCCGCTGGCCCGTATCGAGGAACTCCTCACCGCGACCCCGCCGGTGTTCGCCGCGGCGCTGGCCGAGATCGATACCGCGCTCGCCGAGCGGGCCGAGGAGATCAGGCGCACCCGGGAGAGGATCGCGGAATTGGGCCGCGGTGATCGGCTCTTCGTATCCGGCGATGTCGCCGACTACCTCGACCGTTTGCGAAAAGTAGGTGCCAGCGATCGGGCGATCCGGACAGAGCGCGATATCTGGATCCTGCTCCACGCGGTCGAGCCGGTGCAGGCCGCGCGGTGGGCCGCCGCCAAACTCGAAAACCTTGCCGATCCGGAGTTCACCGCGATCTATCTCGCCTACGACGCCGCGTTCGACTGGTCACCCGAGGATCCTCGGCTGCCCGCGCTGGCCGCGCGCGCATCGACATGGCTGGCGAGCGGAGCCGACCCCACGAGTGAAGCCGGATCGGCCGTCGATCCCGGGCTGGCTCGGCTGGTGACCATGTCGGCCGGGGCCACATCCCCGGCGTGGGAACGGCTGGCCCGGCTCACCGGCGATTCTGCGCGCTGATCGTGGAGTTCTGGCGGCGGCGTGGCTAGCCGTGCCGGAACCGGAACACCGTGCGCGCCATACGCAACCGCCGCCGGTTCCGGTTGAAACTGGAGAGTCCCAGCGGTTCGCCGTACCGGTTGCGGGCGATCGAGAGGGTGCGGCTGAACTCGCGCAGTCCCAGTACGCCGTGACTGTGGCCCTGCCCGTATTCGCCGACGCCGCCGAACGGCAGCGCCGGGATGCCGGCGTAGGTGGTCGCGGTGTTCACGGTGACGACGCCCGCGCGCAGCCGTTCGGCGTAGATCTCGACCTCGGCGATATCGCGGGTGAACACGGAGACCGCGATACCGCGACCGGCGTCGTTGATCCGGGCGACGGCGTCGTCGAGATCGCGCACCTTGTTCACGATGAGGACCGGGCCGATGCCCTCCTCGGTGATGGCGGTGCTCTCCTCGGGCACATCGGTGAGCACGATGGGTTCCACATAGGGTTCGCGGATCGAGTCCAGCCCCCCGACGACCGCGCGGCCGCCCCGGGCCAGCGCGTCGCGTACCTGCTTGCGGACCACCTCGGTCTGGGTTTCCAGGATCATCGGCCCGTAGGACGCGCGCCGGTCGCCGCCGGGGCGCAGCGCCCGCGCCCGCGCCGCCACCAGATCGAGGAACTGGTCGTAGACCGACGCGGCGACGTAGGCGCGTTGCACACCGGTCGCGTTCTGCCCGGCATTGGCCATGGATCCGAACACCGCGGCGTCGGCGGCGTCGTCGAGTTTCGCGTCGACGTGCACGATCATGGCGCCCTTACCGGAGTTCTCCACGACCACCGGCGTCATCGTCTGGGCGCAGAGTGAGATCACATCGCGGCCCGGCGCCTCGGGCCCGGCGTAGGCGATCTTGTCGACCCCGGAGCGGCACAGTGCGGCGGTGGTCGTCTCGTCGCCGGTGACGGCCGTCAGAACCGGTTTGTCCGGGGCGACCTCCCGCCAGGTGTCGGCGAGCCACGCACCGGTGCCGCTGGTGAGTTCATGCGGTTTGAAGACCACCGCGTTCCCGGCGGCCATGGCGTAGGCGATCGACCCCATGGGCGTGAAAACCGGGTTCTGCCAAGGACCCAGGACCCCGACGACGCCGAGCGGCAGATAGCCCACCGACGCGCGCTGGTTGCGGGTCAGCCAGTTCGAGGCCAGCGAGCGCCGGCCCAGGGCCCGGCCCGCGTTGCGGGCCGCCCAGTCGAGATTCTCCACGGCCAGCCAGACCTCGATGGCGGCGTCGGCCTCGGGTTTACCGGTCTCCTCGCGCAGGACGTCCACCAGTTGTGCGGCCCGGCGCGCGATCACCCGCTTCCACTCCAGCAACAACCGTTTGCGAGTACCGAAACCCGCTGTCGACCACCAGGTCTCGACGGATCGTGCGGTATCGACGGCGCGGGCGAGCTCGCTCGGGCCGGCGACGGGATAGGTGCCGACGATCTCCCCGGTACGAGGGTCGTAGGACGTGAGCACGCTCGGTCGGCCGGGTCCTCCCGAACGCGCCGCCACCTCGGGCTGCGCGGTATCGGCCATGAAAATCAGATTATGGTGGTGCATACCGGGCCGACAAGGCACCAGCACTGCCCGTGCGCTGTCCTTGCACCGCCGACCAGGGTGGATAACGGATCGGCCGGGTGTTGTGAGCAAACGCACAATTGATCCACGGGCGTTCGGGGTATCGGCGGCGGGCCGGGGCCCGTGACCTCAGCCGGTAACATCGCGCCCGGCGCCAGGGATCATCCAGCGGGATACCGATGCGCCGGTCACCCGCAACACTTGTCCGGCCGATAGTGGAGAGTTGATGCCGAGTTCGAACGATGCCGGGGCAGCCGCCGGCGACAATGTCCCACCGGCGGAGTCGGTGCACATCCGCCCGTCCGGGCTCGAGACCACGAACCGGGGTGCGGAGAACGGGGCCCCCGCCCGCGCGGTGCCGGCCCCGGCGGCGTCCGACGACGCGGTGCGAGTCGAGGGCATCACCAAATCGTTCGGTGACGTGCACGCGCTGCGCGGGGTCGGATTCCGCGCCGCCCGCGGCACCGTACTGGGAATCCTGGGACCCAACGGGGCCGGTAAGACGACCACCGTGAAGATCCTGTCCACGCTGCTGCGCCCCGATTCCGGTACCGCGGTCGTCGCGGGCCACGATGTGCGCCAGGACCCCGCGGGGGTGCGCCGGTCGATCATGATGACCGGCCAGTACGCCGCCCTCGACGAGAATCTGACGGGCCGCGAGAACCTCGAACTGTTCGGCCGTCTGATGGGGCTGAGCCGGTCGTCTGCCCGTAAACGCGCCGATACGCTGCTCGCGGAATTCGACCTGGTCGCGTCCGGACGACGCGCGGTGCGACAGTACTCCGGCGGTATGCGGCGGCGGGTGGATATCGCCTGCGGGCTCGTGGTGCGGCCGGAGGTGGTATTCCTCGACGAGCCGACCACCGGTCTCGACCCGCGCAGCCGCCAGGGCGTCTGGGATCTGGTGGGCGCGCTGAAGGAACAGGGCATCACGGTCCTGCTCACCACCCAGTACCTCGAAGAGGCCGATGTGCTGTCGGACAACATCATCGTGATCGACAAGGGCACGGTGATCGCGGAGGGCACCGCCGACGAGCTCAAGGAGAAAACCGGCGGCAGCTACTGCGAGGTGGTTCCGTTGGACCCGAGCGCACTGGGCCGCGCGGCCGCGGCGCTGGGCGAACTCGTACCGCCCGCGGTATCGGCCGAGTCGGCCGCCGCCGACCGGCTCTCGTTTCCGGCCCCGGAGGGCGCTGCCACTCTGGCCGAGGCGTTGCGCCGGCTGGACGCCGCCGATATCGCGCTGGCCGATATCGGCCTGCGCCGCCCCTCGCTCGACGATGTGTTCCTGTCGATCACCGGTCACCCGGGTCAGGCCGAGGGTCCGGAGGAGAACGCGTGAGCGCGCCGGCCGTCGCCCGCACCGAACTGTTCGCCGAACTACCGCGTACCCGGGTGTCGTCGTTCGCCCAGTGGCGGGCGCTGACCGGACGGGTCATCTGGACCATGGCGACCCGGGGCGAACTGATCGCCGCGATACTCACACCCCTGGTGTTCACTGTCGGTTTCTACCTGCCGCTGCGCTATGTCATGCAGTTCCAGGGCATCGATTACGCCCAGTTCGTGATGCCGATCGTGGTGTTGCAGACCATGGCGTTCACCATGATGTCCAATGCCCAGCTGGCCGCCTTCGAGGCGCTGACCGGGTTCAGCACCCGGTTGCAGACCATGCCCATCGGCATCCTCGTGCCGTTGACCTCGCGGATCGCCGCGGGCCTGGTCCGGTCGGTGACCTCGCTGGCAGCGGCGCTGATCTACGGCCACATCATCGGGTTCGAATTCACCGCCGGCTGGGGGCAGACGATCGGGTTCTGCGCCTTCGCGCTCGCCGTCGGCACGATCCTGGCGATCGGCGCCGACGGGCTGGGCAGTCTCACCAAGAGCCCCGAATCGCTCAGCCAGGCGCTCACCCTGCCGACCCTGATCTTCGGCATGATGTCCTGCGGTTTCGTCCCCGAGACCGGGTTCCCGGAATGGGTCCGGCCGTTCGTGCGCAACCAGCCCATCACCCAGTTCGCCTACGCCCTGCGCGATATGGCAGGTGACGGGGTGACCTGGGAGGTGCTGCGGGTCGGCCTGATCTGGCTGATCGCGCTCGCGGTGCTGTTCGTGCCGTTCGCGGTGTGGGCGAGTGTGAGGCGGTCATGAGCGTTATCGATTCCTCCGTACGCACCGGGCCCGGTACCCGGGCGCACGCCGCGGCACTGGACCTGCCGCGCGCCGAACCGCGCTCCGAGAAGTCCTTGGTGGTCTGGGCGGCGCACAGCTGGATCCAGTGCAAACGCCTGCTGACCGGGTGGCTGCGCGATCCGGCGACCACCATCCAGACCATCGTCTATCCCGCGCTCACCCTGGTGATGTTCTGGATCGTCCTGGACGATTCCATCTCCTCGTTCACCGGGCGGCCCGCCATCTACGGCACGGTCCCGATGATCATGCTGGTCGCGGCGATGACGGGCGCGGTGGTCAGCGCTCTCGGTTTCAAAACCGAGCAGGCCACCGGTCTGCTCGGCCGGTTCTGGACCATGCCGATCCACCGGGCCGCCGGACTCACCGGGCGATTGCTGGCCGAAGCCATCCGGGTGCTGATCACCACGCTGATCGTGCTCGCGGTGGGTTTCGCGCTCGGCTTCCGATTCAACCAGGGCCCGTGGGCGGCCATGGCGCTGTTGGGCATCCCGGTCCTGTTCGGTATCGGTTTCGCCGTCTTCATCACCGCGGTGGCCACCTTCACCGAAGGCGCGCTGCTGGTGCAGGTCGTCGGCCTGCTCACCAACTTGCTGCTGTTCTTCAATTCCGGATTCGTCCCCGTCTTCGCGTATCCGAACTGGCTCCGCTCCACGGTGGAGAACCAGCCGATGAGCTGCGCCATCGAGGCGATGAAGGGGTTGTCCTTCGGGGGGCCGGTGGCCGAACCGCTCATCGACACCCTGCTGTGGGTGGGCGGGGTGATTCTCGTGCTGGGCTATCCCGCAGTACGGGGCTACCGGAAGGCCGCCGAGAACGGCGGCTGAACCGCCGCCGCCCGTCCGCTCCTGCGCGGGCGGACGGGCCCGTTGGATTCCAGGTCCTACCGCTGAGACTCGGTCGTCCGCGACTCGCTACCGGCGGCCGCGAAGGGAAAGTCCACCCAGCGATCGCGGTTCCGCCAGCCGACCAGGTCGAAACGCCAGCGGAACGGCCAGGTGTGGGACACCGTGTTGAACAGCACGGCGCCCAGGGCCGCGTAGTCGTCGTGGGCCGAGAGCAGCGCGCGCTGCCCCCGCGGGGACGCGGAGAAGAACGAGTCGAACATCGCGATCGACTGCTCGGTGGTGAGCCGCCCCAGGCCCCACAGTCCGCGCATCCGCATCCAGTAGGTGAGGCGGGCCTGCCAGGGCCACAGGGCGGCGACCGCGTCCTCCCCGCGCTGGATCGCGGCGACCGCGGTATCGGCCAGAGCGAAGGAGTCGGCCACGCTGTAGCCGGTGCAGGGATGCATCATCCCGCCACGGGACCCGTACGGGACCACCCGGCCGACGCCCTTCGCCGGGGGCGGGGTGTCGAGCGGGTAATGGGCGGCCTCGCTCGGTTCCTCCCCGGTGAGCATGATCCCGTGCGCCGCCAGCCGCGCCAGCGTGCGCCTGCGCAACTCGTGCTGCGGCATGCCGCCGCGCAAGCCCAGGCTGGTCTCCTCGAAGATCACCGTGCCGTCGCCCAGCGGAACCGAGTACAGGAACGACGGGGGCTCGTCGGGGCCGGCGCCGTTCTCCGGCCGCCAGTCCAGCAGCAGCCCCTCACCCTCGCCGACCATCGGCGCCGCGGTTTCGGCGGCCACGAAGATCCCGTGCGCGCTGGCGGCACGCCGGTCGCCCAGCGTGGGCATACCGCGCGAATCCACCACCACCGCGGCCCGGATCACCGTGCCGTCGGCCAGCTCGACCTCATGCCCGTCGACCCGTCCCGCCCGGCCCGCGTACACCCTGGCGGCATCGAGCGACAGCGCATCACGTAGCCGCGGTTTCGACAGCACGCAGTAGGGGCGGTCGATCGCGATCCTGGAGTTCGTCCAGACGACGGGGGCCGGGATACGGCTCGCGATCACACTGTGCGGTAACCAGTCCGGGAGTTCGTCGATCCAGCAGGAAAAGGTCGGCGGCCACAACCGGTCGGGGCGCGGATCGACGGCGGCGACACGCAACCCGGCGACGGTCGCGCGGTGGGCCAGGGCTCTCCCGGCCGGGCCCAGCCCTACGACACAGATATCGAACTCGTGGACCGCGCTGTCTGCCATGTACTGCATTCAACGGTGTGGGGCGGGGTAGGGCAACACCCACCGGCCCGCACCCCACAGCGCCCGTGCCTCTGCTTTCTGTTCAGGTGAGGGCGGCGTGAGCCTGCGCCAGCAGGTCGCATTGGCTCCGCCAGTCGCCGCCGGCGAAGCCGAAGACGAGATACCGGGCTCCCGCGTCGTGGTACGCGGTGATGCGCTCGGCGGCTTGCTCGGGGGGCCCGGTGATCGGGATCGGGAGAGTTTCCTCCAGGGATTGCCCATAGGCCCGGGTGATTCCGGCGGCGATGTCGTGGCGAGCGGGCAGGCCCGCTCCGGTGCCGAGGACTCCGGTCGCGCCGATGGCGACCGTGGGGGCCGGCCGCTGATACCGAGCGGCGAGTTCGGTGATCTCCGCGAGTCCCGTGGCCACCCGGGCGGGGGTGATCAACGAAGGAAACCAGCCGTCACCGAGCCGTGCGGCGCGCCGGCGGGCGGGCGCGGAATGGTTGCCGACCCAGATCGGCGGGAGGGGCGCGGGCGGCGACAGTGCGATCCGGGTGGGTTCCAGGGCGTCGGGAAGATCGACCTGTTCACCGGCGAGCAGTGCGGGTAGCAGGCGTAGCGCGGTATCGGTACGGGCGCCCCGCTCGGCATAGGGGATCGTCGCCGCCTGCCACTGGGCCGGTCCGCCGCCGGATCCGACGCCCAGCAGTAGCCGGCCGCCGCTGACATGCTGGAGACCGGCGATCTGTTTGGCCGCCCAGGCCAGGGAGCGCATCGCCGGAACGTAGACGCTCGTGCCGATGTGGACGCGCTCGGTCGCGGCGGCGGCGACCGCGAGAGCGATCGTCGCATCCAGAGTGGGTGCCCCGGTGGCGAGGTGATCGCCGTGCCACACCCCCGACAATCCGAGCTGTTCGATATGCCGGGCAGCGCTCGCCAGGTCCAGATTCTGCTCCGCCTGGGTCGTCACCGAGGGCAGGATGACACCGATTCTCACGGTATGAGCACCACCTTCCCGGCAGTGGTGCGATTCTCCAGCGCGATATGGGCCGCCGGCGCGTCTCGCAACGGGAAGGTCTGTACGGCCGGTCGTAACCTGCCTGCGGCGAGTTCGGTCAGCGCCCGCTGTTCGAGGCCGCGCAGGCCTCCGGGGATTCCGGTGATACTCGCCCCCAGCGCCACCACCGCCGTCAGTTGCCGCTCGAACAGGTCCGCCGAGGTGAATCGCGTCGGCTCCCCCGAGGACCATCCGAACAATATGACCCGCCCGCCCGCGCCGAGCAGATCGAACGCCGCCCGGCCCACCGTGCCGCCGACACCGTCGAAAACCACCGTGAGCGGGCGGTCACCCAGCGCCGCCCGCACGCTCTCGGTCCAGCCCGGGGCGGTGTAGTCGACCGCCACAGCGCCCGAACGCCGGACCCGCTCGACCTTGCGATCCCCACCCGCCGCGCCGACAACGGTGGCTCCGGCCCGGATCGCCGCCTGCACCAGCAGATTTCCGATCCCGCCCGCGGCCGCGTGCACCAGCACCACATCCTCCGCGGTCAGCCGGGCGTGATGCAGGATCCCCATTGCCATCCGGCCGGTACCGACCACCGCTACGGCGGCCGCGTCCTCGACGTCCTCGGGTATCTCGTGCAAAGAAGCGGGATCGGCGGCGACCAACTCCGCGTATCCACCGCTGCCGCGGGGCCCGAGATGGGTCACCACCCGCCTGCCCAGCCATCGGTCGTCGACGCCTGCGCCGAGCCCGGTGACGACACCGGCCACTTCTCGCCCCGGTGTCATCGGCAGTTCGGGCGGTGGGACCGGGCCGGAGACGGTTCCCGCACGCAACGCCGTATCGATCAGGTGGACCCCGGCCGCCCCGACTCGCACCAGTACCTGCCCTGGGCCGGGTACCGGGTCGGGAACCTGCTCGTACACCAATCGGTCCGGTGAACCGAAGTGGTATTGCCGAATCGAGTACATGTCATCTCCTCGAAGGATCCGGGCGCCGTCGCCGGGGCCCACCGCACGGAACTGTCTCCGCGCTCGCCGATCGGCGTTCTCAGCGGCGGTCGAGTCCCGACAGTCGCATGGCCAGCCGATTCCGTACGACCGTCGTTCTGCCCGCCAACGCCATGGCGGTGTTGCGTACCGGCCGGACGCGCGCCGACGCGGTGGCCAGATCGGTGAGACGGCCCGCGGTGGAGACGACGGTTTCGGCCGTATGGCGGCGGGCGGCGGCGTGCTCGTCGAGCAGGCTTTCCGATTCGCCGGCCAGGACGCGCGACAGGGTCGTCGCCGCGGTGACGGCGTCTTCGATCCCGAGATTCATTCCCTGGCCGCCGGCCGGCGAGTGCACGTGGGCGGCGTCACCGGCGAGCAGGATCCGGCCGTGGCGGAAGGTATCGGCGATGCGGTGGTGCACGCGGAAACGCGAACCCCACACCACTTCTTCGACCACGGCCGGCCGGCTCTCCGGGCCGCGTTGGTCGAGAAGTCCCTGTACGAACGCGATATCCGGGTCGTGCGGCGCCTCGTCCACAGTGGCCACGATCCGATACATGGCGTCGGGCAGCGGCGCGACCACCACGAGCCCGGCGGGTGAGAAATACAGGATGACCTCATCGGTGGGTACGCCACCGGAGAGGCGGACATCGGCCAGAGTGAACGATTCGCCGTAGCTGCCGCCGGTGAATCCGATCCCCGATTGTTCCCGCACCAGGCTGTGCATACCGTCCGCCGCCAGCAGATAGCGCGCGTGGATGGGGTCCCCGTCCGACACTGTGGCGGTGACCGAATCCTGTCCCTGGTGGATCCCGGTGACCGTCACCGGCCGGAGCACCTCGCCGCCGAGCGCGATCAGCCGGTCCAGCAGGAATTTCTCGGTGTCGGCCTGGGAGATCATCAGCGTGTAGGGGTAGGCGGTGGGCAGATCGCTGAACGGTACCGCCAGCAGCAGCCGGTCCCGGTCGCGAATCGTGAACGTCGGGGTGTGTACACCGCGCGCGACCAGCGGTTCGGTCACACCGTAGGGCTCCAGGATCTCGAGTGTGTGCGGATGCACCACCGCCGCGCGGGAAGTGTTGGCGCCCGCGGCCTGCCGATCGACGATCACCACATCGTGGCCCAGTTGTTTCAGCACGATCGCCGCGGTGAGACCGACCGGGCCGGCTCCGACGATCAGGACGTCTGCGATGGGGTTGTGCACTGCGACTCCTCGAAGTCAACGATTGTTGTCATTAAAGGTAGAGGGGACTTCGGGGGAAGTCAACAGTTGTTGGCCAACGGCTGTTGACATGCGTGGCCCGGAAGCCGGGAGTTCTCGGCGCCCACTCGAGGAGTGTGGGCGGGCGCGGGGGCGTCGGCGAGGAGTTGTGGGGAGGGGGTCGCTCTCGATGTCATGACGCAGCCTTCTGTCAGAGGAGCCGGTGCTCCTCTGACGAAGTAGTGCCGCGGAATGTGATGGTGTATGCGACAGCTCACATCGGGTCCGCCGCGATCATCGCGAGACCGGCGCCGGTTCGCCGTTGTTCGGGCCCGTGGCGGTGCGTCCGGAGTCAGCCCTTGGGTGTGACCCAGGTGGTGATGTCCGCGTGCACCACTTCGCGGCCGGTCTTGTCGTAGATCGAGACGGGAACGGTGAGATCGCGGCCCTCGGTGAATGTGGCGAAGTCCGGGATCTCTGCCAGTTCGGCCACGGCTCGGAGGCCGGTCGTCGCCTTGGTGAGGTACTGGACCTGCATCGCCTTGGGGATCCAGCGGTGGGTGGTGGGGACGGTGGCCTCGCTGAGCATGCCCATGGCGATCTCCGCGAGATTGCAGGCGGCGATGGCGTGAAAGGTGCCCAGGTGGTTGTGGACGCCGAACCATTTCGGGGCCTTGACCTCGCACAACCCGGGTTCCAGCCGGACGACCCGGGGCAGCACGGTGGCGAAATAGGGGACCCGGGCGACCATCGACAGGGAGAACAGGCCGTGGCCCAGGGGGTTGTCGGGCAGTTTCCGCCAGCCGCGGTAGGTGCCGGTCTCATTCGTCATGGCGCTATCTTACTCATCGGTAAGATAGCGGCGGCGCGGTATGGTGGCGCAAGCGCCGGATCTCGGCGGACCCCGATTTGGAACGCCTCGGGGGGCTCGTGCATACTGTTCGGGTTGCCTTGCCCCGGGTGGCGGTCGTTTCCATGAGACGACCAGGCCGGGCGGGGTGAGCAAAACCAGCGAGTACCTCACCGTTCGGCGGTGTGGGTACGTCCGGGACGTAGTTCCGAGGGCCACGATCAGATTTCATCTCGGGGCCGAGGAATGAGCGGAGAGGCGACACGCCCGACCGCGTGGACCGGAGAACCATGACAGATGAACAGCGGCGCGGATCGGGCATGCCCCGGTCGTGGTCTCCACTGAGACGTCATCGTGTGTTCGGGCTGTGCAAATGAAGGTGGTACGGACGCCCTAGCCGGTATCCGGATCACGGACGAAAGCGGAGAAAAGGACACTTAGCGTGGCGGGACAGAAGATCCGCATCAGGCTCAAGGCCTATGACCACGAGGCGATCGACGCGTCGGCGCGCAAGATCGTCGAAACGGTGACCCGCACCGGGGCCCGGGTCGTGGGGCCGGTGCCGTTGCCGACCGAGAAGAACGTGTACTGCGTCATCCGTTCGCCGCACAAGTACAAGGACTCGCGCGAGCACTTCGAGATGCGTACGCACAAACGGCTGATCGACATCCTCGACCCGACGCCGAAGACGGTGGACGCGCTCATGCGCATCGACCTGCCGGCCAGCGTCGACGTCAATATCCAGTGACGGGGACTCTCGATATGACTGACAACAAGAGCAGGCCCGCGGCCGGCATCCTGGGCACCAAACTGGGCATGACCCAGGTGTTCGACGACAAGAACCGGGTCGTCCCGGTCACCGTCGTCAAAGCCGGACCGAACGTGGTCACCCAGATCCGTACCGTCGAGCGCGACGGCTACAGCGCCGTTCAGGTCGCCTTCGGCGCCATCGACCCCCGCAAGGTGAACAAGCCGGAGTCCGGCCAGTTCGCCAAGGCCGGTGTCACCCCGCGCCGGCACGTCGCGGAGATCCGCATCGCCGACGCCTCGACCTTCGAGGTGGGCCAGGAGATCTCGGCCGAGTCCTTCGAAGAGGGCACCTACGTCGACGTCACCGGCACCAGCAAGGGCAAGGGCTTCGCCGGCACCATGAAGCGTCACGGCTTCAGCGGCCAGGGCGCCTCCCACGGTGCGCAGGCCGTGCACCGTCGCCCGGGTTCCATCGGTGGCTGCGCCACCCCCGGCCGCGTGTTCAAGGGCATGCGCATGTCGGGCCGCATGGGTAACGACCGCGTCACCACGCAGAACCTGTCGGTTCACAAGGTGGACGCCGAGAACGGCCTGCTGCTGATCAAGGGAGCGATCCCGGGTCGCAAGGGCGGCGTCGTGATCGTCAAGAGCGCCGTGAAGGGTGGTGCGCACGCATGAGCAGCTCCGCAGTGAACACGGAGAAGAAGTCCGCCAACCTCACCCTGCCGGTGAAGGAACTGGGCGGTAAGACCAACGGCACCGTCGATCTCCCCGCCGAGATCTTCGACGTGACCGCGAATATCGCGCTGATGCACCAGGTGGTCGTGGCCCAGCAGGCCGCCGCCCGCCAGGGCACGCATTCCACCAAGACCCGCGGCGAGGTCCGCGGCGGTGGTAAGAAGCCGTACCGCCAGAAGGGCACCGGCCGCGCCCGCCAGGGTTCGACCCGGGCGCCGCAGTTCGCCGGCGGTGGCACCGTGCACGGCCCCAAGCCGCGCGACTACAGCCAGCGCACCCCCAAGAAGATGATCCAGGCCGCCCTGCGTGGCGCGCTGTCGGATCGGGCGCGCAGCGAGCGGATCCACGTGATCAGCGAACTCGTCGCGGGCCAGGACCCCTCGACCAAGACCGCGAAGACCTTCCTGTCCGAGCTCTCGGATCGCAAGAAGTTCCTGCTGGTCGTCGGCCGCGAGGACGTCAACGCCTGGAAGAGTGCGCGCAACCTGGAATTCGTGCACACCATCGCACCGGACCAGCTGAACACCTACGACGTGCTGGACAGCGACGAGGTCGTGTTCAGCGTCGAGGCGCTCAACGCCTTCGTGCACGGCCCGGCCGAGGCTGCACAGGAGGAGAGCAAGTGAGCACCATCGCCGATCCGCGCGACATCCTGCTGGCGCCGGTCATCTCGGAGAAGTCCTACGGACTGATCGAGGAAGGCACCTACACCTTCATCGTCCACCCGGACTCCAACAAGACCCAGATCAAGATCGCGGTCGAGAAGGTCTTCGGGGTGAAGGTCACCAGCGTCAACACCGCCAACCGTCAGGGCAAGCGCAAGCGGACCCGCTTCGGTTACGGCAAGCGCAAGGACACCAAGCGCGCGCTCGTGACCATCTCGGCCGACAGCAAGCCCATCGAGATCTTCGGAGGCCCGGTCGCGTAAGCGGCGGGGAATCCAGAAAGCAGAGAAGAACTCATGGCAATCCGTAAGTACAAGCCGACTACCCCGGGCCGCCGCGGGTCGTCCGTCTCGGACTTCGCCGAGATCACCCGGTCGACCCCCGAGAAGTCGCTGGTCCGCCCGCTGACCAAGAGCGGTGGCCGTAACGGCCACGGCCGCATCACCACCCGGCATCGCGGTGGCGGTCACAAGCGCGCCTACCGGCTGATCGACTTCCGCCGGCTGGACAAGGACGGCGTGCCGGCCAAGGTCGCTCATATCGAGTACGACCCCAACCGCACCGCCAATATCGCGCTGCTGCACTACCTGGACGGCGAGAAGCGCTACATCATCGCGCCCAAGGGCATCTCGCAGGGCACGAAGATCGAGTCCGGTCCGACCGCGGATATCAAGCCCGGCAACAACCTGCCGCTGCGCAATATCCCGACCGGTACCACCATCCACGCGGTGGAGCTGCGTCCCGGCGGCGGCGCCAAGATGGCCCGCTCGGCCGGTGCCAGCATCCAGCTGCTGGGCAAGGAAGGCCCCTACGCCACGCTGCGTATGCCCTCCGGTGAGATCCGCCGCGTCGACGTGCGCTGCCGCGCCACCGTCGGCGAGGTCGGCAATGCCGAACAGTCGAACATCAACTGGGGCAAGGCCGGCCGTATGCGCTGGAAGGGTCGCCGTCCCACGGTCCGTGGTGTCGTCATGAACCCGGTCGACCACCCGCACGGCGGTGGTGAGGGCAAGACCTCCGGTGGTCGCCACCCGGTCTCGCCCTGGGGTCAGCCGGAAGGCCGTACCCGTAAGCCGAACCGTCCGAGCGACAAGCTCATCGTCCGTCGCCGTCGCACCGGCAAGAAGCGCTAAGGAGGAGGTAAGAAATGCCACGCAGCCTCAAGAAGGGCCCGTTCGTCGACGACCACCTCCAGGCGAAGGTGGACGTGCAGAACGAGAAGGGCAGCAAGCAGGTCATCAAGACCTGGTCGCGTCGTTCGACCATCACCCCCGATTTCATCGGCCACACCTTCGCCGTCCACGACGGCCGCAAGCATGTGCCGGTGTTCGTCTCGGAGAACATGGTCGGGCACAAGCTCGGTGAGTTCGCGCCGACGAGGACGTTCCGCAGCCACGTCAAGGAAGATCGGAAGAGCAAGCGGCGATGAGCACAGAAACTCAGAATCCGACTGCGCGCGCGACCGCCAAGCACGTGCGCGTGACCCCGATGAAGGCCCGCCGGGTCGTGGACCTGGTCCGCGGCAAGCGCGTCTCCGACGCGCTCGACCTGCTCCGGTTCGCCCCGCAGGCCGCCAGTGAACCGGTCGCCAAGGTCGTGGCCAGCGCCGCGGCGAATGCCGAGAACAACCTCGGCCTCAACCCCGACACCCTGGTCATCTCGACGGCGTATGTCGACGAGGGCGCGACCATGAAGCGGTTCCAGCCGCGCGCCCAGGGCCGGGCGTTCCGGATCCGCAAGCGCACCAGCCACATCACCATCGAGGTCGAGAGCGTCCCCACCGCCGGTGGCACTCGTGGCCGCCGGAAGGGAGGGGCAAAGTAAATGGGACAGAAGATCAACCCCCACGGCTTCCGCCTCGGTATCACCACCGACTGGAAGTCCCGTTGGTACGCAGACAAGCAGTACGCGGACTACGTCAAGGAAGACGTCGCCATCCGCAAGCTGCTGAGCACCGGCATGGAGCGGGCCGGCATCTCCAAGGTGGAGATCGAGCGCACCCGTGACCGGGTCCGCGTCGATATCCACACCGCGCGTCCGGGCATCGTCATCGGCCGCCGCGGCGCCGAGGCCGACCGGATCCGCGCCGAGCTGGAGAAGCTCACCAAGAAGCAGGTCCAGCTGAACATCCTCGAGGTCAAGAACCCCGAATCGGATGCGCAGCTGGTCGCCCAGGGTGTGGCCGAGCAGCTCTCCAACCGGGTGGCGTTCCGTCGCGCGATGCGTAAGGCCATCCAGTCGGCCATGCGTTCGCCGAACGTCAAGGGCATCCGCGTGCAGTGCTCGGGCCGCCTCGGTGGCGCCGAGATGTCGCGTTCGGAGTTCTACCGCGAAGGCCGCGTCCCGCTGCACACCCTGCGTGCCGATATCGATTACGGCCTCTACGAGGCCAAGACCACCTTCGGTCGTATCGGTGTCAAGGTCTGGATCTACAAGGGCGATATCGTCGGCGGCAAGCGTGAGCTGCCCGCCCCGAGCGCGCCGGCCGGGGATCGCCCGCGCCGCGAGCGCCCGAACCGCCCGCGTCGTTCCGGTTCCTCCGGCACCACTGCGACCAGCACCGAGGCCGGGCGCGCCGCTACCGCGGTGGCCGAGCCCCCGGCAGAAAAGCAGGAGGGCTGACCCATGCTGATGCCCCGCAAGGTCAAGTTCCGCAAGCAGCATCACCCGAGCCGCAGCGGTCTCGCCAAGGGCGGCACCTCGGTGACGTTCGGTGAGTTCGGCATCCAGGCGCTGGAGCCGGCGTACGTGACCAACCGGCAGATCGAGTCGGCGCGTATCGCGATGACCCGCCACATCAAGCGTGGCGGCAAGATCTGGATCAACATCTACCCGGATCGCCCGCTCACCAAGAAGCCGGCCGAAACCCGCATGGGTTCCGGTAAGGGTTCGCCGGAGTGGTGGATCGCGAACGTCAAGCCGGGCCGCGTGATGTTCGAGATGAGTTACCCGAACGAGGAGATCGCTCGCGAGGCGCTGCGCCGCGCGATGCACAAGCTCCCGATGAAGTGCAGGATCGTGACGAGGGAGGAGCAGTTCTGATGGCAACCGGTACCCCTGCCGCAGAGCTCCGCGAGCTGAGCGAAGACGAGCTCGTCTCCCGCTTGCGCGAATCGAAGGAAGAGCTGTTCAACCTGCGCTTCCAGATGGCGACCGGTCAGCTGACCAACAATCGCCGGCTGCGTGTGGTGCGTCACGAGATCGCGCGTATCTACACGGTCATGCGTGAGCGCGAGCTCGGTTTGGCCACCGGACCCGCTGACAAGGGAGATGCGGCATGAGTGACGAGCAGAAAGTGGAGGAGCGCGGCCGCCGCAAGGTTCGTGTCGGTTACGTCGTCTCCGACAAGATGAACAAGACGATCGTCGTGGAGCTGGAAGACCGTACCCGGCACGCCCTCTACGGCAAGATCATCCGCACCACCTCCAAGGTGAAGGCGCACGACGAGAACGAGGTCGCCGGTGTCGGTGACCGCGTGCAGCTGATGGAGACCCGGCCCACGTCGGCCACCAAGCGGTGGCGGCTGGTCGAGGTCCTGGAGAAGGCCAAGTAAGGTCGCGCTCCGGCTGCGAAGGTCGTATACGAGGCCCGTTTTCCGCTCTGGAAGACGGGCCTCGTTTTGTTTGTCCTCAGGCCGCCCGGCGATAACGGCCACCGGTATGTCCTGACTGGTCACCCTGGTGTTCGTTTTGTTCGTTTATACTCGGGTCGAACCAGGAGGTGTCATGGCCAGGCCCGCTGCCAGCGGAAATATCCGCACCTACGTCCCTGAACGGGACGAGGAGGCGTTGATTCTCGACTTCAATCGGGCGCTGAAGGACGCTCGGGGCGAAGCACCGGAGAACCGGCCTGCGTTGGTGTCGGCCGACGGCGCGCGATTCGAATTGCCGGACGCTGTGTACGACGTGCTCCGCCAGGTCGCCGAAGCATTGTCGAACGGTATGGGCGTGACGGTCGCGCCGATGAACGCGATGCTGACAACTCAGGAGGCAGCCGAGTTTCTCGGGATATCAAGACCTACGTTGGTTCGCATCCTCGAGCGGGGTGACCTCCCGATGGAAAAGCCGGGGCGGCACCGATTCGTCCGCTTGGCAGCCCTGGTCGAATACCAGATTCGGCAGCGCGAGCGCACCGCAGCGGCGCTGGATGACATGGTCGCCGACGGCGAGGAGCATGAGCTATATGCGGTAACCGATGGACCGCCCCCGGTCACTCGGTGAACGCCCGTGTTCCCGGCGTTCTTGGACACCAATGTGCTCTACAGTGCCACTCTCGTCGATACGGTTCTCCGAATTGCCGAAGAGAGGGCTTTTCGGCCGCATTGGTCTGCCGATGTGATTCGTGAATTGGTCGAGGTACTGGTACGGGAGGCGGGGATGGCCCGCGACCGTGCCGAACGACGCATTGGGCACATGCAGCGAGCCTTCCCCGCAGCGGAAGTCCGCGGGTACGAAGCCCTTGTCGCCGGGCTGTCGTGCCATCCGAAAGATCGCCACGTTCTCGCAGCGACGATTCAGGCCGATTGCGAGGTGCTGGTGACTTTCAATGTCAAGGACTTCCCGGAATCCTCCACCGCTCCGCACGGAGTGTGTGTGACGACGCCGGACGCATTTCTGCTCGATCAACTGGACCTTTACCCGGCAAAGGTTGGACGGGCGCTCGTTGCGCAGTTGGACGCAGCCAAGAGGCCACCGTTGACAATCGGGCAACTCCTCGGTCGGTTGGATCGCTGCGGAGTTCCCTCCTTTGCCGCGGAAGCCGCACGCCATGAATTCGGCGGTTGATCAGCCCTTGGCGGGGGCTAGGGCAATGCCTGCGACAACATCGGGCGTCGCCGGTGGGGTGAGGCGGACGCTCACCGAGTGTCGAAGAAATGCGCGAGACCGCCATCGCCGGGTCGAGCAGCGGTTGGTCCGGCGGTGATCAGCGTGAGCCGGTGTCGTGCCGGTACCGCTCGCCCCAGGACTGGAGTAACCCCGCGACCGGCCGCAGGCTCGCGCCGAGTTCGGTGAGGTCGTATTCGACCTTCGGCGGAACCTGGGGGTAGACGGTGCGGCGGATCAGGCCGTCGGCCTCGAGTTCGCGGAGCTGGCGGGTGAGCATGCGCGGGGTGACGGTGGGCATGGCGCGGCCCAGTTCGCCGAAGCGGAGGGTGCCCTCGAAGAGGTGGTTGACGATGGCCATCTTCCATTTGCCGCCGACCACTTCCATGGCGGCTTCGATCGTGCAGTAGTCCGGCGTCTCGTCGTGCACTCCGACCTCCTCGGTATACAAACCGACACTACAGCACAAAAAAGACAGTACTTGTCGTGATGGTGGGTAGCGCGGATTCTGGATCGGAACCGATTTCGTCGAGTACGAGGAGTTTTCGTGACCAGCCATCCCGTTTTGGCCGCCATCCGGATCGGAAGTCTGCGACTGCGTAATCGGGCGGCGGTGGCGCCGATGTCGCGGGTGAGTACCGCGGGGGACGGTGTGCCCACCGCTGCCATGGCCGAGTACTACGCGCGGTTCGCCGCGGGTGGGTTCGCCCTGATCACTACCGAGGGCACCTATATCGATGAGGAGTTCAGCCAGTCCTATGCCCGCCAGCCCGGGATCGTGACAGCGCGGCAGGTAGAGGGCTGGCGGGCGGTTACCGCGGGGGTGCACGCGGCCGGCGGTGCCATCGCGCTGCAATTGATGCACGGCGGGGCGCTGGTTCAGGAGAATTCGTTCAGCGATCGGACGATCGGGCCGTCGGCGGTGCTACCCGAGGGCGGCAAGATGCCCGCCTACGGTGGGTCGGGGCCGTTCGCGTTGCCGGCGGCGGCAACGCAGGCGGATATCCGGAAGATCGTCGCCGGATTCGGTGCGGCGGCCCGGCGGGCCCGGTCGGCCGGCTTCGACGCGGTCGAGATCCACGGGGCGAACGGCTATCTCATCGACCAGTTTCTGACCGAGTACACGAACCGGCGCGATGACGAATACGGTGGCGATCCCGCCCGGCGGGTCCGTTTCGCGGTCGAGGTCATCCGTGCGGTGCGGGCAGCCGTCGGACCCGGTTTCCCGGTGGGGCTGCGGCTCTCGCAGACGAAGGTCAACGATTTCGGATACCGGTGGGCCGGGGCCGCCGAGGCGGAGACGATCTTCCGGGCGGTCGCCGCGGCGGGGGCCGACTATCTGCATCTCGCGAGCGAAGGGCGCGATTGGTACGACACGGCGGTCCTGGATACGGGGGAGACGATCACGCGGCTGGCCCGGTCGGTGACCGGGCTGCCGGTGCTCGCGAACGGCGGTATGCACGCGCCCGCTCGCGCGCGCGCGGTCCTCGACGACGGCCATGCCGACCTGGTGGCGCTGGGGCGGGGTGCGCTCGCGAATCCGGATTGGCCCCGGGTGCTCGCGGCGGGCGCGGTTCCGGCCGAATTCGACCGCGCGATGCTCGATCCCGAGGTGACGCTGGCTCGCCAGTATGCCTGGGAGGGGGAGCGGCACGGCGCTCGGATCCGGGTCGGGTAGGGGGTGTGAGCCGCCGCGCCGGGGGCGCTGTCGCGGGTGGCGGCCCCCCATCCGTGGGCACAGGAGGCGCGGTTTTCGCGGATCTGCCCGCGTTGGTCCGCAGGCGGGAAATCGGCTCGAAAATAAGCCTCTATTCGCTGGTAGACCCGTATTTTAGTATGCCCTAACCACTTTGAGAGGCCGCCTTGCGTTGGGTTAGTGTACCCTACCCTAAGTCGGTATAAACCCCGAGCTCACAAGGGGCGTTGTTTCTCACAGCGTCGCCCTTTTGCTTCATCGCGTCCAGCGGATACGCTCGAGTTCGGATTAGGCTAGGCTAACTTCACTAAAGTTAGCTCAGCCTAAGCCGATGTTGGTTTGATCTGCGAGAGGCGTTCTCATGGTGGCTACTCGTCCCGAGGCGAGTACGGATATCGATGTCCGGGCGGAGGTCGGTTCGGTACTGGGAATCGCACCGGAATCCCTCGACCTCGACGACGACCTGGTCGGACAGGGACTGGACTCGCTGCGGATGATGCGGCTGGCCGGCCAGTGGCGCAAACGCGGATACGACGTCGACTTCGCCCGGCTCACCGCCGCGCCCACGATCCGGGCCTGGAACACACTGGTGGCCGATGATCGCGCCGATGAGCGCGCGGAGCAGTTCGGAACCGGGATTTCCGGCAGCGCGGCGGCATTCGACCTCGACACCTCCTTCCCGCTCGCGCCAATGCAGCACGCCTACTGGATCGGCCGGTCGCACAGCCATGCCTTCGGTGGGGTCGCGGCTCATCTCTACATCGAGTTCGACGGCCGCGAGATCGAACCGGGGCGGTTCCGCGAGGCCGTCGCCACGCTGCTGGAACGCCATCCGATGCTGCGGGTCCGGGTGCTCCCGGACGGAAATCAGCTGATCGGGGCGGCCCATCCGGAGGCCGTCGCGGTCCACGACCTGCGGCAGGAGACGGCCGAGCATGCCGCGGCCGCGCTGGCGCGGCGGCGCGAGCAGGGTACGCACCGGGCGATGCCGATCGAGGACGGCGCGGTGCTGCGCGCGGAGCTGACGCTGCTGCCCGGCGGCGACGCCCGCGTGCACCTGGACGTCGACATGATCGCCGCCGATGCCATGAGTTACCGCGTGCTGGTGGACGATCTGGCGCGCCTGTATCGCGGTGAGACGCTGCCGGAACTCGGGGTCACCTTCCCCTCGCTGTCGGCGCGGCGCACCGATCGCGTGCCGCGCGAGGCGGATATCGCCTGGTGGCGCGAGCGCATCCCGCATCTGCCGGGGCCACCGGAGCTGCCCTTGAACGCCGCCGCGGCGCGCGGCGAGGTGCAGCCTGCGACCGTCCGGCTGCACCACGCGATCGATGCGGTCGACCGCAAACGACTCGAGGAGCACGCCCACCGCAACGGTGTCACCCCGGCCGCGGCGGTGGCGGCGGTATTCGCCGAGGCCATCGGCACCCATGCCGCGGGTCCGCGATTCCTGTTGACCGTCCCGCTGTTCGACCGCGACCCGGTGCACCCGGATGTCGAGCGGGTGGTCGGGGATTTCACGTCCTCGCTGATCGTCGATGTCGATCTCGGGGCCCCGCAGACTCTGGCCGAACGGGCCGTGAGTATGCGGACCGCCATGCACGAGGCGGCCGCGCACGGCAGTTTCGGTGGTCTGGACGTGCTGCGGGAACTGAGCCGGGAGCGAGGCGAACCCGTGGTGTCGCCGGTGGTGTTCACCAGTGCGCTCGGGCTCGGCGAACTCTTCTCGGCCACCGCGACCGAGATCCTGGGCGAACCGTCGTGGATCGTTTCGCAGGGGCCGCAGGTACTGCTGGACGCGCAGGTCACCGAGGTTTCGGGCGGGCTGCTGCTGAACTGGGACGTGCGGGCCTCGGATCTGGAACTCGCGACGGCGCGGTCCATGTTCGCCTACTACGTGCGGCTGCTGGATCTGCTGATCGCCGGTGAGTGGGACCGCCCGGCGCCGGATCCGGTATCCGGCGACGTCCGGGAACAGCGCGCGGCGGTCGAACTGCCGTTACCCGGCACCGAGTTCTTCGACGGCACCCTGCACGGGCATTTCCTCGCCGCCGCCGCGCGGCGCGCGGACGCACCGGCCGTGATCGGCGTGGACCGCACCTGGACGCACGGGGAACTCGCCGGTGAGGCCCGCCGGATCGCCGGTGCGCTGCTGGCCGCCGGTGTCCGGTCCGGGGACACCGTGATCATCGACCTCCCCAAGAGCGGCGATCAGATCGCGGCGGCGCTGGGCGTGCTCACCGCCGGCGCGGCCTACGTGCCGGTGGCCCCTACCCAGCCGCGGGCCCGGCGCGAACGCATCGTCTCGGTGGCCACACCGGCGGCGATCCTCACCGATCGCGATTCGGCCTGGGCGGATTCGCCCGCGCCGGTACTGGATATCGCCGCCGCCCGTAGCGCCGGCCCGGCCGATCCGGTGCCGGTGGGCACCGACGCACTCGCGTATGTGCTTTTCACCTCCGGCTCGACGGGCCTGCCCAAGGGCGTCGAGGTGCCGCACCGGGCGGCGGTCGCCACCCTCACGGATCTGGTGGACCGCTACGGGCTGGGCGCCGGCGATCGCAGCCTGCAGGTCTCCTCGCTGGAATTCGATCTATCGGTCTTCGATATCTTCGGCCTCCTGGCCGTCGGCGGTGCCGTGGTCGTCCCGGGTGACGACGAGAGCACCCGCGTCGACACCTGGGCGCGGATGCTGCGCGCGGAATCGGTCAGTGTGCTCAACTGTGTGCCCTCGATCCTGGGCATGATCCTCGATATCGCGCCGCTGCCACCGTCGCTGCGGGTGGTGATCATGGGTGGCGACAAGGTCGATACCTCCCTGCTGGACCGGGTTCGCGCGCAACTGCCGGACTGCCGGGTCGCCGGGCTCGGCGGAACCACCGAGACCGCGATCCACTCCACGGTCTGCGAGGCGCCCGACGTCCCGGCCGGCGCGACGTTCGTGCCCTACGGGGTACCGCTGCGCGGCGTGCGCTGCCGGGTCGTCGACGTGATCGGCCGCGACCGGCCCGATCTCGTTCCGGGCGAGCTGTGGATCGGCGGGGCCGGGGTGGCCGCCGGGTACCGCGGCGACCCGCAACGCTCGGCCGACCGGTTCGTCGTCCGCGACGGGGTCCGCTGGTACCGCACCGGCGATATGGTGCGCTATCTGCCGGGCGGTTTCCTCGACTTCCTGGGCCGGGCCGATCATCTGGTGAAGGTCCGCGGGTACCGGGTGGAACTGGGCGAGGTGGAGGCCGGGCTGCTCGGGCTCGCGGCGGTCACCGGAGCCGTGGTGTGGTCGGACGGCCGCGACCTGCGCGCCGCCGTCACCGTCACCGGCGCGGCCACCGGGGAACGGCTCCGGGACGCGCTGGCCGAGGTGCTGCCGCCGCATATGATCCCCCGATCGGTGACGGTGCTGGCCGAACTGCCGCTCACCTCGAACGGGAAGTACGACCGCAAGAAGGTCGCCGGACTGGTCGCGCCCGACGCCCGCGCGGAATCCGTGGCGGCGCGCACCGAACTGGAAACCGCGCTGGTCACGATCCTGGGCGAGATCCTGGCGACCCGGCCGCTGGGGGTGACCGACGATTTCATCGCGCTCGGCGGTGATTCCGTGCTGGCCACGGCGTTCGTGGCGCAGGTCCGGCAGTGGCTGGACGCGCCGCGACTGACCGTCGCCGATATCTTCCAGCGCCGCACCCTGGCCGGATTGGCCGACCGGCTGGTCGAGCTGGAGGGGGAGCGGATGGACCGGGTGGCCGCGACCTTCCTCGAGGTGATGGGGCTGACCGACGAACAGGTCGAGGCCGAGATCGGTGGTCCCGCGGCCCCGGCCGAGACGGCGGTCGGGTACCGCCTGAGTTCGGACCGGATGGATATCGCCCGCGACGCCGCGATCGTGCACGAATGGCTCACCCACCCCAAGGCCAAGTACTGGGACATGCTGACCAGCACCCGGGCCGAGGTGGAACAGATGATCCGCGACGCCGCGGCCGGACCCGAACCGCAGTACGGCATGCGGATGGGCTACCTGGACGGGGTGCCGCAGTTCCTCTTCGAGCTGTACAACCCGGAGGTCGGCGATCTGGCCGCCCCGGAGACCGGATACGCGCACCGGCCCGGTGATATCGGTATGCATCTGCTGGTCGCCAGTAGTGAACGGCGGATCCCGGGATTCACCGGCACCGTCATGCTGCACATCATGCGCACCGCCTTCTTCGAGGCCGGGGCGCAGCGGGTGGTGGTCGAGCCGGATGTCCGGAATCTGGAGGTCCAGCGGCTGAACGCCGCGGTGGGTTTCGTGGTGGAGGGCGACCATCCGGTCGCGGCCAAGACCGCCCGGCTGAGCTACTGCACCCGGGAGGACTTCATCCGCCTGACCGCGGGCGGCCGCAGGCTCGCCGCCGTCGACCAGCTCGCGGCGAGCTGAGGGGCGAGATCGTGAACAGCACAGACGTTTCCGGGTCGGCCCGGTCCTACCGGCAGGTCTACCGCACCCGGATCGCGAAGAAGATACTGGCCGAGTTCTGCCATGAGCGCTTCGTGCGACCGGTGGAGATCGTGCCCGGCGAGTACACGGTGTTCTCCGACGACGGCAGTACCGAGTACCGGTTCCGCGCCGAACTGCTGGCGCTGGACAGCTGGAATATCGACGAATCCCGCATCCGGCGGATCCGTGGCGGCGTCGAGCTGCCGATCGACCCCGTCGCGCTGATCGTGGATCTGCGCAGTGCCCTGGGTATCTCGGAGGAGGCGCTGCCGGAGTACCTCGAGGAGTTCGTCAACACCCTCTCGATCGGCACCGAGCGGCCCGACTCCCGGCGTATCCCGTCCGCGGAGCTGGCGGCCGCCGATTTCCAGACGATCGAGAAGACGATGACCGAGGGACATCCCTGCATCGTGGCCAATGCCGGCCGGCTGGGGTTCAGCGCCGGCGATGTCGAGCGGTACGCGCCGGAATCGGGGCAGCGTTTCCCGCTGACCTGGGTGGCCGTCGTCCGGGCGAACAGCGATTTCTCCGCGGTATCCGGTATCGACTACGACGGGCTGATCCGCGACGAGCTGGGCGGCACCACGCTCGCGCGGTTCGACGGTGTGCTCACCGGCCTCGGGCTGGACCCGGCCGCCTACTACTACATGCCGGTGCATCCCTGGCAGTGGTCGGAGAAGATCGCGCGGATCTACGCGATCGATATCGCCGAACACCAGATCGTGCACCTCGGTGCGGCGCCCGATCTGTACCAGCCGCAGCAGTCGATCCGGACCCTGTTCGATAGCACCGAGCCCCGCCGCCATTACGTGAAAATGGCACTTTCCATTGTCAATATGGGTTTCACCCGCGGAATGTCGGCCGACTACATGCGCACCACCCCGTTGATCAACGACTGGGTGCGCAGCCGGGTGAGCGGCGACGAGTATCTGGAATCGATCGGTTTCGAGATGCTCTACGAGGTCGCGGCGATCGGGTACCGCAACACCGCGCTCACCGGGATCACCCGGCCGGGGTCGGAATACCGGAAACTGCTGTCCGCGCTGTGGCGGGAGAGCCCGGTCCGGCTGGTGAACGACCGCGAACAGCTGATGACCATGGCCGCGCTGCTGCATCTGGACCATCACGGTGACCCGCTGGTGGCGGCCGTCATCGGCCGGTCCGGCCTCGACCCGCGCGATTGGCTGCGGCGCTATCTGCGCGCCTATCTGCATCCGATCATCTATCTGCTCTACCGGTACGAGTTCAAATTCTCCCCGCACGGCGAGAATCTGATCCTAGTTCTGGACGGCGGCGTTCCGGTGCGCGCGATCCTCAAGGACATCGGCGAAGAGGTCTCCATATTCGGTGACGCGGAGGGAATTCCGGACTCCTGCCGGCGGGCGGTGACCGAGGAGCCCGACGAGATCCGCAATATGGGTGTGCTCTCGGATGTCTTCGACGACTACCTGCGTCAT
Source organism: Nocardia sp. NPDC049935 (assembly GCF_055586645.1). Taxonomy (NCBI): domain Bacteria; kingdom Bacillati; phylum Actinomycetota; class Actinomycetes; order Mycobacteriales; family Nocardiaceae; genus Nocardia; species Nocardia sp. NPDC049935. The sequence goes on along the minus strand of NZ_JBVJHV010000005.1, from coordinate 364,172 downwards.
CTCGCGGCGATCCTGCATACGAGCAGGCTCGTGAACGATACGGCGTTCTGGGCCACCGTCGCGGAGAGCGTGGTCGAATTCCAGGAGCGCCATCCCGGTCTCGCCGGGAACTTCGCCCGCTGGGACCTTTTCGCCCCGACCTTCCAGGCGATCCATATGAACCGCCTGCAACTGTCGAACAACCGCCGGATGGTCAATCTCGGCGATTCGTATTCGACGCTCGTCGATGCCGAACACGAACTCGTGAATCCCATCGCCGCGTTCCGCCCGGCCGCGGCCCGGAGCCCGGAAATGGAGGTGGCGGCCTCGTGAGCGCGGATATGGAGATCATCCGGGACGCCTGGGGTATTCCGCATATCACGGCGGATTCCGCCGAAGGCGCGCTCTTCGGCCAGGGCTACGCGTGCGGAATCGACCGGGCCTGGCAGATCGAGTTCCTGCGGCTGCGGGCCGAGGGCCGCACCGCGGAGGTTTTCGGCGCCGACAGCGTGGGCTGGGACGAATTCGCCCGGCGTTCGCAGATGGACCGTGCCGCCCGGCGTATCTACGAGGCGTCCTCCGGGCGCAGCCGCGGTCTGCTGCGCGCCTACGTCGCCGGGGTCAACAGATCGCTGGATACCGCCGTCGCGCCCGAGCTCACCGAATTCGAGCACCGGCCCGCGCCCTGGCAGCCGTGGACGCCGATCGCGGTATTTATCGTGCACCACATCCTGTTCGGGCGTTTCACCACCAAACTCTGGCGGCTGCACGCCTGCCGGGCACTCGGGGTGGCGGCGTTGCCGCTGTTCGACTGCGAGGGCGCCGATCATCCCGGCACGGCCGTACCCGATCTGCCGGATGAGGCCTTCGTGACCGAGCTGCTCGAACAGTTCGGCGCCGGCGCCGCCCGCGACGAGGATCTGTGGAGTTCGTCCTTCGGCGACGCCATCTCCGGCAGCAACGCCTGGGGCGTGGCCGCCGACCGCACCGCGACCGGTGCGCCCATGCTCGCCGGCGACCCCCACCGGTTCCTGGAACTGCCCGGTATCTACCAGCAGTTCCAGCTGGCGGCACCGGAATTCGATATCGTCGGATTCGCTTTCGCCGGGGTCCCGGGAGTCCCGCATTTCGCGCACGCCGGCACGGTGGCCTGGGGCATCACCAATGCCATGGGCGACTATCAGGATCTCTACCTGGAGCGGCTCGCCCGGGCCGACGGCCGGGTGTGGGCGGAAACGGCGACCGGCCGCCGCGAGACCGCGACCCGGATCGAGCGGATCACGGTCCGCGACGGCGATCCGGTGGACGTCGAGATCATCACCACCGGTAACGGATCGGTGGTCCTCGGCGGGCCCGAGGCGTCGTTCGCGCTGAGCCTGCGCAGCCCGATGCTCGACGACCCCGCCGCCACCTTCGATGCCGCGCTGGACACCCTGTTCGCGAAAACGGCCGGTGAGGTCGAGGCGGCGCTGCGGGAGTGGGTGGAACCGGCCAACCGGATCGTCGTCGCCGATACCTCGGGCCGGCTGACCCACCATGTGATCGGCCGGATGCCGCTGCGGGCCGCGGAGAACTACTGGCTGCCGGTGCCGGGCTGGGACGAGCGTTACGGCTGGCGGGGATACGCGACGGCCTCGGTCGCCGATACGGAGTTCGCGGCCGAGGTGGACGGATTCTCGGTGATCGCCAACCAGCGCATCCCGGAAACGGCACCGCTGCAACCGCTGACCACCGAATGCGTGCCCCCGCACCGCGCCGACCGGATCGGCGCGCTGCTCGCCGAGAACAAGGCGGTCTCGGCCGCCGACTGTGCCCGCATCCACGGCGATACCGAGAACGACGCCGCGGCCCTGCTCCAGGACCTGCTCCGTCCGCTGACCGGACTGAGCACCCGCGGCGAAGAACTGCGCGACCGCATCCTGGCCTGGGATCGCGGTATGCGCGAGGACAGTACCGACGCCTATCTGTTCGCCGAGATCCGCTCCCAGCTGGTGCTCGGGCTGACCGGGCACGAGGCGCTGGCCGGGCTCACCGCCGGACATCCGTTCCCTCGCATATTCGATCCGTGGTTCGTGGTGCCCACCCGTATCGCGGCGGCGCTCGAGGCCGTGGTGGCCCGCACGCCCGCGCTGGGCGTGGATATCGGACGGCTCACCGCGGCGGCCGTCGAAGCGGTGGCGGAGCGGGTCGCGGCGCTGCCCAGCGTGCCGACCTGGGGCAGCGTCCATGTGCTGGCTCCGATCCACGGGATGGATCTGGTCGGCGCGACCCCGAAACATCCCGAACTGTCCCGGCAGGTCAGGCCGCACCCGCAGCCTCTGGGCGGTGACGCCGAATGCGTTTTCGCCAACGGCAGCGCGGTCGGGTTCTCGCACGCCTGCAGTGTGGGATCGGCGGCCCGCTACGTCTGGGATCTCGCGGCCCGCGATGCCGGTCGCTGGATCGTGCCGCTGGGGGTCGCGGGGGATCCGCGGTCGCCGCACTTCGAGGACCAGGCGCCGCTGTGGGCGCGCGGCGAACTGATCGACATCGTCAGCGAGTGGACGGAGCTGCGGCGGACCGCGCGAGCGCGCGAGGAATTCACGAACGGCTCGATGCTGGGAGAAGCATGAACCTCTTGACCGATACGCGACTGGAACTGATGCGGCGGCGGCTGGCCGGTTCCGGTGCGGGTGACGCGGACGGCGTCGCGCCGGCCGCCGAGGCGCCGCGGGCCCCGGCCGGGCAGCTGGGTATCGCCGAACGCCGTATGTGGAAGATCTACGACCTGGATCCGGATTCGGTATCCCACAACATCGGGCTCGTCCTGGATTTCGGTGGATACACCCTCGACGAGGTCGTGGCGTCCTTCGAACTGATGGTGCGTGAAGCCGAGGTGCTCGGATCGGTGGTCGCGGTCGAGGACGGTGTACCACGCCGGACGCCCGCGAGCCGGGACGGACGCTGGGCCGTACCCGGCGCGGTCTGGGAGTGGGGCGCGCTGCCCGCGACCGTGCCCGCGGCGACCGCCGGTACGGACCGGGCCGATGTCCTGGCCGCCGCCTCGGCGCTGTCGAAGGCGCCGTTCGACCTGACCCGGGAACCGCCGCTGCGCGGACGGATCTACGCGGGCGCCGACTCCCGCGTCACGGTGATTCTGGTGGTGCACCACCTGGCGGTGGACGATACGTCCTGGGCGCTGCTGCTGGGGACCCTGGTCTCGGGAAGCGGGCCCGGTGCCCGAACCCCGGCGGGGACGCCTGCCGTCGTCGACCAGGCGTCGATCGACGCGGCGGTCCGCCACGCCCGGGCGACCTGGGCGGCCGAGGACGTGCGCTATCCGCTGTCGGGGGCACTGCCCGAGCTCGATGCCGCGCAGAGCTGGCTCGCGCCGCTGAGCGATCGCGACGGGATCAAATTCGCCGAGCCGGTCGACCCCGCGCGTATCGACGCGCTGGGCGAGGTCTCCCGGGAGGTGGGCGCGACCTCGAACGCCCTGCTGATCGCGGTATGCGCGCTCGGCGTATTCGCGCTCACCGACGCCGCGGATCACGTCCTGCTGGTGCCGTCGGACAACCGCCGCCCGGGTGAGGACCCCGGCCGGGTCGGTTACTGCGGGAATATCGTCCCGATGCGGTTCTCCTTCGATCCGCGGGCGAGCGTGCGGGATTCGCTGCGGTCCGCGGTGACTGCGGTCTACCGGGCGATGGATTTCGCCACCGTCGATTACGGCACCGTGCTCACCGCGCTGCGGGCCGCGGGCGGCCGGTTCCCGGTGGCCGAGATCATGGCGTCGGTGCGCAACGCGCCGCTACGCGGTATCCCGGTGCCCGCGGCCAAGGAAGTCTCCTGCGAATCGGTGTTCAACGGGATCGGCAATTACCCGATCACCTTCGCATTCGAAATTGCCCCGGACAATCGAGTTCATCTGGAGGTCGATTATCAACCCGATATCGTCGGCGACGCGTTCGCGCGCCGCGCCTCGTCGGTGACGACCGCGCTGGTAGCGCGCGTACCACAGGCCTTGGACCGCACCGTGGGTGAATTCGTCCGCGAGGTGCGCGGATCGGAGACCGCGTAACCGCTGTCCGATCCGCTCGATTCCGCCGGCGGCGCAGTCCGACGGAATCGCCCGCAACACATCGTTATCCGTGCTTTTGAAGTAATGGGGCTTTTCCGTGTCACAAGAATTCGTATCCCCCTGGCAGCGATCCTCCCGGTTCGCCACTCCCGGCGACGGCTGGTCCGAGGTCGGCGGTGGGCTGGCGCAGGTCGCCGCGGCGGTGGCCGACAGCCACCACCGCGCCCCGCTGCCCTCCGGCGCGCCCGAGGAGATGCTCGCCGCCGTGGCGGAATCGCTCGGCCCGGAACGGATCCCGGACCTCGGCGTCGGCGAACCCGCCGCGCTCGCCCACCTGGCCGGACTGATCGCCCGGTACGGGCTGGACCTCACCCACAAACTGACCGCCGCCCACCTCCAGCCGCCGCCGCTGACGGTGGCCGTGGTGGCCGACGCGCTGGCCAGCGCCACCAATGCCTCGCTGGACACCTACGACTCCGGTCCGGCGACCCTGGCCATCGAGCAGTGGACGATCAACGCGCTGGCGCGGCTGGCCGGTTTCACCGAAACCGCCGGCGGCGTCTTCGGGCCGGGCGGGTCGTATTCGAATCTGCTGGCGCTGCTCATCGCCCGCGACTGGGGGGCCGCGCGGCTCGGTATCGATATCCGGCAGAACGGGACCAGCGCGCTGCCGCGGCCGGTGGTGCTGTGCTCCCAGATCGCGCATTTCTCCATCCACCGGGCCTGCGCGGCCCTGGGACTGGGCGAGGCCGCGGTGATCGGGGTCCCGGTGGACGCCGAGCACCGGATGATTCCCGAAGCTCTCGAGTCTGCGCTGGCCGAACTCAGCCGCACCCATACGCCGATGGCGGTGGTGGCGACCGCGGGCACCACGGACTTCGGCTCCATCGACCCGCTGCCGCGGATCGCCGATATCGCCGCCCGCTACGGCGTCTGGATGCATGTGGACGCCGCGTACGGGTTCGGTTCGCTGTTCTCCGCGAAGCTCTCCGGCCTGCTGACCGGTATCGAGCGCGCCGATTCGGTGACCCTCGACCTGCACAAGGTCGGCTGGCAGCCGGCCGCGGCCAGTGTGCTGCTGCTCGCCGACCAGCAGCGATTCGCCTCGCTCAACCGGTCGGTGGCCTACCTCAACCCGGACGACGATGTGGAGGCCGGCTACGGCGGCCTGCTCGGGCAGACCCTGCAGACCACGCGCCGCCCCGATGTCCTCAAGGTCGCGGCGACCTTCCTCGCCTACGGCCGTAGCGGTCTGGGCGACATGCTCGACGCCTGCCACGAACTGGCCCGCTACGCCGAACGCCGGATCGCCACCGAACCGCAGCTGGAATTGGTGGCGCCGGTAACGCTGACGACGGTGGTCTTCCGGTACCGCTGTGAGGATCTGGATCTGGACCAGGTCAACGGCGAACTGCGCCGCCGCCTGATCAGCAACGGCAAAGCGCTGATCGGCCGCACCCAGGTGCGGGTGCACGGCGAGGGCGAGCCCCGGACCTGCCTGAAACTGACGCTGCTCAATCCCGAGTCCGCCGAGACCGATATCGACGCGCTGTTCGACGAACTGCTGCGGGTCGGGCTGGAAGTGGAGTCCGAGGGTCTGCGCAGCGATCGCGACGAAATGGTGAGAATTCATGAGTGACGTCGAATCGGTAGGAATCCTCGCGATCGGCTGCGGGCCGTTCAATCTCGGGCTCGCCGCCCTGGCCTCGACGCTCGACGACGTCGATGTCCTGGTGGTGGATTCGATCTCCGAATTCCGCTGGCATCCGGGGCTGATGTTCGAGGAGGCGAAACTGCAGGTCAGTTTCCTCTCGGACCTGGTGTCGCTGGTGGATCCCACCCATCCGCTCTCGTTCCTGGCGTACCTCGCCGATGTGGACCGGCTCTACCCGTTCCTGGTCCGCGAGCAGTTCTTCCCCACCCGGCGCGAATACGAGGCCTATCTGCTGTGGGTGGTGCGACGGCTGCCGTCACTGCGGTTCGGTACCACGGTCGAGGCTGTGCGCTGGAACGACGACGCCGAACGGTTCGAGGTGTCGGTGCGCGGTTCGGACGGGACGGCGTCGACCATCCACGCCGGCCATGTGGTGATGGGTATCGGTACCGAGCCGGCCATCCCGAAGGAACTGGCCACCGGTTCCCCGGCCCTGGTGCACAGTTCGGACTATCTCTTCCACCAGGACGCCGCTCACGCGGCGGGCGCGGTGACGGTGATCGGGTCGGGGCAGTCCGGCGCGGAGATCGTGATCGATCTGCTGGAGGAGAATCTGCGCGGCGGTCCGGCGGTGACCTGGTGGACCCGGACCCCGTGGTTCGCGCCGCTGGATTTCACCAAGCTGTCGCTGGAGATGACCACACCCGCGTACATGGATTATTTCCACAGCCTGCCCGAGGCGACCCGGGACCAGGTGCGGGCGGGGCACTGGCAGTTCCACAAGGGCATCTCCGCGGAGACCCTGGACCGCCTGCACGATCTGCTCTACCGCCGGCAGCTGAAGGAGAAACCACAACCGGTGCAGCTGCGCAACGGGGTCGCGGTCGAGGGCGTGGACACCCTCGACGACGGGCGCCTGCGCCTGCGGGGCCGGCATCTGGACACCGGATCGCTGCTCTCGCACACCGCCGATATGGTCATCGCCGCCACCGGATACCGCTACCGCGAACACGAGTTCCTGGCGCCGCTCGGGGACCGGCTACGCCGTGATTCCCGCGGCCGCCTGGTGATCGAATCCGATCACTCGGTGGCCGCCGGCGACGCGCTGCGCGGGCGGCTCTTCGTCGCCAACGCCGAGGCGCACAGTCACGGCGTCTCCGCGCCGAACCTGGATATCGGCGCCGTGCGCAACGCCAAGATCCTCAACACCGTGCTGGGGCGCGAGGCCTACCGCCTGCCGCGCCACACCGCGTTCACCAGTTTCGGGGTGACCGATGACGACATCGTCGAATAGGCCACCCGCTCAGACCCGGTCTGCCCGGCCCGGCAGCCCGATCCCGATCACTGTCGCTTCGTCTCCGAGGAGTTCCTGATGTCCGACCATATCCGTGAGGTGCTCGACAGCATCCTGGAAGAAGATCTCGACCTCGCCATCACCGATGTCGCCCGGACCTCGCTGCTGGTCGAGGATCTCGGTCTCGATTCGGTCGGCTTCGCCATCGGCGTCGTCGCCATCGAGGAGCGGCTCGGCGTGCAGCTGAGCGAACGGGAGATGTCGGAGGCGGCCTCGGTCGGCGATCTGGAAGATCTCATCCGCTCGAAGGTCGGAGCGTAATCCGTGACGGCCGAATCCTTCCCGGAGTTACTCGCTCGCGCCTTCGACGACCGGGTCGTGGCCTGGACCGAACAGGCCGAGCGGGAGGAGAAGTTTCCCCGCGCCCTGCTGGAACACCTGGGCGGTATGGGGGTTTTCGCCCGCAAGTGGGAGGGCCGCAAGGTCGCCGATCTCGGTGACCATTTCGCCCTCGCGCACCGGCTGGGCGTCCTGCAGTCGGCGGGTATCGGTGTGGGGGTGAGTCTGCACGATTCGGCCATCGCCATCCTGCGCCGGTTCGGCCGCAACGATTTCCTGCGCGATCTCGCCGAGCGGGCCATCACCGCCGAGGCGGTGCTGTGCATCGGCGCCTCGGAGGAATCGGGCGGGTCGGATCTGCAGAACGCCCGCACCCGGATCGAACCGGAGGACGGTGGCTACCGGGTCACCGGGCACAAGAAGTTCGTCTCGCTCTCGCCGGTGGCGGATCAGATGTTCGTGGTCGGACGCAGTTCCGGCGACGCTCCCGCCGGTGATCAGGGCAATGTCGCGCTCGTCGCGGTGCCCATGTCGCAGGTCGAGATCGGCAAACCCTACGCGAAGCTCGGGGCCGGTCCGCTGGACACCGCGCCGGTCACCCTGGACACCTGGGTGCCGGAGGAGGCCCTGATCGCGCGGCCGGGGACCGGTCTCGCGGTGATCAGCTGGGGTCTGGCGCACGAACGCTATTCGGTGGCGGGGCAGATCGCCGCGGCCTGCGAGGTGATGCTCGGTGTCACCCTGGCCCGGATGATGGACCGCAGCCAGTTCGGAAAGCGGCTCTACGACCATCAGGCGCTGCGGCTGCGGATCGCCGATCTGCAGGCCCGGGTGGACCTGCTGCGGTACGCGCTCACCGGAGTCGCCGCCGAGGGCAAAGTGAATCTGCGCACCGCCGCGGCACTGAAGGCGTCCGCCGCGAACCTCGGTGAGGAAGTCGCCTCGGAATGCCTGCACATCTTCGGCGGGATCGGCTACCTCGAATCGGAGACCCCGATCGGGCGCTGGTGGCGGGATATGAAACTGGCGCGCGTCGGCGGCGGAACCGACGAGGTGCTGTGGGAACTGGTGGCGGCCGCCATGAAACCCGATCACGAGGGTTACCAGAAGATGCTCGAGAAGCAGGTGGATCAGATATGAACAGCCCGGCAGGCAGCGGCACCGTGACCGGATCGCCTCCCACCGAATTGGCGCCCCCGGACTTCACCTACCTGCACCTGGACACCAAGACCTCCCCGATGCACTGGGCGATGGTCATGGAACTGGCATCCGACGGTCCGGTGCTGACCCCGCAGACCGTGCGGGATCGGGTCAGCGAACGGGTGGGTCTGTTCGATATCTTCCGGCTCGGAGTCGAGAACGGGCGCTGGCGGAAGCCCCGGATCGTGCTCACCGAGAACGTGGACGTCGACCGGCAGGTGGCGCACGCGCGGTACTCCGACCCGGCGGACCTCTTCCGGCAGATCGCGGCACTGCACGAGACCGCGCTGGTCCGCCCGGCGCCGTTCTGGCATATCACGCTCTTCACACCCACCGGAACCGGCAGTCAGTACGTGCTGCTGCGGGTGCACCACAGCCTCTCCGACGGTATCGCCGGCGCGGCGTTCGCCGCGCTGCTCGCCGACGGAAGCCCCGACGATCTCACCGAATTCGAGCGTTTCGCGACCAGTCCGCGCTATCGGATCGCCGGGATCGAACCCGAGGTCCTGAAGGAATCCAAGGCCGCGTTCGACGATCAGTTCGCGGCCGCCCGCACGGGCCGTGGCTGGCCGGAACTGACCCGCAGCGGGCGGCGGGAGGTCGCGCTGCACAGCGTGTCCACCCGTGACCTGCGCCGGACGGCCAAGAAGCACGGCGCGACCGTGCACGAATTCGTTCTCGCCGCCATCGGCGCCACCCTGAGCGCCGCCGCGCCCACCACCGGCAAACCCCGGGCCGAGGTGCTGCGGGTGACATTGCCGGTAACCCACGATACGGCGTTCCGGCACACCGGCAACGCGGTGCTGGTCTCGCTGCTGAACCTGCCCGGAAACACCTCCGATCTCGCCGCCCAGATCGACCGGGCGCGCGCCGAATTGGCGATCATCGAGCGGCGCCGTCCCGAACTCGCGCTCGCCGCCACCGATAACGCGCCGAAGATTCCGTGGCCGCTGCACCGTGCGATCGCCAACGCGTCGATGTCGCGGATGAGCCCGGATATCCATATCGGTATCAATCCGGGGTTCTCCCGGATCCGTTCCGTGCTCGGAAAAGCCATCACCGAACTGACGCCGATCTCACCGCTGGTGGGCTATTCGTTCTCGGTGACCTCGCTGATCCTGGGAAACAAGACCTCGTTCGGCGTCGTCACCGATCCGGCCGCGCTCCCGGTGGGATACGCCGCGACCTTCGTCGAACAGTTCGACCGCGTGCTGACCGAGGCATCGGCGCCGTAACGAGCCGCCGGGCCGGCCCGGTAGGAAGTGAAGTGAACATTCCATGAGCAGAATCACCGAATTACTGTTCGAACAGCCCGCGCCGGAAGACACCGGTATGTGGAGCGGCGAGGATCCCGCGGACCTGTCGTTCCGGTCCTGGGCGCAGATCCGCTCGACCGCCCGTCGCGCCGCCGCCGGACTCGCCCGTGCCGGTGTGGAGCCCGGGAGTTCGGTGGCCATCCTGGCCGGGACCGCCGACGATGTCGTCGTGCTGGTGCAGGCCACCTGGATGCGGGGCGCGGCCTTCACCATGCTGCACCAGCCCACTCCGCGCACCAATCTGGAGACCTGGGTGGAGGACACCCGCGCGGTGGTCCGGATGCTGGACGCCCGGGTGCTCGCGGTCGCCGAACCGTTCACCGCCGCGGTCCGCGATCTGGACCTGGGGGTCCCGATCGTGCCGATCGAGGACATCCTGGCGGGATCGGACGAACAGGATCATGTGGCGACCGGCGAGGACGATATCGCCGTCCTGCAGCTCACCTCCGGCACCACCGGTGTCCCGAAGGCGGTGGCGATCTCCTACCGCAACCTGCACCAGAATCAGATCGCCATGGCCGGCGCGGCCGGATTCCGGCCCGACGACGTCGTGGTCAGCTGGCTGCCGCTCTACCACGATATGGGCATGATCGGCCTGATGATGACGCCGATGTTCGCCGGCGCCACCACCGTGATCACGACACCGCTGGCCTTCCTCAAGAACCCGCTGTCGTGGGCCGAACTCATCACGAAGTTCCGTGGCACCTTCACCGCGGCACCGAATTTCGCCTACTCCGTACTGGCGCGGCGGCTGAAGCGGGCCGGCGACGGCGCCTACGACCTGTCGAGTATGCGGGTCGCAGTCAACGGCGCGGAAGCCGTGGACGAGGACACCCTGAAGGAGTTCCTCACCGAGGCGGGCCGTTTCGGCTTCCGGCCCGAAGCGCTCATGCCGGCCTACGGAATGGCCGAAACCACGCTCGCGGTGTCGTTCACCGCCGCCGACGCCCGCTACGCGGTCGATGTCATCGACGCCGACCAGGCCGAGAAGAAGGGTGTCATCGCGCGCGACGAGGTCGACCGGCCGCGCACGCTGATGCGGCTGGGGGTGCCGGTTCCCGGTATCGAACTGAAGGTCGTCGACGATGCCGGCGATACGTTGCCCGCCGACCGGATCGGCACCTTCCTGGTTCGCGGGGACGCCGTGACCACGAAATACCTGGGCCCGGACGGCTACTTCTCCGCGATCGACGCGGACGGCTGGCTGTCGACCGGCGATCTCGGCTACCTCACCGGCGACGGGGAGGCCGTGGTCACCGGCCGGAAGAAGGACGTGATCATCGTCGCCGGCCGCAATATCTCCCCGGTGGTCGTGGAACGGGCCGCGGTCGCGGTTCCCGGCGTCCGGCCGGGCAGTGTCGCGGCCCTGGCGATCCGGCTGCCGTCCATGGCCCGTGAAGGGATCGCGGTGATCGCCGAATCGGACGCGGCCGGGGATGTGGACGAATGTGAACGGATCCGCAAAGAGGTCGCGCGCGCGGTCTACGACGATGTGGGTATCGCCCCCGCCGTGGTGACCATCGTGGGCAAGGGCGCCCTGCCCAAGACTCCGTCCGGCAAACTCCGCCGAGCCTCCGCCGCCAGCCTCATCTGAAACGTTGGAGCGGCTCCGCCGCTCGAGGTTCGGCCCTCTCGAGCGTCTGCTGTCAGCCCTCGAGACTCGTGGCTTCGCCACATGCGCTTCGAGGGCTGACAGCAGACGCGGGCCGAACCTTTGTACTACCGGCGTTCGGCGGCGTTGCGGTAGCCGCGGACGGCGAGTGGGCCGAAGACGGCGACCAGGCCGATGGTCCACGCGAAGGTGACCAGGACTGGTCCGGCTACCTCGCCGCCCTCGGTGAGGCCGCGGACCGCCTCGATGGCGGGGCTCATCGGCTGATGTTCGACCACCGGCTGCAACCAGCCGGGATATTCGGTGACCGGGGCGAAACCGCTGTTGAAGAACAGCAGCAGCAGGAACAGGCCGCCGAGCTGCTGTACGGCCTGTTTTCCCGATGCCACGGTCGCCATGGCGATCACCGGCACCGCGATCCCGATGGCGAAGACCATGGGCACCAGGACCGCTCCGGCGGCGGCCGCGATGCCGTGCTCGAAACGGAAACCCAGCGGCACCGCGACGGCGAACAGCACCACGGTGGCGATACCGGTACGGACCGCTTCGGCCAGCAGCCGCCCGGCGATGAAACCGGCGCGGGGCACCGGCAGGGTCCACATCCGGGCCAGTAGGCCGGTATCCCGTTCGTGGATGAGGCTGATCGCGGTCGCGAGGGTCCCGAACAGGGCTCCCACCAGGGCGACCAGTCCGGTGTTGCCGTAGACGCTGTCACCGCCGCCCATGGAGGTCACGGTCTTCCCGAGGACCAGCTGGAACATCAGCAGCATGAACGCCGGGAAGACCAGCGATTGCACGACGATCCCCGGATCGCGTGACCACGAACGCAACAGGGCGCCCGCGTGGATGACCGATTGCCGGATCAGCGGAACGGCCCGGCGCGGCGGCCAGGTGGTCGTCGGTCGCGGAACAGTTGTCGTCATCGGTTCACCTGCGCTCGTCCGGCGGAGACGATGGCCGCCCATCCCGCGGCGAGCAGGGCCACCGACCAGATGAGGGCCGCGGTCAGTTCGGGGCCGGTTCCGGCCGCGAGTCCGCGGAGGGTGTCGGCGAAAACCGACATGGGCTGATTACGGACGAAGGGCTGTGCCCAGTCGGGGAAGGCGCCGGCCGGGACCAGGCCTGTTGACGCCATGACCAGGATCAGCTGCGGGATCATCAGAATGCTCGCGATGGATACCGAGTTGCGGGCCAGCGTGCCGACCGCGTCGGTGAGCATGCTCAGCGCCAGGCCGAACACCACCACCAGAACCATGAACACCAGGGTGTCCACCACCGACCCGTGGAAGCGGAAATCCAGCAGGTGGCCGATGACGAGTCCACCCGCGAGCGCCAGCAGCATCCGGGTGAGCACCCAGGCCATCCGGCCCAGGAACGGGGCGACGCGGGGGATGGGCAGCGACATCATCCGTTCGTGCACCCCCGCGCGGGCATCGTGCCCGGCGGTCTCGGTGGCGGTGATGGCGGTGAACAGACCGGCCTGCAGCAGGATGATCGGCGTGAGGAACTGGGCGTAGTCCGCGCCGCCGAGTTCGAACTGCCGGTGCAGCGGCACATAGAAACAGAGGAAGAACACCACCGGGCTGAAGAAGGCGAAGAAGGCGTCGCCGGACCGGACCGCGGCCAGGATCTTCTGCCGGGACAGGGTCGCGGTGGCCGGGCCGAGGCCCACCGACGCCCGTGCGGTGGATCGTTGCCGGGCCCCGGGCGTTGTCCCGGCGGTGAGGGTGGCCGCCATCAGTGTGTCTCCGTCAGCTGCAGGAAGACCTCGTCCAGCGACGGCTGCCGCAGGCCGATATCCACCACATCGATCTGCGCGCCCTGCAGCCGGGTGATCACCTCGGAGACGGTCGCCATCCCGCGCGGCGCCCGCACCACCAGCCGCGGATGGACCGTGGCCGCGGCCGCGGTTCCGTCGGCGGGCGCCTCGACCAGCTCCAACCCCTCGAGCAGCCCGATCACCCGGGCGGTGTCGTCGCGTTCGGTCAGCGTCACTTCGCAGACCGCCGCGCCCACCTGCTGTTTCAGCTGTCCGGGAGTGCCCGCGGCCACCACCGAACCCCGGTTCAGCATCACGATGTGATCGGCGAGCCGGTCGGCTTCCTCCAGATACTGCGTGGTGAGCAGGACGGTGATGCCCTCTTCGCGCAGTCCGGCGACGGTATCCCACACCGACGCGCGGCTGCGTGGATCCAGACCCGTGGTGGGTTCGTCGAGGAACAGGATCTCGGGCCGGGTGACCAGCGCACTGGCGATATCGACGCGCCGCTGCATACCCCCCGACAGCGCGCCGACCCGCCGATCGCGTACGGCGCCGAGGTCGAATTGCTCGACCAGTTCGTCGATCCGGGTGGCCAGGCCGCGCCCGCGCAGGCCGGTGAGCCGTCCGAACACGGACAGGTTCTCGACCGTGGTAAGTCCCTCGTCCAGGGAGGCGTACTGCCCGGTGAGCGAGACCAGTTCGCGCACCCGGGCGGCCTCGGCCACCACCTCGTGCCCGCAGACACGGGCTGTCCCCGAGGTGGGTCGCTGCAGGGTGGACAGCAGTGTCACCGTGGTGGTCTTACCGCTGCCGTTGGGGCCGAGCAGGCCGAGGACCTCGCCCCGCGCCACCTCGAACGAGATACCGCTCAGGGCCCGCACGTCGCCGTAGGTCTTGACCAGGTCGCCGACCACGATCGCCGGTGTTCCCGATTCCGGTGCCGAGGTCATATCGCGACCACCTCGCGCGGTGCGGTGAACGGCGGCCGGGCCGGACCCGTCGCGCCCGGAAGCGGCCCCGGTAGTTGCTCACGGCCGGATGACCCGGCCCGCGAATCGGCGATCAACGACATGGCACTCGGCCCTCCGATCGGCTGGATCCCCGATTCGGGACCCCCACTCCATTACTTAGGCAAGGCTATACTATGTTGCGGGCGGCCGGAGCCGGAAAAGCGCACCGGTGGAGAGGCTTGCCGGAGGCGGGCGCAAAGCTCCGGAACTCACCTCGTGCAGCCGAAATGTGATATAGGGGAGGGCGGTTGACGCGACGGGGAGGGTCGGCGCTAGGGTGTACGGGCTATGAGGGACGCTGCGACAACGATTTCGGGGGCTTGGCGGGTCGACGACGGAACGGCGGTAGCCTTCCGTGATGCCGCGGTCGCCTGGGCCATGGCCGCCCATGAGGTACTGACCGAGACCGCGACGGTCTACGGATACTTCGTCACGGTGCAGGAACTCGCCGAGCGGGTGCAGGAGATGTCGGGGGTGCGCACCGACGCCCCGACCCGTACCTGGATGGACGCGATCCTGCGTAAGGTGGCCCGGCGCTGCCACAACGCCGGGGAACCGCCGCTCACTGCACTGTGCGTCAAACGCAATCTCAAGGTGAGCGACAGCTACAGATACGTGCTCGAACTGGCCGCGCTGCCGGTGCCGGCCGATATCGAAACCCATGCCGCGTACGCCCGCTGGGCCTGCTACGCCGCGGGCGGCGCCGAGGTGCCGGCCGACGGCGGCGCCCCGCCGCTGATCAGCCGTGGTGGTTCGGTCAAACGCGGCACACCGGCCACCACCACCCGGACCGCCACCGCGGCGAAAGCGGATACCGGATCGCGCACCGTGGTGTGCGCCAGCTGTTTCATCCAGCTGCCCGCCACCGGGATCTGCGAACACTGCTGATTCCCGGCGGGGCCGGGGTCAGGCCAGTGTCGTATGCCAGACCAGCGCCGCGGCGAGGGCGCCCGCGCCGTTGACCGCCCAGTGCAGGGCGATGGGCGCCAGCAGGCTACCGCTGCGGTGCCGCAGCCAGGTGAACACCACCGCGGCCCCGGCCGTCGCCGCCACCGCGAGCAGGATCCCGGTGATCTGACCGAGCAGTCCGCCGCCGATCACCGCCGACAGACCCTTGTTGCCGCTGGTCAGGCCGAAGGACGAGGCGATATGCCAGAGGCCGAACAGGAGTGAGCCGGCCGCGAAGACGCCGCGGGCGCCCCAGGCGCGGTCCAGGGTGCCGTGCAGTACTCCGCGGAAGGCGAGTTCCTCCGGGATCACCGTCTGCAGCGGGATCACGATCATCGAGGCGATCAGCGCCCCGGAGATGGTGGCGTAGCGGTCGGCGAGAAAGAACGGCCTGGTCAGCGGGAGGGCCGCGCCGATGGCAACCGCGGCGAGAACCACCCCGACCGCGGCGAGCGCGTATTTCGTCCCGGACCGCCAGTGGCGGGGTGAGAGTCCCAGCTCCGACCAGCGCAGCCCGCGCCGGCGCATCAGCGCCAGCAGCACCACCGCCGCGATCGGCACACTCACGATATTGGCCCAGGCGGTGGTGAAATGGGCGATCAGGTTGGTGCAGGTGAGCACGACCACCACCACGGCCACATCCGCGTAGGCGTGGATTCTGTGGCGCGGAGCGGCCGTTTTCTCGGGAACCGGGTGGAGCATTGGGCCCAGTGTACGGACCGGCGCGCGACGCGCCGGGCGGGTGCCGGACGGGTCAGCCGGTCGTCCCGGCGGCCCAGCCGGCCGGATCGGCCCAGGCCTCCAGCGTGCGCGACGATTCGAACCGCCGGAGTTCACCGGTCAGTGGGTCGGTGAACTCGAGGGCCGCGGCGAGCAGTTGCAGCGGTCTGGAGAAATCGTCGACGTCCTTATCGGTGAGCACGGGGTAGAAATCGTCACCGAGGATCGGTACGCCCAGTGAGTTCATATGCAGCCGGAGCTGGTGGGTGCGGCCGGTGGCCGGATACAGCCGGTAGCGGGCGAGATCATCGCGCCGTTCGATCAGCTCGATCCGGGTGTGCGCGTTCGGCGGGCCCGGCACCTCCTGCGCCGCCAGGACATGCTTCTCCTTGATGATCCGGCTCTCCAGCTCCACCGGGAAGGTGAGGTCGGACCGGTATCCGGCCACGGCCTCGTACTCCTTGTGCACCCGGCGGCCCTGGAACATCGTCTGGTAGGCCCCGCGCCGCGCGGGGTCGATTACGAACAGGACCAGGCCCGCGGTGGCGCGGTCGAGGCGGTGTGCGGGGACGAGTTCGGGCAGGTCCAGTTCCCGGCGCAGCCGCACCAGCGCGGTCTGCAGGATATGGCTGCCGCGCGGGATGGTCGCCAGGAAATGCGGTTTGTCGGCCACCAGGACCGTCTCGTCGCGGTAGACGATGGGAATCTCGAACGGCACCGGTCGCTCGGCGGGCAGATCGCGATGGAACCAGACCGCCCCGCCGGGGACATAGGGCGCGTCCGGGGCCAGCGGGCCGTTCAGGTCGACGATTTCACCGGCGCGCAGCATTTCGTCGATGCGGGCCGGGTCGACCCGGGGGAGCCGGTGCACCAGATGGTCGCGCAGGGTCGGCCAGACGGCGTCGTCGGGGAGCCGTAGCCGGGCCGGGTCCAGCCCGTACCGCTTGGGCAGCGGGGGCTGCTGCCTCCTTCTCACCGGTCGCAGCCTAGCCGGGCCGCGACCGGCGAATCCCGCGGGCCGGGCCGCTACTTCCAGTAACCCTGGGCCTTGATCTGGGATTTCGGCAGGGTGTGGGTGCCGCGGAAGGTTTTCACCAGGGCTCGGGTGGTGGCCGCGTCGCAGGCCGCCCAGGCGAAGGCGTCCTGGGCGACGGTGAGTTCCTCGGCGGCCTCGCGCATCAGGCGGCCGTCGTCGACCCGCTGAACCCAGGTGACCTGATGGTGCGGTTTTTTGCGCACCGGCAGGGTGGTGTCGGAGTCGAACTGCCATTCCAGCCAGACCCGCGCCGGAGCGTCGCCGATGGCGTCGAGCAGGGTGTTGATCGCGGGCAGCGACGCGGCGTCGCCGAAGATCACGTACTCGCCGGGTGCCGTGTCGGGCAGCTGGAAGTTCGAGCCCAGCACCGAGGTCTCGATGACATCGCCGACCTGGGCGCGTTCGGCCCACTGGCAGGCCGGGCCGCTGTGGATGGCGAATTCGATGAAGAAGTGGTCGTTGGCGGGGTCCTGGTCGATGAGGGTGTACCCGCGGTGGTGCAGTTTGTCGGTCTCCGCGTCCGGGATCCACAGCCGGATGAACTGCGTGGGGTGTACCGGGTGGTCGGCCAGTAGACCGTCCGCGGTGAAGCCGATACGGACGTACTTATCGGTGATCCGTTCGGTGGAAGTGACCGTCAGCCGGTAGTCCTCGGCCCGCCACACCTTCATCAGAACGCCATTGGTACCTCTACCCATGAGGTTAGCTTAACCTAACTCGGCGAATCCCTCAGACTTTGCGGTGACATGAATATGCGCTGCTACGCGGGGGGAGCGCGGACTTAGCCTTACCTATCTTTTTACCGACCGCTATGTGAAGATGATGCCCGTTCGGCACGACCGGGGGAAGGACTGGGATATGACCGTGGAGGCCGCGCCACTGCCGGTGGCGGAAACGGGGAACCGGCCCTCGCGCGCACAGCAGAAGGCGCGGAAGCAACGAACCGCGCAGGCGCGCAAAGACGTCCTCGCGCCGGTGAACGGTGCGCTCCGGGCCGCGAGCGTGATCTTCGCGGTGGCCGCGGTCTGCGGTGTGGTGCCGTTCGTGCTCATCGTCGAGGCCTGCCGGGAGTTGCTGACCGTGCCGGCCGATACCGGCCGGGTCCGGTCGCTGCTCTGGGCCGCGGTGATCGTGCTCGTGGCGCGCGGTGTCCTGCAGGCGGCGGCGCTGAGCTGGTCGCATTACGTGGACGGCGGTTTCCAGCTCGCCGTGCGGCGCGCGCTCGCCGATAAGCTCACCCGCGTCCCGCTGGGCTGGTTCTCCGAACGCGGCTCCGGCGAGGTCAAGAAGTACCTGCAGGACGATGTCGAGGCCCTGCACTACCTGGTCGCGCACGCCCGGCTCGATTTCGTCGGCGGCGTGGTGACCCCGTTGGTCACGCTCGTCTACCTGTTCTGGGTGGACGCGGGGCTCGGGCTGATCCTGCTGCTTCCGCTGCTCGTCTACGGGATCGCGCTCATGCGGATGATGGAGACGACCAGCCGGGACCGGATGGTGGTGTACACCCGCTGGGAACGCCGGGTGCAGGCCGCGACCATCGAATTCGTCGACGGTATCCAGGTGGTCCGGGCGTTCGGCCGAGCCGGTAAGGCGCATGCGGAGTTCCAGGAGGCGGTCGACGGGCAGACCGGGGCGTTCACCCGCTGGAAGCTGCCCCTGGTGCGGTTGCAGGCCGTCTCCGATATCGCCGTGGCGCCGGTTTTCGTGATGGCGGTGATCGTGGTCTCCGGCCTCGCCTTCGTCGAGCTGAACTGGCTCGAGCCGATCGACCTGCTGCCGTTCCTGCTGGTCGGGCTCGGGCTGGGCAGTTCGCTGCTGGGCCTGGGCTACGGCGGCCAAGCGTTGCGGGCGGCCGGAGAGGCCGCGGTGCGGCTGTACGAACTCCAGCAGACTCCGGAACTGTCCACGGGTGCGCCGGATTCGGCGCCGGTCTCCGATACCGCCGCCGAATCCGGCCTGGTCCGCTTCGCCGGGGTGGGTTTCGGCTATCGCGAGGATCATCGGGTGCTGCGCGATATCGACCTCGAACTGCGTCCCGGAACCCTCACCGCGCTGGTCGGCCCCAGTGGATCGGGTAAATCCACCCTGGCGAAGCTGCTGCCCCGCTTCTACGACGTGAATACCGGCCGGATCACCATCGGGGGCCGCGATATCCGTGACTTCACCAGCGACGAGCTGTATCGCACGGTGGGTTTCGTCTTCCAGGATGTCCGGCTGATCCGGGGTTCGATCCGGGAGAACCTGCTGCTGGCCCGGCCGGAGGCCGACGACGCGGCGCTGGAGACGGCCGCCCGCGCCGCCCGGATCCACGAACGGATCCTCGCGCTGCCGCGCGGCTACGACTCCGAGATCGGCGTGGACGCCACCCTGTCCGGTGGTGAGGCGCAGCGGCTTTCGATCGCCCGCACACTGCTGGCCGATACCCCGGTTCTCGTCCTGGACGAGGCGACCGCCTTCGCCGACCCCGAATCCGAGGCGGCCGTACAGGACGCGCTGGCCGAACTGGTGGCCGGGCGGACCGTCCTGGTGATCGCGCACCGGCTGCACACCGTCACCGGTGTGGACCGGATCCTGGTCCTGGAGAACGGAACCCTGGTGGAACAGGGCCGGCACGAGGAACTACGCACCGCGGGCGGGACCTATCAGCGGTTATGGGAGATCAACGAGGCCGCGATCGGTGCGGTCGACGCGGTGGAGAGCGGGGACGCGCGATGATCCGGAAACTGCTCACCCTGGTTCCGGGCGAATCCCGCGCGCTCACGCCGCGGCTGTTCGCCGCGATCGTCGCGCAGGCGCTGTGCCAGGCCGCGGCCTATGTGCTGCTGGTTCCGGTACTGGAGGCGTTGTTCGGCGACGAGATGTCGCGCGCCTGGTTCTGGACGCTGCTCATGGTGGTGGCGGTCGCCGCGATGTCGGTGTTCGGATATCTGCAGTATGTGCTCGCGTTGCGGATCGCGGTGGGGATGCAGCGCGATCTGCAGACCCGGATCGGTGACCGCCTCAACGCCCTTCCGCTGGGCTGGTTCGAGAGCCGGGGCGCCGGACCGCTGTCGCGGCTCGCGGTGGAGAACGTGCGCGAGATCCAGCAGGCCTTCGCGTATCTGGTGGCCAAGGTGCTCAACAGCATCCTGGTGCCGCTGGGGGTCGCGGTGGGCATGCTGCTGGTCGATTGGCGGATCTCGGTGGCGATGCTGCTGGCCGCCCCGGCGCTCTACGCGGTGAACGGTCTCGCGGCGCGGTCGTACGCGGCCGCCGATCGCCGCGCCCACGCGGCCGCGACCGAGGCCGATGCCCGCGTGGTGGAATTCGCGCAGGCGCAGCCGGTGCTGCGCGCGCTGGGCGCGGTCGGTTCCGGGAACCGCGCGCTGGACGCGGCGCTGGCCGAGCAGAAGTCCGCGTCCACCCGGCTGGTGCTGACCTCCGTGCCCGGGCTCATGATCTTCGCGCTGTGCGTGCAGGCGGTTTTCCTGGTGCTCGCCTATATCGCGGTCGAGCGGGTGACCGGCGGATCGATCTCGGTACCGGCCGCCATCGCGCTGATCGCGGTCGCCGCGCGTTTCATCGAACCGCTGAACCAGGCCGCCCAGCTGGCGGCCGGGCTGCGTGGGGCGGCCGCGTCGGTGGGCCGGGTAACCGAGTTGCTGTCCGAACCGACCCTGCCGGAAGCGGATCGACCGGTGACTCCGGGGGCTCCCGGTATCGAGTTCGCGGAGGTGAGTTTCGGCTACCGCGACGGCGAGACCGTGCTCTCCGATATCAGCTTCGAGGTCGCGCCGGGAACGACGACCGCGGTGGTCGGGCCGAGCGGGGCCGGGAAGACGACACTGCTGCGGCTGGCGGCCCGGTTCTACGACGCCGATTCCGGCCGGATCGCGGTGAGCGGCCACGATGTCCGCGACCAGCCCACGGAAACGCTGCTCGGTCAGCTCTCGCTGGTGTTCCAGAACGTCTACCTGTTCAACCGTTCGGTGGCCGAGAACATCCGGATCGGCCGGCCCGGCGCGGCCGAGGACGAGGTGCGGCGGGCGGCCGTGGCCGCCAGTGTGGACGAGATCGCCGACCGGTTGCCGCAGGGGTACGAATCACCGGTGGGGGAGGGCGGCGAGCTGCTGTCCGGCGGTGAGCGGCAGCGGGTCTCGATCGCGCGGGCGCTGCTCAAGGACGCGCCGATCGTGCTGCTCGACGAGGCGACCAGCGCACTGGATCCGCATAACGAGGCGGTGGTGGTGCGCGGTGTCCACGAGGTGACCCGCGGGAAGACGGTGGTCGTGGTCGCGCACCGGTTGTCGACCATCGCCCATGCCGATCAGATCCTGTTCCTGGACGCCGGTCGCATCGTGGAGCGCGGAACCCATACGGAACTGCTGGAACTGGGCGGCCGCTACGCGGACTTCTGGAACGAGCGGTCGCGGGCCGGCGGCTGGCGGCTGGCGGGCGCCACGCCGGGCTGAGACGATCCGAAACCCGATCCGGTAGTGACTTATCTCGTATCAAAGTTTAGGTAAGGCTATGCAAATATAGGTAAGGTGATTCGGTGGCCGAGGCTCTCCCCGGCACGCCGGGTCGGGCGAACGGGTGAGCGCTCCGGCCGGCGTGTAGCGAGAGATGGGAGTTCCGGTGAATCGACTCGTGGTGCTGGGCGCGGGCCCCAAGGCGATGGCCGTGGCCGCGAAAGCGCACGTACTGCGCCGGCTGGGTTTGCCCGCTCCGGATATCACCGTGGTGGAAGCCCATGCCGTGGGCGGCAACTGGCTGCCCAGTGGGGGCTGGACCAACGGTCAGCACCGGCTCGGCACCAGCCCGGAGAAGGATATCGGCTTCCCGTACCACTCCACCTGGGCACGCGGGCGCAGCCGTGAGATCGACGAGGCCATGCTGGCCTTCAGCTGGACCGCGTTCATGGTCGAACGCGGCACCTACGCCGAATGGGTCGACCGGGGCCGGCCCAGCCCGCAGCATCACCTCTGGGCGCGATATCTGCAGTGGGTCGCGGAGAAGGCGGATTTCGAACTCGTCTCCGGCGCGGTCCGCACCGTGGCGGCGGGCGCGGACGGCTGGGCGGTGACCGTGGTCGACGCCGACGGCCTCGCGACCGAGATCGAGGCGGAACGGCTGATGATCACCGGCCCCGGCAACAGCCGCCGGGCGCTGGCCGACCATCCGAAGATGCTGAGTATCGCCGACTTCTGGGATCTGGTCGGGCGCCGGAAACTGCCGGTGTCCTCCCGCGCCGCGGTGATCGGCGGCGGGGAGACCGCCGCCTCGGCCATGGACGAACTGGTCCGCCACGAGGTGCTGACGGTCTCGGTGATCTCCCCGGCGGCGACCATCTACACCCGGGGCGAGAGCTATTTCGAGAACTCCCTGTTCAGCGATCCGGCCAAATGGAACGGTCTGAGTATCGAAGAACGCCGGGATGTGGTGCGGCGCACCGATCGCGGCGTGTTCTCGGTGCGGGTCCAGGAGAACCTGCTCGGGGACGCCCGCGTGCATCACCTACAGGGCCGCGTGGTGCAGGTCGCCGATCAGGACGGCGGGGTCGCGCTCACGCTGCGCAACGAGAACCGGCCCGACCGGGTGCATGCCTTCGATCTGGTGGTGGACGCGACCGGCGGACATCCGCTGTGGTTCCTGGACCTGTTCGACACCGATGCCGCGGATCTGGTCGAACTGGCGCTCGGCGGGCCGATCACACAGCAGCGTCTCGAATCGGCCATCGGCTACGACCTCGCGGTCACCGGTCTGGACACCAAGCTGTATCTGCCCAATCTCGCCGGGCTGGCGCAGGGGCCGGGTTTCCCGAATCTCAGCTGCCTGGGCCAGCTCTCGGACCGGGTGCTGGGCCCCGAACCGGAGCGGAACCGCGCGGGCGGCGCGCGGATCCGCAACGGTTCGGCCGCGCGCTAGCCGGCCTTCGGGGCGCCGGGTTCGGCCCGCAGGGCGGGAGCGTCGTCGGGGGTGCGGGGCAGTACGTGCAGCGCGATCCGGCGGGTCGGGCGGATATCGAATTCGCCCAGTTCGGTCCAGCCGTTCTTCAGCAGTGCGCGCCGCATCCGGGGGTTGCGGTAGTCGGGTTCGCAGAGCAGGCGGCGGCAGTCCGGGTCCTGATCCCAGACTGCCTCGCCGAGTAATCCCATCCAGCGGGAGACGACTCCCTTACCCGTGAGGTCGGGGTCGGCCGTCGCGATATGGAATCCGATATCGGTGGGGGCGGCGTCGTAGAGCCGGGCGATCTCGTCCTTGGCCGGCCGGTACAGCTCGACGTAGGCGATATCGCGTACACCCAGCTCGGGACGGTCCACACCGGCGAAGTCGAGGCTCAGCACACAGGGCAGCGAATAGGTGCCGGTGAGCTGTGCGGTCAGGTGCCGGTGCCAGCGCTCGACCGGCCAGTCCTGTTCCCAGGTCTGCACCAGATGCGGGCGCGACATCCAGCCCGCGATGGTGGCCGGGTCGTCGCCGCCGGCGTCCACGGCACGCAGTGTGAAGGGCTCGGGAAACCACGGGACCAGCGGTGCCGGTGCGGCGCGGACCTCCTCGGAGATATCGCGCAGTTCCCGGGCTAGGACGTACGGGGTCCCGGTCTGGTTCATCTGGGTTCGGCTCCCTCGGATCGTCTGGCTGATCGGCTGCGACAGGTCGAAGCCGCGGTTAGGTTACCCTATGCTAAGGTTTCCCCAATGGCCGTGACGGAGTGCGGGAGTCCCGATTCCTCTCGACCATACGCTGTACCCGCGACGCAGGAGTCCGTGTTATGCCGACAACACTGCTGGAACCGGAACGAATCGGCGAACCGGCCTCGGCGGAGGCTCCGTCGTCCTCGCCCATCCGGATTCCGGAGGAATGGACCACCGGTGTGGAATTGTCCCCGGTGCCCGGTATCGCCTACCTGATGCGCTGCGGCCGATCCGTACCGGAGAGCCGTACCGCCATCCGGTTCGGCGCCGAAACCCTCACCTACGGAACCCTTTTCCAGGTGCTCGCGCGCCCCGACCGGGTGCCGGTCGGCACCCCGGTCGACCGGCTGATCCGGCTGCTCGGCGGATTGCTCGGCGACGCCGCCGGTCGCGGTGTGCTCGCCGGCCCCCATCGCTTCGCGCCGCGCATCCCGGTCGCCGCGCTGGCCGTCGCGGTCGCCGACCGCCGGTCGGTGGCCGCCGAACGTAAGAGCGTCCGCGCCGACCGTGCCCTCGGCACCGCCGACGTGCGGCTCTACGCCGCCGACTGGAGTGACGTGGGGGTGGCCGTGGAACTGCTGTCGGCCCTCGCCGACGGCGCGGCCCTGGTCATCGCCGACGAACACGAACGGTCCGACCCGGGTGCGCTCGCCCGGCTCATCGAACACCACGGCATCACCCATGTGACCGGCACGCTCGCGACCGTCACCGGTATCGCCGCCGCGGCCGCCGCGCTGCCCACCGTCTGCCGCTGGGATATCACCGGCACCGCGACCGCCCCCGACCTCCCCGGCCGGTTGCGCGACCTCGCACCGCGGTCGCTGGCCACCTTCGCCTTCACCACGGACGGATACGCGGGTGCCGTGACCAGGGGCTGCTTCGACGGCACCGGCCGCACCCGGCCCATTCCCGGCGCCCGGGTCCAGGTACTGGGCCGGGATCTGCGCCCGGTGGCGCCGGGCGTCATCGGTGATGTGTACGTCGGGGGCGCCGCGGTCGGTACCGCGGGCACGAGCGACTCCTTCGTACCCGATCCGCTGGAACCCGGCGGCCGGCTGTTCCGCACCGGCGAACGGGGTACGTGGACGTCGGAGGGCCGGCTCGTTTTCGCCTGACACCCGGCGGCGCCACCGCGACGGCTGCCGCGCTGGAGTGAAGCTCTGTTCGCCCGATCCGCTGTCGGTCCGCACGCCGGTATCCGGCCGGACGGGCAGCGTCCCCGGCCCGCGCCGGCTCCGCCCGGGCCGGGCGGTACGGGCGCCCGGCGGCACTCGAACTCCCTCGACAGCAACGTAGGCAGCGATTCCGAAGGACAGCCATGGCAGACGATCTTCCCGAGTACCGCCGCCCACTCTCCGATGCCCAGCGTCGTATGTGGTTCGTCCAGCGTCTCGATCCCGGGGAGACCACGCTGAATGTCTGTGCGGCGCACAAGTTCAGCGGTGTACTGGATACCGCCGGTCTGCGGGCCGCCCTCGCCGCGGTCGTCGCCCGCCATGACATCCTGCGCACCACGTATCACGTCGACGAATCGGGTGAGCCGTACCAGGTTTCGCGCAGCGATCGCGAAATCGATTGGCAGGAACACGATCTCTCCGATCATCCCGCCCCGGCCCGGGATCGGCGGGTGGAGGTGCTGGCACGCCGCGAATTCGCGCGCCCGTTCGACCTGGCCCGGGAATACCCGCTGCGTGCGACCCTGGTCCGCATCGGTGCCGGCTACCACGTCCTGATCCTGACGGCGCACCAGATCGCCTGGGACGACGAGTCGTGGCCCGTGTTCCTCGCCGAGGTGAGCGCCGCCTACCGGGGTGACGAGCTGCCCGAACCCGCCACGCAGTACGCCGATCTCGCCGCCGCGTCTCCGCGCGACGCCGGCTCCGATGCCGCCGATCTGGAGTACTGGCACCGGGTACTGACCCCGCTGCCCAGCCGGCTCGAACTGCCCGGCCGTCCGGGCGCGCCCGGTTCGGGCAGTGCCGCCGAGACGCTGACCCGCACCATCCCGGACGCGTTGCTGGACCGGATCCACGCGGTCGGCGCCGAGTTCTCGGCCACGACGTTCACGGTTCTGCTGGCCGGGTTCCAGGCTCTCGTCCAGCGCTATACCGCGGCCGGGGACTTCCTGGTCACGATCCCGGTGAGCAACCGGCCCGCCGGTGCCGTGCGGGCACCGATCGGATATTTCGGGAACACGGTGATCGTCCGGTCCACTCCCGAACGCGACGCGACCTTCGCGGACTACCTCCGATCCGCCGTGCACGCCTGCGACGGTGCCTTCACGCATCGGGGTCTGGGCATCGACCGGGTCGTACGAGCGGTAGGACCGCGCCGGGCGGCCGGGCGCGACGGGCTGGTGCAGCTGGTCCAGCTCAGTTTCGGGCAGCGGGCGGCGGTGGGGGAATTCGATCTGCCCGGCATCCGCTCTGCTCTACTACCTTTCGGCAGTGCGGTGGCCCAGGAGGAACTGGAGCTGACCGTCGTCGACGACGACCCGGCCACCACGATCGAAGCGACCTACCGGCTGGGGCATCTCGACCGGGACACCGTCGGCCAGTTGCTCGACCACTATCTGCAGCTCCTCGCCACCGTGGTGGACGATCCCGGCCGCCGGATGTCGGAGATCGACATCCTGGGCGATGACCGCGCCGCGGTCCTCGACCTGTCGCACGGCTCGCTCGCCGACCCGGTCGACACCACCCTGGTGGCGCAGCTGGAGGCCAGGGTCGCCGCGACACCGCAACGTATCGCGCTGGTCTCCGACGACAGCCGGCTCACCTACGCCGAGCTCAACACGCGGGCGAACAGGCTGGCGCACTGGCTCATCGGCGCCGGAATCGGTCCCGAGGATGTCGTGGCGCTGGCCGTGGACACATCGGTGGATTTCGTGATCGCCGCCTGGGCGATCCTGAAGTCGGGGGCGGCGTATCTGCCGATCGACGCGGGTTATCCCGCCGAGCGGATCGACTTCCTGCTGGATGATGCCCGCCCACGACTGCTGCTCACCGAAACCGTCTACGACGACGCCGTCGCGGCGGCGGCATCGTTGCCGGACGTGAATCCGGACGACCGCGACCGGGTCGCGCCGCTGCGCCCCGAGAACACCGCCTACGTCATCTACACCTCCGGCTCCACCGGCCTGCCCAAAGGCGTCGCGGTCGCGCATGCGGCGATCGCCGATCATCTGTCCGGCTTCAGCGCGGAATGGGAGCTCGACGCCGACGACCGGGTCCTGCAGTCCACCTCGGTGAGCTTCGACGCCTCCCTGATGGATATCTTCGTGACCCTGTTCGCCGGGGCCCGGGTGGTGATCCCCAAACCCGATGCCCACCGCGATATTCCCTATATCGCCCGACTGGTCAGCCGGCACGGGGTGTCGGTGCTGCATATGGTCCCGTCCATGCTGGCCACCTTCCTGATGGTGCCCGAGATCAACAACTGGACCACGCTGCGGCATATGCCGGTGGGCGGGGAGGCGCTGCCCGGCGAGGTGGCCGATCGGTTCACGGCCCGGTTCGACGCGCAACTGCGCAATCACTACGGGCCCACCGAGGCGGTGGTCTGCGCCACCCATATGCCGGTGGAGGGTCCGCAGGGCACCGGGATCGTGCCGATCGGGGTGCCGAACCGCAATGTCTTCCTGTATCTGCTCGACGATGCCCTGCAGTTGGTGCCCAACGGCGTGGTCGGCGAGATCTACCTCGGCGGTGACCAGCTGGCGCGTGGCTACCTGAACCGGCCCGTGCTCACCGCCGGACGTTTCGTGGCCGATCCGTTCCGGCCGGGCCGGCGTCTGTACCGCACCGGCGACCTGGGCCGTCGCGGGGCCGACGGGGTGGTCGAATTCATCGGCCGCACCGACGAACAGGTCAAGGTGCGCGGGTACCGGATCGAACTGGGTGAGGTCGAGGCGGCGCTCAACAATCACCCCGATGTGGCGCACGCGGTCGTCGTGGCCTCCGAGCATCCGGTCCTGGGCCGGATCCTGGCCGCCTATCCCGTACCGGTGCCCGGGGCCGAACTCGACGTGGATGCCCTCCGCGAGCGGGTCGCCGCCCGATTGCCCGAGTACATGGTGCCCGCCACGTTCACGGTGATCGACCGGATCCCGCTCACCCCGCACGGCAAGCTCGACCGGCAGGCGCTGCCCACCCCGGAGTTCGTCTCGGCCCGGGAGTTCCGGGAGCCGCAGACCCCCACCGAGCGGCGAATCGCCGAACTGTTCGGCCGGCTCTTCGAACGGGACCGGATCGGCGCCGACGATTCGTTCTTCGAACTGGGTGGGCATTCGCTGCTGGTGACCCGGCTGATCTCGATGGTCCGGGCGGAGTTCGGCGTCGAGATCGATATGCGGGCCCCGTTCCGCGCACCCACGGTGAGCGGACTGGCGGCGCATCTGGTGGCGATATGCCTGCGCGAATTCGGTGTCGATATCGACGACCGGTCCGCGGTCGCGCGGACCGCGGTCGCCACGGAGGCGCTCCGGCCGTAGCGGACCGAGCGCGGCGGACGGCGCCGCCCGGTGAGCGATGCGGGCTCACCGGGCGGCGGGTATCCGGGCGGTCGTGGTTATTTCGCCGCGGCGACGAGCGCGGGCTCGATCTTGTCCAGGATGTAGGGCAGCGAGAGCACGGTCGGCTGGTTGATGGCGCCGATATCGGTGGTGTCGAGGAAGACGACGGAACCCTTGCGAACCGCGGGCAGCTCGCCGTATCCGGGCAGTTGCCGGTAGGCGGAGTCCTGGCCCGCCGAGTATCCCGCGATGAGCAGATCCGCGGTGAGTTCCCCGGCCCGCTCCGGGGACAGCGCCACCCGGCCGCCCTGCGCGGGCAGATCCCGGACGGTGGCCGGAACGGCCATACCGAGCCGGGTGAACAGCGCGCCCGAACCGTCGTCGGGGTCGTTGAGCACCATGAGCTGGGTCGGGCCCGCCAGCCAGGTGCTCAGGAAGGTTTTGCCGCGCAGTCCGGGATTGGCGGCGCCGAGCGCGTCGACCTTCGCCCAGACATCGGAGACGAGCCGTTCCGCGTCGTCCTCCCGGTGCAGCACCTTGCCGAGAGTCGTCACCAGATCCGGCCACGGCGCCCCGGCCTTGTCGCTGAGCGCGGGCGGGGTGGGCGCGATCTTGGACAGCTGGTCGTAACGGTTCTTGTCGGCCAGGAACGGATCGGCCAGGATGAGATCCGGTTCGAGCGCGGCGACCTGCTCGGCGATATCGCCGCCGGTGTCGAGCGCCCGGGACTGTTTCAGCGAATCGGGTTCCCACGCACCGGTTCTGCCGGTGAGGGCGGAGACGTTGTCGATATGGCCCGCCGGCACGATCCCGAAGGCCTGCACGGTATCGAGCCACTGGTTGCCCAGCGCCACGATGGTGGTGGGCGTGCCCTCGACCACGGTTTCGCCGTACGCGTGGGTGACGGTGACTCCCTCGGCGGCGGACCCCGCATCGGAGGCGCCGCAGCCGGTGAGCGCCACGGTGAGCGCCCCGGCGAGCGTGACGAGCGCGGCCCCGGTCCGGCTCCGCGATTTTCGCGCTGTGTTCATGGTCGAGTTCCTCCTCAGCAGGGCCGCCCGCAGCAGACCGGCCGGCCCGTCAAGGATAGGACAGGCTTAGCTAAGTTGGGGATGTCCCAGATTCCGTTGCCGCCGATTATCGGGTCCGCACGCTACGGCCGCCCGGCCGTAGCGTGCGTCGGTGTCCGGACGAACGCCGCCCGCGGCGTCCTCGGATTCACGGTCCCGCCGGTACCGCGGAGATCGTCGTTCCCTGCTCCGGGATCTCACAGGCCGACGCGCTGGTCCTCCGGCAGGAACAGCGCGTCGGCTTCGACGACGCCGAAGGTCCGGTAGAACTCCGCGATATTGCGGACCACCTGGTTCACCCGGAACTCGTCGGGGGCGTGGGTATCGCTCGCGAGCAGGCGCTCGGTGACCTCCGGGGTCATCTTCGACCGCCAGATGCGCGCATAGGACAGGAACATCGTGTGATAGTCGGGGGCGGTCACCCCGGCCCGCTCCTCGGCCAGGCGGTAGGCGGCCAGTGCGATCTGCAGACCGCGCAGATCGGCCAGGTTCTCGCCGACGGTGAGCTCCCCGTTGACATGCTGTTCGGGGGCCAGCCCCTCCGGGACGAGCGCGTTGTACTGGTCGATCAGCTGTTTCGACTTCGCGTCGAAGGCGGCACGGTCGGCGGGAGTCCACCAATCGCGCTGATTGCCGTCACCGTCGAATTTCGAGCCCTGATCGTCGAATCCGTGGCCGATCTCGTGCCCGATGACCGCGCCGACGCCGCCGTAGTTGACCGCGATCTCGGCATCCTTGTCGAAGAACGGCGGCTGCAGGAACGCGGCCGGGAAGACGATCTCGTTCGTCACGGCCGAGTAGTAGGCGTTCACCGTCTGCGGCGAAGCGCTCCATTCCGATTTGTCGACCTCGGTACCCAGCCGGTCGAAGGAGCGCTTCACTTCGAAATCATTGATGGCGCGCAGCGATTCCACGATCTTGCCGCGGGTGACCTTCAGGCCGGAGTAGTCGGTCCATTTATCCGGATATCCCAGTTTGAGGCCGATCTTGTCGAGTTTCTCGATCGAGGCCTGCCGGGTCTCCGGCGACATCCAGTTCGAAGCGGTGAAATTCTCCCGGTAGGCGGCCATCAGATCGTCGACCATCACCTGGACGCGTTCCTTGGCCTCGGGCGGGAAGTGTTTGTCGACATACAGCTTGCCGAGCTGCTCGCCGAGATTGCTGTCGACCGTGCCGACGCCGTTCTTCCACAGTTCGGGCCGCTGCTGCAGCCCCGACATGAGCCGCCCGTTGAAATCGAAATTCGCGTCCGAGATCTCCTTGGGCAGGACGTGTGCGTAGGCCTTGATCACCGCGAGCTTCAGATAGTCGCGCCAGATCGCGATATCGGTATCGGCCCAGATCTTGCCGGCCTCGGTGACGTAGGACGGCTGATTCACCACCACCTTGGCGAACAGGTCCTTCGGGCGGTCGGTGATCCCCTTCAGCCAGGGTTCCCAGTCGTACTGCGGGGCCAGCGCCGTGGCCTTGTCCCAGTCGAACACGTTGTAGGTGGCGGCGGCGTCGCGATTGCGCACATTGTTCCAGTGCGCGGCGGCGATCCTGGTCTCCAGTGCCATCTGCCGGTCGGCCGTTCCGGCGGGATCGGGCAGATCGGCGCCCTTCGCCAGGCGTTCCAGCAGGGTGCGGTATCCGGCGAGTTGCTCGGCGAACTGGGGGTCGCGGTAGTACTGCTCGCCCAGGCCGAGCCCGGACTGCCCGATCGAGGCGATATAGGCGGTGGAGTTCTTCTGGTCGATACTCACCCCGATACCGATGAGCCCGCCGATCGGCAGCCGGCCCATCACCTCGGCGAGGGCCGGTTTGTCCTTCGCGTTCTCGATCTCGGCGAACATCGAGTCCAGCGGGGTCAGGCCCAGCTTCTCGATCTCGTCCAGATTCGTCCGGGCGTCGTAGAGGTCACGGATGTGCTGGGCCTCGGTGCCGTCCTCCGGGTCCCGGATGCCCTCGATGATCTCCCTGAGCTGGAGTTCGGTGCGATCGTTGGCCTCGCTGAACGCGCCGAAGGAAGTCTTGTCGGGCGGCAGCCGGTACTCGCGCAGCCATTTGCCGTTGACGTGCCGGTACAGATCGTCCTGCGGGCGTACGGCCGGATCGGAACCGTCCATATCGACGGTGACCAGCTTGACCGCTTCGTCCTCGGAGCAGGACACCAGCGCTCCCGCGGCGGGCAGCAGCCCCAGCGCGATCAGGAACGAGCGGCGGCCGAGCACGAACGGACGATCCGGCGATTTCATACGAAACCTCTCCCCGATGCGGGACCCGCACCTCTCCTAGGCGAACCAGCCCCATGAGGCTACCGGCGCCGCCCCCTCACGTCGCGCCGGGACACATCTCCCCCCGGATTATGGTCCGAGCTGCGGATTCGCTATCCTTGACCGGTTGCCTGCGGGCCCGGTGCCCGCGATTCGGCCGCGAACCCCCGGTGGTTGATCGTCGAGATCATGCAGAACCGCTGGTAGGCGCGCGTTCGGATGGCGACAGACCATGCCCGTCGGGTCGGCAATCCGGCGTGCTTATCGTCCAGGTCGAGGAGGCTGAAGTGATTCAGCAGGAGTCGCGGCTGCGCGTCGCCGACAACACGGGTGCCAAGGAGATTCTCTGCATCCGCGTTCTCGGTGGTTCGTCGCGCCGCTATGCCGGTATCGGCGACGTCATCGTCGCCACCGTGAAAGACGCCATCCCGGGCGGCAACGTCAAACGGGGTGACGTCGTGAAGGCCGTCGTGGTGCGCACCACCAAGGAACGGCGCCGTCCGGATGGTTCCTACATCCGTTTCGACGAGAACGCCGCCGTGCTCATCAAGGCGGACAACGACCCGCGCGGCACCCGCATCTTCGGCCCGGTCGGGCGCGAGCTGCGCGACAAGAAGTTCATGAAGATCGTTTCGCTGGCCCCGGAGGTGCTCTGACATGAAGGTGCACAAGGGCGATACCGTGCTCGTCGTCTCGGGCAAGGACAAGGGCGCCAAGGGCAAGGTCATCCAGGCCTTCCCGAAGGACAACCGGATCCTGGTCGAGGGCGTGAACCGGATCAAGAAGCATGTCGCGGACTCCGCGAACCTGCGTGGCGCCTCCTCGGGCGGCATCGTGACCCAGGAAGCGCCCATTCACGTGTCCAACGTGATGGTCGTCGACTCGGACGGTAACCCGACCCGTATCGGCTACCGCACCGACGAAGAAACCGGCAAGCGGGTTCGGATCTCCCGTAAGAACGGGAAGGACATCTGATATGACCACCTCCGAGAAAGTGCAGCCCCGGCTCAAGCAGCGCTACCGTGCCGAGATCAAGGATGCGCTGAACAACGAGTTCAACTACCCGAACGTCATGCAGATCCCCGGCGTGGTCAAGGTCGTGGTGAACATGGGTGTCGGCGACGCCGCCCGTGACGCGAAGCTGATCAACGGCGCGGTCGACGATCTGGCCCTGATCACCGGCCAGAAGCCGCAGATCCGCAAGGCCACCAAGTCCATCGCGCAGTTCAAACTGCGTGAGGGTATGCCGATCGGCGCGAAGGTCACCCTGCGCGGCGACCGGATGTGGGAGTTCCTGGACCGCCTGGTCTCGATCGCCCTGCCCCGTATCCGCGACTTCCGTGGTCTGTCGCCCAAGCAGTTCGACGGCAACGGCAACTACACGTTCGGTCTGAGCGAGCAGTCGATGTTCCACGAGATCGATGTGGACAAGATCGATCGTCCGCGTGGTATGGACATCACCGTTGTCACCACCGCGACCAACAACGAAGAAGGCCGTGCCCTGCTGAAGCACCTCGGCTTCCCGTTCAAGGAGAACTGAGACATGGCCAAGAAAGCACTGGTCAACAAGGCCAACCGCAAGCCGAAGTTCGCTGTGCGCGCCTACACCCGCTGCCAGCGCTGCGGCCGGCCGCACGCGGTGTACCGCAAGTTCGGCCTGTGCCGTGTGTGCCTGCGCGAGATGGCCCACCGCGGCGAGCTGCCGGGCGTGCACAAGAGCTCCTGGTGAGCTGAGCCCGGCGGGCCACGGCCCGGCGGATAGTTCATACGACAGAAGGACCCGAGCCCCGGCTCGGGTCCTTCTTGTGCTTCCAGCACCGTCGGCCGCCGTAACCGGGCCTTCGAGTGCCCCGAGGTGATCGCCGCGTTCACCGCCTTGGAACGTCGTCTGGCAAGTCCCGTGGGTGACACGCGCATATCGCCTCCCGAGCGGCCGGTGCCTCGCCGCCGAGTGCCGTAGCCGCTGGGCCGGCGGTAGATCTACACCCAGACCGAGGCCATGGTGAACGGGTGTCCCCGGAGCGCGACCCAGGTGGGTTTGGCGGCGATCCAGGTGTCGTCTATCGAGGATTCGGTGAGTTCGGCGAGCTGCCATCCGGCCGTGACCCCGGCGGTCACATGGTCGCCGAGGGTGTGCAGGTGGGTGGAGATCGCGAGTGGTTCACCGTCGTCGCCGGTGTAGTGGGTGGGCATGCCGGTGACCATCATGAACTGCGGGTGGTAGCTGACCAGTACGAAGATTCCGCCAGGGGCGATCAGGCGGCGGGCTTCGGTGTAGAACGGTGCCAGATCGGGGAGATGCTCGTCGATCAGCGAGGAGATGACGAGATCGTAGGACCCCGTGGGTAATCCGGTCGTGCGGACATCGCCGCGCGTCACGGTGTCGTGCACGTTCCGTTCCCGCGCGCGGGCGAGCATTCCTTCGCTGAGATCGATTCCGTCGATCGGGGCATCGCTGTACTGCCGGAGCCAGGCGGCGGTACGGCCGGTACCGCAGCCGAGATCGGCGGCCCGCCGGATTCCGGTCCAGCTCGGCCGCCGCAGCCGGTTCAGGAGTGCCAGGTCCATGTGGTCGAGGACGGTCTGCTCGTAGGTGGGCGCCCAACCGTCGTAGCCGGTTGCGACATCGACGGTTCGGTAGTGGCGGCGGTCGAAATCGGCGAAGCTGGGCATGGGACCACTTTCGCGGCCGACGGCTGCGCTCGCAATGTTGTTTCAGGTGCGAAGCAGCCCGCTGACCAGAAGTAGCAGTGATTGCTGGGTTTGGGCGCGGGCGGTTTCCCTGTCCTCGGCGTGGGCGACGATGAGGCCCGCTTCGGAGACGGCGCTCAGCAGGAGCTGGGCCAGGACCGGTACGGCATCGGCGGTGATCAGGCCGGACTCGCGGGCGCGTTCCAGTTCGGTGGTGATCAGGCCGAGGCCGTGGCGGGCTTCGAGTTCGCGCCAGGCCGGCCAGCCCAGGACCGCCGGGGCGTCGAACAACGCGATCCGGATGAACTCCGGTCGCTCGCAGATCCCCAGGAAGGTGTTCAGGCCGGACGCCATCGCGACGAGGATGTCGTCGGCGGGCGCCGCCCGCAGGGACTGCGCTATTTCCGCGGTGATCTCGACTTCCAGCTGTTCCAGGACCGCGAGGAAGAGTCCGCGCTTATCGCCGTAGTGGTGTTGCAGGGCGCCCCGCGTGACCCCGGCCTCGGACACCAATTGTTCCGCGGAGGTGCCCGCGAACCCACGCTCGGCGAACAGGCGGCGGCCGGTTTCCTCGAGCGTGGTCCGGGTGGTGCGGGAGCGGTCCTCCTGGCTACGGCGTGGCATGCAGCCGAGTGAACTCCAGGATTCGTTCGGCGAGCAACTCGGGCCGGTCTTCGGGGATCAGGGTGTAGGAGTCGTCGACGAGTTCCAGGGTGGCGTGCGGGAGATCGCGGACCAGACGCTCGGCGAAGGAGACCGGGAACAGTTTGTCCTCCCGGGCCCAGACGACGAGTACCGGCACGCCGACCGAACCGAATCGGGTGGCGGCGTCCAGCGTGTAGCCGCGGTGCGCGTGGCGCAGGAATCGCCGCAGGTCGGCCCGGATCGACGCCGACTCTATGCCGGGGCGCAGATAGGAGTCGACCGTTTCGCGCGGGATCGGGCGTTTGGTCAGCCGGCCGAATACGAACGGGAGGCGGTGCAGGGACCGCGGCCGCAGCAGTTCGGTCATCACCCGTATCCCTCCCGGTACCCGTGCGACCTGCGGTAGCAGGGTGAACGGCTGCGGCAGGAAGCTCTCGTAGGAGTCCACCGCCGCGAGGACCACGCGGCCGATGCGTTCCGGCCGGCGGGTCAGCAGGATCTGGGTGATGGCGCCGCCGGTGTCGTTGGCGACGACCGTGACATCGGTGAGGTCGAGGTGATCGAGGAATTCGGCGATCAGGTCCGCGACGCCGGTGGGGGTGAGATCGGCGCCGGGGGCCGGGATCGAATGGGAGCCGAGCGGCCAATCCGGGGTGAGGCAGCGGTATCCGGCCGCGGCGATCGGTGGCACGGTATGCCGCCACAGATCGGAGTTGACGAGTAGTCCGTGGACGAAGACGACCGGCGGTCCTTCGCCGGTTTCGCGGTATCGGATATCCGCGCCGCTCAGATGGGCGATGGCGCCGTGCCGGGGTTGGTTGTGGTCGGACATTGTTCCTCCCTCTGTCGGTCTCTCGATAGTTACATACATTCGGTATGCATGTATAGAGGGTGGATAGAACACGCAGGTCGGCGCCGGGGCGCGGGTGCTGTCCTGTCCGGCCGCGGAAGAACTCCGCGGCCGGGGCACCGGTCAGGCGAAGTGGGATTTGTAGATCTGGCCGTGGACGCCGACGGTGCGGTCCACGACCTGGGAAACAGTGAAATCGGCCGCGGCGGAGAGGTACGCGTACGCGGTCGCCCGGTCCATGCCCTTCTCCTGCTCCAGGAAGTCGAGGGCGTTGACCACCGCCCGGCGCATGGCCACGTTCAGATCGCTGGACTGGCCGTTCTGTGATCCGTCGGGATCGGACAGGCCGATCGGGATCCACGATTCCTCGGTCTCACCGAACGGGTACTTGTACGCGATCTCGGGTGCGTCGCCGGAACCCGGTTTGCAGACGGTGAGCCGGAACGTACCGCGCAGCGACCCCTCCATCGCGGTGAGCGCGGCTTCGCCGTCGCCCATCGCCATATGGGGGTCGCCGACGTAGAACAGGGCGCCCTCGGCGAAAACCGGCAGGTAGAAGGCCGATCCGGCGCCCAGGAGGCGGATATCGATATTGCCGCCGCCGCGGGTCGGGGGAATCGAGTTGGCCGACGCGGCTTTCGGGTCGGTATCGGGCGAGAAGGCCACGCCCATCATGCCCATGAACGGGCGCAGCGGGAACCGCACCTTCGCGTCGCCGAAGGGCATGACGCCCAGGCCTTCTTCGATGGCGGTGAAGGTGGAGACATTGCCGTAGTCGCGCGGGTCGCCGGTGTGGCGCCGATCCGTGGCCACCGGCGGCATCACCTCCTCCAGCGAGATACCGGCCGGGGCCTCGCCGTTCGCGGTCCGGGCCAGCGCGCCTTTACCGTGCCGGCTCGATACGACGCCGTAGGGCACCCGCGGGACGGCGGCGAGGGTTTCGATCTTCAGCACATCACCCGGGCGCGCGCCTTCGACGAACACCGGTCCGGTGACGATATGCGGGCCGTCCTTGTCGAAATCCCGGGGCGTGCGGTCGTAGCCTTCGGCGATCGCGACGGCGTCCGCGAGCACATCGCCTTTCGCCACGCCCTTCGCTCCGAAATACTCGACGGGGTCGCGGCCCTGATCCTCGAGGATGCCCTCGTGCGAGACCGCGTCGATCGTGACCGTCTCACCGGATTTCATCCGCAGCACTTCTTTGCTGTGGACGTTGGGCACATAACCCCACAGCACCTGTTCCACTTCCGAGCGCAGGTAGTGGTCGCCGGGGATATCGCCCTGGCCGGGCTGCAGGATCGGGACGCCGCCGCTGAACGGTATGGCGGGTGAGGAGGTCGAAACAGGGTTGGTGGCGCCGCTTCCGGTGGAACAGGCGGTCGCGGTCGCTGCCGCGCCGACCGCACCCACCGCGGCCGCCGCCCGGAGGAACCCGCGCCGGCCCAGGCCGCGCGTGAGAGTTTCGGCGGCGTCGCGGGCGAGGAAATCGGTCATGGGTACCTCCGGAATCAGCTGGTCGAGCGTCCGGAAACTATCGAGACAAAATTTCACCGGTGTTTCATATCCATTACCGGTTCGCGCGCTGCAGGGATCGTTCGGCCAGGCCGCGTATTCCGGGGAGGGTGATCGCGCGCATCATCAGATCCCGGGCCCGGATATGGGCCCGGGTGGGTGGGGCGTACTGGCTCATACCGCGCCTGGCCAGTGCCTGCCGCTTGGCGGTCTCGGGCCGCAATCGTGCCTCCCAGTGCGTGAGCGCCGCCGGGATATCACCGGCGTACTCGTCCAGCGCGGTGCCGAGTTCCCCGGCTCCGGCCAGGGCCAGGGCCGCGCCGTGACCGGCGAACAGCGAGACGCACCAGGCCGCATCGCCCAGTAGTACGACCCGGCCCCGGCTCCACGAGTCCGCGACCACCTGGCTCACCGAATCGAAGTAGGCCGCCGCCGGAGCCTGTGTCAGCCGGTCGAGGGCGTCGGGCACGCCGCCTCCCACATCGCCGAAGGCCGCGGTGAGGGCGGATACCGGTCCGGCGGCGATTTCGGCCGCGGGGTCGGCGGCCCGGTAGGTGAAGAAGGCCGAGGACCGTCCCGGTCCGAGGTTGATCACGGCCGCGGTGCGCCGGGGTCCGATGAACGTGGTGCCCGAATTCTCCGGAATCCCCCGCGGTACCCGGGTCAACGGGAACGCTCCGACCACGTGCCGGAGGTCGACCCGGAATCGGGATTCGGGTCCGAAGACGGCGTCGCGCACTCCGGAGTGCACACCGTCGGCGCCGACCAGTAGGTCCGCGCGTTCGGAAGTGCCGTCGCTCAACTCGATTCGCACCTCGGCGCTGTCCTGTTCCACCGCCCGCACCGTGGTACCGAACCGGATATCGGCGACCTCGCGCGCCGCCGCGTACAGCACGGATTCCAGATCGCCCCGGAATACGGTGAGCGCGCGGGGGCCCAGTGCCGCCTGGGCGAATGCCGCCGGGACGGCGAACTTCCGCCGGCCGTCGGCCGTGACGAGGATCGAGGTGAACAGGCCCAGATCGCGGTCGCGCAGATCGGGTAGCAGGCCGAGTTCGTCGGCGGCGTCGTAGCCGCGGCCGAGCAGATTCACCATATAGCCGCCTGTCCGGCGGGCCGGGGATCGCTCCACCACGAGTACCTGCCAGCCCGACCGGTGCAGGCGCAGGGCGGTGGCCAGGCCGGCGATCCCGGCGCCCGCCACCACCGCCTTTCGTGCCGGTGTGCTGGTGGGGGTCCGGTCGTTCGTCACTGTCCGCTCCTTGGGTCCGGGCAAGTATGAGCAGTTGCTCAAACTCTAGTATGAGCACATGCTCATACTGGCGGCAAGTTCCGTAGACTCGGAGGGGTGCCCAGAGGTGTCGCCATACCGGAAGTCCGCCAGCAACTGTTCGCCGCCGCCGAACGGGTGATCGTCCGCGAGGGGCCGGGCCGGCTCAGCGGTCGTGCGGTCACGGCGGAGGCCGGGGTCGCCACCGGGTTGCTGTACGCGCATTTCGCCGATCTCGGAAACTTCCTGGCCGACTACGCCGTGGACCGCGCCTTCCTCATCGCGGCGGGAGCGACCGGGCTTCCCGAGCGGGCCGGTACCGGGGATATCGCGGCGAATCTGTGCGACGCGGTCCTCTCGACGCCGCCGTCGCGGGTGTGGGTGTTCGTCCGGCTTCTCGTCGCGCGGCCGGACCTCGTCGAACGGGTCCACGCGGTCCTCGGTGCCAAAACGGCGGGGCTGGAGGCGATCGAGGCGGCGGCGGCCGACTATCTCGCCGCCGAACAGCGGCTCGGACGAATCGGCGCCGCGGCGGACCCCGAGTGGCTGGCGCTGGCGCTGGTCGGCATGTTCCATCATCTCGTACTCACCGTCCGCGCCGAGGAGGAGATCCGGAGGCGGCTGCGCGGTGCCGTGGCGGGGCTGGTCGCGAGCTGCGCTCCCGCCGGGCCCGCGGAGCCACCCGCCCGGGCGGACCGCCGCTGACCGGGTCTCATTGGGGCAGAGCCGGATTCGTTCCCAGTGCCGGTAATGGGGTGAATGTCCGGATGTTCCGGGCGTCGCCTAGTATCGGCGGCTGTGACTCGTATGGCGCGGCGGCCGAGCCTGGTGCAGGTGTTGCTGCTCGTGCTCGCCGCGGTCGTGCTGACACTCGAGGTCCGTGACAGTTCCGGATCCGAATCGATTCACGTTCAGCAGGTTTCGCCGGTCGCTTTGCCGACCGCAATGGATGGCGCGGTGACGATCGCGCCGTCCGATCCGCGGCAATCGGACGGGCACGCGGTGCACTGCCCGTACGCGTGCCTGCGCGCACCGGCGGTCCGCCCGCGAATGGACCACCTGTGGGTCGCGGCGCTGCTCCTGGCCGCCCTGTTGCTGGGCGCGGCGGGCTCCGCGCACCGGCGCCCTCGCCCGCCTCTCATCGGCTACCGCGCCGCCGCCACCGGATCGGTGTTGTTACTGCGCCTCTGCGTCTCCCGTCGCTGACGGGTCGGCGGCGGGAGCGGGAACGTCCGCCCCGGCCGCCGGCTATCTCCCGGTTCCGGTGAGTTCCGGCATCCTCCGCGCGTACACGGTGCACGGTGGCCTCCGCTGCGGCTGCCGCACCCGGGGACAGTTCTGCGCGCCCGCCCGGTGGATTTCCCGCGGGCGGATGAGGAGCCCCTCGACACCGGAACATCTCGGACTCTCGACACGGCCGACCCGTGTCCGAGAAACGGCGTCCCGAGTCCTCGGCGCCGCCGGCGCCGGTCGTACCGGCGCCGATCATCCAGTGAAGAAACGAATCCCACGAAGTCAGGAGATGAATTCCGTGAGACCTCTCACCCCGTTGATCGCCCTCGCCGCCCCGCTCGGCTGCCTCGTTTTCGGTAGCGGTACGGCTTCGGCGCTGGCGGTGACCCCGTCGCCGAAAGCGGTCACGGTGGACCTGACCGATGCCGAGGCTCGGGCGATCACCGGCCTGAACCTCGGGCCGGTGCTGGGCGCGCTGCCGCCGAACTTCACGCCGGAGGCCAAACAGCGCCTCGGGGCGAGCATCGCCGAATTCGCGGGACGGGCCGCGATCGCCCCGGGTTCCACCCTGCGGGTGATCATCGACGAGCCGGTGGCCGCACCGCCCGGGGTCAGTGTGACGGTGATTCGCTGATCCGTCGCACGTGACGCGGTGCGGCCGGCGATACCCGGCGGTCGCACCGCGCCGGCGTTCAAGCGCGCTCGGAACCGCGGGGCCGGCCCGGTGCCCAGATGCCCAGAGCCACCGCGCCGACGAAGCTGATCGCGGCCATGACGAGGGTCGTATGCTGCATACCCTCGACGAAACCCGCCCGCGCGAGGTCGACCAGCGGCTGGGCCTGCGGTCCGGCGCGTTCGGCGAGTTCGAGGGTGGCGGCGAGCGAATCGGCCACCGGTTCGCGGGCCGGTTCGGGGAGTTGGGGCAGGACGGGGGCGATGGTGGTCCGGTAACCGGAGCCGAGGACGGTTCCGGCGATCGCGATTCCGATCGCCGCGCCTATTTCGCGGGTGGCGTCGTTGACCGCCGCGGCGACACCGTGCTTCTCGGCGGGTGTATCGCTCATGATCGCGATGGTTGCCGGGGCGGCCGCCAGGCCCAGTCCGATACTCAAGACCGACAGTGCCACCAGCAGGTTCGGATAACCGGAGTCCAGCGTCTGGCGGCTCATGAGCAGCAGCGCCACACCGATCAGTATCAGGCCCGCGGTGGTCGGGAGCCGGAGTCCGAAACGGGCGGTAAGCAGCGGCGCGACCCCGGCCAGGGCGACGATGGCCGCACCCATGGGCAGACAGGCCACCGCCGCCTTCAGCGGGCTGTAGCCGAGGACCAGTTGCAGATACTGCACGACCACCAGGAACAGTCCGAACGTGATCAAGAACTGCACCGTGACCGACGCCGAACCGCAGGCGAATCCGCGGCGCGCGAACAGCCGCAGATCCAGCAGGGGATTGCGGGAGCGCAGTTCGACCAGTACGAACGCCGTGGCGGCAGCCGCGGTGACCACCAGCGCGCCGAGGATGAACGGATCGGTCCAGCCCCGTTCGCCGACCTCGATCAGCGCCGCGACGAACGTCCCGATCGCGACGACGATGGCGACGGTTCCCGGCAGATCGAATCGCCGCCGGTCGCTACCGCGCGATTCGGGAAGGGTGAACGCGGCGGCGGCCAGCAGGGCGGCGCTCACGGTCAAGACGATGAACACCGACTGCCAGGACCACCACTGCAGCAGCGCGCCCGAGCCGACCAGGCCCAGCAGGCCGCCGCTGCCGGCGAACCCGGCCCAGAACCCGATCCCGCGCCCGACCGCGTCCGGCGGAAATCCGGCGGTGATCAGCGACAGCGTCGAAGGCATGACGAGCGCCGCGCCGACACCGGCGACGATGCGTGCGCCGATCAGCATGCCGACGTCCAAGGTCAGCAGGCATACGACGGAGGCGGCGCAGAACACGATGAGCCCGATGATCAGCATCAGCCGGCGGCCGTACCGGTCACCGATGGCGCCCGCGGGCAGGACCAAGCAGGCCAGCGCCAGGGTGTAGCTGTCGATGATCCAGGTCGCCTGGGTGCGGCCGGCGCCGGTGTCCACCGCGATCCCCGGTAGCGCGGTGTAGAGCGCGGCCATGGTGGCGACCACCAGGGATACGGCCAGGCAGGACACGATCAGCGTGCGGCGCCGGGCCCAGGTCGAAGCGGAAACCGGCGCCGGGGGCGCGGTGGACGCGGCGTCACCGAGATCCTGCATGAGCCCAACGCTCGCCCAGCGGGCTCCCCTCCGGCAAGGCTTGCGACCGATGTCGATACGAAATGGATCGGCGACGGCCGTGCGTATGTCTCATGGACCGGGTCCAACCTGTGTGTTTCCGGTATCCGGAGAGTGGTTTCGTCTCATACTGAGATATGGCAATCGACTGGCTGCTGGGCACCGACCGCCACGAAACCGCCGCCGATCACATCTACGCCGCGGCGGCGGACCTGATCGCCCAGCACGGGTTCGACCATTTCGATATCGACGCGGTGGCGCGGCGCGCGCACTGCTCCCGTGCGACGGTCTACCGCCACACCGGCGGTAAGACGCGGCTGCGGGAGACCGTGATGGCGCGGGCCGCGACCCGTATCACCGCCGTCGTCGACGAGGCGGTCAGCGACCGGACCGGCGCCGACCGCGTCCACACCGTGCTCATCGTCGCGATCCGGGAAATACGCGCCGATCCGGTGCTCATGGCCTTTCTCGAATCCGATCCCGGCGCGCGGGCCGTCACCACTTTCGCCGCCTCGCCGGCCCTGCTGGAGATCGCCGCCGAGTTCGTCGGCCTGCGCGACGACCCGGTCGCCGCCGCCTGGCTCATCCGCACGGTGCTGTCCCTGCTGTTGTGGCCGGCCGATCCGGAGATCGAAACCGAACTGCTGCAACGCTTCACGCTGCCGATCCTGGAGTCGCGTCCGGACCGGGATTCCCACGCGCGGCCGTGAGCCCGGCCGGGAGGGGCGGGGTCATGCCAGTCCGGCCCGGGCCTGGTCCAGGTGGGTGGGCCAGGCACCGGGCTCGACCCGGTGCACTCCGGCGGCTCCGTCGACGAAGGCGCTGGACACCACCACATCCGGGGTCAGCCCGGCGAAAATGTCCAGGGCCGCGTACAGGCCCTCCTTATCGCTGTAGCCCGGGATGTAACCCGTGCGCCAGACGCCGTCGGCGTAGCGCAGCAGGGTGTCGCCGGTGAACAGGTAGGTGCGGCCGCCGTGACCGGGAACCAGATAGCTGGTGCTGCCGGGGGAATGGCCGGGTGTCGGGATCACGTCGATGCCCGCGTCGTCCACCGCCCGGCCGTCGAGCGGGACGTCGATCGGGGCGAACGCGCCGATCGCGTCCGCTTCCGGCGCGGGCGCGTGCAGGCGGCTGCCGAAGCGGCCGGTGACCGCGCGCAGCATCGGACCGGCTTCGTCCTGATGGCTGA
This sequence comes from Nocardia sp. NPDC049935, assembly GCF_055586645.1. Classification (NCBI taxonomy): domain Bacteria; kingdom Bacillati; phylum Actinomycetota; class Actinomycetes; order Mycobacteriales; family Nocardiaceae; genus Nocardia; species Nocardia sp. NPDC049935. Next base: position 321,073 of record NZ_JBVJHV010000005.1, on the reverse strand, counting down.
GATACTGGCGGGTGACACCGCCGAGCTGTGCCAGGGCATCGAAATCTCGGTCGTCGCCGGGGGAGTAGAAGAGGATGTTCCCGCCGGTGGGCGGGGTCCAGAGGTAGGCGTGGGTGCGCGGGCCTCCGGGGACCACGAACTCCCGGGTCTCCCACAGGTCGGGGAACACCTGTCGCAGGGTCGTGGGTTCGGTGTCCGGTGTGGATTCTGTTCGCATACCGTCACGCTAAAACCTGAATAATGGTTCAGGTCAAGGGTCGGTGCGAGCTGATGAGGGGGACCAGCTGTTCGTCGTCGGTCCACGCACCGTGATGACCCACCATCATCGACTCCAGCGGTTCGTGCTCCGGCCGTACCAGCACCGTACGGTTCTCGGCGACGGCCAGCAGGTCGCCGATCCGGGACGCGATCACCGGGGTGGGCGGGGTCGGGCCGAACCACTGCTCGTCGAGCGCCTGTTCCCGGGTCACCACGCGGGCGCCGCCCGCGAGTCCGGCGGTCCATCGGGCCAGGGCGTCCGCCGCGGCCTCGGGACGCTCCAGGTAGATATGCCGCACCCGCGCCTCACCCGCGATCAGCCGGATATCGCGGTGCAACTCGGTGCGCGCGTCGAGATCGATGACGGTGTCGGCGTGGATCATTCCGTGATCGCCGGTGATCAGCAGTGTGCAGGTATCCGGTAGTTCGGCGAGCAGGCCGGCCACGAAGGCGTCGATATCGCGCAGGACCGCCAGCGCCTCGGGCGATTCGGGGCCGTGCAGGTGGCCGGTGGAATCCAGATCGGGAAAATAGGCGTAGGCGAATCGCGATCCGGTTCCCGGATGCCGGGCGACCTCGAGGATTCCGGTGCGCACTTCGTCGAGCGTGGCGGCCGGATGCAGGGTGCCGGGGGCCCGGAAGGCGGCGCGGGTCAGGCCGGAACGAATCTGATACTCCGGGACGACGTAGTGCACCTCCACGCCGCGCGCGGCGAGGTCTTGGAGCAGGCTGGTGCCGGTCTGCGCGGTTTCCGGCGGGAAGTCCTCGCGGGCATCGTCTCCGGTCGCGGAATCGAATCGCCAGCGCAGCGCGTTGAACAGCCGTATTCCGCCGGGATCGGGTAGAGCGAAGCTGTAGCCGATGATGCCGTGGGTGGCGCAGGGGGCGCCGAGGGCCAGGCTGCTGAGGCTGGTCGCGGTGGTCGCCGGGAACCCGGCGGCGAGGGTGGCGGTGATCCGCGCGGCCAGGGTCGGCGCGGTATCCCGGTGCCGGGCCAGGAGTCCGGCGCCCAGTCCGTCGATCAGCAGGACCACGACATCGCGATTGGGGGCGAGCGCCAGCGGGCCGGGGCGATCCGATCCGAAGGACGCGGCGACGGACGGCAGGAGGTCGGCGAGTGTGTACGGCACCGCCTCATGGTGCTGGATCACGGCGGGCGAGGGAACGGAATAAGCGGTGGTGCGGCGGACCGGTCGCCGCACCACCGCTTCCGGCCGTGGATTCCGCTACCGCGGCGCGCCGAACACCTCCGTCGATTCGGGATATCGGATGAGGGCGAGGGGATACAGAACGGCCGCGAGCACTCCGGCGATGAGGAACCCGAGGTCTATACCGCCGAACAACTGCGCGCCCGGTCCGATGAACCACGCGTTGCTCGAACACAGCAGTCCGACGGCCGCCGCCACCATCCAGACCAGTAGCCCGCGCAGGTTGAATCCGGCGGTGAACCAGTAGATCCCGCCGCGTCGTCCCTGGTTGAACACCTGCAGCGCCGCCACGTCGTAGTAACCCCGGCGGTAGAAGTGACCGATCGCGACGATCACGATCCAGGGCAGCGAGAAACACGTGAGCACCTGCAGGAACACGCTGATACCCGCGACGATCGCCGAATAGAAGTGCCCGATATAAACCAGCGCCGCCGATACCCCGCACGCGACCAGGGTCGCCTGGACCCGGTTCAGCCGGGGAACGATCGAGGAAGTGTCGAGTCCGGTCCCGTAGGTGTTGATCACCGCCTGGGCGGTGCCCGAGGCCAGACCCAGATACAGGACGGCGGGGACGAACCACGCCGGCGCACCCGCGACCAGTCCGAGAACGTAGGGGTCCTCGGCCGTCACCGCGCCGCCGCCCAGTACGGCGGTCGCGGTGAAGGTGCCCCACAGCATGGGGATGCCCATACACAGGGCGCCGACGAACAGCGCCAGGGTGATCGCGCGGTCGCTGTGCAGCCGTGGCGCGATATGGCGGGTCCAGTCCCCGGCATAGGGGCCCAGGGAGGAGATCGTCGAGGTGGTGATCAGGAACGATGCCATCCAGGTGGCGGTCGCCGACCCGAAGGCGTACTCGCCGGTCCCCGTGTAGGACGGGTCGAAATCGCCGCCGTAGGCGAACAATCCGAGCAGCAGGCACAGTCCCGCCGTGGGGATCATGAAGCGCTGGGCGGCGACCAGATTCGCGTGGCCGAGCACCGAGATGGCCGTGACGATCACCGCGAGTACGGCGTAGGCGATCAGCCGGGGCACCGTGGTGTCGTCGAGATGGAAAACCGTGACCAGGGCGCCCGCCAGTGCGTCACCGCCGGTCCAGATACTGAGTGCGGCGAACGCGAGCGCCGCGGTCGCCTCCAGCAGGGAACCGATCAGCCGGCCCGCGACGCCGAAGAAGGCGCCGCTCGCCACGGGATTGTTGGTGCCGGTACGCGGACCCATCAGTCCCATGGGGGCCAGCAGGATCGCCCCCAGCAGCGTGCCCGCGACGACGGAGGTCGCGGCCTGCCCGAAACTCAGCCCGAAGGTCACCGGGAACGCCCCGATGATGATGACGCTCAGCGCGAGACTGCTGCCGAACAGGATCGCGGTCAGGTTGCGGGGTGTGGATTTCCGGTTTTCCTCGGGGATGTATTCGATCCCGCAGCGTTCGATCCGGCCCATCCGGTCGGCGAAGAACTGCGGGTCGGGTGCGGTGACCGGTGGTCCGGAGGGCGGGGCGGCTACAGCGGCGGTGGTGGTTTCGGTGGACATCGCGATCAGGCTCCAAGGCGTGCGGTATGGCCGAACGAGGACAGGGCCAGCGCGCCGTCGGGCAGCCTGAGATCGCCTTCGGCGAGGCGGTTGCGGAGATAGGTGAAACTCTGCGCGGTCTGCGCGTGCAGATGTTCGCCCGCGATCAGCGGTGGGCGGGCAGGGCGTTGGGGGGTGACGAATTCCGGGAGCGGCTCGACGACGGTGTCGTAGTCGACACTGAAGAACAGCGGAAACGAATACCGCTCACTGGTGACCTTGCGGACGCGATGGGTGGTGGCGACGAATTCGCCGTTGGTCCACAACTCCAGCATGTCGCCGATATTGAGGACGAACGCGTCCGGTACGGGTGGCGCGTCGATCCATTCCCCGGCGCCGTTGAGCACCTCCAACCCGGGGGCGGTCGGTTTCAGGATGGTGAAGCATTCGTAGTCGGTGTGCGCGCCGATTCCCAGCCTGTCGACGGCGTCGAGATCCTCCGGGTAGTGCAGCAGGCGCAGCTGCGACGGGGGTTCGGTGACGTAGTGGTCGAAGTAGGTCTCCGGTTTGCCCAGGGCCAGCGCGAAACCGCGGAGCACGATCCGGCCGAGTTCGAAAACCGCGGAATAGTAGGCGGATACCGTCTCGGCGAAACCGGGCAGGTCGGGCCATTGATTGGGGCCCAGCAGGGGATTTCCGGCGAGGTAGCGCGGATCGTCGGCCGGTAGATCGAAACTGAGGTCGTAGGCCTCCTTCTTGTCCACTCCGCCGCCGGCGAATACCTCCTCGCCCTCGGGGACGTAACCGCGGTGATTCGTGGAATTTCCGATGTAGACGGCCATCTTCTCGGCCGTCGGCAGCGCGAAGAACCGGGTGGCCGCCGCCTGTAGCGCGTCGATCAGCGGCTGCCCGATCCCGGTTCCCGTCAGGTACATGAAGCCGACAGTGCGGGCCGCGTCGCCGAGTCGCGCGGCGACGGCCGCCTTGTCGTCGCCGCTGCCGTGGACCAGCGGGCCGATATCGATAACGGGGAGGGCGGCGAAATCGGTGGTGCCGGTCATATGCGGGGCCTTTCGTTGCCGGATCGGGGGAAGTTCCGGAGATCGCCGTCGGCATCGGCGACGGTCCAGACGCGGACCATCGCCGCACCGGAGGCGCTGATATCGCGGGTGTGCAGCAGGGCCGCGCCGGAGTCGAGCCGCACGTCGAGCGGGCTGTGCTCGCGGAACGGCAGGCTGGAATGGGTGATCGGCCAGCCGTCGCGGGTCCGGCCGATCGAGATCTCGATATCGACCAGATCCTGGGCGCGCTTCCGGTCCGCCGCGGCGACGGCCCGGGGCAGGTCGGGCCCGTGGTCCCGGACGGGCGGCCGGTCGCGTACGTAGGCGTAGTCGGCGCCGGCGCGCAGCAGGAAGCCGTGACGTCCCGTGGCGCGTTCGACGAGCGTCAGCGCGGCGGCCGGTAGTGCGTCGCTCGGTGTGTCGCGCTGCCAGCGTTCGAGATACGGCTGGAGGCGGCCGCGTTCGACCAGGGTGTCCGCCTCCATATGCAGCGTCCCGGTATCGGGGACGGCGTGGAACGGTTCGATATCCACACTGCGCGCCCAGGTGAAGACCGCCGGATCCGCGGGGTCGGTGGCGAGCGTCCCGGCGAAACCCTCCTGGCGGGAAAGCCATTCGAGGTGCGGGCGGGTCAGGTCCCGCAGGCAGGACACGGCCCGGAAATCGGGCCGGTCCGCGGGTCGGCGGAGATCGGCGTAGTGCCCGCCCGCCTGCAGCCAGGTCACGGCCGTGGTGGTGTCGCGGGTGCCGTCGGTCCATTCGAGGCAGGTGCGCCGCCAGACCCCGGTGAGCTCACCGGATCCGGGAATTCGCGCGGTGGCCGGGGCCTGGTGGGGCCATCCGGGCACGGGTCTCGCGGTCGTCATCGCCGGCACCCTTCCGTAATTACGATCAACTGACAGTAATTACGCGGCAGGGTCGAGTCGTGCGGGTCACCGCACTGTTCACCGTAGGTAACGCCCTGGGCCTCCGGTTACGAGCACGTTTCGGCGACCTGGGCGGTATGCGAGGATCGGACGGTGACGGAGGTGGGAAGTACAGCCGTGACAGCACCGAAGCGCCGCGTCGGGCGACCACGCGCCAGCGGGCCCTCGCGATCGGGTTCCGATACCCGCGCCGATGTCCTCACGGCGGCGGCGCGGTTGTTCGGGCGGCGCGGCTACGCGGCCACCAGCACCCGGGCCATCGCCGAGGCGGCCGGTATCCGGCAGGCGTCGGTGTACAACCATTTCCGCGGTAAAGAGGAAATACTCACCGTCCTGCTGGAACAGACGGTCCGGCCCGCGCTCACGGTCGCGGCGCGATTACGGGAAGCGGATCTCCCGCCGGAAGCCGGACTGTGGGCGCTCTGCCACCTCGACGTCCGGGTGCTCCTGGAGGACCCGCACAATATGGGCGCCCTGTTCCTGCTTCCCGAGGTGACCGGTGACCATTTCGCCGGAGTTCGCGGTCATCGTGACCAGTTGTGGAGCGCCTACCGCGACCTCATCACCCGGACCGGCCGCCGCGCCGGCTCCGAGGAATTGACCACCCGGCTGGTCTGCGGACTGGTGGAGAGCGTGATCCAGTCCCGGCCCCCCGAGGGCGAACGGGATGTGGCCGGGGTCGCCGTGGGGGTGGCCGAGGGTGTGCTGCGACTCCTGGGCTGCCGCGCGGCGGAGATCACCGCCGCACGTACGGCGGCCGAGCGCTTCGCGGCCTGACCGCATGTCCACGCGGCGCCGTCACGACACCCGGCCGACCGCGGTGACGGGCGTGCGCTCGGCATCGCCGTGGGTGATGTAGGCAGTGCCGGTGGCGGTGTCAACCGCGATGTCCTGGGTGTAGTTGCTGGTCATCGAGAACAGGTCGACCACCGCGATTTCGCTGCGGGTGCCGAGATCGATGGCGACGACGTTGTCGTAGTTGACGACGTAGGCGGTGTGGGTTGTCGGGGCGATCGCCACATCGAGCGCATTCCCCGCGACCGGAACGACCCCGATGATCGTGCGGGATCTGCCGTCGACGATCGTTGCCGAGCGTTCGTCACTGGTGCTGCCGGTGGGGGTGGTCGTCTCGGTGACGCAGATCGTATGGGTTTCCGGGTCGACGGCGAGGTCGAGTGGGCGCGAATCCTCGTCGAAGGTGATCGGGGAGGTGAAAGTGCGCGTGCGGGTGTCGAAAACGGCCAGACCGTCGTCGGTGGTCAGGTAGAGGGCTCCGAGGGCCGGATCGAGGGCGGCCTTCGTGTTGTAGCGGCCGTCGATCGGTACCGTCGCGACCACGGTGCGGGCCCGGCTGTCCAGGACGGTGACGCTGTCCGAGCAGACGACGTAAAGGGCCTCGGCCTCGGAATCGGGAACCAGGGAAGTCGGCCGGCAGGGTATCGGAACGGCGGCGGTGTTGGTCCGGGTACCGGGATCGAGGAACGCGACCTCGGTCTCCCCTGCGGCGTACAGGACGTTCGACCGCGGATCGAACGCCAGCTGTTCGACCTTCTCTCCGGTCTGGAGGACCCCGGTGACCGTGCGGGAGCCGGTATCGACCACCGACACCGCGCCGTCGGTCGCGTTGGTGAGGTAGAGGGTGTGATCGGCCGGGTTCACGGCGATCTCGTATGCCGCGCGGTCGATATCGAACGTGGCCGTGATCTCGGACCCGGGAGATTCGGTGTCGTGGCGGGTGATGGAGACGGCGACGACGACAACGAGCACGAGGGCGAGTACGACGAGGGCGTAACCGGCGATCGATCGGCTGGGCGGCTGGGTTGCGGTTTCCCGGGCGGCGCTCGCGCCGGACGGTGATGGGCCCGCGCCGGTCGGCATATTGGTGGGGACCAACGGGGCCGCGGCGGCCACGGCTTCCGATCCGGCGTAATCCGCGACTGATGGGTGCGGCGATCGGCGTTCGGTGGTGGCCGATGCCGAAACCGGAGCGACAGCGGTGGCGGCGGTTCGCGAAAAGCGGGCCGGTTGCGGATCGACGACCGCGTGAGGTGGGTGCCCGGCCGTGAGACGCTCGGCTGCCTGTCGCGCGGCGGCCGCGAGGTCTCGTGCCGTGGCATATCGGCGATCGGGATCCTTGTTCATGCCGGCGGCGATGACCGCGTCGAACGGCTGCAGTTCGGGTCGCGCCGCTCCGGGCCGGGGCGGCGCGGCGGTGAGATGGGCGGCGATCTGCTGTTCCATGGCGTCGCCGGGGAATGGAGTGCTCCCGATGAGGAATTCGTAGAGGACGCAGGTGAGCGCGTAGACATCGGCGCGGGCATCGGCACGGCCCGCCGTGAATCGCTCCGGCGACATATACGCCACGGTGCCGATAGTGGTACCGGCGGTGGTCATCCCGGTATCGGAGGTGGCCCGGGCGATTCCGAAATCGATGAGGTAGGCGAAATCGTGGTCGGTGAGCAGGATGTTGGAGGGTTTGACATCGCGGTGCACCACGCCGTCGGCGTGCGCGGCGTCGAGGGCCGCCGCGATCTGTTCGACGATCCGCACGGCGCGGTCCGGGGCGAGTGGCCCGGTGCGGGCCAGGACGGCCTTCAGATCGATACCGTCGACGATCCGCATATCGAGGAAGAGGCGGCCGTCGATTTCGCCGAAGTCGTGGATCGGCACGATATGGGGTTCCCGTAGCCGGGCCGCGGCGTGAGCTTCCCGGCGGAAGCGCTCCCGGTAGCCGGTATCGGCGCCGAGATGCGCGGGCAATACCTTGATCGCGACGGTGCGGTCGGTCACGGTGTCGTGGGCGCGGAACACCTGGCCCATCCCGCCCTCGCCGATCTTCTCCAGCAACCGGTAGCGGCCGAACGGCTCACCTGTCGCCTGATCCATCGTGTCCTCCCCGGCCGTCGGCATCAGGGAACAGATTGTGCTGGCAATGGCCCGGGATCGCCACCTCGGGGAGCTGTCCGAATTGGTTAGATTGCATCATGCATGTTATGTGTATTATGCACATCGACTGAATTCACTCTTGCTGAGGAGCAGGCTCGTGACCAAAACCGAACCCGTCGTCCGCCCCGCGGCGGTACTGGCGGTGCTCGCTTTCGCCGGGATCGTGGCGTCGCTGACGCAGACCCTGGTGATGCCGTTGCTCGGGCAGCTGCCGGAAATCCTGGACACCGAACCGTCGAACGCGACCTGGGTGGTCACCGCGAGCCTGCTGGCGAGCGCGGTCACCACCCCGGTCGCGGGCCGGCTGGGTGATCTCCTCGGCAAGCGGCCGGTCCTGGTGGGATCGGTGGTGCCGCTGGTCATCGGCTCGGTGATCTGCGCCGTCTCCTCGTCGCTGTGGCCGATGCTCATCGGCCGCGGCCTGCAGGGGATGGGCGTGGGCCTGATCCCGGTGGGGATCGCGGCGCTGCGTGATCTGCTGCCGCCGGCCAAACTCGGCTCCGGGATCGCGCTCATCAGCTCCTCCCTCGGTGTGGGTGGCGCGCTGGGGCTGCCGCTGGCGGCGGCCGTCGTCGAGTACAGCAGCTGGCGCTACCTGTTCTGGGGCGTCGCGGCGCTGGGCGTGGTCGCGGGTCTGCTGATCTTCATGGTGGTGCCGTCCACCCCGCCCCGGGCCGAACGCGGCCGGTTCGACTTCCTGGGTGCGATCGGCCTGGGCGCCGCGCTGGTCTGCCTGCTGCTCGCGGTGTCCAAGGGCGCGAGCTGGGGCTGGACCAGTGTCACCACCATTTCGCTGTTCGTCGCCGCGGTCGTGGTGCTGCTGGTGTGGGGCATGTGGGAACTGCGGATGCGTGACCCGCTGGTCGACCTGCGGGTGACGGCGCGGCCGCGGGTGCTGCTCACCAACGCCGCCTCGATCGTGATCGGTATGTCGATGTTCTCGCAGGCGCTGGTCTTCCCGCAGCTGCTGCAGCTGCCGGAGGCCACCGGCTACGGCCTCGGCCAGTCGATGGTCGCGATGGGCCTGTGGATGGCGCCCGGCGGGCTGATGATGATGCTGGCCTCGCCGCTGAGCGCGAAACTGTCCGCGCTGGCCGGGCCCAAGGTCACGCTGATCTTCGGCGCGGTCATCATCGCCGCGGGTTACGGCGTATCCGTGCCGCTGATGGGGGAGCCCTGGGGCCTCATGGTCGGCGCGATCGTGATCAGCCTCGGTGTCGGGTTCGCCTATGGCGCCATGCCCGCACTGATCATGAGCTCCGTCCCGGTGTCCGAGACTTCCGCGGCCAACAGCTTCAACACCCTGATGCGATCCATCGGCACGTCGGTCGCCTCCGCGGCGATCGGCGCCGTGCTGGCCGAGATGAGCACCACTTTCGCGGGCGGGATCAGCGTCCCGACCGAGAACGGGTTCAAGGTCGGCATCCTCATCGGCTGTGGTGTCGCGGCGGCTGCCGCGCTGATCGCCCTGACCATCCCCACCGCCAAACGTGCCGCGGCTGCCGCGGTGGCGGGAGCGCGGCCCGAGCCTGCCGGGACCGAGGCGCACGCCGTGGCCGAGGCCGTACCGGCCGCACCCGCGGGTCTGTCCGTGGAGGCCGAACGGGTGCTCGACGATGCCGACGCCACCCATGGACCGCGGCATGCCGCGCCCGAAGCTCCGGCCGCGGTTCCCGCGACCCGCAACGGCGTGGCCGCGACCAACGGCGCCGCCGCCCCGCAGCCGGCCGGTAGCGGATCGGTGCTGTTCGGGCGCGTGTACGACGGGCGGGGTATCGCCGTCACGGGTGCGACGCTCACCCTGATCTCGCCGGCGGGGCAGCAGTTGAGCCGGGCGCTGTCCGGGCCGGACGGGTTCTACGAACTGGCCGCGCCCGAACCGGGCTCCTATGTGCTGATCGCCTCCGCGGAAGGGCGGCGTCCGGACGCGTCCACCGCGGTGCTCGGCAGCAACCCGGTGTCCTACGACGTCACCCTCAGCACCCTCGCCGGCCTGGAGGGCACGGTCGCGCGGACCGGCGACGGGACACCCGTCACCGGGGCCACGGTCACCGCGCTGGATCTGCGCGGCGAGGTGATGGCCGCGGGCGTTTCCGACCCGGCCGGGTATTTCGAGCTCGGTGGTCTTCCGGAAGGTGAGTTCACCCTGGCGGTGAGCGCCTTCGGCTACCATCCGACCGCCGTATCGGTGCAGGTCACCGGTCGTGACACCGCACGCGTCGAAGTGCTGCTGCGCCCGGGCGTACGGGTCTCCGGTGTGGTCACCGGCGGGGGCCGCCCGCTGGCCCACTCCCTGGTCACACTCACCGATTCGCTGGGCAATGTGGTCGAGACGCAGTCCACCGGCGCGGACGGCTCCTATGTCTTCGGGAACCTCGCCGAAGGCGCCTACACCGTGGTCGCCACCGGGTACGCCCCGGCCAGCGCCCAGGTGCGGGTGGGGGAGAAGGATATCGAGGGCATCGATATGCGCCTGAGCGCCGACGCCCCCGGTGAGACCGCCGGAACCGCCGTGCCGGAGATCGAGGAATCGCCCGCCGGACTGTCGGAGGTCCACAAGAGTTCCTGGTGAGCCCGCCGAGCACTGCCGCGCAGGGGTCCGAGCCGATGCTCGGGCCCCTGTCGCCGTCGTGGGACCGGGCCCGGCGACAGGCCGGGGACCCCGATTTTGCCGAGCGCGGGGCGCCTCCTACACTAGACCGGTTGCCAGGGCACCTCTGTGCCCGTGGACGGTCCCGCGCGGACGGTCCGGGCGATACGAACTCATCCGGCGGCGACTGCCGTCCGGAACCAGCCGAATTGCTGTAGGCCCACGACTCACGCCCTGTGCGCGGGTGTTGTATGGGAACCGCGGCGAGAAAGGTGTCGAGGTCGAACTATGACCATGACCGATCCGATCGCAGACTTCCTGACGCGTCTGCGCAACGCCAACTCGGCGTACCACGATCAGGTGAAGGCCCCGCATTCGAAGCTCAAGGCGAATATCGCCGAGATCCTGAAGCGTGAGGGCTACATCGCCGATTACCGCACCGAGGACGCGACCGTGGGCAAGAACCTCGTCGTCGACCTCAAGTACGGCCCCAGCCGCGAACGCAGCCTGCAGGGCCTGCGCCGCGTCTCCAAGCCCGGTCTGCGCGTGTACGCGAAATCCACCAACCTGCCCAAGGTCCTGGGCGGCCTCGGCGTGGCGATCATCTCCACGTCGACCGGCCTGCTCACCGACCGTCAGGCGGCTCAGCAGCGAGTGGGCGGGGAAGTCCTCGCCTACGTCTGGTAAGGGAGGTACGGACAATGTCGCGTATCGGTAAAGATCCCGTGGTGCTCCCCTCCGGTGTGGAGGTGACCATCAACGGCCAGGACATCGCGGTGAAGGGCCCGAAGGGACAGCTGTCGCTGACCGTCGCCGAGCCGATCACCGTCGCGCAGGAGGACGGCCGGCTGGTCTTCAGCCGGCCCGACGACGAACGGCGCAGCCGTTCGCTGCACGGCCTGACCCGGACGCTGGTCGACAATATGGTCACCGGCGTCACCAAGGGCTACGAGAAGAAGATGGAAATCTTCGGCGTCGGCTACCGCGTGCAGCAGAAGGGCAGCAACCTCGAGTTCGCCCTCGGCTACAGCCATCCGGTGCCGATCGAGGCGCCCGAGGGCATCACGTTCGCGGTGGAGACGCCCACCAAATTCTCCGTATCCGGGATCGACAAGCAGAAGGTCGGCCAGATCTCGGCGGTCATCCACGGACTGCGCAAGCCCGACCCGTACAAGGGCAAGGGCATCCGCTACGCCGGTGAGGTCGTTCGCCGCAAGGTCGGAAAGACGGGTAAGTGATCATGGCGCAAACCGAGAATCAGAAGGCCAAGCGGATTCCGCTGGGCAAGGACGCTTCCACTCGCCGGCGGCTGTCGAAGACGCGTCGCCATTTCCGCCTGCGCAAGAAGATCGAGGGCACCAGCGCTCGTCCCCGGCTGATCGTGCACCGCTCCTCGCGGCACCTGCACGTGCAGCTGATCGACGACGCGGCCGGTCACACCCTCGCTTCCGCCTCGACCATCGAGGCCGACGTGCGGGCGCTCGAGGGCGACAAGACCGCCAAGGGCAAGAAGGTCGGCGAGCTGATCGCCGAGCGTGCCAAGGCCGCCGGTGTGGAGGCCGTGGTGTTCGACCGCGGTGGCCACGACTACCACGGCCGGATCGCGGCGCTTGCCGACGCCGCTCGGGAAGGCGGGCTGAAGTTCTGATGACCAACATGACTGCACATACCTGTGTGAACGGAAGGAACGTCTGATGCCGGGACGTCAGCGGCGTGACGGCGGAAACGGACCCGCCGGACAGAATTCGAGCGGCCCCGACGGGGGTCGCGACAACCGCCGGGGTGGCGGCGACCGCCGCGGTGGCGGCGACCGTCGTAACGATGCGGCCGAGAAGAATCAGCTCGAGCGCGTCGTAGCGATCAACCGTGTCTCCAAGGTGGTCAAGGGTGGCCGTCGCTTCAGCTTCACCGCCCTGGTCATCGTCGGCGACGGCAACGGACTCGTGGGCGTCGGCTACGGCAAGGCCAAGGAAGTTCCCGCGGCCATCCAGAAGGGTGTCGAGGAAGCGCGCAAGGGCTTCTTCCGCGTCCCGATGATCGGCTCCACCATCACCCATCCGGTGCAGGGCGAAGCGGCGGCCGGTGTGGTCATGCTGCGCCCGGCGTCCCCGGGTACCGGTGTGATCGCCGGTGGCGCCGCGCGCGCGGTGCTGGAATGCGCGGGCATCCACGACATCCTGGCCAAGTCGCTCGGTAGCGACAACGCGATCAACGTCGTGCACGCGACCGTTGCCGCGCTCAAGATGCTGCAGCGTCCGGAAGAGGTCGCGGCCCGCCGTGGTCTGCCGCTCGAGGACGTCGCTCCCGCGGGCATGCTGCGTGCCCGTGCCGGACAAGGAGTCTGACGATGGCAGATCTCAAGGTGACCCAGATCAAGAGTTCGATCGGCGCCAAGCAGAATCAGCGGGACAGCCTGCGCACCCTCGGCCTGCGGGGTATCCGCAAGTCGGTGGTCCGTACGGACAATGCCCAGAACCGCGGGCTGATCAACGTCGTGCGCCACCTCGTAACAGTTGAGGAGGTCTGACATGACCATCAAGTTGCATCACCTGCGTCCGGCACCGGGCGCGAAGACCGATAAGACCCGCGTGGGTCGTGGTGAGGGGTCCAAGGGTAAGACCGCGGGTCGCGGCACCAAGGGCACCAAGGCGCGTAAGAACGTGCCGGCCGCCTTCGAGGGCGGGCAGATGCCCCTCCACATGCGGCTGCCGAAGCTGAAGGGCTTCACCAACCCGTTCCGGGTCGAGTACCAGGTCGTGAACGTGGGCGCCATCGCGGAGCTGTTCCCCGAGGGCGGCACCGTGGGCAAGGACGAACTCGTCGCCAAGGGTGCTGTTCGCAAGAATCAGCTGGTGAAGGTGCTGGGCGAAGGCGAGATCTCCGTCGCCGTCCAGATCAGCGCGGACAAGTTCTCCGGCTCCGCCAAGGAGAAGATCACCGCTGCCGGTGGCACCGCCACCGAACTGGGCTGACGCTCGGAGTATCGACGACAGCGCGCCGGACGAGTGCAGGCTCGTCCGGCGCCACTGTTAGAGTTCAAGTGTTGTCTGCCAAGACCCGTCATGGGTTCGGCGATTCCGACCGGGACACGCTGAAAAATTCCATGGCCTGACCATGTCGTTCGCCAGGAGGATCTGTGCTTTCCGCCTTCGTTACGGCCTTCCGGACCTCGGACTTGCGGCGGAAGATTCTCTTCACGCTGGGGCTTGTGGCGCTGTACCGCGCCGGTGCCGCGCTACCGTCGCCCGGCGTCGACTACAAGGCGGTGCAAGAGTGCATCGACCTGGTCTCCGGCGGTGATTCCGCCGGTATCTACCAGCTGATCAACCTGTTCTCCGGCGGTGCGCTACTGCAGCTGTCGGTGTTCGCGATCGGCATCATGCCCTACATCACAGCGAGCATCATCATCCAGTTGCTCACCGTGGTGATCCCTCGTTTCGAGGAACTGCGCAAAGAGGGCCAGGCCGGTCAGACCAAGATGACGCAGTACACGCGTTATCTCTCGGTCGCGCTGGCGATCCTGCAGGCCACCGGCCTGGTGGCGCTCGCGGCGCGCGGGCAGTTGTTGCAGGGCTGCCAGCAGGACATCCTCGCCGACACCAGCATCTTCGGCATGATCATCATCGTGCTGGTGATGACCGCCGGCGCGGCGCTGGTGATGTGGTTCGGCGAGCAGATCACCGAACGCGGCGTCGGCAACGGTATGTCGCTGCTGATCTTCGCCGGTATCGCGGCCCGCATCCCCAGCGAGGGCAAGAACATCCTCGACAGCCGCGGCGGCCTGATCTTCGCGCTGGTGTGCGTCGCGGCCTTCGCGATCATCGTGGCCGTCATCTTCGTCGAGCAGGGCCAGCGCCGGATCCCGGTGCAATATGCCAAACGCGTGGTCGGCCGCAAGATGTACGGCGGCTCCTCGACCTATCTGCCGTTGAAGGTGAACCAGGCCGGCGTCATCCCGGTCATCTTCGCCTCGTCCCTGCTCTACCTGCCCAACCTGATCGCCCAGCTCACCGGCTCGAATACGGCCGAGGATCCGAGCTGGTGGCAGGAGATCATCCAGAAGTATCTGGTGAATCCCGGTAACCCGGTGTACATCGCGATCTACTTCGGACTTATTGTCTTCTTCACCTACTTCTACGTCGCCATCACCTTCAACCCGGAGGAACGCGCCGACGAGATGAAGAAGTTCGGCGGCTTCATCCCGGGCTACCGCCCCGGTAAGCCGACGGCCGATCATCTGACCTATGTGCTCAGCCGCATCACCCTGCCCGGCTCCATCTACCTCGGTCTGGTCGCCGTACTGCCGAACCTGTTCCTGGATATGGGAGCTTCCGGCGGTGGCGCGCAGAATCTGCCGTTCGGTGGTACCGCAGTGCTCATCATGGTGAGCGTCGGCCTGGACACCGTGAAGCAGATCGAAAGCCAACTCATGAATCGCAATTACGAAGGGTTCCTCAAGTGAGAGTTGTACTACTCGGGCCGCCGGGAGCGGGCAAGGGCACTCAAGCCGTGCTGCTATCGGAGAAGCTGGGCGTACCACATATCTCTACCGGGGATCTCTTCCGCGCGAATATCGGCGAGCAGACGCCGCTGGGTCTCGAAGCGAAGCAGTACATGGACGCCGGTGAACTGGTGCCCAGCGATGTGACCAACCGTATGGTCCGGTCGCGGGTGGGCGAGCCGGACGCCTCGCGCGGATTCGTCCTCGACGGTTATCCCCGCACGGTGGATCAGGCCGATGCGCTGGCCAAGATCCTGGACGAACTGGGCAGCGAACTGGACGCGGTCCTGTGCTTCGTGGTTTCCGAGGACACCGTGGTCGAACGGATGCTGGCCCGGGGCCGCTCCGACGACAACGAGGACACCATCCGGACCCGGCTGCGCGTCTATCGCGACGAGACCGAACCGCTGCTGAACTACTACGACGGCCTGGTCGTCACGGTGGACGGTGTCGGCGAGGTCGACGAGGTCAACACCCGGGCCCTCGAGGCGCTGGGCCGTAATGCCACGACCGGTTGATTCGGTTGCCGGGCCGGGCGTCGCACCATCGGTGAGGGAGAGCTGACCCGATATGGTTTTCGGTCGTAAGAGCAAGAAGGTGGTGCCGTTCCGCACGGCCGGCGAGCTCGACGCCATGGCCGCGGCGGGTGCGATCGTCGGACGCGCGCTGGTGGCGGTCCGCGCGGCCGCCGTGCCCGGGGTCAGCACCCTGGATCTGGACCGGGTCGCCGAACAGGTGATCCGGGACGCGGGCGCGGTCCCGTCGTTCAAGGGCTACCACGGTTTCCCGGCCTCCATCTGCGCCTCGGTCAACGACCGGGTGGTGCACGGTATCCCGTCGCCGGACGAGGTGCTGGCCGCCGGTGACCTGGTATCCATCGATTGTGGCGCCATCCTGGACGGCTGGCACGGCGATTCGGCGTGGACATTCGGCGTCGGCGAACTCTCGGAGGCCGACCGGCTGCTGAGCGAGGCCACCGAGAAGTCGATGGTCGCCGGTATCGCCGCGATGCTGCCGGAGAACCGGCTCACCGATGTCTCGCACGCGATCGAACTCGGTACCCGCGCCGCGGAGACCGAGCACGGCCGGCCCTACGGCATCGTCGACGGTTACGGCGGCCACGGGATCGGCCGGGAGATGCACCTCGACCCCTTCCTGCCCAATGAGGGCGATCCCGGTAAGGGTCCGCGGCTGGTGGTGGGGTCGGTCCTGGCGATCGAGCCGATGCTGACCCTGGGCACCTCCGACACCAAGGTGCTCGACGACGACTGGACGGTCGTCACCACCGACGGCTCGCGGGCGGCGCACTGGGAGCATACGGTCGCGGTGACCGAGGACGGACCGCGGATCCTCACCCTGCGTCCGTGACGACCGGCCGATCCGGCGGGCGGGGCCCTCGGCGCCGGATCACAGTTCCAGAAGCACGGTGACCGGGCCGTCGTTGACGAGTTCGACCTCCATATGGGCCCCGAATCGGCCGCCGGCGACGGTGGCGCCGAGTTCGGCCAGTGCGCCGGAGAGTGCGTCGACCAGAGGTTCGGCGGTCGCGCCGGGGGCGGCCGCCGACCACGAGGGCCGGCGCCCCTTCCGGGTATCGGCGTAGAGCGTGAACTGACTGACCACCAGGATGGGGGCCGACAGGTCCGCGGCACTGCGCTCCCCGTCGAGAATGCGCAACCGCCAGATCTTCTCGGCCATCGCCCGCGCGGTCGCCTCGGTATCGGTATGGGTGACCCCGACCAGCGCGAGCAGTCCGTGCCGGATTCCACTGCGGGCGGGATCGATCCGTCCGACGATCTCGCCGTCCACGGTCACCCGGGCCGAGGTCACTCGCTGTAGCAGAGCTCGCATGATTCCCGATCATGCCGTCCGCCCGTAGCCGCGAGTCGCCCGGGGTGAACGACTTCCCAAAATTGGGAAACGGCATGGTGGCGCGGCTGTGGTTTCGCGCCTACAGTTCATCTGTCCCAGCGGGCCGATGTCGCTCGCTCGACCTCTGCTGCTCAAAACCCGTACCCTGGTGCAGGAATCGCATCTCCTTTTCGAAACCGGCGGGGTAGATCCTGTTCATATCCGCGTCATACCGGATTCTTCCCCGGCTGCCATCGTCGACGGCGGATGAGGTTCGCCGGCGCGGGAGGGCCCGGGAGGAGTGGGATCATGGGCGACAGAGTCGATTACAACGACGAGGCATTTCGTCGTGCGGCCGGGAAAACCGGCGGGGTCCGCGACAAGATCAACGGCGTGATCGGCACGCTCACCGCGAGCATCGACGGTCGCGGTGAACCGTGGGGCGGGGATTCGCTGGGGCAGTCCTTCGCCAACGGTCAGGACGGCAACGGATACGTGCCGTCGAAGAAGAATCTCATCGACAGCGCCCGCAATGTCTCCGGCACCATGGGGCAGTTCCACGACGGCCAGGTCGAAAGCGCCGACTATCTGCAGGATATGGAAGACGGCAACCGCGACGGCCTCCGCTGATCCGGGGGAATGGCGCGACGATGACAAACGAAGAAGCCAAGGCCGATCTGGCCGCGATCATGGACGGTGTCCAGGAGCAGATGCGCACGATCGCGCGCATCCAGCAGCAGCGCGCCGAACTCAGCGCCAGCGCGACGGCACGCGGTAAGAAGGTCACCGTTACCGTCAACGCGGACAACACCGTGGTCGATGTGAAATTCGCCGACGATATCGACGAGCTGACCTATTCGGAGATCGCCAAAGCGGTGATCGAGGCCGCCCAGCGTGCGTGCAAAGAGGTGGCCGAGCGAACGACCGACCTGATGGCGCCGCTGGACACCCAGCGCACCCGGATGCCGAAGCTCACCGATCTCGTCGCCGGCCTGACCGATATCGAGATCCCCGGGGTTGTCCCGGCGTCGACTTCGCGGCCGGCGACCCAGGGCCGCAGGGATTTCGAGGACGGCAGCGCGGCGCCGGCGCCCACCGACAAGGGCCGGGGCGGGTCGGTTACCGACTCCAGCTGGTGAGCCCGGGTAGCCCGCGATGATCGAGCTCTGGGGGCCGCTGCAGCATCTGTCCTGGCTGGCGGGCGTGGAATGGCCCGAGGGCAACGAAGACGAGATGTGGGGGCTCGGCGGCGACTGGCGTACCGCCGCCGATTCGCTCGAGGACATCGTCTCCGACATCATCTCCGCGAAAGGCGCGTCGCTGTACGCGTATCCGGAGGGGGACGGCGTCGAGGAGATGCTCGCGGCTTTCGACAGCCTCATCTCCGGTGACGGTTCCGACAGCGATCAATCCGTCCCGAAGCTGGCGGGCTACTTCCGGCAACTCGGTGATTCGGCGTACGAGACCGGCACCGAGATCGAATACACCAAGCTGATGTACATCTCGTCGCTGGTGTTGCTGGCGGCGGAGATCGCGGCGGCCTGGATCTTCCCGCCCACCGCGCCCGCGGTGCAGGCCGCGGCGGTCGCGATCACCCGGGTGGCGGTGCGCATCCTGGGGCAGCGCGTGATGCAGGCGATCTTCCGCATCGTCGCGAACAAATTCGTGAGCTTCATGCTCCGCCACGTCGCGATCGACACGATTCTGGGCACCATCCAGGAAGTCGGCATCCAGGCCTACCAGGTCGAGGCGGGGCATCGCCCGGATTTCAACCTCGGCCAGATCGCGGTCACCGTGGTCAGTTCCGCCGCCGGCGGCGCGGCGGCGGGTCCGGTGGGTGATGTGCTCGGCAACGCGCTGCAGAACCAGACCGGCGGCATGCTGCGCAACTACGTCAACGGCGCGATCACCGGCACCGTCGCGGGTTTCACCGGTGGTCTGGCGGGCACCATGGCGGCCATCCCGACCCAGTTCGCCGTGATCTGGGCGCAGGAGGGTTTCACCGCCGAGGGCTGGGACAAGGCGATGGAACAGACCATGTCCACGCTGCCCCAGCAGTTCGGCCCGCTGGCGCTGGTGTCCGGCGCCACCAACGGCCTGGCCTCCGGTGTGAGCAAAGTGGGCGCCAACCACTTCTACAGCAACCGGGGCATCGGCCAGTTCAGCGAGGGCTATCGCAACGAATTCGGTGACCGCTCGTTCATGGATCGCATCAACGAGGTGGTCAACGGGCCCGGCACCCGGGTGGGCGGACTTCCCGGCGGCGGTGACGGTTCGGGCGGACCGGGCGGCGACGGCGGGACCCAGACCAGCAGTCCGGCCCGGAACGGGAACGGCCCCGGGGCGGGTCTGGGTGACGACGGCTCCCAGGTGAACGGGCACCACGGCGCACCCGGGCTGGATACGAATTCGGGCAACGGAGAAGTGAACGACCCGGCCGGCGACAACGGGCCGGATCCGGAGAGTTCGGGGGAACCGGGCACCTCTCCGGCCGGAAATCAGGACGGCCCCGGGGCCGACGGCGAGACCGGGACCGGAGAGGGTTCGAGCCGGTCGGACCCGGATACCGGAAACACCACGAACAACAGCGATTCCGGCAGCAGCCGGTCGGATTCTCCGACGGCCGATTCGGATGCTTCGAGCGGGGGATCCGATCGCAGCGGTGGCGGCGAACAGTCCGACTCCGGCGCCGCGGCCACGGACCGGAACGGGTCGGAGGATCGCACCGGCGCGGCCGCCGATTCCGAGTCGGACGCGCCCCGGGACCGGTCCGAGAGCCAGGACGTTCCCACCGGCCGGCAGGACGGTGCGAACGAGGGCGCGCAGAACTCCGACCGGACCTCGGCCGAGCGCGAATCCGGTACGGACGGTTCGCCCGGCACGACCCCGCGCTCCGATTCGCCGACACCGATCGTGGGCGCCCCGGCGACCGGGCCGGTGGCGGGTGGCCCGACGCCGCCGGCCGGTGCCACCCCGCCCGCCACCCCGGGCACTCCCGGCTCGGCGCCGTCCGTTCCCGGTTCGGCGCCGGGCGGTTCGAGCCCGGCGGCGCCGGGCGCCACCAATGCCCCTGGTGGAAGCGGTGATTCGCGGACACAGGCCGGAACCCCCGGTGACTCCCGCTCGTCGGCGAGTTCCGATGGCGGGTCGCGTGCGCGGCCGGGCGACCGGGCCGGCGCCGCCGACCGGGCGCCATACCCGGGAACCGAAGGGAATCGGATCCGGGCCGGGCGCACCGATTCCGAGGCCCCGGGCGCGAACAACCGGCAGACCGACGACCAGGCCGCACCACGTCTGCCGGGCGATGTCGGGGACGGCCGGATCGGGCCCGAGGATGTGGTTCCGCCGCTGCCCACACCCGTGGGCGATCCCGCCGATACCTCCTCCTCGCGCCGGGACAACGAATCCCGCGGCAGCAACCGGGACCCGGAATCCCGGACCACCCGTCGCGACGACGAGGCACGAACCGGCCGCGACGACGACGCCGACCGCTCACCGGACGACCCGGATGATCCCGACGGGCCCGACGATCCGGACGATTCCGCGGACCGGAACCCGGACGAGCCGGAAGGCGCCCAGAACCCGGACAATCGCGGCGAATGCGCCCGGCTCACCCTTGCGGAATTGCGGGCCGAGACCGATAGCGACCGGATCAGGCCGCCTGATGAGCCCAGCGGGCCAGAGGGCATGTCGCGTGCCGATATCCAGGACGCCCTGGGCGGGAACCTCTACGACTACCCCGACCAGGGCCCGGACCGGGCCCGGCATCAGGGGGTCGCCGACGAACTGCTGCGGCAGGCCGCGCGCACCGATCCTCGGCTGGTGGCGGCAGGTAAGGGGCCGCGCGCGTTCGTGATCGACGAATACGCGGGTGCGGCCGACGAACACGGTGTCGGCGCGCACGCCTATTCGATGACAGTGCGGATGGACCCGCTCACCGGCGAATACCGCATCGAGATCTCCGATCCCGCGGCGTCGCGCCGGCGTGGCTTCCCGCCGGACGCCCCCGCCGAGGTACGCCGGGTCTCGGCGACCCTGCTGGACGGCAACGGCCGCATCCTGCGTCCCACCGGCCACGACGGCCGTGTCCGGCCGTCGTCCGAGGAGTACCTGCGCCACGGACAGTCCGACTACGACGAGAACCGGCAGCGCCGGGAATCCGAGGAACAGTACACAGCGCGCCGGGACGCGGAGGCGGCCGATCTGCGGTCCCGGCTGGATCGCCTGAGTGCGCAGTACCTGCGCGCGATGGCGGACCGGGCAGGCGAGGACGGTCCCTCGCCCCTCGCCGATCTCTTCCGTGATCGCGCCGACGACGCCGATCGCAGGGCCGACGGGCACCGGGCCGACGCGGACGAGCACTGGGACAACGCCCGGCGCACACCGAAGACCCGGATCTCGGACCTGCCGGTCGATGATTCCGATCCGCCCACGCCCGACGAGGATTCGCCGGACGACAACGAAGGGCGTCGCGGAGACGACGAGGATCGTCGCGACGATGAGGAGGGTGCCGGTCGTCGGGACGATGAGGAGGGTGCCGGTCGCCGGGATGACGAGGCGGAGGCCGGACGGCGGGCACCGCCGGAATCCGGGACCGATTCCGGCCGCGATCGGTCCGACGAGGACGGTGATCCCACCTACCGCGACTCCGACGGGCGGCTGCATCATCGTGACGACCCGCCCGGAACCTGGCGGGACAGCGATTTCCGCCTGCGGGACCGGCACGGCTGGGTGCCGGACCCGCTGGCCGAGGGCAGCGGTTATCAGTATCGGGCGCAGCCGGGCGAGTCCGCGCCGTACCGGCCGGTCGATCCCGACGCGGCCGCCGATCTCGCGGCGGTATCGGCCGAACGGATGGCGCTGCAGGCCGAACACGACCGGGTCGCGGCGGATCTGCAGGCGCTGGCGGTCGAGGTGGGGCTCGTCGCCCGGCTCGATCTGGCCGATCTGCGGTATCTGACACCGAACAAGATTCTCGACGAGATCGCCTACGAAGAGCAGCAGATCCAGCACGACGAGGGCCTCACCGACAGCGAGCGGTCCGAGCGGCTGGCCCTGATCGACGATCTGCACGAGCGCGCCGAACAGTACCGGGATCTGGTCCGGCAGGAGGTCGTCACCTCGCAGCGGCTCGGTGAGATCGGCGGTCTCGCCTACGCGCTCGATCCGGCCCTGCATCCCGGCGCTGTCCAGCTCACACCGTTCGAGGGTGGGAGTACCGCGGCGAACGTCGTCGATGTCGCGGTCCTGATACCCGGGCGGCCACCGAAGTTGCTGGTGGTAGAGGCCAAGGGCGTCGGCTCGACACTGGGCGGATCGAGGCTCGCCGACGCGCAGCAGGGCGCACCGGAGTATCTGCGGCGCACCCTCGCCATGGACCGGAATCTCGCCACCCTGCTCACCGAGAGCCCCGAACAGATGCGCGCCCGCGGCGTGGATCCGGACAGCGAGGCGGGTCGCGCGCTCCGCGGCGCCCGCGACGATCTGCTGGCAGCCCACCTCGACGGAACCCTGGAGATCGAGTACCACCAGGTGCGGACCGCGGTGAACGGCGATATCACGGTGCGCCACTTCGATCTCACCCGCGACGGCGAGCCCGTCCCGATCGACACCATCGGCGGGGTCGGAAGACACGCCGAGGACGGCGCGAACCGCGATCAGGGACGGGAGCCGGAACCGGGAGCCGATCGACCGGTCTGGCCGACTCCGGGCGACCGGCAGGATCCGGAAGTCTCGCGGTCACCGGATGATCTGCCGGATGCGCAATCGCCCGACGATCTGCTCGACCCCCGTTCCGACGCCGATCTGCTGGGCGCACCGGACGACGATGTCTGGTCCGCGCTGGACCCCGCCGAGGTCGGTGCGCGGCTGCGCGACGAGTTGCGCGCGATCACGGGAAACCCCGACTTCGACGTTTTCGGGTTCGACCGGCCGGAGCTGCACCCGGAGGTGGTACGCGAATACGCGCGGGCTATGGTCGATATGTTCGGCGCCTACCCCACGGCACACCTGAATTCGGTGGGATTCGTGGACGCCGACCCCGGCACATACGGTCACACCAGATATGTGATGGACAACGGTGTCCGGCGCGCGGAGTCGATCGAATTCAATGTGCTCCATGCCACCGACCCGGCCGCGATCCGCGCCGACGCGGACCATGACGTGACGTCCGGCTGGTTTCCGAAGGGGGTGGGCGCCCGACCCGCCTACGCCACGGCGGTCCACGAATTCGGGCATGTCCTCGATGCCGCCGGCGGGTTCCGGGCCAGATACGTCGACCGCTACCTCATGGAGCATTTCCGGATGCACCATCCGGATGCCAACCTGCACGATGATTTCGATGCCTGGTTGCGGCGCGCGCTCGGCAAGTACAGCTTCCCGCCGGACGGCGGCGAACTGGACCCGGCGGAGGCGTTGGCGGAGGCGTTCGCGGATGTGACGATGCGCCGCCCGGACGAAGCGGACGGGCCGGTCGACCCCGATGACGCGGCGAGGCTGATCCACAATCTGCTCGTGCATTTCGTTCCCGACGGTTCGGGTGCGGAACCGCCCCTGCTCCGGCCCCGGTATCTCGGCGGCGCGGACGAGCCGAATACGAGCGGAGGGGAGAACCGGGACAGCACCCGGCCCGCACCGCGTACGGAGGACACGCCGCCGCTGTCCGGCGCCGATACCCAGGAACTGCCGATCGTGGACGGGGCCGATCGCCCGTCGGATACCGAACTGCTCGGCGCCCCCGACAACGATGCCTGGTCCGGCCTGTCCGCGGACGAGGTCGGCGCGCGGTTGCGGGACGAACTGCGCGCGATCACCGGTAACCCTCGCTTCGAGGTGTACGGGTTCGACCGGCCGGAAGTACATCCGGAGGTGGCCCGCGAATACGCCCGGGCGCTGGTCGATATGTTCACCGCGCACCCGTCGGCGCAACTGAACTCGGTGGGTTTCCGGGGCGGGATGCGGATGGGCGTGTTCGGCCACACCCGCTGGACACTCGACGGCGGTGTCCGGCGTGCCGACGCGATCGAGTTCAACGCCTTCATGGCCGGTGACCCCGCCGAGGTCCGCCGTGCCACCGACTACAACGCCGATACCAAGTGGTTTCCCGACGCGGTACGGCACCGTCCGGCCTATGCGCGCGCGGTGCACGAGTTCGGCCATGTCCTCGATGCCGCCGGCGACCACGCCGCGCGTCGTGAACTCAACGGTCACCTGCTGCGGGAGTTCTTCCGGCGCCATCCGGACGCCACGAGCGTCGACGACTATTTCACCTGGTTGCGGGAATCGCTCAGCGGCTACAGCTTCCATCCCCGAAGCCCCCATCTCAACCCCGCCGAGGCGCTGGCGGAAGCCTTCCTCGCCGTGACGATGAACCGGTTCGACCCGGACGGATCCGGGGCACCCGCTCCCGACAGCCCGGTACGGATCATCTACGACCTGTTGGTCGGGTCGGCCGAAGAGACGCCGCGGACCACTTTCGGCTGGTTCGATAGTCCCGAGCTCGGCACCCCGGGCCCGGCGACGCAAGGACCGGGACCACCCGATCCGACCGGAGTCGACGCCGGCCGGAACAACGATGCGGACCCGGAGACCGGAGACGACGCGGACCGGGGTGCGCCCGCGCCGGACCGAACCGCCTTGGACCTGACGCGCTCACCGGACGGCAGGCTCGACGGCTGGCAGTTCTCCCGCGATTCGGCGGCCGCGCAGGTGCGGGAGGTCCTCACGCACAGTGAAGTCGGCCGGCACGCACTCCGGGTGCTGCGGGAGGCGGGGGCGACCGTCCGGTTCGAGGAGCCGGGCACCGATTCGGGTCGCGCGGACGAGTTCGACGGCCGGACGATGGAGGTGTTCATCGGATCCGGTGGACGCGGCGAAATCGGGCAGGCGGCCGCGGTGGTCCGGGCGGCGACGCTCGCCGAAGCCGTCCTGCAGGGCCGGGTGGAGGTGACACCTTCCAGAATCCGGGAGCTGTCCGGGACCGAACACGCGGCCGCCTGGGCCCGTGTCGAGGGCGAGGCGTTCGGCCGGCAGGCCGAGTTCCGGCGGGATATGAGCCGGGCCGGGTACGAAATCTCCGCCCCCGGCCTGGCCGATCCGATCGATGCCGAATACCGGCGCCTGCTCGACGACGCGTACCTCGACGCCTACGACGCCGCGGTCCGGTACGCCACCGACGGCGTTCCCTACGACTCCACCGGCGTCCCAGCGGATACCCGGGCAGCCGAGGCCGACCGCCTCACCGCGCGCCGGGACGAGATCGCCGCGATCCGCGATGCTGCCGTCGCCGACCGCGATGCTCTGCTGGCGGCGCTGAGCGTCGATCCCGGGGACGTGGCGACTCCGGCGGATACGGACCGGACGGTCGACCGGCTTCTCGACCGGACCATGCGGGCCGACCGGGTCGCCGAGCACGCCGAACGCGTCGAAGCGCTGAAAGCGGCGGTGGAGTCGGTGTCCGGTCTGGACGACCGGTTGCACCGGGCGGATAGGGAGATCGCGGCCGCCGGTGGACCGGACGCGCTGACCCAGCGCCTGGATCCGGACGCGGATGCCGGACTCCTGCACCGATTCGCAGTCACCGAGGCCGTGACCCGGCTGATGCTGCACCCGTTGTTCGATTCCCCGCTGATCCCGGACCCCGGCTCCATCCCGCAGGACGGGGATCCTCGGCGATCGCCGCCGCGGCCGCCGGATATGGACGAATACGTTCCGTCGTCGCTGACCGCGGCACGCGAGGTGGAGGGGCTGGTCCGGGCGCAGGCGGACCGGGCCCGCGAACTGGGTCGTATCGATGCGGCCCGGGCGCGGTCCGCGGAATCGCTAAGCCGGGTCTTCGCTCTGGGTCCGGAGTACGAAAACCTCTCGTACCGTGCGCTTCTCGATGAATTGGCGACGCGACCGGGGCTGTCGTCGTTGCCCTCGACCGCCGCCGATATCCGGCTGCTCGGAGGGCTGACAGAAGAGCACACCCGGGTGACGGGTGAGCGGGACCGCCTGCTGGAGCAGATCCGGGCGACGGTCGCCCGGGACACCGTCGACGCCACCGCGCGCGCCGACGGCGCCCCACCGGAGCGGATCCGGATCCATATCGACGAATCCGGGGTGGTGTCGGTCGGGCGCGATCACGGCGCCGACCGGCCGGCGCCGGGCCCGGATACACCCGCGCCGCCGCGCGCCGGCGTCGATCCGGACGGGTCCGAACTGTCGCGCGCCGCGGACGAGGCCACGAAGAAGGCCTTCACCGAACTGCACGAAGCCGCGTGGCGGACCGGCGGCACGGGCACCGAGGGCTGGGTGAAGCGGACCCTCGACCGGCACGGTGTGGATATCGTCCTCGGCTCCGGGCCGGAGGCCGACGTGCACCGTGCCCCGGGGTCCCGGCCCCGCCTCGGCGCCGAGTCCGGGTACGACCCGGTGACCCGCACTCTCACTCTGCATCCCGGTGACAAACCCGCCGAGCACGCGCGGCAACTCGTCTACGCCGCGCGGATGGCGGATCAGTTCGCGGACGCCGACCCCGCCGCCGAGCGACTCAACCTGTCTCGGGACGAATACAGCGCCTTGATGCTGGACCGGGTCGCGGAAGCCCACGCGCTCGCCTTCCGGGACTTGATCGATCTCCGGGTCCGGCCGCCGAAACCGGCTCCCGCAGATCCATTGGCCCGGATCTACGCCGATGCGTTCGTCGACGGATACCGGACCGCCGAATCCGCCTACGGATCCCGCAGAACGCTCGGCGGTGAACGCGGCTGGTTCTACTCCGCCGGTCACCGGGCCGGGTTCCGGGCCGTGCGGGCGCACCTGGACGCGCAGGGGCCGCTGGTCGGCGGGGTCCCACTGGGGGAACATTTCGCCGGAGTCTGGGATCGCGCGCACGGGATCTCGACCGCCGACGGCGCCGAACCGCCGACCCCGCGCCGGATTCCGGAGGACACACCGGAGGATCGGTCGCGCCGGGCCCGCCGCCTCGCCGACGAGATCGAAGACCTGCGGACCCTGCGCGATCTCGGCCGGTATGTGCCGGAGGGCCCGGCCGAAACCGCCTATAAGAAGGCCTTCGACAAGGAACTCGCCCGCGCCCAGCGGCGCACCGGGGCAGACGAATCTCCCGACCAGGCCGCGCGGCGCGCCGGAGTCGAGGCGCTGGAGCGTTACCTGCGCAAGACCGGCCTCGCCGACGCCGAGATCGCCCAGGATGTCGTGCGCGCGATCACCGAGGGTGGCGGCGTGCCGTGGGGGCACCCGAAAGAAGTCTTCGCGCGACACGAAGCCGGCCCCGCGGAGCGGGCACGGAACTCGGGATCGGAGCCCGACCCGGATCTGCCGCGGCGGGTGGTCGACCGTGAACTGGACCGCTTCGCCCAGCCCGCGCGCCTGGGTGACCGCCCGGAGCGGCTCACCGACCGGGTACTGCGGGTCCTCGATCCACACCCGCGTCTGGTGATCTATGCCCGGCCGGGCGAACACGTCGACGCGCTGCACGAACTCGGGCTGCTGCATCCCGAATACAGCGACGTGATCTGGAAGCATCCCAACGGACTCGACTATCAGCAGGTGACGGCGGACGAGAACGGCGAACCGGTCGTCACGCCCATCAATCGCGCGACGGCCGAGGGGCCGTACCGCCGGCGCGACCTGCTGGGCGAGCGGGACCAGATGCTCGCCCACTATCTGCGCTTCCGCGCCGAGGGGAAGGTGGATCTCGGGTTCGGCGACTGGCTGAAGCAACTCGGTCCCGACGCCTTCTATACGAAAGAAGACCAGCGCAACACCCATCGGCCCCGGACGGTCGGTGACCTGCGCGACGATTTCCTGTCGATCGGTCACCGGCGGATGGAGGCCTCGGGCCGGTCCCTTCCTCCGGAACATCCGGCCCATGTCGCCCATAATGTGTACACCCGGCAGGTTCCCGTGGTCTTCGGCGACGGGATGCATCCGAACCATCACCGGTTGGAGGTCTTCCCCTACGGCGCCGGGCATCTGGCGGTGTCACTGGAGCCCGACGGGCACGGAGGCTGGCGGGTTCCCCCGCCGCTCGGTGTCGAAGGCAGCCAGAACGTCCTGTCCCGGTACTTCGAGGGTATGACCGCGGATACGCGGGAAGCCCTGGTCAAGCGGATCGTGGGGGTTCTGAACGATCCCACCGCCGCGCTCACCGCCGAAGGACGGCCCCGGGGGCGGATGGGTCGCCTCATGGACCGCATGGGCCTCGGAGGGGACCGGCAGAACGAGAACCAGTTGCCGGCCGGGGACGAGGACAGCGGCCGCGACAACGGACCGGGGTTCCTGGGCGGCGAGGACGGTGAGATTCCGCCCGCCGATGGTAGATCGGGCGACGGCGCCGATTCTCCGGGTTTCCGCGACCGCGCCGGCGAGATCGACGACGAATGGTCGGATATGGGTCTCGACGAGATCGTCGCCACCCTCCGCGAGCGGTATCCGCTCCGGGAGATCAGCGGCTTCAGCGATCCGGACGACCCCGCGGTGCCGCCGCTGGATCTCCCGCTGGTACGCGAGATCGCCCGTGCCGTCGATCTGATGATGTCGCGGTTCCCGATGCTGGAACTGCACAACCTGCGCATCGCTCCCGTTACCGACAGGGAGCATGTGCGGGGACTCGCGCACTACGGCTTCGATGCCGGCGATATCGGCCGGTACGTCACCGATACGATCACGCTCAACGAGCGGCTGCTACGGAACCCGGCGGAGTTCTATGCGTCGCGGCAGCGGTCCGAGCACAACATGCATTCGCCGCGTAACTCGGCGGCGCGGCCCGCATTCGCCACCACGATTCACGAACTGGGCCACGGGCTTGATTTCGCGGGTGGTATGCGAGCTCGGGGGCTCGAGGTTTTCCCGGACGGCTCGGAAGCCCTCGGATCGGTCGAGCGTCTGCTGATCGAGTACTACACGGAGAAGACCGGTGGCTTCGATCCGGACGAGTTCAGCGTGTGGCTGAACCAGCTCGGCGGCTACAGCTTCACCGCCGACGGTGAACTGAACCGGACGGAGATGCTGGCGGACGCGGTTCTGGATGTGGTCCTCAACGGCGACGACGCCACCGAACCCGCACGGATCATCTACGGCGCGTTGCTGCGGGAGGCGCTGGACAACTATTACGACGCGTTCGATACCGGGGCGGGCCTGCTGCGGCCGAGTGATCTGGGCCTGGAACCCGGCGTCGGCGGCCGCGAAACGGAGCCCGGTTCACCGGGGCGGCCCGGTGAGGACACGGGGGACACCGATCCGGCCGGATTGCGCGGCACCCCGGACACCGACCAATGGTCGGAGCTGGGACTGGCGGAGATCGGCGACAGGCTTCGTGACCATGTTCGTGCGGTAACCGGGAACCCGGATTTCGAGGTACGCGGATTCGACTGGGCGCCTGCACCCGACTCCCGGCCCCACCGGGTGATGGACGGCTACCCCGCCCGTCCGCCGGAATCGGTGGATATCGCGCAGGTGCGCGAGTTCGCCCGCGCGATAGCGGATCTGACCGCGCGCCATCCGGGGGTGGCCTTGCGCGGAGTGGAAGTAGTTCCGGGACCCTCATATCGAAGCGACTCGATCGCGCCCGTCGACGGGACACTGCGGTTGCACTCCGGTCGCGCCGATTCCGGTGACCGGACCGATCCGCATTCGACCTACCGGGGCACCGCGCGTGCGTTCGCCGAGGTGATGAACAGCACCACCGGCGGGCTCGCCGAAGGTTCGGTCGGGGAAGCCCTCGCGCAGCACTACTCGTACAACAGGCTGGGTGACCAGCACCGGCTGGCATTCCTCGACTGGATGCAGAGCACGGTGGACATCTTCGAGACGTCCAGTGTCTCGCGGCGCAGGACCGGCTGGGAGCCGGATACGATCCTGATCGACGCGTTCGCCGAGGTCATGGTTCGCGGCCGAGACCAGGCAGGCGAGCCTTTCGTCCTACTGCACGATCTGCTCGTGGCCCAGGACGGTATCGAGGCGCGGGCCGGTGGCTTCGATCCCGACGTGAACCTGAGTCGCGTGGTCATGATGGACCATCCCGAGTGGGTGCTGGGCGCGCCCCGCAACGACGAGTGGTCCGCGCTCACACCCGCCGAGGTGGGGGACAAGCTGCAGGCCGAGCTGCGAGAAGCGCTGGGCAATCCGGAGTTGGCGGTGTTCGGGTTCGACAGCGACGGATTGCATCCGGCGGTTGTGCGCGAGATCGCCCGCGGGTTGACGGATATGGCCCGGCGCTATCCGATGGCCGATATCCAGCGCGTCGGGTTCGGGGACGGCTACCACTTGTCGATCACCTTGCCCGAATCGGATTCGGGCGCCGGGACGCGACGTCCGGCGGTGATCACGTTCGACGACCGGTCGGCGCAGGATATCGGCGCGTTCGCGATGCCGCCGATATCCGTCGAGTACTACCACGCGCCGGATTCGGGTGCGCGGACGCGGCCGGCGTATACGAACGCGGTACAGCAGTGGGCACGCGCACTGGACATCACCGGCCGGGAGTCGGTGCACAAACTGGTCGACAACGCGCTGCGGGTGCACTATTCCAGCCGGAATCTCGGGGACGCGAGCGAAGAAGGCTACGTCAACTGGTTGAAATCGGAGTTCAGCGAGCACGTTTTCGAGACCACCTCCGGCGAACTGGACCACGGGTGGGCGCTGGAGGAGGCGTTCGATCAGGTCGTGACCCATGGCCGCGACGGTGCGGGCGCACATATGGTCCGCCTGCACGATCTCTTGGTCCGGGCGGCGGACCGGAATTCGCCGCGCGCGGCGGTCGGGCGGTTCCTGGACCAGATCCGGTTCGCGAACGTCGGGCTGGAGACCGCCGCGTACGAGGCGATGTGGCGGGTGCTCGACCGGCCCGCACCGGTTCCCCCGCAGCTGGGTGAGGCGCCACCGGCCGAGCCCGCGCGGGATCCGGACTACGGCACGCCGCCGGAGAACGGACCGGCCGTGGACGATACCGGGCCACGGGACATCCCGGATTACGGCACCCGGCCGGAGGAAGTGCTGCCGACCGACGGTACGCGCGACGACTCCGGTGAGAGCACACCGCCGGCGGGGGACGGTCCCGATCCGGGGGAGCGGGGCCGGATGGCCGTGGACGATCCGGATACCGACGATCCGGTTTCGGACAGCGACGATACGGACGACGGCGGACCGGACCTGTCCGATACCGAGCTCCTCGGCGCACCGGACAGCGACGAATGGTCGGATCTGAGTCCGGAAGAGGTCGGGGAGAAGCTGCGCGACCAGATGCGCGAGGCGACCGGGAATCCCGAATTCCGGGTGTTCGGATTCGATCTTCCCGATCTGAATCCCGAGATCGTGCGCGAATACGCCCGGGCGATCACCGATATGTACCGCGAGTTCCCGCAGGCCGATATCCGCGCTCTCGGTATCGGTAACCGGCCCGAGGGTGTGCTCGCCGACGCCGGTCCGGCTCTGGACCGCGAGACCGGCACCATCTACACCGAGGACATCACCCTCAACTATCGGCACGCCACCAGCGTCGACGATTTCGTCGGACAGGTGCGCCGAGGGGTGGAC
Organism: Nocardia sp. NPDC049935; assembly: GCF_055586645.1. Classification (NCBI taxonomy): domain Bacteria; kingdom Bacillati; phylum Actinomycetota; class Actinomycetes; order Mycobacteriales; family Nocardiaceae; genus Nocardia; species Nocardia sp. NPDC049935. The sequence goes on along the minus strand of NZ_JBVJHV010000005.1, from coordinate 289,679 downwards.
AACCATCAGTTCTCGCCGACCATGCTGCGGCGGCCGGTATACGCGATGGCCGTGCACGAATACGGGCACGCCCTCGACTACGCGGGCGGGATGCGGGCGAGCAAGACCGCGGAACGGCATCTGCTGCTGCGCGCCACCGAGGTTCCCGACGGCAACTTCGGCGAATGGCTGCGGCAGCTCAGTGGCTACAGCCTGGACGACGACGGTCTGCTGCGCGGTCACGAGGCGGTGCCGGAGGCGTTCGCCGAATACATCATGGGCGGCACCGACCGGGCATCGCGTGATCAGGCGTCGATCACTCCGATCCGGGAACTGGTCGAACTGCTCCTCCGGCACGCCGACGAGCAGACCCGGACCACCGGCCCCGCGCCGGACGGATCTCGCCATGCCATGGACGCCGGACGTAAACCCGGCGACGAGGACCCGGCGCGTGACGGGCCCGAGGCGAGCGCGGGCGGCGGCGCGAAGAAACCCCCGGCCGGGCCACCGGATTCCACGGCGCCCCCACCGGACCCGGACGGTGACAGCCCCGAGAACAAGGATCCCGGCGAGCAGGACGGTCCGGTCGATCCCGATACGATCATCCCGCCGCTCGAGATCGATATCGACGGCGAGCGCATCGCGTTCGACCTGGTGCCCGACGGGCCGGACCGCTGGCAGCTCGTCCCGCAGGGCGAACTTCCCTCCGCGACACCGGATCGGCTGGCCGCGCTGCGCCGGGAACTGGAAGCGATCCGGCGGATGTGGCCGGAACGCGAGGTGCAGGTCAAGTACCCGTCCGGGTCCGGATGGGACAGTCGCGGGCAGGCGGCGATCGCCGACGGAGTCGCCGGTATCCCCGATGTGGTGAATCCGGCTCCGCCACCGCCGCCCGCCACACCTCCGCCCGATCCCGACCACCCGGTGATCGGCCCCGCACCGGAATCCGGTCCACCCGATCCCACGCTGCTGCGGATCGCCCAGCAGACACCGGTGTGGATCAGCAACCGCGAACACATCCCGCTCTTCGGCCGGTTGTCGGCACGGATGCGCGATTCGGCCGGCGAATTCCTCCCGCTGCATCCGGGCGACGGCGCGGAATACCAGCCGTGGCTCACCGACGGCACGCTCGACGCGGCGCGCGATCAGTTGCTCGCCGATCTCGATTCGGGGCGGATCACGGCCGGGCAGGCCCTGCGGGATCTGCTGACGGTGGCCGGCCGTCCCGACGCCGATCCCGCACAGCAGCAGCGGATTCTCGACGAGCTGCGCGACCGCGGCGTGATCTCCGGCGACGAGGCCGACGCGCTCGCCGACGCATTGGCCGAGGAACAGGCGCTGCGGGGCGCGGACCTGCCGGTCGGCCCGCCGGTCGACGGGGAGAGCCTGCTGGACGCGGCCCGGCGGCTGCTCGATATCGACCTGCCCGACGACAGTCCGGAGACGCTGGCCCGGGTCATCGACGAACAGCAGTACCGGGTGGCACGTGCCACCGGTGCCATCGAGGGACTCGCCGGAGCGCTGCGGCGGTACCGCATCGAACAGGACCTCCCGTACACCATGCGGGACCCGGAGCCGGGGGCCGATACCGAACGGGGACTGCCGCGCCCGGTATCGCCGGACGAAGTCGAGGGGCCCCGCCGGCCCTCCGAAGAAGATCCCGACGACTTCTTCGACGACGATCTCGACGACCCCGGCCCGCGGCCGCGCTCACGCCGGTTCACCGACCCCGACCCGGACGGCAGGCCGGTCCCGTTCCTCGACGAGGTCAGCTTCATCGACCAGAACCCGATGGGCCGGTTCCTGCTCGAAATACTCGCCGCGTTCGGGCACGAACCGGGCCTGCTCGGCCTGCTGCCGGTGGAGAACGGCGCCGACCAGCTCCCCATGTGGGGTGACGGCTACGAACTGGGTCGCGACCAAGGGCTGCGCCGGTTCTTCGAGAACGCGCTGCGGCGCGACCAGATCCGCGACGAACTGGCGAGCTGGGCCGCCATGCGGGACCTCTCGCTCGAGGATCTGCTGAACGATCCGGAGCGCCTGCTCGACCGGTTGCGGGCCGAGAACGTGGCCCGCTCGCAACGGGTCGCCGAATTCGTCGACCTGGCCCGGCGGACGCTGCCCGATCCCGAACTCGGGGATCCGGTGGGTGATCTGCTCGGCCGGCAGCTCGTGCGGATCCCGGGCGGGGACGGGCAGCCGGACCGGCTGGTCGTGGTGGACGGGCCGCGCGACCGCGACCAGGTACTGGCCGACGCCCTCGCCGCCGACCGCACCCTGCAGCGCCGACTCGATACCGGGGAACTGGTTCTCGACTACCGGACCGTCCGGCAGGACTGGACCGGAGACACCGTTCTCGATCCCGCGCCGATCCCCCCGATGCGGTATCTGCGGGAGACGATCCTGGGCCGCGAACTCGAAGTGCTGCTGGTCCGGGACGAGGACGGTTCGTGGCGTCAGGTCATCGGCTCGCCGGAGGCCCATCGGGCCGCGCTCGGCGATCCACCGCCGCGACCGCTGCCGCAGGTGGCCGCCGAGATCGCCGGGGTGCTGCGCGAATTCGGCTTCGGGCCCGGCGATGTGACGCCGGAGAACGTGCACCGGATCGTGGCCGACCTGCTGCTGGACAACGCGGTCCGGGCGGTGCAGCTCGAGGCGCTGGCCGATTTCATCCGCTCGGCCACCGATATCGAACTCTTCAACGAACTCACCGATGCGCGCAGTCGGCTCGCGACGCGTCTCGGCCTGGACCTGGTGCCGGACCCGGACGCGCCGGAGCGGACGCTCACACCGGAGACCCTCGCCGACGGTCTGGCCGATCGGGGCCGCCGCCGGGCCCTGCGCGCCCAGCGCTTCGGCGATCTCACCGATTACGCGAAACGGTTGCGCGAGATCGACGCGGCCGCGGTCGACGCGGCGCGTGACCGGCTGGCCCGGCGACTGGTCTCCGAGGAGCTGGGGCAGAAGATGTCCAGCCGGCGGGCCGCCGAGCGGGCCGGGGTCGATCGCCGGATCGCGGCTCTGCTGCCGCCCGGATACGTCGACGGACCCAACGGCCGCCGGGTATTCGCCGTGGACCCCGGCGGCCTGGACCCGAAGAAGCTGTTCCAGGTGATCCGGCGGCTCGAACGCGACGGCCGGAGCGAGCTGGTGCGTGACGCCCTCGGCGAATTCGCGCAGGCCCTGTTCGATATCGATCCCTTCGCCGATATCCCCCGCGGCGACCGCACCGCCGACCCACGCGTCGCCGACGGGCGTTTCCCGATGCACGACCGCGAGGCGATGCGCGGGTTGCGCGATCTCATCGCCGGAGCCGTCCGGGCCTTCGGCGCCGACGATTTCGCGCGCGCGGTCGCCGACGCCGCCGCCCGGCCCGACAGCCACCGGATTCCCGACGACGATCCGGATCAGCGGCCCACCGCGAACCGGGACTGGGCCCGGCTGGTCGGTGTCGACCTCACCGACGCCGACGACGCGACCTTCGTCAAGATCTACGAGGCCTATCGGGACGGCCGGATCGAGAACCACGAAGGCCTGAACCCCCGCGAACTGGCCGCCGAACTCGACCGGCTGCGCCGCGAGGTCCGGGATCGGGCCGAGCGGATCAGATCGCTGGTACGGCTGTTCGACGAGTTCGCGCGGGCCGAGCGGCCGGGGATGCCGTCTGCCGCGAACGGGCAACTGGAGAACGGTGCCGGCGGCCCGGCAGAACCCGGTGAACCGCCGGTTCCCGGCCCCGGAGATGGCGGGGAGCTCCCGGACACCGCGGGCCCCGGCAACCTCGGCGCCGGGGAAGAGGCTCCGGCCGCGCCCGCGGAGCAGGGAACCCCTTCCGGGACACCGGAGCCCGGTGCCGGCGGAGACGGGCGCGGTACTCCGCCCGGCCCGCCACCGGCCGCGCCGGGAGATCCGGGCGACCCCGGACCCGAGCTGCCGAATTCGCATGCCGAACTCATGGACTGGATCGAACTGCGCCGGGCCGAGATCGCCGTCGACGCGGCGCGTGACGAACTGGCGTGGGCGCGCCGGCAGGCGGCCGACCGGCCCGATGACGGACTGCTGCGGTTCCGGGCCGAACAGGCGGAACGGCAACTCGGCTACGCCCGCGAACGCCTCGACCGGCTCCGGCTGACCCAGGTGGACCGAGCCGCCTGGCGGGCCCGCATGGACGCCGACAGCGCCCGGTTCCTGGCCGATATGGAACCGGCTAACTGGCTGGCAGGGCAGCGCGCCGAGCTGGCCGACTGGGTCGCGCGGATGGCCGAGGACCGGGCCCGCTGGTGGCACGAGATGCTGGACGGTCCCGGCGACGACGACAACCCCGCGGGTTCGCCGCCGGATGATTCCGGCCCCGACTCCGATACCGGGCCCGAGTCCGCCCGCCCCGAAGCGGATCCCGATTCCGATACCGACTCCGAAAACGGACCGGGTCCCGACCCCGCCGACCCCGTCGCCGAGAACGACCCGGCCGCGGACCCCGCACCCGACAGGCTCGATTCCGAAGGCAAGGGCCGTAAGCCCGAGGCCGAGGGTGAGCAGCCGGTGGCCGAGGGTGAGCAGCCGGTGGCCGAGGGTGAGCAGCCGGTGGCCGAGGGTGAGCAGCCGGTGGCCGAGGGTGAGCAGCCGGTGGCCGAGGGTG